>CAZMZW010000003.1:0-160315 GCA_964571135.1 uncultured Anaerolineaceae bacterium | reverse complement strand
AAATTGATGTCCCAGCGAAGCCGTCTGTCGTGGTTTCTGTCGATAAGGCCAATGTCAAAGCGGCCATTGTTGACTCCGGTTATTACCCGGCAAGCGATTTCACCGGATTAAAATAGTAAATATCGTTTAGTTCGAACAGGAATAGTGATGGCTCAAGTCATCACTATTCCTGAAGTTTTTATCATAATCAAGAGATTCGGAGTGACCATGAAATCTCCAATATTAGAGATGAAAAACATTACCAAGGAATTTCCCGGTGTGAAAGCACTCGATAGAGTCAGCTTTCAGGTCACAGAGGGTGAAATTCATTGCCTGGTTGGTGAAAACGGTGCCGGCAAATCCACATTAATGAAGGTTTTAAGCGGGGTTTATCCACATGGTGTATATAGCGGGGAAATCCTTTTTGGAGGGGAAGAGCAGAAATTTAAAAACATCAATGATAGTGAAAAGGCAGGTATCGGAATTATTTACCAGGAATTGGCGCTTGTACCTGAGATGTCAGTCTATGAAAACCTTTTTCTGGGTCATGAGATTAAAAATGGATTTACCATCGATTGGAATAAAACCATCCAACGATCAACTGAAATGTTAAAGAAAGTAAAACTTGATGTGAATCCAGTCACCAAGGTTAAGGATCTGGGAGTGGGGAAACAGCAATTAGTTGAGATTGCTAAAGCACTGAGCCGGAATGTAAAATTATTAATATTAGACGAGCCAACTTCTGCACTGAATGAGGATGATATTGAAAATCTTTTCAAGCTTCTTCGTGATCTAAAAAATCAAGGAGTGACTTGTGTATTAATTTCGCATAAACTGAGGGAGGTTCTGGAAATTGCTGATAAAGTAACCATTTTACGTGATGGTCAGACAATTTGCACATTAGACGGAAAAAAAGGTGAGATTTCTGAGAATGTGTTAATCAAACACATGGTGGGGCGCGAAATACATAATATTTATCCAAAAAGAGAACACAAAGTCATCGGGGATATTGTCTTTGAAGTAAAAAACTGGAATGCTTATGATCCAACTCTTGGAAGAAAAATTCTTAAGGATATAAATTTTCAGGTAAGGAAAGGGGAAATTGTTGGATTTGCAGGTTTAATGGGTTCAGGGCGGACAGAATTGGCTTTAAGCATCTTTGGAAATCCAGATGGTTACAAAATTAATGGGGAAATGTTTTTTAAAGGTAAGGAAGTACACTTCAAATTACCCGAGAATGCGATCGACACAGGGGTTGCATATGTAACCGAAGATAGAAAAGGCAATGGGTTGATTCTGATCCAGGATATCAAGCATAACATTACCCTCGCTAATTTACAGGAAATTTCCAGGCGGGGAGTTATCAATAATAATGCCGAAGTGAAAGTTGCCAACGAATATAAGAATTCCCTTAACATCAAAACACCAAGCGTTGAGCAAAAAGTCGGCAATTTAAGTGGGGGTAACCAGCAAAAAGTATCCCTCGGCAAATGGCTTTTCGTCAGACCTGATTTATTAATTCTGGATGAACCAACGCGTGGAATTGATGTGGGTGCAAAATTCGAAATATATACGCTTATTACCAAATTGGTTCATGAAGGGATGGCCATTATGATGATGTCATCTGAATTATCTGAGATTCTGGGAATGAGCGATCGAGTTTATATTGTCTCCTCCGGTAAAATCACCGGCGAGCTACCGATTAAAGAAGCGACTCAGGAAAAAATCATAAAACTAGCGACGGATTAAGGAGGTTCAAGATGTTTTTTAACAATTTACAGAAATTATTACGCCAGAATATCCGTGAATATGGTATGTATATAGCTTTATTCATAATAATGGTAATTTTTACCATTACGACGAACGGTCTATTTATTTCATCCAGAAATATAAGCAACCTCATGAATCAAACAGGGTATATCGCTGTACTGGCTGTAGGAATGACCCTGGTGATAGTTATCCGTCATATCGATCTTTCCGTTGGTTTTCTGGCAGGTTTCCTCGGCGCAGTGGCAGCTATTGCACTTGCCTTCTGGCATTTACCAGTAATGCTAGTCATACTTCTTGTTCTGGGTCTCGGGGTTATCGCCGGTCTAGCCAATGGTTTTTTGGTTGCGCAAATGAAAATTCCGTCCTTTGTAGCATCCCTGGCTGGTTGGTTGATCTACCGAGGCGCCATACTTTTAGCGACCATGGGAACAGGGTCGATAGTTATCTCAAACGTTATTTTTAATGCCATAGGCAACGGTTTCATTCCTGATATTCCGGATATCGGAATTCTTCCTGGAGTACATAAAATCACCTTGCTCCTCGGGCTGATCACCATTATTCTTTTTATCATCAATGCGATAAGCGACCGAAAAAAGAAACAGGTTTACAAATTTGAAGTGCTTTCAATGGATATGTTCGTCCTTCAATTGATTTTTGTTTCGGCATTAATTGGTTATATTACCTGGGTATTGGCAGGCTACCAGGGTCTTTCTTGGACATTGGTGATCGTTTTGGTGGTCGTGGTTATTTATAATTTCATCACCAGTCAGACAACTTTAGGCAGACACATTTATGCAGTCGGCGGAAACCCAGAAGCAGCCGAGTTAAGCGGCATCAACGTAAAAAAAGTGATCTATCTGGTTTTTGGTTCGATGGGAATGCTTTCCGCTTTATCCGGCATTTTATTTGCTTCCCGATTACAATCCGCCACCACTACGGCAGGCGCCCTGTTTGAATTGGATGCCATCGCTGCGGCATATGTTGGTGGTACATCCGCGGCAGGTGGTGTAGGTAAGGTTGTAGGATCACTGATCGGCGCATTAGTGATGATGTCATTGACAAACGGAATGAACCTGATGGGCATTGACATATCCCTGCAGTATATCGTCAGAGGAGCAGTCCTGACAGCAGCTGTGATCTTTGATGTAGCGACACGTAACAGAGGAAAATAGCATCGGTTATGAATGAAATACAGTATATTGCATTGCGTCAATTCCAAACTGCAATCTTGGCGTAATTGCGTACTACTGAAAGAATTTAAACTTGTATTTTCATTCTACCTGGAATATCACAGTTTGATGTCTCTCATAAAATGAGAACATTCTTGCCGTGTTGATTGGAGAGAAATTGAAAAAATTTATATTAGCCGGGGATATTGGAGGTACAAAAACAACATTGGCGATTATTGATCCTGTCAATGGACCACGAACTTTTGTCATCAAAGAAACTTTTCCCAGCGGCAATTATCCAACGTTTGAAGCACTTTTGAATGTGTTCTTAGAGGGAAAAAATCTCTCATTATCACGAGCCTGCTTTGGTATTGCTGGGCCAATTTTTGAAGGCAGCGTACAGATGCCAAATTTGGACTGGCTCATTAAAGAAAGCACACTAAGTATAAAAATTAAAACTCCCGTGCATTTAATCAACGACTTAGAAGCCATTGCCAACTCTGTGCCTATCCTGGAAGAAGAAGACCTAGAGACACTCTCAGCAGGTATGCCCATCCATCATGCATCTTTAGCAGTGATTGCACCTGGAACAGGTCTAGGCGAGGCTCATCTGCATTGGAATGGAACGGACTATCAATCCTTTGCATCAGAAGGCGGGCATGTTGATTTTGCGCCCACTGATCAGATGCAATTTGAATTAATGACATTTCTACAAGAGCGAATTGGGCACGTGAGTTACGAGCGGGTTTGTACCGGTCCGGGGTTATTAAATATCTATGCTTTTTTAAAAGAGACCGGTAAATACCCGGAACCAGATTGGCTTCGCGAACAAATTTCTATAACCGATAAACCAGCACCAATAATCAGCCAGGCTGCTTTGGAAGGTAAAGCGGAAATTGCCACCGCAACTCTGGACCTTTTCATATCCATTCTTGGCAGGGAAGCTGGAAATTTGGCTTTGAAAGTTCTTGCTACTGGTGGTGTATATTTAGGCGGAGGAATTCCACCAAAAATCATCCCATTCCTGAAAAAAAGATTATTCATTGAATCATTTAAAGATAAGGGCAGGTTCTCAAGTATGCTCGCCAATATACCAGTTCATATTATTTGCAATCCAGACGCCGCTTTGTTGGGCGCCGCTTACGAAGGGCTGAAATAATAATCAGGAATTCTATACTTTCCTACATACAGAAATATTAACGATCCACCTATTTATACTCTTTCATCTTCGAGTTAACACTCCAAAATAAATTTCTGGATTCTGTTTTTTCAAAATTTTGCATTTGAGTCCGATAATCGAAAGAGACGAATTCATTTATCAATTGCTTTGGATGATCTTAAGGTTTTCTTTGGCTTCGAAAAAGTAAATAAGTATTCAAGATCAATAGAAAAATCAAACTGAGAAATGAAAGTACCTGGATAAGATTCGCTTTAAATCCTTCATCCATCCCATTGTATAAGATCCAAAGAATAAAAATACAAATCCCAGCGATTGCAGTGTAACGGAGAAAATCAAATATTGTAATATTGTTTTTCATAAAATAATTATTCAATAATTTTGATTAAAAATCCCAAGGGTGAGCTCTTACATTTTGCTGCAAAGGAAATCGATTATTTTCCTTGACGATTTTACTTCGCCAAGACTTTCCCATTTAGTCTTTGAAGTATCTATTCTCTAGATAAATAATCACCGATACCCACCCATTTGTAAGTTGTCAATTCGCGAAGCGCCATAGGCCCGCGAGCGTGTAGCCGTTGAGTCGATACCGCCGCTTCTGCCCCCAACCCAAATTGAGCCCCATCAGTGAAACGAGTGCTGACATTCACATATACAGCAGCAGAATCCACTTCGCGGGTGAAACGCTCGGCATTATCACGGTCATTGGTTAATATTCCATCAGAATGCGCAGTGGAATGTTCAGCGATATGCTCCAACGCTTCATCCAATCCAGCCACTCCTTTAATTCCTAAAACCAGCGAAAGCCATTCGGTATCAAAATCTTGATCGCCTGCCTTTTGTATAACCTCGTTCTCTTCAAGCCCTGATCTCGCGAGTGTTTCTTTCTCCACACGAAATTTAACACCATCTTTATTAAGCGCGGAAATCAGCAATGGTATAAAAACAGCGGCTACATCCCAATGAACGAGAACTGTATCAAGCGCATTGCATACACTAGGTCTCTGTACCTTCGCGTTGCGGATGACAGCAATGGATTTTTCCAGGTTTGCACTTTTATCCACGAACAGATGGCAAATACCAATTCCTCCAGTGATGACAGGAATGGTGGAATTCTCCCTGCAAAAAGTATGCAACCTCGCACCCCCGCGTGGAATGAGCATATCAACATACTGATGCATTTTTAATATCTGGTTTACCAGTTCCCGGGCAGGATCATCAATGAATTGCACCGCGCCAACCGGAAGCCCTGCAGTTCGCAGCGATTGTTTTATTCCGGCAACGAGAGCCCGATTGCTTTTCAAGGTTTCACTTCCACCACGCAGGATCACTGCATTACCACTCTTTAGCGCTAACGAAGCAACATCAATTGT
Source organism: uncultured Anaerolineaceae bacterium (assembly GCA_964571135.1). Lineage (GTDB taxonomy): Bacteria > Chloroflexota > Anaerolineae > Anaerolineales > Anaerolineaceae > CAZMZW01. The sequence goes on along the minus strand of CAZMZW010000003.1, from coordinate 154,847 downwards.
CACATTCGGGCGAGATTCATAGATCACTGCAATCACTCCCAATGGAACGCGCTGCTTTCGCAGCTGCAAGCCGTTAGGAAAGTTCTGCTCCTCATAAACTTCTCCAATTGGGTCTGGAAGCTCGATCACTTTTTCCAGATCAGATGCGATCGACTCAATCCGTTCACGAGTGAGAGTGAGCCTGTCTATCATCGCTACATCCAATCCCGCCTGATGAGCCAAATCAACATCTTTTTGATTTTCCGAGATAATATGCGTTTGATTTTCCCTCAACCAAATCACCAACGCGCCCAGCGCCTTGTTCTTTCGTTCAGTACTTGAAAGTGCTAATTTGCGACTGGCTGATTTTGCATCACGGCACATTTCTAATATATCAATCATTACTACCTGCCAGAATGGTCATATTGTTGTGATGCATAACCTCGTCTCCGTACGTGTACCCTAAAAGGTCTTCGATTTCTGCTGAACGCCGCCCCATTATTTTCTGTATATCTGAAGCTGAATAATTTGCCAACCCAACAGCGCAGTCTTTGCCAACAATATCCTTTACTTTGACGATATCACCTCGTTCAAAAGGACCCTGTGTGGAAATTACGCCCACAGATAAAAGAGAACCTCCATTAAGCAGGGCTTTTGCAGCACCTAAGTCAATTTGAATGATCGCCCTTAACCTGGTACCTGCCAGCATAAAGCGTTTTCGGTTCTCAAGCTTATCTACTACCGGCAAGATGCGCGTACCAATGTATTCACCATCAACCAACCGAATCAATATATCCGGCAAATCTCCTTTGGCAATCACCACTTGTGTACCAGACCTGCGCGCGGTTTCCGCAGCTTGAAGCTTGGTCAGCATCCCGCCAACTCCAAGTCCATTATGGCTGCCTTTAGCTGCTTTCCAGATGGAATTGGAAATTTCGTCTGAGTCAATCTTTTCGATCAAAATCGCGGAAGAGTCCATATTTGGATCAGCCGTAAATATCCCTTCCTGATCAGTTAGCAAGATGAGAAGATCAGCTTCGATCAAATTGGCTACCAACGCGGAAAGATTATCGTTATCACCTATGCGTATCTCTTCTGTGGCGACAGTGTCATTCTCATTGATTATGGGCACAATCCCCTGGTCGAGCAACGCTTCCAGTGTGGCACGCGCATTAAGATAGCGTTTACGGTCACTAATATCTTCACGCGTCAGCAGAACTTGTGCCACGCAGTTTCCGTAAATTCCGAAAATTTGTTCATAAACGGCCATAAGGCGCGGCTGTCCAATGGCGGCAAGCATTTGTTTTCCAGGGATAGATTTGGGCAGATCCGGATAATCCAACCGTTCACGTCCTACTGCTATCGCACCAGAAGAGACTAAAGCGATCTGCCTGCCTTGTTCCATAAGCTTGGAGATTTGCTGTGCCAAAGAGCTGACCCGTGCAAGATTCAGCTTTTTGCTTCCTCCTGTCAGAGTAGACGTGCCAATTTTAATCACAATTCGGTTGAATTTTGTCATATTCATTATCGCATCATACATTTATTGTCGTGATAAGAAATCTTAACATAATTTATTCCCGATAGCAAAATCAAACCATGAGGAATATCTTTTTAACCAGGGTTCACTTTTTCATATTGATAAATTCTCCACAGGTGTATACTGCAAATAAGGAGGATATCCATGAAAGACGCAATACAATTCGGCCTCAAAGCTTTTTTTGGAGGATGTCTGGGATGCCTGGGGGTGATTTCTGTGATGCTTGTTTTTGTCTTAGTACTCGGATTAATCTTTGGACCCCAGGTGGCTGGCGGGATATCCACTTTTCTCCAATCCATTTCAAATATCATCTCACAGGGACTCTCCCCTCTCAGTGGAATAGTACCTGGAATATCCGGTAATTCCACAACCATCGGTCCCGTCCCACCCATGGAGGTTTATCTGACCATAGGGGAAAATCCGAACAATAAACATATAACATCTTTCAGCACAGCCCAAACCAAGCAGATCTATTTTTGGGTCAAAGCTCCCAAAGAAGCCGCCATTTCTTTCTCACTGCTGATAACCCAACCGGATAAGAATAAAACTCAATTTGGTCCGGAATTTAAAAGCGACCCCACTGGAAAATCGGTTAATTGCGGACAATTTGGAGCCACCGCACCCAGCACTGGCAGCTATAAATTGGAAGTGATCCCAAATGGAACTTCAACCGCAGCCGGTTCGGTCGATTTTAAAGTGACTGGCTGATAATCAGAAATCTCAGTTATTCTTTTCTGGTAATTTGATTCGCAGCAGCCAGTGAATAATCCGATCCATTGAAAAAAAGATGGAAAGGATGAAAATTGCCCAGAAAAGAAAATCGGTCAATGAATAAATCCTGCCTGGTTGTAACAATATAACCTGCATAATTTTGTTCAAACTAGTGGACAAAATAAGGGAATCTGATTGAATGCCTATTAACCAAAAAACAATGTAAATCGCTTTTCTGGCAAAGAACCATATTAACAACTGGCCGAGGATTGGAAAAGTGGCAACCATGCTGATGAGAATACAAAAGAAACCACCTGTCGTACCTGATATAAACGCCTGCAGACCCGGCATAGGGAGTTGGAGACAAATTGTTCCGCTGCCAAAAATAATTCCCAGAAAGAAGAATATACCAAGATTTCTCACCAAAGCATTCCAAAAGCGAATAATGGGGTTCTTGCTTCTGGCAGCCGAAAGCATATCCAATTTCACTTCTTGCTCAGTCTTGGTTATACCAATGGATGCAAGCATATCCGAAGGATGAGGAAGGTGGGCATTGATACCACGGATTTCATCCAAATAATTCGGCTGATTTTTAAATCTGGGTAAATAGAATTTTCGCTTTTTATTACCCTCGTGATAATAAAGATAAATCGCTATGCGTGTTCCATAAGGAATGTTCATGGCGATCTCTTCGATTCTTTCAATAGAGATTTTCTTGGTTACCCAAAAAAGAGGAAAGATCAACCAGGGAGTACGATGACGGATCTCAGTCTCTGTGAAAGTCACGCGTGTAATAACCCCCTCCATGTAGGAATAAATAAAGATCCAACCGATAAAATAGGCTGGAATGCCAAGCATTAATGAAATTATGATGGATGTGCCTACATCCAAACCAGTGCCTATTAACCCCCAGAGTACAACAAAAGACAATAACCAGCATAGGAAACCGAGCGGAAGAACAAGAGCCCACATCCATACGCGGTCTCTAAAAAAATCAAAATGGTACGTTTGCTTGTCGTCAGCCATTTTTCCCTCTCTTAATGATCAATGATTATCCTATCATAAATAAGGGTTTTGGGAATACCAGTCAGGTGATTTACGATTAAAAAACACTTCATGAAAAGTGAGGAATAGCACAGTCCTCATAAAAAATAATGGGCTCTTTGAGGTTTGGGATTTATTCCTCAGGAGTCTGCAGCTCTTCCTCACCGGCAAGGAGAGCCGCTTTTTTCCAGGCGGGAATATCCGCTTCCTCCACCAGCATGCGGCGAAGTTCCAGCAGCTGGTCACGTAGAACAGCGGCACGTTCAAACTCCAGGTCTTTGGCAGCCTGTTTCATTTTCTTTTCGGTCTCTTCGATCAAACACTGGATCTCATCTTTGGGCAGGCGGGTGATCCCGCCATCTGGTTGGTAAATGCCGTGAGCTTCCGCCACTGCCTTCTCGGTGAGGCGGGCAGTAATATCGTGGATCTCGCGGACAATGGAAAGCGGTTCAATGTGATTTTTGAAATTGTATGCTTCTTGTATGGCACGCCGGCGGTTGGTTTCGCCTATCGCGGTTTTAATAGCATCGGTCATATTATCCGCATACATGATCACCAAGCCGTGCACATTGCGGGCAGCGCGTCCAATGGTCTGAATCAAGGCCACCGCCGAGCGCAGAAAGCCCTGCTTATCCGCATCCAGGATGGCCACCAGCGAAACCTCCGGCAGGTCCAGGCCTTCGCGCAGGAGATTAATGCCCACAATCACATCGTAAATCCCCAGGCGCAGGTCACGCAAAATACCCACGCGTTCCAGGGTTTCCACCTCTGAATGAAGGTAATGGACCTTGAACTCCAACTCTTTCAGATACTCGGATAGATCTTCCGCCATGCGCTTGGTCAGGGTGGTGACCAATACGCGTTCGCCCACCTCCACCCGTTTACGGATCTCACCGATCAGGTCATCCACCTGACCTTGGATGGGGCGGATCTCCACCTGCGGGTCAACCAGCCCTGTGGGACGAATGATCTGTTCCACGATTGCATCTGCTTTCTGTAATTCATAAGCAGCTGGTGTGGCGGAAGTGTATATAGTGAATCCCATCTTTTTTTCAAATTCGTCAAAGGTCAATGGGCGGTTATCCAGCGCGGAGGGTAAACGGAAACCATACTCCACCAGGGTACCTTTGCGCGAAAGGTCGCCATGATACATACCGCGAACCTGGGGAATGGACATATGGGATTCATCAATAAAAAGTAAATACTCAGACGGCAAAAAGTCCATCAGCGTCCAGGGAGGAGAACCAGCAGCGCGACCATCCAGATGGCGAGAATAATTCTCCACTCCCGAGCAGTAGCCCACTTCGCGTAACATTTCCAGGTCATACAGCGTTCGCTGTTCCAAACGCTGGGCTTCCAATAACTTGCCCTGATCCTTGAAATACTTCAAACGGTCATCCAATTCCAGCTCAATATTTACCAGGGATTGTTTGAGCCGTTCTTCATCGGTGATGTAATGCTTGGCGGGGTAAATTTCTGCCTGAAGCAATTCATCGATTATTTCGCCTGTGATCGGGTTGAGGGAGACAATGCGCTCCACCTCATCCCCAAAAAAAGCAATTCGGTAAGCCAGGTTCTTTTCATAGGCGGGGAAAATCTCCAGGGTATCACCACGTACGCGGAAGACTCCGGGACGCATTTCCAGATCATTGCGGGCATAGTGGCTTTCGATCAACTGACGCAAAAGAGCGTTGCGGCGGTAGATCTCCCCTTTCTTAAGATGGATGACAACACTGGCGTATTCCACTGGGCTGCCCAGGCCATAAATAGCAGAAACCGAAGCCACCACAATGACATCCCTGCGGGAAATGATGGAAGTGGTGGCTGCTAGACGCAGCCGTTCGATCTCTTCATTAATTTCGGTTTCTTTTTCAATATACAGATCCTGGCGGGGGACATAAGCCTCCGGTTGATAGTAATCATAGTAAGAAACGAAATACTCCACCGCATTTTTAGGGAAGAAATCCCTGAACTCGGCGTAGAGCTGGGCAGCCAGGGTCTTATTATGAGCCAGCACCAGGGCAGGCATCTGCAATTGGTCAATGAGATTTGCCATGGTAAACGTTTTACCTGTTCCGGTTGCACCCAGTAGCACCTGATGTCGTTTTCCTGCACGGATACCCTCGACGAGTTGCCTGATCGCCTCAGGTTGATCCCCCATCGGTTGATATGGAGCCTGCATTTCAAATTTCATTTATTTGCCCTTTGATCCATTATCGGTGAATTCGATTAATCGGCATAACACTTCTTGAAGTTTTGCCTGCCAGCCATTCCCAATTTTATCAAATGGCATCCAATAGGAATTTCGTCCGGCACGGGCATCCTTACCGAGTGAGACCAGTTCACGGTTCTTATCTTCTTCCGCAAGCGGCGGGTAACGCAGCACAATCTGGTTGCTCTCTATGGAGATGGAAGCCAGTCCTGCTTTTTCAGCGAGTAACCTGAACTTCAATTGGAGAAAAAGGTTTTGAACCTCGGGAACCATTGGCCCAAACCGATCAACAAATTCATCCTTCAGCTTCTCGATTTCAGTCTCATCCTGGATATCCGCCAGACGACGGTAAAGTTGGAGACGTACGTTCTGGTCATGGATATAATCCAGGGGAATGCTGACGGGTAACGGCAGCTCCACAATTACCAGAGGTTTGATTCCCTTGAATGGAAGGCTGGTTATTTTTGGTTTTTCAGTTTCGGTTGTCTTGCGTAATTCGCCAACTGCCTGGCTCAACAAACGGGTATACAAATGAAAACCAACGGCGGCAATATGGCCATGCTGCTGCGTACCGAGCAGATCCCCGGCGCCTCGCATTTCAAGGTCACGCATGGCAATGGAATAACCCGCTCCAAGCTGCGTATTCTCGGCGATGATCTCCAAACGTTCGCATCCTTCGGCAGTGGGGGCTTTGCGGTGATTAAAAAAGAAATAAGCATAAGCCCGTTGAGAACCGCGCCCCACCCGTCCGCGCAATTGATAGAGCTGTGACAGCCCAAAGGTATCGCCGCGGTCAACGATCAAGGTGTTGGCATTGGGAATATCCAAACCGGATTCGATTATGGAGGTTGAAAGCAGAACATCCACTTCCGCTTTCGTAAAATGGTGCATCACTTCAGCCAGCTGGTTTTCCGGCATCTGGCCGTGAGCCAATGCGATTCGTGCTTCAGGTACCAGCTTTTTAAGCTGGCTGGCCATTCCCGCAATGGTCTGCACCCTGTTATGGACAAAGAACACCTGCCCATGCCGGTCCAACTCGCGCAAAATGGCACGCCGCACGATGGCAGGGTCATAAGAACCCACGTGGGTAGTCACCGGCAGGCGGTCGGAGGGCGGGGTATTGATCACTGAAATATCACGTACACCCGAGAGGGACATGTAAAGAGTGCGCGGGATGGGAGTGGCAGTTAAAGTAAGCACATCCACTTCGGTTCTGAGCTTTTTTAAGTGCTCCTTATGTGCCACACCGAAGCGCTGTTCCTCGTCTATGATCAATAATCCGAGATCCTTGAAGATTACATCCGACTGCACCAGGCGGTGGGTGCCGATAACAATATCCACCTCGCCAATTTCCACCTGCGCTAGGATCTCCGCCTGTTCAGATGCAGTCTTGAAACGGGAAAGCATGGCCACATTGATCGGAAAGGGCAGCAACCTTTGTTGAAAAGTTTCAAAATGCTGCTGAGCAAGGATGGTGGTTGGCACCAGCATGGCCACCTGTTTACCATCCATTACTGCTTTAAATGCGGCACGCAAAGCCACCTCTGTTTTGCCATAACCCACATCTCCACATAAAAGGCGGTCCATGGGACGGGTATTCTCCATATCCGTCTTGACCTCCTCGATCGCCTTTACCTGGTCATCCGTTTCCATGTACGGGAAACTGGCTTCCAGTTCTTTTTGCCAGACAGTATCTTTATGGAAAGAAAAACCGCTGGCGATCTGGCGGCGTGCATACAAGTCCACCAAATCCCAGGCAACCTGGCGGACAGCCCCGCGAACTTTTGTCTTGGTCATCTGCCATTCGGCAGTACCCAGGCGGGTTAAACGCGGAGAACGTTCATCCGGACCAATGTAAAGACTAAGGCGATCAGCCTGATGCACTGGTACAAATAATTGGTCATCATCCGCATATTCAATATGTAAAAACTCCCTTTCAGCTCCCTCGAGACTGCGCTTGACCAATCCCAAAAAGCGCCCAATGCCGTAATCCACATGCACAACCCAATCGCCGGCTTTAAAGTCTGCATAAGTGGTTTCGGGGGTTTCCCCGGTAAAACGAGTCTTACGGCGGGGCTGCGGACGTTCCCATCCGAATATTTCGCTATCCGTAAGGACATGAAGTTCACTTTTATCCAGGTAAGTCAGGATAAAACCCTGGGAGAGCGAAGAATCGATCATAATTGGAGCAGGATCATTTGATTCAGCTTCACCCTGTTCTTTCCATAATTCCTCTAATCGGGAAGACTGGCGGGAAACGATCAATACCTGATTTTTCTTCCAGGCTGCCTGCCTCACAGATTCCATCAGATTCTCCAGCTTTCCACCAAAGCGCGGTGCAGGGGAGAAACAGGAAGAAAGACCTTTCTGCTGATCTTCAGCAGAAAAACCCAAATCCAACCAGTTAATCTTGGTACGCGTATCGCGCAGTTCCGACCAGGTTAAATATGGAACAGGAAAATCCTCGTCAATCAGCCCATTCGCCTGTGCTTCATTGCGCAGAGGAAGAGATTGCTCCTCAATTTCTGTAGCGACCGATTCCAGATAACTGGCATCATCCTGAATGATGAGCGCAGTATCTGGCAAATAATCCAGCAGGCTGGCAGGGTTGGGATGCACCAAAGGGATATTAAACTCAGCCGTTGATTGATTTCCCGGCGGATCATCCATGGTTTGGTCTTTCAGCAGGATCTCGCGGGCAGGTGTGAGAAAAACCTGCTCCAGCTTTTGCACAGAACGCTGGCTGGCCGGATCAAAAGTACGGATGGTCTCTACTTCATCTCCAAAGAATTCCAGACGGATTGGCAGGTCAGCGCAGGGAGCCCATACATCCACAATTCCCCCACGATGGGAAATCTGCCCGGCAGCGATCACAACCTCCTGCATTTCAAATCCCGTGTGAACCAGTTTTTTTAGAATTTTTTCCAGACCCAGTGACTGCCCCTGACGAATAGTCTGGCAGTTGCTCAGGAAATCCCGGCGAGGCAGAGTACGGGTCATTAATGCTTTGACTGTGGTGATGATAACCGGGTTCGCGGCATTGTCTTTTCTGCCGGGTATCCAGTAATTAGCCAATGCACTCAGCACCTTGATCCGTTCCCAGCGGGTATTCTCCCCCCAAGAGATTTTCTCGTAAAAAAGAGCCGGGGGTTCTGCAAAGAAAATTGGGTTCATACCAGGCGACCAGAAATTCAATTCATCCTGGATCACCTGTGCATGATCGGAATGAGCCAGGATATAAACGATAGGACGCTGAATGGCATCCTTCAAAGAACCGATCAAAGGTAGGCGAGCAAAACGAGGCAAGCCAATTGGCAGGAGGCCGTTGGCTTCTTTAATTCTATTAACCAGTTCCTGAAAACCAGGCAACCGGTTGAAATCAATGGGTATGGGTGAGAACATTTATAACAAAGAACCATTAAATTGGGTCATGGCCATATTAATGCCATTATTGATAAAGACCTCCACAGCTTCCAAAGAGCGATCAAGTAAAGAACTTAAGAGCTCTTCTTCCTTATCTGTAAAATCCTGAAGCACATATGCCTCCACTGGCATGCGGCCTTCCGGACGGCCAATACCCAGGCGCAAGCGAGGAAAAGCGTTGGAGCCCAGCAGTTCAATAATGGAAGTCATTCCCTTATGTCCGGCTGAACCACCGTTCTCGCGTAAACGCAAAGTGCCAAGAGGAAGATCAAGGTCATCATAGGTCACAAGCATTTTTTCCAGCGGGACTTTATAGAATCTGACCAGCGAAGAAACGGACTGACCGGAAAGGTTCATAAAAGTTTGAGGTTTAACGAGAATTACCCTGATGTCCCCCAAATGTCCCTGTCCGATCAAGGCTTTGTTACGAACACTGCCCAGGGTTATTCCCCAGGCTTTGGCAAGATGGTCAACCGCGCGGAAACCAATGTTATGACGGTTTAAGCGGTAATCCCGTCCAGGATTCCCAAGACCAACAATGAGAAAAGTCTCTTTTTCTTCTTTTTTCCCAAATATTTTCTGAAAAATCATCTTTTTCCCTATAAATTGGCAATTAGTTAGTTTAACACAAAGCAAGAAAACCCGCAAAGAAAACAATCTGGATACCGGTGGTGCCATTTCCACATTGAAAGACCCTTCCCTTGTGTGGGATGCATTCTTACAGAATGCTGCGCGATCGCAATCACTTCGCTCAGGGTGGCAAGTAAAGGGTGGGAATGTCAGTTTTTTCAAATAAGAATTTAGAGGGATAATAATAGTTGAGTTACTTGTTGTGAATTATTTGAATCAACTGGTTGGAAGAAACAATTTGGAAAGGAGAAATGAAATAACCACTCAAACCGAAATAATCACCTGGCACTTGTTAAATGACGAGAAGCCGAAAGATAAAAATTTCTACCTAATTAAATTTAGTGGTCAATGGACGGTTCGCATTTATTACTGGAATGGAACAAAATTTTCGAACACATATAATAAACATGAACCCTATTTTGAAGTTATCGCCTGGGCAGAAATGCCGATCGGCTGGAAAAATGGAAACGAAACAATGCCGTAAATATGGATTAAATAAATCACTGCTGGAGTTTCGCCAATCCAGCAGGAATGTAAATGATGCAAGACATGCATGGTGTCGGGCGTGCTTGAATATTTACAAGAAAGAGTGGCAAAACAAACCAGAGAATAGAGAGAAACAACGCTTGTATCAGATAGAATATCGCAAGACAGATAAATATAAAGCATATAAACGCGAATACTCAAAAACTGATAAGGCGCGGAAACGATTGAATAAATATCAAAATAAATGGAAAAAAACACCTGCTGGCAAAATATCCAATGCGAGAACTCATCATCAAAGACGATCAATTATTAAATCACTTCCCAATACCCTCACATTAATTGAATGGGAAGAAATAATAAAAAAACAAAATGGAAGATGTGCTATTTGTGGTGAAGTAAAACCCTTGGAAAAAGATCATATTATCCCTTTGTCTTTAGGTGGGTCATTTACTAAAGAAAATATACAAGGATTATGCAGAGGATGTAATATGAAGAAACTAAATAAAATGCCTAAAGGATGGAAGGAGGAATAGGCCGTCTTCCGCCCATAGAATTCTAATAGAGCGCAATAAAGTTTTATCTAATAATTGACAAAAGTCATTATGTTATAATCTTTTTGATATGGCAGATGATTCTTTATCTCCAAATGAGATACCTCAAATTTCCGAAGATCAAACCCAAAGCAGGGTGAAATCAAAGGTGGCATGGGTGGTGATTGCCGGCTTGATCATCCTGGGTGCTTTAATTACCGGAATTGTTTTCCTGGCAAGGACTGATTCACTTACCACCAGCCATATCCGTGATATTTTCATTATCGTGCTGGCGTTGGAGTCTTTGATTATTGGAGCTGCGCTGGTCATTCTGGTGGTGCAACTGGCTCTATTGATCAATCTGCTTCAAAATGAGATCAAACCCATTCTGGAGACCACGCGCAAAACGGTAAACACCCTGAAAGGTACTACTGCTTTTCTTAGTGAGCATGCAGTGAAACCAGTGGTCAATCTGGGCAGCATGGCTGCGGGATTGAAGAAACTTGGCGAGATCATCGGTATTATTAAATAATAACAACAAGAACAATCTACACAGGAGGTAGAAAATGTCAGATCATCAGGATAATTTTGGAGTGTTTTTAGCTGGTTTGCTGCTTGGTGGATTAGCAGGCGGGATTGCTGCCCTGCTCTTTGCCCCTCAATCCGGGGAAGAGACCCGCACCATCATTCGTGATAAAGCCATTGAATTACGCGACCAGGCCAATGAAACTCTGGAAGAAACCATGTCCAAAGCGGAAAAAGTTGCCAATGATGCAGTGAAACAAGCAGAAGGTGCCTTTAACCAGGCCAAAGCCAAAGCAAGCGATATGGCAAAAAAGAGCCAGGTGATCCTTGAAGAACAAAAGGATAAATTAACCGGGAAAAAACCAAAGGAAGATAAAGCTTAAAACAGCCAACTCGAACCATTCAATCGGCGCTCCAGACAGCGCCGATTTTTTTATTCCAGAGAATTAAGCACCTGTGGGATTGCTTCAATCACGTCCGAAGCCAACACTGAGGCAGAACTGCCCAACCATTGGGCTGCAAGCATGCCTGCGCGGGCATGGATCCAGGCTGCCGATACAGATGCGCTGAAACCGTCCAATCCCTGCGCTAGCAATCCGGTGATCATACCTGCAAGAACATCGCCTGTTCCCGCGCGAGCAAGAGCCGGGGTAGCCAGAGGAACGACCATCGCCTGCCCCTGAGGAGAAGCGATAACGGTCAATGCTCCTTTTAGTACCACTACCTGGTTCCATTGAACTGCAAATCGCCGCGCAATCTCCAGGCGGTCCTTTTGGATGATTTCGATCTCCAGACCACACAAAGCAGCCATTTCACCGGGGTGCGGGGTCAAAACAGCAGTTTCAGGTAGAAGTCTCTGCCAATCGGGAATCTGAGATAACAATCGCAGCCCATCTGCATCAATTACTAATTGGGGTAAATTAATATTCTCCAACCCGGCAGGTTGTTTTTTATTGATAAGTAAATCCTTGAAAAAATCCAAAGTGCAATCGGCGGTACCCCACCCTGGTCCCAGTAGTAACGCATTAACCTTATTGATGTTTTGTTGAATAATCCCAGATGCTTCAATATTAATGAATCCATTTAAATGTGGCAAGACCAACCAGGTAGCTTCAGGTAATTGACCTGCAAGAGGCGAATATAAAGGTTCCGGAATGCCTATGCGCAATAAACCAGCCCCTATCCGGTAAGCCGCCCTGCCAGCAAGCAAGGCAGCCCCAGCGTAATTGGTCGATCCAGCCACCAGCATGGCAATCCCAAAGCTGCCCTTATGAGTATCCAGGGGTCTTTTTGGAAGAAGGCTGGCAACCAGTTTTGAATCGATAACCTGATCACCAACATTTCCCCAGGAAGTTAAATCTTGCGGTAGCCCAATTTCTACTGTCTCCAATTCACCCACAAAATTAAAAGCAGGAAATCGCAGCAGACCTGTTTTTACAGCAGACATGCAAACTGTCGAGTCAGCCTGGATGCATTCAGGAGCGGCGTCACCACTGGTGCAATCCACCCCAGAAGGGCAATCAACAGCAATCGTAAAAGGTTTAGGGTCAAAATTAGCGGCTGTCTTTAAAGCTGCCGCCACTAGCCCTTTTATAGGTAAATTTATACCGGTTCCTAGGACACCATCCAATAGAACGGTACATTTCCCAAGTAGTCGTTTGAGCTTTTCAAAAACGGGATCCGCCTGGGCTGAGACGACTTTGCCCCCCGCCAACTTAAATTCCTTCAAACGCTCATCATCGCTTTCCCTTGCTTTTACGAGGTAAGCCGTTGGCTTCCATCCCCTCTTGCCCAATTCGGTCAAAGCTACAAGCGTATCACCGCCATTATTCCCTGATCCAACCAATCCCAGAATTGTTCTGTTTTCGCAGGACTTGAAACGAACCTCAATTAAATCCGCCAACCCTCGACCAGCATTGAACATCATCTTTTTATATCTTAAACCGCGGCTATCTGCTTCTTTTTCAAGCGCGCGCATTTGGTCAACGGTCACCAGTTTCATCAGCCACCTCGCCTTCACTCTGGATTATACAATGCCTGTCCATAATTTAATTCCCAAAAGATCCCATCAGGTATAATTTTCAGCATGCGGCGATACCTATATCTTGGGGTCTTTTTCTCGGGCATGACATCACTCGCTGTTGAACTATCCGCTTCACGTCTGTTGGGAAACTATTTTGGTTCGAGCAACCTGGTCTGGGCGAGCATTATTGGACTCGTGCTGATCTACCTCACCATTGGCTATACCCTGGGGGGAAAATTAGCTGATCAATATCCGCAGATCGAACGGTTCTTTGGCATCCTGGCCTGGGCAGCCTTATTGATCGGAGTCATCCCGCTTGTATCCAGACCTATTTTGCGTTTTTCCAGCCAGGCTTTTGATTTCATGCAGGTTGGACCGCTTTTTGGATCATTTATCGCCGTGCTGCTCTTGTTCAGTGCACCAGTGATTTTACTGGGCTCCGCTTCCCCGTTTGCCATCCGCCTGGAAATGAAAGGCAAAGCCAGCTCCGGAAGTCTCTCGGGTAGGATCTACGCTTTATCCACGCTCGGCTCATTTATTGGCACTTTCCTGCCTGTTTTATGGTTAATCCCCGCAATTGGTACTTACCGCACATTCGTGACCCTCAGCGCAGGCCTGCTGGCAGTCGCTTTTCTGGGGTTATGGAAAACAGGCTCAGCTAAAACCGTTTTGAAATACTTGTGGATGCCGATCCTGTTGATCATTCTTACTCTATTCGGATTATCCGGATTGGACAAAACTGCGCAGGGATTGATTTATGAAACAGAGTCTGCTTATAACTATATCCAGGTTCAGGAAATAGAAGGCATGCGATACCTGAGGTTAAATGAGGGGCAGGGTATCCATTCAATGTATAAAGAGGGGGAAAGCAGCTACCATGGTGCTTGGGAGTATGTGCTCGTTGCTCCTTTCATCAACCCGAATGCCTGCGACCTGAATGCCATCAAAAAAATCGCCATCGTTGGTTTGGCCGCCGGCACCAGCGCGAAGGAAGCGATTGCTGTATTTCCGCAGGTGGAAGTGGATGGGTATGAGATTGATCCCAAAGTCGCTGAAGTGGGCAGACTCTATTTTGCCATGCAGGATCCAAAATTAAATGTGATTCTGGAAGATGGACGGTGGGGATTGGCAAAATCAAAAAACCGCTACGAGGTCATCAACATTGATGCCTACCGCCCCCCGTATATTCCCTGGCAGTTGACCACCCGCGAATTTTTCCAGGAGGTTCGCGGAAAAATGACTGCTGATGGAGTGGTTGTATTAAATATCGCCCGGGTTGGGGATGACCGCCAGGTAGTGAATTCCTTGGTGATGACCCTCAAACAGGTTTTTCCATCGGTGTTAGTCACCGATATTCCCGGTTACTTTAATTCCATCATTTTTGCTTCGATCCAATCAACGGGTATCCTCTCAGTGGTTAACAATTTTCAATGCCTGGCTCAAAAGAGCAGCACACCTCAAGTGGTGTTGGATGTTTTGACAACCACATTGATCAACATCCAACCAGAGCCAACTGACGGAATTATCTATACAGATGACCGTTCACCAGTGGAATGGCAGACCAACCGGATGCTGTTGGATTTTATTTTCTCAGGTAAAACAAAGGAATTGCAATGAATTTTATAAAAAAAGTGATCTATTTTCTTGTGATCATCACCCTGCCCTTTTTGATAATCATCACTTCCATTCGGCTGGTGCTGACCCCCCTTTTTCTGGAAGTGGAATACCGCTTGCCCGGGTTCCCAGTCGACAATTTTGGGTTCAACTTTCAGGAACGCATGAAATGGGCGCAGATTTCCCTCAACTATCTGGTTAATAATTCCGGGATCGAGTATCTTGGCAATCAAACCCTTACCAGTGGACAGCCGCTTTATGAGCAAAGTGAATTAAGCCACATGAAGGACGTCAAAGATCTGACCCAATCCGTATTAATGGTCTGGTATGTGTTGATTGCTCTATTGGCATTATCGATCCTTTTCTTTTGGAACAATGGCAAACTGCAAGAGTTTTGGAAAGCAATTTCACTCGGCGGATGGGTAACAATCGGATTGGTGGTTCTGGTTATCCTTGGAGTATTCCTAAATTTTGAGGCGCTTTTTACCGGATTCCACCGGATTTTCTTTACCGGTGATACCTGGCTTTTCCATTACAGTGACGCTCTCATTCGGCTATTCCCGGAACGCTTATGGCAGGACGTATTCCTTTTTATCGGGGGATTCAGCCTGATCATTTCAGCCCTGGCGGTGATTTTTGGTCATAAATTCTCGCTGGGACAACCAAAAACATAATCCCCTTCGAAAAAGAAGGGGATTGAATAGGCTATACTTTAAATTTCTTCAGAGCCTGAAGCACACGCTCAATATCAGCGGATGTGAGAATGGGCGACATGTGCCCAATTCGAAATATTCGATCGTGCAAATCGCCTAACCCGGCAGAGATTTGAATCCCGTGTTCCTTCAATAAATACTCCACAATCCTAGGACTGGGCACGCCTTTGGGTGGGATTCCGGCAGTCAGTACGGGAGACATACCTTCATCCGGTGTGAAGGGAGGCATATCGAAAGAGCGCAATCCTTCGCGCAACTGCAGGGCAAATTCGCGGAAACGCTGCATACGGGTGGAAATGCCTTCTTCCATTAATTGCTTTAAGGATACAGATAAAGCATTGACAATGCTGGTAGCCATGGTAATGGGGGTTGGGTGCCAGTCTCCCCATTCTACAGAATATTTTTTCCAATTGCTCAGGTCTGTATACCAGCCATGGGCTTTATTGGGATCGCGGTTGATAAAATCCCAGGCACGTGAATTAACTGCAACCGGTGCCAAACCTGGAGGGGCGCCCAGACATTTTTGCGAGGCAGAGGCGCACAGATCCACACACCAGTCATCCATGGAATAAGGTACCCCGCCTAAAGCGGAAACCGCATCCACAAAAAATAAAAGTCCATGCCGGCGGGCAATGGGACCGATTTCTTCAACCGGGTTCATTACGGTTGTCGAGGTTTCACAATGCACCGCTGCAATCATCCTGGCGTCTGGGTTACTTTGAATTGCTTTTTCAAAATCAGCAGGTTGCAGGCGTTTGCCCCAGTCTGTTTTCACCTGCACAACCTGCAATCCATTATGCTCTGCCACAGCGACAAGCCGGTCACCAAAAAAACCGTTGTTGCCAATGATCACCTTTTCACCGGTACTAAGGCTGCTGCCCAGGCAGGCATCAACAGCTGACGTACCAGAACCGGTCATTAGAAAAACATCAAATGAAGTGCCAAATATTTTCTTTAAAGCAGTTAAAACGTTGCCATATTTTTCCACCCAGGCAGCTCCATAATGCGGCACCACCTGGGTACCCATTGCCAACAGCACATCCGGGTGCACTTCCACCGGACCTGGGATCATCAGTTTTACAGGTTTATTTTCCATTAAGAAATCCTTTTTATTCACTCTTGGATGATAACATTCCCTGGCTCAAAATAGGAGGAATAAGCATCTTTCTTTCTTGACAAGGAATAATTATTCTTATATCAACCCAATTTTCTTTTATAGTTGCGGTGCATTTTACAAAAGTCCACACCCAGAGCTGTCATCTCCATCTGCATTTTCGTATTATCCACCCCGATTTGAACCATATCCGCGCGGGTAAATGTTCCACTTAACAATGTTTTCTCCAATTCGCTGAAAAGGATGGCAGTCCCGCCCATCCCTCGGTATTCCTCGATGATTCCCGCACCATTGATGTCAATCCACTGGCTGCGTTTTAATTCAAGCAGCAGGTCAATCCAACCAAATGGAAAAAGCCGCCCCTTGGTACGCTGGATGGCTGCGGAAATATCCGGGTAAGCAAACAAAAAACCAACCACACGGTCACCCTTCTTTAGGATCTTGATTAGTTTTGGATTGGCAAACCAGATAATCTGATCTGCCATTACTTTTGCTTCCTCATCTGTGAGAGGCGTGTTACCCACTGTGCCGGGCAGAGATTCATTATAGAGTTCTTTCAAGCGTGGAACAAAAGCACGCAGGTCAGCACGGTTTTCAAACCGCTCAACGGTCAAACCAAGTCGCGCCTGCACTTTTTCAGCCACCAGGTGAACCTTTTCCGGCAACCGGTAGGTGGGTTTTAAATAACCAGAAACCACATCTCCATCGGATTCAAAACCGGACTCCTCCACCTGTTTTTGATAATATGCCAGGTTATAGGGGATGCTCATGGCAGGCATGTATTCAAACCCCTGGATCAGCAAACCCATTCCATCCAGGGAAGTAAAGCCCTTGGGGCCTTTGATCAAATTCAGTCCGCGTTGGCCAGCCCAATTGAATACTGCATTAAATAAACCTTGAGAAGTCTGCAAGTCATCCACACACTCATACAAATAGAAGAAAGCAGTCTTTTCGTGATTGTACTCATTGTAATGGTGGTTATCCAGCACAGCGATGCGGCCTAGAGTTTCGCCGGAATCATTTTTGGCAAGGAAAAAAGCCGCCTGCGAATGTTGGTAAAAAGGATGGCTGCGGCGGTTCAGCATACGGCGCGAATCCATTTCGAGGGGCGGCACCCACTGCGGGCAATCTGCATAAATCTTGAAAGGTAGATCGAGGAATTCTTTCACCTGTCTGGAATTTTGAGTATTGATCTCAACGATCGGCATGATGGAAATCCTTGTAAAAAACTAAAGAAATTATACTCTCACCAGAAATCAACATCAATTATTTTCGGGCGTATAATATTGGCTCTGTTTAGGAATTAAAGCAGCGTGGAAAAAGAAAAGAAAAAGATCCCCAAGCAGGACCGCATCCTGAATCATGACCTGAAAAAAGCCATCTCCTCCAATCGACTGTTGGGTCTTTGGCTTTTAATGAGCGGTTATCAAGCCGAATATATTGCTGCCACCTTCTTTGTCGGTTTGGCAGCGCTTTCCAAAACACTCACTTACCTCTTATTACAGCTCTTTGTCGATCAATACCTGGTTCCCAAAGCCGCCCTTCAATCTGTGATCCTTATCGCATTGGGTTTTGTGGGATTGGCTGTGCTGCAAGGATTGTTCACCTTTTTAAGTGGGATTTATTCCGCACAAACCGCTGAAGGGTCTGCGCGTCGGTTGCGTAATTATTTATTCGATCATATTCAGCATCTCACCTTTTCCTACCATTCAGAGACCGGCACAGGGGAACTGATTCAGCGATGTACTTCTGATGTGGATGCCATCCGCCGTTTCTATAATGACCAGGCGATCGGCGTGGGGCGCATCATCCTGCTATTCCTGATCAACTTTGCTGCCCTGCTGCATCTAAATGCGAAACTGGCCTGGATTTCCATTATCGTAGTGCCTTTTGTTGTGGCGGTCTCGATATTTTTCTTCACCAAAGTCACCAAAGCTTACGAGTCCTACCAGGAACAGGATGCCATCCTCTCCACCACCCTCCAGGAAAACTTGAGCGGCGTGCGCGTGGTAAAAGCATTCTCGCGCCAGGATTATGAGGTAGAAAAGTTCAAGCGGGATAACTGGGAAAAGTTCGTGCGTGGTAAAAAACTGCTCACTTTGCATTCCCTTTTCTGGCCGGTCTCGGATGTGCTATGCAGTGCCCAATTGCTGGCAGGATACCTGATCGGGGCTTTGATGGCGATTAACGGTGAGATCACGGTTGGCACATACCTGGCTTATGCCGGTTTGATCGTTTGGATCATCTTCCCCATGCGCAACCTGGGCCGATTGATCGTGCAGACCTCCAACGGGCTGGTTTCGTATGACCGGGTGATGAAGATCATAAAAGAAAAAAGGGAACCTCTGGACGTCGGCAGACTGCATCCCAAGAAGCCACTGAAAGGTGAGGTGGTTTTTGAGCACGTCTCCTTTGAATATGAAAAAGGTCAGCAGGTATTGGATGATATCAGTTTCGTTTGCAAACCGGGCATGGTGATCGCCTTATTGGGATCGACCGGATCCGGAAAAACCTCCCTGGTTAATTTATTACCCCGCTTTTTTGAGATCACCCGCGGAAAAGTGCTTCTGGATGGGCATAATATCAAAGATTACCCGCGCCGATACCTGCGCCAACAGATCGGTATTGTTGAGCAGGAACCTTTTCTATTTTCACGCTCGATAAAGGACAATATCACCTACGGAGTTGGAAGGGAAGTCACCCAGGAAGAGATCGAAAAGGCCGCCAAAGCGGCTGCCATTTACGATGTCATCCTTTCCTTCCCTGAGGGGTATAAGACCCTGGTGGGTGAACGCGGTGTGACCCTTTCCGGTGGACAGAAACAGCGCCTCACCATCGCGCGTACTTTGCTCAAAGACCCGCGCATTCTCATCATGGATGATTCCACTTCATCCGTGGATACCGAAACCGAGGCAGAAATCCGCGAGGCGATGCAGAACCTCATTAAGAACCGCACAACTTTCATCATAGCCCACCGCATTCAAAGTATTATGGCAGCTGACTTGATCCTGGTAATGGATAAAGGACGGGTTGTACAAATGGGTAATCATAGCGAGCTGATCAGCCAGGAAGGCATTTACCGCCAGATCTTTGAGATCCAAACAAGGATTGAAGTGGAATTAAAGCAGGAGATCTCCAGTGCCAGCTGATTTTTACGAAGAAGAGGAATTTGCGGCTGAGTTTAAGGGGCAGACCTTCAAACGCATTCTGGGACTGACCCGACCACACCTCAAATGGGTGATCGGCTTTTTGCTGACCGTTGTACTCGTATCCATCCTGGACGCCTATTTCACTTACCTAAGCAAGCGTATAGTGGACGAGGGCATTGTTGCTCATAATTCAGGCGCGCTGTTGAACATCCTCATCCAGTACGGATCGCTGATCCTGGTGCAGGCTTGCGGAGTATTTGGTTTCATCTATATGGTGGGTGTGATTGGCGAACGTATCCGCTTTGACCTGCGCCAGCAGATGTTCAATCATCTGCAGATCCTTTCCCTGTCTTATTACAGCAAGACCCCTGTTGGCTGGATCATGGCGCGGGTGACCAATGACACCGAGAGGGTGGCCGAGCTGGTGACCTGGGGTGTATTGGATTCCACCTGGGGTGTGGTGAACATCCTCACCTCCATGTCCTTTATGCTTTTTATTAACTGGCAGCTGGCGCTAATCGTTTTTGCTGTTCTGCCCATTCTGCTTACTATTGCCATTGAATTCCGTAAACGAATTCTGGGTCAATACCGTTCGGTGCGCAAATTTAATTCCAAGATTGTCGGAACTTACAATGAAAATATCACTGGCGTGCGCGTGGTAAAAGCCCTGGCTCGCGAAGATGAGAACTTGCGCGAATTCAGTCGTTTAAGCGGCGACATGTATAAGGCTTCTTACCATGCCGCCTGGCTGAGCGCACTTTTCCTGCCGGTGGTACAGGTGATATCTTCTGTGGCGCTGGGTTTCATTATCTGGTACAGCTTCGGGCAGGCGCAGATGGGCAGTATCAGTGTGGGTGGAATTTCTGCTTTTATAAGTTATGTAACCTTCATGATGTGGCCTATCCAGGATTTGGCGCGGGTATTTGCAGAAATGCAGCATGCCATCGCTTCTGCCGAACGCATTTTCTCCCTGGTGGATACCACACCGGAAATCCAGGATAAACCTGGCGCCATCGACCCGGGTTCACTTAAAGGGGATATCCAATTTGAGCATGTCTCCTTCTGGTACGAGGATGAGCAACCTGTGATCAAAGACCTCAACTTTTTGGTTAAACGCGGAGAGACTCTCGCCCTGGTGGGCTCCACCGGAGGAGGCAAAACTACAATTGTCAATTTGTTATGCCGCTTTTATGAGCCAAAACGCGGGCGGATCCTGATCGGCGGGCATGATTATACAGACCTTTCACTGAACGCGATCCAATCTCGCGTGGGTGTGGTTTTACAAACCCCTCACTTATTCTCCGGCACTATTAGGGAGAACATCACCTACGGGCGGTTGAACGCCACACCGGCTGAAATTGAAAAAGCAGCGCAACTCACCGGCGCAGACAACTTTATCCAGCAGTTTTCCAAAAAATATGAGGAACCGGTGGGGGAAGGCGGACTGCTGTTATCGGTTGGGCAAAAGCAGTTGATCAGCCTGGCACGGGCGGTTCTGGCTGACCCGGAAATCTTCATTATGGATGAAGCCACTAGTTCGGTGGATACCCTCACAGAAGCGATCATTCAGAAAGGCATGGAAGCCATTATGCGCGGGAGAACCAGCTTCATCATTGCCCACCGCTTGAGCACCATCAAACGCGCTGACCGCATCCTGGTGATCGAGAACGGGCAGATCGCCGAAATGGGCACTCATGCTGAATTGCTGAAACTGAATGGCAAGTACACCAAGCTTTATACTCAGCAGTTCCGCCAGCAGTTGGAAGACGCCTATAACCCATTTTTAGGCAATGAAAAGGGTGAAAATGAGAATAAGCCGTTGTCAGCGGGGCTTGACTAAACTGAATATGTGGTAAATTTATTCAGGTATAATAGCCAACAATCAAATGATGGAGAAAAGAGACTAATGAAAAACCTAAAGTTAATTACAAAAGGAGCAATCCTTATCCTATTTAGTGGAATGCTGCTTGCTTCCTGTACCGCTGGTGCACCCGCCACCCCAACCATTGACCCCAATGCGCTGTTCACACAGGTGGCGGAGACTGTTATGGTGAGCATCACCCAAACCGCAGCAGCCATGCCAACTAAAACCCCCATGCCGACCAATACACCCATGCCCACACCCATGCCTCTCCCAACTGTGGATTTGAGCGTAACACCCGCTTCCCAGCCGCCGCTTCCAGGTTATCCCACTCCCACTGTCATGCGCTATGGGAATGCAGCCCAATGGTACGGTCAATCACCCATGGACGCGCAGACCTATTCTGCCAATCAAAAATTCAATTTTCTTGGCTGTATGCGCAATATTGGCACCACAACCTGGAATAATGGTTACTATCTCAAATTAGTCAGTGGATATAACCCATGGGGTGCAACAGTCACCTGGAATGTTGGCGCTGTTGTAAAACCTGGCGGAAATTGGTGCTGGACTTGGATTCCCGGCACAATGCCAGCCGCAAAAGGCGTTTACACCACCTGGTTCTATTTTTATTCAGATAAAAACGAGTATATGGGAGACGTTTACTTCAAGTACGTCGTTACAGGGTAGAAGGAATTGTTCCACATAAAAGCGCCCTTTTAAGGGCGCTTTTTTATTCCAGTGGGATCAACTGCAAAGGGGTCATAATTTTTGATTATTCTAATTCATTCATAATTAGGTTATCTAGCAATAATTATTTGTACCGATATTCCATTTTGTTTTTAAATAGAGCTACTTCAAAAATAACCTCTTCCACTTCAGAAAACCAATCCCGGGTGGTGACAGCGACAGTATATTCTCCGGTGAGGGGTGTGGCAAAATCAGTGGTATTCCGCCGAATCTCGAATCGATTCTTGCTGGCAACTGCCGGAGTGATATGAAACCCAAACCCAAGCGGAGAAAGTGGATACTTCTCAATATTCTTCGCGTCAGGCGGAAACGCCACAGCATAAGCAGTGACAGGTCTGACTTTGGGAAAGGTAAGTAAAATCAAGGCAATTCGATAATAACCAGAATGCAAAAAGATAGGAAAGAAAATCCATTGATAATGGGTCTTGATCAAATTATAGGCTTTTAATTTGCCACCCCCCCAAAGAATAAGGTCATGATTGCTTTGAGAATAACTGACATATTCTTCAATTGATCTTGGCTCTGGGAGTGAAAGGGATGGATTGGGAGTTGGGGAAGGATTCATTTGTAGCTAAGTATAGCCATTTCTCGATGAACAAAGCAAATCTTATCCATAATCAAAACTGCCTATATGGTGGTTAGCCCCTTGTTAATATTGCATTAGGGAGAATCCAGATCATTTCTTCATTCTTCGCCTATAAATTAATAATTGCAAAAGCAAAATATCTTTTTCTTATTCTTTAATTATTGAAGGTATCCAGGGAATGGTGAATCCAGAAAAAAGAATAAACAAATAATTGAGATCCCTCGCCCCCATTTTGATATGGTGTAAAAAAAGGCGGTTGTCAGCTGCCTTTTACACAATCAACCACCCGGAGTGATCGAGCCAATTGCCAGGAAAGAAAAAATAAGTACATCCTGAATAAAGTGAAGGAACCATGCCCAAAACATACCGCGGGTTTCCAACATGGATTTACCAAGAACCCAGCCCAGGAATCCCGCAAGCAAAACACCTATGACCCCGTATGGGATTCCATAATAATGGAGAGCTCCAAAATAAACTGCCATCAGACACAGAGCTTGCTGCTTGCCAACCACATCTACCAGTAGGGATAGAAAGGATGCTTTGTAAGTTATTTCTTCATTGAATGCGTTCAGGGTAGCAGCGAGCAGTATTCCTGGTAGAAATGGAATGGCTTTGACCACAATATCGAGCGAAGGCCGCCCGGCAATCACCAGGAATGCCAGTGTGCCTAAGCTTAGGTAAATGGCAAAACTGCGCCCCAACTTATCCCACTTCACCCTGGTTTTAACACCCAGCCATTTAACCGGTTCCGCCGGGGCTGCGGTATTACCCCAGGCAAGGAAAAAAGCATTACGGTTCTTTTTCAAAATAAATAAAAACGCAATTACGATCAGTGCCACAAGCAAGCCGAGGAGTTTTTCAGCAGGCATGTTCACATTGAAAGATGGGTTGTGCAGCCAGGCCTGGTAGAAGGGCAACTGGTCTACCCGGGTATAAACCAGCCATTCAGCACCCACCATGACGAGGAAGAGTTCAAAGAATTGGCGAAGGGGGTGGATGGTTTTCCATAAAAAGGTCAACCCAAAACCAGCCATAACGATCAGCGCTGAGATCCCGTATTGAATATTTTCAGAAACTGGATAATGGAAGATCTCCTGTAAGATGATCTTAAAAAAGGCGATTGTGAGTATGACAGCCCAGGCTGTGGCAAGGATGTACTTTTGCATTTGAGATTCTTTCATTTATTGTCCTCTGGTACAAATTATTTATAAATTAATTTTTGAAGTTGATCTCACTCTTATTAATTCATAAGGATATTCAGTTGTATTTATCCTTACAATCTGCTTATTTATAGTCTTTTTGTAATATTCAATTATTGCATGAAAAGATGTTTGAGAATGACTCAGTAGGTATTTGCTCCCTCTCAATTTTGCTGTATTAAAATATGGTTCAAGTAGCAAGTCCAACTAATACGGTCGATAAAAGAAGCAAGCTAAAGTAGGATAAGAACCTCTACAGCGACTAAGCTAGATAAGCACTTATTAAGTTCATTTAGCTTACCTCACATCAAAGACACCAGATTTGTGCATTATAGCATCTCGAGCAGAAGATGTCTAAATTTACCACCTATAAACACGTATAGAAAAGGCGGCTATATTTATTATGAAATGCAAAATTGGTTAAACCTCTATAAAAAAGGTAAAATATAGAGTATTATTTTGTACTGAAAAAAATATTCCATTATTTGAAAGATTTGTCCTTGGCAGGTAAAAATAGTTCCATCCCAAAAGCTCAACTCGAACCGTTAACCACTGAACGCATCCTGGATCTTTGGTCACATACTTATAATACCCAGGGCAAACCTGACTGGTCTCACATTTTCCCTTATTATCATGAGGCCATCATCTTTCAGGATACCATTCAGAGGGTAGAAGGGAAAGTAGCCTTCGTCGCGATGTGTTATCGCCTGACAAAACGATGCGAGCAGCTTAATATGGATATTTTATCAATTGCCGCCAATGCACCATTTTTTTTCATGGAATGGAAAATGACCATGATCTTCCGAAAAACACCCAGTACCCCCATATTCGGCTGCACTAAACTTACTCTTGGGGAAAATGGTCAGATCATATTTCAACGGGATTATTACGATCTCTGGGGTGACATCTTCAAGAATGTGCCTTTTATGAAGCATTTCTACCCGAGATTTATGCGCCGAATATTCGGCTAAAAGGATAGAGTAATGAAATTACCCGAAGAACTGCAGTTCATCGAGAACAGCCGAATGCCACAAAAAACCACCAAAGCACGGGTTGATGGAAAGATTTGTGTCATCACTGGCGCAACCTCCGGTATAGGTTACGAATCCGCCAAGCAGCTCGCCAAGGGCGGAGCATACCTAATCCTGGTCTGCAGAAACAATGAAAAGGCGCTAAGGATTCAATCAGAACTGAAGCGCGAATTTGGAGCAAAATCGGACATTGTCATCGCGGATTTTTTAGAACTCGCCCAGGTATACCACGCTGCGACGGAAATATCCCAGAAATATCCAAAGATAAACATACTCATCAACAATGCCGGGTTGTTCAACACTCGGCGCAGGTTAACTCCAGATGGGAATGAAATGGTCTTTCAGGTCATCCACCTTGCCGCTTTCCTTTTCACAAAACTATTGACCAATAATCTAAAGGCGGGTTCGCCATCCCGCATCCTGGATATCAATTCCGAAGGCCACCGCTTTGGTGGATTGAATATTAATGATCTGGATTGGAGCAAACGCCCCTTCATTGACTTGCGGGCGTACGGAGCCGCAAAGACTGCTCAGCTCCTGGCTGCCTGGGAGTTCGCCGATCAGCTGAAAGGCACCGGTGTAACCATCAACGCCATGCATCCCGGCGCGGTCCGTACTAATATCGGGATGAACAACGGTTTTCTTTACCGAATCTATAACCGGTATGTCTTATGGTGGTTTCTAACAAATCCCGATGTTGCGGGAGAGGAGATCTATTATTTGTTGGCAGCACCTGAAATGGAAAACGTTAGTGGAAAATTCTTCAACAAAACGATCGAAGAAAAACCCGCCACACATGCTCAAGACCGGGAAATGAGCCAAAAGATCTGGGAGATCAGCGAACGATTGACTGATCCAGCTTATGAGGTTAAACAATGAACTATGATGTGATTATCGTAGGGAGCGGTATTGCCGGATTGACCGCTGGGGCTTATCTCGCAAAATCAGGCCGATCGATCCTGATCTGCGAAAAGGAACTACGCTTCGGGGGGCTGGTGAATTCCTTTGAAAGGAATGGTTTTGTATTCGATGGGGGTATCCGTGCATTGGAAAACGCCGGCGCGTTATTCCCGATGCTTAGCCATCTTGGGCTTGAAATTGAATTTATCAAAAACCATATCTCCATTGGGATTGAAGACCAGATACTAAACATCACTTCCGATAATAGCGCAGACGAATATGGTAGTATGCTTACCCATTTTTTTCCCGAATCCAAAGACGAGATTATTGCCATCATTAAAGACATCCGCAAGATCATGAAATATATGGATGTGCAGTACGGCATTGATAACCCATTGTTCCTGAATATAAAAACTGATCAGCAGTATTTTCTAAAAAAAGTCCTTCCCTGGATATTCAAGTATGCACTAACAGTCAGAAAGATCATGACCATCAACAAGCCCGTCGTGGATTATCTAAAAGGCTTTACCACCAACCAGGCTTTACTGGATAACATCACCCAGCACTTTTTCACAGAAACGCCTGCTTTCTTCGCCCTAAGCTATATCAAGCTATTCCTGGATTATTACTACCCCAAAGGCGGTACTGGTGTACTTCCTGAGAAATTGGTAAATTTCATCCAGCAGCACGGGGGTGAGATCCTAATCGGAACGGAGATCGTTTCCATTAATCTGGAAAAAAATACTGTTTCCGATGCAAATGGCCATACCTATGGATACAAGCAACTGTTATGGGCCACTGATCTGAAAAAGTTATTCAAAAGTATTGACGAAGAAGCGTTACACGATAAAGAATTAAAGCTGGTCATTGCGCAGAAAAGAAAAGCATTATCCGATAAAACCGGGAATAACTCGGTTTTCACTTTGTATTTATGTGTTGATCTGGATAAAACATATTTTGAAAAATTTGCAACCGAGCATTTTTTCTATACGCCGATGCATGCAGGCCAATCCAAAGCAGGAGAAGCCCCGATTAATGGATCATGGAAAGATATCCAGTCTTGGCTGGACAAGTTCTTTGCCCTAACGACTTATGAAATTTCCATCCCTGTAATGCGGGATAGTGCGCTGGCGCCTGAAGGGAAAACCGGGCTGATCATCAGCGTGTTGTTTGATTATCAGCTCACCAAATTCATTGATAACAAGGGTTGGTATCCACAATTCAAGGAATACGTTGAACGCTTGATCATTAAGACGCTCGAAAAATCTGTTTATCCAGGAATCAGCAAAGCAGTGATTGAAAGATTTTCATCCACACCTCTATCGCTGCAGCAGCTCACCGGCAACACTGACGGCGCGATCACCGGCTGGTCATTTACCAACCATCCAATCCCTGCGGAAAACCGTCTTCCAAGTATTGCGAGTGCCATTAAAACCCCCTTGCCTAGAGTTTATCAAGCCGGCCAGTGGACTTTCAGTCCATCCGGTTTTCCCATATCCCTCATTACCGGTAAACTGGCGGCAGACAAGATTAACAGCAATTTGAATAAATAAATTTGGTCATTCAACTTAGGATCTGATTTTTTTCAGACTGCCGACAAGAACACCAATGACTAAATCCTCATCTTTATTATTCTTGGCTATATCACTGATTGATTGATAACCCGAACGATTCTTTAAATGACTTCCATTAGAAGTTACCACCAGATGAACCTTATCCAAAGGAATGGTTTTTAAAAATGCCCGGGCAGCAGGGCCACACCACCCGCCCATAATGGGGCTACAACAATAAATTCATCAGCAGTATCTAAATTTCCAAGAATTTCTATTTCAACAGGCTTTTTTATTGATGAATAGTATCCAGCCTTAATAAATCCCAGACAACCATTCCAATTCTTATTATCAATTATCTGGATTGCCTCACAAGAAAGCTTGTTTGCTATCTTTTCAGCAACCTTCTTGGAATAATTCGTTCGTGTAAAATAAACAACTTTATATTTCAAAATTCAATCTCCATATTTTCCTTTAAGAATTTGTCATCCAAGTTTACTCCCGTATCTTATCTATTCAAACAATTAGGGTCGATCATTTTTTTTGATTCTTGGTATTTGAATGAATTATTTTTTTGAAATAATCCCCGAGTTTGAACAAATTTGCAGATAAAATTCGTTTAATAAAATAATAATATATTAAGGAAAAAGCTATGTCCCCTTTTCTCCCAACCAGTAAGCGAGTCGAGCAGGCTCGCATGCTGATCCAAAAGGCACGCGAGTTACCGGCGCCGCGTGACCTTGGATGGCGAGATCTGACCTATGTCGCTCAAGTGAAGGACACCTTGCGGCAGGCACGTGACCTGGTCAAATTCATCCATTACAGTCCCAGCGCTTCACTCGAGGTCAAGGAAGAAGTGAAAATGATCTTGATTGAGATCGAGCAAACCGAAAAAGAAATACTGCATAAATAGCGCATAATTAGAAGCAACCATTCATTTTGGAAAAATATATATATCAAAAACATAGGAAAAGCCAGGTAATCCCATCACTTCAAAATGATGGTTATCCGGCAGGTGGGGCGAATTGAATGGAAAGATCTGGCGGATCGGCCTGATTGGCTATTCTTCGCGCAAGTATAACGTCGATCTTTTGTTGGATGCATTCAGGGAATTATTAATTTCATAAGAAAAGGAAAGGAAAAATAGAGTTGAAAATTAGTATTATTACCTATTCACGCTGCGGAAAGACGCTGGCTGTATCAAAAAAACTTGAAGAAAAACTATCTGCGAACGGTCACCAGGTCACTCTGACCCAACTAGAAACCGTCGGTCCATTAATGCCTGGCGCAAGAACTGTTGGGCTTGTTTTAAAACCCAAGGTTGAAACGAATGACCTCCTGGTGTTCGCCTCCCCGGTAAATGGAGGCCAAATTTCTGCGCCGCTGGCCAGTTTTCTCAACCAAATACTTTCATTGAAAGGCAAGAAGGTGATTTGCCTGGTTACTCATTTCCTATTTTTCGGTTGGGGCGCAAATCAGGCTATTCAGCAAATGAAAATGCTTTGTGAAAAAAAAGGAGCTGAGGTGATCGGTTCAGGCGACGTGCGGTGGACTTTTTTATACCCAGCAAAACAGATTGATGAAACGGTTGAGAAATTGTGCCGATTGATCTGAATCATTGCCAATGACTTGAGATTAATTTACCTGAGAAAACCCCACCTGTGGCGTGCAATAAATAATGGCGGGAATGGGATTTGTTGAGCTTGCGAAATACCCTTCAGGGTAAACCCACGGTCAAGGGTTTATTAGCCCTATAACCTTTCGCTTTACTTCACAACTCCCATATGTGGAATTTTATTATGGTTTCAATAAGTATTTGCCTATACGTGGTAGTTTTTAAATTTCAATAATCCTATGGTCTATCATATATCATGATTGTCTACGAAAGATTAACAAACTCTTTACATCCGAGCAATAAGTTATTGTAACCATTATTCTCATTGTCACTTAATTGAAAACACAAAAATCGCACCTGAAACAAAGTAAGCGATCACAGTCAATAAATTCGTTAATAAAATGACGTGGTTATTACCCGGTTATATAATGATTTGTGCGATTTCCTTTAACGATATATAGTTAACTTGCCATTTGGATCAACCAGGAGACAAAAGGTATGGCAAATAGATCAGTAACATCAAGAAAAGAAAATAAGAAAGATCCAGCAAGTAATAAATATAACAATCCCAAAACACAAGATCCCTTTCATACTTTTATTGGCCAATCCCCGATAGCAATGGCAATCGGCCGCGCCGGTGTTCTTTTGTATGTAAACCAACAGTTTGCTGATATGTATGGATACTCTAAACCCGGCGAAATAATTGGCAAACCCACATTGGATTTCTTTGCACCGGAAAGTAAAAAACAACTGCAAGATATGGTCGAGCAGGCAGCCGCTTTTGATTATGAAAAAGTTGAGAAGGATTTGACCGCTTTGCACAGAAATCGTTCGATTTTCTATGTACGCCTAATAGGGAAAAAGATCAATTTGGATGATGGCCCAGCAAATCAATTTTATTTAATTAATATTTCCGAACTGAAGACCTCCGATAAACGTCTGGGCAATAAAGAAGAACTGTTCCAACAATTGAATGAAAGATCAATGATGGGTGTCTATATTGTCCAGGATGGTGTGCTGAAATACGTAAACCATGCTTTGGCAGCCATATTTGGCTATGAACCTAAAGAATTAATCGGTGCATCTCCTTTATTGGTCGTTGTCCCAGAAGACCAACCTATTGTTGAAAAGAATATGCAATGCCGATTATCTGGTAAAAAGGACACCCTCAGATATGAATTTCGAGGAATAAATAGAGATGGGGGTATCAAGAATATCGAGGTTTGGGGAGGGCGGGGAATATTTAATAATAAACCTGCCGTGATCGGAAATCTTGTGGATATCACCAAAGATAAACAAGATGATCTCGCAAGAAAACAGATTCAAGAACGCTTTAAAGCTGCATTTATGACCGGACAGGATGCTTTTTATATTTCAACACGAGATGATGCTCAGATCTTGGAAGTAAATAATAAGTTCCAGGACGTTTTTGGATATTCGCGGAAAGAAGTGATCGGTAAATATGCAAAAGACCTGAATCTATACGTTGACTACAAAGAAAGAATGAGAATTGCTGAGATTCTTAAAACAACTGGTTCTGTCAGTAATTTCGAAACAAAAATGCGAAAAAAGAGCGGAGAGATCATCGATGTTGCTTTCTCGATCAGCACTCTAGGTAAAGAAAATGCAGGCTTGATCTTAGGGGTGGCGCGGGACGTAACTGAGAGAATCCGCAAAGAGGAAGAACTCCATAAACGAAACAATGAATTGATGGAGAGTGAAGCAAGGTTCAGGGCTCTGACCGAGCAATCTCCCATAGCTATAAGTGTCACTCGCAAAGGATTGGTCTGGTTTGCGAATAAAAAATTACTTGAAATATTTGGCTACAATGATTTTGGAGAGATTAAGGGAAAATCCCCCACCTGCTTTTATTCGTCGAGCGTACGGGAACAGATTAATAAATACATACAAGATCGGGCAGCTGGCTTACCAGTTGTCTCAAATTATGAAACCATTGCCGCGCGCAAAGATGGAAGCGAATTCCCAATTAAAGTAAATATTGGCAGGGTTGATTTCCCTGAAGGCCATGTTCATCTGGCTTTTTTTGAAGATATCACAATCCAAAAAGAAACAGAAGAACATATAAAGCAAAGCGAGGCACGCTACCGCAGTTTAGTGGAAAACCAGACCTACTTAATTTCTCGTAACGATCTATTAGGGAATCTGACCTTTGTGAATAATGTATATTGCGAAACATTTGGAAAGACCAGTAAAGAACTTATTGGGACTTCGATAAAAAATACCATTATTCCTGATGACCTTCCAAAAGTTTTCGCGATCCTGCAGGAAGTCAGTCACCCGCCATTTTATAAACAAAGTGAGAACCGCTTATCAACAAAAAATGGGGTGCGCATTTTTCGATGGGAAAACTCCGGAATTCGAGATGAAACTGGTGAAATTGTCGAGTATCAGGGCGTTGGGTACGATATCACTGAACAGAAGCAATACGAAGAGAATATTAAAACCAGCTACAAGAAGCTGCATGATACTTTCATCGAAGCGATTGACTTACTGGCGATAGCTTGCGAGCAAAGAGACCCCTATACAGCCGGACATCAAGAGCGTGTTTCGCAATTGGCTGTTGCGATTGGGAAAAAGATGGGGCTTTCAGATCAAATCGTCGAAGGGATCCGAATCGCGGGCATAATCCACGATATTGGAAAAATTAGCCTTCCCTCAGAATTATTAAGTAAGCCGTCAAAATTAACGGACTTGGAGTATTCCCTAATTATGACTCATGCTAAAAATGGGTTTTTAATACTAAGCAAATTTGTTTTCCCTTGGCCATTAGCAGAAATTGTATATCAACATCATGAAAGGGAGGATGGCTCAGGCTATCCTCAGCATATTAAAGGAAATGAAATTATCCTTGAGGCAAAAATATTAGCTGTGGCAGATGTAGTGGAAGCTATGTCATCACATCGTCCATATCGTCCGGCTTTGGGAATCGACAAGGCGCTTCAGGAAATAAAAATGTACCAAGGAATTCGTTTCGATCAAGATGTTGTAGAGGTCTGTTTAAGACTTTTTTCTGAAGACCGATTTTCCTTTCAAAAATCAGAATCTTATAGAGGTCTTTGAAATTAATAATGAGATTAAATACTTTATTGAGTGTTCAATAATTCTGGTGAAAGAATATGCACAACACAACAGGCAGAGGGTTTTCTAAACCAACTGAAAATTGTTGAAGAAAAAGAAGTAACTGGATTTGTTACTGAATATGGCAATTTGAGAAAAGTGAAGAATCGCTGAGCTTACAGGATATTTTGAAAGACATCGGGTGGTTTTTGAAAAAAATCTATTTAGTGTACTGGTTCAATACAAATGAAACAAACGGGGTGCAAATTAAGGGTGGTAGAGGTAAACAAACTCTGCAGGAGCGAGGTTGTCCAAAGAGGCATGCGGTATTGCCTGGTTGTAGATTCTTTTCCAATCTATTGAATCAAAGGACTAGTAATCCTCTGCTCATGAAATTGATTGTGTAAATACTTTTCTTCCCTTTTGACACCCCTATATATGGAAAAATAAGAGAGAATTTATTACTTACCCCCCACCTGTGGCATGCAAGAAATAATGGCGAGAGTGGGATTTGTTTTGCTTGCGAAATACCCTTCAGGGTAAACCCACGACCAAGGGCTTATGAGTCCTAAGCTCTTCCACCATACCTGAATACTCCCACAGGTGGCAATTATTGTGGATTCTGGTGCTTTTAGCCTATTTATGGCGGTTGGTAAATTTCAATAATCCTATGGTCTATTATAAATCAGGAATAATTTTGAATTGATAAAAGACCTCGTAATATTTTAATTTGTTCAACCTCTCCCAAATTTTTTTTAAAAGTAACCCATTGATCTTCAACCCTACACAGTCCCAATAAGCATTACTCCATACTGCATTGGGTTGATATGTCACAACAAAAAGTGTCTCTTTATAAAACCCACAATGAATAAATTTATTCTTATAAATAATTTTCTTGGTGGCTTCTCCAAAGTTAAATCGTGAGATTTCCGACCAAATACCCAGATATTCATCACTCATACCATACATCAAAACTAGCCTTGGTTTATGAAAATCAATTTTGCATATTAGCGAATCTACTCTCGGTTTTCTTAGAGCAGTTTTATATGAGTTTCTATCCTTCAGGAAAGGCATATCCGACCACTCATCATAATTCCACATATAAGCAGAAGGTGATGGTAATGGGAATATTTCAATTAAACAATTATCTGAATCACTCCTTCCCCATTTATTTGCCTGAAAATCCTTAATATCATCAGGTGTATATCTGGTATTTGGGTTTCTCATAACGAAAAATGTTCGGATAAGCTTTGCCCATGTAAATTGCTGTTTTATCTTTCCTTCAAAAAATCGCTTAAAATCATAGCCAATTTTTGTATGGTATTCATAATTATCTACTAATTCAGTAGCGCCTAAATCTGTCCATACTTGTAATCGTTTTGAGACTTCATCCAAAGAATTCCCACCCCCTTCCTCCATTCCTACAAACCAATAATCTGATTTAAATCTACCTAACCCCCAGAAATTATTTAAACGATCTAATAATTGAATATTATTGAGCATTTTTGCAACTTGTATTGATGGTGTTGTACCTAAAACAGGATATGCGACTCTAACTGAAGTGAGTTTAATATTTTTATGGGTAGCCATTGACTACTAAAGTCCATATTTCAAATATAGTTCTTTACTGAACCAGGGCATAATTCCTATCCTTCGGATAAGTTGAGTAATACTCTGCCAGCTACATTTTCTAAGCATTCCTGCATTTTGCAAATCTTCTTTTATTGCTAAATACTCCCGATAACCATTTCCCCCTTCCTGAAAAGCTGGGTTGTGTTCGTCGTAGTTCAAGACAGTATGTCAATTTTCAGAGGATGCCTGTTTATTGGAATCTACCCCCACTGCCAGCCCGATCAAGCCAAAATCTGCAATCTTCATATTTTCACAATTAGTTTCTGTATTAGTAATATTTCCAATCATTAAAATATCTTTATTTTGTAGTTTATTTTATAGCCGGTAAAGAATCTCTCCCGCTTTGGGGACATATAGAATCCCTTCATTCTCGCGATTTTTCCATTCATTAATTTTGATGCTTTGCGGATCAAGATAGCAGAGGTTCAATCGGGCACAATCTTCGGGAGGAATCAGACTGGCGAGGGTAACTTTAACATTGGGTTTTTCGATGCCATTTTCCATATGGCCAGAGCCGCGCAAATGGGTGGAGTGCGCCAATACCCCAAGTGGAATATGTTTAAAGTGTTCCCAGTTTTGAAGGAAATAAGGCAGAATGTGATAACCGACTTCGTGAATATGTTTTCCGTGGACCCGACTGACCACATCCAAGTGTGGGGCATAGATGATGACTTCACCGCCAACAGCTACTGCTGGTTCGAGTTTGTACATCGCTTTTGCAGCTGTCCAGAGTTCGTCGTACATTTTAGGAGCGCAGGAAAGCACCTTTTGGAAAGGCTTCTCACACCAACGGATGTGGCGTTGGACTGATAAATCCGCAGCGTTGTTCCATGCGGAAAGATGGTCGCCGATAAAAATTCCACTCAAGCCCTTACCTTCAACTGTCAAGGCGATCAGCGTTAGTGGTGTGGTCAATTTCATGGTAACGGCATGAATCATGGCACGTACGGGTGTGTCCTTGATGCCAATGGTCCCGACGACACCTACCAGTGCGCCGAGCCAGTGGGTGGCGTGGATCATCTCCGCGCCAGAGATACCAGGGAAAAGATATTTCGCCCCACCTGAAAAACCGACGACTTCATGTGGGAATGTAGGACTAAGGATCAAAATATGATCATATTCGAGGGCGGCCTTATTTATTTGGATATTTACACTATTTGGCAACGAAGAATGCCAATGTTCACCCGCGATTTGCCTGATTTGATCCTGTTCAATGACACCGAGGCTGGTTAGAGTGGAAGGGTCATCCCAGGAGTGGTTCAACAACTGGATCTTTGCATATTTCGTTTCCCGTTCAATTGCCGAGATACCGACTAGCCGGTTCAGGTTCTCCTCTGAAAGCGGCGGATGCGTTCCGAGTGCGACCATGAAATCGATTTGTTTGGTGTCGTGCAAAACCTCAACAATTATTCGAAAGAGAAAAGGTAAAGGCAGGGAACGGGTATGGTCGGGGATGAGTACCAAGATGCGCTGGTCGGTGAATCGTTTTTCAAGCGCATTGAAGAACGTGTTGCGTATTTTGTCTTGTGTTATGAGTTGGCCCGCCGGGGCTATTACCTGGGTTTGAAGCATAAAATCATCCTTTATGAATAAAAAAACAAACGCGAATTCTGTTAAGAGTGCAAAAAGAATCCTCTAAAAAACCTGATGAAATTTGTAACCTCATCGATTTGTATAAAACTCCGCTGAATGCAGAAAAATCACCATCCACTGGTACAACGATCCCAGTAACAAATGCTGAAGCCGGGGAGACCAGCCAAAGCACAGTACCGAGTAAATCCTCAGGATTACCAAATCTCGCCATCGGCGTATACAAAATGATGGTTTGTCCACGTGCGTTGAGCGAACCGTCATCATTAAGGATTAAGCTCCGGTTTTGATCGCCGATGAAAAAACCAGGCGCAACAGCATTGACACGGATGTTTGGGGAATATTCCTGCGCCATATAGACCGAGAGCCATTGTGTAAAGTTGCTCACGCCCGCTTTAGCCGCCGAATACGCCGGGATGTTCGTCAGTGGGCGAAAAGCATTCATGGATGAGATAGCACTTTGGGAAGAGTCCATCGTTACTGATAACAATTGTGCATCCTATACCGGTTTATCTATCCAGAAAAACACATTACTCCTTTGGAATGTCCCAGTTAAAGAACTGGAAATATGGCTTTGCTGCGCGGTATTTCAAATCTTCAATGGACTCTTTGTTCCAGTCATAGATGCCCTTACCAGTCTTGACACCAAGATCACCTGTCTTAACTTTATCCTTGATGAAGTCCTGTGTCGTCTGGGCTGTGCAAAGGTCGGAAAACAGGTATTTTTCGATATTGTCAACCAAATCCAAACCTGCATTGTCCTGATGTTCAAACAACCCAATGGAGGTGTATCTCGGCATGAAGCTGTACATTAGAGCAGCGTCTATGTCCTTAGGGCCGCAAATACCCTGTTCAATTATGTAGACTGATTCACGAATAAGGGCGTGCTGGAGCCGGTTAGCGATAAATCCGGGTGCATCCCTGTTCATCAGTGCAACTTTGCGTCCCATAGATTCCAGCATACTTCTTACAATGTTAACCGTATCTTCACTGGTGTAATCGCTCTTAACTACTTCGACAAGTGGGACAAGATGAGGTGGGTTCCATGGATGTGCAACCATTAGCTTGTCTTTATGTGTTTTGAGTCCATCTGCCAGATCCTTCGCAGAAATAGCGGAAGTGGAGGAAGCGATAGCTTTGAACTTCCTGCAGTTCTTTTCAATCAATTCATATACACTGTATTTCACTTCGATTTTCTCAAAAACGCACTCAAAAATAAAATCAACATCTGCAATATCCTCATACGTCAGCGTAACTTTCAGGAGCTTCTTGCATGCCGCCGCCTGCTTTTCCGTAACAAGTCCCTGCTTTATGAGGTCCATGTAGCATTCGTCGTAACGGCTGAGTCCTGATGCAGCTTGCGTGTCATCTATTGCTAGTATGGTTGTTGGATAGCCGTTGCCGGTGCTGAGTACCGCCATACAGGCACCGATCATGCCGGAGCCTACAACGGCAACTTTATTGATTCCTTCAACTCTCATTCCACATATCCTCAACTTTCGTAAGTAAATTTAATTTGTTCTGTACTATATATAATCAAAAACAAATTGATTCCGATAATTACGGCTCAGCACAATTGCTTTTTTGGCATGCCAGTGAATTTTCAAAAGCCATATCTTCAGTCTCTATGATAGCAGGACCTTCATAGCGGATGTCCATCAAAGCCGATACGAATTTACCCCAGTTGATGTCACCCAGTCCGGGAAGCTTTGGTGAGCTGTATTCAAGCGTCGGTGCCATGATGCTACCTACCTGATCAAACTTGTCAGCCTTAATTTTGATATCCTTGAAGTGTACATAAAAAATTGGTAGTGTCAAGCATGTTTCGCACATTTGTTAAACACTTGGTAAGTGATCTTCTAAATGTTGCATGTTCAAGTACGCTTTCTGTCCCCACTCAAGTAGAGAAAAAACTGAAATAATCCTCTGGTCGTCGGTTTGGCGGTTTTCGGGCATTTCTGCCTCTTTTTTTGACCGCCATATATGGAGTTTTAGGCTCTATTTTTCGACTCTAACCCCACTTGTGGCAAATTACTATTCCGAAAACCGAAAAACCGAATAAAATACAGAATATGACGCTTGAAAAACCGAATAAACTCAAATTCGGGAAAACCTCG
Organism: uncultured Anaerolineaceae bacterium; assembly: GCA_964571135.1. GTDB lineage: Bacteria > Chloroflexota > Anaerolineae > Anaerolineales > Anaerolineaceae > CAZMZW01. Next base: position 117,251 of record CAZMZW010000003.1, on the reverse strand, counting down.
ATTAACCAGGATTAATACTTTTAGCCCGATATATAATCATCGTATCTCAACACATTTCCGAGGGTTTACGATGAAAAAGAAACACTTCATAAAATGGATCAGCACAGTATGCCTTCTAATATTCATTGCCGCCTGCTCCCCCCAGGCTACGCCAACCACAACCAGCAAGCCGGAGCCAACGATCGAAATAACACCTACCAAACATCCAATTCCTACGGTAACAATTACACCTACGCCTTTACCTGATCTTACAACCTTGGGAGAACCCGCTAACCCTATTGTGTATCGAGGTTTTAATCCACCAAGATTTTTATCCTACAACAAAGAGGAATTCTACATATCACAAAGAATCATACATGGAAGAACCGTGACAATTGCTTGGGAGAAAACATTAGAGGAATCAGAGGCTATAAGACAATCTATTGATGATGCTTATTTCAATGCTTTTATCACTTGGTGGAATGTATTTGGTGGATTTCCTTATAAAACATATACTGTTGTTTTCCATACCGATCCAAATTTCTATAACCCTGGTGAACATGGAATTGGTTACGAAACACCTGGTAAAAGTATTGTGGATTGGTATCTAAAAGAATCAAATGACAAATTTAATCATTTCAAATCACAAATAAGTCACGAGGTATTTCATGCATGGAACAACGAAGCACTTGCAATATCATCTAATGATGTTCTCTGGTTTCGTGAAGGTGTGACAATGTATTATTCCGATAGATATCCAGGTTCGAGGTCTTACATAAATTGGATGAATGAGCATCTGAACTTTTATCAACACGAAATGCTTGGCACAAAATGCGATGTCTCATTAGTGGAATTAGGGAGAAAATATAAAAATCTATCTCCATGTCGATATTACTATTATGTTTATCAGAAAGGCGCTTTAGTCAGTTACATGATTGATGAGCATCTAATAAAAATTGGTTTAAATGTCAACGACTTAATGAGATATTTGTATATTAATTACAACTTTGGGGGAAAGAAGATTTCAAATAAGGATATTTTGGAAGCACTTAATAAAATCTCAGGTGAAGATTGGACTACATTTTTCGATGCATATATATTCGGCACTGAAAAATTACCTCTGAATGGTTCTTTTGAGTATTTAAATCACAATCAATAATCTCTATGATTAATATTCAATGAGGGAATAAATGCGAATCAAAAAAATCCTTCTTGCTTTTCTTATTTCATCACTATGCGCCTGCTCTGCCCAGACTGCGCCGACTTTAACCCAATCACCGGAGGCGACTCATGCTCCTGAACCGACAATAATAAATCCTATTCAAACAGTAACAACAACCTCTGTGCCTTTTATTTTCATTTTTCCATTTGATAAACAAATACATATTGCTGCAATAAATTTTTTTGATATCGATCAAAAGAAAGGTTATGATGCAGATTTAAATGATACAAATGGAACCATTCAAAACGCAATATGTGACAAAAGAGGTGGCACTGCATATAACTGGATATCAGACAAAATTTCGGGATTGAAATTTAACACGCTTGATGGTCACAGAGGGATTGATTTTTACGTTCCTGACAATACGATAATAATGGCTCCATATGAGGGAGAAATTAGAATTGAGAATAATACTATGTGGATAAGAAATGGTGATCTTCAAACTGTAATCGATCATGTGAGCCCTATGACCTCCCTAAATGGTGGGTGGATTGAAAAAGGTCAACCAATTGCAATGGTTACACCAACCTCCACAAAGGGTGTCTTTAAGGAAAAAGATGGAATAAATTATTACGAATTCCACTTTGGGTTGATGATAAAAGACAAAGGAATGAGCAATGGGTGGAGGAGTATTGATCCGTTATATGAAGAATGCAGTAATGATAAATCCAATCCATGGAAACATACTATTTGGTTAGATAGTGATTTACCAAACGATTTCAAAGCACTTATTTCGTCTTTGAAAGTAAAAGAATAATTCTTATCCGAGGGAATCCATGCAAATCAATAAACTAATGCACAATATTCTTCTCACCTTACTGATCGTTCTTTTATCCGCCTGCTCCACCCAGGCTACGCCAACCACAACCAGCGCGCCGGAGCCAACGATCGAAATTACGCTTACCAAAAAACCAGTTCCTACGGCAACAACCACCCCTACTCCTTCACCAGATTTAACAACTCTTGGGCAACCTGAAAAACCTTTCTCCTCACGCTGGAAGAAGTTAACCTATAACGAAAATGATTTTGATGTATATCAAAAAATCATTCATGGCAGAATAATCACCATTGCCTGGGAGAAAACAGCAAATATTCCAGAGACAAAGCGATTTGAAATCAGTGATTTTTATTTTCAATCATTTATTAATTGGTGGGATATATTCCAAGGATTCCCATATGATAGCTATACTGTAATTTTGAAAATGAATGGAAATAACACGGGTGAAAAAGGTAATGGCTATGAAGCGACCGCAAGCGACTATTCACAAGTCTTAAATGATGGACTACAAGAAAGAATCTCTCATGAAGTGTTACACGCTTGGATTGGAAATGCGGTTTGTGATAGCCAGGAACGAAAATTTGATGATGGCTTATGGTTCCGTGAAGGGTTCACTCAATATTATGGGGATCGAGGTTCAGGAGAAAAAGGATATCAGATTTGGATGAGTGATCACTTTAGGGTATATACCAATGAAATCTTTGGAACCCAATACGATATTCCACTTTCTGAAATGCCTTATCAACAAAATAGAACAGGGAAGATGTTTGGTCAAATCAGACTTAATGTCTATTGGAAAGGTGCTTTGGTAGCATACATGATGGATGAACGCCTAATTAAAAAGGGTCTTTCATTAGATAACTTCCTGAAATTCCTTTATGACAATTACACCCTCAAAAATAAATGTTTCAAGACAACTGATGCCATAAAAGGATTAAATAATATATCCGGTGAAGACTGGTCTGGATTCTTCAATGCTTACATTTTCGGCACTGATAAACTACCTCTGAATGGTTCTTTTGAGTATTTAAACCACAATCAATAATCTCCCAGATAAGAATTAATGAGGAAATAAATGCGAATCAAAATGATATTTATTGCTATATTGATCGTCTTATTTTCCGCCTGCTCCACCCAGACTACGCTGGTGGCGACCCAAACACCAGAGCTAATCATTGCCCCTACACCTACAATTCAACCTACACCAACACCTGAACCGATTAAATATGTGACCCTTGGTTCTCCATTTGCTTCAGATTGCGGTGATGGTATATCAATAATAAGGGCAAACGCTGCATTTAATGGAATTGATAAATCTCAATGCATTGACCCCGACCATGGACATTCTGATATCTGGGTTCCAAAGGGCTGCAATATTGATACTTATAATGGAGAAGTGATAGCACCAATAGAAGGTAATTTAGTCAAAAATCCTGGTGGATACACATTGCAATTACCCCAAAAACTATTTCCATTAGGCATTGAGCATACTCTTGAATTTGCGGGTATCAAGAATCCAGATATCAATAAAATTAATTCCATCAGGCTCGAACTGGGGCATATTGAACCAATCAGAATGGGTTATTTCAAACAAGGGGAACCAATGGGTAATATTATCCCGATAAATCCTTCTGGTCATAGAATTCAGACCTTGCTTGCCTATTGGATCGGGGTAGACTATCAAGGAGAAGGATATGCTATATCACCATCACTTTTTCTTGAGAATGAAAACGAATGGAAATGCGTAAGTGGAATAACTCTCATTGGGCAATGCAGTCCGGTGTCGAATAATTACCCAAAGAATTGTAAGTAATATCCATTTTCCCCAAGCGCGATTCTTTCTCTATATGAAAAATCATTTTCTTAAAGGTCGATAGGGACAATAGGGAGAACCGGAAGTGCACTTTCCACAGAACTCATCATCATTTGGAACATCACACGGTCCAAATTGCCATTCAGATCCATCTTTCATCCGGATGTAAATAACATAAGCGACCTTTTTTGGTCGATAAGATTGATCGAAATTCACTTCACTAATAGTATCGCTTTTTTCTAATTCATCTCCTATATTTACACTTGGATTCATATGGGCGAGGTGAAGAGTTACTGACTTTACATCTGATATCAAATAATTAAATGAAAATTTCCCGTTGGATAAGGCATCAATTCGATTTCTATTATTTAGTAGTTGCTCTACTCCCTGAAACAATGGAATTGGAACTATCACAATTGATTATCCACCACCAGGATCATAAATATTTTCTACATAACCATCAACCGGAGAAATTATTTTATCCGATTTACTAAAACCTCTTGGGAGTGCAACATCAAAATGCATAACCGGTTCGACACAGTGGGTGGTTGATCCATCTGGAGGACAAAACCAACCTTGATCATTCTAATTGCGACTGGGATTCCCTCCCCCATCACTCCAGATCGTCTGTCCATGAATATTCTCTGATAATATCCGACCTAATATTTGAGGTAATGGAGTTGGAGACGGCGATGGTGAGGGTGAAGGTGAAGATGTGTTTGTTTTAATTGGAATCGAAGTGGATATTGTAGTTTTTGAAATAAGAACTTCAGGAGAAGGGGAACAGGAAACGAGAATGAAAAGAAAAAGGACAGTCCAAGTAATCTTAATTTTCATGAATATCTCCTGAAAGGGTGGCGATATATTTATTATATATTGGTCATTGGGTGCCTTTATCCATTTCCTTCATCCCATTTCACAAACATCATACCCGAATTACTCACTTGACGGAAATATTTTTATTCGTGTAAAAAAGTGCACAATCTCAAAACAAGAAAAAAAACAAGAAAATGACGCTTGAAAAAACGAAAAAGTCTCGAAAACGGGATTATCTTATGAATCGAAATAAATACTTTATGCCCGATATATAATCATCTAATCTCTCTACATATACGAGGGTTTACGATGAAAAACAGACGTTCCATCAAATTGATTTGCATTGTTTGCCTTCTCTTTTTCGTCACCGCCTGCTCTACCCAGATTCGATGAATTTGAAATCTTAAATTCGATCCATTGTAGAATTATCGTAGTTTATTAATAAATTGTTGGAGGTAATCATTATGGTAGGGAAAATGATTTTTCTCCCAGAAAATATAGATATTATTTCAACAATAATATGGGGAATTTCAGTGACCGTTGTTGGCGGGATAATCGTTGAATTTATTCGCGGAAATCGAAAACTCGATATGGATAAAACAATTCTGTATTGTGTATCCACACTTTTTTTCGGCGGATTAATTTGGATAAGTTGGTACAATTTACCACTTTATTCAAATATAATATTAGGAGACATCAAGAGTTTCGTAACGAATGATTGCACTAAAGGTATTGATGATTGGGTTCAGGCATATAAAATTCAATCAATGTCCGGGCTTCCATATCTGAAAATTGGTAGATGTTACAATTCTGTGGGAAATTATGATGGTGCATATCAATGGTTAGAAAATGGAAAAGCTTTTCAACCCCAGAAAGAGATTTTAACTGAATTGGGAATTTGTTTCTTTGGTAAGAAAGATTACGCTTCCTCTGAAAGTAATTTGGAACCAGTTGTTATATCATACCCGGATTATTTTGAAGCGCAATTATACCTTGGTAAAAGTCTGCACTACCAGATTAAATATCGTGATTCCTTGCCAGCGTTTTCAAAAGCATATGAGTTGAACCCCAATTCATCGGAAGTGAACTATTGGCTGGGGTGGGCGCTTTTTGAAAATTTTTTTTATGAAAAGGCGGTTCCATATTTCCAATATTCAATCTCAAACAATTACTTACTTGGTCGATCTCATGCAGGATTAGGTTATTGTTACCTAAAATTGAATAATATAAGCGAAGCCAAAAAAGAGTTTAATAAAGCTTTATCTCTTGACAATACACAGGAAGATGTTCAAACAGCTTTGAACGAACTCAACAATGAATAATATGATAGAAAAATTATTTTAAACCAATATCATTATGTGTAAAAGTGAAGAGAAATAATGCCAATTAAATTATTTGAAATTCAAAAATAGGATGGCGATAGACGAGGAATTATCATCAAAATAATTTTGCAAAGTTAGTATACAAATATCTAATAATTTGATACTCACAATTTACATCTACAAAAATTTCAATAAATGAATAATTTTATCTATCGAATTTCGATTTTAATAAAGTCTGTATTAAAATAATTTAAGATATCATTCGTAATCTTTTGTTTTTCCTTTTGTTTTTCTTTTGTTTCATTTGGAAAATTTGCAAAAACAATACTATTTTTTTCAAAAATTACACTCAATGTTGTAGGATAAGTTCGTTCGATCAAATAATCCTTTGTTAATGGTTTATCCCAAACCTGAATAATATCGCATAATTTAAGCAACCAAGTCAAAGCACTAATATCTGGATCGTAGATTTTTTTTTATTCCTATTCTTTACGTTTTTTTCAAATAGAATTGAATTCTGTGTAATATTATGCAAAGCTATGGCTCTTGCAGATTGTGATAGTGCCCCACGAAGATTATCAGGATTCCATCTTCCCCTTCGCTGTCGATTTATATTGTTTTTATCAAAAGATTCATTTATTAATAAAAGGAAAATTAGTGCACTTATGATTCCATGGTCATAGAAAATCTTTCCATAGAGCGGGTTTTGTTGATTTTCATATAAATATCTTAATAAATCAATTTCGCTAATTCTTGAATTAAGGCTATCCAAAATACTCTTTTGATCAATTTTAGAATAATAAAAAAAGAGCCTTTCAATATCTGGTATTTCCTTATCAACACAACTACCAATTCTTCTTAAGTAACGAGAAATCTTTTCATTTTCATTTCCGTACAACGATACACCATAACCAATATCATGTGGTAATGATGCAAATCTCCAACGATATAAAAATTCTCCTTTTATTGATCCTTGCGAGTAATCCCTTTTTGGATTGGGGCTTTTCTGCAAATTATCTTGTTCTGTTTTTGTAATTTCATTTTCTATTGCTCTTCTTATTGGGGTGAAATATGAATAAATATACAATCCTAACAAATAAACATTCAAAGTATGAATAAAATGATATTTTTGTTTTTGGTCATAATCATATTCTTCGTAAATTTCCAGATTATGTAATATTTGTAAAGTAGGATTAATAAATAATTTATTATGGCGTATTGAGATTGTTTCAATTAATTCTCTCGCATAATCAGATTTTTTGAAATATGTATCCGCTTTAAAATAATTTATTATTGTATCTTTTTGTCCGATTGAATCACAGAAATCAGAATTCTCTATAATCTCTTTTTCAATTAAATCAGGAATCGGAATATCCAATATTTTCTCCTAATTTCGAACTGAACTCCATAATTAATATAACTTGCTTATTCAGATATTTTTATATTATATCAGTGACATTTTCTTGAATCGCTTGGAAGAATTTTTAATATAACAATGTTTTATATTTTTATATACCTTCTTTTAAGCATTATTCCTATTTGATATTCTCCCCTTCTTGTGATATTGTGTGTGTCAGCAATCGAAAGAAAATGCTAAAAACATGGTTAAACCAAGGTCAGTGGACTATCGAGATAATTAGGAAAATGGAAAAAATCATCGCCCCCATTAGCACAACTCCTTCATATAAAGAAATGAAATGGCGAGAGTGGGATTTGAACCCACGACCAAGGGCTTATGAGTCCTATGCTCTTCCACTATCCTTCACTACCCCCACAGGTGGATATTTATCATGGTTTCAATAGTTTTTGCCTATATATGGCGGTTTGTAAGTTTCAATAATCCTATGGTCTATTATATATCAGGATTATTTAAAACAGTGAAGAGACTACTGATTATTTCTTGCATATTTTCCGGCGGATCTCCCAAATAGTTTTTTCTGCGATTATGTTCTTCTTCTTGACACACACCTTGATCAATTAATATTGATAGAATGTCTCTCATAATGTTTTTCATTAATCAGTATCAAAGATTTTTAAACAATATAATGATCGTAGCGATTGTTTATAAAATATTCTTATAGCCCATATCGGTCGCGGACAAAATCATTTCCATTCAATGGTCGGATAGGAGCGTATTGAAGGAATCTCGTCAGAGTTCGACGAGTCGATCCACCTGTCCTTCCCAACCATTTCTGCTGACCTCGCCGATGTGTGCAATATGATACGAAGAGTTTATGTTTAGCACGAGAGAGGGAAACAAATAGAAGTCGTCTTTCATCTCCCTGATTAGGTTCAGTTTCTTGTCTACCTGGGATAAGCTCATCTTCCGCCGCTAGAATGATTACTGCCTTTGAAGTGAGACCCTTTGCTTTATGCATAGTAAGCATATTTACACTATTCGGATTAATCTCTTGCTCAATATCTTCGTCTGTTGACTCTAATAGTGATAATGCTTCTGTTAAATTACTGAAATCTGAATCCGCCGTACGAGTAACTATATACGATTTAATTAGACTTTGTTCTGTTGGATCGTTTGTTGACCACTGCGCAATTCTGATCAGTAGGTCATTGAAATTACTATGATTAAGATCTGCCATATCCCATGCTGTTTGTAGGTCTTGAATTAGGTTTTGAATTGCTCCAACTTCTTCTGTAATATGGTTCCCGTATTTTGAAACGATAGTTGGATCTATTTGAATCAAACCCAAGAGTTGATAGAATGTGTACCCATTTCGTCTACAGAGATCGAGAAGGCTATTAATTGTGCCATCTCCAATTCGGTTAGTTTTTAATCTAAGAATTGTCCTCCATGCTAGATGATCTCCAAGATTTCTTAGTAAACGCAAAATTGAAAGAATAATTCGGCCTGGTACTCCATTTAGAGGATTATAAGTAGATAAATCCGCGGTGAAAGGAACGGATATTTCATCAAACGCGCTCTTGAGTATTCGCGAGAACGCATTATGAGTGTCAACCCTAGATAAAATCAATATATCAGAAGGAGAATAATTATCGCGCCGTATTAAGCAATCACAAAGACGAGCTACTGACTTAGCCTCTTCGTATTCATCTGAAAACCTTAGAAGTTCAACCTCACCCGCGGCTGCCCCTGACTCAGTTCGCGTAACTTTGGGAATTCGTTCTGTATCTAAGCTTGCAACAAATTCCGCCAACTCTAATATTTTTGAGTCGCATCTCTTACACACTTCAAGAGGTAAATTCACAGACCCAGGATAATCAGAAAGAAATGACCTTATTCCATCTGGATTAGCTTTGCGAAAACCATAAATACTTTGATCATCATCTCCAGCAATAAATAGTTCAAGTCCTGAATTCACAAGTTCTCGGATGACCGCAAGATCACATTTATTTAAATCTTGGTATTCATCTACAAGCAGATGCTGGAGGGGAGCTTCAAGCGAAAAGTCAGAAATTTGTTCAAGCGCCCTCTTAAGTTGAAAAACCAGTTCAGATCGCAATGTATATCCGAAATTTGATCGATGCTGGGTCCATGCGCCAATAAAATGAGGGTCAGGTGCATTATTTTTATGTTCTTCATCCAAAGACTGCCAATCAGATGATAGTTGATTAAACAACTCCTTAACCTCATCTATACTATCAAGATTTAAGATACGCTTTATATCCTCCTGTATAATATTTCGCTCCTCCCAATCATCTGCTATTCGCAAAGGTTGGGGAAGATTATGAAGTTTGTTGGAATTCTTTAAAAGTTGACGTAATGCAAATGAATGAAGAGTTAAAATTCTTGGTTGATCAGTCTCAATACCAAGATCGTCCGCCACCCTTCGCCTTAACTCTTGAGCTGCGGCTCGCGTGAAAGTAAGAGATAATATCTGATTTGCTGGGATAGCAAGTTTGTGAATAAGATATAGTAACCTTCGTGTTATAACCAACGTCTTTCCAGTACCAGGTCCTGCAAGTAGACGAGAATGCGTTCCAGTATGACTAGCAGCAAATACTTGCTCGGGAAGAAGAGAATCATCCCAACTCAATCAAGCCCTCCTAAAATAAATCACCTAAGCTATAAATTCAAAGACATCTCTTGTGTCTAATTATAAAGTATTAACAATTCGTATTTTCAATTAGTTTATTAGCGAAGTATATCTAAAACTATGATTAATAAATTAATCAACGATAATAATACTATAGCCTCTTTTTGATTTTCTGGATGATTTATTACAAGTTGAAAACCGTGAAAAATTAAAAGGTCCTAAAAGTCATCCTAATTACATTATCTTATTGGGATTATGGGAAATAATCACATATACTCACATTTGCTGGACAACAATAACCAAAGGAATATTCCATGTATGGTTTAGAAGAGTTAAAACAACATATTCGGGTTATGGATGACACAGTAGAGTGTCCAGTAAAAAAATGTGGTTATTATGTAAAAAGACAGAGAACATCCTTTAAGAGAGACTTGGAATTCTATTGTTCAGACCATGGAATTTATATTTCACCTTCAACTTTTGAATATGGAGACATTAAAGATAACTTGCTCTGGAAAGATGTGGATGACCTGCAATTGCTTGAAAATATTTTTAAAGTCAAACGGGAATGCAGGATGACAAGGAACAATAGCGAGGATGCACTCTCCTGGAATATTTTTCGCTATCTTGAAAAGACAAATCAACTTGATTGGTATTTATCAATCATCAGCGGGAAAAAAATTGAGAATTCAAAAATCTTGTATTGGAGTTTTTCTCAAGATGAAAGATCCAATTATTTTTTGCTAAAAAAAGCAAGCAAAGAATTTGGGGAAATAACCAATCGTGGATCTGAACCCGACATCATTGTTTTAAGTAAAAATGATCTCTTTTTTATAGAAGCAAAATTTACTGCTACAAACAAAACTAGACCCAGTAATCTTATTGATACAAAAAAATACATTCAGGGTGGCGATAACTGGTACCATCAAGTTTTTCATGCAAATTATAAAGAAGTTGCCATTGATAGACAAAAATATGAATTGATGCGTTTCTGGTTTCTTGGAAGTTGGATTGCAAAAGAAGTAGAATTCGATTTTCACCTTGTAAATTTGGTTTTAGAGGATCGAGAACACGATATCGAGGCTGATTTCTTACCATTAATTAATCAAAATAATCATAGGGAATTTTCTAGACAAAGTTGGGAAAGTATCTATCAATTATTGAAAGATAATCCAATAATAGATGAAAAAAAACGGGTACTGCTTTCTTACTTTGAGAATATGACAATGTCCTATCCCAAAAATGGGGAATTACAAAAAGCCTTCCATTTTTAGAGCATTTTCCAATATTCGATATTGACGTGACCGGTTCACGTCTTTTTCATTGCTCCTGATTGTCTCTGTATTTCTTCCCAACCACCCTGACTACATTTTTTATCGAAAGCTGGGGTGAGTTATTTGCAATATTTGCCACTTCTCACTTTGTCAAGTCATCCGGGCTCGCGCCGTTTCTCTCACAGACTTGACAAAGTGTCTGCGAAAGTGGCTTTTTCTATTGCAATCACCCCGCTTTCAAAAAATGGTGCGGGTGAGAAATACAGAAAAACTAACAATAGGAGCAATAGAATGAAAAAAGCAGACGTTTACCAAACAGTCACAAACAATATCCTAGCCGCATTGGAAAACGGGATCATTCCCTGGAGGAAACCTTTTAAAACATCATTCTCTCCAATTCCATTCAACTTCTCAACCAACAAAGCTTATCGAGGTATCAATGTTTTCTTGTTGAATTTAGCATGTTTACGATATGGATACCCTACTAATATCTGGTTGACTTTCAATCAAGCGAAGCAAAAGGGTGGAAATGTGAAAAAGGGGCAATCTTCAGAAAATATTCTTTTCTGGAAATCCAAATTGATTTGTGAACAAAAAATCAATCGGGATAATGAAGCAACAGAATCCATCAAAAAGGTGTTTGTAGCTCGAATTTACAATGTATTCAATATTGAACAGGTCGAAGGAATTGAAAAAAATAGCAAAATTCAAACCCACATCCCAATAATTGGATCTTGCGATCAGGTTTATGCCAATTATCCAGTAGTAAAACCAATGGTAAACCTAGGTTTACAGGCAATGTATCTTCCTATGTTTGATCAAATCCGCATACCAGGTATGCAGGATTTTGTATCAACTTCAGACTACTACGCCACATTATTTCACGAATTGGTGCATTCTACTGGACATACAACACGGTTAAATCGCGAAGGCATTACTGAAGCTAAAAACACCGATCTGATTCGTTATTCAAAAGAGGAATTGATCGCTGAAATGGGTGCATCTTTCCTATGTGCATTCACTAGCATTGAGAATTCAGACCTTACAAATAATTCCGTCGCTTATCTTAAAAGTTGGCTACAGGTTTTTAAGCAAGATAAAACTATGGTTGTGAAAGCTGCTTCACAAGCTCAAGAAGCTGTCGATTTTATTCTTGGAATGTCAAATTAGTAGAGCATCCAATATCCGAAAGTCAGAATATTTTGAGCAATTCACGTACAATAATTATTAAAGTTACAATTTGAACCCAGAAATCTAAATGAATATAATATTAGAATATCAATAAAATCGATATGGATATACTCCTAAAGCCAACCAGACTACCAATCTCCCCAATCTGCATCCTCCCTTCCGATGATGACTTTCTGCGAATTATTGTACCGATGATTGATGACGAAGAATTCAGAAATTCAGAAGAACATGATGAAGAAGATGCTGAAGAACTGGATGATGAATCAGATGATGAGGAAGACGAAGAGTAACCATAAATCTCCAAAATTGGTTAACCAACCTTCACATTTACCTATACAGCAAATATCGCCAGAGGATTTTACTAATTATAAAGAAATAAATAAATGGCTACTGAAGTTCACAAACAAATAGACATAACTTTTCAGGAATGGAAAGAAAAGTATAAACCAACTACCGATTTTTATTATGAGGGATTGAAAGGACTTTTTCCAAAAAAGTTTACGGTCTGGACAGAATATAGCACTGATGAAGATTTCAATATAATCGTAAACGATTTTGGATATGTAAATAGAATGGGATATTGGATTACTCAGATACCTTATAAAGAAGGCGAACTCATTATAGTAACTTGCGAGTATGATGAGAATGACTGGAGCCAACCATATAATAATTAAGCCATAATTAAAAAGGAATAAAAATATGGCAACAATTGAAATGACCCTTACAGAATGAGGAAAAAAATACAAGCCTACTACTACATATTTTCTTGATGAAGTAAATATGGTTGATATAAAACCGCTTAATATCTGGACGGAGTGTTGTGGAGATGATGGTAATTATATTCTCAATAGATATGCGCACGTAAATCGTGTAGGCTATTATATTTCAAAATTTCCTTATGCTGAAAATGATGATATCTTTGTTGATATTCCTTCTGAAGATTGGGATCCAAATTAAGGGGATGAAATTGATTAATAGCTTCAATAAATATATCTTATGAATCATAAATCAGGGTCCTTTTAATAAATGGTAACTACAAACCGAATACCACGAGTTCGCATACTTGAAAGTGATTTCCCCGTAAAGATACCGCGTGACATCGAGAATTCATTTCTCGAAGTAGTCAATCAGAATGGAGAGACGATCGCTCTTTTCTTTCTATATAATTCGCTTCATAAAATTGATTTTCAGGATGGGCTTGAATTTGCAAAGTATTATGATGATATTGATGCGAACGGTTTTGAAAAAGAAGATTGGGAAGAACTTAAGGAAATTTGTGAGGTGTCTGATGACGCGGAAATACCTGATAATTATATAGGTTCATATGATAAAAGGAATTGGTTTTCAGAGAGCTTCGTCTGTTATGGTCGGTTAAAATTTCCTTACGGATTGGAGAAATCTGCACGCAAGGATTACGATGAAAGATTTTTCTGGGGTGGTTTGATTTCGGATGCGCTAGAGGAAGCAGTTTCCGTTTATCAATCTGATTGGGTAGATATTTTAATTTTCTTCTTCGACTTTTATAAAGTTAAGGAATCTCCAGTAGGATTTAGAAATAATTTTGGTGAATATAAAGAAATTGAATTGTTCATTAATATGATAGATAATGAAATCATTGCCCAAATTGCAGATAACCTTTTTTCAAAGGACAATATCGACTTGTTCATTGAAGCGGCAAACGATGTGAATAAATCTGAGACCCTGTCATTTCTACTGGATTACAAGAACAAGCACTTCAAATAAAAGAGTACATAATAACTTAAACAGACGGAATAATTATGAAAAATAAAATTGCAATTACATGCTTTGGGGGTGTTGAAGAAATTGGTGGGAATAAAATCCTCTTGGAAGACAAAGATTTTCGAGTTCTATTCGATTTTGGACGGTCCTTTGGAAGATATGGCAGTTACTTTGATGGTGTCTACCTTCGAGAAAGAGCCACCAGGGGAGTATTTGATCTTATTACCCTGGGTTTAATTCCTCCCTTGCGGGGGGTTATCCGCGATGACATGATCCCAGCACTGGATAAGAAAAACATGCAAGTTATTGAGGAGTCAGTTGGCAAAAAGAAAGAAAAATACTCTCTTTCTAAAAGCGAACAAGATGCCTTTTGGGAGTATTGGGCAACGACAAAAGCAGAATCTTTCAGAGATTTTCGTAACTTTCCAAAACCCTTTATTGACCTCATTTTGGTATCTCACGCGCATCTCGACCATATAGGGGATATTCAATATCTATTAATGGATATTCCAATTGCAAGTACAAGGATGACAGCCTTTATTTGCAAAGTGCTTGGTGATGCTGGGTCAAATTCACACTGTATTCCATATTCAAGCATCTATCAACTTGAATCAAACGGTCTATTAAAATCGCAATCAGGAGAAGATTATGTGTCCCGTCCATGGATATTTCTTGATGGAGAACCGCAGGACACATCCCTTGACGATAATGATGAATTGTCATCCCCACTCTCATTCTGGAATATGTCACCCGGTGTCAAAAAAGCAATCAGTCCGATTTTTCAGCCGATCCCTAAATCGATCAATTTGAAGTATTGGGAGGTTGATCACTCTCTCTTCGGCGCGATTGGATCAGCTATTGAAACGAGCACGGGCTGGGTGGGTTACTCCGGGGATATTCGTTTTCACGGAATCAACGGTGAAAAATCGTGGATTTTCGCCCGTGAGTTGGCGAAATTGAAACCAGTTGCGCTAATCTGCGAGGGCACTCGCATGAGCGGGCCAAACAAATGCACTGAAGTGGATGTTCTCAAGAATTGCTTGATGGAAATTAAGAAATCGGAAAAGCAAATTGTGGTTGCTGATTTTGCGGCAAGGAATATCGAAAGGCTGTTGACATTCCTGGAGATTGCCAAACAAACCGACCGGCAATTAATCCTCCAGCCAAGAGATATCTTTACCCTGCGTGCTATGCAGTTGGCTGAGCCAACGTTGATCCCGGACTTATTGCAGAATCCCAACGTCGGATTATATGATGATCCAAAGTCAGTCCCGAAAAAGTGGGAAAAGCTGGTGCGTGAAAAATATAAGGAAATGCTGGTAGATCATCACATCATTAGTCAAAATCCGGAGCATTATATCCTGGCAATCAGCCTGACCGATATAGCTGATTTGAATGATCTTTTATTTCTAATGAAAGAAGAAATAAAAGGTATCTATATCTTTTCAAACAGTCCCGCCTATGACGAAGAACAAAAAATGGATCTGGAGCGCCTATGGAGGTGGACAGAAAAATTCCATTTGGAAATCATTGGACTTACCAAGCCCATGAGAAATGCGGAAGGTATTCTTGAAATAAATTCAGTTGAAGGTTTTCATGCTTCTGGGCACGCAGGTACTGAAGAACTCGCTAAATTTGTAAAAATTGTTAATCCAAAATACCTAATCCCGGTTCATACTGAAAAACCAGGCAATTGGGTTGACCTTTTAAAGGATACAAATATAAAAATTCTTTTGCCGGAATATGGGAAACCTTTGGAGATATCGTAAACTTTATTGTTGAGAAAACATCAAATATTTTCTATTCATTTTCACAAGTTAAAACCTGATTTTGAACAAGCAGCAACTAAATACAATTTAATCGAAATTAAGATATTAAGACAAATTCTCTCAGCAAATCTATAATTTTGATTTGTTCGCATCAATTTGCTTTTGCCAATCTTGCAAATTCATTGTTAGTCTATCTCTATCACGTTTGCTCAGTGGGTTATGGTGATCAACAACATTACGGGAAAATGAAACTTGTTCAAGCTTCTCACTCACCCATTCTAATCTAGGAAAAATATCACGGAAATATTTCCAATGTCGTCTGAGTAAATAAATCAAATCAGAAATATCTGTATAGTAGATAGGATGCGCACCTCTTTCGCCATGCCACGGATTTTGTTTTTCTTTATCAATTCGTTCTTGAACTTTATCTAGTAAATCTTTTTTTACATTTGAACTATCCCACCAATTTGTACTAATATGCTTAGATAAAACACGATTGATAATTTCTCTTACGGAATTTTCAAATATATATAACTGGGCATAAAGGAGAGTCATTACCTTTGCATCATCAATTACTTTTGTTTCTAAAATAGGATCATTCAATCGTAAGTCTTTGGCAATTTGAACAACTTTAGTTTTAACTACGGTTTTGGTTCGAGGCTTAGGTGTATCGTTTTCTAATTCTCCAATACGATCTATTTGATTTCTAATCTCTTCAAGTATCTTTGCATCAGTCATTATTTTAGAAACTTCCACTCCTGCTTGTTGCGCTACAATTCCATACAATACTTCATCAGAAAAAGGCCCATAATTTTTATTTATTTTTGTTGCACGATATCCGATAGCTCTTGGGGATACGTTATCCTTTTTACTAGTTGCTTTCTTCAGTTCTACCGCTGACATTATTTATTTTTTCCTAGTCGAAATTTCTTTCTTTACAGTTCCATTTGTTGTTCCAACTAATAATGCAATTTCATCATTTTCAAAATCCAATTTATGAAGGAAAAAAATCTTTTCACCATTTGATTTTCCAACCCATTCTTCAGACTGAAGAATATTTAGAGCCTCCATTTTTGCCATTTGATTTAATGATTTTGATATTTTTTCTAAAAGTTCGACATCTGTAGACATTTTTATTCCTTTTTTTCAGGTTGGGAACTATTATTTTTAGATGGTTTCCCAAAGAGTAAGGCCAATTCTTCTAAAGTGTATTTCGCTTTATATGGTTTGCGAAAACCATCCGTTTCAACAATACCTAACTCTTCTTCCCATTTCTTCCATAATCTTGAAATTGACATTCTGCTAACATCTAAAAATTTGGTTATTTCAGAGGTGGATCTTTTTCCATCAGATAGCTGATAAACTAGTATCTCATTTCCGTCATTAAATATATGTGTCAATCGGGTTTCGACTTCGCTTCTAATTAAAACATCCAATGAATGACTAATGTCTTTTTGAGTTTGATTCAACAATTTCATTTCTTCAAGTAAGTCACTCAACAACTTTTCATTCTCCATTTCCTACCTCCCATCTATCTAAAATGCTTCTTCGAATATTCCAATACCTCACTCGTAGATAATTGCACTGAAGCAGGCCCAGTGCGGATAAAAAACTCTTCTTTCCCTTCGTTCTTCAAAAAAACGGGGGTTGAACTTGCATCACAATCCACGCGTAAGATTTTCTTCCCATTGATTTCTTTCAGACCCCAATGGATAAATTCAGCATTCTTTTTACCAATCCGGTCATTAAGTAAATTAGCAAAATGAAGCAAGTATTTATCTTCATTTTGAAATTGGTCGGGCTCAATGCCTAAAGCATTTCCATCATCTTCAACGCCAACCAACAGCGTGCCTCCTCCTGAATTCATATATGCAACGATTGTTTTAAGATTTCCAATTTCTATATCTTTATCTATCCGATTCGCCTGCAAATTCCACCGCAAGGTGGATTTAAATTCCAATCTTGCACTCTCCCCTGATCTAATGAGTTCTTCTATTGTAAGTTTATCGGTTTTCAGGTCATCAATAAACTCTGGAAATAATTCACTATCAGAAGTGTCTTTCGATTCTTTTTTAGGTTTCAAATAATAGTATTGCGGAAAAGTCTTCTCTTCAAGAGTTTTAACTAATTCCTTGGAACCATTCTCGATAACTTCATATCCAAAGGTGACATCTGAATAAGTTGTATCAATACGCATTAATTGATCTTTGATGCGCTTTCGACCTTCCATTGCAAATTCAAACAAGAATTGCATATCCTGTTTATCCGCTTGACCATCCGGAAATAGAATTTTCATCAAACCCGAGAAGGTCTTGGTGATACCATCCCGATCCCGAGTGGAAATATCATTAAATAACGTGAAGTGCTCTGTGTATTTTTGCGAGTAATCGTAATTACGCATCGATTTTAATATTTCAGCCAAGTAATCAACAATGAAACCATACCCATCAGAAAACATTTCGCCGCGGATGATTTCCACTTCCCAGCCCGGAATATAAAAATGCAGTCGATCCATAAATGCAGAATCGTAGTATTGCACCGGTAACTCTTCAAATAAATTGGAATACTTCAGCATGTGGGAAAGATCATGGCTGGTGTTACCCACAAAAACCAATGATGCTTCCGCTCCAAGTGTTTCGATCCCCCTCGAAAAGGATTTGTTCGCCATATAGTTCTTTAGAATATCTACCAATTCTTTATTGGAACGTTTTTTTCTGCCTGCAAATTCATCAAATGCCACCGTATCCCAATACCCCACCAATCCAATTCTCCCAGTGACATTATTAACAAATAATTTTGGAACCGATACTTCGCCACCTGAGATTAATATGCCATGTGGAGAAAAATCCGAATAGATATGGGATTTGCCTGTTCCTTTAGGTCCTAACTCAATCAGGTTGTAATTCCGTTCGCAGTAAGGCACCAGGCGCATTAACTGCATCATTTTTGTGCGCAGATCAAACATCTGCGGATTGAACCCTATACTTTGGATCAACAAATCGATCCATTCCTCCAAAGTGAATTGCTTGCGTTTTTCCAAATACAGATCAAAATCGAAATGTGAGAGTTGGATGGGCTTGATCGAATCCAGAATCCAGGGGGAAATGCGGACATCTTCCGTGTAGCTGTATTTGATTTCTGAAATGCACCAGACTCCGCTCACCAACAGCTTGGGGTGCCGTTTGACAGTATCAGCATCCACCAGCACTTTGCTGATCCCTAAATTGGAGAACGTGGCTTCATACACATCCGCTTTTTCATTCAGCTCCACACTGACTTTATCAATAACCCGATGCTGTCCTTTTTCACGAATAGTGGATTTGATCAGGTTGGCTTCACTGCGATGCACATAATGTTTGCGCAAAATATCTTTGACTGTATTAATGCCAGACTTAATGCTATCTTCATCTGAAGTTGCACAATATTGGCCGAGCAAATACTCCAATACATAGGTCGGAACAATGGCACCGCCCTTGACGGTTTTAACCAGGTCTTTGCGGACTACCAAACCGGCAAAATGCTCATTGATTTTTTGATCCAAATAATTCATCTTTATATCCTCGCAGTTAATCAAAGTCGGAAGTAAATGATCGACGCAGCTGGTATGGCATGGACAAATATTCTTGGTAGTGGGCTGTTCCCTCGATTGGTTCAAATATTTTTAAATAGACAATCTGGTTATTGACCGAATCGGCTTTATGGCTGAGTACAAACCGCAAACTGACCTCACGGTCACGGGCTTCCTGTGATTTTAAATTGAAATCTTGGACATGTTCATCCGAGATTGGAAGATTATCCTGGGTGTAAATTCCAATTTTGAAAGATCGGCCCTTTACCTTGGCTGTTACCGGTTCCTTTTGGAAAAATTTCACTAAGATCTGACCCGATGTGATGATAGTTGAAGAGCTGGTGATAATTTCTACATTTACCTTGTCAATATCACTAACCCTTTTCTTGGATATCTTTATTACCGGGATGATCACTTCCTGCAGTGAAATACCGCCATGCACATAGCGGCTGCCGGATCCCTTCTGACGCAGGCGGTTGATTGATTTAGGAAATAGAATTGTTAAATCACCCCCCAAACCCAAATCTGATGAATGAAATAACTTAACACTATTGGTTGGGATTAGATCCTTTCCAATAAGAAATCTTCTATTATGAACCAGTATCTCTCCCCCGGCAGGTTCTGCTATTGAAAAATCACTTTCAGTAATAGGTTGGTTCTGATAAATAAACCCATGATCGGAAGTGATGATTAAATTGTTGATATTGGCATTGGTTAATTTTTTGGTTATCTCCACCAGGTCTTGTAAGGCTTTTTCAGCGGCATCGAAGACTTGCCCCTCAGTTTCATTTTTATCGCCAATGGCGTCAATCTGGTTATGGTAAATATAAATGACCTGGTTATCCTTAACCAACTGGCGGCTTTCCTCATGGTTCATTTCCATAAATTTTGTTGAATGGAGAGCTGCGGCACTACCTTTGATGAACTGATCTAAAACCTTTGAACGATTTTCGATTCCCTGGGTGCTTTGACCATCCACCTCAACCTGGTTATCCTGGGTTAATGTCAAAGTATGATGCGGCAAAAGCGCTGCCATCCCGAGCTGAGTGTAGGAGGGCAATTGAGCAATCATCGGTTCAAGCTCTGCCTGATAGCGATCTTCGCTTACGATTCTCTCTTTCAACTCCTCCCCCACTTCAAAGCGTAAGGCATCCGATATCACAACAGCGACTTTGTTTTTGTTTTGTAAAAAAGATTGTACAAAGCGCTCAAAGAAATCAGATTGACTTAAGTAAGGGGGAATGCCCCATTTTTGGCACTTATCGATAAATGGCTGCCAGGCATCGTTGACTTTCAGCAAATAATTATTGGTATAAAGGTTCTCAACTTTATCGCTTAGGTGTTTCAATAAAGTGACTTCATTGCATGCCTTGGCATGAAAAATAAATTTTCGATAATAGAAGTCCAATAAATACCAGGTGTTTTGATATTTATTTACCCCATCCGCAAGTGACTGCGGGGAAGGATCCAAAATTAACATTTGGGATAGGAACAGTGACCCATAATAGATGGCTTCATAAATATCTTTGAAGTGGTTAAACCAATGCTTTTGACCTCTGAGCCAGATGATCTTTTTAACCTCTTCTTGATTAATAGTCCGCTTTACTACTTGCGAGATCAATAAGGTAATAATCTGCTGATCAATGACCTTAAATAGATCAATGTCAATCAGGTCTTCTAACTCACGCTTTGATAAATCCTGTTGGATATTCAGAATATCTGAGTACTGGTCGGATAAACTCTCAAACGACTTCTGGCAGGTAATATTGTCCTTCCACTTCTTTAGAAAGATGAGTGCATCCTTGTTAAGTTTGGCTGGTTCTTCGTGCAGGAGTGCATATGATGATTTAAATAATTCAATGGAAAAATCCTTGACACTCGGAACCTCGGATGAATAGCTAAAATGACTTTTTAATTGGTCCCATAAGAAGGGTTCCAAGCCGCATTTTTGAATTAAAGCAAAGTCATCATTTGAGCCTTTGGAATCCTCATTGATCAGTATTTCAATAACGCTCTCAATGTTATTGTCAGAATCTGAGTTAACGCAGACCGCTAGCATTTTTTGGCGGACGACATTGTGGCTATCCTGAATTTCTAATCGTTGTTTTAATGAGATTCGGCGGTTATCAACCCGGAAATATTCTGTATGGGATTGGACTAGCTCCCAGAATTCCATCCCTAAACCTAATTCGGTGAGCCACAAAGAGATTTGATCGGCATTAAAAGTCCCATTGGCCAATTGAACATCCAACAACCAGTTATCCAGATCATCTGGTTGGGGACCGGCATGATAGATCAGAAATTTAGTTGTTGATTCTTCCTTCAACATACGATGTTTTAAACCATAGGCATTATTCTGAAGGTCAATTTTAGTTATGCCAGGTAGATCGAGATGATTAAATTCCTCAACAAGTTCTTGTTTGGCATCATACCAAAACACGATCCGATATTTGATAAACAGGGATTGCAGGGCTTGTTGAATCTGGCTCACAATCGCCTTCTATAGAATACAGGTTCTCTTTGAGGTTGTATCATTCGTCTCCCAATCCATGAACACTTTTCAATGCTTTCCCCAATTTGGCGTAATTAACCTTGACCCCATCATCCAGGTCAATCTTTACCTGCTGCATGGCTAATGGATACAAGATTTCATCCTCGTATTCCTTCATCTCTTTAATGACTGCATTAATTGTATTTATTTCTTTCATAGCCTTACTTTTATCACTTGAGCTGGCATTCCCATTCTGGCTGACCACATTTAAATGATCTCTGCGGGCAATTAACTTTTCCCGGTAGGGGATCAGGTACTGGTTGAGAACGATGGACACTGTATCCGGTTGGTAGCGGTGCAGATAAATAAGAGTGTTAAAGTTGCCATTCGGGCTGGAGAACATCCAGTAGATGGGACGTTTCTTGTACATCTTGATATGCTCATTGTAGAAATCGCGAAGAAAATAGGAGCGGATATCTTTGCCAATGGCTTTTTCCAGAAAGGCCAGGTTTTCCTCAAAATGATCTTCTCCAAATGTGACTTTAAGGAATTGCTTAAACCGAGAGGTAATGTCATCTGTAAACCATTCCCCTTCCAGGATGGGAATGGCATTATCCTCATCCGGTTGAAAGCTCGGCTGAGGAACCTGCTTAAAATAATCTTCCAGCGTTTCTCCCTGGTTGGCTAGGATCAAGCCGGATTTATCCAGAGAGTAGCGGCCAAACATACAACCCACTCCATAGCTGATGAATTCCTTCATTGTGTCCGCTAACAGCAAAGCTTCCAATTCCTTTTCACTTTTCTTTCCACCATAACGATAATGTGGATTGCAAGTCAGCGTGATCTCTTCAAGACGAACGTCAGATGTTAATTCTTCCTGAAGGCCGTATGCTTCTATGAAGATGCGGTTATTTTCCTCTTCTATTTGCTGTAATTCGTTAGTCAATTTATGCCATTTTCTATTGAGAGCTTGGTAATCAAAATCCATTCGATTATCTTTTCCATCTTCAAGCACTAGAGGGTTTTCAGTAAAATCACATGAGATTTCATAAGAATCCCAGTCCTTTTTTTCAAACGATATCGCTTTTTCGATTAATGGATCAATTTTCTCTATAGAAATTTTATTTTCAATCAGTATTGGCAACTCTTCAATTACTCCCGTTGTAACATTTAAGGTTGATCCCCTTATAGAGAGCAAATTACGACATACTACAGAATTTAATTGCGCAAGCATTCTTTTTGTATTTTTCCCAAAAATAGTTGGTGCAGCATCATTAAAACCATAACCTTCAGGTCTCCACCTAAAGCTTGTTATACCAGTCCCAATTTTTCCCCAAGAAACCCCTTCCTTAAATAAGTACTGAATATTTTGTGGTCTGGATCGCAGACTTCCATCATCGTTATAATAGTTTTTAATATTAAATCCATCATTTTCCCAATCCATCAAGAATGAAAAACCCAAAAACCATTTTCTATAATATCCTGCTTTATCTGTCAGAATCCATTTTTTATTTATACCAATTAATTTCTTTTCAACCTCCCAAGACATCCTCAAAAACCTATCATCATCTCTAGTTCCAACACCTTCTTTTCCCACATAGCGTTTTCCAATTAATTGATTCTCATATAGAGAATAAAATTTTTCACTTAACCAATAAGCGATAGGTGATCTTGGAATCTTTTTAAAATAAATTGTAGCGGTTTTATAAAACCAATCACATTTGTCGTTTTTTATTGCTTGAAGGGTATATTTTGACATTTCACCGTCCCCACCCTTGAAACTCACTAGCCTAATGAAAATACTTTGTAATCCTAGATTTTTCTGATTACAAAAGACATATGCACTTAGTTGAACGGTAGCACCTTTAAAAGCTGTAAGAGGGAGTTCTATTAATGACAAAATTGACTTTGTATCAATAAGAAATTCTCTTAATTTTTCAAAAGATGAAATATACATCCAAACGGTTGGACTCATTATGCCTATTACAGCATTAATTTTTCCTAATTCAGAACACCTAATAACAAAAGATGAAAATAGATCTGATTTAAAATCGGAATAAAAGTTTTTTAGGAATATTCTTAGTTCATTATTAATTCCTTTGTTTCCCAGGTAAGGTGGATTAGTTATTACAATATGGTATTTCTCGATAAGATATTCAACCATCTCCAATACTTTTTGTACTTTTTGATTGGTCTTAAACAGAAAAAGATCTTCAAAGGTACCTTTCTCCTGCATGCGCTTTAGAATTGTGTGGGGATCGTGGATTTGTGGCCTGATAAGTGATCCAAAAGTCTTTGCATTCTCAAACTGCTGCAGCCCAAGCCACAGATCTTGGGTAAACAGGTCACTGCCTACTTTAGCCATGTAGGTTTTCACCTCTTCGCCGCTGAAACCGATATCTTCCATTACACAGATGTTGGGTTCAACCTGACGGGTGAAGAATAATTTATCCTTTTCCCGGGCTTTCATCATCAGGGCAAATGCGGCCAGTTGACCAGCTCGTAAGTCAATCTCAATGCCAAACAGGTTGTTATTAATAATGAGGGGGGGGATTTGTGTCGGATCATAACCTCGCTCGGCGTAGATAGCAAACAAGAGATCAAAGGCATAAGTAAGCATATGCCCGGAGCCACACGCGGGATCACAGATTTTTATATCTTCGGGAGAGCTGATCTTTAGAAAATCGGTTTCTTTCTGGTCTGCTTTAATATAATAATCCATTCGGTTGACAAGCTTGGAATCCGGATGGTTGAGCATCCATAAGCGCCCGAGTGAGTTCTCCACCAGGTAACGCACAATCCAGTGTGGGGTGAAAAGTTGGGTTACTGCGGGGATATCCTCTTTCGGTATGGCACTCTTGCGCGACATAACCTCATCTTTTTTCTCGGAGATATAAAACTGGTACAGCCAGCCAATCACTTCCACATCTCGGCATGCGTCTGGAGTGAGCGCATCCCGGGTACTCTGCAGTACTGTTCCTTCCGAGAGTAAATCGGCAGGCATCAACAGCTCGGTGTAATCATTGATCTCAGGAAATAAAAATGGCATTTGCTTGTGGTAACCATTGCACACTTCCACCAAAAGCAACCTGTAAGCCTCTTGCTGGGGATTAGATGAGGGGATCTGGCCATTTAAAATACCAAGGATGCGCTTTTCATCCACCTTGAATTCCTTATTGATGACCCCATCCTTTGCAGACTGGAGGATTTCCGGAAGAGTGAAACCTTCCAATGGGGAGACTATCCCCAATGGGGTAAAGTGGTTCAGATCCATAAAGCGCAACGCGCAGAAACGGTTGAACCATGTGTAGGCAACTTTTTCCACCACAACATCGCGCGAGGATTCTTTGATCTGTTGGTTGAGTTCCTCAACTGCTTTTTGCTGTTCACGAATTTCAATGCTGTCGGTATGCAGTACCTGTTCCAGGCGGGCGGAGACCTGTTCGATCAACTGCCGCCTAGCGGATTGTGCAAATTTCTTTAGCTTATTGGTGTCCAAAATAAACCCCTTATATTAATTTAATGCGCTGATTGGCTTTAATGGCTTTTTGCATCGCTGATTTCACCAATTGCAGATATTTTTCAATTTCCTCATCATCTGACAGGTAAGGTTTGTCAAACTTAACCTCAAGATCTTGCTTTGAAATATATTTGATGGCCTCGGTTTGACCTCCCTGGGTCCAGCTGGTGATTTTACTGAGAAGTTGGTTGCATCCTTCGGTTTCATATTTACCGGTCTTGTCGCGTATGCCCAGGATGAGCGTTTCTTGTTCTATTTGATTTTTAATTGTTCCAAAGGATGACTCGATTTCCTCTTTTACGATTTTGTTTAATTGCGAATATTCAGGAATATTCTTGATTTGTTTTTCCAACTGCTCAATCCGTTTAATGGATGTCCCTTTTTCCTGTTTTAGCTGCAACGTTATGTCCTTTTGCAGGCTTTCGGTCAACTCCTTTGCCTCTTTCATCTGTGACCCTTTAAAGCAAGCTGGATCATCCAAAATAGCTTGTAGGCGTGAAGGTCTCTCAGTATCAATTGCGCTAAAGTTGGCCTTTTGGTCATTTAGGAATTTTCGTGAGTGATCGTAGATGTTTTTACTTTCTCCACCCATGAATCTAATTAAAGGATCAAGCACATCTTCTTTCAGTTTAATCCATTCATCGTGCAGATTTTGAAAATTCTGAAGAAAATAAGAATACGGTTTAATGACAATTTCTTCCAGTTTTTTGATTGGTTCCTTGATCATTGTCATAAAAGGGTATTGGGATATTTGAGCAGCCATTTCCCTTAGCTTGGATAATTGTGTTTCCAATGCGGAGCGGGTTTCCAAACCAAGTGCCTTGGCATCATTAGATGAAGGCGGCCGATCAAAGTAAGTATTATAGAAATCTTTCAATACTTTTAACTGCAATGAGGTAAATTCTGTTTGGGCATTCAGGATGACATTTCCGAAGCCATGGGTATTTCTAAGTGTGCTTACAAGTTCGGGACCTTCCAGGATATTGGCATCCGCACGAGCTTCGATTTTCCCCCGACCGACCAATTTGGCGCAAATGCATTGGACGGCAGCCAAATACCAACCATAGGGTCGCACACTGAATTTATCCACCAGCACTTTCAGCGTGGTTCGAGTCCCCAATTGCTGGTTAATATTAATAAAAGAAAGCACCTCTTGATCCGATTCATTCAGATTAACCGAATCACTGGCTAAGAGCGAATCTTTATTTAAAGTCAGGAATTTTTCGATATCCTCTTCTTTGAACGCAATAATCTGAATCATTTTCAGGTTTGTATAGGTCCTAAGGATTAGTTCATTAAACCCTTTAACTATTCGGGAACGGGGATCCTGGCCTGAAACCTCAACCTCTTCGCCTGAGACGATGATCTTTGCGCGTGTGATCATGTCCTGGGCTCTCGTTTTTATCTCAATATAACGTTCGTTGTTTTGGATGCGCTTATTACTTAATATTGCGCGGGCGCTTTGCGGCAGGGCGGCGGTACTATGCAGGCGTATATATTTCTCAGTTCTTTCGTAAGTTAACAGGTCATGCATCAGTCGATCATCATTAGGGAGAACAATGGATAACTCTGGTTTCCCTAAGGAATTTGCTTTAATAAGATTCAGGTTATCCACATTTGGATAGAAGGGAGTTAGGAAATGAATGGTGAGCTCTTTTTCACTTCCGATAATGTGATCATCTAATTTCTTAGTGAAAGGATAGTCATACCCGGTTTTGTCATAACGGATCTTATTTTCTCCAATGATTCCAGTGAAAAAGAGGTCTTCCAAAGGTTTGGCGGTGTCCCTGCTGTCTACACCCATATTTTTTATTTCTTGTTCGATATCCTTTTCTTCATCGGTAAGGTATTCATACTTATCGCCATTGCGTTGAATATAGGTTTGCTGTTCCAACAGCCCCAAGGATTCTTCAATTTCTTTTTTTAAAGTGGGCAAATTGCCCCCCAGTTGATTTTGCATTAATACCCTGATATTGCGTGGAGTGGCATTAAAACCTTTGATGTACTTAACCAGCAGCAATGCCTTCAATACCTGAACTGCAAATGGTTTGTCAAGATGATTGGTGGCATTGATGACAGATTGCTGGATCTGGGTTTTTAATGAAGCCCGAATACCTTCGTACATCATGTCAAAGGTAGCCAATTCACCCAACTCTTTATCTGAAATTAAAAGTGCAACTTGCTGAAAAACACCAAGCATGGAACGTTCTCCAACCGAACTATGTTTTCCCTCAAATTGATTATGGGCTGAAAGGGTTTCAATGGCTGATTGGAATAAGGTAAATTGGTAAGGAATAAACGGGTAGCAGTCAGTGAAATGATCCTCATCCTGAAAATTCTTATAGGTAGTAGCCCCATCAGCAAAATCAAAAAGCGTTCCAAAGTTATTCTTATTCTTTTGGTATAGCCCGGTAATTAATTCCGAACCCTGCACATTTTTCAACAATAACCGCTTTTGAATCACTTCATCCACATTCTGGCTGGTTAACTTCATCCGGGTTTTAAAACGAGCTTGAATTTTTGAAAAATCTGTGGCTTGCTGCTCAGTCATTTCACCTAAAACATTATCCAAGTTTTCCTGCGCTGTGACGATCAGCCAGGCTTGGCCTTTGCATTTGGTAGCCAGGCTTTCCGCGATCGTCTGCAGATTAGTCATCAATTTAATATTTTCAGCAATATACTGTCCGGCTTCATCCACAAAGAAATTGAGATGAAAATTGGGAGCCTGTTTCTGAATATATTCATTAACCTGTTCAGCAAAATCCTCGATGGACAAGCGATAATCATCCCGGTAAGCATCTACAATATTTTTATGAAGCTGGCCTGATTCACCGGATACCTTGGCATATGCCTTGGCCACGTTTTCTTTCTCCAGGATAATCTGTTCTCTCCCATTTTCCCACGTCATCCCTGAAATTTCCTGGTAATCATTCTTGAATTGCTCGTATTTTCCAGATTTATCCAAATCCATTTCGAACTTTGCAATATATCCTTGTTTGCCATAAAATCCGCGCATTTCATTGAATACTTTAACAAATACTGCTAAGACTGCATCCTCATTTTTCTTGCTGATTGTGTCAGCTTTTTGGTCAATATTAAATAAAATGCTTTTTGATGGGGAGGAAACGGCTTTTTTCATTTCTCCCCTTAACATCGCATCTTCCCCGCATTTGGGCAGGAAATAAGCTAAAGTATCCTTACCATCCACCATCTTATTTTCAAGCAATAATGCCAGCATTTTCAACAGGTGGGATTTACCAGAACCGAAAAAACCAGAAATCCAAACTCCATTAGCCGATTGATAATTAGTATATGCATCAAAAAAATTGCTGAGAACCCTGGCGATTTCATTGGTGATCACATATTCTTCAACTTCAATTTTTAGGCTGGCCAGGTCATCAGCTTTAATTACCCCTTCGATGGGACGATCAATCGGTTTCTCAAAAATTTGGCGTAGTTTCATTATTTAACCCTCCTATATTTGATATTGATAGATGTTAAAAGCTCGATAATATTTATCATCCCGCAATCTTCCAAATAAATCCAAGGTCATTCCTCCCTCTGGGGTATGTTTGTATTCTCCAGGGAAAAACATAACAGTCGGTTTGAACTTAGCAGTGCTTTGAAGATTATTCAATACGGTGTGAGAACGGATATAGGGAAAGACTTCACCTACCCCTTTAATGAATAAAACATCAAATTCTTCATTGCTCATTTTTTCTGCAATGGCGGGTACTAAATGATTTTCCGGGTCTAATAAGTTTTGTAGTAATTCTTTTAATTCATCCTTTGCCAAACTCTGTTCTGAATCCATTATTTGCTGCCATTTATTTACCCCTTTCAGAATTTCAATGGAAAGGTCAAAGAGATCGATGCTTAAAATCTTGATACCCTGATTGTGCAGTTGGTTAATCAGCTGATCGTATAAAACCATCATTTCGTTTGTGTCTTGCGGATTAAATGGGCAGATGAAAAAAGGCACTTCATTACCTAATCCCTGCATTTTTAAAAAACGCTCACTTCCAATTGTCTTATGTAGGTGCTGATATCTGGAGATGATTGGACTATTCTGGAGGTCGATCATGGATTTATCACCCCTACTGGTTTATTAAATGAATAGGAAAAATTTTTAAATTGAATTGCGAATCCAATTTAATTGAATCGATCAACTTTTGTGAAAGAATGGCTGGAATTATTACTTTATCCTCTGAAATAATTCCAGATTCCTGCATCATTTTAAAAAGTACTTGCTTCAATTTATTTTTAGTCGTTGAGGTCAGTTCGTTGATTTCGGAATGCCAGTCTGCCTTCCGATTGAAAAATGAATCGTAATCCAGGTCAGATAATTGGTAATCCATTCCTAGAAATTTTTCATACAGGACTTCAATGGCAAATTCATAAATGATTTGATATCTTTTGCATACTGTAAACCAAAGTAAATATTTTTGTTCCTGGATACTGCCTTCCACCAATAAAGCCAATTGATCGATTGATAATAATTTAAGTCTCTTTGAAAGTTCTTGAAATACTCTTTTATTGCGGCTCAAGGTTCTGGATTGAAGCAAGTTATCTTCGCGATTATTCTTCTTCACTAAATCCCAATTACTTGTTGCTATGAATGCTTCAGCAATTTTTACTGACTCATTTAACATTAATCCCGCCGCAGTATAGGAAAGGAGGTATTTCTGTGATTTGCTCATCTTTTATTAGGTTTTACCTTGCGAGGCCTTCCCCCTTTATTTTTGGGTGTGTTTTTGAATTTTTCGACAGATACAGGATCTATCAGATAATATTTCACTGGTCCGGTTTGCATTACAGCAACCAGTCGGTTTTGTGTAATCAATCTAAAGATATAACTCTTGGTACAACCAATATCTTTGGCGGCTTCAGCAACAGTTATTGAATGATTTACCCTCATAAAATGATTATATATCAGAACCTGTTTGCAAATACAAACAGGTTTAATAATAATATAATTTATTCATGGTAAGCGATCTATTTTCAGATCTTATTAGTATAGACGAAGCGTCTTCACATGCGAGTCTAACGAAAAGGCATGTACGCTTACTGCTAGAAAAAGGAATGATACGCGGTAAGAAGATCGGGAGGGACTGGATCACCACTAAAGAACAAGTAGACAAATATCTCGCTACAAACCCTAGGCCGGGACCAAAATCCAAAAAAGATTGACATTATAACCGTATGCGGTTATGATATAACAAAATCAATCTTCAGGAGGTCCCTATGGGCGGCGGTTCCGGTACTTAACTCTTCACCATTCCCAGTTCAGAATGTAATGCTCGTTCAGTCGGGGATTTTTTCTTTCCCATGATATTGCCCATCGTTTATCGGGTAATCGACTGATTTCATCACTACTCAATACACTGATTCTCTGGGTATTACTTTCAATCACTGATACTTTCTTTGGAGGTCGATTCAATGGGAAGACCACCTCGATTTTAATTTTGCCAGTCAGATGATTGATATCAGTTGTCCAAAACCCCTGGCCTTTGAGGAATCCTCGATTAATTCCCCAATTCATTTTAAATTGAACCATATCTCCCCTTCTATTCACATCTCGTAATGAAATAAGAATGATCGTCTTATGCCCGGATCGATAAAAATCCACCGGGTAACCTGGACTGCATTGGTAATCTAAAAGTATTTTTCCATCTCCCCAGGCCTGATCTTGAAACGCAATGACATTGTCTTGAAGGAATTTGACCTCTTCGGTTTTGGAAACAATGGCATTTTCCCCTTTCACATCCAGCAGTTCTATCCTGGTTTCATAGTTCATAACCTCATACATTCCTGGTCGAGAAATCTTACCAATGAATGTTTTTCCCCAATAATAAATATCACTCAATATCGGGATCAAGATATTTAAATTAGGATTCCCTGGAATATCTACCATTTCATTAATTCCATAAAATCATTCAATTGGATTTTTCTGCAAAGTGTTGGATCAAAACAAAATTGTGTATTGTGCGACATCCAATACAATAGCAAACCCAGTACGCTGAAAAGAAATATCAGCACTGCGATCAGTGATTTGAGCGGTTTATTTTGGTTTAAATAATCTATCATGGGCGAGACTTTAACAGATATGACATTCAATTGCAATTAATATCCCCCCTTGACAAAGGGGGTGTTTTCCTGCTTTCATAAAACTATGCCCAATATAGATCCACCTTTGGCCAAATATACAATCGTTAACTCAGAAGAGAAAGTGGCGATCAAATTTCATGCCCCGCAACAATTAAAGTCATCTTTGGAATACCAGGCCGGAATAAGAAATGTATCTTTATCAGCCTTCATGAGAATTATTTCATCAGAATATTTACAAAGGATTAGCTCCCCATGATCTTATCAATCATCAATCAAAAAGGAGGTGTGGGAAAAAGCACAACCGCAATAAACATTTCGGCAGGACTGGCATTGCAGGGATATAAAGTTTTACTGATCGATCTTGACCCACAGGGAAATACCACCAGCGTTTTTATTCAAAACAGAGATGAGATTCCCATAAGTCAATCCCTTTATCCAGTTTTAATGAATTTTTATCCCTTAACTGATATTCTGGTAAATACGCAAACCAAGAATTTATCTATTGCTCCTTCTCATATTCGTTTGTCTGGGATTGATCTAGAATTGGCTCAAGTCTTTGATAACCGCAGTGAACGATTAAAAAAAGCAGTCGACTCCATAAAAAGCCAATTTGATTACATCATCATTGACACTCCCCCATCCCTTGGACTTCTTACGATTAATGCATTGACTGCCAGTGAAAAACTCATTATTCCGGTATCCACCGGATATTTTGCACTGACTGGCCTGGTTCAACTCCAGGAAGCAATCAGTATGGTGAAACAAACTCAACTTAATCCGAAATTAGATATCCTGGGCGTATTATGCACGTTCATTGACCATACCCATGTATCCCAGGATGTTGAGAAGCAATTGCGTGATTATCTTGGCAATTTAGTATTTGCTGCCACCATACCCAAGAATGTCAGTTTAGAAGAAGCGCATTCTCACCATACCCATGTCTTTGAATATGCCCCGAATAGCAAGGGTGCACTTGCTTATCGTACTTTTGTGGAGGAGGTGTCGACAAGATGACCCATTCTGGCCTAGCTGATAGCCCCTTATTTTATAAAACGAATGATCTGCCAGTATCTAATAACAATGAGGGTCAAGAAAATAAACCAGTTCAGGATAATCATCAAGACGCCATGCTCCCATGCAACCATGCCACCAGTATTGAATTAGTCCGTAAAGCGGTCAAGATTGTTGGCAAAGAAGCTGCCACTTATCGATTAACCAAAAAAGAAAAACAAGACCTTTTGGAAATTATCTTTGCCTATCGATCACGAGGAATCAAGATCAGTGAGAATGAGATCGCGCGTATTGCCATTAATTATTTGATTATTGACTATAAAGCCAACCCCGTGAAAAGCATTCTGCAAGAAGTGATGGATGCCTTGAATCAATGAGTGAACTCTACCAAGCCACCATGCCATCACGATTCAATCTACTTATTGACAACTATGACCTTAAAAAGATATCTTAACCTTATGAGCCCTGACAGTGAGTAGGAGATGTCGTCTGCAAAATCCACCCGAGAGGGTGTGTGGTCCAAAAGTACCACTACGACCTAGGAGAAACCCGAACTGAATAGCTGCCAGGCCAACGCTGCCGGAGAAAAAGAACGGCTGGTATAAAAAGGGCAAGCGAAACGCCCCGGAGTTACCAAGGCGTTGAGAAGAATCAATTTTTATTTTTTAGCGTTCTGGATTTACTCTAAGAAATAATAAATATTGAATTTTGCGGAGCAAAATTAATATAGATTCTATTAGGGGTATTGTCAAGAGTTTTTTCTACTTGACGAAGTCATTTCAAATATGCTACTGTGATTTCAAACTGATGGATGAATTACAAGAAACAAGCTCACAATTAGAGAAGAGAGAAGAATTTATTACCATTGATGATTTATTGAAAGTATCTGAAATTTTATACAAAGGGATGATTAACCTTTCCCAACAAAGGCATCCTTTGTCTATTCGAAAGGGGGTGGGAGAAATGCAACTAGAAAACAAAAATGAAGTTCTAAAAACAGGATCCAAAACCTATTTCTTCGATCTTGAAACAGCCCAGAACGGCAAGCCTTATCTGAAGATCACTGAAAGTTATTTAATCGGTGAAACAAAAGAGCAGGTCAGGAATACAATCATCGTCTTTCAGGAAGACGTGTTCAAATTTTCAGGGTATGTCAATGTCATGGCTAAGAAAATCAGTTAAACACTTTCTTCAGAAATTTATCATGCATAAGAATGAAAAATCCTTTAATAGGGAAATTAATAAAACGCAAAACAAATCTGGTGCTGGGGCGCACTGGAAGATATTTCTTTTTCCCTAAGTTCACTATTACTCCCCAAGTACGTAAATTTCATTCTTATGTGGTCGGGTTGACCGGACGGGGGAAGAGTAAATTTCTGCAAAGTTGTATCCTTCAGGACATCAAAGCTGGACGCGGATGTGCAGTGATCGATCCGCACGGTGACCTGGCCAAGGATGTGATCCAATCCCTTATATCCTCCGATTTCTTTAAAGATCCAGCCAATCTCAGCCGAATCATTTATATTGCCCCCAGGCGCAGGGACTATATGATCCCTTTCAACGTCCTGGCCAGGCCGGATGAATTCACCGAAACTTATGAAATTTGCCAAAGAGTAATTTCCTCCTTCATGCGTACCTGGGCAAGGACCCTCCAGGAACCACCTCGTTTTCAACAGGTC
Organism: uncultured Anaerolineaceae bacterium; assembly: GCA_964571135.1. Classification (GTDB taxonomy): domain Bacteria; phylum Chloroflexota; class Anaerolineae; order Anaerolineales; family Anaerolineaceae; genus CAZMZW01. Next base: position 82,957 of record CAZMZW010000003.1, on the reverse strand, counting down.
ATGCGGGCATCCTTAGCTGCATTGGTGGAGACCAATCACACCATCTGTGACCTGTACCGCTTATTAACCGATGATGAATTTCGGGAAGATATTTTGAATAGCATTCCCAATGAAAAAGTACAGATGGATTGCCGTACTTTTTTTGAGCACGAATTCAATGAATGGGGTAAGAACCGTTCAGTAATGTTAGGCAGCACAACCAATAAGGTCAGCGCATTGACCGACAATCCCAATATTTTCTATATGTTAGGACAAAAGGAAAACCGATTAAATATTCGCGAGATCATGGATAAAGGTCAAGTGCTGATTGCCGACCTGGGGGATTGTGATGATGAGACCAAACGATTATTTGGATCGCTGATCGTCACCGGCTTTGAACAAGCCGCTCTTTCAAGATCCAGAATGTCTATCGAACAGCGAAAACCTTATTATCTTTATATTGACGAATTCCAGGATTTTGCCTGTAACCCCGGAGCTGCTGAAACCTTTAGTCAAATGCTCTCCCAGGTGAGAAAATTTGGCTTACATTTGATTTTGGCTAACCAAAGTATTGCTCAATTAAGTGAAGGTTTACAGACTGCCCTGGGAAATGCTCAAACGATCATTTCCTTCCGCATCTCCCGGGCGGATGCAGAAGTATTGGCAAGAGTGCTGGGGAATGTCAATCCTGGAACGATCAAACATGACAGCCAAACGGATATTCAGCATCCGATGTATTCACCTCTAAACGAACAATGGGAGGATTTTATCCAGCGTCTTACAAGGCTGCAAGTACGCCAGTTTACTGTAAAAACAGCCGATGACCGTATAGCTGTGATTTGGTCAGAAAATCTGAGTCGAATCAATTGTTCTAATACCCGTTTAGAAGATACACTCATACAAATATTAAGCCAATATGGGATTCCATTTGAGAATGTTCATACTCAACTGGTAAAACCAATTCCTATCATTCCCCCCAATCCCATCTTTGCCTATTAAATACGATTTCGTATTTGATTATGCGATTAATTACTTTATAGATCAGTTTGAAGGAAATTGGGGAAGATTATCAACTGTCCAATAGCTAATTGAATTTTTTGTATATAAATCTCTGAAAAAATCAATTCCATCTCCAATTTGCATATGAACATGAGGCCAACCTGTTCCACTTGAACCACTTAAGGCAATAATCATTCCTCGATATACTTCCGTTTGTCCAACCAAAAGGTATTTACTAATATGACCAACATGCGCATTTACTTTATTGCCAGATATTGCTACCCACAAGGCACCTCTACCATTATCGCCATTGTTGATAATTCCGGGAGCAAACGCATAGAGCAAATTGCTAGAACTTATTTTAAAATCGATACCGGGATGTCCATCCTCTGTCCCAATTGTCTGTCCAGGGTTGAATCGAGTTTGGCTTCCCAAATAATTATGGATATTCTTTGAATTATCAGTATCAAAAAAACCGAATAATAAGAAATTTTCTTTTGTATTAAAGGGTAGTGTATAGAGACCTTGCATGAGCCCGATTTTAATTACCTTAGCAGCTGAAAAAGATAAACCACTCTGTATTGAATTGGATATAGTGAAATTTAAATGTTGCTCTGGAATTTTCAAGCCATCCATTTCATAAGCAGAAATCGTTTTCGCCCCCTTCCATTCATTAATATATCTCATCGCCAATGCTGGTTTGTTTGCATTTGGATCAGTAATATTCAGGAGAGCGGTTGTGTTTCCTGTTTTATTGGGAATTGAGAAACTACCATCTGAAGTTGTGGTTGCACATTCTTGGTCAATACAAACCTTATAACCTGAAAGAACTGGTTCCGATAAAGTGACAAGATCACCTTTTTTCAAATCCGCATGAGTAGAAATATATTCCTTTATGGCTTTATCCAAATCTGGTTGCAATGGTTGTCTGTTATCATCCAGCCTCTCTGGGTCAAAGACAAAGGAAGATTCATCCTGTAATCCGGAACCATTCATGTCAAAGAATATTCTACCGGTGACGGGTGGAGGTTGCGTAGACGCAATGGTTGGTTGCGGGGTATTGGTTGCTGAGATACTTTTATTTGAAGAACATGCTGAGACGATACAAATAAAAAAGATAATTAACAACAATTTATACCATTTCATTATTTACTTCCTCGAAATTGTTCAATTTCTAAAATTATAAACCTCAAATTCATTACGTAAACCTAGGTTTACCCCCCATTCAATCCTATACGAGCACTTGTTCGAATACCTGTCCGGTGACTGCGAACAAGTCATTCTCAATCCTGTGGGCATCCAGCCCTGGTCTTGAGCGGGAAAAGAGCTGGTTTTGCTCGGAGGAGTCGTTCGGCAGCTCATTATCGCCTACAGTACAGGCTCAAATCAACTTGCCTCAGACCCCCGCTCCCAAAACCAGAGCGTCGGGGCACTCCCCCTACCTAAGTTGATGGTGGGGGTCGACCCCGACTGCCTACGGCTGCGCTTCCCTTAATGCACTGCATTAACGGAAGTACCTTCGCATAAAGTTCGTATGCTCAGCGCCACGCTGCGGTGCAGACTCGCAAGTCGAGACTGCACCTTCACTATCGCCGTCGGCAGTCGGGCTCTTCGCGCCCGACGCTTTGCGCCCCATGACATCTTTTCCCGTCCTTTTCTGTCAGGGGCGCTCAATACCTAAGAACACTCAGGTAGAGTGATGCTCGTCTAGTCGGGAATTGCCCTCACTTTGAAATTGTCAATTACCGTATTTTCTGAAATTAACAAACCAACCCGCCCTTGAGGAAATTTTGAATCGATAAAGGAGAATTTTTGTTCGCCATCGATATAGAGAGTAATAATATTTTTATTCGCTGTAATCCTGAAATTATACAAATGTAGAAAGCTAGGTGTTGCATCGTCTGATTTTGGGATTACATTCCATTTGCTATTTTGGACTATATTCCATTGGGCTTCGAATGCAGCCCATTTATAGGCATACATATTATCAATATCAACGACTCGTACCGCAATTACATCAAATCCATAGCTGAAGTATTGATTATCTATTTCCACATCGTATTCTACCGAGTAATTCTTCCAGGATGGATCGCCCACTAATAACCATGTATCATGGGCTGCAGTTAGCATTCCATTAGCAATCATGGGTTCACCCGAAATAGTTTCCCAGAGCGGCGATAATCCTGTGTCAAAATTATCTTCAAATAGCACACTGGATTTGGATATTGCAGCAGGTTGTAAAGTGGGGGTCACAGTAGGAATGACGGCTGTGGAAGCAGGTACAACTGCGATCTGCGATGGAGAAATCCCATTATTTTGTTGTTGTGTTGGTTGAATGACTTCAGCTGGATTGGCCCTCTTAGTCAGCGATTGAATAATCGCAAACACTCCAAAAGCTGCCAGACCTAATACGATGAGCACCACGATGATAGTTAATGGATTTATGGTTCTTCTTCTCATGAGATTATCTGGTTTATCTTCTGCAGGGATAACGGTAATGATATCACCCCGCCGATAAGGGGAAAGTGCTTTTTCATCCTCTGTGACCATCAACTGCACATTTTGGGGGACTGGTTTAGGCTCGGGTTCAAGTTCAGGTATATTTTCAACAGGCTCCCCTGCTTTTTCTGGCATCTCGGTTTCATGCAAGGCTGGGCAATATACCTCGAATATGGCTTTACGTCGCAGGGTAAGGTTCATTTGATCCAGGCTTAGTTTTACATAGATTGTTCCCACGTGCGTTTTAATAGTTGATATCGAATTTGTAAACGTTTCGGCAATCGTTTGGTAATCATTGCCATCGCAAATCATTTTCAGGATTTTGCGCTGTTGTTTTGATAATTTCGCTAACTGAGCCATTACATCTTTTTCAGCCATCTTTCACCTTTTTTTCTTGAAAATTGACTTTTTTTCCCGAAACACTACCTAGGTTTACCCTTTTTTCCAGAAAATTACGCCCTGGGACGATTGTGAGAGGGGTGGGTAAGCAGTACTCTTAGGGCAGAAAAAAGCCCAAACCACCGATCTCAATAAAGATTATAGGGCAAAAAATAATAAAGACCAAATAACAAAAGGAGAAAAGTATGGATAAAAAATTCGACTACAACCACCTCAATTTTGAACAGGCCGCCCAGCACCTTCCCCGCAGATTGATGCCTATTGTCGTCATCTCGCTTGTCTTCATCCTGGGATGGTTCATCTTGCCACCCGGAGCACGCTTCTTTCCCATTCTGCTCCTAGTCTTGGCTTTGAGTTGGACTGCTACTTATGGCTGGCAGTCTGCCATCAAAGACTTAATCCATTTTCTACAGAATCTACAGACCCATTAAGGAGGTCTTCTATGTCTAATGATATCCAAACCCAATTCTTGTCCAAAAACACGCTGCATCCCCTCGCAGAGTCCCAGGCACTGCAATTGTTGGCCCTTGGGGAAAGAAATGGCTGGCCGTTCCAATATCTAGGTCAGGCACCCATTCCAACCAATCCTATCCGGGCTGGTAACTGGCTTTTGATGCCTGCTCAGCAGGATAACAGTCGAATCCCAACCAGAACCTACCAACGGATTCAAGCGATTTATGCCCAGGGATTGCGCCCAAAGGGATTTGTGGTCGTCCATGAAGCCCCAATGCAATTAACCGCACCTAAAACTAAAGAGATTTCTCAAATAGAACCGCGGTCAAAAACCAAGTCTTACCTGAAGGTGATTGGAGCTGCGGCCTTAGGAATCGGAGCGGTGGCTGGCGCAGCCGTTGCACTCGTATCGGTCCTCGTCATTGGAGGTGTTTTACTATTCCCGGTGGCAATGGTAGCCGGTGCGATCTTGATTGACCCAATCCTAATAGCCGTGACTGAGGATGACCACTGGATAGAAATTGACCGTTGGTCAATCACTGAAGGGAAATCATGACCGGTTTATTTCAAACATTCTGCTTGGGGATTGGTGTATTCATGATCAGCGTTCTTTTCTTTGGTGGCACTATGCTGATCCGTAGTTTCCCGGCTTTGTATGACCTGTTTACCCGCATGATGAGAACTCTGCTCATCTGGTCCTATCGAGGTTATCACTATTTACTCGTTTATCTTGATCCTTATCTACAATCGATTCGCCCTTACAGTCTGCTCGTCAACCCTGCTCGAACAATGGCTACTGTTTGTATATCTCTCTTGGCTGGTTGTTTATTGTGTCTCCTCCTTCACTGGCAGATGACTCTGTTTATTGCGGTCATTTGTGGTGCACATGGGATTTTTATCGGGCTGGCCTGGCAGAACTTCTTTGAACCAACTGGACTACATTTAGGAGAGAGGCTTCAATGAATAGAGCTGGATTTTATATCAATCATTCTCAATTCCAAATTCTCAACAGCACTCAGCGTCATACGCATGCTTATGTGATCGGTCAGCCAGGAACGGGGAAATCCCGCCTGATCGAATCCTGGGTGATGCAGGATATCTTGTCCGGGCAGGGAGTGGGGGTGATCGACCCCCATGGAGATTTGTACCGCAACCTACTTTACAGAATTGCTCTACAGCCGGAGATTTGGTCCAGGGTCATTATCGTAGATCCCTGCAATCCTAAGTGGGCGATTAACCTCAACCCTTTGAATCCCAAGGATGGCATTTCCCCAGAAAAGACAGCCTGGTTTCTGACTGACATCATCTTGAAGATTTGGAGGACTAATTCGACTGATGCTCCGCGTATGGCCTGGTTGATGGTCAATACTTTCATTGCCCTCGCGGAAGCAGGTCTATCACTGCTGGAGCTTCCCAGGTTTCTCATTGACCAGGAGTTCCGGGAACAATTATTGCCTAGAATTCATAATGAGTACACTCAGCTTTACTTTCGTTTTGAGTTCCCTAAAAACAGTGGGGCTGTCCATCAATGGGTCACCCCATTGCTCAACAAATTGGGTCAATTGATCCTGGATTCCGACATTCGACCTATGTTAACCATGGGACAGGGTCTAGATTTCCGCAGAGTGTTGGATGACCGGTGCATACTGTTAGTCAACATTCCCAAAGGAATCCTTGGAGATGGGCCCAGCGCCTTATTAGGAGCTTTCATTGTGGCTCAACTTCAAAAGGCAGCTCTTGCACGGGCAAACCAATATCATCGATCCTCGTTTTTCCTTTACCTGGATGAGTTCCAAAATTACACTACCGACAACATCAAGGACATTCTGTCTGAATCCAGAAAATATGCTTTATCGCTAATTTTAGCAAATCAATATTTAAATCAACTTACTTCAGATATCCGTTCCGCGGTCCTGAATACCTCAGGAACACTTATCAGCTTCCGGGTGGGTTATGAGGATGCAACTCAATTGGCTAAAGCGGTTTTCCCATCCCCGGATTTCTTGACCAAGACCAAGACCGAATTCAGTTTGCAGAAGATGATGTCTTACCCTTATTTATCCTTCAAGGAGAAAAAAGAAGGATTAGGGTGGGATGGGTTGGCTCAAAGGATTGCTGGATTGCCTAACCGAGAATTCTGGGCAAGAAATCGCAATTCCTATACACCCATTCGCTGCCGTTCCTTTGATATGCCCAATCCCATCCGGACAAAAGACATGGAATACAAAGTTCAAGCTCTGATCGAGACATCTGGAAGTCGATATGCTAGACTGAAATCCTTAAATCAATCCGGGGGCAAAGAGGATTTCAGGACATGGTTCACAGCTCAAGGATCCGCAAGTCATCCTGCAGAAGAATCTACTCAGGATTGGCCATTGTGGGAAAGATGAAAGGAAAGATCATGGAAATTATTCAACAAAAAAACAATCAAAGAATTAGCAAATTCAAGATGCGCTTTCAAGAGCGCGATGGAATCCTTCTTGAAGCTATTCAGGAATATGACGGGGTTGTGGCCAGGAGGCAGCTCAAATCTTTGTTTTGGAAAAACAAGACTTTGAGAGCCATGGAAAAAAGATTGGCCAAGCTAAACCAGACTGGATATATCCGCTGGCCGGAGATTCAAGAAAGAAAAACCTATCCGATCCCTGAACCGATCGTTTGGTTGGATTGGAGAGGAGCTCTTTACCTTGCTGGTAAACAAGGGATCACCGTCGCTGAACCAAAAATCCCCAATGAAAACCAGCTGCGCATGCTCGAAAAAAGTTTGAGGTCGAAGGGATTTTCTTGGATGCGCGAACCCCGTTGGAGCCAACTCAAACATGATCTTTGTATCGTTGATCTCCGCTTATGGATCAAAGAATCATTGAAGACTGTTCCTGATTTGTCTATTGAAGAATGGATCAATGAAACCATATTTCGATCGGACACTGATTATGTGGATTACCAGATCAAAACCAGAGAAGGAAAAACCTTCACCAAGAGAAAAGGAGTATGCCCAGATGGGAGTTTTACTTTAATTGATGATCACCGCAGATTGAAGAGTGAACCTTTTCGCGCCAGGTTCTTAGTTGAAATGGATATGGCTACTCACGACAACCCCAGCTTTGGGTTTGAAAAAGTTTTGCCGGGGGTAGCTTATATAAAAAGTCAAGCCTACCAAAAGAGATTTGGGAATAACTCGGGGAGATGGCTAGTCGTAACTACCGGTCCTGTCAGAATGCGCAACCTTATTCAGCAAACCCAAGCAAGTTGTGGAAATGAGTCAGGTTTATTTCTTTTTACTCAGTTTGAAAACTTCATGAAAAGAAACTTTTTTACTGAGCCGATTTGGAATCAGGTTAACAATGCATCCCCTGTCTCAATCCTTCAAACCCAAATTGAATAGGTAAATTGGAGGTTAAAACGAACAATAACTCTATTTTTACGACTGATGACACAAGACTTCTAGAGCATAAGAGCAAATAAATGATTGCTATTGAGAACAACCCTTCTACAAGAGAACTAATAAATGTTGATAAAACAATTATTCAATATCAAGGTTTAAATAATCATAGGGTTGATCTCAGTCAAAGTCGGGATCACAGAGAAAATGACCTTGTCACATGTCTTGATGCATTTATTCATGATCGCAAAGCCCAAAATTTATCTGATGGAACAATTCGATTTTATCAAACGAAAATTAAATTATTCTTGAAATATTTTGAACCATTAGGGGTAGCACATATCACTGATTTAACTCCACAATTAATAAGGGATTATCTTATTAATCTTGAACAAAAAAACCATAATCCAGGAGGTATTCACGCAGCCTTTCGTTCACTAAAAGCCTTTCTCTATTGGTACAAAGATGAGTATGAACCGGAGAATTGGAGAAACCCAATTGAAAAAGTAAAACCACCTAAAGTACCCGTTGAAATCTTAGAACCAATACAGGCAGATCATGCCCTATCAATGCTAGCCAAATGTGATCAAAAAACAATTCTTGGGCTCCGAGATTATGCCATCATACTTACTTTGATGGATACGGGAATTAGGGCATCTGAATTAGTATCCATTAATCGAATTGATCTCGATCTCAAAGACGGAAGAATAGTCATAAAAAAAGGAAAGGGTAGGAAATTTCGAATCGTCTTTATATCAAATATCACTCGAGAAGCAATTCAAGCTTATTTGAATAAGAGATCTGATAATTTACCTCACCTATGGGTAGGTAAAACAATGAGCGGTATTAAATATTCAGGACTTCGACAAATAATGCGGCGAAGGGCAAAAGATTCCAATATTAAAACGCCATCTCTGCATGGATTTCGCAGATACTTTGCACTTCAGATGCTTCGCAGTGGGGTGGATGTTTTTTCATTGCAGAAGCTCATGGGGCACTCAGATATTCAGATCCTCCGCCGGTATCTTCAACAAACTGAAGAAGATATTCGATCAGCGCATAAATTGGGTAGACCGGTTGATCACTTACTCAATAATTAGCGCTACCCTCAGTATTGAACAACATATTTCTATTAGAGAACTTTAAAGGAAATCCTATAAGGGTTGCCATAATAATTGGTGGTAATGCATTTACAAAATACGATAAAAATTTTCTAGCGCATCAAATAAAAGGGGGAAAGTGAGCTTATTTTTTCCGTCGATTATATGGGCTTTGTTTTATAGGCTTAAAGTGTATATCTTCTTCGCTTGCCTTTTGATAAACCACACCCGGTGTTCTTCACAATTTATAGCCGATAAGGGGAGTGAGTGTATTTCCTATTGCCAGTTATTGAAGTTCATTAATACCTTATTTAGTCCACGGTTTACCAGAATTAGAAGGTTCTTTAGCCATTTATCCTCCTATTTACTTATCTTAATAAAACAAATTTTTAAGTACTCATGCCAATAGCGAGAAGGAACATCTCCTATTGCTACCTTATGATAATGGTGATTATGGTAAGGATAAATCACCGAGATTCGCTATAATAAACATTAGAAAATGCATTTATTAGGAGGATAAAATGACTTTCAATCCATGTGAAAAAGAGCAAAAATGCCTCGATGATATTCAGACAAAAATGGCTCGTATAGAGCAAGAATACCCTAAGGTAAAAACAGGTTTTGCAGCAAAATTAGAAGATGGGAAAGAGACTCCGGGTATTTCATCGGCAGAAGGGAAAGCATTCTTGGAATACATTCAATTACGGGATGAGCTTCCTATAGCGATGCAAAAACTCTTTAAGTGCAAAAAGGAAAATAGACCAGCCCTAGGCTAGACATGGATATCGATAAAACTGCAAATATTGGAAAAACCGACTTCTTGACAATTTGGTATTACGCTATAATAAAAACCTAAATAAGATATTTCTTCCCAGAATAATGGTGAATTATGCAAAACAAAAAACAAGATATATCAATGGTACTTCCTATTGAATGGAGTGTTCCTGATTGCATAGTGGCTCGTTATGCCACTAATATGGTTGTACAAAGATTGGAAAATGAATTTCTTATTTCTTTCTTTGAAGTACGCCCACCAATAATACTTGGAGAGCCACCAGAAGTCGCAGAAAAGTTAAAGCAGAAGAAATCTATAACGGCAAATTGTGTTGCTCAAATAATTGTGGCTGCCGAAAAAATGCCAAGCTTAGTTAATGCTTTGGAAAACAGTATAAAACGATCGATTGATGTAATGCCAGATCCTAAGGTGAAATAATGGAACAATTTACTCCTGCGATTGCGGATAATAAAACTTTTTCGTTGGATCTACCAAGAGTCAATACAAATAATTATGTACGCGACCTTATTAGAATTAAACCCCAGACGCTTATTTTGGACGCCTTTTTGGTCGGGCAAATTTCTAATGATTTTATAATTACTCAACCTCTTCAAATTAATGTTGAGCGTGATGATGATGGCACCTATATAGTAAGTGATTCTATCTTTCTTGTTTATGGAAATGGAGAAAATCAGTCTGATGCTGTACACGATTATGTTGATTCGTTAATAGAATTTTATAAAATTCTCAAAAAAAGCTCGGAAACAAATGCTTTTGATTTGAAACTATTTTCTAAGATAGAAAAATATGTTCTGCCAAAATCACAGGGGGACAACGATGCCATACAAGCCATTAGAGATTGAGGGGATGTTAAAAACAAAACTAAAAATGTCTGACGAAAATTCCGATCATAAATGGTTCAAGTTAGAAATTGAAGGATTACCACCAATTCGTACAAAACTTCCAAATCATAAAGAAGATATTAGAGATGGGTTAGAGAGTCGAATTTGTAAGCAACTTCGAGTTAGAAAACTATTTTTTCATGGTTTAATGGATTGCTCAAAATACAAATCAGATTACGAAAAACAAGTTCGTGATGACCCTTATCCACCATTTGATGTTCTTCTCGTATGATTTATTAGGCTTGTAAAACCCGGCTCATTTGAAGAGGGAAGGATTTATTGAGAGCGCCAAATAGAATTGGACGATAAAGCCGCTTCTAGAATCCTACACGTCGAACTTTGGATAGTAGCCTATCAAAAAACAATGTCTAAGTCCGAAACGGTAACCTATAAAAATCATCCAGGCTAACACTTCATTTATAGCCATGTGATAAGGCAGTAGCTTCCCAAGCTTCTACTTTTTAGATAATTGAAATATTATATAAGTTGTGGTTTCATAATTTCCATCTATCAACTGGACTTGCTTTGAGATGTGCATCCCGCATGTCTGAATTCACCAGCTTCAAGTATCGCCTCAGCATTTGCAGGTCTTCATGACCCATCAGCAATTGAAGTGAGAAGACATCGATCCCATTTCTAAGCATTTCCAGAGCAAACAGGCGTCTGAAACTATGAGGGGATTGAAAAAGGACTCCACCTTTTTCTGATCGGCGTTTCAATAACATACGCAGACCATCATAAGCCAGGCGTTCTCCATGGATGCCAATAAATAAAGCACCCGTATGGTTACCTCTTTTATTAAGGTAGGATCTCAAAGCCATTTTCGTCTTTTTTCCCAGGTAAGCCGTTCGAAACTTATTCCCCTTGCCATGCAGGATCTGGAGGATTCCTGAAATTGGGTTCACATTGATGATATCCAATGCCAGTATTTCTGATGCCCTCATTCCTGTGTCTAATAACATCAGGAAGATCAGCTTGTCACGAACCCCGGTAAAATCGTCTCCACAAATATTGATCATTGCTTTGACTGCTTCGATATCTGCCGGTTCAAGCGGTTCTTCTCTTGGAAGTTTTACTTTCACCCTACGAATGGGATTTGACCAATTGATCAATTCGTTTTCTTGCTCATACCAATATAGGAACGTTCTTAGAACACGGTAATGTGCATGAATTCCACCCTGGTTATGGTGTTTCTCATCAAGCCATAAAAGATACTGCCGGATGTGTTTTGCATCCAGTTCCTGCACCTCATGGATTTGATTTAATCTGCAGAATTCAATAAATTTTTGTAATTTTTTTCGATAGAAAATTATGGTATTGGGCGATAACCCCCCGGCTTTTCTATCTATAAGGAAAGAATCTGCCCATTCAAGGAGCGAAAAAACTGAAATAATCCTCTGGTCGTCGGTTTGGCGGTTTTCGGGCATTTCTGCCTCCTTTTTTGACCGCCATATATGGAGTTTTAGGCTATATTTTTCGACTCTACCCCCACCTGTGGCATACAAGAAATAATGGCGAGAGTGGGATTTGAACCCACGACCAAGGGCTTATGAGTCCCCTGCTCTTCCACTGAGCTACCTCGCCGGGATACGAGAAATATTTTATCATGGTGAAGGGTGGGTGTAAATAGCCGGTACCATTGAGTGAATTATTCAAAACCCAATTTGCGCTGTTTAAGAGAAACGAATTCACGGCCGCCGAAGATGATGTGGTCCAGCAGCTTGATATCCAGCAGGTCGCCGGCTTTGATCAGGGCGGAAGTCAGCTGGATATCCTCAGGGCTTGGGGAAGGGTCGCCGCTGGGGTGATTATGGACAACGATAATTCCGGCGGCTTTGTGGCGGATGGCGGCCTCGAACACTTCACCGATACGCACCGTGGAATGATTGAGCGAACCCGTGTACAGGCGCTGAATGTTAAGCACATGATTGCGCGTTGTGAGCATCAGCACCCACAGGTGTTCCTGGCGGGCTGCGGAAAGTTCATGCATCACCAGGTCAGCCACATCCGCGGGGGAGTTGATCACCGGTTTCTCCTTCAGCTCTTCCATCTTGAGGCGCTGACCCAGTTCCAGGGCAGCTTTGAGCTGGGCGGTCTTGGAAACACCCATGCCATGTTCGGCACACAATTCGGCAAAAGAAGCGCTGTGCAGACCCTGCAGGCCGCCGTAGGTATTGAGCAGTCGGTCAGCCAGGCTGAGTACATTTTCCCCTTTTGTACCTATGCGCAATAAGATGGCCAGTAATTCGCGGGGAGTAAGAGCGCTGCTGCCCAGGGTAGCCATCCTTTCACGGGGTTTATCCTCACTGCGCATGTCGCTGATCCGGAATGTTTTTTTTGAGTCGCCTTCCATGTAGAATGTACCTCCTGGGAATGAGCTGGATTGGTTAAAACTATAGCGCAACCTGATGTATTTTTCAAATTTTTTTTCTCCAGGGGACCGTTTTAACCTCCGGGGGATTTTCATTCATGCTATAATTTTCAAGCTTATTCCAGAATATAAAAAATATTTAATGAGCCCAACTCAACCCAATCCCCCGCCCCCGCCTTCCCCCTTGGATTATCTTTTAATTGGGCATGTTACCCAGGATGTTACTCCGCAGGGATTTATGCTCGGCGGGACAGTCTCCTACTCCGCCTTGACGGCTGCCGCACTGGGCTTGAAAGTGGGCATTATCACCGCTTCACCGGATGAAGTGGACCTTTCCGCTCTTGCAGCTTTCCCCATCCTACGCATCCCCTGTGAAGAAGTCACCACTTATGAGAACATTCAGACTCCCCAGGGGCGGATCCAGTATCTGCATAAGCGCGCACCCACCATCACCGCAGCCATGATCCCGGAGAGCTGGCGGTCAGCTTCCATCGTCCATTTTGCGCCCGTGGCTTTTGAGATTGACCCCGCCCTGCTGGATATATTCCCTAATTCCTTCCGCTGCATCACTCCGCAGGGATGCATGCGCACGGCTGATAAGGAAAAACGGGTGCATTATTGCGATTGGGCGGATGCGGAATCCCAGCTTCCCAAAACCGCTGCCGCGGTAATCAGTGTGGAAGATGTGGAATTCAATGAAGAATGCATCCAACACTTGCAAAAATTCGCCAATATCCTGGTGGTGACCGAAGGGGAACTGGGCGCGCGGGTATATTGGAAAGGTGATGTGCGCCATTTTAATGCGCCCAGGGTCAATGTAGTTGACCCCACCGGCGCCGGTGATATCTTCGCGGCGGTGTTCTTTGCGCGCCTGTTTGCCACGCGGGATGCCTGGCTGGCGTGTGCACAGGCCGTACAGTTGGCTTCCATATCCGTCACCCGCCGCGGTGTGGCAGGCATGCCAACCACCCAGGAAATTCAATCCGCTCTCGTGGAAATTCTACCGGGGGTAAGGAACTCATGACCAAAATTTATACGCTCGTCAACCAAAAAGGCGGCGTGGGCAAAACCACTTCCGCCATCAACCTGGGAGCTTATTTCAGCCATTTTGGGCAAAAGGTCCTGATCGTTGACCTTGACCCGCAGGCAAATGCCGCCTCGAGCCTGGGCATCGATAAAAATTCAGTGAAAAATGGCACTTACGAGGTCATCATCGGCAACTCGCCTGTCCCGCCGGCGATCTTATTTCACCAGCGCTTTAAATTTTCGATATTACCTTCTTCTCCGGCGCTGGCTGGTGCGGAAGTGGAATTGTTGGACCTCAACCGGCGGGAATTCCGCCTGAAGGAGGTATTGGATAAAGTTGCCTCCAGTTATGATTATATTTTGATCGATTGTCCGCCCTCGCTGAGCATTTTGACAGTGAACGGGTTGATCGCTGCCAGAGACGGCGTGCTCATTCCCGTGCAGTGCGAATACCTGGCGCTGGAGGGCATCGGCCAACTTACTCAGACCCTGAAAAGAGTACAGTCATCCCTATTCCCGGAGCTGAAAGTGCGCGGGGTGCTCCTGACCATGTATGACGGGCGCACCAACCTGGCGATGGATGTGGTCAGTGAAGTGCGTAAGTTCTTCCCCACACAAGTGTTCAAGACCATCATCCCGCGCAGTATCCGCCTGGCAGAAGCACCTTCTTTCGGAATGCCGATCGCCTTTTATTCCCCCAGTTCAGTTGCCGCGCGCTGCTACGCCGCACTGGCGCGTGAAATTCTCTCACAGGACGGCGTTTATGTTCCCGAGGAATCTAAAGTGGAGGGTAACGAACATGGCACGTAAAGGCGGGCTGGGTCGTGGTCTGGACGCACTCATTCCGGGTGATAACACACTTGAACCAACGGGCGGCGCAATTCTCATACCTATTAAATATATTCAACCCAATCCGCGCCAGCCGCGCCGTGAGATCCAATCCGCTGATCTGGAAGAGTTGGCCGCCTCCATCCGGGAACACGGCATCATCCAGCCCCTGATCGTAACCCGTGAAGGCAATTCAGAGAACTATGTGCTCATTGCCGGGGAAAGGCGGCTGCGGGCAGCCGGGATGGCCGGGTTGGAATCGGTGCCAGCCATCGTCCGGGAGGCGAGCGATCAACAGCGCCTGGAACTGGCATTGATCGAGAATATCCAGCGCGAAGATCTTTCCCCTATTGAAGCTGCGGATGCCTATCAACTCCTTGCGGAAGAATTCGGGCTATCACACGATGAGATTGCCGTTCAGGTGGGCAAGAGCCGTGTGGCGGTTACCAATACCATCCGCCTGCTCAAGCTGCCGGAAAATGTTCTCAAAGCTCTCAGTGAAGGAACCATCAGCGAAGGTCATGCCCGGGTGCTATTAGCGCTGCCCAATCCGCAGGCTCAATCTGCTGCATTACATACGATTCTCAGCCACAACCTCACGGTGCGCCAGGCAGAAGAATTGGTGCACAAAATGGCAGGGCAAAAACCAGTCCAGAAGCAGAAGCCGATCAAACCGGCGGGTATCCGCGACCTGGAAGAAAAAATGCGCGGCCAGCTGGGCACCAAGGTCACCATTCAGCACGGCAAACAGGGTGGCACCATTGTCATCCATTATTACTCCGAGGAAGAACTGGATTCCCTGGTGGCACAACTGCTGAATCAATAATTATGCGTATCCTGGTCAACGCGCATTTTCCCTCGCTAAAAACACAACAAAGCCCCATTAACGCGATAGCGGTGAGAGATGGGCGCATCCTTGCCCTGGGCAGCAATGATGAGATGCGCGCTCTTGCCTCTTCAGGTGATCCTATTGAAGATATGCAGGGCAGGTTCATACTTCCGGCGTTTTGTGATGCCCACATACACCTGTTGGAATACGGACGCTCTTTATCCAAAGTGGATTGTGAAACATCCACATTGGAGGCATGCCTGGAAAATATTCGGCGCAGAGTGGAAAAAACACCACCCGGCCAATGGGTGTTGGGGCACGGCTGGAATCACAATAACTGGAATGAAGGTTTTGGAAATGCAAAGTTGCTGGATGAGATCAGCAGCCAGCACCCCATTTATCTGACAGCCAAATCATTACATACCAGTTGGGCTAACTCAACCGCATTAAAACTGGCCGGAATAGATGCCAGTTCTACCGATCCCGAAGGCGGAAAAATCCTGAGAGATACCAATGGTCAACCAACAGGCATCCTCCTGGAATCAGCTGCTCTCCTTGTGGAAAAGGCGCTTCCCCAACCCACCGCAGATGAAAATTCAAGATGCATCCTTTTGGCCCAGACCAACCTGAACAAATTTGGGATCACCTCAATCCACGACTTTGATACCTGGGATATTTTTCCCATTCTTCAGAACCTGGACCAACAAGCCCTGCTGACCCTCAGGGTGGTCAAAGGCATCCCTCAATCCTTTTTACCGAAGGCAATTGAAAGGGGATTACGCAGTGGGCAGCGTTCGGGTAACCTTCAGATCGGCTGGCTAAAATTATTCAGCGATGGCGCTCTGGGGCAGCAGACGGCAGCTTTGTTAGAGCCGTACGCCGGCCAACCGGGCAATTCAGGCATGCTGATGATGGATGCAGATGAAATTGTTGAAATCGGACGGCTGGCTGTTAAAAATAGGATCACGCTGGCGATCCATGCCATCGGGGACCGCGCCAACCGCGTTGTGCTGGATGCATACCGCAACATTCGCAAGATCGAATCCAGGCTGAATATTCCCCATCGGCATCACCGCATTGAGCATGTCCAGCTTATCCAGCCCAATGATCAAAAACGGCTGGCGGAACTGGGCATCCTCGCCTCTATGCAGCCCATCCATGCGCTGTCCGATATGAATATGGCAGAACAGTACTGGGACATTCGCTGTGCCAATGCCTACGCCTGGAAAAGCCTGCTGAATAACCATGCGGGCCTGATTTTTGGGTCAGACGCGCCAGTGGAATCGCCAAACCCATTCCTGGGGCTGGCTGCCGCAATTTCCCGCCGTCGACTGGATACTGACCCTTCTTCAATTGGGTGGCATACTGAAGAATGTCTGACCTTTGATCAGGCATTTCAGGCCTTTACCTCAAATCCGGCGTATGCCGCTGGAGCAGAAGATTTTCTGGGAAAACTTGCTCCGGGATTTGAAGGTGACCTAATCCTACTGAAGGAAAATCTATATACCCTGTCAGAGCAGGATATCGCCGGGCTTCTTCCAGAAAAGACGATGATGAAGGGGGAATGGGTATGGGAAAGTGAATAAGAGCCACTCCCGGATCAATCTATTGAATCTCAATCCCCGCAAAATGCTATAATAATTTTAGAGATTAATTCAAAAATGATTGAGGACAGCATGCCTGAAACACAATCAATTTCTTTTGAGTCCTTTCCTGAAATTGGTCACCAGCTGACCAAAGCCAGGGAAGCTGCGGGAAAGTCCAGCAAGGAATGCGCACAAGTTCTCGGCATTCCCTTGAAAAAATATCAGAAAATGGAAACTGGCGCAATTCTCCCTTCCCTGCCGGAAATGGAAAGCATTGCTTATTTCCTGGGCGTCCTGCCGGATGACCTTCTTAAAGACCAAACGATCGAATATGAAAAACAGAACGTCAATACCGAACAACTTCTACAATTCATGCAGCTGCGCCACCGCATCCTTTCCGCTACCCTGCAGCTGGCACGATCCCAAAAGAACCTTTCCCTTAAAGAAGTCTCCAGTATCAGCGGGATCTCCACTGCGCGGATCAAGCGCTATGAAATGACCTCAACGCCAATTCCGCTGAATGACCTCTCCGCACTTTGCAAAGCGCTGGAAACAACGTTACCGGCTCTATTCGACCAATCCGGTTTCCTGGCTGAAAGGCAGAAGAAAATGGAATGGGAGCGGTCCATTCGCCAATTACCGATGGAGCTGCAGGATTTCATCACCGATCCTGAAAACCTTTCATTCCTTCATCTGGCAGTCCGTCTGAAAGAAACCGGGATCGAGAACTTGGAAAGCCTGGCAGCCGGGCTGCAGCAGCTCGCCAGTAAAGTCAAAGAATAATATTTCCCCCGAACTTTCTTTGTCACTCTTACCCTCATTATTTAAAAACGACCTGACGTTGCGCCCTTTAGGGAAAACGGATCATTCCGTACTGGTAGATTTTCTGCAGGGAGATACCCGCATTCACCGCCACCTGGATTGGCGCCCGCCGATCGAATGGCTGGGCACCCGCCCTTTCTGGGCAATGGAGAGAAACGGAAAAATTCAGGGCTTAATCGCTGTCCCGGATGACCCACCAGGTGTCTACTGGGTGCGTTTATTTGCCTGCAAAGAAGGGCTTGACCTTGACCACGTGTGGAAAATGCTTTTTGAAAAAGCATGGAGCGAGATTCAATCTCAGGAGACGCACCTTATTGCAGCGCTCGCCTATGAAGAATGGTTCAACCAGCTGCTAAAGGCCAATGGCTGGGTGGAATCCCAGCGGGTGGTATTGCTGAAATTTACACAGCACGCACAGGAGGCTCTTGATCTGAACGGGGATTATCTTTTGCGCCCAATGGTGCCCGCGGATCTGGATAAAGTAGCTGAGATAGACCAGCGCTGTTTTGAACCGCTCTGGCAGCAGTCTCGGGATGCCACCCTGCGGGCATATGTACAGTCCTCCTACTCAACCGTTGTGGAATTTCAGAATGAAGTCATTGGATATCAGGTCAGTACCACCGCTTCGTTTAACGCCCACCTCGCGCGCCTGGCAGTTTTACCGGAATACCGCGGTAAGCAGATCGGGTCAACCCTGGTGCAGGATATGCTTTATCGATTCAATCAACCTTTGATCAGGGAAATCACGGTCAATACACAGCAGGATAATGAAAGCTCACAGAGTCTCTATCTTAAACTTGGGTTTAAAAAGACAGGGGAAAGTTTTCCGATTTTTGTTTATTCAGGTTAGCAGTCCTTGCGGGCATTACCTGGATTGCGAATCCTTTTCCATTTTCAGCTGCAGAACATAAATTAGCGAGGATAAACGATTCAGGTATCTAAGTATTTCGGGATTATTGATCTGTTTTTTTTCAAAAAGATCGACCATTTTTCTTTCGGCTCTGCGAACCACTGTACGAGTGACATTTAATAAAGCACTGGCGGGATCCCTCCAGGTATGAATAAATTCACCTGGAAGTTCCACTTCTTTACCCCACAAAATAATTTCTTCTTCCAGCCAATGGGTGCGTGCCATTGAAATTTTTATTTTTTCATCCCCGGCAATTTCAGCCATGACAAGATAAAGGTCATGCTGTATTTGAACAAGCAAATCTCTTAATCCATTTTCATGAAGATGAACTCCAGCCAATGAAAAAAAGGCATTGGCCTCATCCAGCGTACCAACAGCTTCAATGATCAAATCGCTTTTGGAAATCTTACCAGACCGAAAAATGTTTGTGCTGCCATCATCGCCCTGACCTGAATAAAAATTCACTTTACACCTGATATGTCAGTGAAAAACTCATTATTAACGGCTGGTTCTTGCCTATTTGGAAACAAGGAACCAGCTGTTGATATTATAAAAACGGTCACTCGGTTCAAACAAAGGACCCATGCGGATTCCCTGAATACTATTATCCACACCGTAGTTATAAATTGGGTAAAAAAGCGGCATGGCAGGCAGTTCATCTGCAAAGATCACCTGGAAATTACGATAAAGTTTGGCGCGTTCTTCAAAATCCTGGGATACGCGTGCCTGTTCCAGGTATTCACTGGCAATCCGGTTTTCCCACTGGGAATAATTCTGGCCGCCTGTTTTTTGGGAGAGGTCCCAGAAGGGGTATGGGTCAGGGTCCGGCAGGCTGAAATAATTAATGTCCACCAAGGCGGCTTCATAACTTAATGGCTGCAAATGATCCAGAACCAGGAGGTCATACGCGACCGGTTTAAGTTTTACCTCGACACCAATTTTTGCCCAATCGGCCTGGATAGCTTCTGCAACAGCCTGATGGGTGCTATCCTCGGGATAGACCAATTCAAAACTTAATGCGGTGCCATTCTTGGTGCGCACCGTGCCTCCTGTTTCAGCCAGGGCATATCCATTCTGTTTAAGCAGGTCGATGGCTTTCTGAGAATCGTACTCCACAGGTGTCAGGCCGTCATAATATGCCCAGGTGCCTGGCAATAAAGGCACATTGGCAATGATGCCCTGACCGTTAAAGATTTTATCAATCATCCCGCGGCGGTTTAAACCGGTGAGCAATGCCCGCCGGAGCAGTTTATCCTGAAAGAATTTGACCTGATTATTATTAAGGTTAAAGAGAACCATCGCCACTTCGGGTTTTCGGCCGCTATAAATGGAAAGGTTGGGATCGGCCAGAACCTGTGGGAGAATATCCTGGTAAACTTCACCGATCCCCTGGACATTGCCTTGCTGGTAGGCAGCCAAAGCGGTCTGGCTGTCTGCATAATAGCGGAATGCAATCTGGGAGATGAAGGGAACCTGACCATAAAATTTTTCATTCGCCCGCAGGACCACGCCCTGGATGGTTCCATTTTCCACGATCAGTTTATCAAAGCGATACGGCCCGCTGCCCACAGGCTGAATATTGAAAGAGGCATTGACGATATCGTTATAGCTAAAAGCACTCAGTAAATGTTTGGGGAGAATGCCAAAGGTAAGGTAATCCTTGAAAGGGGCAAAGGGTTCAGCAAGCTGGAATTGAAATGATTTATCGCTAAGTACGATCACCTCAACGCTCTTCCATAAGGTTTTCAAATCCTCTGGCAATACAGAATCGGGATCGCGCATTTTTTCAACAGTAAAAACAACATCGGCACTGGTCACCGGCGTACCATCGTGCCAGACCGCTTTGGGTTGGATATCAAAATTATAGACCAGCCCATCCGCCGAAACCCCCCATTTTTCAGCCAGGTCCGCTTGAGGCAAACCACGTGAGTCGAAGCGAAATAGACCACTAAAAATGAGACGATTCACATCCCGGTCGGGTTGATTGTAATAATCAAGCAAAGGATTTAACCGTTGAAGCCCCCCGATCAGCGCTTCAGTATAGGAGCCGCCTTTGGCTGGTGCAGGGGATATTAAGCGAAAACCGGATTGCCCGCTCAACAGCAAAGCGCCAACGAGCAAGCCTGCCACCAGAATAATGATCAATTGCCAGCGAATACTTTTCATGTGTATATTTTATATTAAAAAGGGCGGTCTCCCAACCTACAGGAGACGCCCATTTTTAATTCGATTTTAGAAAAGAAATATTTTCAGCACCACGCGATTATTTATTGACGGCGATCGTCACCATCACCAGGACAATAAAGAGAATGCTCAGGCCAATGGTAACGTAGAACAGCGTTTTTTCAATTCCGCGGCGGGTACCAAAAACACCACCAGTGTCCTGCCCAGTTAAACCACCCAGACCGATACCTTTGTTCTGCAGGACCACGGCAGCTATGAGCGCGATCGAAGTTATAATCAATGCAATCTGCAAATATGTAATCAAGATCAACCTCCGAAGTTTTAACAGGGCAATTATACCTTTTTTTCTGAGGAATCGTCAACCATGCAAGAAATCACCCTCAATCTTCATATTCACACTAATTACTCAGATGGCAGCCTCCCGCATGCAGAGGTTGCCAAGGCTGCGATGAAGCGCGGATTGGACGCCATCCTGATCACGGATCACAACATCCGCCCGGAAGGATTGCAAGGCTATTATCACGAAGGTGAGAAAAAAGTGCTTGTGATGATCGGTGAAGAAATCCACAATCAGGCTCGCCAGCCTCAAAAGAGCCATTTGCTTGTTTTTGGCGCGGATCAAGACCTGGCTGGTTTCGCAAATGACCCTCAGGTGCTAATCCACAAGGTAAATGAGGCAGGCGGGATCAGTTTCCTGGCGCATCCCTATGACCCTGCCATGCCGGCTTTTGGGGAAGACAATATTTCCTGGGATGATTGGGATGTGACCGGTTACACCGGCATTGAGCTGTGGAATGGTTTTAGCGAATTAAAGCTACGCGCCCATTCCAAATGGCAGGCTGTTCTTTACGCTTTCTTTCCAGAATTCATTGCCCATCAGCCACCGCAGGAGACAATAACCATCTGGGATAACCTGCTTGTATCCGGCCATAAAATAGCGGCAATCGGTGGATCGGACAGCCATGCCAGCCATTACCACATGGGTCCGGTACATAAGACTATTTTTCCCTATGAATTTCATTTTCACACAATCAATACTCATGTCCTGCAGGAATCGGCTCTCACAGGAGATGCAGAGATTGACAGTCGCTCCCTATTGAACGCCTTAAAGCAAGGACATACTTTTGTTGGCTATGACCTGCCCGCTTCCACCTGTGGATTTCTTTTTGAAATAGAAACAAATAATTCTTCCGTTATCATGGGCGATGAAATTAAATATCAACCTAATTTGGAACTGAAGATCCATTTGCCCAATTCAGCAGAATGCCGATTAATCAAAGATGGGAAAGTCCTAGCGAGTTGGAATAATAAAATGGATATCACCCATGTGGTTGAAAACAAGGGTGTTTACCGAGTGGAATGTTACCGCCGCTATTTAGGATTAAAGCGCGGATGGATTTTCAGCAATCCCATCTATATTCGTTGAACTTCAACCCTTGATCACTGTCAGCGGTTTCAAGCGCGCCACTTTAGTCGCCAGCCCGGCACCGATGACACACTCCACCACCTGATCCACATCCTTATAGGCTTCGGGAGCTTCCTCTGCCAATCCTGAAAGTGATCCTGCTTTTACATAAATCCCTTTTTTACTTAACCGGTTGCGCAGTTCATCACCACGGATCTCGCGTTTTGCCTGGCTGCGGCTGAACACTCTGCCTGCACCATGACAAGCTGAACCAAAACTCTTTATCATACTGGTGAGTGTGCCTGCCAAGACCCAGGAGGAGGTGCCCATACTACCCGGAACCAGAACTGGCTGACCAATTTTTTGATAGCGCTGCGGTATGCCTTGCGACCCAGGCCCGAAAGAACGGGTCGCCCCTTTGCGGTGCACAAAAACCTTTTCCTGCCTACCGTTGACAAGATGTGTTTCAACCTTGCCCATATTATGAGCCAGGTCATAGACCAGGTGCAAATATGGGTTCTTGATCTTGCCGGCAAATACTGATTCAAATACCTGCCGGGCGGAAAACGCCAGCACTTGCCGGTTACAAAAAGCATAATTGGCCGCGCAGCGCATGGCAGAAAGATAGGCCTTTCCCTCAGGAGAGCTCAGAGGGGCACAGACCAATTCCCGGTCGGGCAATTGAATGCCGTATTTTTGGGAAACACGCTGAAAATCATGCACATAGTCGGTACAGATTTGATGGCCAAGTCCGCGAGACCCGCTGTGCAGCATCAGACACAGGCAATTCTCCTTCAATCCCATCGCCTGGGCAGCAGCTTGATCAAAGATCTGCTCCACCCGGTCGACCTCAATAAAATGATTACCGGAACCCAACGAGCCCACCTGGGATGTCCCCCGATCCGCAGCCCGCGGACTGATATTCAGCGGATCAGCACCCTGCAGACACCCCTGGTCTTCAGTCAGGTCAATATCCTCACTGGAGGCATATCCATTTTTGAGTGCCCAATGGGATCCTTCACGGCAGACTTTTTCCAAATCTGGAGAGGATAAATGTAGTGAGCTTTTCGACCCCAAACCGCTCGGACATTCAAGGTATAAACGGTTGGTTAATTCCTCCAAATAGGGTTGGGCGTCTTCCCATTGAATAAAGGAAGCCATCAGACGGACTCCGCAGTTGATATCGTAGCCGATCGCGCCTGGTGAGATGACCCCATCCGGCAAGAGAGTGGCTGCCACTCCTCCTATGGGAAAACCATAGCCTTGATGCACATCCGGCATGACTGCCACATTGCCAGCCAGCCCGGGCAGGGTGGCCGCGTTGGCAGCCTGCTCGAAAGAGCGATCATCCAACCCTTTTTGAAGCATTTCGTAAGAAGAAAAGACGCGCACATTTCCACGCATGTCTTTACGAATGGAATGCGGAAGTTCCCATTCAAAATCCGATATCTTTCTAAAATCCTTGAGTGTGATCATTTATTCTTTAGATTTCACTATTTATATATCAAATATTATCCTGGTTTTATATCCAGATTCCATTTTGACAATTTTTAGTTCATGATAAGTTGCTGCTTTGATTTCGCGTTTAAAACCGCCAATCTTTTTTCCGGTTAATTTACCTTTCAAGGAAAAATGATCGATCACTAGATCCATTTGATCATACTTACTTTCTTTCTCTTGAATATCAGCCAATAATTCATTGAGAAATGAAACCAGGAGGTTATCCAGATCAATTTCCTTCAAATTGATTTCTCGTTTCGCAATCTTTCTTTTAGCGGCGGATATTTGCATAAGGTCATACAACCCTTTGGCTGCCTGAGTGAATAATCCAGGCAAGCTGGATGCCCACACTTCCAAAGCCAGGTCAGCGCTATGCGCTATTTCAATAAAACCATTTTCCTGATTTTGAACATTCATAACTAGATTATAAGGAGTCTATTGAACAACTACCAGCTGATTTATGATTGACTTTATTCTTTGAAAAAGAGATGCGATGACCACTTAATCGGTCTTTAGATAATAAAAGTGAGCTACTCGCTCACTTTTATTAGATCATACAATAATTATTTAATAGTTATTAACTCGTAGTTTTGTGTTCCAAGGCCAATCGCTTCAGCATGATTCAAGCAGTCCTGCCAGCGAGTATTGGGATAAAGCGAATTGAACTTATCCTTGCCGGCTTTCCATTCCCTTTCTGCCATCATACTGCCAGGGTTCTGGTTTGCCTGGTTGACCAGATCTACGCAGGCAATATCCAATGCCACCGGATCAAAGGAAGCCGCCATGCCGATATCCGGCACGATGGCCATGTCATTATGATCCCAGCAATCGCAGTTGGGGGAAACATTCATGATCAAGCTGATATGAAACTGGGGCTTATCTTTCAAAATGGCGTAGGCATATTCGGCGATCTTCTCATTAAGTGCCATTGCACTTTCATCATAATTTCCATGGGCTGCACCATAATGGCAGGAGGCAATGCACTGCCCGCAGCCAATGCACAGGTCATAATCAATCTGGGCTTTATGGCGGGCATTATAAGCAATTGCCTTTTGCGGGCAATAACGAATACAGGTGCCGCATTCCACACATTCTTTTTCCACAATTTTTGGTTTGGAAGAGGAATGCATTTCCAATTTACCCTTACGCGAGCCGCCCCCCATGCCGACGTTTTTCAGCGTTCCACCAAAACCAGTGGCTTCATGTCCCTTAAAGTGGGTCAGACTGACAATCACATCTGCCTGGGCAAGAACAGAACCAACTTTGGCATTCTTCACGTGCTTGAGATTGATGGGAATTTCTTCACAATCTCCACCACTCAATCCATCCGCAATGATCACATTGGCGCCGGTGGATAAATAATTAAAACCGTTCTCAATGGCAGCCTGCAGATGATCCACAGCGTTGCCGCGCGCGCCGAAATACAGCGTATTACAGTCGGTCAGGTAAGGTTTGCCGCCCAATGCGCGGATCTTTTTTACCAACCTGGCCGCATAATTCGGCCGAACGAAAGCCAGGTTGCCTGGTTCGCCAAAATGCATTTTTATGGCAGTGAATTTATTTTGAAAATCAATTTTTTCAATTCCTGTTTTTTTAATCAACAGTTCATATTTATCCAACAAGTTGCGCCCCGGTTGAGTGCGCAGGTTGGTGAAATAAACTTTGGAGGGTGAGTTCAATTGCAGTTCTCCTTTAGTGTTTAATAACCTTTTGATTTTACCAAAGAACCCAATCAAAAGAATAAATACCAAATGACGAATTTGGATCTTTGTCAATAGCTTGTTTAAAATTCAAATTGAGAACTTCGCTTTAATTCTTCTTAGTATAAACATTCCACCCATTGGGTTCAATAACATCACTCAGCGTGTAGTTTTGACCGATAAACTCAAATAACGGTTTCAAATACATCAAACATGGGTCTTTTAATACTTCAGGGTCATATTGATCCAGTTGGGATGGCAGAGCCAATATGTAGGAGATTCTCGAATCCGAGTACTTTGAATCAATTATTAGATCAGGCGCACGCTTCTTATATTCTTCAATCAAAGCACTCACTATCTGTTGACTACAATAACCCTTCACATATAGACCGATCACACTTGAGGTTATTCCTGGAGCATTTCTTCCAGAAGAAAAGTTGACATTCGTTAATTCACGTCCCCAGAATAGAACTACATCCGTTTTTGAAGTATGGGTTAATAAATATTCATTCGCACGAATATTTTGCATAACCCGTTTATTAAAATCAATTTTTGTACCAGCACGGATTGAATTAATTATCCCAAATATTGGGAACAATACAAAGACGAGAATCATGCTTGCATTTAGAATCGTATTAAATGGTATTTTATATATGAAAATTCTTGAAATTTGCGGGGAAAGCGCTCTGATTGCCGCACCAAATAAAACGCTTAAGGATGGGATAACAATAGCGAAATAATGATCAAAGTCTTTTCCAACCAGGACAAGAACTATCACTTCTAATAAAAAACTGATTCCCGCAATAACCTCCACATCGTTGATTTGGAATTCGGTCTTCTTTTTTTGATCAGTCGCGCTAAGAAATGTATTTAATGATCTTGATCTGGCAATGATGGAAAGCAATAATAATAATATCCCGATCATGGCGAAGAGGATATTTGACCATTTTAAGTAGATCATTGCTCGGATACCAAGAACAATGCTGATAAGCACAAATAAATAAAAACATTTTCCAAATAAATTCAGGATTAATGATCGTGTTTTTGATTTCTTAAAAATATAATGAAAACCTAGGAGGAGTATCGCCAATGGGATCAACGCAATAAATCGATATAATGCCTGTAACCTGCTAATCACATAAATAAATGAAGCAAAACGACTGATGATCATTCTGTCAACTGCGAAAGAAAGATTGAAGGTGAACACTCCATCCCAGAAATTGCCGAAAGCCCCATTTAAAATAGTAGGGCTAAGACAAGCAAGAACACCCAACACGGCTCCCAGTATTGGTGGAACAAAGTATTGAATCGAATATTTTTTGGGGAAAAGAACCCATTCGCCGATATAAAAAAGGCCGATGGCAGCCCAGGTCGCGACCAAATTTGGACGAATCATGAATGATCCTGCAAATACCAGCCCCATCAGAAATCCCCACCAACCCGATTTCTCAGCAGACCTCATTTTTATGAAACAAATCAATGCCACAAATGCAAACAAGACCGAAAACGTCTCCGGAAAATTATCCTGGGCAATGTGATAAAACGAGAATATGACGCCAATTGAAATTGAAAAGGCAGGAATAATTCCTATGGATTTTCTGAGCAAATCATAACAAAGAGTTGCGGTAAGGGATATCCATATTAGTTGAAGAATGCATATTCCCCACCAACTATTATTGGAAAGCAACAGGCTGATTACCTGTATAAATAAAAACAAAGGACCTTTATTGGACCCAAAGTCCAGATAAGGAATTCTGCCTTCCAGGATCTGCCTTCCAGCGTACAGGTATACTCCGGAATCAGTGCCCGGAACCTTGAGAATTCCAGGGTTCAGATCCCAAAATGCCAATGCAGTGATTAAACCAAATAAAAACAGCACCAACAAATTGAAAAAGAATTTTTTCATGACTAAATAATTTGCTTCAAGGATTTCAGGTTGTTAAATTGTTTTAGAGATATTCAATTCAATTTAGAGATTTTTCCCAAAATCCTTTTTGGTCGAGTTTTTTCAAAAATTTTTCTGGGGACTGGTCAAATTCTTTTTTACATCCCAGAGAACAGAAGTAATAAGTTTTACCCTGGTACTCCGATTTACCGGCTGCACTCTTTGGGTCAACATCCATTCCGCATACAGGATCCTTTTCCATTTCATGCTCCTTAATAAATGATTTTTTCATAAGCGAGATCAAAATTTCACTGACTTTTTTTGGCGCTTCCATCATGGGCATATGACCTGCACCAGCGATTATTTCCAGCCAGGGTTTCTTCATCAAACCTGCCATTTGTTGGGCTTTTTCAACAGATAAATGCACATCCAGTTCTCCGGCAATGATCACTGCAGGAACATTCAATTTAGGCAGAACATCACAGGTATCACCTCTTTGAGCCATGCCGCGTAAAATTCCAGCCACACCATTTGGTTTGGCATTTTCAATAATGGGTTTTAATTTGTCCTGCAATACTTTATCAGGCGTCAGGCTGGGCAGCATGGATTCGACAATAAAATTGGTTTTCCCGGTTCTTTCCACTTTTTCAGCGGTATCCAAACGGATCTGTTTTCGTTCCGGTGGATCAGCAAAGCAGTGGGATGCCACCAGCGCCAAACCAGCAAGGCGCTCAGGATAATTGCGCGCAAAATGCAGAGCGATGTACCCACCCACAGAATGACCAGCAAGAACAGCCCTGGGTAAACCCAGACCATCCATCAGAGCCAATATATCCGCTGCCAGTAAATCCATGGAATACATTCCTGCAGGAGCAGGCGACTGGCCATGTCCTCGCAGGTCAGGCAGGATCAGGCGGGCATGGTTTTCCAATCCTGGGACCAGGGGCAGCCAGATGGAATTATCCAGCGGGTAACCGTGGATAAATATGATCGGTTCACCGCTGCCAACTTCTTTATAAAATAATTTTACTGTCTCCATCTTCCTCCGGGTGTGCGCCAGAAAGAATCGATTGAATAAATAACTGCGCTTCTTCCAGTGATCCAACTTTCCCCGCCGCCTGGGATTCCTCCAACAATGCCAGCAGATTACCAATCATGGGACCAGGCTGTAATTTAAACCGCGATTGAAGTTCATCGCCGTTTAGCAATAACGGCGGCTTGATCATTTCTGAGTAATGGTTGAACCATGCATCCAGCAGGCGGATACAAATTTTCGTGCCTGCTTCCCAACGCGTTGCAGCCATCCGCTCTTCGTAAGTGGAAAGCAGGTCTGATAGAGAAAATAAGCAATCCACCACTCCAGCTCGCCCTACCATGTGGAAGTAATGATAAGCAGCTTTTCGGAAATCCAGTTTTTCGGTCTTTACCAGCTTGTGAATGCTCATATGATTCTGGATAATACATTCAATGAACTGCACTTCCTCATTAGATAACGCCAGAGCTCGGGCGCGGGTTCCGGCCAAATCTGCGCCGACAATCTCATGATCAATGAAATGGATGCCCTCGTCATCTTCGGTCCTGGTGGCTGGTTTACCTACATCATGGTAGAGAGCAGCAAATATATATATTGAACGCAATGAACGGATCGGGTTGATCGGCTCATTAAAATAAATTTTCAAAAATGAATTTAGCGGCTGTAATTCTTCGGATGCAATTTTCAAAAAATCATTGCCGACCTTTTCTTTCCCTTCTTTCAAAAAAGAATCCAGGATTTGTTCACAATAATCCAGGACGGACAGGGTATGCTCCCAGGCATCGTGAGCATGATGACTGGATTGCGATAGATGAATCATCGGGACAAGTTCAGGCAATAGGAAGGGGAGAACACCAAATTTTTCCAAAACTGCAACCGCTTTGCCAGGTCTAGGTCCACCCAGGATGTAGAAAAGCTCATCACGCTGACGCTCGATGGAAGAATTAACCAATAAAGATACAGCTTTGCGGAGATCACTTTCAGTTGCAGGGTCGATCGTAAAACCAAGTTGAAATAAAAAACGAACCGCCCGGAGAATCCGGACAGGGTCATCTCCAAAACTTGTATGAGAGCAGGCACGAATTGTTTTAGAAATAATATCAAGCTGACCATTTAATGGGTCAATAATGATCTTGGGATCATCCAGATTCAGGGCGAGTGCATTGACGGAAAAATCCCGATTGCTAAGATCAGCTTCAATATTGTCCCCTCGAAAATTCGCAAAATCGAGGATGATCTTTTCACCATTTTTATTCATCAGAACGCGGGCAGTACCACGTTCCGCATCCAAAACATAAAATGCGCCATTGCTGGAATCCGCCACCCTGCGTCCTAATTGAATTGCACCTTCCTTGACCGCAAGATCCAGGTCGCGGCTGTCCAGACCCATTAATTGATCACGCACTGCTCCGCCAACCAGATAAACCGGTGTACCAGGAGCAGCAAACTGCCTGATTAATTTCAGCAAGTCATTAGGGGTTGAAAACATCACTTATCAAAGTTTACTGGGACTGATATTTTTTTATGTCAACTACACCAATGAAGGGCAAATTTCGATAATACTCATCAAGGTCCAGGCCATATCCAAAAACAAACTTATTGGGGATGGAAAAACCACGGTAACGAACAGGCACATCGACCTCGCGTCTTTCTTCTTTATCCAGCAGCGCACATACCTGCAGGCTCGCAGGTTTACGAGTGGATAATAAATCCATGACCGAGGAAAGAGTAAAGCCGCTGTCAATAATATCTTCCACCACCAATACATTCCAACCGCGGATATCCGTGGTCAGATCCATATTGATGCGCACAATGCCGTTCGATTCACGGCTGCCAACCCCATAAGAAGAAATAGCCATGAAATCCATCGCGTGCGGAGCGGTGATATGGCGGGCCAGGTCAACCATGAAGACCACCCCGCCGCGCAAAATGCAGACTAAAATGAATTTATCTTTACCCTGGTAATCTCGGCTGATCTCTGCTCCCAACTCTTTTATCCGTTTTTGCAGTTGAGCTTCGGTAATCAGCACTTCAGCCAGAACATCTTTATAATCAATCATACCCAATTACTCCCGGGGAACTTCATGATGCTGGCGGCAGCGGGCTTCATACATTTCCGCCGCGCCAACAATAACGATCGGATCATTATATTTTGCTGGTTTGCCATTCACCAGGCGTTGTGTGCGGCTCGCCGGCTGCCCGCAGACCATACAAATAGCCTGCAGTTTATCCACTTTATCAGCTTTCGACATCAGGACCGGCATACCTCCAAAAGGTTCACCGCGGAAATTCATATCCAGCCCATTGATAATTATCCGCTTTCCTTGATCCGCCAGCTGTTCAACAACCTCAATAATACCTTCATCAAAGAATTGAGCCTCATCCACACCCACCACGGTTGTATCCGGATCCAGTCGTGAAAATATTTCAGCTGAGTTTTTAACCGGCAATGCTTCGAAATCAATACCGGCATGGGAAGTGACTTTTTCAAGATTGTAGCGGGTATCAATGATCGGCTTAAAGACCTGCACTTTCTGCCGGGCAATTTTTGCACGCCTTAACCTGCGGATCATCTCTTCAGTTTTTCCGCTAAACATGGAACCGCAAATGACTTCCACGATCCCTTCCGCTTTGTCCATGGCTCCTCCTTGAATACAGGTTAAATAAGGTTTAATAAAATTGTACACTAATCAACACCATTGAAAGTCAAATTAGAATAAAAAAAGAGCAGATGCTTGCGCATCTGCTCTTTTAAATAATAATACGACGATTAGACGTTAATCTCTTCTGCCGCTGCGGGTAATTTATATCCCAAAGTGCGCAATTTTTTCTTGAGATCGATCAAAGATTTGCGACCAAAGCCTGCCAGTTCCAACAAGGAAGTTTCGCCGCCTTCCAATTTTTCCAGGATCTGGCCTACTGATTTCAATCCAGCACCAAGCAGTGCTTCGGTAGACCGCTTGCCCAACTCCAATTCTTCCACGGGTCGATCGGGGGAGGTGCGTTCTTCAGAGCGTTTCTTGGTCACATCTTTGTAATCCAGGCTGGCTTTCACACGCTTCTTAAAACGTTCCACCTGGCCTTCAATGTCCATCAAACGCGCCTGTTCACCAGTAAAGAACGGATGACATTTGGAACAAACCTCGGTGCGGATCTCTTTTTTTGTCGAACCAGTGACCCAGGTATTCCCACAGGCACAAGTTACTTTGGTATCTGTATAATATACAGGATGAATATCTTTTTTCATTCCAATCTTCCTTAAGCTAAACCTTGATTAGACTTTCTTTTCAACCGGCAGGGCAATACTGACTTTCTTCTGCCCATTGGGAAGAGTATTAAAAACCACTACACCATTTGCAGTCGCAAAAAGAGTGTAATCTTTGCCTACACCGATATTTTCACCAGGTTTGATCCGGGTGCCATGCTGGCGCACGATAATATTTCCAGAGAGAACCTGCTCGCCCGCGTATTTTTTAACACCCAGACGCTGTCCGGCACTATCACGACCATTGCGGGTTGAACCGCCGCCTTTTTTATGAGCCATTTCATCAACCTCGTATAATCTTTTGTTTTATTTTACTTTTTTTACAGTAGTCTTTTTGGCAGCAACCGCTTTTGGTTTGGCAATGCTGGCCTTCTTTGTAGCCGCTCCAGCTTTCTTGGCTGCCACTTTTTCGACCTTTACTTTCGGTTCAACCGCCCCGGTTTCTGCTTTCTTCTCAGATTTCGGTTTACCCGGATAAACTATCGAATCAACCATCAAACGCATGTATTGCTGTCGATGGCCAGTCTTGACCCGGTAACGTTCCTTGGGACGATAATTGAAAATGATGATTTTGGGACCTTTAAAGTGCTCGGCAACTGTGGTTTCCACCTGTACATTCTTCAGCAGGGGTGTACCAACCTGAGCACCCTTCTCATCCACAAGCAAGAGTACTTTATCCAGAACTATCTTTTTTCCGGCTTCCACTGGTTGGAAATCCACTTCAAGGATTCCACCTTCGACGGCTTTGTACTGCTTTCCGCCATTTTCGACAATTGCATATACCATAATTCATTTCTCCAATCTTCACTTCGCCGCATTCTGCGCGTTTGTTCGCCCAGGTGCGGGGAAGTTGGGGATACAATATTATACCTCAGCGGCTTCCCGGCTGAGGTAAGCGGAAATGATTATACAGTCTGACCCCTGCCCTGTCAACCTGATTTCTTCAATCTGCGAAAATCACCTTCCCGAATTGTTATCCCAACCCTATCCAAATGTTCGAGCATTGCCAGTGCAAATTTGCGGCTGGTTTTGTACTTATCGCGCACTTCCGCTAATGCAATCTTTCCATTAGAGATCAAAAGGGATCTTATTTCTTCCTCAACTTTTCGAACTAAAGCCCCTTGAAAGACTATGTCTGGTGAAACCAGGATGAGTTCCTGCATATCCAAAAGCGATTGGAAGACATCTTTGCCAACTTGTTTTATACAATCCTCCACGGAAGGAGGTTCATAAGGAGACTGATCAAATTGAGAGGTAAGTGTTTTGATCGCTTTTTCCTGGGTCGGAGAAAAATGGATTTTATGATCAGGCAGACAAACCAAATTTCCCTTCAACAAGATAGTTTGACTGCCCACAAAGTAATTGACCAGCGCATCAAATTCTCTCTGTGAAAAAGAAAATCGACCTTTTACCTCTTCCTTCTTCAATCCCACCCGATAAGGATTCTTTTTATAGAATTCGATCAATATATTCTTAATCTTCAAAGAAATTTCTTCGAGGGTTTGAACACTGGCCAAAAGTGTGCTCTCATCTGCTTCGTGTTTCTTGTTGAGCAGCTTTACTTTTTTTTGATTTCTAATCAGTTCCTCTAATAGATCCTTAAAAACCTGCGGGGAAAGTTTGCTTTCCTGACGCACCTGTTCACCTGTTGTTACGCCCAACTTTATTATGGTTTGCACCAAACTATCCGCAGGCGAGCCATTTTGCAGTATCTGCATTTTTTCGACAACACCCAGGGATTTTCGTCTAGATCGGTGTAGTGGTGCGGGGTCAAGGATCACACCTCCTCCCAGGGTCTCAGGTGGTGATGGTCGACGTAAAATAAACCTGTCTCCCTTTACTGCCACGGTGGGTTTACTTAACTTAAGCTGGAGAAAACCTTGTTTTCCAGTGCCTATTTCTTTTTCGTTCAGCACCTTTACCCTTGCATTAATTTCAGCCGATCCGATGAATAATTTCACTTCATCCTGATGATGCAAAGGAAAATGTGCATCAGCCAGCAAGTGAAAGGAAACATCCAGGAGATGAGAGGTTGCATAGGTTCCTTTCAGGGTTAATACATCCCCCCGGCGAATCTGATCCACTTCCAAACCGCTGATATTTACTGCTGTCCGGCTGCCGGGGGCTGCTTCCTCTTCTTTCTGCTTATGAGTTTGTAACCCACGGATCCTCGCGTGTTTACCTGCGGGCAAGATTTCAATTTCGTCCCCAACACACAACCTGCCATCCAGTAAGGTCCCCGTCACCACCGTTCCAAATCCGGTCAGAGAAAAAACACGATCTATCGCGAGGCGCGGGCGGGAAGAGTCCGTTCGGATGGGTACCGAAAGAAGTTCAGTCTCAATTGTATGAACCAACTCTGCCAAGCCAGCACCCTTCCGGGCTGAAACACTAAGGATCGGTTTGTTTTCCAGGACTGTATTGGCAACCAGTTTTTTAATATCTGCCCGGACCAATTCCATCCATTGCGGATCGCTGATTAGGTCGGATTTGGTTAAGACAATTATTCCTGACCTGATCCCCAGGAGATCAATGATCGCCAGGTGTTCGCGTGTTTGCGGCATTACCCCTTCATCCGCAGCAATTACCAGCAGGACCAGGTCAATCCCGCTCATTCCTGCCAGCATATTTTCAATAAAATCTCGGTGCCCGGGAACATCCACGATACCCACATCTTCACCACCCGGTAATTTCATCCAGGCAAAACCCAGATCAATGGTCATCTCACGCTGTTGCTCTTCCTTCAAACGGTCTGGATCAATCCCGGTCAAAGCTTTCACCAGCGTTGATTTACCGTGGTCCACATGGCCAGCTGTGCCAATTACATACACAGCTGGTTCCCGTTTAAATAGAAAAATAAAAGAGATATAAGCAAAACTGGTTTATGCTTCTTTTTTAGGTTTGGAAGCGCTGCGGATATCATCGAAGGTTTCAATCCAATTATTGACCATTTTCATCAGACCTTGCATACCCTTTTGCAATTCCGAACTGACCATCACCAATACTTCCTGGAATTCTTTGGTTTGGTCTTCCAGCGAGGTGATGCGGTTTTTTGTATCTTCGAATTGATGCAAGAAATCGCCCTGCTTTTCACCAAAGATCAGGGAATAATTTGCCCAACGTTTTTGTTCATCACCCTTAAAGGTTGCCCAATCCTGTCTTAATCGATCATCCAGAATGCGATACATCTCGGTTAATTCGTTTACCCGACGGTCAAATCTTTGGGTGACTTCATCGAATCCATCTTTTGAGCGTTTTAATTCCTGATATTGAGTAGGCAATTCTTGTAATAGCTTATTGGTTTTTTGTGAAGTTTCTTCAAATTGGAGCATCCAGTCTTTCCAAATGCGATCACGATCAACCTGTAAAACCGATTGTTGTTCATGGAAGGAATTTTGGTCCGCCTTACGCTGAGTTTCCGTTGCGGACAATTCATTCAGACGAGCGTCATTTTTGCGCAGGTCATCCATGATCAAATTCGATTTATTCAGGTATTCATCCACCTTTTTATTAATGGTCTCGATTTCCATTTGTGCATTTTCAATCTTCTTGGAATTGCGGTGTGATTCCTCAATTCCCGCCGCCGCCATCTCTTGAAGTGATTGATCTTTTTTAAGATTGGCATCAAAGCTGGATTCCATTACCTCAACTTTTTTCACAAGGCGGGAATCTTCCTCAAAAAAAGCTTTCATTTTTTTATCCAGACCGGATAAAAATTCCTCCCGGGTGGATGAGATTAATTTGTTGATGGAATCCAGATCTTCCTTGCGTGTCTTTTCCTGGTTGGTTTCAAATAGCTTTTGCTGACGTTCCAATTCATTCATTTTTTTGGATAATTCAACACGAATCTGAGTCAGGGAAGCATCAAATTGACCCAATCTGGAAACCGTAGAACTTAGACGTTCCACCTCCTTGCGCATCTCACGGGAAGTATCCAAGAAGGTGGAATTGCTGTCTTCAATCTTTTTGATCTTGCCATTCAACGCAGCCAAAGTTTTTGCATTGGAATGGTTTTCGTCTTCAAGAGCGACAATCCTTTTTACCAGATCATCAATATTCATTTTCTTTCCTTAATTTTCTTATAGAAATCATTCAATGGATTTTACCATTTGACAGGGAATTAGTCTTTTTACTGTAGTAGCAAAGGGAATTTAGCCGAAAGGTTGGATAAGAAAGAATTAAAGACCGATGGCAGTAATCCCACCAGAAGAATAAGAGCCACCATCAGTCCAATCGTAACCTTGTCGATCATGGTTTCTTTTATATCAGCAGGACTGTCTGGTTTGGTGAACATAATGGTCAATAATTTAAATCCGGTGAGAAATATGCAAAGAAGACCACCAAGCATCATTGCCAAGCCGAGATAAGATAGTTTGGTTAATACAATTTCCAGATCCTGCACGATCGGAAACCCGGCCAGCAAGGGCATACCTGCGCTTGAAAGGATCGCAATGGAAATCCCCAGGACGGAAAATGGTGCATCCCAGGCCAGTCCTTGAAGGTTCTCAACTTTCAACTCGATTTTATTTTTCAATAGAAATTTAATGAATATCGAAAAGATGGCTATAGAAAGAAGACGAGGGAGAAATGAAAAAGTCAGGATTTGAATGCCCTGCCCGCCTTTTATTCCCAATGCAAGCAAAGATAAACCGCTAAGTGCCATTACCAGGTATCCGTAGACCTGCTTGATACTTCGCTGAAATAAACCCCACACCCCTCCAAATAAAACCATTATTGCGCCAAGCCAGCGAAATGCAGGATAGATCGCGGGGTATTCCCGCAGCCAGGCATAGCTATTTAAAAAATCGAGCAAGAAGAACATGACCGGAAGGGGAAGGATCGAAAAAATAAAACCGCTTATTCTTGGTTCTGCCTCTTCAGCGATCATCGGAATCCAGGTATGCAAGGGAAAAGCACCCATCCAAAAAGCGAATCCCAATCCCAGTAAAACCACCGAAAGGGTCAATTGGGTCTCATTGATGGGAGTGATCTCACCGCTCGCCAGAAACCAGCCGGCGAGAAGAAGGAAAGGCAACCCCAATGTTTGAAAAACCAGAAACCGCACTGCACCATTTCCGACTGGCTTGCGCTGATCTGCGAGAAGCAGGAGGCAGGCAAGAATGGCTACCTCAATCAACAAAGCACCATAGATAAATGGCTTCACCGCCAGAGCGGCAATCAAAAGTGCGATTATGCTCAATCCAATGGAAATAAAAAGAGAATTGCGTCTATTTTCATAGGAGAGAAAAAACCAAAGAGCGCCAATGGTAAACATAAAAGCGATGATGGGCATATCCAGCTGAGTGAGAATTAATACTCGCCCAAGGATGGAAAATTCACCGGGGAGGGAGAACTGAATTGGTCCGGGTTTTATTACCTGACCAATGGGGGTCACCAGCGCCAGCGCCGCTAGAAATAGACAGAATCCGGCTCCAATAATGACGCTTATTAATTTCCTCTTTCGCAAGACTAATAATCCCAGCGCTACTAAAAAAGGCAATAGGATCCATACAAAAGGAGCATTCATACTTTCTCCTGTGGTTGATCGTTCATTAATATGGTTGAACCGATTAAACCAAGCGCCAGAGTAATTGCAGCCAGGATGGCAGCCAGCAAAGCGGAACCTTCCAACGAAGAATAGATCACCTCAAACCCAGAAAGTAGGGTAAGCAGGCCAAGAATGACCCTTAAATGACGTTGAGAAATACCAAATTGCAGCACACCCATGCCAATCAGCATCAAACCAATCAACAGATAATGATAGGGTATGGGCAGCAAGGTATTCACTGAGGGTGTAACAGCAAATACGATCATTAGAATCAGGCTCGCTGAAAATAAACGGAAAATTCTGGCAGAACGTGGAGAGAAAAAAGTCTCTTCCAATTGCTTTGGGGAGTTAACCATACTTAACAATACGCCTGCCAACCAGCCAGCCACCAGTTTAATGGCTGCCAGGCCAATCGGCCAAATCTGTGCCACCAGCAAAAAGACCACTAGATATTGAATAGCCAGACCGGCAATAGTCCATCTCCAACTATCACTAAGCAGCATCAGCAGCGCAGCAGCAACCGCTGCAAGAATCAGGAGACTCGAAAATAAGGTCAGCACTTTTACTACCTGCCTGCGCCAAGGATTGAAATCAACAATGCCATTAGAACAATTGCCCAGATCACTCCACCTTCTCCCTCAAGAAGCTGGGTGATAAAACTAAACGCTTCAGCAATGATTATAGAAATCCATTTCCAAATACCGTTCAACCATTCGAAACGTAGAAAAGCCATCATCGGTCTCAACCTATTTGAATAATTTTCCAGACCTTTTCTAAGTTTTTTCTGACGAAAATTCATTAAATAACCAAACAATGTAATAACTGCCGCTACTATTCCTATCCACCAATTCTGTACTGCGCTTGTGGAAGTTATTACACTTTTAATTATGACTGCGAAAGGAGCTAGAGCCAATAAAAATAATCCAAAAATGTATACTGCCAGATACCAGGATTCCATGGAAGGATTGCTTTTTCGTGGAATGGTTGTTTTCTGGATGAGATCCAATAAAAGCAATGCGTAGATGGGCAGGCAAAGCAATTCCCAAATCAGTAAACCTCTGGAACTTAATCCATTGAGGGCAACCAGGCCAATGGAGAAAGGCAGACCCGAAACAGCCGCAGCACCGAGCAAGGCAAAGTAATTAAACCTAGGATTACGCAATGTGTAAAATTGCTGAATGCCGGCACCCACTACCGCCACTCCCGCCCAACCAAGCAACAATTTTGGATCACCAGAAATTACACTTATCAAAGCCAGACAAATCAATGCATCCAACCAAACCTCAACATTCTCCTCATGATTCGCTAATGTTGCCAATGTAAAAAGAATGGAAAGGATCAGAAAAATCGAACTTATCAGGGCGCTGCTGATCCCATTGTAAAAATTTCCTGGCAAATGGGAAAGTAAAGAGAATCCTAAAAGGATGAGTGCAATTCTTTTCAGAAATTCAAAAGAAACCCCGGATTGGTCTTCGGCAATTTTAATCTGCCAATATGGAATAAGACCGGTGCGGAATAATGCCGCCAATAAAATCAAAAGGTAAGCGATCGGCTGCAGCGAGGTTGGGACCAATTGAGCACTATCAGATCCCAGAAAAACGACAGAAAGAACTAATAATGAGACACTTACAATTTTGGGAAGAAAAATGACTGCCAATGATCGTTCTTCCGTTGCAGTTTTAAGGATAAAGAAGGAAAAGACAAAATCAACCAGGTCAAATAATGTCCAAGCCATGATCAGGGTGGCCATATTCCCGGCTGTGAAGGCAAATAACGCAACTATGGAAAGAAGCATCCAGCCGATCCATAGAACAGTCCGTTTTTCTTGTTCCAAACGGATAGGCAGAGTGAAAAAATATCCCAGCACCAGGCTGATCATTAGAAAAACATATCCCCAGGAATTTGAATCCAGGTTAAAAACCAGAGAGCCGCTTTTTTCAAGCGAATAAAGCCAGGGAACTTTAATAACCCCGGAAGTTGCAGGTATTGGTAAGATCAGGAACAAGACCCAGCACACCAGGATAATGATTGCCGGCATTAACCAGATGTAAGCCATTCGCATACCGCGCAAACGCAGCAGTGCAAGACCCACTGCCGTCAGGCCAAACAGGATGATCGGTAATAGAAATAACATCGAAGGATTAAATTACTTGCCCTGCGGACCGGTGAACAAATTGACCCATCCCGCGTTTGCCCATCCAGGTTTGCTGGTCGACAATTAGATTCCCGCGCAGAAAGACTTTTTCAATGAATCCCTTAAGCTTCCAACCTTCATACAGATTGTAATCAGTGCGGTGTTGTGCCACTTTCACCCCATATTGAACCTCTTTTTCGGGATCCCAGATGACCACATCTGCATCCGAGCCTGGAAGCAGACTTCCCTTTTGGGGGTAAAGACCAAAGATCTTAGCCGGGTTGGTGCTGGTTAGTGCCACAAATTGATTGGCGCTGATCTTTCCCTCACCAACTCCAAAAGTCCACAGGATCGGCAGGCGGTCGCCTACCCCAGGCAGCCCGTTGGGAATTTTTGTAAAGTCGCCCCGCCCCAGTTCCTTGCCCGGGATGGCAACTGGTTTGCCTTCATATAATATTGGTTTAGTACCATCAAAGAAAAACGGGCAATGGTCTGTTCCGATGGTCTGCAGACTTCCATTTTTCATCCCTTGCCAGAGTCCCTGGTTATCCATCTCGGAGCGCAAAGGGGGTGAGCATATCCATTTGGAGCCATCCGTGCGTTTAAGGTCTTCTGAAGTAAAGAATAAATAAGGCGGACAGGTTTCTCCCATCACCGGCAGACTTTTTTCGCGTGCCTGTCGGATCCGGTCCACTCCGCCAGCTGTGGTCATATGCACGATATAGATTGGGGCACCCGCTTGTCCTGCGAGAGAAATAACGCGGTTAATGGTCTCCACCTCACCCCAGGCTGGCCGGGTAAGAGCGTGCCATTCCGGTGAGTTGTGACCTTGCTCCAATGCTTCGCGGACAAGGAGTTCGATCACATCCCCGCTCTCGCAATGAGCCATCACAAGTATTCCATTATCTCTGGCTATGCGCAGTACCTGGAAGATATTCCCATCCTGCAGACGCAAACGGTTATTGTAAGCCGTGAACACCTTGATGCTGGTAATCCCCTGTTCGACCAACAATGGAATTTCTCCTGCGACACCGGAATCAAAGCGGGTAATATTCATATGGAAGCTGAAATCAACGGCTGCTTTTTCATCAGCTTTGGCGTGCCACAGTTCCACATTTTTCAATAATGGACTGACATCCTGGGAAATGAAATCAATAACAGAGGTTGTCCCGCCAATAGCAGCAGCTTTCATGCCTGTGTAATGGTCATCGGAAGAGACCGTATCAAACATGGGCAGATCCAGATGGGTATGCACATCCACCCCGCCTGGCATCACTAGCCTGCCTGATGCATCGATCACCTGAGTGTCTGGGGGGACTGTCAGGTTCTGCCCAATGGCAGCAATTTTTTCGCCTTCAATCAGGATATCCGCCTGATAGGTCTCTGCCGAAGTGATCAGTGTTCCGGATTTAATTAACGTAGCCATCTCAATCTCCAACAGGTAAATATGTCGATTGATCTATCTCTCTTATTTTATTAGTCTGAATGATTATACTGAAAAATACGGTTCTTCTTGAGATACTTCTGGGATGAGGAAATCGATAAAAATGAACTTTTTATATTATCAATAATTCCATACAAGCCACATTTTTGTTGTGTATCATAATAACGCCTACTTTATAACCAACCGGGCTTTTTCGCTCAACCGGCAATTCTGGCTGGACGGATAGGGAATTTTGCGAAATTGGATTAACTGAAATCTCTTAATCATCTCCTCATCCTTTTCTTGTATAATTGCGTTCCTGAGGAAAAATGAAAAAAATCACATTATTAATTATTCTATTATCCCTGGTTGGCTGCGCAACCCCCACTCCATCCCCAACTGCCATACCCACCAACGCCATCTCCGGTTGTGGTCTCCAGGAAATGGGTAAGTATTCTTCCATCATTATGCCCATCTATACCCGATGGGGTACAGCTGTACAGAAAGCATATTCGGCTAAACCCGGGGATGTGGCAACAGATATTAATAATCTACAGACTATTGATGCGGAATTCAAAGGTGTCTTTCCGCCTGCCTGCCTGAGCGACCTGCACAAAGCTCTTCTTTCCGCATCCGATTACACAATCAAAGGATTTAGCGCATATTCTTCCGGCGAAACGGAGGCCATGATAACCGATTATTTCGCCAGGGCAAATTCCATGCTGGCTTTCATTTACAGCCAGATGAAAATATTGACGGAAAAAACCCAGCAGAGTTCCTAGATTGTTGGTTTCATTATTACCACAGAAGTCTTATTCCTTCGCCTATTTATATAAATTTTAAGCGGAAATAAGAAGGATATAAGGATCCTTTGACTTTCAGTGTGTAGGCAAAAAGGAATTTATGGGGAAGATCATTGCCAGGAATATTCTAATTTAAATACATTATCTATCGGGAAAAATCTTTAAGGCTGGATAAAGAACCCTTTTTGCATATTCAACGGATCGATAAGCGCAAGCCGCGGTTCGAAATCGTTTACCCGTGTGCAGGGCAAAGGTTCATCCCAGCAAACTTCCTTGCTCCAATCGTTAGCCATGTTTACAACCAACCCGCTGCGGGTCACCTGGGTGGGAATGACCTCCGACATCATTGCTTTTTGGGCGATACTGGTTTCGAGGTTGGGGACGATGAAAGTAGCCGGACTGATATTGTTGCTGAACCTTGGCGCTAACCAAAACATGATAGCGAACAGGAAAATTCCAACAAGCACACTGGGTGATTTCACCCAGTGCAGGCTGAAGATCAATTGGAATAACACCACCACCGCGCTGATCACCAGCAGCCAGAAGGCTGCACCCAAAAAACGGAAATCCGGGGCGAGCAAGAACCAGTACACCATCGCCGCAAAAGAAATGCCAAAAACTGCTGCCGGACCTTTCCACTCCAAAGCCTGTGAGCGATCCCGCAGTCGCAAGATCAGCACAGCCAGCAGGATCAACGCCAGGTAAACGATGCCCTCTTTCACTTCAAATGGGATCTGGATGCTCCAGCTCTTTAGCCATTCAAGCCACGAAATATCCGGTGTGATAACGCTGCGATACATGGCCCACTGCCTGATAATCCCGGAAATGGGCGCGACATTTTTAAGGGGGATCTTCCACAATACATTAAAGGAGATTAGCAGGCTGGGATAGACAAGATAACCGCTCAAGATCACTGAACGCACCAGCCAGGGTACGATAAACGCCGCAATCAAACCAACCCAGCCCGATAGCCTGGGTAAAAGTTTCGCTTTCAGTTTCTTTTGCTGTGCCAGCAAAAGCCCTAGAACAGCCAGCATGATCCCGCCGGCGAACACAACTGCGCTGAGCTTAACCGTGATGGCCAAGGCTGCGAGCAGTAAGATCCGCGTCAGCAGGTTCTTCTCTGGGATTATGCTGCGGTCGAAAGCCCGAATGAGTTCGCCGGCCAG
This sequence comes from uncultured Anaerolineaceae bacterium, assembly GCA_964571135.1. Classification (GTDB taxonomy): domain Bacteria; phylum Chloroflexota; class Anaerolineae; order Anaerolineales; family Anaerolineaceae; genus CAZMZW01. The sequence goes on along the minus strand of CAZMZW010000003.1, from coordinate 40,048 downwards.
TACAGCTTCGAGGGCAAAGATGAAAATATCCGGCGAATAACCGGTGAAGTAAGCCGTGGATATATAGAATAACAGGAACGGGAGCAGCAAGACCTGGTACAAGTCCGCAACCGAAAGCGGGCGGTCTTCACGAGCGAGATGATAAATGACGTTGAAGCAGCCCAGACCCACAGCAAAACATAGCAGTGTGTTTGAGATGTAATAGGCCAGTCCTTTAAAAACCCCGGCGTTGATCTGTGCAGCGTATAGAAACGAGGAATTGTTGAAAGCGAAGCGGTGATGCAGGTTACCCAGCCCGGGGACGATGGCGTAAGACTCGATCCATTTAACCAACGGCATATGATATAAGCCGTGGTCAAAATGGACAAGCCCCCAAATGGCTTCATTGGAAAGGATAAACAAAGGAACAGCAATCAGGCTAACTGTGATAAGGATATGCTTCCGCGAAAAAGTGCGCAGCCAACTTAAGACCTGTTTAAAATTCAATCCCCAACCTGCCAGGCTAGCGCAAACCAGCAGGACCAATGAAAACACACCCACCGGCGCGAACAAATGCCAGATCTGCAGGAAAGCGATCGAGAGTGCCAGCCCCACCCAAAAGTCACCCAGCAGGTCTTCGAAGAAGCGCCCGTTACGCCACAATTTGTAAGGAAACAACAGTCCAATGCCTGTATAAAGCAATAGAAAGAATACGATTCCTGCCATGATCGCCAGCATAGTTCAATCTTCCTATAAATCAAGAGTAAGGTCAACGAAGTTTTTATTATACTGGAAATCAATAGGATGAACTCCACCCTGACACCGAGCTAAAGGATTCGATGCGTCAGTAGTGGTCTCAGCTAGAAGCAGATGCCTGTCAAAAGGCGACAATTTCCTTATTAACGATTTTGGGTCTAAAGCGCAGGGGATTGAGGTTTACAGCAGACCTATGAATTCTGCTATGGTCTTAGGTTATTGAAGGAGTTATAGAAAGAAAATCTTTAGCAGTATGACCTTCCTTATCCATGCTTCTGTTCGTACTTGGGACAGTAACCATTATTTTCGCCGCGAAAAGTTGCCAGGATAGGTCGAAACGCGGAAGGTGTCTGGTAAGCCCTGCAGCGTCCGTTTTTAGGATCCTCGCCTTGAAAAGTAACCAGGTGCTGACAATTAGTACACTGAGCCGGCCGAAACGGAACTTGAGATGCGATATCGATAGACATTATGTTGACTCCTCTTTTTTTAGGAGATATTTTGTTTAAAATATTATTGCACGCTTATTAATGAAAATCAAGGGAATTAGATAGTTTTTTATACCGTCGACAAACGTTATTCAACAACCATACAACTTTTCATATATACTGAAAGCATAGATATGGAGGCAATTATGCAAAAATGGGAATATACATTCATCGAATATGTCAGGGAACAAAAGGGATTTAATTTGAAAAATGGTGTTTATTATTGGGGGGATGATAAAAGCATATCTTTATCAATTAAAGAAAGGTTGAATAAATTTGGTAAGGATGGATGGGAGATTGCAGGTACATGCGGAACCAATTCTTATATCTGCTGGACTTTCAAACGGCCAATCAAAAATGTTATTAAAAGCCCTCTCAAGGGTTAATAGACCATCTTTATGTTATTCCAAGGCTACACTCTATTCTTCTTATATACTTAAATCATAGGAGATAAAAATGGCAATTAAACCAATCCAAGAAAGTAAAAAGATCATTAAAAAGGCAAAAACAGCAACCAAGCAAAGAGCAACTAAAAAAATTGAAGAACGCAGAGAGATTCTTCAAAAGGAAATTTCAAAATATGTAAAAGATGGTTATCGAGTAGTCAGCCAATCTAATACCTCTGCTCAACTAACACGCGAAACAGGCCCATCATTAGGGCTTGCTTGCTTACTTTCTCTCCTACTACTATTACCGGCAATTCTGTATCTAATTTTCTATAAATCGAAAGAGAACCTCTACATTGAAGTTGATGAAAAAGGCCTCGTTCAGATCACTGCTAATGATTAATAAATCTCATTCTAGCAGGTGAATGATTCACACGTTTCAAGGAGTCCACCCCATACATTTCTTATATAATGTAATTAGATGAGGAAAAAATGAAAAAAATTCAAAATATTATTTTGATAATAATTATCCTGCTTTTTTTGGTTAGTTGTAATAGTTACTGCCCTCAAAGTGAAACCAAAAATTCAATTGAAAAATTGAGTTTAATAGAGAGTAAATGGGTAGATGCCTTTAATCTTGCCAGATCAACCCCGAGGATTCAACTTTCTCAACAAGTTAGCGCTTTACAAACAATTAAAAGGGATTTAGATAACTTGAAATTACCAGATTGTCTAAATCAAGCGAAAATATTCTTTGGGGACTCAATGGATAATGCTATAGAGGGTTTTATGGCATTTATGAGAGAAGCATCAAGTTCAACCGTTAGCAATTATATGAAAATTGCAGATGACGCTCACTGGAATTTTGGCACACAAATAAATAAAATTTCAAATTGTTTGCCTAATTGCAAGCCCTAAATCCTCATTTATTGACTGCAATCAATCATAATCTTTTTATTTTAGCAAAGCTATCCTATACATTTCTTAAAGACTTGAGTCATAGAAGGAAAAAATAAAAGGATTAACGAATTAAAAAACAAATTCTGAATAAGATTTATCTTTTTCATCTTTATAATGTCAACTGTTGATTGCAAATAATAAAGTAACATCTTTGACATGCCCAGAAAGCAATTCAAGCATTATTAAGAATCTAAATAATGCAGGCAATGTTTCGGTTAATGGTAAATTAAAGGAATTTGTAAAAACTTTTCTTGATCCTGGGGATACAGTGACAACCTCAGTTTGGAACCTCATCTGGAATAATGTAGATACAGACATGCACAAAATTTCAACCAAAAAATATCAGATACTATTTTATTGTTACTTTTAAAGATCCTGATATTGGAACTAAAGACACAGTCTTTTGAGTAGATCGTGGATGTTATTTAGAATTTGGAAGCTAACAATCTAATGTAGATTTTAGCATTCGATTATAGGTCATTCTGGCAGACAATGTTATATTAATCCCCCATTAAAGCCAAAATGGCTGGATCGATCGGAAATTCGGGTATGTCATCAGGGCTGTACAGGCTGCCCTGCAGGGCGCGCTCACGCAGTGAGCACCAAAGCACTTGCCTTTCCTCTGATCTCACCACCAGGTCATTGATGGTTTTAGCGCGGTAAAATAGTTCACCGGTGGTATACAGAAAGGTGATGCGTTTCCATTTTCCCGCCAGGATGGGTCTGCCTAAAATCTGCAGTGTTCCCAATTCCAGCTTGTAGTATTCCTCATTGGCGCGGGGATGGCTGGGTTCATCCTTGAGCAGCTCTTTACGGGTCGTGAGCTCCACCCCGCGCACCGAGGCAAAGGATTCGATGCACCAACAGTGGTCTCTGCCAAAAGCAGATGCCTGGTAAAAAGCGACCACATCCACATTAACGATTTTGGGCGCAAAGCGGAGAGGTATTCGGTACCAGCCCAACAGGCGGGCAATCTCCAAGTCTTTGCGCCCAGGTAAAATCCCAACCAGGATCAGTGCGGATGGATCAGGATAACCGGCAGGAATCTCAGTCATGCGGTCTTCTTATTTCGATAAGCCAACCTTGGCGTTGAATTCGGTAATAAGGGCATCCATCTCCGGGATCTGCGCCTGCAGGTCAGTCCAGTAATCGGGCTGATACCACTGCTCATTGATCTCTTCATAGGTCTTGCCCTGCTGTTCCACCCAGGTGAAATATTTTAGGTTATGCACACGGCGGCGGTCGGTGTAGGTCAGTTCCTGCACATGATCAAGGTCAGCGCCGTGCAGATACTGCGCAAAATGAGCAGCTGCATCCGTCTCTTTGTAAGCGCCGAACTCAGTGTGCATTTCCTTCAGGCGGCTCTGGTAAAGCTGCATGGAATCAGTGAGCACGGTAAGGACGATATCCTCCTCGCCCATCTCATAATATTTGGCCATCTTGATGGCGGACAACACGTTGGCAATGCCTGAGAAACCGAGCAGATCGAGGCGTGCCACGGTCGTTTCAGGCACACCCTGGCTGACGAGGAAGCGGCGTCCGGTCTCTTCATTAAAAAGCCGCGACAGGTTGACCACGGCATTGTCGTCAATGGCCACCAACATGTCAGTGTTTTTCATATTGTGGATCCAGGGCACATGTTTATCGCCGATACCTTCGATGCGGTGCGAACCAAAGCCATTTTCCATCAGGGTCGGGCACTGCAGGGCTTCACTGGCAGCCACCTTGCTGGTTGGAAAAACCTGTTTAAGGTAATCCCCGCAGCCAATGGTGCCGGCGGAACCAGTGGTGAGAGCCACACCGCGGTAAGAACCGTGTTTGCCAAGCTCTTTTTCAAGCACTTCCTGCATGGCATGCCCGGTGACATCATAATGCCACAGGTAATTGCCAAATTCTTCAAACTGGTTGAAGATCATCAGGTCCTGACCGCTCTTGCGCAGTTCCCAGCATTTATCGTAAATCTCTTTGACATTGGATTCACTGCCCGGGGTGGCAATGATCTCCCCTGAAACGGTTTTGAGCCAATCAAAACGTTCCTTGCTCATTCCTTCGGGCAGGATCGCAATGGACTTGCAGCCTAAAAGTGTGGAGTTATAGGCGCCGCCGCGGCAGAAATTTCCCGTGGACGGCCAGACCGCTTTTTGGTTGATCGGGTCAAACTGGCCGGTCACCAAGCGCGGCACCAGGCAGCCAAAAGAAGCGCCCACTTTATGCGCACCGGTGGGAAACCACTTGCCAATGAGCGCGATGACGCGTGCCTTGGTGCCGGTGAAGCTACTGGGGAATTCAATGTAATTGACATCTCCAAAAACACCGCCCTTTTCCACGGGCTGGTTCTTCCAGGTAATGCGGAACAGGTTGCGTGGATTGACATCCCACAGCCCAATGGATTTCAATTCATCTTTGGCTTTATCCGGAACAGATGCCGGGTTCTTCATCTGGGCAAAAGTTGGGATAATAATGTTCTTATCCCGCGCCCTTAGGATGGCATTCTTCTGCCTTTCAGAATTCACTTTCAAATCGATCTTCGCCATGATTATTTCTCCTGTATCTTTCTTTTATTTTGTTTTATTTTTACTTGGGGATTTTCATTCAGTACATACAAGGGGCGCCCTTTAACCTCATCATATATTCGCCCAATATATTCGCCCAATATACCCAGGCAGATCAACTGCACGCCGCCCAGGAATAGAACCGATATTAAAGTGGTTGCTTGACCCATAAAGGCTTCTGATGAAGCCAGGCGCATCACTGCTACAACCGGAATAGCCAGTATGCTTAATCCAGCAGCAATGAAACCTACGTACGTCGCCAACTGCAGGGGGAAATAAGAAAAGCCGGTAATGGCATTTAAAGCCAGTCTCAGCATTTTCTTAAATGGGTATTTCGTTGCACCGGCGAAACGTTCCTTGCGGTCATATGGCACTCCAACCTGGCGGAATCCCACCCAGGCAGCCATACCGCGCAAGAATCGGTGTTTTTCGCGCATGCTGCCCATCACCTTCACCACCTGGTGGTCGAGAAGGCGGAAATCACCCGTATCCAGCGGGATCTTGACATCCGTGATCTTATAAATGAGGCGATAGAAAAGGGAAGCGGTTGTTATTTTGAACCAGCTCTCCCCTTCCCTTTTACGGCGGACAGCAAATACCACCTGGTAACCTTCCTGCCATTTGGCAATTAACTCAGCGATCACTTCAGGCGGGTCCTGCAGATCAGCGTCAATAACCACTACTGCCTGCCCGCTAGCGTGATCCATGCCAGCTGTTACGGCTATTTGATGGCCGAAATTGCGTGCAAAAATCAAGGGGTGAACGCGCTTATCTTTGCTTGCCAGGTTAAGGATGATCTCCGTTGAGCCATCGGTTGAGCCATCATCGATCAACAACAGTTCCCAGGCTTTTCTTGTGGTATCCATCACCTTGCAGATACGTTTATAAAATTCCGGAAGGCAATCGTGTTCATTAAATACCGGGGCGACGATGGAAATCTTCAGATTTTGTCTTGCGTTTATTGGCATTTTCAATTCCATTATTTTTTCAGTAACTTTTTTAACGCAGGTAACGTTGGTTCGATCACCGGGGCTTCCCCAGCAGCCTGCATGGCAGCGCGTACATCCTTTAATCCGCTGCCGGTATTTAAAACCAGTACTGGGTTATCGGTATGGATGATCCCTTTTTGTACAGCTTGTACCAGGCCGGCATAAGAGGTTGCTCCGGCTGGTTCAGCAAAAATTCCCACTTTACCCAGCTCGCTGATCGCTTTTAAAATATCTGTATCTTTAACCACGATGTAATCACCCTTTGTTTCGCGGGCTGCACGCACAGCGCGAACCCCATCGCGAGGCAGATCAACCGAAATACTATCGGCGATGGTTTGGGCTTTTACAGGCACAATAACCTCGGTTCCAGCTTTGAATGCATTGGCGATCGCTGCAGAACCATCCGCTTGGACTCCAAAAATACGCGGCATTTGATCCAGCCAGCCGAAGGAAACCAGGTCTTTAAATCCTTTATGAATCCCGGAGATGATGTTGCCATCCCCAACGGAAACAAACACGCACAGGGGTTTCTTAAATTCTTCGTGGTCAAGAAGCACCTGTTCCCAGATCTCCAAAGCGGCTGTTTTCTTGCCCTCTGCAGTGAAGGGGTTGTAGCCAGTATTGCGGCAGTACCAGCCAAACTCATTGGCGGCTTCGATTGAAAGGTCAAATGCTTGGTCATAATTGCCATCCACCAGCACAACTTTTGCCCCATACACAAGCAATTGGGCAACTTTGGCCGGAGGGGCTGTTTTGGGAGCCAGAATGACCGCCTGATGTCCGACTGCTGCTGCCATCCCTGCCAGAGCTGCGCCCGCATTGCCAGTGGAAGCGGTGATGATCACGTCCGCACCGATCTGCCTGGCACGTGCAACCACCAGGGCACTGGCCCGATCTTTGAAGCTGGCGGTCGGGTTGCGGCTTTCATCCTTGATCCATAAATTATCTAAATGCAACGACCTGGCTAGTTTTTGCGGAGAATATACCGGGGTCCAACCCACGGCTCGCAAGGGAGTTTCGCGTCCATCCGGGTCCGACACAGGTAATACCAGAATATAGCGCCAGATGGAGGTTTCGGTTTCCGAAGTGACGTTGGTAACGCTGTAGCCTTTGCCGATCCGGACAGCATCCATTACCACATCCAAATTACCACCATCCACCGGGCAGGTATACGTCACCTGCTCTGGTTGGTATTCCTTGCCGCATAAAGAGCAGCGGTAGCCGATAAAATTACCCATAAAGTTTCTCCATTATCGTATTTTTTACAACTGTTATTGATTAAATAACTATTTACCGCTTTCAAAAGGCACACCCAGAGAACCCGGCGGCGATGAGCGGACGATGCGAATGATCTTTTTTACCGCTCGGCGGAATGCCTCCGGTGTAGGCGCCAGCATTTTCTCAACCCATTCGGTATTGCCAATATTCACCAATAACAGGGTCAATATCATTAAAGGAAAAGGTGCCACCTGCAAGACCTGGGAAGGAAAGTCTACCAGGATAGGCTGTAATACGATCCCCAGCCATTGTAAAAACACAAAAAGATAAACACCCAACGCCGCCCGAAGAGGATTCCAGGCGCCAAAAATGGTGATGGCTAATGCGATCCATCCTAAACCATCCAAACCGGAGAGCGATCCCTTCCAGCCCACTTTAACACTCAGGGAATACATGGGTCCTGCCAGACCCACCAGAAACCCGCCAATTGCTGCATAGATATAGCGCAATCGATTGACATTAGTACCGCGGGTATAAGCTGCCATCGGTTTTTCGCCAATACCCTGCAGCATCAAGCCTGGGCGGGTCTTAAAGATCCACAGGGTTGAAAAAATGATCAACAAATAGCTGGCATAAACCAGGATATTTTGGTTGAAGAAAATCGGACCCAGATAGGGAATATCCACCAAACCGGGAATAGGTAGATGCGGTACTCGAATACCTGGATTGCCCATGAACGGGTTACCTATGAAGTACGCGAGGTCGCGGCAGAGAAGTGTGAGCACGAAGCCTATCGCCACCTGGGATTGTCTCAAGGCGATGCTGGAAAAAGCCACAATCAGAGCGACCAGCATTCCCACCAAACCACCGACTAAAAAACCCAATGGGATGTTATTGAGGGAAGTCGCAACCACAAACCCGCTCATGGCTGAAAGGAGGATGGTGCCATTTAAAGAGAGATTGATGATGCCGGCTTTTTCAGTAAGTGTTTCACCAATGACAGCAAAAATTAATGGAGCCGCCAGGGCAAGCATACCCGCGATGCTGGTTAACGTAGTTGAGTCCATTTCAGCCCTCCCCTGCTTTACCTAATATCTTCTTACGGACACCATCCATGAGAAGCACAAAGAGGACCAGGGAACCCTGCAAGACACCCGCCAGGGAGGCATCCAGTTTCATCACAATCGGCAGTTGAATACTGCCAGTATTCAACGTGGAGAAAACAAATGCAACCGGTAAAGCCCACAGGACATGAAAATTAACCAGCATGGCAACCATGATTCCCAAAAACCCATAACCCGAGGCAATGGAAGGCACCAGGCGGAAATGGACACCAGTTACCTGGATGGCACCTGCCAGTCCAGCGCACAAACCACACAACATGAATGCCCCCAATAGATATTTTGCGGTTGGTACTCCTTTTAAATAAGCTGCACGAATATTCTTGCCAATGGCCTTCAACCTCAGTCCAAAGTAACTGCCTCTTAAGACAATATAAATTGAAATTACCAGGATAGCTGCAATTAAAACCGGCCAGATGCTGATCGGTGATCCTGGCAGCGTTGGAAGGCGCAAGGAATCCTTAAATGGTATCGTACCGCTCATTGAACCCACCCCGGGACGTTTCCATGGGCCAAAGATCAACCAGAGCACAATAGCATCCGCCACAAAGTTCAAGCCCAGCCCCGCAAATATTTCGTTGATCCCGCCAACTATTTTTAGGAGGCCCGCCAGGCTTGCCCATAGCATTCCACCCACCGCGCCAGCCATGATCGCCAGAATTAAGATCAATGGTGGAGATACGGATTGGTCCTGTAACAGGCGCATTACAGCCGTGGTAAAAATTGCCCCCATCGTAATTTGCCCCTCGACGCCAATATTCCACAAGCCCGCCGTATATGTGACCATCAAACCAGAGGTCACGATAATGAGAGGTAGCCAGGCGCGAACCACTTCTCCCAATTTCTGCGAGCTGCCAATCGAACCCAATAAAATGTTTTTATATGCCTCAAATGGCTGCGCCTGAATGGCAACAATAATAAGGACGGTGAACAAAAAAGCAGACACGATCGCCAGGATCCGGAAACCAATATTAAAAATAATAGTTTTAATCTTCAATAATTAAGCTCCTATTTAAAATCCCTTCCCACCGATCATCTGCCCTAATTGTTCTACAGACATTTTCTCTGCATCCAGCACTTTGGATACCTTACCTCCAAAAAAGACCATTATACGGTCGCTATATCGCAAGATCTCTTCAAGATCAGAAGAAGTGAAAAAAAGGGATGATCCCTGCCGGCAATGATCCCGCAGCTTATTCCAAATATCTATGGCGGATTCCATGTCCAACCCGCGCATGGGATGTTCCAGCAGCAGCACCGATTGGGGAGAGCGCAACAATGCAAGCGATACGCGTTGCTGATTGCCGCCCGAAAGCTTTTCCACCAGGCTTTCCGGTTTGCCATGAATGCTGAAGTTGTTTATTTTATTCTGTGCAGCCAGGCGATGTGTTTCATTTTTAATAAAAAAGCCTTTTTGGTCTTCCACCAATTCCACATGTTCGGTCAGGGAAAACCCTGAGATCAGCCCCTCTTCCAGTCTTGCTGCCGGCACATAATAGACTCCCGCTTTTTGAAAATTATGATAAGACCTGCGATTCATTAATTTGCCATCAACCTCAATTTCCCCGCTCACTGGAACGACCAATCCAGCCAGCGCCCGTAAAAAGAGCTGCTGCCCGGAACCTTCCATACCTGCCAGACCAATGATCTCACCTCTGCAGACTTGCAGATTGATATTTTTTATTTGAAGGCGGGAATCTTCCAGACTGAGATTTTTAAGCGTAATCCTGGGGGTTTCGTTTTTACAGGAACAGCGAATCGCTTGTTTAATTTCCTTGCCAAACATCATGCGAACGAAGTCTTTGGTTTTATAGGGTGGACTGGCTTCTCCCACAACCTTCCCCTGTCTTAAGACAACCACCTGGTTGCACAACCCTTCCACTTCTTCCAGTTTATGGGATACAAAAATGACTGTTTTTCCTTCTTTGACCAATACAACCAGGGTTTTAAAAATCTTCTCTTTTTGTTCAGCGCTGATACCGGTGGTGGGTTCGTCCAGGATCAGTACCTTCGCCCCCAAATAAAGCAATCGTAAAATCTCAAGCTGCTGCCTTTCCCCCACAGTGAGGTTTTCAACGTAATTATCAGGATTAATGTTAAAGCCAAATTTATTCTGGAGTTCATTTAGACTTTTTCGTGCTTTTCCAGACTCAGGATTAATACCCCCCTTTTGACCTAAAAGAAAATTATCCAGCACCCGCAGAGGCGGGAAATCCAATGGATCCTGGTGCAGCATGCCAATCCCATAATGGATGGCATCTGACGGTGAATGAATTGTCACCGGTTGCCCATCAAGGAGAATTCGGCCGCCATCCGGTTGATAAAAACCCGAGAGAATTTTCATCAGGGTGGTTTTACCAGCGCCATTTTCTCCCAGAATACCTTGAATAGTGCCGGAAGGGATCGTCATGCAGATATGATCATTAGCATGCACACTGCCAAAGGATATATCGATGTCTTCAAATTGAATTTTCATAAGGATTGAAGGATGATTACTATTTTGGGGAAGGCGATCCCGCCTTCCCCAAGTTTTGTTTCTCTTATTTATTTAGAAACGCTTAAACCTTCCATACCTTCCAGAAGCAGAGGCAGATACCAAATCTGCTGATCTGTTGCTTTTACACCTTCCGCCAGGAAGACGGTCCCATCCTGGTATTTCATCGGGCCTGCGAACAGATTAAGTCCGCCAGCCAGAGCCGTGATAAATTTATCAAGTGTTGCAGAAGCTTCCGCGCTTAATGCGGCGCCTTTGGTAAAGCCAACGATGCTGGTATCCGGATTGTTAATATTTTTCCAATCCGGTGCAAGCCAGTCATAACCAGCCTTGAAGGTACCGCTGATCGCTTTATTGACTTGCTCCACATAGGAAGGACCCCAGTTGAAATAAGGAACTCCGAGGCAGTATTCCTTGGCTTCCGCACAGGCATCCTTATAATCGTAAGGGATTGCCCAGACGGTTTTTCCTTGAGTGCGCAATTTACCTGCTTCCACCAGGCCTTCAGTGGTATCGATACCGGAAACGACCACATCATAACCACTGTTATAGAATTCATCGGCAACCTGGGTTGGATCAGTTGAAAAACCTGGAATATAGAACCAGAAACCGATCCAGGTGACTTTGAACTTCAGGTCTTCCGCTTTTTTGTTCAGATAATTCGTCCAGCAGTATTTCGCGCCCAGATATACCGAGGAAACCAGGCGGCGAGTTTCAGAATTGATCAATGGTCCAAGATAGCCGATCTTGCCAGTCTTGGTGGTCAAAGCAGCTGCACAACCAGCCATCATTTTGCCATATTCCATGCGGCCCATCACGTTATACAAATTGGGAATATCCTTGAAATTGACTCCATCTTTCCAGGCACTATCACCTGAGGCATGGATTACAGATACATCCGGATGAGCTTTGGCGAACTCAATGGCTTTATCCTGCATGGCATCTGAGTTAAAGATGACCAACTTAGCGCCCTTGGTAACCATGTCGGCAGCGGCATCCGCTTCGGTCACTCCCTGAGGAAGACCGCCAGCACCAACATAGACATTTTCAAGATACTGCATCTTTGCCCCGGTTACTTTCTTCTCTACATATAAACCGGCTTCATAATGAGCCTGGCTCCAGCCGCCGTCATTCCGAGGACCAACGAGCAGCATTCCAAAGTTAAATTCTTTGGGTTTTTCAGGAGCCTTGGTAGCTGCAACCGGAGCTGCGGTTGCCGGGACAACAGGGGTAGCTGCTGGTGCACAGGCTGCCAAAACAAAGGCCAACGCTATTAAAAGCGATGCAACAATCCAAATACGGTTTTTAATCATGTTCTCCTCTTTTCTAAAGTTGGTTAGTCAAATAAAAATCTCTAAAAGATTTTGGCGACCCATTTAATTTTCAACCACCTCCTTCTCAGAAAATCAGATCATCGAATACGGTTAAAAAGAAATGTGGTAAAAAAAGGTGACAATGACCGATCTACCTCTATTTTATTATGGTTCTTAACCTTAAATTATCAAGAAACAATATAGGTGCCGGTTTCACCCTTCAAGGCGCGGCCTATATTCTCCGGGTTGGTAATGATCGCTTCTTTACCGCCTGCCTCCAGGAACCAAATGATGGCCTGCATCTTGGGCGCCATGGAACCCTTGGCAAAATGGATACCTTCTGCAAGGTATTTCTTTGCGTCTGCGAGGGTGATCTTATCCAGCCATTTCTGATCCGGTTTGCCATAATTTAAGGCCACTTTTTCAACCGCGGTGGAAATAAGAAAAAGATCAGCCTTGATATTACGTGCCAGTAAACTGCTGGCATAATCTTTATCAATCACTGCGGCAGTACCCTTATAATCGCCGTCTTCATTAATTACGGGGATTCCCCCGCCGCCAACCGTAATGACGACTACACCTGCGCTGATGAGGGCTTCCACCGATTCAAGTTCAACCACTTCCTGCGGGATCGGTGAAGCAACCACTCGCCGCCACCCGCGGCCGGAATCCTCCACAACAGCCCAGCCAAGATCGCTGGCGCGTTTTTTTGCATCTGCTTCTTCCATGAAACCGCCGATGGGTTTGGTCGGGTTCTTGAATGCGGTGTCATCGCGGTCTACCAGCACCTGGGTGATCACAGTCGCCACAGGTTTCTTGATTTTTCTTTTAAATAATTCATTCTGCAGCGTTTGCTGGAGGGCATAACCAATTGCACCCTGGCTATCTGCACCGCACACATCCAAAGGGACTTCATGCATGCCTTCCACTTTAGCCGCGATCTCTGAACGGCGCAAGATAAAACCAACCTGCGGGCCGTTGCCATGTCCTATGGCCACATCCCAACCGGCTTCGATCATATCCGCGATATGAAAAGTTGTCTCTTTGGCAGCTAAGTATTGATCCTCAACTGTGACATTCTTAGGATCTCTGATGAGAGAATTGCCGCCAATGGCGACGACTGCTACTTTTTTATTCATTATTATTTCCTTAATATTAATTTATCCCATTGTGAGAGCCATTACGGCTTTCTGGGCGTGCAGGCGGTTTTCAGCCTGGTCAAAGACCACTGAATTGGGTCCATCAATGACTGCATCGGTCACTTCAATATTGCGGTCGGCGGGTAGCGGATGCATGTAAATGGCATCCTCTTTGGCAAGCTTCATTTTGCGCTCATCGGTAATCCAGCTTGAATATTTTTTCGTGATGGTTTCACCTTCTTTGGCATCTGAAGTTAAGACCAAAGGACCCCAGGATTTGGCATAGACAATATCAGCATCTTTAATAGCGTTGTCCATATCATCCATCACTTCAAAACCTGTACTGTATTTACGCGCTTCCTGTTTAGCCTGTTCCATGATCTCAGGCATTAATTTGAATTCTGGGGGGTGCGCTAAAATCACATCCAGCCCAAAACGCGGCATTTGAAGAATAAGACTTTGGGGAACTGAAATGGGTTTGGAATAGGATTCTGCATACGCCCAGGAAACCACCATCTTTTTACGGCGCAGATCGCGCCCTTTCTTTTCAATGATCGTCATCAGGTCAGCCAGGCATTGAAAGGGATGATAAATATCACATTGCATATTCAATATTGGCGAACGTGAATACTTGGCGACTGCATTTAGATATTGATTGCCCAACTTCCAATCGCAGTGGCGGATGGCAATCCCATCAAAATAGCGGCCAAAGATCTCACCGATCTCCTTGGGGGTATCCCCATGCGCGATCTGCGTGGTTTTGCTTTCGATAAATGCTGCATGTCCACCCAACTGAGCCATGCCTGCTTCAAAAGAACCGCGGGTGCGTGTGCTGCTGAAAAAGAACAACATGGCCAGTACCTTATCACGCAGGTATGGGTGGGGTTCATTTAATGCGCGTTTGCGTTTAAGGTCAAAGGCCACATCCAGAACTGTTTCCACCTCTTCCTTGGTGAAATCCAGATCACCGATCAAATCCCGTCCGTGCAACCAGGTTTGCATAATTTTCTCCTTAGTAAGTGTAAGGGCGAGAGTACCCTCGCCCTTTATAAATTATTTTTATTCCATCGCGCCCAGAATAAGGGCTAACAATGCCATACGAACTACGACACCATTGAATGCTTCTTCCCAGTAACGGGCGTGACGGGTGCTATCCACATCCATGGGCAGCTCATCCATCCGCGGCAGGGAATGCAGGACAATCGCATCGCTTCTGCCTTTTTCCTCCAGCAGTTTGCGGGTGACCTTGTAATTATCGGGAGTCAACCCCTTATCCGCGCTCGCTTCCTGGCGGGCTTTGGTGTAATCCGGCTGAACAACCGGTTCCATATAGATCACATCCGCTTTATCGATCACATCTGCCACATGCTTGGCTTCTGTGAAACGCAGATTGTAGCCTTTGAGTTCTTCTTTAAATTCCTTGGTCAGGGACATCTCGGGCGGTGCAACATAGATCACTTCGGCATCGAATTGGGTAAGCGCATAGGAAATGGAATGCATGGTGCGCATCCGCATATCGCCGATGCAAAGGAAGGTCAACCCATCGATGGTGCCCATTTCATTCAGGACCGTGTAAAGATCAGTTAACACTTGGGTGGGATGCTCGCCCCATCCATCTCCGGCATTGATAATAGGGACGCTGGAAAACTTGGCTGCTTCAGCTGGTGCGCCCTGCTGAAAATGGCGCATGACAATGGCATCGCCGTAGTACTCCAGCATGTGAACCGTATCCTTGATGGATTCCTGATACCAATCACCGGCGCGGGTCATTTTGGCATCCGAAAAACCGGTTACGTGTCCACCGAGGCGGTGCATGGCAGCTTCATGGGCCAATCGCGTGCGCGTACTGGGCTGGTAGAACGCAGTTACCAGGGTTTTTTCCTTGAGCAGGTCTGAATTGCGGCGGTTGCGTGCAATCGGCTCCAACTCCTGGGCGACTTCGAATACACGGAAAAATTCCGACCTTTCGAAATCCTTAAGGGAAAGAATATCTCGTCCTAAAAAGCTTCTCATAATTAAACCTCCATTTTGGTTTTAAATTTTATACTCCCACGGTACGGACGACATGAAAACGAAAATAACCGGGGAGAAAATAACTATCCGAAAGATCCACAATCTGAGCAGATTTTGAATAAAGCCGGGCGTTGAAGTGCAGCAGGACATCCCCCCGCTGGATCTGCAGGGCACGGGCGATATCCGCTTGCGCTGCGACTGCCTGGATTTCTGTATAAGATTTATTCGGCTGAGCCAGGTCGCTTTTTAATAACAGATCAAGAACCGAGCCAGTGAAGCCAAGTTTCAAATCTTCCGGAGAAAGCAATCCTTCAAGCAGGACATCAATCAAATATGCCACCGGCCGTTTTTCAACGTGAATAATGCGGGTGAGTTTTACAAGGGGCTGGCCTTTTTCAATTAAAAATAATTCAGACAGGGTTTTATCCGCAAAAATATTTTCAACGACCAACCGTCCCATCGAAACCGGGAGCTTGATTCGGTTGGCAATGGATTCAATACTTTCCAATTTTTCAAGACCAGCATCAATTATCTGACGTTTATCCACCACAAATGTACCGATCCCTTGCTGGCGGCGGATTCGTCCCTGGGCTTCGAATGTCCGCATGGCTTCGCGCAATGTCGAACGGGAAACACCCAGCTGCTTGGATAGAAGCGGTTCAGTAAGAAGTCTTTCACCTGGCTTGGTATTGGAAATGATCACTTCCAATTCTGATTGCAGCCTTTGATATGGATGATTGATCTGTGTGGGTTTCTTCAATTTTTTTCTCTTTTTTATTCCAGTACCGGGATGAAATCAAATTGTTCCACATCCACCAATCCAAGATTGGAAATTCGCAATTCAGGGATAACCACTAAGGCTAATAGTGACAACTGCATATTTGGATTGTTCAGCTTGCAGCCACAGACTGAGAAACCATCCAGAACCGTGGCTACTTTTTTTGCAATGATCGCCGCCGGTTCGTTGGACATTAAACCTGCAATTTGCAGATCTGCCTTTCCAATTATTTTGCCATCTTTTACCACGACCTGTCCGCCGCCCATTTCTACCAGAGCATTGGCTGCGATTGCCATATCGCTCTTGCCTGTGCCAACGACAATCAAATGATGGCAGTCATGTGCAACTGTGGAAGCCACCGCACAGGAAGCGGTAAACCCAAATCCCTGCACCAGGCCTAATTGAATGGCGCCAGTATTGTGATGTCTTTCAATGAGGGCAACCATGGCCAGGTCATTTTTAATATCAGGTTCCACTTCCCCATCCTGAACCTCAACATGAATGCGCAAGTGCCTGGTCGGTGCCTGGTTTTCGATAATCCCAATCACATTCGCAGTTACTTTTTTCGGTTTGATCCCACCCGGCACTTTCAGAGAAAAATCAGAAGGGATCAATAGCCTGGGAATGTGCATGGAATGCAGCACCCAATCCGGGTAATTCATGGGAGCAAACTCAATCGTAAACTTTCCTTCTTCAGCCAATACCTGCCCTTTTGACATCACCAGATCAGGCATAAATTTATTCAGGTCTTTGACGATCAGAACATCAGCAAATCTACTGGGGGCGATTATACCTATATCGCAGCTCACATTAAAATATTCAGCAGTGTTGATTGTTGCCATTTGCAAGACAGTCATTGCAGGAATCCCCTGCTCAATGGCATGGCGCACCACCCGGTCCATATGGCCTTCATTTACCAAAGTTTCACAATGTGAATCATCTGTACAAAGTGAAAAATGGCTGGAATTTAATCCATTCCTGGTGATCGCCGGTGCCTGGGCTGCCACGTCCTTCCAGGCGGACCCATAGCGTAGGAAAACATGTATCCCCTGGCGAATCCGTTGAATGGAATCTTCCAGGCGGGTACCCTCATGGTCATCCTGTACTCCCCCGGCCACGTAGCCATGGAAAGGGTAACCTAGATCCATTGAAGCATAATGACCGCCGATTGTCTTATTTGCCTGACGTGCCACTTCAATCTCAGCCAGCACTTTATTATCACCGGAAGCCACGCCGGGGAAATTCATCATTTCCCCCAGCCCGATGATACCCGGCCAGGTCATGGCTTCTGCAACTTCATTCGGACCAATGGTTTCACCAGGTGTTTCCAGACCCGGTGCAGAAGGCACACAGGAAGGCATCTGCACAAACACATGGATGGGCTGCTGCTGGGCTTCATCCACCATCAGGCGCACACCCCGTAGACCGAAGACATTGGCGATCTCATGCGGATCAATGAACATTCCCGTTGTGCCATGCGGAATTACCGCACGCACAAACCCGGAGACTGTCAGCATTCCGGATTCCACATGGGCATGGGCATCCAGCAAACCCGGAATGAGGTAACGACCATTGGCTTCTATGATCCGGGTATGCTTGCCAATGGTATGGCTGGCATCCTCACCCACATAGGCAATCCGGTGCCTGAGTATCGCAACATCGGTATGCGGCACAAATTCACCGCTTTGCACACAAGCCCAGGTTCCATCGCGGATGACAATATCCGCCGGCAGACGACCCATGGCACAATTAATCAAAGCGCGTCTATCCATGTTCTATTTCAATTTTGAGTCAGTGTGGAAAATATATTTCATTAATATTTTTTTAAAACTCAACCATTAGAAAGCAAGCGTTTGGCAGCGCGATTATGTTTGGCTGCGTGCTGATTGACATCAAATGGCAAGAAACGGCCTTCTCTGACAATTACTTTACCGTGCACAACGTTGTAATTCACCTTTTGGGGCGAGCAAAAAACGACTGCGGAAACCGGGTCATGCAATGCGCCGGCATAATCCAATTGGTCCATGTCAAAGGCAATAAAATCGGCACATTTTCCAGATTCGAGTGAACCGATATCCTGCCTTCCTAAAACCGAAGCTCCTCCACGGGTTCCCAATTCAATTGCCTGGCGGGCGGTCATGATCCAATGATCACCCGATCCTGACAAGGATGCGCCTTCCAGTCCAGCGCGTAACCGTGCGACCAGCATCGACTGGCGGACTTCTGCAAGAAGATGGGAACTATCATTACTGGCTGAGCCATCCACGCCCAAACCCACTTTAACTTTATGCTGCAAATATTCACGCAGCGGGGCAATGCCAGAAGCCAATCTCATATTGGAAGAAGGGCAATGGGCCACTCCGCAGCCAGTTTTTGAAAAAACCTGAATCTCCTCTGCGTTGACATGCACAGAATGAGCAAACCAGACATCCTGACCCACCCAATCCAGAGATTGCATATAGGCCACCGGACGGTGACCAAATTGCTGTAAGCAAAATGCATCTTCATCCTGGGTTTCGGATAAGTGTGTATGCAGATGCACTCCATATTGCCGGGCCAGTTTGGCGCTTTCTTTCATCAGGTCGCCAGTCACGCTGAAAGGTGAACAGGGCGCCAGAACGATCTGAAGCATTGATCCGGGTTCGGCATCCTGGTATCTTTCAATCAATCGCAGGCTGTCTTTCAAAATATTTTCTTCCGTATCCACCACAGAATCCGGGGGCAGGCCGCCCTTACTCTCACCCAGGCTCATTGAACCGCGCGAGGCATGTAAGCGCAGGCCAACCGTCTTGGCTGCTTCAATTTCGTCATCCAGTTTTGACCCGTTGGGAAAGAGATATAAATGGTCGGAAGCTGTGGTGCAGCCAGAAAGAGCCAGTTCCACCAGAGCAGTCTGTGTTGAAATAAATATATCCTCAGGGGTCATCCGCGCCCAGATCGGGTAAAGCGTCTTAAGCCAGTTGAAGAGGTTGGCATCCTGGGCTGCCGGAACGGCACGGGTCAATGTCTGATAAAAGTGGTGATGGGTATTGATCAATCCGGGCAAGACCAGATGATCAGTGAGGTCCAATACCTCATCAGCCATCTGAGGTAATTCAGAGGTCAAGCCAACTTGTTTGATGAACCCATTTTCAATATACAAACCCCCGTCTGCTATTTCACGGCGTTGGTCATCCATGGTGACCAGTATCTTGGCATTTTTTACTAATAATGTCGTCATAGGTTAATTGTTGGACAATTAACTACTAGTGTACCGAATTTTCAAGTAAATGTCAATTGTCTGACAATTAAAGATTTCTCTGCGCAGCCTGTAACGTACTTCTCAATAACATCGCAATTGTCATCGGACCCACGCCACCCGGCACTGGTGTGATTGCATAAGCAACCTCTTTTACTTCATCGAAAGCCACATCCCCGACCAGGCGGTAACCCTTTTCATTGGATTTATCTGCGACATGGTTGATGCCGACATCAATCACCACCGCGCCTGGTTTGACCCAATCCCCGCGCACCATCTCGGGTTTTCCAATGGCAGCCACAACAATATCACCGCTTCTGACCACCGCGGGCAGGTCAATGGTGCGGGAATGGCAAATGGTCACCGTGGCATTGGTACGCAGCAACAGCAAAGCCACTGGCATGCCCACGATATTGGATCGACCCAACACAACCGCATGTTTTCCTCCCAATGAAGGTAGAGTCTTTTCCAGCAAATAGATCACCCCGGCAGGAGTGCAGGGTACAAAGCGCGGCTCCCGTCCTTTTTGGGCCAGCCGGCCAATATTCACCGGGTGGAATCCATCCAAATCTTTATCAATGGAAACGGTATTTAGAACTCTTTCTTCATCCAGACCTTTGGGTAAAGGCAATTGCACCAAAATACCATTCACTTGGTTGTCATCGTTGAGCTGGCGGATAAGCGCTTCAACTTCCGCCTGGGATGAATTGGCAGGCAGTTCATGACTGAATGAAAGGATTCCCGCCTGTTGACAGGCTTTATGTTTTGATCTTACGTAGGTATGCGAAGCGGGGTCATCTCCGACTAGAACAGTGGCAAGCCCTGGAGCGGCTTTGCCTTGCGCTAATCGCTCCCTTACATTTTGGATCACTTCTGCGCGGACCTCTTCAGCATATTTCTTTCCATCAATAAGTATTGCAGGCATAGTTTGTTTCCTTTTTCCCATGAAATTATAGCCTTTGTTTACACCAGTAGTGCTGCGGAGTTTTTCTATCGAACATAAAAAATGGAAATAGGGCTACATATTTATTTATAAATTTTTATTTTAATAAAATAATTACGAAACTTGTCAACTTAAGCTATAATCCCATCCCAGGAGAAAACCATGAGCCAAATATGTGTCATCGGAACCGGTTATGTAGGGCTGGTCACCGGAGTTTGCTTTGCTGACCTGGGCAATACCGTTTTTTGCCTGGATATTGATCAGGAGCGCATTGCCAAACTCAAAAAGAAAATAATGCCCATCTACGAACCCGGGCTGGAAGAGATCGTGGAACGCAACGTCCAGGCCAAACGCCTGTTCTTCACCACCGATTCTCCCGATGCACTTAAGAAAGCCGAGTTTGCCTTCATTGCAGTAGGAACGCCTTCCGGGGTGGATGGTGAGGCTGACCTGCAATACGTCCGTGATGCAGCGGAAAAAATTGCAGAGGTCGTGGACCATCCCATCATCATTGTTAATAAATCCACTGTTCCAGTAGGGACAGGTGACTGGGTGGCAGATATTATCCGCAAAAAGCGGGGCAAAAACACATTGGATTTCTCGGTGGTCTCTAATCCCGAATTTTTACGGGAAGGAAGCGCCATCAGTGACTTCATGAATCCCGACCGGGTGGTTCTTGGTTCAGTCGATCGCCCGGCAGCCGAAAAAGTGGCCCAGCTTTATCAACCTCTGCGCTGCCCTTCCCTGATCACTGACCTGCGCACTGCTGAAATGATCAAATACGCTTCCAATGCATTCCTGGCCACCCGAATTTCCTTCGTCAATGAAATTGCCAATATTTGTGAGGAATTAGGCGCTGATGTGCGCGAAGTGGCTGCCGGAATGGGCTTGGATAAGCGCATTGGTCGTGCTTTCCTGGATGCTGGTCTGGGTTGGGGTGGAAGCTGTTTCCCCAAGGACGTAAAAGCCCTGCGTCATATGGCTGAATTAAATAACACCAACCCCCATTTGCTGAAAGCGGTGATGGAGATCAATCAAAACCAGCGCCGGCGGGTGGTTTTTAAATTACGCAAAGCCCTGGGTGGAAGCCTGATCGAAAAAGAGATTGGCATTCTTGGAATCGCCTTCAAACCCAACACCGACGATATCCGCGAAGCACCCGCTCTGGAAGTGATTCACTTGCTTGAGAATGAAGGCGCGCATATCCGCGCTTATGATCCGCAGGCCATGGAAAATGCAGCCAAGATCCTCAATAAAGTAAAACTATGCAAGACCCCTTATGAGGTCGCCCAGGGTGCTGATGCCCTGATCCTCGCCACTGAATGGAACGAGTTTAAGCAATTGGATTTCAAACGCATTCACCAGAGCATGCGAACCCCCATTTTAATGGATGGGCGCAACCAATGGGATGAGGTTCACCTGCGCTCCCTGGGATTTACCTATTTCGGAGTTGGGCAAGGTAACCACGTTGAGATGAAATAGAATTCTTATATAGAAAAATCCAGTCATAAAGGTGAATGGCATTTTTCTGACAATTATTCATTAACAATATGTAAAAAACTTCTATACCAAAATTTCTTAAAGAGTCTTTGACTCAAACTGAATATAATTTACCCTTTTACAAAGTGTATAATAGTAACAATTATGCAACGAGGATTATTATTTAAAAGGGGTGCACCATGTCATTAGGTATTGCATTTAAAGGTCCTGAAGGCATTGTTCTGGCTGCTGATAGTCGTGTCACGATCAACGCAGAAAGGAAGGTAAATGACAAACAAAGCATTATTCTGCCTTCTACGTTTGATAATGCCACAAAACTCCTTAAAGTTAACGGACACGATTACGTTGGAGCAGTTACATATGGCTTAGGAGCGATAGGAATAAATGAACCGAGAACTGCTCACAGTTTTCTTCCTGAATTTGAGGTTTGGTTATCTAAAACAGAAAAAAAGAGATTATCTGTTGAGGATTTTTCCAAACAACTTTCAAGGTTTTTTTTAGAGCAATGGGTTGTTATGATGCCAAAAGAATACATCGGAGACCCTTTGATTTTTTTAGTTGGAGGCTATGACGAGGGTGCACCTTATGGAAAGGTCTTTCGAGTTGTAATACCTAATAAACCTGAACCCAAAGAAGAAAGTGAAGGACAGGGAGTATTTGGGATAACTTGGGGTGGACAATATGACCTTCTGACAAGACTTTTATCAGGATTTGATCCAAATTTAACTATGGCGATCAAAGATAAGTTGAAATTGTCCGATGTACAGAAACAAGACCTTGAACAATTCTTAAGACCAGCTTTCAATCTTCCTATACCTTATCAATTCTTACCTCTTCAAGATTGCGTAGACCTTTCAATATTTTTGATTAGGACAACCATTGAATTACAAAAATGGATGATTGGTATTCGTGGGGTTGGAGGGGTAATCGATGTAGCAACAATAACGAGGACAGATGGCTTTAAATATGTCCAAAGAAAAGAAATAAGAGGAGATAGAAATGTTTAATACAATTACCATTACGTCTAAAGATAGACCAGTAACTAAAAAGAGAATAAAACTATCTTCCTTAACGGATTATCAAATAGAGACCGTAACAATCGAAGCAGGAACTTTGGAGGATATGCTCTTTAATGTTGACGCCATAGACTCCAATATGCATGAAATGGAAGACACTGCAATTTATGACTTCTTGAACTTCGAGAAAATGGATTGAATTAATGCGAAGGGGAGATGTTATTCGTTTAGATTTAGGCACTCCTCCCGGGGGAGGTGGTCATGAGCAAGCAGGAATACGACCTGTAATTGTGGTTTCGCTAGCTGATGATGATCCGAATAACCCAATGATTACTGTCGTTCCCTCTACGGGAAAAATTAATAAAAATAGGTTTCCATATACTCTAGAGGTGAATCCATCGACCCAAAATGGTTTAACCACAAAATCGGTATTATTAGCCTTTCAAGTTCTTTCTTATGATAAAAGACGTGTAATTGAAGTAATTGGAAGCCTAGAACCTGAATACATGCATCAATTAGAACAAAAATTGAGACAGTTAATGAATCTGTAGGTAATACTCGACCAAAGAAAATTTTTCAGACTTTCAAGACAGATCTCGTCATTGGGAAATTTTTCTTTGAATTCCATTTGTGTTTATTTTTATATATATGTGATTTTGGGGTTAATTTTTTGTTTTCTATGACTATAAATTTACATTTATATACCTCTACTATTATGGGATACTCATTTTTTTATATATTTATCCGTCTATTTTTTTTAATTAGATCGTCTTCTGATAATAATCCTTGAAATATTTTTTCAACACCTGCCCGGTATATGAACGCTTGACTGCGCAAATATCTTCCGGTGTGCCTTCCGCGATCAGCTCACCGCCTTTATCGCCGCCTTCAGGACCCAGGTCAATCAGGTAATCCGCCACTTTGATGATATCCAGGTTATGTTCAATGATCAGTACTGAATTTCCGGCATCCACCAGGCGTTGCAGGACTTCAATTAATTTATGCACATCCGCAGCATGCAGACCGACCGAGGGTTCATCCAATACGTATAATGTGCGCCCTGTGGCACGCTTGGAGAGTTCGCGGGAAAGTTTCACCCGCTGGGCTTCACCGCCGGATAATGTGGTGGCCGATTGGCCGACGCGGACATAACCCAACCCCACATCCTGGAGGGTCTGAAGTTTGGTAACAATCCGGGGAATGGCAGCAAAGAATTCAACAGCAGAATCGATGGTTAGAGCCATCACATCAGCAATGGACTTGCCCTTGAAATGGACTTGCAAAGTCTCACGGTTAAAACGGGAACCATGGCACACATCGCAGGGTACGTATACATCCGGCAGGAACTGCATTTCAATGCGCAGCTGCCCATGCCCCTGGCAGGCTTCGCACCGTCCCCCATGCACATTAAAGGAGAAACGTCCCGACTTATATCCGCGTATTTTACTTTCCGGAAGTTCAGCAAATAATTTGCGCACTTCATCAAATACGCCCGTATAGGTACCCGGGTTGGACCGCGGTGTCCGCCCGATGGGGGACTGGTCAATGTTGATGACTTTATCCAAATACTGCATCCCTTGAATGCGGTCATGCTCACCCGGGTTGGTATGGGCACGGTTCAGTTCATGTGCCAGGACGTTGTAAAGCACATCCACCATCAAGGTGGATTTACCTGAACCGGACACCCCGGTGATGCATACAAATAGACCCAGCGGGATCTTAACGGTAAGGTTTTTTAGATTATTGGCACGTGCTCCTTCGATCTGAAGCCATTTACCATTGCTCACTCGCCGTTTTTCCGGCAGCGGGACAGTCATCCGCCGCGACATATAAGCACCAGTGAGTGAAGTGGGATGATTCAGAATATCTTTGACGGTTCCAGCTGCCACAACCTCACCGCCGTGTTCACCTGCGCCTAAACCAAGGTCAATGATCCAATCTGCAGCCCGGATGGTTTCTTCATCATGTTCCACAACCAGAACGGTATTGCCTTGATCACGTAAACCCTTAAGAGTGGTCAGCAAGCGGGCATTGTCGCGGGCATGCAAACCGATGGAGGGTTCATCCAGTACGTAAAGAACGCCCATCAAGTGCGATCCGATCTGCGTAGCAAGACGGATGCGCTGGGCTTCACCTCCTGATAACGATGCCGCTGAACGATTTAAAGTAAGATAATCCAGGCCCACATTAACCAGGAACCCAAGGCGGGCACGGATCTCTTTCAATATCCGGTCAGAAACTGCCTTATCCCTCCCACTCAAGGGGGACTGCTCACCAAATAATTTTTCAACCCACTGCAGGGTTCTTTCCACCGGCCAGCGGGTGACTGCAACAATGTTTTCTCCCTCCACCGTCACAGCCATTGCTTCAGGACGAAGGCGATTGCCGTTACAGGTCGGACAGGGGCGGTCAGACATGAACTCAGCGATCCGGCTGCGGATATATTCTGACTGGGTTTCCTTGTAACGCCGCATCAGATTTGGGATCACTCCCTCAAATGCCAGGCGCATATCGGTATGCCGGTCCTTTCCATGAAAGCTCATGTTCACTTCGCGGCTGCCCGTGCCAAACAGAATGAGGTTGATCTTTTCTTCAGACAGTTCACCTACTGGTTTATCCAGGTCAATGTGATATTCCTTGGCCACCGCCTCCACCATCTGCCAGTAATACCCCCCCTGTTCGCGCGGGCCGTTCCACTCCATGGCGACGATGGCGCCCTCGTTGAAGGATACTTCCTTGTCCGGTATGATCAGTTCAGGATCAATTTCCTGCCGCACCCCCAGCCCTTGGCAATCCGGACAGGCACCATGCGGGGTATTAAAAGAAAAGTTGCGCGGTTCAATTTCGGGCAGACTCACGCCGTGTTCAGGACAAGCCAGGAATTCTGAGAAAAAAAGGTCTTCATTGGAGGTCAGGTTTTGAACGATCAAATAACCCTCGCCCACTTTTAGACCCGTTTCAATGGAATCCGTCATCCGCGTTAGGGTGGATTTATTTTCTTCCTCTTTTTCATTTTTTTGGGTGACCAGCCGGTCCACCACGGCTTCAATGTTGTGAATTTTGTAACGATCCAGCTCGATCTCTTCTTCCAGATTGAATACCTTGCCATCCACCCGGGCGCGGACAAATCCAGCTTTGCGCACCTCATCAAAAACAGCCTGATAAGTGCCTTTACGCCCGCGCACGACCGGCGCTAAAATGAGCAGCTTACTGCCATCTGGCAATAAAGCGATCTTATCCACGATCTCCTGGGCGGATTGTTTGACCACTTCGCGCCCGCACACAGGGCAATGCGGAATACCGATGCGCGCAAACAATAAACGCAGATAATCATAGATTTCAGTCACCGTACCAACGGTGGAACGGGGGTTGTGAGATGTCGCTTTTTGATCAATGGAAACAGCCGGGGAAAGACCATCGATGTAATCCACATCCGGTTTTTCCATCTGTCCCAGGAACTGGCGGGCATAAGCCGAGAGGCTTTCCACATAGCGGCGCTGGCCTTCTGCAAAGATCGTATCAAAAGCAAGTGAGCTTTTACCCGACCCGGATAAGCCGGTAATGACCACCAGTTTGTCGCGCGGGATATCCACACTGATATTCTTAAGATTATTCTGGCGTGCACCTACCACGCGGATGATATTTTGTGGCATATTAAACCTTTAATAGAACATATAAGCTAATTCTGCTCATGCAATTGGTTATTATATCATTTGTTCTATATCTTCGATTTTTTACAGTTTTGAAAGAAAACCCAACCAACCCTGTTCTTTTGAAGCAAAATTAGAATTATTCAAGGGCTACTGAGAGAAACATCTATTTTTTCCATCAGGCAAATCTGACAAACACTTATTAAAACGCTAACACTTAATTAACAATAAATTCATAATATGATGTTATTAATTGAACCGTAATAAGGAAGAGAAGAATCAAGAACAAGAATCGCAAGTTAAACAAGAATTGGTTGGATGATGAA
Source organism: uncultured Anaerolineaceae bacterium (assembly GCA_964571135.1). Classification (GTDB taxonomy): domain Bacteria; phylum Chloroflexota; class Anaerolineae; order Anaerolineales; family Anaerolineaceae; genus CAZMZW01. Next base: position 13,192 of record CAZMZW010000003.1, on the reverse strand, counting down.
CCTTTAAAGGACCAAATCTCTGATCCTTGTGTGGATTTGCCCCCTCCAAATTAAAATTTATAAACTACTAATTTTCAAATTTTGATCAGGAGTAAAAATGAAAAACAAGATTTTAATGTTCCCCATCACTTTCCTTTTGCTGGCAGCGCTGACCGCATGCAGCACTGCAACAACAACTGCGCCAGCTGCCCAGGTGCAAACGAATGCACCCGCGGTTTCTGTTCCAGCTTTGGAAAGTCCGTCATTGGAAAGTTTACAGCAAGCCTATGAGAAGGTTTATCAAGCCGTTTTGCCATCGGTTGTCAACATCATGGTTACTCAGAAAGCTCAAACCACTGTCACCACCAACCCGGCCAATCCGTTTGGTGCGCCAGATCAAAACGCGCCCGAGGGTCAGCCAAGCGCATTAGGATCTGGATTCGTCTGGGATACAACTGGTAATATCGTCACCAATAATCATGTGGTGGAGGGTGCCGAAACCATTATGGTCACTTTTTCTGATGGGACCAGTAAAACAGCCACCCTGGTGGGTGCAGATTTAGCCAGCGACCTGGCAGTGATCAAAGTGGAACCAACCACGAAATTAATCCCGGTTCAATTGACCGATTCCACTCAGGTAAAAATTGGGCAGATCGCAATCGCCATTGGGCAGCCGTTTGGACTGCAGGGAACCATGACCGTGGGTATTATCAGCGGGTTGGGACGCTCCCTTCCGGTTGATTCCACAATTGATGGTGGTGGATCCTACACGATCCCGGACGTCATTCAAACTGATGCGCCCATCAACCCGGGCAACTCTGGTGGCGTTTTAGTGGATATCTCCGGCAAATTGATCGGCGTAACCACTGCCATTGAATCCCCCGTGCGCGGGAACGCTGGCATTGGGTATGTGGTTCCTTCCGTTATCGTCCAGAAAGTGGTACCTGCCCTGATCTCAAAAGGCAGTTATCAGCATGCCTGGTTGGGCATCACCGGCCGCTCCATGACTGCCGAGTTGGCCAAAGCGATGAACATTAATCCCGATCAACGCGGTGCCCTGGTGATCAAAGTGCAGGTAAGTGGTCCGGCAGAGAAAGCCGGCATCCTTGGCAGTAATAATGAAGCCACTATTTACGGCACAACCACTGAAATTGGCGGAGACATTATTACGAAAGTCGAAGGTCAGCCAATTAATGAATTTGAAGACCTGGCAGCTTACCTGGCGCGTTTTGGTGAGGTTGGTAAAACAATCCAGGTGACGGTATTACGGGATGGCAAGGAATTGCAGTTAATCGCCACGCTTCAGACACGCCCTGCCACACCGAAAGCAACTCCAGTTCCAACGGCAGCACCCGGCAAGATCAACGGCAAGAGCTGGTTGGGCATCGTTGGTCAGACCATGACCAGTGAAATTGCATTAGCCATGTCACTCAGTATGGACACGACTCAAGGTGTCCTGGTCGTTGAGGTTACCAAAGACAGCCCTGCAGATAAAGCCGGATTGAAAGGCGGTTCCACTCCCTTAACATTGAATGGCCAGGAAATAATGATCGGGGGGGACATCATTACCAAACTGGATAATATCGCCATCACCACGTTTGGTCAATTGAGATCCATGCTCACTGCTGGTGAACCTGGAACCAAAATCAAACTGGAGATCATCCGTGGCAATAAAACCCAAATTGTGGATGTGACCTTGGAAGCTGTCCCAAATTCGTAATCAATTTAATAAATCAGGGACATGGTTCTCCATGTCCCTGAATAACAATCTCTTTAAATCCCTCATCATCAATGAGGGATTATTTTTTATACATCCAGGTTTCTTACGTTTTTCGCGTGAGTCTGGATAAAACGTTTTCTGGGAGGTACTGCTGAGCCCATCAGCATATCAAAGGTACGGTCAGCATTGGCGGCGTCTTCGATCGTCACTTGCAGCAAAGTGCGGTTTTCCGGGTTCATCGTGGTATCCCAAAGCTGCTCAGGATTCATTTCGCCCAAACCTTTATATCGCTGGATGGTGGTTTTATCACCCTTGCCATTGCCGCTTAATTCCTTGACTGTTCTGCTCATCTCATCATCGCTGTAGGCATACTTTTTTTCTTTTTTGCTCGTTACCAGATAAAGTGGCGGCTGGGCGATGTAAAGATGTCCCTCTTCGATCAGGGATTGCATATAGCGGAAGAAGAAAGTCAACAGAAGGGTGCGGATATGACTGCCATCCACATCCGCATCGGTCATGATAATGATCCGTCCATAGCGAAGCGAATCCAGGCTGAAATTATCGCCTATACTGGTTCCCAGCGCTGAGATCAAGGCTTTGACCTCATTATTTCCCAATATCTTATCAAGACGGGCTCGTTCGGTATTTAGGATCTTGCCGCGTAAAGGCAGAATGGCCTGGAAATGCCGGTCACGCCCTTGCTTGGCTGAACCACCAGCGCTATCACCCTCCACAATGTACAACTCGGTTTTTTCCGAGTCTCGTTCAGAGCAGTCCGCCAGTTTTCCTGGAAGGGTCATGCTTTCCAATGCAGATTTTCGGATAACCAGATCGCGCGCTTTTCGTGCGGCATCCCTTGCCCGGGCAGAAGTGAGGCACTTGCGGATGATATTACGCGCTGCAGTGGGGTTCTCTTCCAAAAATTCGTTATAGGCCTCACCCACGATCTGCTGCACCATCATCTGAACTTCAGCATTCATTAATTTGACTTTGGTCTGGCTTTCAAATTGCGGGTCAGGGTGCTTAATGCTGATAACGGCGGTCATCCCTTCGCGGGTATCGTCACCGGTAAAATTACTGTCGCTGTCCTTGATCAGGCTGTTGCGGCGGGCATAATCATTTATCACGCGGGTTGTGGCAGCCCGAAAACCGGTTAGATGTGTCCCGCCATCAATGGTATTGATGGTGTTCGCAAAACAATAAACTGATTCCGCATAAGCATCGGTATATTGCAGAGCCGCTTCGACATCCACCCCTTCCACTTCTTTTTCAACATAGAAAACAGGATGCATGACTTCACGGTTGCGATTCAGATAGCGCACGAAGGATTTAATCCCGCCTTCAAAGAAAAAGGTCATCCGATTGGCGGGGTCCTCACGCTCATCTAAAAAGCGGATTTCCACTTTCCGGGTGACAAATGCCATCTCGCGAAAGCGCTGGCACAATGTATCAAAGCGATAACTTAGATCGCCTTTGAATATTTCTTTATCAAACAGGAATGTGGTTATGGTGCCGGTTTCTTCTGGATCGGATTTTCCAATCACTTTAACGTCCGCGAGAGGAATTCCGCGCTCATAGCGCTGGAAATACAATTTTCCATTACGTTTAACACGCACCTCGCAATATTCAGAGAGCGCATTGACTGCCGAAACACCCACACCGTGCAGACCGCCGGAAACCTTGTAACTCCCGCCTCCAAACTTACCGCCGGCATGCAGGATGGTCATGACAACTTCGAGCGCCGAGACTTTCTTTTCCGGATGGATATCCACGGGAATTCCGCGGCCATTATCCTCCACCGTTACACTTTGATCGGCGTGAATGGTGATACTGATTCGGTTACAGGGTCCGTTGAGGGCTTCATCAATGGAGTTATCCACCACTTCATAAACCAGATGGTGAAGGGCTTTCTGGTCAGTCCCACCCACATACATTCCAGGCCGCCGGCGGACAGCTTCCAGCCCTTCCAGCACCTGAATATCTTTTGCTCCGTAGGAGCTTACTTTAATGGTGGAATCCGCCACTCAACCTCCAGCGATTATCAATGAAAGAATTAATTGCCGCCACGGACAGGCATATCCGTTTTTGCTGTATCCCGGCGGATCTTTTCCTGCATATATTCCACCCCTCTGGAATAATATACAAAGCTCGCAGCCAGCACACCACAGGAAATGAACCCGTGCCCAAGGATCCCCACCAGACCCAACCAGTCACTTGAAGCGGGAGTTGCCCAGAGCATATCCAATCCCTGGCTGAGCAGGATCGCGAGCAAAAAGAATAATCCGGTTCCAGGAAGATATTTGCGCACCAGGCGAATACTGGTGCCAATCGAAGAAAAAACATTCGTCTGACCTGAGAAAATGCCATGTGCAGAAAAAGAAAACGGCAGCAGCATCCATACAAGAACAATGCCCAGGATCATAAAGGGTATGGAACCCAGGCCAGGTAGAAAGACGACAATTGCGGATAAGATGAACAAGCTCGGTAAACCGATACCAATACCCAGGACAACCATTAATACAAAGAAAATCAATGTATTTTTTCCCTGATCGATCAACTTGTTTAGATTCAACGATTCCTTCTGACTGCCAACCATCCGGGCGATCAAACTAAACAAAACCGCACCAAAAAGTATCCCAACAAATAAACAAATGATCACTACAAAGGCAGCATCCGTGTTGGATGCTAATTCTTTTATCATTATTTTACCGAGGGGATTATCCAAAGGAGCAGTACCAACCAATAGGCTGGGCACCCCCACAGGATAAGCTCTTAAAAAGAAAGAAAGATTGAATTGTCCAAAGAACTGCATGATTGCATCTTTGCTGGTTTGCATCAACGCCAGGGTATCCGCAGGGTAAACGCCGGCCATTTGCTTGATGGTATTATCAAAAACTGGTTGAACCAGGTTTTTTACCCTGACCAACGGACCGAACCAGAGAAAAATATCCAAGAGTACAGGAAAGACAATCAGGTAAATATGATTAGCGATGGCATTAAAACCCGCCACAAAGGCGGGAATTATGCTTGGTGGTTTTATTGAAGTTGAATTAAGTTCTTTTTCCATACAACTTTTAATTTTACCATAGCCCTCAGACCAATCCTGTTTTTCATTCTTTTATAATTATCAAATTTGAATAACATTTGCGATTTAACCAATGGTCACCGCGACAGGGTAAAATGGAGATATGGATGAGCATCGTTTTCTTCCACAATTTAACCGCCTGAGTGTGGTCGCGTCTATGATCCTGCTGGCCTATGCCCTTTTACCGATCATTCAATCCCCTTCCCGCGATCTTTCTTTTACACTTTTTGGTGTGTTGATTGCTTTTCGCATGGATTTCACTTTTGTGATCTCCCTCATGGCAGCCTGTTTATCCGCGGCAGGAACAGATTGGCTGATCCGCGACCATCCCCACCTGGCAAAAAAACCAATTTACCCGCATTACCTTTTACCAGCTCTCACCGCCTGGGTAATTGGCATTCCTCTTGGACTCTTAAAAGTCAGCCTTCAATGGTGGGCTGTTTTTGGATTGGGCACCCTGCTCCTGCTGGGAGTTCTGTTGGCTGAGTATGTTTCGATTGATGTCAAAGATACACGCCATGCACCCGCACTGATGGTGCTCACCGCTGTTAGTTTTGGCTTGTTCCTCACTCTGACGATTTCAATCCGTGCCGCCGGATTGCGCCTTTATCTGCTTCTCTTTACCCTGGTACCGGTTTGCTCCCTTCTCTGTCTGCGCCTTTTTCATTTACGAATGCATGAAAAATGGAATTTCGAGTGGGCAGGTGCGATCACTTTAGTAATCGCTCAAATTGCTATGGGTCTTTACTACTGGCCCATTGCACCTATCCGTTATGGGTTGATACTTATGGGGATCGTTTATGCATTAGTGGAATATGCTACTCAACATCAATCTGATGAACCCATAGGAACGAAACTTGCTGGTCCTCTCCTTGTCCTTGGTTTATTTTTGGTTTTAGCTTTTTTTATCGGCTAATCATTAAACCTGATCGCCAATTGGGCACTATTCTGTCCAGACTCCTTGCGGTATAACGCAATCAAATTGCGCCGATGCAGCACATCCACCTGACCACCCAGCAAAACCCGGCTTTTACCACAAGATTCTACAGTGGCTTCGACTAACTTCTTTGTTGGGTCCTTGATCCTTATCGCTGTCTTAATCACTTTTTTCAGATTGGCGATATAGTTGAGATTACTGCGGGTGGCCTGCTCGATCTCTCCGCGCAGGATGATCTCACCATGCCCCTGGACAATATTCTCAAGGCTCATCTTTCCGATAGTTTTAATGGTGTCTGCAAGGACATCCACGTCGCCTTCTACGATATAAGGCAGCGGCATATAAGCATCCCCGGCAAAGAGAATGCGGTCCTCGCGTACCAACACCGAGATCCCATCCGGGCTATTGCCGGGTGTCGTAAAAATCTTAAGATGTTTTTTCCCCACCTGCAGGGATAAAGTACCGAATTCAAATGTCAGACTGGGCAGAACGATTTTTGACCGGCTGTACGAGGCATCCTGCGCTTTTATTTCCTGCAATGCGCTTTCGTTACGTTCGGCCATGAATTTTCGGCAGAGCGAATGGCCGATCACAGTCGCGCCGGGAAAAAAACAATTCCCCCAGGTATGGTCCGCATGGTACAGCGTATTAATGACATAGCGCACCGGCATCTGCAATGTATCTTCGATGAAAGAACGCATGGCCAGGGTTTCTTCCGGCATTGCCAGAGTATCAATGACCACTGCCCACGAAGTACCAATGACAACCCCGGCTGTCACCTGGGCATAGACTTCACTTTGAAACCAGTACACATTATCCGCAATTCTTTCACGCAGCATTAATTCATTTACCTCTTCTTTTTAAATTCAACGGTTAACAATAGCATAAACGAAGCTAAAAGTCAAAATTTCCCCTTTTTTGCTCCGATTTGACCAGCGTAAAGCCTTATGGTAATATCAATTGAACAATTCTCATCCAGAGAGGTGGAGGGACCGGCCCTGAGAAACCTCGGCAACCGCACGAAAACGCTGGTGCCAAATCCGGCAGAAACCGCACAAGCGGTAATTCTGGAAGATGAGGTGAATTGCAAGCCTAACCTCTCCATCCAGAGAGGCTTTTTTTTGCACAAGATACAAAAAAATATTATCAATAAAAAATGAAAGACATAAACCGTAAATCCTCATACCTGGAAGCCCTTAATAAGAGAGTGTTGGTTTTTAATGGAGCCATGGGTACCAACCTGGCCAGAATGGGGCTCAATGCTGCCCATTTTGGAGGAGAAAAGCTGTGTGGCTGTAATGACTGCCTGGTGCTGACCTCGCCTGGATCAGTTGAAAAAGTTCATCGTTCCTTCCTGGAAGTGGGAGTTGACGTAATTGTGACCAATACTTTCCGCGCCAATCGTATTACCCTGGCAGAATATGGGATCGCCGACCAGACGGCAGAGATCAATCACTCAGCAGCGCTGCTTGCCCGTCATCTGGCAAATGAATACAGCACGCCGGATCATCCCCGCTTTGTGGCTGGCTCACTGGGACCCACCGGTCAGCTCCTGTCTTACAATGATCCTGCCTTATGCAAATTCAGTTTTGATGAAATCTTGGATGTCTACCGCCAGCAGGCGCAAGGTTTGCTGGAAGGCGGCATTGACCTTTTCATCCTGGAGACCTCCCAGGACATCCTGGAGATGAAAGCCGCCATTCTGGGTATCCGCAGCATCAATACCAGCCTGCCCATTCAAGCCCAGGTGACCCTGGATGTTAATGGACGCATGCTGCTGGGTACCGATATCAGAGCAGTGCTGGCAATCCTGGGAGGCATGCCAATCGATGTGATTGGGATCAACTGCTCTACCGGACCAGAGCATATGTGCGAATCTATTTCAATCCTCGGAAAGGAATCCCATTTGCCGATCTCCTGCCTGCCAAATGCCGGTTTGCCGCTCAACCGGGAAGGTGAGGCAGTTTACCCACTCCAACCGCAGGAATTTGCCGACCAATTGATCGAATTTGTGGAGAAATATAAAGTCAACATCGTCGGCGGCTGCTGCGGAACCACATCGGAACATTTGCAGCTGCTTGTACAAAAACTTGGCACTCGTCCGGCGCCAAAACACGATTCACAAAACACCCCATCCCTTTCTTCTACCATCCACGCTCTGGCAATGAAACAGGAACCTGCTCCGCTGATCATCGGTGAGAGGTTGAACACACAGGGCAGTAAAGAATTTAAACAATTGGTGCTTGTCCAGGATTGGGATAATACACTGGCAATCGCCCGTCGGCAATTGGAAAACGGAGCCCATGCGCTGGACTTATGCACTGCATTGACCGAAAAAGGCAATGAAGCGCAGACCATGCAGCACCTGGTAAAGCTGCTCTCAGCCGCCATTGATGCCCCCCTCGTCATTGACAGTACCGATGCGGGCGTGATCGAAGCTGCCCTTAAAAACGCGGCCGGACGCTGCCTGATCAACTCCACCAACCTGGAAGGAGGAGAAGAGAAAGCCGCACGGATATTTAGCCTTGCCCGCCAATTCAATGCCGCCGTGATCTGCCTGACCATCGATGAAAAGGGTATGGCCAAGACCGCTGAACGCAAGTTGGAGATCGCCCGGCGAATCCATCAAATCGCGATCGACCAGTACCATTTGCAACCCGGTGACCTTGTCTTTGATACCCTCACCTTTACCTTGGCTTCCGGAGATCCTGATTCCGCCGATGCCGCTGTGGAAACGCTCAAAGCCATCCGCCTGATTAAGAATGAACTGCCGGGGGTTTTCACTTCCCTGGGAGTGAGCAATATCTCCTTCGGTTTGGCCAAAGAAGCCCGCGGGGTATTGAATAGCGTATTTCTTTATCATGCCCTGCAGTTTGGATTGGACCTGGCTATTCTTAATCCTGCCCAGATCCAACCCTACCCCGAAATTCCACCCGAAGAAAAAAAACTGGCCGAAGACCTGATCTTCAATCGCAATCCCTTGGCGTTGGCAGGCTTCATCGCCCGCTTCGAAAGTAAAAAGGTTCAACCAGGGCTAAAACAAACCATCGAGGTGGAAGAGCACCTGCCGCCTGCCAAAAAGATCGCCTGGCACATTCTCAACCGCGTGAAACTGGGGCTGAAGGAAGAAATTGACCAGCTTATCATCCCGAATTCCCCCGCAACAAGGAACGAGAGTGCTCTACATATTCTCAATCAAATTCTCCTGCCTGCCATGCAGGTGGTTGGAGATAGATTTGGTAGCGGGGAGCTCATCCTGCCTTTCGTGCTGCAATCCGCTGAAGTGATGAAAATTGCGGTTGACCATCTGGAACAATATCTTGAGCACGGACAGGCTGCGTGTAAAGGCCGCGTGGTATTGGCCACGGTTTACGGTGATGTGCACGATATTGGCAAGAATTTGGTGAAAACCATTCTTTCCAATAATGGCTATGAAGTGCTCGACCTGGGCAAGCAGGTACCGGCTGAGCGCATCATCCAGACCGCCATCGAGGAGAAAGCCGATGCCATCGGGCTGAGCGCCCTGCTGGTAAACACCAGCGAACAAATGGCGTTGATCACCCGTGAACTGCAACGCAAGAATTGTTCCATCCCGGTATTGATCGGTGGTGCCGCCATCAATCCGGAATTTGCCGCGCGTATCGCTATCGGGACGGATGGCAGGCCATATCCGGGTGGGGTGCATTACTGTAAGGATGCCTTTGATGCGTTGCAAATATTGGAAAAAATAGCTCAAAAAAATAACCTGGACAGAGTGCGTAATAGTCCTATAAAAAACCAGGGTTTGCCTCATTCCAATAATGGGGAAGCCCTTGTTAAAGTCATCTCCTCTCAAAATATTGTTCCAGCGAATATTCCGAATCCGCCGTTCTGGGGTTCAAAATTGAACCTGCCATTTTTGGAGGATGTGCTGCCTTATGTCAATAAAAAATCCCTGTATCGTTTGTCCTGGGGGGCAAAAAATGCCCGCGGCGAAAAATGGGAAAAGTTCAGCAATATCTTTGACCTGCGTTATGCAAAAATGACCGAGGATCTGAAAACCTCGCACTGGCTTGATCTGAAGGTTCTGTATGGGTATTGGCCAGCCCAATCCTCGGAGAATTCCCTGATCATTTATGATGCGGGCACTGAAAAGAAACCCACCCCCCGAGAGATCGCCCGTTTTGTTTTTCCGCGGCAAGCCGGTGAGGACGGTCTATGCCTGGCGGATTACTTTGCTGCCGCAGACAGCGACATGATGGACGTGGCTTCTTTTCAAGTGGTGACCGTGGGCAAACGAGCATTGGAATTTATTAACCACTTATATGAAGTTTCTGACCTGGGCGAGGCCTATTTTTCTCACGGTCTTGCGGTTTCTCTCACAGAAGCCCTGGCGGAATATTCCCATGCAGCCATCCGCAAGGAACTGGGACTGTCCCAAAAACAGGGCAAGCGCTTTTCCTGGGGCTTTCCCGCCCTGCCGGACCTGAGCCAGCATGCCACCCTGTTTGAATTCCTGCCTGCCTATAAAGAACTGGGCATGACCCTCACCTCCGGTTTTCAAATGGTTCCGGAACTTTCCACCGCAGCCATCATTGTGCATCACCCCCAGGCAGCCTATTTGAGCATGCGTTAAACTAGTAGAAAAGAAAACCTTATGAAAAGAAGTGATTTCCTCGAACTGATGAATATCCCCCAGCCCATCCTGGCCGATGGAGCGATGGGTACTTTATTGCATGAACGCGGGATCGGGTTTGAAGAGTGCTTTGACCTGCTCAACCTGACCAACCCCGGCCTGGTTGGCGGGATCCACCGCGATTACATCGTTGCCGGGGCACAGATCATCCTCTCCAATACTTTTGGCGCCAACCGCTTCAAACTGGCGCGCCATGGACATGAAAACCAATTAACTGAAATAAATGCTGCCGGCATTGAATTGGCGAAAAATGTGGTCGCTGCGTCCTTGAAAAATGTATTGATCGGTGCTGATATTGGCCCGCTGGGAATCCGCCTGGCGCCCTTTGGACGGGTGGAACCCGAAGAAGCCCGTTGTGCCTATCACGAACAAATCGATGTGCTGGTCAAAGCCGGTGCTGACCTGCTGGTGATTGAAACGCAGACCGATCTCTACGAGATCCGCGAAGCCATTTCAGCCGCGCGGGAAATTTCCGACGATATCCCTATCATCGCATCAATGACCTTTACCCGCGATGACCGCACCCTGCTGGGCGATAATCCCGGCAAGGTGGTTAAAGCCCTCCATTCCTATGGCGCGGATGTGATTGGGATCAATTGTTCCGGTGGTCCCAACCAGCTCATCCGCATCCTCAAGGAAATGCGCGAGGTGCTGCCCCAGGGGCAGTACTGGGTCAAACCCAACGCCGGCTGGCCGGAGCAGGTCTCCGGGCGCGTTTTCTATCCCGCCTCACCGGAGTATTTTGGCGATTATGCCGTTTCCTTCTGGCAGTGCGGTGCAAAGATCATCGGCGGCTGCTGCGGAACCACCCCAGCCCACATCGAAGCCATGCGCAAAGCCATCCATACCCGAGGAAGTGAGATCAGCGTGGAATGCATCCCACTGCCGGTTCAAGAATCCGAAGAAGCCAAAGACAAAGCCGAAGAGCCCACCCAATTCGCCAAAAAACTATCTCAGGGTAAGTTTGTTTTTGCTGTAGAAATGGACCCACCTCGTGGACTTTCCGCCCACAAGATCCTGGCCGGCGCGAGCCTGCTGGCAGAAGCAGGTGCAGATGTGATCGACGTAGCCGACAGCCCGATGGCGCGCATGCGCATGAGCCCTTGGGCAGTCTGCAGCCTCATCCAGCGCCAGGTAAAAATCGAGACTGTCCTGCACTTCCCCACCCGGGGGCGCAATTTATTGCGCGTTCAGGGTGACCTGTTGGCAGCCCATGCCCTTGAAGTGCGTAACATTTTCGTCATCATGGGCGACCCGACCGCAATCGGGGATTACCCGGAAGCTATGGATAATTACGACCTGGCGCCATCCGGCCTGATCAAGCTCATCAAGCAGGGTTTCAACGCCGGGGTGGATCATGCAGGGACGGACATCGGCCAGCCCACCAGCTTTTTTGTGGGCTGTGCGCTCAACCTGCTCCCGCCGGACATGGAACGCGAGCTGGAAGTGCTAAGGCGCAAGTTAAAAGCCGGGGCGGATTTCGTCCTCACCCAAACCATTTACAAAGCTCAGCCATTGGAGCACTTCCTCAGGACCTATGAGGATCGCTTTGGCAAGTTCCCGGTGCCCATCCTGGTAGGCATCCTGCCGCTGGCCTCCGCCCGGCATGCCGCCTTTCTGCAGCATGAAGTGCCCGGGATCGAGATCCCGGAGCAGATCCATCAACAAATGGAAAAGGCCGGAGAAAAGAGTGCGTGCGCGGGCATCGACCTGGCCGTGAAGCTGATCGGGCAGGTGAAAGAATACGCGCAGGGTGTTTACCTGATGCCGGCGTTCAACCGTTTCGATCACGCAGCCAAAATCATCGAAACCAGCAAGTTAGAAAAAACGTAATAATCTCAAAGAGATCATCAAGCCAATGCCCTCCTTTTCAATTCTATGCGTCAACTTCGGTAATGCCGAGATCAAATATTTCGATGAGAAGAACAGGAACAAACTGGCTTCCCGTAACGTGGAAAGGCGCATCACGCGCCGCATTCGCAAGCTTCAGCCGGATATCGTGGTGTATGTGGAAAGCATCGGGCACCTGGAATATGCCGGCAAGGATCCCGAACAACCGCAGATCCGCCGAATGCTGGGAAAGGACTACTCCATCCTCACCGATAAACGCTCCCAGTTCGATGGCATTGCAGTGCGGGTAAGCGCCGGGCAAATCCTGGGCTGCAAACCCGGACATTATTTGCGCAACAAAAAAACTGAGCGGCAGGGGAATACCTGTGACCTGGACTTTTCCTCGCAGGCGGCAACCATTCAATTGAAGGACGGCTTCACCTTTGACTTGGGCTGTTTCCACCTGCACAGCACCAATGTGGAATGCCGGGTCAATACGCTTTTCAATATGTTCGTTGGTAACCCCAATAAACACAAAGGGGCATTACTGCATGACCGCAATATCCTGATTGCCGGTGATTTCAACCTGGACCCCTGGCGGCAGGACGACCGTAGTGTTCAGGTGTTTAAAGAACTCATTGCCCGCGGCTGGGATGGACGTGAGATCCGTTTTCATAACCGCAAGGGCGGGGACGGTCTGCCCGAACTGACCAGCATTTTCCCCTTCCTCAGCCGCACCATCGACCTGGCTGCCAGCAATTTTGCCTCGGGTTCGCTAGATTCCCTCGGCGTCACACCCAGCACTGAAAGACTGGATGGGGGTGAAGGCTGCGACCACCATGCCCTTTTTGGAAGACTGGAGTACGAACTGAAGCAAGCATAGTGACGAACACTTAGCGAGGCGGTTTATGCCGATCACGAAGATACCGTCTTAAATGTCAAGAGCAAAAATAAAATCAGGATGAA
>CAZMZW010000002.1:0-431493 GCA_964571135.1 uncultured Anaerolineaceae bacterium | reverse complement strand
AAAAACTGCACCCTTTCTGTTGGTTTTGGTGTCCAACTTTTGGGGTGCAGTTCATATTGTCACCTCTTTCTTTTTACCAAAGAAGCATATTGGCAAAACTAACTAGAATTTGCCCGGTAATTCCCCAAACAATCTCATTCTTATATTTCTGAAAAAAGACTACCTGCCGCTCTTTTCCACCAGGTGATTTGTAAGGTTTAAAACTCCAATTTTTGCGATCCAAAATCCAATCCAAAGGAATTGTAAAAATATGTTTCACTTCTGCTTGATTTAATTTTATATCCTGAAGTTTTTCGCAATAGCAAACAAAGGGATGAATTTGAAAACCTGAAATTGATCTCTGTTCTGGTAAGTTTCCAAATATTTCTTTTCGATTAATTGATATGCCAATTTCTTCTTCAGTTTCCCGGATTGCGGTTTGAATCAAATACTCATCATTTAATTCTTGAAGTCCTCCGGGAAAAGAAACCTGATCTTTATGTGTGCTTACAATATCGGTTCTATGGGTAAATAAGATATATAGCTGTTCATTTATGGAGGTTAAAATGATCATTACAGCCGCGGCTTTTGTACTCCTTTTGGTGATATCTTTTGTGCGGCTGAGAAATGCTTTTATATAATTGAGTTGGTTGTTTGCGTGCGACGAAAGACTAGCCGTTTTAACCATCTGACAATAAGCTTCCACAATAATTACAATTTGCATTTTGGCCGACCCAATCTAATTCTTTTAGATTGATCGGGGCACCACATGTAGGGCAATGAGTTGGTAGTTTACTCTTATTTGCAATATCATGACCCGCTGCAATCCAAATGGGCAGTGATTTTACTTCATCAGGAATTTGTTCATCCAACCAGGTTTTTAGGTCAGCGGCCTGTTCTTTAAATCCATTATTTCGAAGTTTTTCAATAGTATTTTCACTGGCTCTTTTTAGGTGAAACCATTTTTTTCTTTCAATAAGTAATCCCAGCCCTCTTTTGAATGAATCTAACGCCTTTTGGAGCTCATCCGCCTTCATCCTGGCAGTGGCCGCCAATAAAAACAAGTGTGGTGATTGAGGTATTTGTCTTGCAATAGCTTTTTCTGCAAGGTCTTCATAAATCTCTGCAGCAGCGTTATAGTCACCATTTTCAAATAATCGATTTGCTTCCATTAATTTCGGATTAACCGGAGTCGTACCCATCCCTGACCGATTAAATAATGGGCGCCTAAATGGAGGAATTGGTCTTCTTCGCCACATTAATCACTCCTTAATTTCTTCAAAATCTCCGATCATTTCACCCTCATGATGGATCTTCCTAGAAAAAATTAAAAACCCGGTATGAGCTACCATTCGATCAGTTGGTCTGAACCGATCAGCTTCTGATTTATAATATCGAAGCATTAATTCACATACATCCGTAAAAGCAAATGAGTTTCTTCGCAATTCCACCAGGGTCTTAATAACTTGATTTGTTGTAGGAAGAATAGTGCCAAAGTAGCCGCCTGATTTTAAAGAGGTCCTAACCTGAGAAAGATAATCATATGGATTTGGGAGATCCAGAAATATTGAATCAACATCATTTTCAACAAACCCATTCTCAATATCCTGTAAGCAAAAGGTTACCCTTTTTTCCAATCCCAAATTAATCAGATTTTCACGTGCTAATTTTTGCATTTCTTCCCGTTTTTCATAACTATAAACATGACCATTATCTCCAACCATAAATGCCAATGCCTGGGTAAACCCACCTGAACCAGTACCGGATTCGATCACCCTGCTACCTGGCCCAATACCCATTGTGACCAGAATAAATCCGATTTCTTTCGGGTACATGATCTGAGTATTTCGTTTTGTTGTTCGAATAATATCTGCAATCGAAGGTTTTAAAATGAAAAATGGACTCCCCATATGGCTGAATACCTGACTGCCCCATTGGATGCCAATCAGATCATCATGTTTAATAATTCCCCGGTGGGTATGGATTGTTTGCCCAACTGATATTCGCACAAGATGAAATGCATGCCGCATACCCACTAATTGTGCCAGATCACCTTCATTAACAAGACTGGGATTATTTTTATTCTTTTCACTCATTGTTTTTTATTGATGGATTCAGAATTATCCATTCCAAGCCAATAACCAACGAAAAGAAAAAGCAAGCTGCCAATCATTGAAGGACCTAGATTTAACAATCCAACCGAAATGATATACAGACCAATTTGGTTTGAAATTAGATCGCCGATCCAAAATCCCAACCAACTTAATAGTAAATATAATAACAGCCTCTTAAAGTCCCCCCCCAGTATCAGATGAAATAATGACCCAATTAGTAAAGCAAAAAATGAACCGAAAATGAAAGTAGGAAATGTCAAGCTTGTATTCTCTCTTCTGTGTTTTATACCTTGATAAATTGTAATCCATTACTTTAATATTATTAAATAGTAAATTAGAATTGATATAATCGTAAGTATTCCAGATATTGTTGGAGGTAGGATGAGCAAGATTTTATTCGGGACAGATGGATGGCGTGGAATGATTGCAGAAGATTACACTTTTGAAAGTGTAAGACGATGCGCCCAGGGTTTTTCAGATTATCTGAAAAATTCTAAATCATCAACCAAATTATCAATCGTTATCGGGCATGATAAACGTTTTGATTCTGAGTATTTTGCCTGGGCTGCAGCCGAAGTATTGGCTGGCAATGGTATCCACGTATTTTTAACTGATGGACCTACACCGACACCGGTTATTTCCTATTCAGTCATTGACAAGAAAGCAGATGGCGCTATAAATATTACGGCCTCTCATAATCCAGGAACAGATAATGGTTTTAAAGTTCGAGATGATCATGGTGGAGCAATACCGCCAGATAATTTAACTCTGATAGAAAGTTTGATTCCAGATTCGATTAAAGACGTAAAAATAAAATCATCCGATAGAGCTGAATCAAATTTTGATATCGAGCGTTTTGATCCAAGACCTGCATATGTTAAGCATCTGCGTGATTTAATTGAACTCCAACCGATTATAGATAGCGGATTGAAAATATTAGTGGATGCCATGTGGGGTAATGGCGCGGGTTGGTTTACATCCCTTCTATCTGGCGGAAAAACTACCGTTCAGGAAATCCATGACCAGCGTAATCCGCTCTTTCCTGAAATGGATCGGCCAGAGCCAATTCATCCAAATATTGATGTTGGTTTAAGAACGACAATAACCACAAAATCAGATGTCCTAGTAATCAATGATGGCGATGCAGATCGTGTCGGAATAGGCGACGAAAACGGGGTTTTCATCAACCAATTGCAGGTCTTTGCTTTACTGGCTTACTACTGCCTGGAAATTCGAAAGGAAAGAGGACCAATCGTGAAAACCCTTTCGACAACAAGTATGCTGGAAAAATTAGGAAAACTTTACAATGTACCTGTTTATGAAACGGGGGTTGGTTTTAAATATGTAGCTCCAAAAATGCTTGAGACTAACGCCATGATCGGTGGGGAAGAATCCGGTGGATTTGCATTCCGCGGAAATGTGCCTGAAAGAGACGGGATTTTGGCCGGATTATATTTCCTTGATTTCATGGTAAAAACAGGCAAAAAGCCATCTGAATTATTACAGCTTCTATTCAGCAAAATTGGTGCACATTACTACGACCGGGTTGACCGCAAATTCAGTGGTGATCGAAAAGACAGGGAAAAACTGATCATATCTGCAAAACCTTCGGAAATTGGTGGTTTGAAAGTAACTGGCCTCAACTCCATGGATGGCTATAAGTATTTACTTGAAGATGGTGGCTGGGTTCTTATTCGGTTTTCCGGAACTGAGCCAAAGATGCGTGTTTATACAGAAACCACCCATAAAGATAAAGTTCAGGCCATTTTACAGGATGGACTTAAGATCGCAGGACTTTCCTAGTTGAATCCGCTGACGGATACACATTGCCATCTATACCTGCCCCAATTTGATGACGATCGCAAAACGGTAATTGAACAAGCAATCGACTCGGGAATAACCAGGATCCTGATCCCAGGTATTGATATTAAAACTAGTGAGCAAGCACTTAATCTATGCGCAATGTATCCAAATGTGCTTTATGCAGCCGTTGGAATCCATCCTAATTCTAAAAATGATTTCAATGAAAAATCAATCGTTCAACTTGAAACACTTGCAAAATCTGATCATGTGGTCGCAATTGGTGAAATAGGTCTGGATTATTATCGGTTAGGAAATACATTAGAACAACAAAAAATGATATTTCAATCCCAATTGGAACTTGCTTCCAGGTTGGATTTACCTGTTTGCATACACAATCGAGATGCTTCAAAAGATGTCATTGAAATAACAGAAAAATGGCGCGGTCATTTAATAGAAAATAAAAAGCAATTAAACTATCCTGGAGTTTTTCATTCTTTTTCTGGATCATTGGAACTTGCGAAGAAAATATTGACCTTTGGTTTTTATATAGGTCTGACAGGTCCGATCACCTATCCAAGAAATCATGAATTACGTGAAACAGTCAACTCAATTCCATTGGAAAAATTATTAATTGAAACCGATTCCCCGTATCTACCCCCTCACCCTTTTCGTGGTCAAAGGAATTTACCTGTTTTCGTAAAGTATATTGCTCAGCAGATTTCCGAAATACAAAAAATGGATATTGGATCAATAATAAGTGCAACCACAAAGAATGCGGGTGATTTATTCAACTGGAAATAAAAAGAGCCATTAAATGGCTCTTTTATTGTGCGCTGGGGGGGACTTGAACCCCCACGCCTTTACGGCACATGGCCCTCAACCATGCCTGTCTGCCAATTCCAGCACCAGCGCATTTCGCATGGTATTATAACTACCTGTGAGTACCTGTCAAGTAAAGGCCTTATGATTGAATATCAGTAATGACAGAAACATCAATATAATAAACAATATTTATTTATTGGAGAATAAATTATGCCGATAATCCTTGATATGATGGGTTCAGATAAATATCCAGATCCTGAAATTCATGCCGCGATAATCGCTGCTAAAGAATTAAAAGAAGAAATTATCCTCGTTGGGGACACTGGGTTGTATGAAAAGAAAATAAA
This sequence comes from uncultured Anaerolineaceae bacterium, assembly GCA_964571135.1. GTDB lineage: Bacteria > Chloroflexota > Anaerolineae > Anaerolineales > Anaerolineaceae > CAZMZW01. The sequence goes on along the minus strand of CAZMZW010000002.1, from coordinate 426,428 downwards.
AGAACTAGGAGGAGATTCTTTACCGCTTTCTTACGTTTTCGCCCCGGATGTTATTGAAATGGATGACAAGCCTGTTGAAGGCACCCGACAAAAACCCAATAATTCTATGGCGGTTGGGATTAAATTGATCAAAGAAGGTAAGGGTCAGGCATTTGTTACCGCTGGCAACACGGGCGCAGCGATGTTCAATGCCATTCGGACGTTAGGAAGAATAGAAGGTGTTCAACGCCCTGCCCTTTCTGCAATTTTCCCTACTAGAACAGGACGATGTATTGTTCTTGATATTGGAGCCAATGTAGATTGCCGGCCCGAATTTTTATACCAATTTGCAATTCTTGGAAGTATTTATGCTGAAAAAGTACTCGGTAAACAAAAACCCCGAGTTGGATTGCTTTCCAATGGGGAAGAACCTGGAAAGGGCAATCAATTAATCAAAGATACTTTTCCTTTGATTGAGAAAAGTGGACTAAACTTTATTGGGAATGTCGAAGGTAAAGAGCTATTTGGCGGTGAAGCTGATGTAGTGGTAACAGATGGATTTGTCGGAAATGTATTAGTAAAGAGTAGCGAAGCTGTCTCCAAGTTAATTACAGATATTCTCAAGCAAGAATTAATGAGTACATTTTTTACCAAGATAGGCGCAATGTTAGCTAAACCTGCATTTTCAAAAATAAAGAAATTGGTAGATCCAAGTGAAGTGGGAGCAGCCCCACTATTAGGCATTAATGGTCTTGTTTTTGTTGGACATGGACGATCCGATTCTCGTGCCATCGTTAGTGCTATGCGATTGGCACATCAGACGATTAACATCGACCTTCTCACCGCATTACAGAAGGGTATTAAAGAGAAAATAATTCGATAAATGAGGAAGCTAAATGAGAATTTCCATTGATGAAAAATTAATAAAGAGAAATAAGTTAATCACGCAGGTATCTTTATACCTTGCTATAGGATTAATTGTTATAGGTATTTTTCTGACTTTTTTCAACCCAGATCAATCCAATACCAAAGTGATAATAAGTTACCTGGTCCTTCTCCCAGCTTATGCCTTAATGCAAATAAATGTTTTCATGGCTAATAAGTGGGGACATGATCCTCGGGTCGATCAAATTATTTCTAATTCTTTAAAAGGTCTTGATAATCATTATTCTCTCTTCCATTACACCACCCCTGTTTCGCATTTATTGATCAGCCCCGCCGGCATATGGATCATCAAACCTTATCACCAACGTGGGATTATTACATTTGATGAAAAGAAAAATAAATATGTACAGAAAGAGGGTGGTAATTTTCTTTCCAGGTTATTTGCAATGGATAATTTGGGTGATATCGAAAGTGAATCAAAACGTCAAGTAGAAAAACTTCAAAAATATTTTACAAAAATTGGAGTAAAAGATTATCCAGATCCATTGATTGCAAATGTCTTTTATCGTCCGGAAGCAAAAATCCAGGCAAAAAATGCACCAGAAATCACAATTGGTATAGATAAATTAAAAGACCTAATCAGGCAGACGGCTAAGAAAACACCAATAAATGATGAAAAAATAAATAAATTATTAGTTAAATTACCCGATGCAATTCGATACTGAGCAAGTAATCATTTCCCATCTCTTTAATTGGATTTTATTTTATTAATTTCTTCTTCGGTTAATTTTCGCCACCCGCCGGGTTTAAGGTCATTTAATTCTATATACCCTATTCTGGTACGAATAATCCGCAATACTGGAAGTCCAATCATTGCGCCCATTTCTCTAATTTGGCGCTTGCGGCCTTCGTGCAAAATTATTATTAACCAAAATCCCACATTTGATTTTTTATATAGCGATACTTTTGCGGGCGCTGTCCTCTCGCCATCCTTCAAAACGATCCCTTTTTGCATGGCAATCAGTTGTTTTCCATCGGGTTCGCGTTTAACCAGGACCTGGTACTCTTTTTCGTGCTCATACCTGGGATGAGTTAATTGATTTGCAAGTTCTCCATCATTTGTAAGTAGAATTAAACCTTCGCTATCTTTATCCAATCTACCAACAATAAAAAGATAATCAGGCAATGGGATAAAATCCCTTACTGTTTTTTCTCTGGGATTTGAATATATTTCTGAAAGAACCCCGTATGGTTTATTAAATGCGATATAAAGATGTTTTAAAGGTTTAAAGTGAAGGTGGTTATTATCTACTGATATATCATCAACCGCCTCATCGGCCTTGCATCCCAATTCAGCAATTACTCCATTGACCATCACTCTGTTTGAAGAGATCAATTTCTCGCATGCCCTTCTGGACCCGAACCCGGTACGCGACAATATCTTCTGAACACGTTCTTTCATAGCTCCTTAATCCTTTAGAATCTTGCTATTGCCATCATTTTCCAAAGGAGTTACTTCAAATTGAGGTAATTCTTTTAAAGAAGATAAACCAAAGTATTGCAGAAAATCATTCGTAACCCCATAGAGGATCGGTCGGCCCGCGCTTTCATTTCTGCCAATTTCCTGAATTAATCCTTTATTGAGCAGATTTCGCATTACCCCATCACTATTCACCCCTCTAATTTCATCTACTTCAGGGCGAGTAATTGGCTGCCGGTAAGCCACAATTGAAAGAGCTTCTAAAGCAGCCTGGCTTAAAGATGTGGACTCTTCCTGCCCCAAATAATTCTCAATAATCTTTGCATACTCAGGAGCTGAGGTGATTTGAAATCGCCCTTTATTTTCTTCAATTCGGATCCCACGGGATTCCAGATAATAGTCCTTGATGAAATTTAATCCCTCATCAATATCTTTTGGTTTTTCGTTTAATACGTTGCTCAATTGGGTAATAGATATGGGAGATGGTGAAACAAGTAATAGCGCTTCGATTTGTTTTTCTAATTTGGAGAATTTTTCTTTCAATTTATCGCTCATGCTATAATAATTGCCTGCTAAATTTATTTGAGATTATAACCGATTAGGTTCTAATTCTTTGGAATAACAATTATGAAAATATTAATTTCAGGTGCTGCCGGTTTTCTTGGATCTCATCTATGTGATCGGTTCCTATCCATGGGACATGAAGTGATTGGGATGGATAATTTTATAACAGGCAGTCCTGAAAACCTTGCGCATCTTTCTGGGCATCCCTCCTTTTCTTTTATCCGGCACGATGTTGCAAATTTTATTTTTGTACCTGGGAAGATCGATGCAGTATTGCACTTTGCTTCACCCGCCAGTCCTAACGCGGCTTCTCCTTTTGGATTTCCAAACCTTCCAATTCAAACTATGAAAGCAGGTGCATTAGGCACGCATAATACACTGGGAGTCGCCCGTGCCCATAATGCGCGGTACCTTTTAGCCTCAACAAGCGAAATTTATGGGGACCCTCTGGAGCATCCTCAAAAAGAAACTTATTGGGGGCATGTGGATCCTATTGGTTTAAGGTCAATGTACGATGAGGCCAAACGCTTTGCTGAAGCGCTGACGATGTCATATCATCGCTATCATCATCTAAACACTTCCATTGTTAGAATATTTAATACGTATGGTCCTCGAATGCGCCTTGATGATGGCAGGGTAATTCCTAATTTCATTCAACAGGCTCTAAAAAAGGAACCATTGACGATCTACGGCAAAGGAACACAAACCAGGAGCTTCTGTTACGTCGATGATCTGATTGATGGGATTATTTCCTTACTTTTATCTGAAGAACATTTACCTATAAATATAGGCAACCCGCATGAAATTTCGATGGAAGAACTTGCAATTATATTGAATCGACAATTAAATAATGACGCGGGGATTAAATACATTTCAAATATGACCACAGGCGATGACCCAGTTCGCCGTCAACCTGATATTTTAAAAGCACAGCAATTATTGAAATGGGAACCAAAGATATCTCTGGAACAAGGAATTGTATTATCCCTCCCCTATTTCAAAGAAAAAATGGGCATTAATTAAATGATCTTTTCTAATAAAAAGGAGCGAGCCCGTTTTTTCAAATTTGCGCTAGTTGGAATTAGCGGGACATTAATTGATATAGTGTTTTTTAATTTATTTAACCAGCGCTTTGGGATATCACCAGTTACTGCAAAATCCCTCTCATTTTCCATTGCAGTATTTAATAACTTCATTTGGAACAGGATTTGGACTTATCCTGAATCACGCCAATTACCTTTACCAAAACAATTCGGTCAATACTTGGTGGTGAGTATAGTTGGTTTGTTGATCAATACAAGCATTTTTGCGGTTGCTGACCAATCTTTAATTCATCTATTCGAAAATATATTGCCAACCAATTTTTATTTCTCTCCAACAGTGGTTGGTCATAATGCATCAGTTGCCATTGCAACAATAGTCGTTCTATTTTGGAATTATTTTGCCAACCGTTTCTGGACATTTCGGAGCATCAAATAATTATGATTCGTAAATACAGTCATCGTGAAAGAATGGAACGAACACTTTCGGGAGAAAAGCCAGATAGAATTCCAATTTCCTTTTGGCGGCATTTTCCCGTTGATGACCAGACTCCTGAAGGTTTGGCAAAAGCAGTAATCGATTTTCAAAAACATTACGACTTTGATTTTGTAAAAGTTACTCCTTCTTCTTCCTTTTGTCTCTATGATTGGGGATCCAGAGACACTTGGCGAGGGAATCCTGAAGGAACCCGGGATTATTTGGAACCTGTAATACATTCAATCGAAGATTATAAGAAAATCATCGTTCTTGATCCTAAAAAGGGAAAACTTAATGATCAATTGAAATGTCTTGAGTTGCTAAGTGAAACATTAACTGATTCGATTCCCCTGATTCAGACCATTTTCAGCCCTTTATCACAATTAAAAAATCTAGTTGGTAAGAATAATATTGGATCTTTTATCAGGCATTTTCCCAATGAAACATTAAGCATATTGGGTAATATTTCGCAAACCACGATTCAATTCATTGATGAATGCAAGATAAGGAATATTGATGGCATTTTTTATGCTGTACAGCAGGCATCCTATGATCATTTAAGCGAGAAAGAATATGTGGATTTTGGAAAAAGATTCGACTTAGAAATACTCTCCTCAACAAGTGATCTTTGGATGAATGTGTTGCACATGCATGGCACAAATATCATGTTTGATCTATTAAAAGATTATCCATGCCAGATATTAAATTGGCATGATCGGGAGACTGCGCCTTCTCTGAAAGAGGCACACTCTCTTACAGATAAAGTCCTGTGTGGAGGACTACGCCGTATTGAAACCATGGTCTTTAGCGATCCAACAATCATTAAGGATGAAATAACTGATGCTATTCAACAAACAGATTCAACAAGATTTATCTTGAGCACGGGATGCGTACTTTTACAGACAACCCCACAAGGAAACTTGGAATCAGCTTGTTCTCTTGTGGAATCATTATTAGCCTAGGTTATTAATTTGAGTAATCCGCGGATTATTGGTGGAACAGCCAGGGGGATCCGTTTGGAAGCAGTCCCCGGGGATATAACACGTCCAATCACAGACCGTGTTAAAGAATCGCTGTATAACATAATTGGTGCAGATATTGAAAATTCATCGTTTTTAGATCTGTTTGGCGGCACAGGAAGTGTTGGTATTGAAGCATTAAGCCGCGGCGGGGCATTCACACTGTTTATTGAGATCAGCCCAATAGCGGTTAATATCATCAAGAAGAATCTACATAAAACTCACTTGGCTTCTAAGTCAGATGTTCTCTGTATGGATGCGATGAGGTATATTAAATCCCCATCAGAAAAGAAATTTGATTATATTTATATCGCTCCACCCCAATATAAACAATTGTGGATAAAAACTCTTAAGTTATTGGACGAGTTCCATTCTCATCTTACATCTGACGGCTGGGTAATAACCCAAATTGACCCAACTGAGGAAGAATCCATACAACTGGATCATTTTGAATTAATTGATCGGCGCAAATATGGAAGTACTATCCTATTATTCTATTTAATAAAATAACTATTTCACAATCTCAATATTTATGTCCTGTGCATCATTAGAATAAGAAATTATTTGAGGACAATTGCTTTCTGAATGTTCTATAATCAATTTCACCAATTTTTGTAAATCAGGCATTACTTTGTACTCGTTCAAATGATCAATATGGATCCAAGATAATTGACCTTCGGATGATTCTTTAACCTCCATATTTTCGCAAATTCCCATAAAAATAAATAAACATACCCCGAGTTCTTTTTTCTCAGGAATGATCGATATGAATTTTAATTTAATATTCTTAATAGATAGACCAGATTCTTCAAATATTTCCCGCCTTGCTGAAGAAAACGGATCTTCACCTTCTTCAATATGCCCACCAATCCCATTCCATTTACCAAAACCCGGCTTTGTTTCCGAGTATTGTTTGATCAATAAAACTTTGGATTCATTAAATAGAAATATTAGTGTTCTTGGTATTACCTTGTATCGTATTTTTGATAAAGATTGATTTACCACAATTTAATTATTGGAATTTCTTTAAGCGAGCCTATTAATAAATATTTTCATTTATATTCTAAGAATTGTCTTAGCCTTATTCCAAAAACATGGGTGCATTTAGGAATGTTTTTACTTTCACACGATATGCCTCTTTATCATAATAGGCATTTATATCGACTGTTTTCTTACCTGAAATGACCGTATCCAAGGGTACCGTAGTGTACTTCCCACTTTTCAAAGCAACCATTTTCCCAAATTCTTTTTTATGTACCAGATCTTCTGCCAAATGACCAAATCCACTGGCTACCATTCTGTCTAGCGAATCTGGCGGTCCAGAGCGCATTAAATAGCCAAGTTTTTGATACATCGTGTGATGACCGGTTAGACGTTTAATTTCTTCAGCGATCAATTCTCCTATTCCACCCAATTTTCGATGACCATACGCATCCTCTTCGCCTTTTTCAATAATACCGCCACCTTCAATCACAGCTCCTTCTGAGACTGTCATTATGGCATAATTTGAAGGATTATTATTTTTATCTTCGACTAACAATTCTGCCAGTTTCTGCATACTGAAGGGTACTTCAGAGATAAGCGTCCGATCAACAAAAGATAAGTAAGCGCTAATCAGACTGGTCTCTCCTGAATTTCTGCCGAATAATTCCACAACTCCAATCCGCTCATGTGAACCAAGAGGCGTTCTAAAATCAGTAATCATATTCACGCTGCGAGTGACAGCCGTCGAAAACCCTATGCAATAATCGGTTCCGAAAACGTCATTATCCATGGTTTTTGGAATACCTACAATGGGGAAACCTTCTTTATTCAAACGAGCAGAGAAACTTAAAGTATCATCACCGCCGATTGAAATCAATGCATCGATTCCAATTTCTGAAAGCACATTAAGAATGTAGTCTGTAAGGTCCTTGGTTCCATCTTTATCAATTACTTTGCCGTATTTTGAATTCTTTAAAAAGTCTGGTACGTCTCCGTTCTTAACTTTTTGGGGATTTGTGCGTGATGTGTGTAAGAAAGTACCACCAGATCGGTCAATCGTCCTGACTTCTAGTTTGTCTAGTTTTCGCAAATAATAATCATGTGTGGATGGTTCATTCAAATCATAACGTAAGAGCCCTGCCCACCCTCTTCGGATTCCTACAACATTGTAGCCATGCCCAAGCGCTTCTAATACAACAGTTTTCATGCATGGATTTAATCCTGGTACATCTCCACCACCCGTTAAGATCCCAATTGTCTTACCCATAAAAGCCTCCGATCAAGTCAGCAGATTGTTTTCTAAAGAAATTTCGCAAAAGTATAGCATAAAGATGGAAATATTAATATGACAATTTTATAGATAATTGTTGTTTGGATTATTTCTTACCATCCACCATCGAATCCAATATAAGTTTATTGAGAGAATTAATATGGGAATAATATATAGAAAAAATGGGTATGGCTTGGTAAACAAAATGGACTTTGTTAATAAACCTACAAAGAATAACCCAACTGAAAAAGCAGTGCTGAGTAAAACAATGAGAATGGAACCTATATGTTTATCTCTATTGATCCATTGGAAATAAATTAATCCAATGGGAAATAAAAAGGTTACCAAAATATTTAGATCGGTTTGAATCCAAATTAAAGGGTTTAGGACAATTGCCAGGCTGATTTTCCACATAAAACTATTTTTTTCATTATCATGAATAAGTAATTCATAAAATAATAATAATAATAAAATAAGAGCAATATAATTCCATATCCAAGGTATTGGGAATTTGAGCCATAGATTAATAATATCCCCTGGCAATCCAAAGTTAGCAATCACTGGGTTATGCAATATTTCGCGTAAAAAACCCAAAGGCCAATCTGTGATAAATAAAGATGCAGTTAGACCCAATAGGATAATTGATGTGAAGAACCAAACCGGAAAATTCCAAGCTTTTTTTTGTAAAGAGTAGAAAAGGACTGCAATTATGGGAATGCTAAAAGTTTGTATATTTATTGTCAACAGCGCAAACATAATTGCCGCTATCAAGTATTTATCTTCAAGAATCCACTTTAAACCCAAAATAAATATGAGATTTAATAAAATTAAATTGCTGCCAGTTATAAGACTTGTAATTACATAGAAAAATAATAATGAAAATGCAAAAAACACTCTCGTTATCAATTTATCAGGATGCCAGTTGAAAATGTCTAGAATAAAATAACCAGAGGCTAAAGCTATTAATTCCATAGTCGTCATCCAAATCGCTCTGGATAGGTCAAAATTATTAATCAAACTGAATGGCAAATAAATAAATAGTGAATAAAGGGGTGCTGCAAATTGAAAATTCTCATCGCTTGGAAGTATCATCAATTCTTTAGCTAAATCTGATAAATACTTTATTGCCTCTTGTGAGTAAGGATCGATTCTTTGGATAAATAGCAGTCTTACTGAAGCCCAATTAACATAGAATTCTTGACCCCCATAATTACCCTTTGAATATAGATAATTAATAAATATTAACACCAGAAAAGCAGCTAGATAAAATATAAATTTCTGTATTCGCTGCCTTGTAATTATTTTATTCCCAAGTATGTTCTGAATAAAAAAGGTCTTAACTTTCTTCATTTATCTCTTTTAGGTATTTATCTCGATTTGCTCCACGTGCAATTTTTCCACTACTGGTCTTTATCAACCACTTGGGTTCTACAATAAAAGCTTTTCTTACTGAGACGGCAGAGTTTTGGGCAATTTCTTTTTTTATTGATTCACTAATATTTACTTTATCATTAAGCTTCTTTGCATCAACTTCTGCAACAATTACCACTTCTTCAGTTCCTATTTTTTCATTGAATAAACCAAATGCAACTACTCTTCCCTGAAGTACTCCCTCCACTTTCATGGCTATATATTCAAGATCTTGAGGATAGATGTTTTTACCCCCAACTATGATCATATCCTTTATTCTCCCACTGACATAAAGTTCACCATCTGCAATATATCCTAAATCTCCAGTTTTGAACCAGCCATTCAACATGGAACTCTTAGTTTCCTCAATGCGGTTGAAATATTCACTGAGCATGTAATTGCTCTTTATAATAATCTGACCTATATGTCTTTCTGGAAGTACATTCCCCTTTTCGGAAATTATATTCACATTTGTGTTTTCAATCGAACGGCCATTCGAAACCATCTTAAGAGTGGATCCACTTCTATAAGCAGGAACAGCCCTTTTTCTTAATTGAAATTCCTCGCGGTCAATCTCATCCATTTTCAAAGGAGCGTCAATTCCGCCCTGGGTAACTGCAAATACATTTTCAGCCATCGCATAGCATGCAGCAATGGACTTTGGATTTAATCCATATTTTACAAATCGATCAATAAATCTTTGATGGCTTTCCCAACGAACAGGTTCTGAACAGTTTATAACTGCACGCAAACTGGACAGATCAATACCATCTAATTGATGATCCCGTATTTTATCTGTGCAAAAATTATACGCAAAATTTGGCAACCAACACAGGGTTCCATGATATTGAGAAATTAGAGAAAACAATTTATGAGGAGCGCGAACCCATTCAAAAGGTGACATAAGAACTAAAGGAATTTGGAGCAGAATAGGCATGAGAAAACAAGCGATTAATCCCATATCATGATAAAGGGGTAGCCAACTAATAATTACATCGGCAGGATGTAATTGGATTGCTTTTTTATAACTATCTAATTGATTAAAAACGGCGCGATGAGATAAGGCAACTCCTTTTTGAAGGCCAGTTGTACCTGAAGAATGTTGCAGAAGGACAATATCATTTTCATTTCGATATGTGCCTTGAAAAGCTGGCAAATGATCGTATAAACCAATTTTTTCGATAAGCAATACTTCTCTTACTGAACTTTTATTACCGATAGCAGTCTGAATCTCAAAATTAAAATCTAAATATGTGATGACCACAGAGGGTTTGGTAATATTGATCAGAGAAGTTAGATCAACTCTATATCGTTCAGGAATTAATTTCTCAGTTAAAAATGGCATTATAGATGGAATGGCTCCATGTAATATGCATCCATAATATGCATAAATAAGTTCCAGCCCATGCTGGAGAACTAAAATTACAACCTCTCCTGGCTTTATTCCTCTACGATTTAATTCATTTGTGTAATAGGCGGAGCCTGTAATTAAATCTCTATATGAAATCTTTTGATCGGGAAGACCTGATCTAATTAAATAAACTATATCTTTATTCGGGTGATGCTCAAAAGAGTGTAAGAGTGAATCCGAAAAGGTATTGAACATTATTTAAGACGGTCCATTATTAGATCAGCTAATTGCGAAATTGTATCAAAGCAATTTGAATTTAATTCGGTATCATCCACACGTACACCAAAACTATCTTCGACGATTAATGCAAGATCAACGAGGTGAAACGAATCAATTAAACCGCTTGAAATTAACGGTTCGTCCGATAGTATTTCATGTTTGGCTTGAGCTAATACATCTTCAGCTATCTTCTTTTTTAGTATTTCAATTATTTCATCTTTCTTCATAATTTTTCACCTTTCAAAGTTGTATTTCAGTATTATTTGTCTAACCTTTTTGGCAGTAATTATCAGATAGAATACCATTAATAGTTTGGGCAAGAATCGCCTCACTTGATTTATTTATATGGATGGCACTATTAGTAAATTGTGAATCTGGAACAGTATTGTATAAATCATAAAAAGGAATATTTCTTTTAGTCATTACTTTTTGTAATAATAATCGGTATTGGTCGTATGCCCAACGTGGATAATAGAAGTTATACCTTACATCACTATTCTTACCCCCACTAATCAATATTGGTTCATTAATCACAACTATTGGAACATTAATTATTTCATCTGCTTTTTCAAGAACATCAAATGATAATTCGGATTCACTCAAGGTATGTTCCCCTTGTCCTTGATATGAAAAATCTCTATCGAAATCACGCTTTGCCGGAGTAAAAGAGTCATTCAGATTTTGGTCAATTCCTGTGGCTGACCAAAGAATTCCGTAGAATTGCAGCCTTAGCAAATCCGCAATATTTCTCCTTTGCCCTATCAAGGTACGATCCCAATAATTAATTTCTGCTATATCTTTCTGATAATTTTTCTCTAAAGAATATTTATTAAGCAAATTTTCGATTTCAATCGGATTATTCGCCACAAAAGGTGTTTTCAGTTGCGTTTTCATAGGAAATGATTCGAGTGTGACCATCCAAACAATAAGATCAGGGTTATAGATCAATGATTTATCGATAATAAATAAATCCTTCAGAACCGATAATGTAGGATAACCCAGGTTATACGCCTGGATCGTCAATCCATCACATGTTTTTAGATTCAAACGATTTATCTGTCCTGTCAAAGAATCCGAATTACTCAAGAGGGATCCCCAAACAGAAGAATCTCCTACAAAAAAAACCCTAAACTCATTGCCTTTTTTATTTTGACGGTCAATTCTCATTGAAGAAAACATAGCATCAATATTATTCAATGTGATATTGAAAGATAACGCTGGGTTTTCTCCAAAGGGAAACCGTTCCCTACCCGGGAAAATCCGGTTATATAAAGAAATTTTACCGAAAGGAAGTTGATTCAACCCAATGAAAATAAAATTAATAATTAGAAATAAGCAAAATCCTTTGATTACTACACGAAACACAGAAAGGTTATTCGGATTTTCAGTATTTTTCATCTTAATATATTCCGAACAATCTTTTAAAGATTTGTATTGATGTTTGTGGATCAGGGAATACAAACCAAATCCAACCGATTGCAACAAAGAAAAAAGTGAAAATCACGGCAACTTTTGATAAATAATTATGGATTTTTAGGTTTGGGGTTTTTTCACTAATTTTTTCTCGAATTTTTTGTATTATAAATGTCCATCTATTATGGATGAAAAGACCCATCCCATGCCATAACCCCCAAAAAACAAAATTCCATGATATGCCATGCCATAATCCAATTAGAGTCATTGTGCTTATTTGGGTGACCGCGATGATAACTGTCGGGGTGAATTCTTGTTTGCTTGATCGAAGGAATCTCGTAAATGGATTGAAAAAATAAGCCCTAAACCACTGGGTGAGAGACATATGCCATCTATTCCAAAAAAGGGTAAGGTTTTGCGCTAAATATGGATGATCAAAATTTTCAGGTAATGTAATACCAATGCAGGCACTCAATCCCAAGGCAATGTCAGTGTATCCTGAAAAATCAAAATAGATCATGAAATCATAGGCAATAAGCATTATCCACAGCCAAAGGGGGTTTTTCACGAGCATTGCGTTATTTGCACTTAATGCAAATAACGCAAGTGTGTCAGCGATAACAAATTTTCTAAGGAATCCAATCATCAATCGTTTCCCGCCAATAGTAAAATCGTGATTCTTCTGGGTTTTTTGGGCTATTTCTTTTTCAAAATGCTCAACCCTATCAATTGGGCCAGCAATCAGAGCTGGAAAAAAAAGAATATAACTTAAGTATGTACATAGATTAATTGATCGATATCGTTTGGATTGAAAATCCCGAAGCGTATGAATTAAACGAAAAGCAATATACGAAAAACCTAACCAACGCATGTCACTCCCTTGAGCTTCTAAAGAACCAGTTGATTGTCCAGAAATCATCTTTAGAAAAAGACTAATTTTCGAATTTAATATTGGTGTTTTTAATACAATAAATATTATTAATATTAAAAACAAAATAATATTAGGAAGAATAGCACCTTTTAAATTGTGTTTAACATTAAAAACTATTGAACAAATCGAAATTAATAATAAAACTGCAATAATTACAAACGAGAGTTGAGGAGGAGAAGTCGGAGTAATCTTGATTTCGATTGGTAAAAATCGGGATATTGGAATTATTAAAGAGAATGCAATAATTATTAGAAAAGCTATTGCATTCTCCTTTGTCTGCACCTTCTCTTTTGGGGTTATTACCAACCAGGTAATTATTATCAGAGTAATGCTAATGAATGGAAACCAGTAATCAAAATTTCTTATCTGTAATGCGGATTGAAGCCAAAAAACCCCAAAAATACTGGCAGTCATAATGATCCAAATTTTTCCTTTTTGATCAAAAAGAAGACGATAAACAACAATAACTCCCAAGAAAAGGATAATTTGGGATAAATTCATTTAGAAACCTTGATAAATCCAGAGCGGGGAGGATTCTGAAGTAAAAATGATTAATAATACAATCACTAAGCAAAATAGAAATGCCCAGATGTTTTCTTTAGAGAAAATACCTTGCAATTTTTTCATTATTATTTACATACACGCCATTCATTATTCTCTAAAATCAACTGATAATTTCGTTTACTCAGATCGATTTTTTGTATTTCAGTATCGTAGGTCAAAATAATGGCTCCTTGACAGATAACAGACGCATTTTTTTCCGATTGAGATATCATGCTGCAATTAAGTCCTTCCAAAGTCGTGCCCACATTTTGAAATGAATCGAGTTCTTTTTGAGCTTCAATTTCCGATCCATTGCATGCCATGCTAATTAAAACTGCTGAATCTTTTTTAACGAGGGCTTTTAGATAATTTTGAACAACGGTTGCAGGATTTTGATTGACGGGGCTGCAGGCGAGCAATGAGAAAAGTATTACGATTATTAATAGAAATGTTATTTTCAAATTATTTTCTCCAAGTATGATATAGAGGTCATATTAATTCACAAATTATACGCTTTAGATACAGTACTTTACAAGAAAAGAATAAAAAAGGTGGAGAATAATTTCCTCCACCTTTTATTTCAATATTAAATATGCTTACAAATCAATCCCATATATTCTGTGGTTTTTATATGGTTTTACTCCTAAATTGACCAAGTCCTTGCGCATTTGGGTTGCTGATTCAGCAACCTGAGTTAATTCACCATGTTTAAATGAAAAACCATGTGCAGATTTTTCCATTTCTGAAAACATTAAGTAATTTCCGCCTAATCCGTGAAACTCTGGTAAAACTCCTACTCCATTAAAAGAAACCCAATCGGTTCTTTTAAGTTCAATTAAGTAATCAGCAATGGCCCATAGTGCAGTTGAACCTTTTTGCCTCTGTAAAGCAGCAGAAATATCTGGGAAAGCGAGCAAAAAACCAACAACTTCATCCTTATAGGTAATTATTTTAAATAGATCAGGAATAGCCACTGTCAGTAAATTATTCATATTAAATATGATTTCATTTTCTGTTAACGGGTAGTACTCCCAATTATTTATAAATGTTTTATTATAGGCATGTCCAATTCTCATTCCCCATTTCTTCAGATCTGATTTATTATTAAACCTTAATACTTTGAAGGAACCACGTTTCTCTAAAATCCTTGCAATTTCATGCACTTTCTCCGGCATCCTGAATTCATCAATACCTGTATAACAAGAAACCCAATCCACAACTTTAATAAAACCTATATTTTCAAGGAATCTAGGGTAATTTGGTAAGTTGTAATTCATCATCGTCATCATCTGGCGATGTTCAAATCCTTCAACAAGCAAACCATATCCATCAAAAGGAGAAAATCCTTTAGGACCTACTAATTTATTTAATTTCCTCTTTTTTACCCAATCAAAGCTGAACTCAAATAATTTATTTGCAATACTTTGATCGTCAACACATTCAAACAAATAGAAGGAGGCTTGATTTTTTGAATGGTAATTGTTGTATGGCTTGTTTTCTAATAAACCAATTCGAGCTACCAATTTGCCATCTTCTCTAGCAACAAAAAATTCTGCCTCGGAATGTTCATAAAAAGGATGCTTCTCTTTATTTAACATTATGCGTACATCTAATAATATAGGTGGAACCCATTGGGGAATATTCTGATAAAGACTAAAAGGAAATTTTACAAATTCTTCCACTTGGGGCTTTGAAGTTGTATCTACTTTCTCAATGGTTATCATTTCTAATCTCCTTTATGCAATGACCACATTCTGCATATTGAAATTAGTATACACTAATATAAAATCGAATTACAAAATATTTTTAGGAGTGAAATTATCTTTAAAAATTGAATGTATTTGTATTAATTTTGCCATTCATCAAATCTGAATAAATTTCTATGCTAAATAAACGTGAGAGACAATAGAAATTTCTACATCTGAGATAAGATATCATTAAAAGATACAAAAATGACACTTACTTATACATTCTTTCTGACTTATTAACTTTCAGTCTAGTATAATGTTTTTGATTAACATCAATATTCAGGAGTAATAATTGGATAAATTCATTATTGAAGGTGGGCATCCTCTTTTTGGAGAGGTTACTGCCTCTGGAAATAAAAATTCTGCTCTACCAATTCTTTCTGCTTGTCTTTTAACCGATCAACCAATAGTTCTACATAATGTGCCAGATATCCTAGATGTACGGAGTATGCGAGCCTTATTAGAAAGCTTAGGTGTGAGCATTACTACTATTGATACTCATACCTGGAAAGTACAGGCGAAGGAAGTTCGTCCAGCCGATTTAGATCCAGAACTATGTCGAAATATTCGCGCATCCATCTTGCTCGCTGGTCCCATGATAGCCAGAGCTGGAACACTACATTTACCTCCTCCCGGGGGTGATGTGATTGGTAGAAGACGAGTAGACACCCACATTTTGGCATTACAAGCATTAGGCGCAGAAGTTCATTACAACAGGGATTTTACTTTCAAAGCAAAGAAATTAATCGGAGCTGACATTCTATTAGACGAAGCCAGCGTTACTGCTACAGAAAATGCAATTATGGCTTGTGTAACTGCTGAAGGAAAGTCCGTTATTCGGAATGCCGCTTCTGAGCCCCATATTCAGGAATTATGTCATTTCCTAAATAAGCTCGGTGCAAAAGTTGACAGCATAGGGTCAAACACATTAAAAATTGAAGGTGTGAAAACTTTGCATGGGGGAGAATTTACTATTGGACCTGATTATCTTGAAGTCATCAGTTTTATTGGTGCCAGCGTTGTGACACATGGTTCCATTCGAATCATGAATGCAGGTCATGAATACTTAAATATGGTTCGGCTTGTTTTTCACCGACTTGGAGTTGAATGGGAATTAGATGGAAATGATATTTTTGTTCCATCCGAACAAAGGCTTACTATTGAACCAGATCTGGGGGGTGCGATTCCTGAGATCAGCGTAATGCCCTGGCCAGCATTTCCCACAGATTTAATGAGTATCGCCATTGTAATTGCAACCCAGTCCAAAGGAACAATCCTTTTTCACGACTGGATGTATCCGAGCAGAATGTTTTTTACAGATAAATTGGTCGGAATGGGAGCGCATATCATTCTTTGTGATCCACATCGCTGCATCGTCCAAGGTCCTAGCAAATTCTATTGCGAAAAGATGGAAGGTCCTGATATCCGCGCAGGAATGGCGCTATTGTTGGCAACCTTATCCGCTGAAGGATGTTCTACGATTAGAAATGTTGGGCAAATTGACCGGGGTTATGAACGTATCGATGAGAAATTAGCTGCATTAGGTGCAGTCATCAAACGAGAAAAATCTTAGAAATACAACTAATAAAAACCTCCGTTTTGAAAACGGAGGTTTTTATTTTATGATTTCTGCGGTTGCGCCACTTCTAAAAATTGAGTAAGGGTTTCTCTCAGCATTGCTTCAGGTACTGAACCAACATGCCGGTGGATGATTTTGCCATTATAAACAAAAAGCATTGTGGGAATACCCTGAACCCCATACCTTGAAGCCCATTCCTGGTTCTCATCCGTATTTACCTTGGCAACTATTATTTTGCCTTCGTATTCTTTAGCTAATTTATCCAAAATTGGACCTACCATCTTACACGGGCCACACCAAGGTGCCCAAAAATCCACTATTACTGGTAATTCTGATTTTAATATTGTTTTTTCAAAAGCAGCATCATTTACGTGAACCGGCTCATTCATCTGTTTATCTCCTTACTATACTATTAATCCATTTTCGTATTAAAATGATAATATCATTAGACTATAAAAATAATTGTAAATAATTTATTAATAATTGATTACGCTGTTTTGGTTCTTTTAAAATCCAAAAAGCGATACCCAATCCCTCTTTCTGTGAGAATATATTTTGGATTCGCAGGATCTTCCTCCAATTTTTGCCTGAGATAATTTACATACAAACGAACATAATGAGGTTCATCCCGATACTCATAACCCCACACGCGGGAAAGAATTTGATCAAATGTGAGGACCCAACCTGCATTTTGGACAAGGTGGTAAAGCAAACGATATTCTGTCGGTCGAAGATTCACCAATTTATCCAATACCCATATTTCTCTTCTATTAAAATCAATTTTCAAACGGTCATCAACCTGAATTACCTCAGCCGAACTTTCGCCCTGAATTTCTGACCTTCTCAGTACTGCTTTTATTCGACTTACCAACTCTCTTGGACTGAAGGGTTTTGTTATGTAATCATCTGCACCTAACTCTAATCCTTTTACCTTGTCATCCTCCTCCCCTTTGGCAGTTAACATTATTACTGGAACATCGCTGACCTCTCGAACTATTTTTAAAACTTCAAATCCATCCATATCGGGCATCATGATATCTAATAGGATCAGGTCAGGCAACGTTGTCCGCAATTTTTCCATTGCTTCTTGACCGCGGTAGGCTTCAACAACTTGAAAACCATCATGCTCCAAATTTAATCGAATAAACCTCGCCATACGTTCTTCATCATCAACGACAAGAATTTTCTGGTTCTGTGACTTTGACGCATTCATTGTGAACCTCCGTTGTTATAATTTTTCCATTATTGAATTCTAGTTTTTTCTTTGCAACACAAATATAGCATAAACTTTCTTGAACTCACTTCAATTCATTTAATAAAACTTAATTTGTTTTAATCACTACAGTAACCAAATAATGAATATTTTGATACTAATTGTATTCAATGCTCTACATTCCTGGGATATGGCTATGTTATTATTACGGAAAGAATAAGATGAATATAAGCTTTAATCTTTACCAGCTGCAAAAAATTGATAGCAAAATCGCAGAGAGAATTCAGCGTCTTGCTACTATTGAAAAGGAAATAGAAGGTAACCCGGAGTTAAGAAAAGCTCGCCTTGCTGTTGCCGAAGCGTTAAACCTACTTGATCATTCGATACAGCAATTAGATGAGATAAACCATAGAGTTGAGACTAAGAAAATAAAAATTGATCAAAGCGAATCAGCACTTTATAACGGAACTGAAAAGAACCCAAAAGTATTACAAGACCTTCAAAAAGAAATAGCTTTCCTAAAGAATAATTTGCTGGAACTTAATGATGAATTACTCGAAAAAATGATCTTGCGTGAAAATTCTGAAATCGAATTTAATAAAGTAAAAGAAATATTGCATATCGAAGAAACTAAATTTAATTCAATTAAAGCATTATTGACCTCAGAGAAAGATAATATTGAAATATCAATTAATCGACTTACAGTTGAACGCAAAGCGAATACTGAGCAGATCTCATTGGTTTACATTAAGGAATACGAATTACTAATTGAAAACAAAAAAGGTATCGCAGTAGCAACACTTCAGGACAATTCCTGTTCTGCCTGCGGTACAACGTTTACACCCTCGCAATGCCAGGCATCTCATTCGCAGGCAGAAATTTTTCATTGTCCGACTTGTCACCGTATTGTATACGGGGGCTAAGAAGTTCTGCTTGCAAGAATATCCAATATTCTTTCTTTATCTATTGAAATTATTCTTATCAATTTGTTTTTTGAGTTTAAGCCTTTTATGATTATTACTTGAGATTTATTTAATCCCAATAATTTTGCGATAGTATTAATTAATTCTCTATTTGCCTTTCCTTCAATAGGCGGGGCTTTGATCTCCATCCTGATTGTGCCATCTTCTGATACCCCTACAACTTTCGATTCCGGCTTATTTGGTATGACCCTAAAAGATAAAATATTGTTTTGATTCATGGAAAAATCACTTAAGACAGATAACAATACCAAATCGACCGGTTATTCCCCTTTCTCCGCGATGCGAAAACCAGTCACCTATATTTGAAGCAGTACAAATCATGGAATTCTCAATATTAATCACTCCAGATTCATGCAAGACTAGTTCATTGGTTTTCCACAAATCAAGATGATGCTTGCTGTCCTTGGTTATAAGCAATTTATCCCAGTCCAAAGGAAATGATTTCTTTGTCTGTTCGATAACCTCAGTTCCGACAGGGTATTGTTCCACTGAAATGGATGGACCAATTCCTGCGAAAACTTTTTCAGGATTTGTACCATAAATTTGTACCATTTGCTCAATTGTTCTTTTTGCAATTTTTTGAAGTGAACCTGGCCATCCAGCATGCACAATACCAATCACATGATGCACTGGATCGAACAATAATATTGGAACGCAATCTGCAAACCGCATCAGAAGCGCTACTCCAGGTGTATTGCAAATTATTGCATCACCTTGGATATAATTCTGACCGTGAGAGCGAGGTTTATCAGTCACAATTACATTATTACTATGAACTTGCCAGACATCAAAAAAACCATCCTCAGGCAAATTTAAAGCTTTCATTATTCGGGTTCGGTTCTCAACTATATTTTCTTTCGAATCTCCTAAAGTCGTGGAGAGATTTAATGATTTCCATGGGTCTGGACTGCAACCACCATGGCGTAAAAAAATGCCATGTACAATACTCTCTTCCTTATCGAACGAGGGGAATGTATTAAAACTAATTTCACCTATTTGATGAATATTCATTTTGCTCTTGACAATCTAGGCAGTCTAAATTTTCTTTTCAATGCGATTGACGCATATTTTCTTCTATCAAGGGAAACATAAATAATCCGGTGGTTACCCCAAAAATAATTCCTGTAATCGATCTCAATAAAGGAGTGCTTTCTCTTACAGGCAGCCAGGAAAGAAAACTAATTCCCAAACCACCAAACTGGGTGATCCCATCTACCCCGATGGGTAAAAGACCTAGGATTATCCAAAGATACCACGGGATTGGTTTCATTTTTTTCCCGGATAATTGGAAGATCAAACCACAAAGGATCAGTGAAGCATAAATCGCGACATCTCTTTGACACAAGGCAATTTTATAACCTAGAATTTCGTTTCCAAGAAATTCACGCGCAAAATTCAGATCCAATTGTAGATCGCCAATCACTTTTTCATATGAAACAAAATTTGAAATATTTGCTAATTCGCGGGGATAAAAAGGCTGTTGTCCAAATATGAACCATGATCGGAAGGCCAGTTGATGACAAAATGCTTCATAAACCCAATAAATGAACCTGGCTGGCTTCTCCAGTTTAATTTTCATAAATATTGGTGCAAGAAAAGCAACAAATAAAAAAAGAGAAAGTAGACCGATAATGATCCACATATAGTTTTTATTAAACCATGTGGAAAAAGAATGGTTTAGTGCTTGGAATTTGTTTTGTGTCATTCGTATTTATTACTGATGAATTTTGTAAACCGAGATTACGTCAATATAAAGATTAATAGGTTTGTTCAACCACAAATACCTGGGTTGAAGTAAAACTATTATCTGTTCGGTCACCCGCTTGAAAATCTACGGCTGGTTTTGTCCAGCGGAAAATCCATTTAGCGTCTTCTGGAGATGCATTCACACAACCATGAGATCGCTGGGTTCCGAAATCGTTATGCCAATGTGTCGAATGTATCGCAACACCATCACCTTGAAAAAGTGAAGTCCAAGGAACTGCCATCGTATCCCACCCAGCCCCAGTACCTCCACCAGCCATATGAATCGAAAAAAGTTTACGCCAGATTGAGAATGTGCCGATAGGGGTTGACCATTTATCTGCTGGATACCCATTTTCGTCCAACTTCCGTCCTGTAGAAACCTGGCAATAATAAACTTCTGTATTACCTTCGAAACAAGAAAGTGTCTGGTGATTGACATTAACAACAATTTTTTTGCCATCAATTTCTGGACGGATTGGAATTACCTCTTCGGTTGTTAGAGGTCGAAATGCCTTGGCATCAGCATAAAAGATATCACCATAACTTCCATAACGTTCATTGATCCTATAAACGACTAATCCATCTGAGTTTGTTCGTATTTCATCAACCCAAACCACCTGGCTATAATACAGACGCCAGAGAGTCTGAGAGATTTCCTTTAACCAAGGAGCTTGAGGTGGGGCGCTAGCTAAATCAAGATCAACATAAGGAATTGTTACCTCTGCCCACATTCCAAGACCTTTATCTGACGCAACGGATAACTGGTTGACAGGTTGATTGGGTTTGTTTTTCACGGGTTGAAGGCTGGAAGCATATATATACCCTTCGGGTGTTTCCACCCATCTCCGATTGACTCGTCCGGGTACAATTTCTCCCACAACATCTCTCAACCAAACAACACATTCATCATCTAGAAGTGCGCGAATTACAGTACTGGAGGAACTCGGTTTGGACCAAATACGAATTGAGTTCGGAGAATAGACGGTATTACGTCCGAGATTTTCTCCAGCTGGAATATCAATAAATTGATTCATCTTTGAAAAAATAGGTTTTATAGCCAGTGCACCTAATCCATAAGTACCAAGTTTAAGAAAATCTCTTCTGGATAATTGTTTTTCTTGTTTTTTCATAAGTTGTAATTATAGATTATTAACCTTTGATAAGGCGAGAATAAAGGTATTAAGGAATTTTCTGTCCAATTAAAGCATTATGGATTTGGTCGATTTCCTTTATCCATAAAGTGTCTTCCGAATAATATTGAGAAACCGCTCGAATAGCTTGATAAGTTTTCCGGGTTCCATATCCAAGTGTATTTTTTGATCGCTGTTTCATCCTGATATCAATCGCCCGAGCTGACGTGAATAGCTCGATGGAAAGAACAAATAGTGTGTTTTTCACAATTTCATAAGCGTGTTTTGAAGCAGTCAGGGCATTAGCATTATGGTCTTCCTGGTTTGCTGAAGTAGGCAAAGATTGAACAGAATCAGGTGTTGCCAGTGTACGATTTTCAAGAACCAGTGATGCGGCAGTATATTGCGAGATCATCACACCTGAATTAAGACCTGCCTTTCCGATCTCATCCACAAGCATGGGTGGTAAACCATTATTAAGGTTTTCATCCATTAGAAGAAATATTCGTCGTTCTGAAATTGCAGATAATTCTGTTATTGCAATGGATAAGAAATCCATATTCAATGCCAAAGACTCACCGTGAAAATTCCCACCAGAAATCACATCTTCATTAAATATTAATGGATTATCGGTAGCTGCATTGATTTCTATATCTACAATTTCCCTAATCGAAATTATAGCGTCGAGAATAGCTCCATGCACTTGAGGTACACATCTGATTGAATAAGGATCCTGCACTTGTATTGTTTGATCAACCAAAGAACTCCCCTTTATTTTTTTCAAAATTTCTCGCGCCACTTTTATTTGCCCGGATAATCCTCGAGCCAGATGCAATCTGGGATCAAACGCTGACCTCTGTCCTAGCAATGCTTCTATTGAGAGCGAGGCAGCAGAATTTGCAGTATTTAGACAATTATTTGCAGCCCAAACCGCTAAAGATGCCAGAGCAGCCGAAAAAGTTGCTCCATTGATAACTGCAAGACCTTCCTTTGCTCCAAGTTCGATTCGTTGTAATCCCGCTTTTTGCATGGCTTCTTTACCAGATAGAGTCTCATCTTTCAACCAAGCTTTTCCAGATTCCTCATCAAGATCATTGCCGTCTTTGGTAAAAACTAAGGCAAGTTGTGATAGCATGCATAAGTCTCCGGACGAACCTAATGATCCTTGTGATTTAACAACCGGGATCAAATCAGCATTTAACATTTCTAAAAGAGTTTCAATAATGACTGGTCGCACACCTGAGAATCCTTTGGCTAGAGTATTTGCCCTTATCAAAATTGCTGCACGGATTACTTCCTTTGGCAAAGGATCACCGAACCCGATTGCATGGCTCAGGATAAGATTACGGTTAAGTTTTAGACTTTCCTGAATGGAGATGGATTTATTTGAAAAAATCCCGAACCCAGTGTTAATTCCGTAGACTGGTTTAATTCCATGAAGTATTTTTTGAACTTGTTTCGCAGAATTATTAATTAGATGAATGCAGCTTGAATCTAAAATGACTTTCTCGTTTGATTGACAGACTCTGATAATCTCATCCAAAGAAAGCGAGTTTCCATTAATTTTTATCATGCATTATTACCTTTCATAGAATACCTTTTTTACTGGTTCGCTTGATTTCCCGCTCAATTTCCCTTTCAGCGATTGAATTCCTTTTATCGTAGAGTTTTTTACCTTTAGCCAGAGCAATACTCAATTTAGCTAGCCCATTTTTTAGATATACTTCTACAGGAATGACGGTTAACCCCTTCTTTTGGATCCCTTCTCCTAGCTCCCTAATTTCACGTTTATTTAACAGCAAACGACGGTTTCTCACAGGATCATGGTTTTCACGACTAGCAGGATCATAAGGAGAAATATTGGCATTGACCAACCATGCACTCGAACCATTAACTTGAACATACGCCTCTGTAATGCTAATCTGGCTGGCTCGTATTGATTTAATTTCACTTCCTTTCAATGAAATACCAGCTTCATATCGTTCTAGAAGAAAATATTCAAATTTTGCTTTTCGGTTGGTTGCAATTATTTTATTTCCCATAAAAACATTCTAACATCGGATGGTTTTTTTTCCCATTATTTATGAAAAAGGCTTGGCTAATTCCAAGAGTTCATCTCCAGTTAACCATTGATCAATTTTGAAATTCTTTTTATCTGCCAATTTCCTCAAAGGATCGGACCAATTTACTAAAGCGGTTGTATCAGCAGGATAATGTGACTTTCTTGCTCCAATATTAACCCACTGACTATTCTTTAATACGTTCTCCCATTCTTTAAATGTAACAATATCCGGAGTGCAGGAAAAGGTCGAAAGAGGGGAAAAGAATACCGGTTTGTCAAAAGGAAATTCTCCTACCATTGTTTTTAGAAACTCAAGGCTATCAATAGTATTAAAGATCAACCATAACGGCAATAGACCTGCCTTTATCGCCGCAGTTAGATCATATTGAGAAAACATTTCAACTAGCACACCACTAGGACCAATATTATTTTTCCGATGAAGCAATTTTTGAGCGTTGAATGCCAGCCTTGAAAAATTATGCGGGTTTACGAATGAAATTCGGATAAAGCGGAATCCTTCTTCTTTACAAAATCTTTCAAGGGCATTATCCAACCCAGGCTGACTTCCCCACTCTGATTCAAAACCATGGATTAATTCATATCCGGGTAACTGCCATTCTTTTTCGAATAATTTATTGTCCTTTTTAAATGACTGAACACGTGAACTGCCTTCAATATATTCAACATCAGTTAATCCCCCCCACCCTCCAACCTGAAAATAATTTCGTTCGCCAACAAGATATTGGAGCCATTGTACTTTTCCTTCGAAATAGACAATCTCTCCCCCAGGAACAAGGTTGCATTTGATGAATTGTTTATAAGCATCAGGCAGATCAACCAGCTTCAACCTTAAATGATTGACCGAACGGGTCAACCAACCATCGTGTATTGGATCAAAATGTTGGATTGAGACAATTTCTGGATAATGGTTTGTAATAATATTTGCAATTTTATAGGATCGTTCAAAATAAGTTCGGACATCGCCTTCTTTTGATCCTTTTTTTAAAGTAAGAACAAATGCTTGGGGTAAAAATGGTGCATTTAATGCAACTGCCAAATGTCCGGTTGCTCCTCCCATACCCACGCCTAAACATAAAGCCGGGTATTTTCTTCGAAAGTCTTTATAGTCAGATAATCGTTCAATAATCAGATCATCCAATCTAAGATTCTCAACAACAGATTCTGCCAGGGCATGAGGCGATTGCACCCTGGGAATCAACCATTGAGCAAGGGTTTGAGGGAAAAATCCAATTGTCTTCAATAAATTCTTATCAATTGACGAAAATTGATA
The DNA here is from genome assembly GCA_964571135.1 of uncultured Anaerolineaceae bacterium. Classification (GTDB taxonomy): domain Bacteria; phylum Chloroflexota; class Anaerolineae; order Anaerolineales; family Anaerolineaceae; genus CAZMZW01. Next base: position 401,050 of record CAZMZW010000002.1, on the reverse strand, counting down.
ACTATCAGAATATTCTAAATTTAATGCAGCATTTATGGCTCTTGTTAATATTGGGGAAGAGCTTTCGCGACTTTCAAACAAAGATGACATCAATAAGATAAAATTAAATGGTTAAATTACTGAATAAAATTATATCTTCAAAAGGTTCCTATGACTCGAAAAATCGCATTGGCTTTAGGCGGTGGGGGAATGAAAGGTTACGCTCATATAGGCGTAATCCGTCAACTTGAGAAGGAGGGTTATGAAATTGTTGCCGTTGCTGGAACCAGCATCGGCGGGATCATTGGTTCTCTCTATTGCTGTGGTTATTCTCCTGATGAAATCGAATCATCTATCAATGGAATAAACCAACGCACTCTCTTCAACCAGGAAAAGGGAGAACAACCAGCCATATTGGGATTAGGAGGTATCTTTAAGCTATTAAAATCTAAAATCGGAAATCGGGAATTTACAAGTTTAAAAATACCTTTTCTTTGCACTTCAGTGGACATGAAATCAGGATGTGAAATAATTTTAGATTCGGGTATGTTGATAGACGCAGTTCAAGCGACATCTGCGATGCCAGGAATATTTCCTGCTAAGGTTTATGATGACCTCTATCTTGTAGATGGAGGAATTTTTGACCCAGTCCCAGTTGCTGTCGCAAGATGGATGGCACCAAAAATCCCTATAATCGCCGTCTGCCTTTCTCCAGAGATGGAGAATTGGGCTGGACTGCCGCATTTACAAGTACCGCGAAATTCACCTATCCCCCCTGCCGTATTTGACACTGTATTTCAATTAAGGCTGGGGCAAGCACTGCGAGTTTTTATTGATTCAATGGATATTATGACCAACATGCTTGCTGAATTACGTTTAACAATCGACAAACCTGATTTTATCCTCCGACCCCCCATCAAAGAATATGCAATTTTTAATGATGCTAAACCTTCTGAATTAATCAAACTGGGAGAAATTAGCGTGAAATCGAATTTGGAAAGTCTTATTAAAATATTTTCAACAAGTCAAAGTGTTTCTCGCTGGCTTAAACCATCCAGATTACCTGGTAAATTATTAAGCGATGTTGTATCCGTTAACAAATTACCTACCCTGAAAAATAGTAAATAAACCTATCAAGGCACCAATACCCATTAAAAGAATTATCACCAACCCCATAGGTAAAGCGCCAGACGTTGAACTGGAATAATCGGTATAAGCTGGTATTACCAGCGATGAAGAAGGTGTAAATGTAGCCAATCTGGTTGGAATTGGTGTTTGAATGAACTGTGCAGCAAGAGTTGGGTCAATGGTTTGAGTAACTGCCGCTGTGGGCGTGGGCGGTGGTTCAATGATCCGCAAATCTCCAGGTGTAAGAGAAATAACAGGTGCATAAACCCACCCCTGACCTCCTTGAACGCCCTGGTATTGGATCAAAACCCAATCACCACCTGCAGATTTACCTAAAGCTGGTACTTTTTGACCTGGGAGTAATACACCAATTAGATTGTAGAGAACTCCAGGCCCTGATCTTACATTTATTGGGTCTGGTTGATCCAAATTCACAATCACCATCACTCCTGCTGGTGTTCCCGTTACAGTGGGTAATAATAATGTAGGTTGTTGTAGAAGATTTTCTGCTTTTACTGAGAAAGTTAAAGAGAAAAATAATATTGTGAGGAAAAAAATAATAATCAAAAATAATTTTTGGAGCCGATTTAACATCAAATACCTTTTTTTCAGGATTACTTATATTTTTGATTATAATCTACAGAAATGAATCAACGAATTTTCCATGGTAATTTCACAGCCCAGACATTAGCAGGATGCCTAATTTCTTTTTTTGACCACGGTAACTTAAGGGTACAGGTGGTAGGAGAAAATCCCACCGTTGTTGTTCAAATAGCATCTTCTGATCATTCTTCTTCAGGGGGTCAAACTGCCTTAAGTATTTTGCTCCAGAATGTCGAGGATGGCGTGGCTGTTCAAATGAGTCAGCAGGATTGGCTGGGAGTAGCAGCCAGCCTGGGATATACCGCTCTAGCGACCCTTCGAAATCCTTTTAATTTCTTGGGAAGAATTGACGATTTAGCCCAAGACATTGAAAACCTTCAGCTTTCGGATGAAGTTTGGAAAGTACTGGAAGGTAACGCCAAAGCCTTAGGAACAGGGTATGAACTGACCAACCGCTTGCAGCGCTATGTCTGTGAGTATTGCAATGTTGCAAATCCACCGGGTGAACCAACCTGTATCGCATGCGGAGCGCCTTTAGGAAATGTTCAACCATCAACCTGCAAAAATTGTGGTTATCTAATCGTAAAAGGAGACTTATTCTGTCCTAATTGTCGGTTACCAGTTAAAAAATAATCTAACAATCACTTTTTTGAGGATTTTTCCATTGACGTCCGTCTGTCCTAATAAATGAATCCGCTTCGGCAGGTCCCCATGAACCAGCTTGATATACAGGTAACTCCTGAATTGGGGTGTTTTTCCATGTATCCAGGATCATCTGGGTAAATTTCCATTGCTCGATTACTTCATCGGATCGTGTAAATAGTGTAGCGTCACCCATAATACAATCCAATAAAAGTCTTTCATATGCTTCAGGAGGCTTACTTCCAAATGCATCCTGGTAACAAAAATCCATTAGCACAGGCGCAATTTGGTTTTCATATCCAGGTTTTTTTGCACCAAAGGAAAGTGAAATTCCCTCATCAGGTTGTAACCTTACTACAAGCATATTGGGAGCATCCCCAGCCATGTTTTTCCATTCAAAGAGAGATAACGGGATCTGTTTAAAATGAATGACAATCTCAGTGGCATATATAGGCAATCGTTTTCCACATCGAATATAAAAAGGTACACCAGCCCAGCGCCAATTATCAATAGAAAGTTTAATGGCCAGATAGGTTTCTGTTATTGAAGTATTCAATACTCCCATTTCCTCTTTATATCCCAATGTTAGATTTTGACCATCAACACTAGAACCATATTGTGCCCTTATCGTATTTTCAATAGCCGCTTTACCATTCAGTGGTTTGATCGATCTAAGGACTTTTAATTTTTCATCGCGAACCGAATCAGCATTAAATGCAATAGGGGCTTCCATTGCGGTTAATGTAAGCAACTGCAATAAATGGTTTGCAAACATATCACGAATGATGCCCGAATTTTCAAAATAACCAGCTCGAGTACCAACACCGATTGTTTCTGCTACAGTGATCTGAACATGGTCAACATAGTGATTATTCCAAAGTGGTTCAAAAATACCATTTGCAAACCGGAAAACAAGTATATTTTGAACCGTTTCTTTGCCCAAATAATGGTCTATGCGAAATATCTCTTTTTCTTCGAAATACAAATGTAAGTTCTTTTCTAATTCCAAAGCAGTAGGAAGGTCATTTCCAAAAGGTTTTTCCACCACAATTCGCGCCCAGTTCTTATTAGATTTAAATCTATTCTTTCCAAGCAGCTGAATGATTTTTATATATTCATTTGGTGGAGTTGCCAAATAATATATTATTCCGCTAAATTCTTCTTTAGTTAATATGTCAAATAACTCGGAGTAACCTTTATCATTCTCAAAAACAGATTGAATGTATTTAACAGAGGAAAGTAGTTTTTCAAGATATTTTTTTTCAACAGGTTGCGTCCTGGAAAACTCTTTTATCCCTTGTTTCAAATTCTCTTTCATAATCTCATCCGTCCATTCGCGACGGGCAAAACCGATGATGCTGATCTTAATTGGCAATTGATTATCTTTAAATAATTGATATATTGCAGGGATAAGTTTTCGGCGAGTCAAGTCGCCGGTAACTCCAAATACTACGAGAGCAATTGAATGGTGATTTAAGATCTGTGATTCTGCAGGCTTCATAAGGAGTCCTTTTTAATCTAAAACCTTAAGAAAATAGATATAATAATGATAGTCTTTAATTCAATTCTTGAAAATACTAAATTGCCTTGAGGAGGAATAGATGTCAAAGGTAGTAAATTCCATCACGGATATTGATGGAATTCTGGTTGGACACGCACAAGACCACTCTGCTCTGACTGGTTGCACTGTCATCATTTTTCCAAATGGCGCCGTGGGTGGTGTAGATCAACGTGGAGGTGCGCCCGGTACCCGAGAAACGGATCTTCTGAGTCCAATGCATATGGTGGAAGAAATACATGCGGTTCTTTTAGCAGGTGGATCTGCATTCGGTTTAGATGCTGCCAGCGGTGTAATGAAATATCTGGAAGAAAAGAAAATTGGATTTAATACTGGTATTGTAAGAGTACCCATTGTTCCAGCGGCTGTGATTTTTGACCTTGGTTTGGGACGATCGGATATTCGTCCATCCGCAGAAATGGGATATCAGGCATGTGTAAATGCGTCCCGTTTACCACCGGAACAAGGAAATTTTGGAGCCGGGACTGGTGCATCTGTCGGAAAGATATTCGGCATTAGCCAAGCAATGAAATCGGGCATCGGAATGGCTTGTATTGAACTTGGAGGAGGCCTTAGAGTTGCTGCGTTAATGGTCGTAAACGCATTCGGTGATGTTTTTGAACAAGATTCATCTACAATAATTGCCGGGGTACGAACAATTCGGAAGGGTCCAATCAAAATCGGTTTAGAGGATTATTTTGCAAACACTCTTGAAACAATGAAATCCCTTATGGGTAAAGCGGTATTGAATATTGCAAATAGACAGAATACTGTTATTGGTGTGGTCGCAACAAATGCTTGCTTGACAAAAGAGGAAGCGAATAAGGTAGCACAAATGGCTCATAATGGACTTGCACGGACGATCCGCCCCACCCATACGATGTTTGATGGTGACACAGTTTTTGTAATGGCAACGGGCAAACATAAATCAGATGTTAATTTAATAGGTGCTTATGCAGTTGAAGTTGTCGCACAAGCAATTGTCAATGCCGTTATGTTTTCTGAACCAGCAGGCGGGTTGCCATCAGCGCGAAATAAGATCAAAGCTTAAAAACGAATTATTCATTCAATTATCAAGGAGACTAGACATGGTTCATATTGTTGCAGATACACTCTCCAGCATTCCTGTTGAAGAGGCAAAAAGGTTGAAGCTACCTTATTTACCCCAAATTATCATTTTTGGGGAAGAGAGTTTTAAAGATGATTCTGAAATTGATTCAGCTACTTTTTTAAGTAAACTCAAAACATCCAAAGAATTACCAAAAACTGCTGCACCTTATCCGACCTTATATAATCCAATTTTTGAAGAACTGGGTAAAACCAAAGAACCAATACTTGTCATTTGCCCTCCAGCTGCTGTCAGCGGAACCGTTCGTTCGGTAGAGACTGCAAAAAAAGATTTCCCAAACCTTGAAATCCATATATTGGATACTTTAATTCTTGGAGCAGGTTTAGGCTCTGTCGTAAGAAAAGCATTGGGTTGGGCAAATGAAGGAAATGATGTTGAAACCATTATTGAAAAAGTTAAAGAAATGGCCGGGAGAAACCGAACCTATTTTCTCTTAGACACTTTAGAATATTTAAAACGTGGTGGACGAATTGGTGGTGCAAGTGCAATGTTAGGTGGTATTTTACAAATGAAACCCCTCTTAACAATCCGCAACGGAAATGTGGAGGTTGTAGAAAAACAACGAACAAAAACCAAGGCAACAAAAAGCTTGATCGAACTTGTTCAAAAAGAATGTCCCCGTTCTTCAGAAGCACACTTTTGTATTCAAGAAGGGGGAGAAAAAGAAGAAGCAGTTGAACTCGCCAATGAATTCAGTAAATTATTAAAATTTATAAACATTCCCATGTATACCGTCCCTCCTGCGATATTAGTTCATGGAGGACCTGGGGTAATTGGTGTAAGCTATTTCGTCAATTAATATTAAATTCGAGCGGTTTTTTTATCTGTCTGAATATGCTTAAAACGACTTTACTAATATTTCATTTAACTCTTCATCATTTAGCATTATCGGATTAGCTTTCATACTGCTTGCAACTTTGGCTAGCTTAATAATGTCAGGGAAATTTTCTTTTTGAATTCCTAGATTGCTTAAAGTTGGTATCTGTAATGCAGCATGAAGGTCCTTAAACCACTTCAATCCAGTAAGGATTGAAGTGGAAGGGTTATCAGAAACTATTTGAAATATCTCCAGATAACGATCAATTGAGAGACTTTTCGCATCCCTTTGCATTAATGCCGAAATATTTACTTCAATAACTGCAGGTAAAAGACTTGCGCAAATTGCACCATGGGGGATATGAAACATGCCGCCGATCGATCCAGCAAAACCATGCACAGCTCCCAGTCCCGCATTCGCCAGACAAATTCCACCCAATAAACTAACCCAACTCATTTCTACTCTAGCAGAAAGGTTTTTTCCATCAGAAAAAGCTTTGACTAAAGAAGAGGATGCCTTTGCTATTCCCTCACGACAAAACATATCTGTCATCAAATTCGCTTTAATGGATACATAAGGTTCAATTACCTGGATAAATGCGTCCATACCTGAATAAGCGGTTACCTGTGCAGGAACAGAGATAGTGAATTCTGGATCAACGATGGCAAATTCAGGTTGTAAAAAAAGGCTCCTAAGGCTAACCTTCACTTTATTTTCAGGGACTTCTATCACTGCATTTCTTGTTGCCTCACTGCCTGTCCCTGCTGTTGTTGGAATTGCAATTAATGGAACTGATTTTTTCTGTAATGGCAATCCTTTCCCAACAACCTCCAAATAATCTATCAATTGGCCAGGATTGGTGAGTAGTGCAGATACCGCTTTCCCAGAGTCAATAACACTGCCACCCCCTAAAGCAATAACACACTCGGTTTTAAAATCGCGCGCCGTTTTAACCAATTCATCTATCGTCAAGGTTGTAGGTTCATTTTCAACAACGTATGAAATCCATTCTTTATTATTCTTTTTGAGAATATCAAAAACCACAGAAATATTGTTCTCAAAAGGAGTCCTGACAATAAGAACTTTATTGCCAAATAAATTGATGACCCGGGATAATTCCGCGATTTTTCCAACACCAAAATAAATATTTCGAGGTGTAGAAAAATCAAATAATTGGTTATTCATTTATTTTCTAAATCAGGAAATATGTTTTGATACTTTACACTTCGACGCGGTTCCGCCATCATGTTTTGAACTTTATCCCGCCAAACCCGGTAATGCTCCGTATTTTTATGTTTGGCTGTATCCTGCTCAGTTCGATAAATTTCATATAAAACAAAATTAGTGGGTTCGTCGATTTGCTGAATGATGTCGAACCTCAAAATCCCTGGTTCCAAAACACTGCTTTTTACATTTTCTTTTGTGGCATCAATGAAATCTTGAATCAGGTTTTCTTTCACTGAAACATGAACCTGAATGATATGCATGATTTATTCTCCTACAAATTTATATAAATATTGTACTAAAGCAACGATCAGATAGGTCAATGAATACATGTTTTATCAACAATCAAAATGAATCTATAAGATTCATATAAGATTTGCATGATTTAGTTGACTTACAACATCTGACTATTGTATAGTTATGTATGAAATTGAACCAACGTGATAAAATAAACGGTTTGATTTAGCTTGGCAATTGATTTTTCCTTAAAATAAGTGTATTCTGGTTATAGGCTAAAACCGAATCGTTTTAATATAATAGATTAAGGATTATTGAATATAGAATGGCGAAGAATAAAATTAATGTGGTTGATGATGAAGAGGAAGTTGAGTATTCGAGTATTGCTCGTTTAATCGAACTTGGCCATCAAAAATCCTATGTAACAATAGATGACATTCTCCACTTCTTCCCGGATGCTGAACAAGATGTCAGCCAACTCGAAGAAGCTTTTGCTGCGTTAATGAATGCTGGTATTCCTTTTGTAGAAGATGATGAGACGCTCCACGAACCTTCAGATGAGGAATTAGTCAAGACAGATGAAAAGGAAGTTGCAGAAGAGATTGGTCCAGATTTACTTATTGATGACCTCAAACATATTGACACAGACGATACCATAGGGCTGTACCTTAAAGAGGTAAGCCGCGTCCCATTATTAACAGCCGAACAAGAAGTCGAACTTGCACAAAGAATTGAGCGTGGGAGGATGGCTCGTGAAGAGTTAGCCCGTGGTGGAGTTGGAAAAACAAGACGTTTTGATCTTCGCAAGTTAATTGAGGATGGCTGGGCAGCTCGTGAACACCTTATCACTGCCAATTCCCGCCTGGTCATCAGCGTGGCAAAAAAATATATGGGAAGAGGTGTTCCTTTTCTTGATCTAATTCAGGAAGGGAATATTGGTTTGATTCGCGCGACAAAGAAATTTGATTATCGCCGTGGTCATAAATTCAGCACTTATGCCACTTGGTGGATTCGCCAGGCAGTAACCCGAGCCATCGCAGACCAGGGTCGTACTATCCGCGTTCCGGTTCATATGGGTGATCAAATCAACAAATTACTGCGAACACAACATCAGCTTACCCAAAAACTTGGTCGCGATCCCTCTGTTGAAGAACTTGCGGATGCTCTGGATGTTCTACCTAAAAAAGTAGAAAATATGATTCAGGTTTCCAGACGACCATTATCTCTTGAAACACCCACCGATAACGAAGATGACTCTGTTTTAGGTGATTTTATTGAAGATGATGAGATTCCTGCTCCGGACGAAACCGCTACCTACAATCTTTTAAGAGAACATCTTGAACTGGTTTTGGATATGCTTCCTCCGCGAGAGGTTCGAATCTTACAATTAAGATACGGTTTGTTGGATGGACAGGCTTATACACTTGAGGAAGTCGGTCGTAAAATGGGCGTAACAAGAGAACGCGTTCGCCAGATTGAAGCCCAAGCTTTAAGCCGATTAAGGCATCCAACTATAAGGCGTAAGCTGCGTGACTACTTGGGAGATTAGAAAAATCTGGAGGGATTGACCTGATGTCAAAGATAACTCTGCGGGCATATATTCAGCAGATTGATAATCTAATTGAAACAGGAAAGAATGATGAAGCAATTCTCATTTGTCATCACATCCTTGAATCATTTCCGAAACATATAGATACTTATCGCCTTTTGGGAAAAGCATTTCTTGAATCAAAACAATATGAAAATGCAGATTTAGTCTTTCATCAAGTCTTGCAAGTTTTTCCGGATGATTTTATTTCACATTTAGGATTAAGCTATATTTTTGAAACCAGAACTGATTTTCCGTCGGCTGTCGATCACATGGAACGAGCTTTTGAATTGCAGCCTGCCAACGTTACAATTCAGGATGAGCTAAAACGTTTGTATAAAGCTAGAGATGGCGTGGAACCTATCCGTGTAAGATTGACCCGTGGAGCATTGATAAAGATGTATGCCCGCAGTAATTTATTTTCTCAAGCCATCGCTGAAATTCGGGTAGCTCTCAATGAACACGCGGATCGATTTGATTTAGAAATCACACTCGCTAAAATGCTAATCCAATCTGGACAAAATATTGAAGCAGTTGAATGTTGTTTGAACATTATTTCCAAATATCCTTATTGTTTTGACTCCAATCTTATTTTAGTTCAAACACTTACAGAAACCTCAGTAGCAAAAGATGTGAATGCTTTTCAGCCTCGGTTAATCGAGCTTGACCCTTATTACAAATTTGTTTCCAAAGAAAGACCTGATGCTTATTCCATTCCCGATATCGCTGTATCAATTGATGAAATACAACAAACTCCCACTCATATTTTTGATTCTATCGATTGGAAATCTTTTATAACAGAAAGCTGGATCAATAAGAGCGAATGGATGATTGAAGAAAATAGCGATGAGGAAATCAATTGGGAAGAGATAATTGAAAAGCATTTCGAATCTGCGAAATTAGATAACTTATCCAAAGAACTAGGAACCGTTGAAGAAAATACTCAAACTAGCAAATCTGATAATGAACCAGACTTGCTGAAGAAATTTACTCCTCAATCTGTAGAAAATGAACCGTTTTTTTCGGAAGAAGAACAACTGCCTCACCAGAATGAAAGTATTGAAGAAGAGCCAATAATGCCTCCCCATCCAGGATCAAATCCAGAATGGTTTAAATTTGAAGATAACATAGAAACCGATATAAATTTAAATTCCGATCTTTCCAAGAATAATTTAGAAATTGAGGAAACGGGATTTGTAGACCACGATGCGCCTGCACTTTTTAATGACAAGAAAGAAGATTCCATCCCACCATCCGTTTGGATTCAAGACACACCCAATTCCGAAAAAGATAATAATCAAGAAATAGTATTAGATGAAGATAGTAAAGGCGTAATTGGCGAACAAAATAATGAAGATGTTAGTCATTCAGATCAATACTTTGAAGTCGTTCTAAAAGACGCCCATGATGCTCTTCTTTCTGGATATCCTCAGAGAGCTATCGATGGCTACCGATTGTTATTACAAGAAAACAAAATGAATGAATTGGCAACAAAACAATTGGAAGATGATTTAAATAATTATCCAAACATTTTCGATTTATGGATTATTCTAGGAGATTCTTTTCATCGGTTAGGAATGTCCACCAAGGCTTTAGAAAGTTATCAACAAGCTGAAAAACATCTTGGGAACTCAAAAGGTGAAAATGTCTAATTTATCAGAAAGAACGTTAGTTGTAGCCAAACCAGATGCGGTTCAACGAGGATATTTAGGAGAAATCATTACTCGTTTTGAAAGAAGAGGTTTAAGATTGATTTCGGCTAAATTTATTCAAGTAACCAGAGATTTCGCTGAAAAGCATTATTCCGTACATAAAGGAAAACCATTTTATGAAGGTTTAGTGAATTACATTATTTCTGCTCCAGTTTTAGCCATGATCTGGGAAGGGGAAAATGCAATCATGGCAATCCGCCAATCTGTAGGTTCAACCAATCCATTAGATGCCGCACCTGGTACCATTCGTCATGACCTTGCAATATTAACCAGCCGAAATTTAATCCATGCATCCGATACACCAGAAAACGCTGATAAAGAAATTGCCTTATGGTTTAATATCTCTGAAATATTCACATGGAAACAAAGTAACGATACCTGGATTTATGGAAAAAATTGAATCTTAAAAAACCTGAAAACTTGACGATTGAATTAACTCATGTTAAACTGTTTAAGTTATTCGGGGGCGTGGTGTAGTGGTTTAACATGCGGCCCTGTCAAGGCCGAGACCGCGGGTTCAAATCCCGTCGCTCCCGCTAAAAAAAATCTGCTCGCAAATAGCAGATTTTTTTTATTAAAATATTTACTAAATATGTACATTTTTGTTTATTTTTGAATTATTGAATCATCTTTGCAATTACAAATATTTATTTATTCAAATTTTCTTAAGAAACCCTGCGTCTTTAATACTCAAAATATTCGACTTAGATATTTTAAGAATGCAATTTTTAAGAATTAAACATTTCCATTTTTTAAGGTTTACTCTGGTAATATACACAGTAGATGGATTGTAAATAATACATTCCATTGGTTTATCTTTGAGGTATACGTTGATTGCTGATGATAATTTAACAATTGCAATTGTTTATAATTCTGAATCTAAGGTAATAAGGGGAATTTCACAGGACCTATTGGCGCTCCAATCGACTTCGGATACAGCCAGTATTTTATATGACACATTAAAGACTCTCGGCTATCATACCGAGATGATAAAAATCAATGGAAGCCTGAATTCATTGAAGAAGGGTCTAGAGAAATTATTCGTTACGCAAACCCTGGTTTTTAATTTATGTGATGGTTTCAAAGGTGAAATCACAGCCCAGGCATGTGTAACCCGCTTGATCACTGCTTTATCATTTCCACAAACTGGATCACCAGAAGATATTATTCTGAACTGTACTGATAAAGCGAAAGCAAAAGAAATATTGCGATTAGCAGGATTACCCACCCCTGACTATCAAATATTTGAGCAACCATCGGGTCAAATCAACATTAATTTTCCGGTGATTGTTAAACCTCTATTTGAAGATGGAAGTATTGGTATAAATTCAGATTCTGTCGCTCAAACCCCTAAGGATACTTACCATCAAATCGATTACGTCATTCAAAATTACGAACAGCCAGCTCTTGTGGAAGAATTCATCTCTGGTCGGGAAATATCGGTGTCTGTTTGGGGGAATTCAAAACTAAATGTCTTGCCCATGATTGAACACGATTTCTCACTTGTAACCGATCCATTAGCCCATGTACTCACTTATGAAGCAAAATGGATTCCTGATTATTATTACGGGCAGAGTATTGTTTGGCGTTGCCCTGCCGAGATTCCAGATGAGATGAACCGATCCCTTGCTGATACCGCAAAAAAGGCTTACCGCGCCCTCGGATTACGCGATTTTGCCCGGATTGATTTCCGCTTTTATCAAGGTATCCCCTATATTCTGGATATTAATGAAATACCTGATTTACACCCTGAAGCAGGTTTTGCCCAGTCAGCCCTTGCGGCAGGTTATTCATATGAAGCGATGGTTCAAAATATTCTGGACATTGCACTTAAACGCGAAGGCTTATTAAGTTGAATCTTTCTTACGAGATTGAGACTCCCTTGAAAGAAGATGGGTCATCCATTGTTTCATTAGCCAATAAAATTAAACAATTTTCTGTTGATGATATCCAGTGCATAGGAGATCTTTGGAAGGAATCACAGCAAAGTGAAACAGATCCTGACCGCTATCATTTTATTGTTGCGAAGAATATTCAGCAAATCATTGGCTTTGCCTGTTATGGTCATCGCCCTCTAACTGAAGGAACATACGATTTTTATTGGCTTGGAGTTGATCCTGCTTTCCAAAAACAGGGAATTGGTAAAGCACTTATGGCACAGGTCGAAAAAGAAATCAGAGACAAAAAAGGGTATTTACTTATCATCGAAACTTCAAGCATTGAGGATTTCTCGTCACCAAGAGCAATTTACGAGTCATTTGGATACCAGCTTATAGCTCAAATTCCTGATTTTTATAAACCCGGAGACGGGTTAGTAATATATACAAAAAAAATATCCTCTTAACAATGGAACCTAAAAAGGAATTATTAAAAACTGACATTCCAGTTTTAATGTTCTATAATCTGGACTTGATTGAATGGACAGAAAAAGATCAAAAAGATGTACTCGATCTCGTCCTGGCTCTGGAACAGGCGATGGAAAATATCGGACACAAAGTCATCCCGGTACAGTTATCCGATTCGAATATTACTGGCGTACTTGCTAAATATTCACCTAAAGAATATATTGTCTTCAATTGGTGTGAAGCAATTCCCGGTATTCCTCATAGTTTTGCCAAAGCAGCTCAAATGCTTACAGATTTGGGATTCACTTTCACTGGTTCTTCTCCAAAAGTCTTAGAACTCACAGATGATAAACGTAAAGTAAAGAAATTACTGGATCAAAATAATATTAAAACTCCTTTTTGGAGAGAATATAAGACTGATGAAATTTATGACTGGAATCGGTTCCCTGCAATTATTAAACCGCCGTTTGAACATTGCAGTATCGGTATTTCTCCTGAATCTGTCGTTACAAATCAGAATAATCTTCGAAAACAGGCTGCATATATAATTCGAGAATTCAAACAGCCGGTTATCGTGGAAGATTTTATCGATGGAAGAGAATTTCAAGTTGGAGTATGGGGAAATGATGAGGTTGAAGTGCTACCGGCCGTAGAAGCAGATTTCAGTAAACTTGAGGACCCGCGAGATCACCTTTGCACGGTTGATAGTAAAGATGATCCTTTGTCATATCGATATCAAAAATGGAATATGATCGTCCCTGCCCCTTTATCAAGCGATGAAATAGCTCAATTAGATCAAATATGCAAGAATGCCTATAGTGCCATTGGAGTTCGTGATTACGCCCGTCTGGATGTACGTTATAAGAATGGCGTTTTTTATATACTTGATGTGAACACCAACCCGTATATCGGGCCGGAATGTGGATTGATCAAAGCAGCTGAATTGGCAGGATATTCTTATGGTGAATTTGGAAGCCGATTGGTGAATTTTGCCTGGCAGCGCAAAAATCCGAACGTCATCTAACTGAACAGATTTCTAAAAGATCTTATTATTAATATATAATTTCTATAAATATCGGTAAATTTCTTTAGTTTATGAATTAAAGGATGGCATTTATGGTATCTGAATTAAAAATGGTGGAATTCAAATTAAATGGCAGTAAATGGACAGGTGAAGCCAACCTTAACGATAAAGCGCTGGATTTTCTCCGTTCAATTGGTGTTAAAAGTATCAAGTCTGGCTGCAGGGTGGGTGATTGTGGAATGTGTACCATCCTTCTTGAGGGTAAACCAGAAAAATCCTGTTTGTTAAGGGTTAAAGACCTCATTAATAGAAAGATAGAGACCGTTGAAGGATTGAGTAAGGAGGGCAAACTTCATCCTATACAACAAGCGTTCTGGGAGACTGGTGCGGTCCAATGCGGATATTGCACACCAGCTCAAATCCTTTCCGCGAAGGCACTTCTCGATAAAAACAACAATCCTTCTGAAATGGAAATTCGAAGCACACTAAATCCAGTTCTTTGCCGATGCACAGGCTATGTTCGCATCGTGGATGCTGTTTTAAGATCTGCAGCTGTTTTACGCGGTGAAAAAGTTGGCCCTTACCTTCCTATTGAGATTGATCTACCCGAAAATCACAAAACTTTGAACTTACCCAAAGATTATTATAGAAAGGATGGAATAAGCAATCCTTTACCACCGCTTGTACTCACTCCATCAACGATGCCAAAAACAAGTGTTGTAGGAAAGCCTGAGTTAAAGGTTGACGGTCGAAAGCTTGTAGAAGGAAAACCTGCATTTACTGATGATATTGATCTGCCTGGAATGCTATACGCAGTTTTATTAACCAGTCCACACCCTCACGCAAAGATCCGATCTATTGATACCTCTGAAGCAGAAGCACTATCCGGCGTTCATGCGGTATTAACCTATAAGAATGTCCCAAGGATAAAATACGCTTCAGGAGGACAGAGTTTCCCCCAACCTCCTCCACATGACCAGGTCAGTCTGGATAATAAAGTCCGCCATGTAGGTGACCGGGTAGCGGTAGTTGCAGCAGAGACGGTCGAAATTGCAGAAAAAGCCGTGAAGTTGATCAAAGTTGATTATGACATCTTACCTTTCGTGATCGATCCGGTAAAAACCATGCAACCGGGTGCTCCAATTATCCACGATGAAAAAGATACCGAAGGGATTTTTGACCCTATCCATAATATCGTTTTTCATATTGATGCAGAGGTTGGCGATCCCAACAAAGCCTTCGCAGAAGCTGACCAAATTTTTGAAGGCGACTTTCACACTCCCAAACAACAACACGCTCAGTTGGAGCCACATATCTGCATCACTTATCTGGATGAAGATGACCGTCTGGTCGTTCGGTCAAGCACACAAGTACCTTTTCACGTCCGACGTATCATCGCACCCTTAATTGGTCTTCCGATTAAGAGAATCCGGGTGATCAAACCCCGAATCGGTGGTGGATTTGGTGGCAAACAGGAAATCCTTCTTGAAGATCTGTGTTCTTTATTAACCCTGACAACACGTCGACCGGTCAAATTAGAATTATCCCGTAAACAGGAATTCACCAGTGGCAGATCGCGCCATCAGCACATCATTTACTACAAATTGGGTTTGAAAGGCGACCAGGTAAATGCTGCTGAATTAAAACTAATCGGTGACACAGGAGCTTATGGAACCCATGGTCTTACCGTAAATATGGTGGGTGGTTTCAAAGGTTTGACATTATATAATGCCCCTAATTCCCGATTCATCTGTGATGTGGTTTACACCAACACACCCCCTGCTGGTGCCTTCCGAGGTTACGGGGCGATGCAAGAGCAATTTGCAATAGAAGTATTGATGGAAGAAATCGCAGAAAAACTGGGGAAAGACGTGGTTGAGTTCAAACGTGCTAATTGGCTGAAGATTGGAGAACCAATGTATTTAGCCAGAAAATTGGGCGAAGGTCGAGAAGGGTATGACCAAATGATGGCAACCAGTGCACTTGACCAATGCATTGATATTGGAATTAAAGCCACAGATTATTACCAAAAGAGAGAGCTTTATAAAAAACAAACCAATAATAAAATCAAGCATGGGATCGGATTATCAGTCGCCATTCATGGAAGTGGTATTGCTGGCCTGGATATGGCTTCCGCTACGATAAAAATGAATGATGATGGCTCTTTTAATCTACAGATTGGGGCGACTGATATTGGTACAGGTTCGGATACCATTCTTGCGCAAATTGCTGCCGAAGAATTAGGTGCCAAGGTTGAGGATTTTATCGTCTATTCTTCTGATACAGATTTCACTCCCTTTGATAAAGGGGCATATGCCAGCTCAACGACCTACATAAGTGGTGGTGCAGTCCGGAAAACAGCGCGTACGATCCGTAAACAAATTCTCGAACAAGCTGCTCTGATGTTCAAGATCGAAAATCCTGATACGTTGAAAATATTTGACCGAAAGATAATCACACCTGATGAACGTATGCTTACATTCAAAGACGTCGCTTTGAGCAGTCTGCACCAATTGAATCAACATCAAATTATGGCAACTGAATCTCATATCAGTTATGTCAGCCCACCACCCACTGCAGCACAATTCGTGGAATTATCTGTGAATACTGAAACTGGTGAAATAAAAGGAGATCGTTTACTAATGGTGGTTGACTGTGGTCGGGTGATCAACCCGTTAACCGCTGCAGGGCAAGTGGAAGGTGGAATGGTACAAGCTTTAGGGTTTGCGACTACTGAAGAAACCTATTTCAATGAAAAAGGACAGATCACTAATACAAGTTTTAGCACCTACAAGATTCCTAATGCCATTGAATTGCCTCCTTTGGACGTAATATTTGTTCAAACAGATGAACCCAGTGGCCCATATGGTGCGAAATCAGTATCAGAGATTGCAATAGACGGGGTTGCGCCTGCTTTGGTAAACGCAATTCATAATGCCACTGGCATTTGGTTCCATGACCTTCCGCTAACCCCTGAAAAAGTATTAAAAGGGTTAAAAAAGCAATAAAGAATTGATTACGGTATTCTATTGAAAACCAAATCCAGGTTGATCGACCTGGCACTGTTATTTCTAAAATTGGGAAGCGTTGGTTTTGGTGGACCACCTGCTTTGATTGCCATGATGGAAATTGAAATGGTTCAAAAAAGGCGATGGGTAAAACGCGATTTTTTCATGGATATGTTGGCAGCCATCAACCTGGTTCCTGGACCAAATGCTGTTGAAATGGCAATTTACCTGGGCTATATTCGTGCAGGATTTCCAGGATTATTTATTGCTGGTATTTGCCTCCTCCTTCCTGCCACTCTCATTACCCTTCTTATTGCTTATTATTACCAGGCTTTTGGGTCATTACCACAAGCCCAGACCATTCTTGCTGGTATTACGCCGATGATCATTGCAATTATCCTGACATCAGGGTATCGGATAGGTAAATCTGCATTGAAAAATCCACAGACAATCATCATAGCGATTGGATGTTTTATCGGTGCTTTAAGCGGGATCAATGGAATGATTGTAATTTTAGTAGCCGGATCATTGGGTCTCATTCTTTATTTTATCAATAAGCGAAATATTTCACCCATATTTATCCTTTTTTCTCCATTAATCCAGTTAGAAAAAATGGTAATTTTTCTCAACGATCGGTTAATTCAACTGTTTCTATACTTTTTGAAAATTGGCGCTATCTTATTTGGCGGTGGATATGTGCTATTTGCCTACATAAATTATGATATTGTCACCCAATACCAATGGCTGAATGAAAAGCAACTTTTAGATGCTATTTCAGTGGGGCAAATTACTCCCGGACCACTCAGCTCTGCTGTAACATTTATTGGATATCTCATTGAAGGTTTACCTGGGGCGATACTATCAACGATTGCAATTTTTCTTCCCTCATTTCTTTTCGTATTCTTATTAGGCAAGTTTCTTCCCCAACTACGAAAATCACCTTTAGCCCAAAGTTTTTTAGATGGAGTAAATTCTGGAGTTGTGGCATTAATCATTGCAGTTGGATTGACCTTGATGCATAATTCAATTAACGCTGTTGGACCTGCTATAATTTTTATTATTGGCATCTTTGTTTTGCTTAAATACAAACTTGATCCAGCGCTATTGATTCTAAGCGGTGGATTGATCGGCCTCATGAATATATTCATAAAATCTTAGTTGAAAGAATAAAAAATGAATAGACTATTAGATTTATTACAGAAAAATATTACTCTGATCTCGGACGGTGCTACAGGAACTAATCTACAGCAAAGGGGCTTGGATCGCGGGAAACCCCCAGAAGTTTGGGTCCTTGAGAAACCAGAAGAAATCATAAATTTAAACAAGGATTTCATAGCGGCTGGATCAAACATATTATCAACATGCACATTTGGTGCATCTCCTATCCGTCTTATACAAAACAATCTCGAGGGAAAAACCGCTGAGATAAACGAGAAAGCTGTTTTGATAACCAAAAATTCGATAATTGGCACCCAGGTTCTGATCGCAGGGTCAATAGGACCTCTAGGTCACATTCTAAAACCTTACGGCGATTTGGAAGTTGAGACTGCCAGAAATAATTACCAAGAACAAGCGCTTGCGCTTGATCATGCAGGTATTGATTTTTTCTTAGTGGAAACCCAATTTGATCTAAATGAAGTGAAAATTGCGATTGAAACCATTCAACGAGTCAGTTCACGCCCGATCGTTTGTTCATTCAGCTATGATCGCGGAACGCGAACTATGATGGGTGTTAAACCCAGTCAAACCGCTACAGAATTAGCAGGATTTGGATTGACTGCAATCGGGATCAACTGCGGAAAAAGCCTGGAAGATAATTTAAATGCACTCATCGAGTTACGACAAGCTACTCAATTACCGATCTGGTTCAAACCCAATGCGGGTATACCCAAATTGGATGATCATGGCAAACCAGTTTATGAAGTCTCGCCTGAGGATATGGGAAATCAGGTTCAGAAATGGATTGATGCCGGAGCAAATATTATTGGTGGCTGCTGCGGTACCAGCCCTGCCCATTTAAAATCCATTGCTGACGCAATAAATAAATAATATGCTTATTGAGAATAACAGGGGGATTTGTTTTTTGATCGATTTGGTTTGCTCCCGATGAACGATTCCATCCTAAAGCCCAACTTTAAAATTGGCCAAACTCCTATCTTTGGTGATGTTGTTCATGCACCGATGGATGGTTATACGGATTCACCATATCGGATCATAGCCCGTCAGTATGGTTCTGCAATTACTTACACAGAATTCATGAATTCCATGGATATTCTATCCAATCCAATCATCAATAAATTAAAAATAATCTTTCATGAAGCAGAAAGACCGATTGCTTTTCAAGTGTATGATGAAGACCCAGTCAGAATCATTAATTCCTGTATTTATCTCAGCCAATACAAGCCTGATTTCCTGGATATTAATATGGGATGCTCTACGGCTACGGTATCCAGCCGCGGTGCAGGCGCAGGATTATTAAAAGAGCCTGTAAAGATTGCCCATATTTTTAAACAGTTGAGCAACAAAACAACCATTCCCATCACAGCGAAAATTCGGCTTGGATGGGATGAATCATTAAAAAATTACTTGGATGTGGCCAAAATCATAGAAGATAATGGCGGAAAAATGATTGCCGTCCATGCACGTACCCGTTCTCAGGCTTGGAAGGGTCGGGTTGATTTACAGGCAATTTATGAAATCAAGAATCTTGTAAAAATCCCAGTAATAGGTAATGGGGATATCGCTTGTGTGGCAGATATTGATAAAATGAAATCCCGCACTGGTTGTGATGCCATAATGATCGGACGAGCCACGATTGGTAACCCATGGATCCTTGCCAGAAGAGAAATTTCATCCATTCCAAAATTAGAAATGGTTGAAACGATAATCCATCACCTGGAAATGATGGTGGCAATTTATGGGGATTCGCGCGGGGTGATACGGTTTAGAAAACACCTTAAAAAATATTTACAACAAACTATAATGATGCCTGAGAATGAAATTCGCCTTTTTATGAATTTAAAGGATATTAACGAAATCACATCTCTCTTACAGAAGTATTATTAACTAAGCAGCCCCGGAAATTAGCATAAAAGCAAAACGGAGGTGATGGATGCTGGGGAAATATTGGCGTAATAAAGTTTGGGGGAACATCAATGGACCTTGGGACCTGCTCGTTATCGGTGGAGGTATTACTGGCGCAGGTTTGTTTAGAATGGCTGCCAAGGCAGGACTTAAAACTTTACTTGTTGATAGCAATGATTTTGCTTTTGGCACATCCAGCCGATCTTCCAAATTAATTCATGGGGGTCTTCGATATATAAAAAATGGGCAGTATAACGTTACCTTTGAATCTGTAAGAGAGAGGGAAAGACTTCTAAAGGAGGCGCCTGGTTTAGTTACACCTTTGGAATTTATTTTTCCGATCTATGAAAAATATCATACAGCACCTTGGCAAATTGGATATTCGCTCGGAATTTATGATCTCTTTGGTTTAAAAAATGCACATGGCAGACTTTCCAAAAACGAACTTATCAGGTTGGCGCCTACTCTAAATAAATCCGGTCTTTCATTTTCTTATTATTATTATGATGCGGTTGTAGATGATGCTCGATTGGTTTTAAGAAATATCCAGGAAGGGATTGCCTTAGGGGGTATCGCTTTAAATTATGCCAAAGTTGAAAATTTATTACTGGACAACCACGGCCAGGTTTGTGGAGCAGTAATCATTGAAAATGATCTGGTTTCAGAACCTTTTTCCAAAGAAGTTCCTGCAAGAGTGGTAGTGAATGCAACAGGTCCATGGACAGATAACCTCAGATCTCAGGTTTCGGAACAAAAAATCATCCGAAAATTACGGGGCAGCCATATTCAATTTACTCATGACCGGTTCCCGATCAACTGTGGGTTTTCAATCATTCACCCTGTAGATAAACGATCTTTATTTGTTCTTCCATGGGAAGGAGTGACTGTTGTAGGAACAACAGATCTGGATCATCCCAACGAATTGGAAAAACAAAGTCCCGAACCCTTTATGACTAAAGAAGAAGGTGAGTACTTGCTATTAGCTGCGAATCACTTTTTCCCACAATATGCACTTTCATCCAAAGATATTATTTCTTCATTTTCTGGATTACGCCCAGTTCTGCGATCGGATGAAGCGGATCCTTCAAAAGCATCCCGCGAACATTCTCTTTTAGAGGAAAAAGGATTAATTACTATCACCGGTGGGAAGTTGACCACCTATCGGAAAATGGACTACGAAGTCTTGCAAAAAGTTCAAATTCAGTTAAACAGAAAAATGGATTTGAATCAGATTGAAAGAATCCTGAATCCTGTTCGAAATAATAATAATGCGAAATATCCTGAGGATGCGCTACACCGCTGGAGTGGAAGGTTTGGGGATGAATTGCCAATTTTCCTCGATTCAATTAGAGTTGAAGAAAACAAACTTATACCCACAACTACTACCTATTGGGCAGAAATGCGCTGGGCAGCCAGATATGAAGCAATAGTCCATCTGGATGATCTCTTATTGCGAAGAGTTCGTTTGGGATTGATACTGCCTGAAGGGGGTCTTCAACATGCAGATATGATCAGAAAAATCACCCAGGAGGAATTAAACTGGGATAATATCCGCTGGGAGAAAGAACTGCAAAGATATAAGACCAATTGGAAAAAATGCTATTATTTAACCAACTAATTGACCAATTAATTCAGGAGACACAATGAGCGCAGATAAGATTTTAGCAATTGATAATGGAACCCAAAGTGTTCGCGCATTGGTATTTGATCTGAAAGGAAACCTTCTTGCCAAAAGCCGTGTCCCAATCGAATCCTATTCCACTCCTGCCCCGGGTCTTTCTGAGCAGGACCCCTTAATCTTCTGGAAAGCCGCCTGCGAAGCTTGCCAAAATCTTTGGAAAATTAGTGATATAAAAAAAGAATCCATTGCGGGAGTGACTGTCACAACGCAGCGGTCGACCTTGATTAATCTTGACAAAGATGGTCAACCTTTACGTCCTGCGATCACCTGGATGGATCAACGACGCACTCTTGGGCTTAAGCCTGTCGGGGGTTTATGGGGTTTACTCTTTCGGCTTTCCGGGATGACCGGTACTGTGGCATATTTACAGGCGGAAGCAGAAGGAAATTGGATCCAAACCAACCAACCAGAAATTTGGAAAAAGACCAATAAATATCTATTTCTTTCAGGGTATTTAACCTATAAGTTAATTGGCCAGTATAAGGATTCAATCGGCTCTCAGGTCGGATACATACCCTTTGATTATAAAAATATGACCTGGTGCGGGAAAGGGGATTGGAAATGGCAGGCTGTGCCTGTTGAAAAACATATGCTTCCAGAATTAGTACCCCCAGCAGGTATCTTAGGAGAGATTTCTCAAAAAGCGGCGGAAGAAACAGGAATTCCCGCAGGTCTTCCTCTCATTGCCGCTGCAGCCGATAAAGCATGCGAGGTGATTGGCTCTGGATGTTTACAGCCGAATATTGGATGCCTAAGTTATGGAACAACCGCCACCATAAATACAACCCACCAGAAATATATTGAAGTGATTCCGCTTATACCACCTTATCCTTCAGCAGTACCGGGTGCTTATTCGTTGGAAATCCAGATATTTAGGGGATACTGGATGGTTTCCTGGTTTAAACGTGAATTCGCGCATAACGAAACCCGCCTCGCGATGGAACGCGGTATTGAAACCGAGGAATTATTTGATGATCTGGTTAATTCCGTCCCCGCCGGTTCCCAAGGACTGGTTCTTCAGCCATATTGGTCACCGGGTTTGAAAATACCCGGTCCCGAAGCCAAAGGCGCCATTATCGGATTTGGAGATGTCCATACCCGTGCACATATTTATCGATCCATCCTTGAAGGTCTGGCATTCGGTCTGAAAGAAGGAGCAGAACGGACAAGCAAGCGCAGCGGCATCCCAATCACTGAAATCCGGGTTGCAGGCGGCGGCAGCCAAAGTAAAGCGGCTATGCAATTGACTGCAGACATTTTTGGCTTACCCACTTCCAATCCACATATATATGAAGCTTCTGGGTTGGGTGCTGCCATAGACGCGGCTGTCGGCCTTAAGTTGCACCCCGATTTTGACACCGCGGTAAAAGAAATGACGAGGATATGTAATACTATCGAACCAAACCCAGCCAACCACCGCATTTATGATGAACTCTATCAAAAAGTATATTGTAAGATGTATAAGCGGCTTAAACCTCTTTATGAAGAGATCCAGGAGATCACAGGTTATCCGCCAAAATAAAATAAAAACGATCGTAAATGGGCATTAAAGGGGTGATTTCTGAACATGGTAAAATGTAAATAGATGTCCCTGTAGCTCAGTGGATAGAGCGCTGGCCTCCGAAGCCGGAAGCGGGAGTTCAAGTCTCCCCAGGGACACCTATTTCATAACCAAACATTAATATTTCTTTGACAGTGTTCTAATATAAAATCAATAAGAATATTGGTATATTGACAATAAATATTTGGAGGACGTATGTTTTATTTTGGTGGATACGGATTATATTTTTTATTTGCCCTACCTGCACTTCTGTTGGGTTTTTGGGCACAATATAAAGTACAGTCTGCTTATAAAACTTATTCGCAGGTTCGAACCAGTAATGGGTTAACCGGTGCAGAGATCGCCCGCCGGATCCTAGATAGCAATCAGTTGGAAAATGTGAAAATTGAGGAAGTTGGTGGAATGCTCAGCGATCATTATGATCCTTCCAAAAGAATCTTGAGGCTGAGCAAGGGAGTGTATGGAAGCAATAGCATTGCCGCTGCAGGAGTTGCCGCACATGAATCCGGGCACGCCATTCAACATAAAATGAATTATGGTCCGTTAGCGCTTCGGTCGTTGATGGTCCCATCTGTCCAGATCGGAAGCTGGTTAGGTCCGATCATCTTTATTGGCGGTATGCTGCTTAATTCAAACAACTTGGCACTCGCCGGTTTGCTATTGTTTGCCGCAACAGCAGTTTTCACCATCGTTACCATCCCTGTTGAATTGGATGCATCCAGACGCGCAAAGGAAATGCTAGCCTCGACCGGGCTCGCGTATGGCAGCGAAGTGGAAGGCGTAGGGAAAGTATTGGATGCCGCAGCTTTGACCTATGTTGCAGGCGCAGTACAGGCCCTTTCGACCCTTTTATATTATGCATTTCTCTTTATGGGCAGCCGTCGGAGAAATTAATACATTTTTCCATAGCATAATAAAACGAACCATTTCAGGTTCGTTTTATTTTATTTAAACTGGAGGCAATGTTCGTTTTAGAACATCCAACATTGTCAGTGCGCGAGCTGCTCCCTCTGCGGTACAGGTAGTCGGATTATCGACCAGATATACCGGTATACCCAGAGATTTTGTCAGGTAACGATCAATCCCTCGTAATTGTGACCCACCTCCACATAATGCAACCCCACGATCCATAATATCAGAAATCAATTCTGGGGGTGTTTTTTCGAGCACACGTTTTGCTAAAGTGACAATATCAGCCAAAGGTTCCTCAAGAGCAGCCACAATATCTTCTGTCGTGATATTGAGGGTACGAGGTAGTGAAGTCACTTGATCCTGTCCTTGAATTTCCATATTCAATAACTCTTCATCCTTCATCGCAGCACCCACGTGCATTTTCACTTGTTCGGCAGATGCGCGGCTGAGTATGACACCGTAAGTTTTCCGCAGATACGAAATGATCTCTTCATCAATTTTAGTACCCCCACCCCTGGCAGTCTCGGCCGAAATCATGCTGTTCATCGCCAGAACGGCCACCTGGTCAGTACCCCCTCCCATGCTAATGATCATATTTCCGGTAGGCGGGGCGATTGGTAAATCAACTCCAAGGGCAGCAGCCAGCGGCTGTTGAATTAAGTACACATCTCTGCTTCCGGCACCCAAACCTGCCTCATGCACAGCACGAGCTTCCACACTTGTAATGCCGTATGGAACAGTGATCATAATTTTTGGTTTAAAAAGAAGCATAGGTCCGGAGATCTTGCGGATCAGGTACTTCAACATATTTTCAGTGATTTCATATTCAGCAATTACGCCATGTTGAATTGGATTAATCACCTCGATCGAATCAGGTACCCGGCCAGTCATATCCTTGGCAGCCTGACCCCATTCGATCATCTTCCATTCATCCAGCATCACAGCCACTACTGACGGCTCATGCAGCAGGATCTGTTTACCCTCAGCAATCACTGTAAAAGATGAACCCAGATCAATCCCCAGCTCACGAGAAAAACTTGGCATGTACTAGTCCTTGACCTTAATAATAGATTCAAATTCTAACACATTGAAATATTATATGAACTAAGCCGAAAAAAATTGCAGAGCAATGCGTAGACGACTTTCCAGGTCTTCGGGCGCATCTTTTGGAATAGATTGAATGGCTGTCTGTGCCTCGACGATGCTGTAACCAAGCCCTACCAGCGCATCAATCACTTCAGAATTGATATCTTTAAATCCAGGAATTATCTCTTTACCCGTCATCTGGCTCACTTTATCATGCAAATAAATAATTATCTTTTGAGCTGATTTCTTTCCGATCCCAGGAACCTGGCAAAAGACCTCATCCCGGTTGGCAAGTGCTGCTGATATTATGGCATCCACAGAGAGAGTGGAAATAATGGAAAGCGCAGTTTTTGGTCCTACCCCATTAATGGTTAAAATTAATTTATATAAATCCCGTTCTTCCCTGGTCTCAAACCCATATAAAGTTAATGCATCTTCACGAACAACCAGATAGGTAAAGAGATTAATAATGTTCCCCATGATTTCTTTAGCACAAGTCGCCCTGGGTGCCATGACTTTAAATCCAATCCCGCCCACATTGATCACAAGATCAATTTCGCTTTTTGATGTTACTTCACCTTTTATGGATGCTATCATTTCGCCACCTGTTGATCGGACCTGCGTTTTTGATTATATGCTTCATATAGAATTATAGAGGCAGCATTGGCAAGATTCAACGAATCCACTGTACCGCGCATAGGAATGTGAATTAGATCATCACAGGCATCTTTTAGCCGCCAGTCCAAACCCTTTTGCTCGCTGCCCATCAGTAAAATAATCCGGTCTGGATAATCCACTTTTTGATAATCAATTCCTTTTAGGCAATCCGTGCCATAACAAAATATTTTGTTTGTACTTTTCCACTGAATAAATTCGTCTATTGGGACCTTGATCAGTTTTTGGGTAAATATTGCACCCATGCTGGCTCTTACGGCAGTTGGATGATATGCATCAGTGGTTTGATCCAATAAAATTATTCCTTCTCCGCCGATTGCATCGAGGGTTCGTAATATAGAACCCAGATTACCCGGATCCTGGACTGAATCCAACCCAATCCAAATACCTGGTTTTTCATTAAGAATTTCGTCCAGTAAATACCACTTCTGCCTGATAACAGCTGCGATACCTTGCGGTCCTTCTTTGGAAGCAACGGATCGAAAAACATTTTCATCCACCTCAATGAAAGGGAAATTCTTATCCATATTCTGTTCAATAAATTTCCTGGCAACTTCGCTATGCAAAATAGCAGGACAATAAATAATCTTTTGAATATCAGCTTTTTGCTCTGCCGCTTCAAGAACAGGCCTGATCCCCTCTGCAAAGAATAGTCCACTCTCGTCTCTATTCTTTTTAAGTTGAAGTTTACGGATATTCTTAATTTCTTCATTGGCTGTACTGGTGATAATAATTTTCATATCAGTCAGTTTCTTTGCCCAAATTTTTCATCTTATAGCTGTTTAAATGGCAAATCGCAACCGCGAGCGCATCGGCAACATCATCAGGCGAAGGAGTAATCTCAAGTGCTAAAAGCGTGGTAACCATTCTCTGGACCTGGCTTTTTTCAGCTCTACCATAACCCACCACCGCCTGTTTCACTTCCAACGGAGTATATTCTCCAACCTGCAGACCATTTTGTGCCATAGCCAGAAGGATCACACCCCTTGCCTGCCCAACTGAAATAGCCGTTGAGACGTTTTGCTGAAAAAACAACTTCTCCACCGCGCCGCAATCCGGCTGATGGAGAAGAATGATTTCTCTAATTTTTTGGTAAAGAATTTGCAGTCGATCCCAATCTGCAAGAGTTGAGGAAGTTCGAATCGCTCCGCAATCCAGGACTTTCAGTGTTTGGTCTTCTTTTTCTTCGATAATTCCAAAACCAGTAATTGCCGTACCTGGATCCACGCCCAGAACGATCATGTCTTATTCAGATTCCAGGGCAGCCAAAGCTTCTTCGCTGATCGCCAGATTAGAATAGACGCTTTCCACATCTTCAAGGTCCTCAATTGTCTCGATCACGCGCATCACTTTTAAAGTGTCATCCAGGCTAAGTGAGATCTCCTGTTTGGGAACCATACGCAGTTCCTGCTCTTCAATTTCAAATTTTTCCTTACTTAGACGGTTGCTTAATACTTTAAAAGCTTCCACCGGGGCAAATATATCGATATACCCTTCTTCCTGTTTGATATCGTTCGCGCCGCCTTCAACAGAAAGTTCAAATACTTTATCAAACACAATACCTTCTGAAGGAATTGAAAAATATGCAATTCGGTCAAACTGCCAGGCAACTGAGCCCATTTCTGCCATACTACCGCCAGAATGAGTCAAGGCATGGCGCAATTCTGAAACCGTACGGTTACGGTTTTCCGTCAGGCAATCGATCATTAAAGCAACTCCATGCGGAGCATAGCCCTCATAGGTGATCTTTTCGATCGCAACACCGTTCTTGTCATCTCCTGTGCCGCGTTTAATGGCACGTTCAATACTTTCCTTGGGCATATTGACTGCGCGAGCCTTATCAAATGCGATGCGCAGGCGAAAATTGGCATCCGGGTCTCCTCCTCCTTCTCGGGCTGCCATGGAGATTTCTCGTGCCAACCGTGTAAAAATTTGTCCCCGTTTTGCATCAGAAGCGCCTTTTTTTCGTTTATTGGTTGCCCAATGGGAATGACCGGACATATGTGCAACTCCTTTTGTTCGGATAGTCTCTTATTGTTGAATTATTAAATTATACCATTCAGACATTTATTTTGTTCACTCCTCAATGCTAAATCAGCTTAAATCCGCTTATCAACCGTGACTGAGTTCTTAAGAGTGCCTAATCCATCAATGGTGATCTCCACAATATCCTCCGATTTTAAAGCACCCACCCCGGCTGGCGTGCCAGTGAGGATGACATCTCCGGGTTCCAGAGTCATAACCGAAGAAATGTAAGCAATTATATGAGAGATTGGAAATATCATTTCACGTGAGGAAGCCATCTGGCGCAAATCACCATTTACCCGGCAAGAAATAAGGACATCAGAGACATTGATTTCTGTTTCTATCCAGGGTCCGAGCGGACAGAAGGTATCAAAACCTTTAGCGCGCGTCCATTGTCCATCCCGCTCCTGCAGGTCTCGCGCAGTGACGTCATTGGCAATGGTATAGCCAAAAATGTAGCGGTTTGCCTGTTCTTCGCTGATCCAGCGTCCGCGTTTACCAATAACAACAGCCAGTTCCGCTTCATGATCCACTTGTTGGGATTGCGGTGGGAGAATAATATTATCGTCTGGACCAATCACGGCAGAAGGCGGCTTCATGAATAAAGTGGGATATTCCTGAACTTCTACGCCTTGTTCACGGGCGTGGTCTGAATAATTCCTGCCTACGCAAATAATCTTTGAGGGCAATATTGGGGCTAACAGTTTTACCTGATCCAGGTTAAGGATTGCATCCAAACGCTGGTACTCACTGATGGGTGAAGCGGTAAGTGGCCCGACTCTGTCTCCATCAATCCATCCATATTTAGGTTCTTCTTTACCTGATTGAAAACGAACAAAACGCATGGGAATGTCTCCATTAATCCGGAGTTAAATCTATGTATAATTATAAACGCGGGCGGATAGCTCAGTTGGTTAGAGCACATCTTTTACACAGATGAGGCCGCAGGTTCGAGCCCTGTTCCGCCCACTTTAACTTTTATTTCAACATGGTCACACTTATCCAGAATATTAATCAGGGGTGATTATTTGAAGGTCAAAAATCGGCAATTGGCTGAAGGCGCATTATTTACAGACCTGTACCAGCTCACCATGGCACAGTTGTACTTCCGCAAGGGCATTCATGAATGCACCGCTCAATTTGAGTATTTCTTCCGCAGCAATCCTGATTACGGCATGCATCAGGCTGGTTATTGCATCCATGCCGGGCTGGAGTGCCTGGTGGATTGGATGCAATCTTCCTTTTTTGGCAGAGAAGAGATCTCAGCCTTAAAAACAGTAAAAGACCGAAAAGGTGAACCCCTCTTTGCCGCAGATTTTCTCAAATGGCTTCAGGATAAACCTCTCAATTATGGTATTTCCTTAAAAGCGATCCCGGAAGGAAGGGTTGTTCATCCTTACGTACCGCTGGCAACTGTTGAAGGCAACCTTGCAATGGCCCAAATCCTGGAATCATCCCTGCTCAATCAGCTTAATTTCCAAACCCTGATCGCCACTAAAGCAGCCCGTATCCATGAAGTTGCCCAGGGCAGGACCGTATTGGAATTTGGTTTGAGACGCGCCCAGGACCGGGCAGCCACAGCCGGTGCCAGAGCAGCTTTGATTGGAGGTGCGGATGCATCTTCCAATACTGGTGCCTCGTTAGCGCTGGGTTTCCAACCCAGTGGCACACATGGTCACAGCATGGTTCAGGCAATCACAGCCCTTGGCGGCAGTGAACTGGAGGCATTCCGGGAATTTGCTGATCTTTATCCGCATAATTGTGTTTTACTCGTGGATACATTCAATACATTGGAAAGCGGCATTCCCAATGCCATCCGTGTTTTTGAAGAAATGAAGCACAAAGGATACTCACCTTTAGGTATCCGCCTGGATTCAGGTGACCTGGCATACCTGAGCATTCAGGCTGCAAAAATGCTCAATGATGCCGGTTTCGAGAATGTACAGATTGTCCTTTCCAACCAGATGGATGAACTTACCATCTGGCAGGTGATCACTCAGATTCAGAGCGAAGCTGCCCGATACGGAGTGGAACCTCAGCAGTTGATCAGCCGCCTGGCTTATGGAATCGGTACACGCCTGATCACCTCCAGCGGAGCATCCGCACTGGATGGGGTTTATAAACTGGTAACAGTCAAGGACAAGGGTAAATGGATACCCACCATGAAGATCTCAGAATCTCCGGAAAAGACGCTCAATCCCGGTAATAAAACCACTTGGAGAATTTATGACCCGTCTGGCAAAGCAATTTCCGATCTAATCAGTCTGGCTGAAGAAAATCCGTCTGATCTGGATGTACTTGCACTGCATCATCCCACCGATCAGTCCAAATCACGCATACTTAACCGCGATCAGGTTTCCGAAGTTGAATCACTTAACCAGGAAATCCTGAAAGACGGCAAGGTCATTTATCAATTTCCCTCGATCGAAGAAATCAGGAAAATCCGCCAGAAAGATACTGACCGCTTATATCCCGGAGTGAAACGGCTGATCAACCCGCATATCTATCATGTTTCCCTCAGCCAGAAACTGTGGGAGTTAAAACAAAACCTGATGCAAAAAACCAAAGGGTGATCGAGAAATGAGATCGTTATTTGAGATCATTGATCCTAAGTTTGCCACACTCATTTCCCCGCAAGCCGTTCTAGAAAAGGTCCCGGGAAATTTCATATTCACTGAAGGCCCAGTTTGGAATTCCTGCCGGAATTGCCTGTATTTTGTGGATATTCCTGCAAGCACGATCTATCAATACTCTGAAAAAGAAGGTTTAGCGATATTCCGCAAACCCAGTTTTTTCGCCAATGGGCTTACCCTGACAAAGAATTTCGAGCTGATTTCCTGTGAACACCAGCGCCGGGCAGTCAGCATTCAACGTAAAGACCATATGGAAATACTATGCGACCATTTCCAGGGCAAAAAGTTGAATTCCCCCAATGATGTTATCCAGGCCAGCGATGGGTCTATTATATTTACTGATCCGATCTATGGTTTGCGGGATGGCAGGGTGGACCAGCAATACGTGAACAGCCCATTCAAGGCGTGTTTCGTTTACCTCCAGAAGAAAATGAACCCATTTTGATTTGTGATGATTTTGAACGTCCCAATGGATTGGCACTTAACAAAGGTGAGAACCGATTATATGTAGATGATTCCGTCCAGCAGCACATTCGAGTGTTTGAGGTTGACAAGAATTGGCAAATCACAGGTGGCAGTGTCTTTGCAGATTTGCATGGTGGGCAGCCTGGCCGTCCAGATGGGATGAAAATTGATATTAATGACAATATTTTTTGCACTGGATCAGGCGGGATTTGGATTTTTAATTCCTCAGGTAAACTGCTTGGCAAAATAAATTTCTCAGAAAAAATATCCAATCTGGCCTGGGGGGATAAAGATCACCATTCGCTCTTCATCACAGGATCTAAATGTCTGTACCGTTTGCGCTGCCTGACTTCCGGAAGATTCCCCTCAGATTGAACTGATCACTTATCCGAAGAATTACTAAAAAAATAGCGTTTGATCCAATCATCATCACTTTCTTCCTCATTGAATGGATCAAGATTATGCTGCCCATCTGAAACCGGTTGACTGGCCTGAGCTTCCTGCGGACTTTTCTTTTCATCCTCAATTCTCATCAGGGATTCATCCATCGAAAGGGATTTTGAGCGGTTGTCGTTAATAAAATAATTTACCAGCTCTTCCTGAGAACCGATATACCAGTTAAGGTCAACATTTCCGGGAATGCCAGGCAATCTTCCACTGCTTGAATACTGCCAGAAATCCCAGCTTGCCCATGGATAAACCATTGTCGGCCAGGTGGTAGTGTATTGCGCTAGCCAGAGAGGATACGCTTGTGCCCAATCCGTATCTGATCTGCGGTTATACATCATATAGCTGCGCCAGAAACCTCCACTGGAGTAAATGATCGGTCTACGATTGGTAATCCGCTGAACTTCTTTAACAAATAATTGGACTTTTTCATTCAATTGGGTACCTTTGCTGCCCGCAACTTCCAGGTCGAGAACAGGAGGTAAACTGCTGAATTGACCTACTGCTTCGCAGAAAACCCGCGCTTGAATGACCGGGTCAATATGGGTACGAAAAAAATGATACGCGCCCCAAAGGATCTTATTCTCAACAGCACCATTGATGTTACTTTTCAGGTTCTGGTCAATAAATACGGATATGCGCCGATCCGGGAATTCAGTGGCTTTAATGAAAGCAAATTTAACCCCTGATTGTGCAATTTTTGCCCAATCGATCACGCCCTGCCAATGTGAAACATCAATTCCAGGGATCATAGCTTTTCTCCTGATAAATCTCTGGTCATACGTTCACCAGCTGATGCAGTTCTTTGACCGAGCCGTTGAACCAATTGACTCCCACATTCCCATTAATACCTGGCAATGTGCCATTAAAGGAGGTTTGCCAGAAGGTCCATCCAGCCCAGGGGAAAACCTGCGTAGGAAATAATGAGCCTGGCAGGTCAATCCATAACAAGCATCGATTTGCCCATTCCGATTTCGCCAAATAGGATTGCCAATAAGTGCTGGATGTGTAAACAACTATTTTTCTTCCGATCAAACCAATCAAAGTATCCACAAAAATACGTACATTTGAATCCATTACGTTAGTAGTCGAACGATATAGCTCCAAACAGAAGGCCGGGGGTAATTCCCCTCCCGTGCTGCCAAGAATGGTGGCAAATTTTTCCGCCTGTTGTTTGCAATTGAGTTTGGGATTCAGCCAATGATAAGCACCCACTAACCAGCCATGTTCTTTAGCCCTCGATCGATTGACCGTAAAAGTCTTATCGGTAGTAAATAACCCTTCACTGGCTTTCAGATAGGCAAATTTTTGGAATGGGTTGGATAATTTCTCCCAATCCACACTGCCGTTTTTTTCTGAAAAATCAAAGCCATTTACCATTTAAATCATTCCTTCATTCGATAGTTTAGATGCACGAATTATGCCAATAAGTGTTAATCAAAAACTAATAAAAAATGGGTATAATTATTTTGATTCTGGGGATGACAGGCTTCGACGGGAGAGGCTGAACCCGGATGGCGAGCCGAGAGGTACCGAACTCGTAAACTCCGTACAAAACACAAGTGCCAATCGCACTAACTATGCTGCTCTTCCCTTAGCTGCCTAGCAACTAAAGGAGAGCGCAAGGTCCCTCGGGACCAGGTCTGCCCACCCCGTACTCCAGCCGGTGGTGGAGCGGGCCTAACAATGCTGGAGTGCCGCGCGGTTCGCCGCGCGCTGCGCGAAAGAGAGCCTTCGGGCTCATGCGGCTAGCGGAAGGATCAGGCTGTTGGTCCCCCCCCTTCTGTGAAAAATCAAGATCATCTACGCTCGTAGAAATTCGGTGCTCTATTCTTTCGGACGCGGGTTCGATTCCCGCCATCTCCACTAAAAAATGGGTGGATTGTTTATTGGGTCATGTCAACTAGACCTGACAAATCAGCCCTTTTAAATATTCGCTTTCCGGGAAATTTAAGGCAATCGGATGATCAGCTGCCTGGTGCAGCTTCTCCAGGATCTGGGCATATACTCCTGCATCCAGGGCAGCACCCGCAACAATCTTTTGAAATAATTCCATCGAGATACCGCCTGAACAGGAAAAAGTGAACAGGATCCCACCTGGTTTTAACAATTTAAAAGCCAGTAAATTAATATCCTTATAGCCGCGGGCAGCTTTTTCCACCTGCTGTATGGTTGGCGCAAATTTCGGCGGGTCAAGGATCACCAGATCAAAGGATCTGCCTTCATCGCGGAACCGCCTGAGATGCTGAAAAACATCCGCATTCATCCAGGACATAATCCGAGGGTCTATTTTATTGATCTGGGCGTTTTTTTCAGCCAATGCCAGGGCATCCGCGGATGAATCAACAGAAATTACTTCCGCCGCGCCTCCCATTGCTGCATTTAGTGAAAATCCACCGATATAACAAAAACAATTTAAAACTCTCTTACCTGATGAATAATCAGCAACTTTCCGCCGGTTTTCACGTTGATCCAGATAAAAACCTGTCTTTTGCCCGGTTTTGATATTAATAAGATATTTAATCCCATATTCGGTGATCTCTATCGTGTCAGGGGGTTCTTTGCCTGCAAGGGGTCCAACCCGTTGCGAAAGCCCTTCCAATTTTCGAACATCAACATCCGAACGTTCATAAATATTTTCTATTTCGGTTATTTCACCCAGGGATTTAACGATCACATCCTTCCAGTGCTCTGCTCCCGTGGAAAGAAGCTGTACAACCAGCCAATCAGAGTATCTGTCGACAATTATCCCCGGCAAGCCATCGGATTCGGCGTTTATTAACCGAAGGGCATTTGTACTTTTTTGCTTTATTATTGACAATGTATTTCGTTTATTAATGGCTATGCGCATTTTATTGTTAATGAATTGGGAATCTATTACTTCTTCAGGCGACCAACTCCAGATGCGCGCTAAGATGCTCGATTTTGGGCTGAATGCGGCACTCGCAATCAATGTTTTATCTGCCTGCAGCACACTGACCGTTTCCCCCGGTTCAGGATTGCCCTCGATTTTCGCAATAGCGCCTGAAAAGATCCAGGGATGATGCCTGAGTATTGATTTTTCCCTTCCTAACTTCAATATGATTGAATTCATTTTACCGAAGTACCTTCCGCTAATTTGCGTAATTCACTTTCGGAGAGAATTTTGACACTTAATTGCCTGGCTTTATCCAATTTCGAGCCAGCATCCTGCCCTGCGACCAAATAAGTGGTGTTTCGGCTGACAGAATCAGATACTTTCCCACCTCTTGCCTGAATGTAGGTCTTCACTTCTTCACGTGTAAAATCTATGAGCGTACCGGTAACTACAAATGTCATCCCCTGCAAGGTTTGAGGGATATTGGAGGTTTTTTCCTGCCTGACCGGCCAGACTCCAGTCTCCTTCAATTTGTCTAAAAGCTGCAGGTTGGTAGGATTATTGAACCAATCCAAGATTGCCTCGGCAGTATTGGGTCCGAATCCATGCATTCTTTGCAGATCTTCACTTTTTTCTTTGCTGATTGCTTCTAAATTGACATATTGATTAGCCAGATCAGCAGCTGCTACTTCCCCTACTCCATGAATACCAAGGGCAAAGATCAGCCTTGATAAGGGTTGATTTCTTGAATTCTTTATTCCTTCCAGTAAATTATCGGCTTTTTTATCAGCAAAACCATCCAATTTTAACAACTGTTCTTTGCGAAGACAATACAAATCAGCCACATTTTTTACTAAACCGCTGCCCACCAACTGTTCAACAATTTTTATTCCCAGGCCGGCAATATCCATGGCTCCCCGGGAGACAAAATGTTCCACATTGCGGATGAGCTGTGCCGGACAGGCGGCATTGACGCAGAACCAGGCCACTTCACCCTCATGATGTTCCACTGGCTGCAAACAAACCGGGCATAGGGTTGGGGGCTTAAAAACTTTTTCTGTGCCTGTACGCGCATCCAAAATTGGACCAATGATATAAGGGATCACATCACCGGCACGTTTAACCAGAACACGATCGCCGATACGGATATCTTTTTCTGCAATGAAATCAAAATTATGCAGAGTTGCTTGTTTTACCACTACCCCGCCGATCTCCACGGGTTCCAGTGCTGCAGTCGGGGTAAGCACCCCGGTCCTCCCAACGTTTATACAAATATCTTTTAATTGGGTTGTGACTTCATGGGCGGGAAATTTAAAGGCCATTGCACCCCTTGGATCCTTACCCACTATGCCCAGATCATCTGCGAGCCGCAGGTCATTAATTTTTATGACCATCCCATCCACTTCAAACGGGATCTGGTCACGCATTTGGGTAAATTGGTCGCATTCATCCAATACTTCATCAATACTCTTACACCGTCTGGCTAATTTTGTTACCGGAAATCCTAATTCTTCTAAATACTCCAGGGTTTCCCATTGTGTATTCATTCGGTGCCCACTGGATTGAACAACGGCATAGGTCAACAAGGTTAATGGCCGGCTTGCAGTGAGCGCTGGATCCAATTGGCGGAGTGACCCAGCCGCTGTATTGCGTGGATTTTGGTAAGTCCTTTCGCCATTTTCTTCAAGTTTCTTGTTCAATAGGTCAAATTCCTGGATATTGATAAACGCTTCTCCGCGCACAACCAGCGTATCCGGTATTTCGATCGATTTCTCTTCTACAGGAATATGCAGCGGGAGTGCCCGGATAGTGCGAATATTGCCAGTGATATCTTCACCGATTTCGCCATCACCGCGAGTTGCACCCTGCTTAAATACTCCGTTCTGGTAATGTAAAATCACAGTTAAGCCATCGATCTTGGGCTCTACTACAAAATCGGTATTCAGCACGCGTTCGTCCAACCTGGCTATTCGTTCAATCCAGGCAAGCACGTCCTCTTTATTGAATGAGCTGGCCAGGCTTAATATGGAATGCGGATGCCTGACCTTTTCAAATTTTTCGGCAGGGATTGCCCCGGCTCTCTGGGTTGGACTGTCAGATGTGATCCAATCCGGGTGCTGCTGTTCAATTTCCTTCAAACGAACCAGTTTTCGATCAAATTCACCATCACTGATCAATGGATCATCCAACACATGGTAGCGATAATTATGGTAATTGATCTCCTGCCGCAACTTTTTCAATTCGAATTTAATTTCATATTCAGCCATAAAATGATTATAGCAATTTCTACCGCGCAAATCCGTATATAATACTGATTGAATTTTAAAAATATATAAATTAACCCTTTGGAGGAATGATGAAATCAGCCAGGATCATCCTTTTTATTCTTGCAGCCGGTTTTTTGGTGTTCAGCTTCCTATTCATACTTGGCAGCTTTACCAATGCCAGCCTCTTTCTTACCGGCATCGTCCTTGCCGGGATCGGTTTTGTCCTGATCTTTCTTGCCAGCCGGATCAAAACCGAACCTGATCAGCCGGATATTGTTAATGTAAATGTTGACCTGCCTGGAAATGTGAGCATGGACACCATTAAATGCAAATCCTGCGGCGGCGCCCTTGCTCCCAAAGACATCAAATTGGTGGCTGGCGCACCAGTGGTCACTTGCCCGTATTGTGGTACTACTTACCAATTAACCGAGGAACCCAAATGGTGATGAATCTATGAAAAAAGGAATGAAGAAAATCCGTTGGTTCAGCCTGCTTCTGGCAATACTGCTCCTATCAATCAACATAACCCCTGTTCTGGCTCAAGACTATTTATTTCAAGTCCCTGTAGCCGCTGTGGACATCACCATCAATCCCGATGGCACGGCCACGCTGGATTATGTCTATCAATTCAAGAATGCACCAGGAGCACATTTCATCGATTATGTGGATCTGGGAATGCCCAATTCAAATTACAGCTTTTCCAACGTAACCGCCAACGTGAATGGCGCGCGAATTACGGATATTCAAGATTCTCCGTATGTTACCCCGGGGATCGCCCTGGGATTAGGAGGCAATTCCATCCCTGCCGGTGGCAGCGGAACTATTACCATTCATATCACCAATGTGGAAAAGATGCTGTTCGTTGGTTCTGCCAAAGAAGCGGAAGCCTATGCATCCTTTAATTTCCAACCCAATTCCTTTGATCCAAAATATGTAAGCGGCGCAACGGCTTTAACCGTCAGTTTGCACCTCCCGCCGGGTCTCAAAACGACTGAACCGCGTTATTTCACCCCAACCAATTGGCCTGGCAGTTCAGAACCTGTCTCGACAACAGATAGTGAAGGCCGGGTGGTCTACCAGTGGTCTGCCACAAACGCCAGTTCCGGTTCTTCATACAAATTTGGCGCATCTTTCCCTGCGCGCCTGGTGCCTTCAACTGCAATTAGCACCGCGCAATCCATCACCTTTAACTTAAGTAATATCCTGGTTGCAATTTTCCCGGTTTTATGCTGTGGTGGTTTTATCGGTATATTTGTGCTTGGGATAATTGCGGCAGTTAAATCCGCCAATAAACGCAAACT
Source organism: uncultured Anaerolineaceae bacterium (assembly GCA_964571135.1). Lineage (GTDB taxonomy): Bacteria > Chloroflexota > Anaerolineae > Anaerolineales > Anaerolineaceae > CAZMZW01. Next base: position 363,062 of record CAZMZW010000002.1, on the reverse strand, counting down.
GCAGTATCTGCCTCCCAAGATTGCCATAGAGGGACACGGTATCAAACGCGGGCTAACGGCGGTGGAAGCTGCCATCCTGATGGAACAACCGATGGATAAGATCCTCACCATGATCCTGTTCGCTGTGCTTAAAAAAGAAGCAGCCACAGTGGTCAGTACTGATCCCCTACAGATCAAGGCGGAAGCAAAACAACCCGAAGGCTTGAATCCTTATGAGACCACTTTTATTACCGCTTACACCAAAACCGAACCTGTTGAACGCCGGAAAGGTCTGCAGGACATGATGGTGGCTCTCGTGCAAAGCGTTGGCGAAAAAATGAAGGGATTTTCACAGAAGGAAACCGTGACGTATTACCAGGACATCATCAAACAGGCCTGGCAGCAGATCGAAACCGCCAAAACTCCAGAGGTAAAATCTGAAAAATACAGCGAAAATATGGATTGGACAATGCTGGATAAGGAACACGATACCCGCACTCAGAGCACCTTCGGCGGCGGACCGGTATTCATGCCCTGGTGGTGGTGGCGGACAAATCCAACAATCTCACATACTTCTTCCATCCCCCATTTGGGCGGAGGGCCTTCCCTACCGACCGGCGGTAAATCCACAACGATTACTATTCCTAGCCTGCCCGGTTCAAGTGCAGCCGCTTCATTGGTTGGCACCGTTCAGGGGTTTTCTTCCAAGGTGGTAGGGGATATCACCTCATTCACCAGCGGGGTAACCACCAAGACAAACCCCCTTCCCGTTTCAACCACATCTGGTGGAAGAAGCGGCGGGGGCGGAAGTTTCCATTGCGCCTGTGCCTGTGCCTGCGCTGGCTGCGCATGCGCCTGTGCCGGTAGTGGACGTTAATTGATCCAACCTCACCCATGAGCCTGTTTCAATCTTTAAGATCAAAAGTGCAAGCCCAGCCACATAAGGTTGGACTTGCTGCTGGTAATCATCATTTCACGCGCGTTAGTGGTGAAAACAAGAAAAACATACACCTGCGAATTGACCCTGACGGCTGCGGTACCCTGTTGGTGAATGCCAGCCGCGTTTACCACTTTAACCCCACGGCAGCTTTCATGGCTTTTCATTTGCTGAACGGGAAAGATGCTGCAACCATTGAAAAAGAGATCACCCGTTCATTTCATATCGCCAAGAAACAGGCTTCTGATGATTTGCTCACCTTTATGAGGAAAATTCAACCGATCATCGACCCTCAAACGGATGCCTGCCCCATTTGTGACCTTGATTTGGAAATCATTGAACCCTTCTCAAAACCCCCCACAGCTCCTTACCGTATGGACCTGGCTCTCACTTACCGCTGTAACAACGACTGCCGGCATTGCTATAACGACCCTGCCCGTAAATCAATCGAGCTCAGTACCAATGAATGGAAACAGGTTCTGGATAAGGTATGGCAGCTGGGAATTCCCCATGTGGTTTTTACAGGCGGGGAACCCACCCTGCGCGACGACCTGGCCGAATTGATCAGTTATGCTGAAAAACTGGGCATGGTGACCGGAATCAATACCAACGGCCGCCGTTTGAAAGATGAGGCCTATGTTCAAACCCTGGTCAAAGCCGGTCTTGACCATGTCCAGATCACCCTTGAATCCTACTATCCAGCCATTCATGACCAAATAGTGCATCACCCGGGCGCCTGGGAAGAGACAACAGCCGGTATTCAAAATGCGGTAAAAAGCAAATTGTTCGTCATGACCAATACCACTTTATTGAAAAACAATTCAGTGGATCTGGAAAAGACCCTGCAGCTGCTCAGCGACCTCAAAGTGCCAACCATTGGATTGAACGGATTGATCTATTCCGGGCGCGGAGCCAGCGTTCAGGCCGGCATTCAGGAAAAGGACCTGCCGGATTTATTATCCCTGGCAACCTTCTTTACCCAGTCTCACGGACAGCGGTTGATCTGGTATACCCCCACCCAATACTGCCATTTTGATCCGGTCAGCTCCGGGCTGGGCGTCAAGGGATGCACTGCTGCTCTCTACAACATGTGTATCGAACCGGATGGCAGCGTACTTCCCTGCCAGTCATACTATCACTCGCTTGGAAATATTCTCACCGATCCGTGGGAAAGCATCTGGAACCATCCACTTTCCAACAGCATCCGTGAGAAACATTATCTGCAGGAAAAATGTAACACCTGTAATTTATTAAACGAATGCGGCGGGGGCTGCCCTCTATTGGTTGAAAATGAAATATCGATCCAACCGCGAATAATTGAAAAAGCATAATATCCTGGAGCAAAAACCATGAAAAAGATCAATTCCTTCTTCGATAAATTATTTGCCGCTTCCCCTCATCTGCCGGCAGGTATCTACCAATACCAAGCTCCCGCGGATGCGCGCCAGCCCCATCGGCTGCACCTAAGAATTGACCTCAATGGGGAAGGCATTCTCATCCTGAATGCCAAGACCGTGCTGCACCTTAACCAGACCGCCGCGGAATATGCCTATCACCTGGTAAAAAATACAACCGAAGACGAGATGATCAAGTCTGTCACCGAACATTTCGAGGTGAAGGAAGACCAGGTAAAAAAAGATTACCAGGAATTCATTGAGCGCATCGATACACTGGTGCATTCTCCGGATGTAGACCCGGTCACCTATTTCAATTTTGAGCGGGTGACACCTTATTCCAAGGACTTGTTGGCACCCTATCGCCTGGATTGTGCACTCACTTACCGTGTGCCTGAAAAAACCTCAGCCAAAGTTGCCCCCCAGGAAAGGGTCAAGCGCGAATTGACCACCACCGAATGGAAAACCATCCTCAAGAAGGCCTGGGAGGCTGGCATCCCCCAGGTGGTCTTCACCGGCGGCGAACCCACCCTGCGGCCTGACCTGGCTGAATTGATCCAGGAAGCGGAAAATCTCGGCCTGGTCAGCGGCCTGTTGACCGACGGGCTGCGACTGGCGGAGAAAAAATATCTGCATGAGATCCTGCAGAGCGGTTTGGACCATGCCATGCTCCTTTTGGACCCTTCTGATAAAACCTCATGGAAAGCACTCCAGGCTGCCCTGGCGGAAGACCTTTTCATCACGGTTCACATCACCATCACCAAAAAGAACGTCAAAGACCTTAATGAATTGCTTTCACAATTGGCGAAAGCGGGCGTCAAATCGCTCTCCATCAGCGTGGATGATGCCGGACTGAAATCAAACCTCAAGCACATCCAACAGGAAGCCTCCAACCGCGGTATGTCCCTGGTCTGGGATATCCCGGTACCCTATTCAGACTGCCACCCCATTGCGCTGGAAATGCTGGATGAAAGTGAAAAACTGGCGGAAGGCGCTGGCAAGGCCTGGCTGTACGTGGAACCGGATGGCGACGTGCTACCTGCCCAGGGAATTAATAAAGTATTGGGCAACCTTCTGACCGATGATTGGAACAGCATCTGGAAAAAACGCAAATAATGGCATGCCGTTAACTACTGCAGATTGGCATAAACGATATCTCCAGCAGGCGGAATGGAGTAAACCCGCGCGCGATCACATTTTTAAGAATATCAATCTTCCCTCCTCTTCATCCATCCTTGAAGTTGGGTGCGGCACAGGTGCAGTTCTTGCCGAATACTCAAATAATTCCTCTTATTCCACCTTTGGACTGGATATTGAAAGATCCGTTCTCCTTTTCTGCCAAATGGAAGACCCCAAATCATCCTTAACCTGCGGTGATGCTTTCGCGCTGCCTTTTCCCAACGGCAGCTTTGATCTCACCTATTGCCATTATCTCTTATTATGGCTGAAAGATCCCTTAAGCGCGATCCAAGAGATGAAACGCGTCACCAGATCCGGTGGTTACGTATGTGCCTTTGCCGAGCCAGACTATAGCGGCAGGATCGCTTTTCCTAACGAGCTTGAAAAATTAGCTGACCTGCAAACCCGGTCTCTCATCCAGCAGGGCATAAATCCAAATATTGGCCGCCAGCTGCGCCATTTGTTCACTGAAGCAAATATGAGTAATGTGAAGACCGGTATTCTTTCTGCAGAATGGGATGAGAATGCGGATTACGTGGAATCCGAAAAAGAGATAATCAAGAATGATCTGGCTTTTCTGGGAGAAAAGCAAAACTTATCAGGACAAGATTCGAAGTATCAATTTACCAAAGATTCCATTTATTTCATCCCCACTTTTTATGCTTGCGGGCGGGTGTATTAATTTCAATGGTATAATTTTTTCCTGTTCGGGGCGTAGCGCAGACCGGCTAGCGCGCTTGCATGGGGTGCAAGAGGTCGGAGGTTCAAATCCTCTCGCCCCGACACTTATTTGACACCTTTTTTTTGTGGGGTCGGAGGATTACCCTCCACGATGGTCGCCTGAAACTCCCTCGCTCCGGGTATCTGCGTAATCCGCACTTGCGGATAACTCCGGCAAACACTCATGAGTGTGCTGCGCGATCCTTACGCCCCGACCAATTAATAAACACCTTAATTTAGATGTCTTTTATTTTAAGTGTTCCCTTGCTCCCTTCGGGAGCGGCGGGGACTTCGCTTCGCTCAATAAATCCTCTCGCCCCGACCAGATACATATGAGGGCTGCTAGTTTGCAGTCCTCTTTATATTGGATCATTTCAATCCAATATCATCATTTATTTCATTCTTTGTGCAATTCGTGTGCAAATTGAGTGTAACAACGGTGATACTGCATAGACCCAGATGACCGAATGAGCAATTGACTTTTAATCAGAAGCCCTGCAAATGGATTCGGTTGTCTGACAATGATTTAGGGGATTAATGTGTAATTTCCGGGGTTGTAACCTGAACGCATGATAAATCCGAAAATCTTGAAACAACCAATACTTATGATTAAATATATTGTAAGTAATTCATGTTATAGTAAATTTGGGTGTAGGTTATTATGTTGGGATTAAATAAACTTGATTCTTTATTTGTTGGGTGGGCATTTTTTCTTCAGATTGCATTGATTATTCATTTTGCAGTACGTAAGCGCTTTTTTGAAAGCTATGCATCAAGTATGGTTGGATAATATATGCTTTATGCATTCCGGCAGTCATTGTAAGCATCTTATTATTGCTCGGTGGCAAAATGTGGTATTTTTGGCTGGGTGGATTCCTGTTCTTTATTTTCGCTATCTACGGCTACTTTATAGATTATATTAAACAAATTCCCTGGAGAAAACCATTAGTGCCGCGTATTATGATCCCCTACGTGACACTTTATCTTGCACCGATCATGTTCTACTGGTGGCCTTTAATTCGGATCTTGCCCCCATTATGGTACGCGTATGCTTGTTTATACGTTCTCAGCACCATATTGAACATTACATCACATTAAGTAACAACATCAGCAAAAGTGCCTATTAATTATCGAAATGAAAGCTGTGTGCGGTGTCCAGGAGATACTATACACTTGATGCCATGTTAAATTATCTTCAGATTGAGTCGCCTTTCTTTTTTTCGTGTGCAACCGGGGTAGAAACCCCCTTGACGAGGGCAGGCTATGGACAATATAGGCGCTGTGGACGGTTTTTCCTCCTTATTGTGGAAAATATGGACTCTGTGGACGCCTATATACACTGTGGACAAGCTTATAAATGAATGAAGTCCAAATGGCACCCTTCATGATCAGGACTTGAAGTCCCATTCTTTTGGAGCATCATCGTTCTCTGCTCCTGCAGAGAACTACGAATGTCGGAGGTTTCCCCTTGCTCCATACGGGAGCTGCGGGGACTTTGCTTTACTTCGCAAACCCTATCGTCCCGACCAATCCAAAGACACCATTTTTTTGGTGTCTTTTATTATTTTAAGATAGACCAATTTATAGATACTTTCACCTAAATGGAGACCTTATATCGAAGGTTTAGAATCTTTGTTGGAATATATAATCTATTTTAGCTGGCTTCTCAATTGGGAAATTTAAACCCAAATAGTAATACAGATTAATGATATTATCTTCATATATCTATATGTAAATTAAATTTAAGGAGGTATTTCCATGATCAAAGTTGAAAAATCGTGTGTCATCCGCAAGCCAGTAGCAGAAGTCTTCGCCTATGTGCACGATAATGAGAATTCCACCAAATGGCAAGGAGGTGTAGTTTCGACACATATCGATGAAGGACTCGATAATATGGTCGGATCCCGCTACACTGAAGTGCGCAAATTCATGGGTCAAGAAATGAAAACCAGCATGGAGATCACGGCTTTCATCCAAAACGAAAAATGGGCAGCCAAAGTGGTCAAAGGGCCGGTGCCTTATGAAGTGACCATGACCTACACAACCGTACCCGAAGGGACAAAGAGTACCACCATCGTGGAAGGTGAACCCACCGGATTTTTTAAATTGGCTGAAGGAATGGTCGCCATTACCCTGGGAAAGAGCCTTGAAGAGGACCAAAACTGCTTGAAGATGCTTCTGAAGCAATAGAAATCATAATGATCCTACCCAAACGAAGCGAAATTTCTCAGGGGCTGCGGGTACAGATCGTTGAAAAGCAAAACCAATCCACCGGCAAGCTGACCGAAGGTTTGGTTGCACGCATCCTCACCAGCAGTCCCACCCACCCGCATGGCATCAAGGTAATGCTGACAGACGGCAAGGTGGGGCGAGTGCAGGCCATCGTCACTGGGATCTAATTACTATTTTTGTACGAAAAATCTGATTTTTTGTATTTTTAACTAATTAAAGATCATCCGCAGTAAATAGAACACTAGCATTCCAATACCAATTGTCAATAACGTGCTTTTCGTTCGCCAGGCAACCAGCCCGGCAACTACTGCTGCCACCAGGCGGGGGAAATCCGGCGGGATGGCAATTGCATTATTTTTCAAAAATATTTCAGGGAAGATCAAAGCCGGCAGCACTGCCAGGGGCACAAAACGCAGCCCGTTCTTGAAAATCGTTGGCGGTTTCCATTTTTCCAATAAGAGGATGAAAGAAAGGCGCGTTGCCAGGGTGAGCAGACCAATGATCCCCAATGTGACCCAAAGGCTGCTCATTTGCGCTCACTCCACAAGCCCACAATGATCCCGATCAATGCGGCGATCAAAATACCCAATTTATATGGCAGTCCAAATGCCAGGACAGATACAACACCCCCGGCGACGGCTGCCGCGAGACCGGCGCGGTCCTTAAGCATTGGTATAACGAGTGCGATAAAGACCAGAGGTAAGGCAAAATCCAGTGACCAGGCTGGCGAAATTTGCGCTCCCAGGAAAATCCCACAGGCAGAGCTGATCTGCCAGCTAGCCCATAAGATCAAACCAGCGCCAAATACAAACCAGTGTTTGAATGGTTCATCAGAGGATTCAACATATCGGGTAATACCCACACCATAGGCTTCATCGGTGAGCAAATAGCCCAGCAATACTTTCCATAACGGGGAGAGGTGTTTGAAATAAGGCGCCATCGAGGCGCTGTAAAGTGCGTGACGTAAATTGACCACGAAAGCGGTGAGTATGATGATCAGCATGGGTGCACCGCTGCTGACCAATTGGGTGATCATCAACTGGGAAGCGCCTGCAAAAACAATGGAAGACATCCCTTGCGCCATCGCTGGCGGCAGACCAGCCTTTATTGCCATGACCCCATAGATCAATCCAAACGGAAAAACGCCCAACAGAAGGGGCATTTCGCTGCGCATCCCATAAAAGAACTCGTTTGTTCTGGACCGCGAAGTTGATCCGATCACATTTCATCCTGAAAGAATTTTTGGCAATTATACCAACAGGTTTTGTCAATATAATCAGTATTATGTCAATTGCCATCTGGTGGATCCGTCGCGACCTGCGTTTGAGCGATAACCCTGCCTTAATTGATGCTCTTAAACATCATCAATCAGTCATTCCCTTGTTCATCCTGGATAAAGCATTGCTGAGTCAATCCTCACCTAGGAGGAACTCTTATTTATTTGCTACCTTGAATCTTCTCGAACAGGATTTGATATCACGAGGTAGCCGTTTGATCGTCCGGTGGGGAAAACCAATCGAGGTCTTGCCAGCATTTATTGATGAATCTAAATCGGAAAATATCTATGCCCAAAGGGATTACTCGCCTTTTGCGGTTAAGCGGGATACTGCATTATCAAAGGTTATTCCATTAACGTTTTCGGATGGTTTGACCATATTCCCTCCAGATGCGGTGAAGAAATCGGATGGCAGCTCCTATAGTAAATTCACACCATTCAATCATGCCTGGAAGGCGCTGCCTCAAAATCTGACCGTTACCCCTGCGCCGGACTACCTGCCTGACTATCCGCTGCTTTCATCCGAAGAGCTACCGCTGCCAGAAGAACCTTTGATGTTCACACCAGGTGAGGATGCAGCTCACGAGCGCTTGCAATATTTCACTCGTGAAGATATTTTTAATTATTCGACCTTACGAGACCGCATGGATTTGGATAGGACATCCCATCTGTCAATTGCACTCAAGTTTGGATTTATTTCAGCGCGTGAGGTTTATAGCGCTGCAAACCACGTTCTGGAAATGACTAAAAACCAACAAGAAAAAGAAAGTATCCAAATCTGGATTAATGAGCTCATTTGGCGCGATTTTTTCTACCAAATTATGGCAACTCATCCGCAGGTACTCAAAACCGCGTTTAACCCCGTATACCGGCAAATCCATTGGAATGAGGATAAAAGTGACCTTCTATCATGGCAATCCGGTCAAACCGGGTACCCGATCATAGATGCTGCCATGCGCCAATTGAATAAGACTGGCTGGATGCACAACCGCGCCCGCATGCTGGTTTCATCCTTTCTGGTAAAGGATTTGAACATCAACTGGCAGAAAGGTGAAGATTATTTCAGAAAAAACCTACTGGATTATGACCCGGCATCCAATAATGGCAACTGGCAGTGGGCTGCCGGCACCGGAACAGATTCAGTCCCGTATTTCCGGATTTTCAATCCCACCCTGCAATCCCGAAAATTCGATCCATTGGGTACTTACATCCGCTGCTGGCTACCTGAACTCAACCAAGTACCAAACCAATTCATCCACACTCCCTGGCAAATGGCTTTCGAACTTCAAAATCAATTCCACTGTAATATCGGCAAAGACTATCCCGCCCCCATCATTGACCACCAAAAAGCAAAAACCATGACTTTAGACCTCTATCGGTCCGCAAAAATGAATTCTTAGCAGCAATTAATGCCTATGCGCAATTGACATAATTATTTTTGCAGTAAAAGGCGGCAATCAAGTGCCAAAACACCCTTATTTTTAGGATAAACCATTAAAGGATTGATCTCCATCTCCCCGATCTGGGGAAATTCCAATGCCAGTTGGCTCAAACGTAGTAAACAATCCACGATGGCTTCAATGTCTGCTTCCGGTTGGCCGCGGTAGCCTTTCAGGAGTGTTCCCGCCCTTGTTTGATTGATCATATCAAAACCATCCCATAGGGACATGGGTGCCACCCTGAATGCGACATCCTTGAATAGCTCGACAAAGATTCCCCCCAGCCCGAACATCATTACTGGTCCGAAACTGGCATCCCTTTTCATGCCCAGAATCACTTCCTGCCCTGCCTCTGCCATGGATTCCACCATGCAGCCAGCCACTCTGGCATCTGGATTGGCATTTTTAGCATTAAGCATGATCTGATCCCATCCTTGGGTGACCTCCATCTTACTTTTTAGATTGACCATAATCCCACCAACCTCGGATTTATGCAGAAAATCCTGGGAACCTATTTTTAGGACAACCGGAAACCCAATTTTTTCAGCAATTTCATTAGCTTCGAGCTTTGTTTTTGCCATTTCGCCCTCAACGAGGGGAATACCGTATTCTAGAAAAACGTACCGGGTTTCTTCTTCGCCAAAAACGACCTGATTTTTGCTGTTTTCAAAGAATTTTTTGACTTTTTGTCGTTTCTTATTATCAATCTGTATTATTTTTTCATCTTTTCGGGATTTCTGAGTATCTGCATATTGAAGCATTGAGCCAGCGACCTTGCCAATCTTTTCTGGATAATCAAAGAGAGGCACCCGGTTCTGGTGCAGAATGGCTCTTGCCTGCCCGATGCTTTCGAGACCCATAAAACAGGTGATCACTGGTTTTTGAGAGCTTTTGGCTTCGTTTGCGATCTCTTGGGCTACTTCTTCAGGTTTGACCAATGCCTGCGGGACGAGGATTGGAATCGTAATGTCCACCCCGGAATCTTTTAATACCTGACGCAGTGCCAACCCATATTCCCGGGGATCAGCCCCTCCCAGCATATCCACCGGATTGGACACCTGAGCAGCAGGGATGAGGTTATTCCGCAGTATCTGCCTGGTTTCTTCACTGAATTGCGCTAATTGAAGACCATTATCTTCCAGACTGTCAGAAGCTAAAGCTGCCGGACCGCCTGCGTTCGTGATTATGGCTGCGCGACTGCCTGAAGGCAGAGGCAGAAAATCGAACGCCAGGGACACATTTAGCAGTTCTTCCACCGAAAAGACCTCTAATGCCCCTGCCTGCTTAAAAGCGGCGGAATATGCCTCTTTTGAGCCTGCCAAAGAGCCTGTGTGCGAAGACACAGCTTTTGCACCTGCTCCGCTGCGCCCAGCTTTGAGGATTACGATCGGCTTTTTGGAGCTGATCTTTTGGCAAACCTGGATAAATTGCTGGCCATCCCGGATGGATTCCACATAAGCGGCAATCACATGCGTTTCTTTATCTTCTGCCAGAAATTCAATAATATCGGTTTCATTGACATCCGCCTCATTCCCCAGGCTGATGAAATGCGAAAAGCCAATCTGCTTGTGGAGGATATGGTCAACGATCCCGCCGCATACCGCTCCGGATTGGGATAGAAATCCAATTCCACCTTTGATCGGCATACCCCGGATGAAGGTGGTATTCAATCCATTACTCATATTCATATTGCCGACACAATTGGGACCGATCAGGTGCATACCATACTCTTCGGCCATCTTCAAGCATTCTTTTTCTAATTCAAGCCCGCCCTCACCCACTTCCCGAAAACCGCCTGAAATAATAATCGCAGCTTTAATACCGCGCAAACCACAATCCTTGATTACTGCTGCAATCATTTGAGATGGAAGGATGATCACAGCCAGGTCCACAGGATCCTGAACATCCTGGATACCCGCATAACAGGGCACATTTAGGATTTCTTTGGAACTGGGATTAACTGGATATATTCCTCCCTGGTATCCATATTGAAGGAGATTATTGAGAATTCCATGGCTCAATTTTCCCGGATTGGAAGAAGCACCGATAATGGCTACCCCTTTGGGATTAAAGAAAGAGTGCAGATCTTTTTTCATGCGTGGCTCCAAATAGAAATGTCATTATTATTATCGAGGTTAATTTTATACCCTTCCGAGTTGTGATCAATTATGATAAACTTCTTCCGGTTAGATAGCCAGAGCAGTAACTGGTTACTTTTCCGCTCTTGATTCATCAACGGTGAACACAAGGGCAATCCCATGGAAAGGAGGAATTCCTCTATGCGACCGTACGAACTGATTGTGATTATTCATCCTGGTTTGGATGAAGCGGCAGTCAACCAGACCCTGGAAAAGATCAACGGATGGGTCACTACCGCGGGTGGAACAATTTCCACCACTGATATCTGGGGCAAACGCCGTCTGGCATACCCAATTCAGAAGCAGCGCGATGGCTTATATTACCTGCTCAATATCCAGATGGCCCCAACTGCCAACGCAGACCTGGAGCGCAATTTGCGCATCCTTGAACCAGTGATGCGTTTTTCGATTATTGCTAAAGAAGAATAATCCGTGTTTTTCAGGTCTTCAAGGAGTAATGAATGAGCCGCGGGTTGAATAAGATCATGGTGATTGGCCACCTTGGCCGCGATCCTGAGATGCGCTATACCCCTGCTGGTAAACCAATCGCCACATTCAGCGTGGCAGTCAACCGCAATTGGGAATCGAGCGACGGCACACGGCATAATCAAACAGAATGGTTTAAAGTGCTCGCGTGGGGTGGTCTGGCGGAATTCTGTAAACAAGCGCTTGCCAAAGGCAAGCAGGTATATGTGGAAGGCCGCTTGCAAACCCGCCGCTGGGATGATCCGCAAGGTCACCAGCACATCAATGTTGAGATCGTTGCCAGTGAACTGATGCCATTAGGTGAAAAGAATATCTCAAGCGAAACACCTGTGGAACCCATTCAAACCTTTGAAGATTTTGAGGAAGACGGCGAAGGATAAATAACGGAGAAATAAAATGTCAGATAGAGATAATTATGTAGATAATGGAGCTGATGATGATCAGGGTCGGCCGATGGGAGGAAGACGTTATGTCACCCGCCCCAAATTCTGTCAATTCTGCTCTGATAAAAACCTGGTGATTGACTATAAAGCCACCGACGTTCTACGAAAATTCACCATGGAAGATGGCCGCATCCGTCCACGCCGACAGACCGGCACCTGTGCGCTCCATCAACGCACCCTGGCTCGCGCAATTAAACGCGCACGCCACCTGGCCCTGCTGCCCTTTTCAGGCGGCACCTGGGAAGATAATTTACGATAATATTTTCAATTTGAAAAAGAAGGTTATCTATGGAATCAAAGCCTAAAAAGCCGGTTCATCATACACCGCTAACCCATGCCGAAAAAGAAAAAAAAACCAATCGCTGGGTAACCATTGGTTTTGCGATCACCGCTGTGCTAATTGTTTTGGTGATCGGGTATGGGATCTTGAATGAAACCGTATTTAAGAACAACGCAGCAGTTGCAACCATTGGAAATGAAAAAATAAATGGAAAGGAATTCATCGAACGGGTACTCTTGCGCCGCAAACTCTATGTAGAAAACTATCGCAGTGTCTATAATATGGCGCAATATTTTGCATCAGACCAAAACATGTATTCCTATTTCACTTCTCAGCTTCAAAGTTACCAGGCAGCATTGGCAGATCCCAAGCTGTTTGGTCAAAGCGTTTTAGATCAAATGGTGGAAGAACGCATTATTGCATTGGAAGCAGCTAAAAAGGGAATTAAAGTAAGTGAGCAGGAAGTTGATACCTTCCTGCAAGGTCAATTTGGCTTTTTCCCCAACGGAACTCCAACCGCAACCCCGACCCCTGTGATATTCGGGACCCCAACATTCTCACCCACCCAGGTTGCGCTTTTGCATTACACACCTGCCCCAACCTTAGCGCCTGAGGCTACTGCAACTGCTGAACCAACAATAACTCCAGCACCACCGGCTGGCACTCCAACCATTTCAGCAAATGTTCCAACCGCAACCCCTGAACCTACGGCAACTGCCTACACTCAGGATTTATATAATAGCAATCTAAAAGAGTATTACGCCACATTAGAAAGCGTGAAAGTCCCTGAACAGGCATTACGGGATTATGTCCGCTATTATCTGATCCGTTTAAAATTACAGGATTCTTACAATCTGAGCCCGGAAAGATCAGAACAGGTCTGGGCACGCCACATCCTGGTAAAAACTGAAGCAGATGCAAAGATCGTGCTCAATCGCCTTACCTCGGGTGAGGATTGGGCGAAAATTGCCACCGAAGTTTCCATTGATACAGGCACGAAGGACAATGGGGGAGACCTGGGCTGGTTTACGAGAGGCAAGATGGTTAAAACTTTTGAAGATGCCGCATTTGCATTGAAAGTAAGTGAGGTCAGTGCGCCAGTACAATCTGATTTTGGGTGGCACATCATTCAAGCCGTTGGGCATGATTCCATTCCAATGGTATTTGAAGACTGGGTTGTACAGGTCAAATCAGGACTGAAAGTCGAGTTGAAAAATTGGGAAAATATTGTCCCTGTTGAACCAACAATACCGCCAGAATTAATTATTCCGACTGAGTATATTCTTCCTTCAACTGAATCAACAATTCCAACCCAACAGCCATAAATTGAAAAAGAGGAGCTTCCCAAAAGCTCCTCTTTTTATTTTACTGAACCAGCTCTTCAGTAAGTTCATCCAGTTTAAGACTGATCACCTGGGATGTGGAATCCTTTCCCATGGTAACCCCATACAATACGTTTGCAAGCTGTACGGTATTGCGATTGTGGGTAATTACAATGAACTGGGTTGTCAGACTCAATTCGCGCAACAGGTCGCCAAAACGCATCACATTGGATTCATCCAGCATTGCATCCACTTCATCCAGAATACAGAATGGGGTTGGCGAAACTTTCAACAGCGCAAATATTAAAGCCACAGCTGTCAGACTGCGCTCCCCGCCGGAAAGAGAAGCCAGTTCTTGTTTTCGTTTTCCAGGTAATGTTGCTTCAATATCAATCCCGGATTCTGTGAGGTTCTCTTCATCAGCTATGATTAGATTAGCTGAACCACCATCAAAAAGTTTTTCAAAAATTTCTTTAAAAACCTCGTTGACCTTTTTAAAAGTCTTCTGGAATTCCGTTTTCATCAATTCATCCAGTTCCTTTACAACTTGCCTCAGATCACCTTCAGCTTTATCCAGGTCTTTTAGTTGTTCGGTGATAAATTGGTGACGCTCCTGAACTTCTTTATATTCCCTTTGCGCTTCAGGATTGACCGGACCCATTCGCCGAAGAATGGATTTTTTTTGTTTGATGTTTTCTTCCAACTCATCTGGAACCTGCGTAAGTTTTGGCAAACTTTCCACCATTCCCTCGATAGGTAAAGGTGTGGGTCCATCCACTGACTGTCCATATTCATAAAAAACAAGGCCAAAATCCTCTTCAATCCGTCTCGTCAAATTTTCTTGCTGCTCCCGAACTCGGCTAAATTTCATCTGTGCTTGAATGGAGTGCCTCTCAACAACGCTAAATTGCTGTCTGGCTTGTTCCTGCTCAAGCTGCAGTTTTTGGTCCTGTAGTTCAGATTCATTCAAATCTTTTTCTGTCGGAGTAATTTTCGCGGTCAATCCACTCAAATTTTTTTCTATTTCTTTTACCCGCGACAAGAGAGTTTGATAATTTGTATGAAGTTCCTTTAAATTATTTTCTGTTTCTACACTTTTAGCCGTGCTTTTTTCCTTTTCACTTGTCGTGGATTTAATTTGCTCGCTAATTTCGTTAATCCTTAATTTTAGATTATTTACCGCCTGCTCTTCCATCGCCTTATTAGCATTGCAAACGAATAGCTCTTCCTGTAAATCCTCCAATGGAATATCTTTAAGCTGATTAAAAATGACCTCGTTTTCCAGCTTCCGCTTATTTACCTTCTCTTTAAGGTCTTCTTCTTCTTCCGCGATCTTCTTTTTTTCTTCCAGGCTTTTTGCCAACTGCTGTTCAATGATGCTAATTTGTTCAGTCTGCCAACTCATCCTTGTTTTTAACTGATTCAATTTAATGGTCGAACCATTTAGTTTGTCAGATAGATCCAGCTTGACTTTTTGTTGAATCCCTTTCTTTTCTTCTGATTTCTTTTTTTGGTTATTTTTATCGTCAAGATTCTTAGAATCTTCTTCTAATTTATTTTTAATTCCTTCAATACTTCTTCTTAATGTTTCAATTGCTCTTTGAAGGGCATCTTTTTCTCTAGACCTCGAAATTGCTTTTACTCGAATTTCTTTTCCAGCAATTACCACTCCATTTGGATAAAATACCTCGCCTTTCCAAGTAACGATTTTAAGATCATCCTTGGCTTCTGATATTAATTGCCTGGCTGTTTTCCTATCCTTTACAATAAATACGTTATGAAATAAGGCGTTCATAATTGTTCGATAGGAATCTGTGACCTGGACAATATCCTTTGCAGGAATTACCGTATCTGTCTGATAGTTTTTGGATAAATCAGGTTCTTTTTTGATCCATGATTTAACAAGCAAAGCTGTTCTTCCACTATCATTTTCCTCAATAAATTTCATCGCTTTCTCTGGATCGGTAGATTCATCGAGTATTATGGATTCGAGTAATTCACCCAGAACTGAGGCTATTGCGATTTCATATTCAGCGGGTACACGCATTTGCAACAGCAAGAGTTCAATTCGGCCTGAAACCTTACCCGCTTTAACCGCATCATATAGCGATTTTGATCCAGAGGTAAAACCACTTAATGTCTGTTCAGCATGATCCAGAACATCAAATTGGGCTTGTTTGCTGACCAGACTTGTCTGAAATTGAGAATATTCATTTTGATCATTTTTAATCATTTTTTCAAGATCAATAACAAAATTATCCTGGTGTGAAATCTCTTTAGATAAGGTATCGATTTCATTTTGGATAATTATCGTCTGTTCTAATAGCTGTGAAATATCATGATCAATATTTTCCAGATCTGCTTTATCTTTATTACAGGTAGATTTCAAATCTTCAATATTTTTTTCAAGAATGGCAATCCGATGGTCCAATTCATTATTTTGAGCGCGAATCTGAACTTGACGCGTTTCCCAATGCTCAATAGAAGTTCGAATAGTTTTAATATCGGATTCAATCTTTTGCCGTTGTTCTAATCGTAACCGTATTCGCTTGTTGATATCCTCGTACAAAACTCCCGCTTTAATCAAATCATCAGATTTTTGCGCCTTTTCTTTATCCAATTCTTCGTACTGCTTTTGCCTTAAATCCAATTGCTCTTCAAAAACAGTATTTTCACGGTCAAGATCCTGCTTTTTTTCTTCTAGCGATTTTTTCCTCTCTTGTAAAACTGCAATTTCTCGGTTGATCTGTTCTTCTTGTTCATGAAGTACCGATGACTCTTTATGCCATTGGGCCAGGTTGGATCTATTTTTACTAATAACTGCACGAGTATTTTCGATTTTGGTATTTAGAGTCGTCTGAATCTCACGTGCATCATTTAATTGCTCGTCCTGACGTTGTTGCATCTCCTTGGAAGATGTCAACTCTTCTTGAATTTTATTCCATTGAAAACCATACCAATCTCTTAGATAAATTAAAAGATCTGCTTTGATCCGGTCATATTCTTTTGCCCGTTCTGATTGTTTATCCAGGCTTTTCAACCGTGGACCCAATTCACTTAAAATATCCCGGACACGGTCCATATTCCTGAGTGTATTATCCAGTTTTTGAATCGCCTCATCGCGTCTTGAACGATATAATTCGATCCCGGCGGCTTCTTCAAAAAAACGCCTTCTTTCTTCCGGCTTTAAAGAAAGGGCAACATCCACAAGGCCTTGTCCAATGATGGTATAGGTTCTTTCAGAAAGACCCGAATTTGCCAACAATTCATTAATTTCTTTCAAACGCACTCGTGTATTATTTAATAGGTATTCATTTTCCCCGCTGCGGTATGCGCGTCTGGTGAGAGATACTTCGGCATAATCGATCGGCAGCCAATTATCCTCATTGTCAAAAACAATCGTTGCAGAAGCCATGGAAGCACGTGGGCGATACTCTGACCCAGTAAAGATCATGTCTACGGTTTTTTTCCCGCGTAACAAACTGTACGCTTGCTCACCTAGAACCCAGCGGATGGCATCCGCAATATTAGATTTACCTGAACCGTTTGGACCAACAATTGCTGTTATTTGGTCTGGGAATTCGAAACGCGTTTTACTGGCAAAAGTTTTGTAACCGTGTAATTCAAGCGTTTTTAAACGTTGCTTCATGATTTCCTTTTATTTTTCGATTATCCCAATTTTTTTCAATGCAATCCTGGCTGCATTTTTTTCTGCATCTTGTTTGCTGGTCCCTTTACCGCATCCAAGGTCTTCGTTATTTACAATTACTTTGATTTGAAAGATTTTATAGTGATCCGGACCTATTGAATTAATTAATTGATAAACTGGCGGAGGGTAACCGAAAGATTGCGCCCATTCTTGTAAATTGGATTTAGGATCTTCATTTTTATGGTTTAACAAAATTTCTTGAGCTGCAGACTCTAAAACCGTATTAATAAGGGACTTTACTCCCGAAATTCCGGAATCGATGTAAATAGCTCCAATTACAGCCTCAAACGCATCACATAGTACACTATTTCGCAGTCTTCCACCTGCCTTGGATTCTCCTCGACCCAAACGTAACGCATTTCCTATTTGCATCTTCCTCGCAAATTCCGCTAATTGCGGAGTCTGTACCAAAGCTGACCTCATTTGGGTCAATCCTCCCTCCGGCATCTCAGGAAAGCGGTGATAAAGCCATTCTCCAACCACAAAATCAAGAACAGCATCTCCCAAAAACTCCAAACGCTCATTATCCTCAATTTCTTCAGGGTGTTCGTTTATGAAGGAACGGTGAGTTAGAGCTCTGGTTAACAACGAGATATTCTTGATCTTAATTTTTAATCGTGCAGCCATCTCTAGTGCAGTTTCAGAACCTTGAGTTGGCTTGTTTGATTTCAAAATATCCTCAATTATCTAAGAATTAACTTTTACAATTTCTTCAAATTATTTTACCAATAAACTACTCAAATAATTTACTGACGGGAAAGTTTAAGAAATGAAATAACTAGCACTGCTATAATTGTCAGAGTGACGTTTAATATTTTTGGTCAGACAGCTAGGCATTATCAGATTTCCACTGAAGTTTTTTCAGGTCCTCTGGATTTACTTCTGCAACTAATTGAACATTCCGAATTGGACATCACTAAATTATCCCTTGCCAAAGTCACAGATCAGTATTTAGAGCACTTGCACACTATTGGCGAGAGGGACCCTATTGAGGTATCTGCTTTCCTGGTGATCGCTGCGCGCCTGGTCTTGATAAAATCCCTCGTTCTACTCCCACGCGAAAACATACTTTCACCAACTGAAGAAGATCCTGGTGAAATTTTAGCCAAGCAATTAATAACCTATAAAAGATTCAAGGAAATTGCATTATTTCTTCGAAAAAGAGAAGAAAATGGATTTCGCACCTATTTACGCATGGCGCCCCTCCCTAAATATCAAGGAAAATTGGATATCGGTAATTTTTGTGCTGCTGATCTTGCTCAAATTTATTCAATGATAATCAGCATGAAGGACCAGCCCCACCCTCTCAGTCAGGCAGTCACGATAACTGCAATTACTTTGCGTCAAAGAATTAATGAAATTGTCTTGATTTTACAAACCTCTTCTCATTCAAGTTTCCGTTTGCTTCTTCCATCTGATCATTCGCGTCTGGAGATTATTGTCACTTTCCTAGCATTATTGGAATTGATCAAACATCATTCCATTCTTGTTTTGCAGGAAAACCTCTTCGAAGATATCCAATTGGAAAGCGTTGGGGACTTAAATGCGAACATCGAACCCGAATTCTAATCTGCTATTATTCAAGATTTAAATCCGTATGTTTCCAGAAAACATAACCCCAATCCGTAAACAGTATCTTGGTATTAAGAAGCAGTATCCAAATACCATTGTTTTTTTTCGATTAGGTGACTTTTATGAGACCTTCGATAAAGATGCTGAAATCACATCAAAAATGCTTGATATTGTGCTTACCTCTCGTAATGTTGCCAAGGGACAGCGGATTCCAATGGCGGGAATACCTTTCCATGCCGCCGAAAATTACATCGGTCGTTTAATTGAACACGGTTTCCACGTTGCAATTTGTGAACAGGTCGGAGAACAACCCAAGAAAGGACTTTTTCCAAGAAAAGTAGTACGCATTATTACTCCGGGAACAGTAATTGAACCCGGATTGCTCAAGACTGAAAATAATAATTATCTATTATCAATTCTCAGGTATGAAGATAAGGCTGGAATTGCCTTTATAGACATTACCACTGGAGAATTCTTCGCTACAGAATTCGGGGGGGCTGACTGTGAGCAAATGATTCGCTCGGAAATATCACGGCTGAACCCTGCAGAAATTTTGCTTCCCGAATCACAAAATTCTTTAGTTCTCAATGCATACCATATTTCTCTATTGCCAGATTGGCGCTATGAATTTAATCGAACAAATGAAACCTTGCTAAATCAATTTAATATTGCCTCAATGGACGGTTTTGGTTTTCGCGGGAAATCTCTGGCTGTGCAAACCGCAGGCGCTATTTTGCAATACCTAGATTCGACTGACAAAAATACCTTGCAACTGGTAAAACGGCTTGCATTCTATTCCATTGATGATTTCATGGTTCTGGATACTGCTACCCGTCACAACCTTGAACTCACAGAAACTATCCGGCATCCGAATGCCAATGGTTCGCTTTTAAGTGTAATTGATGATACGGTCACACCGATGGGCAAACGTTTAATTAGACAATGGATTCATAAACCTTTAATTCAAATTTATTCCATAAAACAACGCCAGGAAGCGGTAACTTTTTTTATGAAAGATGGACTCCTAAGAATGGAGCTGAAATCATTATTTCGGCGCGTTTCAGATCTTGACCGTCTGATAAATCGAATTCTAACCGACCATGCTCAGCCACGCGATTTAATTGCATTAAAAAATGCATTGGAAATTGTACCCAATATTTTACAGCTCCTCTTGCCGTATAAAATTTCTCTGGGGACTTATTTGGAAGGGTTCTCCAATTGCAAAGAAGTGTTTTCCTTGATCAATCACTCAATTTCGGATGATCCTCCCGCTACTCTGCAAAACACAGGAATTTTTAAACCGAGCTATTCTTCTGAATTGGATCAGGTAATAGACAATGCTCGAGAAGCACGTAACTGGATCTCTAATTTGGAAAAAACTGAAAAAGATCGTACGGGTATAAAAACTCTCAAAGTTAGTTTTAACAAAATTTTCGGATATTATATTGAAATTACTCATGCGAATATTGAATTGGTTCCTACGGAATATATACGCAAACAAACCCTGGTGAACGCAGAGCGTTACATCACTCCAGAGATGAAAGAATACGAAACACTGATTTTAAATTCTGAAGACCAAATTCACACAATAGAAATACGTCTTTTTAAAGAGATTTGCCAGGAAATTTCAAAATCTGCTGCGCAAGTATTATCAACCTCCAGATGTATTTCAGAATTGGATGTTCTTACTTGTTTCGCAGAAACCTCTGCGAATAGAAATTACTGCAAGCCCGAAATGGTTGACAATCGTACCCTTGAAATACAGGAAGGACGTCATCCTGTTGTTGAACATTTATTAACCGATCACTTATTTGTTCCAAACGATACGATTTTTGATGAGAACGAAATTATCCGGATCATTACCGGACCAAATATGAGCGGAAAAAGTACCTATTTGCGTCAGGTTGCTCTGATCGTCTTGTTAGCTCAAATTGGGTGTTATGTTCCAGCAGCCAAAGTGAAGTTGGGAATAGTGGATCGTATTTTCACCCGCATCGGTTCTCAGGATGAGATTTTTGCCGGCCAATCCACATTTATGGTTGAAATGGTCGAAACTGCAAATATTTTAAATAATGCCACCTCTCGTAGTCTCATCATTTTGGATGAAATTGGAAGAGGAACAAGTACATATGATGGTTTATCCATCGCGTGGGCGGTTGTGGAGTATATCCATAATCACCCAGATTTGCGTGCTAGAACTTTGTTTGCCACTCATTATCATGAATTAACTCAATTAACTGAAATCCTGCCATTCGTAAGCAACTTCAATGTGGCAGTGAGTGAAGCAGATAATCAAGTTGTATTTCTCCATAAGATCATCCCCGGTGGTGCTGATAAATCATACGGAATCCATGTTGCCCATATGGCTGGTTTACCTCCCAGCGTCATTCAACGCGCTCGAGAGCTGCTCATTCAATTGGAAAAAACATCAAGAGAAACAAAAAATCCTGAAATCAATCTTTCCCAACAAAAAACTCTTTTTCCGGAAACTAACCCTATCCTTGAAGAATTGGAAAAAATTGATCTCAATACAATGACTCCCCTAGAAGCGATTAACCACCTGCATGAATGGAAAAAGAAGTATCGTAAACAATAAATTCGTCACTTTTCGATAAATCCTAATAAAACCATTCCATTACTCCTTCAGGGTTATAAATTATTTAACCAATCATGAGCGCCTCTTAAAAACTCCTCACCAGTCATTGCTTTTTTTCCTGCTGGTTGAACAATATCCATAATCAATAATCCATGCACAGTACCAATAGCAGGTTGCTTTTGATGAACTAAATGCTGATTGGGCTGCACTTTTTGGCTATCAAGGATATGGGCTTTTAACACTTTTATTTGATGAGATCCCCAAAAGAAAAATGTTCCAGGCCAGGGATTATAGGCTCGAATTGCTCTTTCTAATTTTTCTGCCGGCATTTTTAAATCTAATAAACCTTCTTCTTTCTTTATCAAATGAGTTTTCGTTGCTTGCTCATCATCCTGATTCGTCAATTTCGACTTTCCAGAAAAATATTCACCTAATGTTTCTATTAATAAGGACGCACCTAGATTTGAAAGATTTTCTGATAACGAGAAGAAGGTATCGTTAATCGAGATCGGTATTTCTCGCTGCGCAATTATTGGACCGGTATCCAGCCCCTCATCCATTTTCATTATGCTTACCCCGGTTATTGAATCCCCAGAAAGAATTGCTGCCTGTATCGGTGATGCACCTCGCCATCGTGGCAATAATGATGCATGAATATTAATACAACCTAAGGAAGGAATTTCAAGAATTTTTTTAGTAAGAATTTGCCCATAAGCTGCCACAACAATTAAATCAGGGTTAATTATTTGTAAATGATTAACTATTTCAGACTCTCTTATTTTCAATGGCTGAATCAGCGGTAAACCTAATGCAAGGGATAATTCTTTGATTGGCGATTGCTCAATTTTTCTCCCTCTTCCTGCAGGTCGGTCTGGTTGAGTGACCACAGTGATAATATCAAAGGCTTTTGCCAGCTCTTTTAAAATAGGAACGGCGAACGCAGGCGAGCCCATGAAAATTATTTTTTTCTTCATGACTACAATTTTAACATGGGGAAGCGACCTGAATCATTAATCAGCAATTAGAATAACCTTTTTTTTAGCGTGTAAAAATGTGTATATAATAATAAAATATTAATAGAAAATCAGGTTAATAATTATCTTATCTACAGGAATTAAATGAAACAAAAAAAAGAGATTCTGGTTTATGGCACCCGCTGGTGCGGGGATACCAAGAGAGCGTGTCGCTTTCTAGATGAAAACAGTATTGATTACCGATTTATTGATATTGATCAAGATAAAAATGGGGAAAGAATAGTTCGTGAGATAAATGAAGGCTCTCGCTCAGTACCTACCATCATTTTTAAAGATGGCAGCTTCCTTGTTGAACCTGATGAACAGACCCTCTCAGAAAAAGTGGGGATTTTCTGATCGCTGCAATTATTGTTTGCCAATGATTTTATTGATTAGCAAGAACAATGTAATTGTAATAATGAGAACAATGATTATTAGTAAAAGAAAAATTGAAGGGTTATTCTGTTCTAGGTAAACCTCAGTTTTATCTAATAATGTTTTTTTTAATTTCTGTACGTAACCCGAATTAGGGCTTACGGGTTTGAAAATCTTTCGTAGCTGATTTTCAAAAAGCTTTTCACTTTCTTCCCTGGCCAATGAATTATTCAGTGTTCCCATTTCCGCTCCAAGTTTCTAATTATTAATAACACCGAAAGATTATTTTGGTTTTGCAACCTCAGCAGATTCACGTAAGTCCAATAGAGTACGATGATACAAGCTTTTTACAGCTCCTTCGCTTCGTCCAAGAATATTAGCAATTTCTAAATTTGACATATCTTCGACAAATTTCAGAATGATCACCATCTGGCGATCGGAAGACAATTTTCTGATCACATGTAACAAGGTTTCTACCTGTTCATTCTTAATCAGTGTTGTTTCCAAATGTTCAGGTTGTGGATAATTAATTTCTTTTTCTTCAATTGGCACTTCTCTTCTACGATTATTATCCCTGTAGAAATTAGCCACCAGATTATGTGCAATTCGATACAACCACGCAGAAAACGGGACTTCCGTCTTTTTATAAGTTCCCATATGGCGTAAGGCACGTTGAAAAACGCGCGCAGTTAAATCCTCAGCATCTGACCTGTTGCCAGTCCGATAATAAATATAGTTATAAATTCTTTGAATATTTTCCTGATAAAGAACACCAAATGCATCGTAATCCCCATTTATTGCCTTATCTATTATATCGATATTCGTCTCAGCCGGTTTGTTTTTTTCCAATAGTAACCACAATCAATAATATTCTTATTAACTATTAAATGAATTTTACACGAAAAATTTTATTACAATCTTGCTAAATAAGAATACATCAGATAGACTTGAGCCTGTTGTTAATAAAAATATCGGAGTTATAAATGATTTACAAAGAATTTATGTTACCTAATTATAAGGAGCATTCAATTTTTGCATGCGAATGGAAACCAGAAACCCCAGGAAAAGGTGTCGTTGCCTTATTACATGGTCATGGAGAACATAGTGGAAGATATCAGCACGTAGCTGATTTCTACACCAATAATGGATTTGCAGTTATCTCCTTTGACCTTTTCGGGCATGGAAAAAGTGGTGGCCAACGCGGACACCTACCTGAGGATAATGCGTATTTTTCAAGCATAGAAAATATGCTTTCCTATGCTTCGAGCCAGTACCCAAATCTTCCTGTTTTTTTACGCGGTCATAGTCTTGGAGGGATGCTTGTTCTTTGGTATGCATTAGATCGAAAACCAAAAATTAACGGAATTATTTCTTCTGCTCCATTATTAGCGTTTTTTGAACCAATATCTCCTTTTAAACTCTTCCTTGCAAGGACTATGAATCTTATTTTTCCAGCTTTCGCAATGAAAAGCGTACTAAATGCTAAATCACTCTCCAGGGATAGGTTCGTAAAAGAAAAGTATGAGAAAGATCCCTTAGTGCATGGAATGGGTTCCACTCGCTTGGGGTGGACTATAATTAAAAAAGGTAGATGGTTACGCATTCATTCAAAAGAGTTCCCACTTCCCCTCCTTCTAATGGTTGGTGCTGATGATAGAATTGTTAATAGGGCAGATATTGATGAATTTGTGAAACAAGTACCTAATATTGATTACAAGATTTGGGATAATCTATACCACGAACTGCATAACGAACCCGAAAAGGAAACTGTTCTAAAGTATGAATTGAATTGGGTTACTAAACACTTAAAATAGTACAAATTACTTTCAAAGCAAGATGATTATGCTTGACCTAAGGTTTTAGAAAAGTTACAATAGCTATAGAAAAATTGCTTTTTATTTTCTCATCGAAACCTATTAATACTATGATGAGAGTATGATTAAAACCACTTGTTTTTACAAGACACTTTACCAAAGTAATCAAACAAGTGGTTTTTATTTGCATAAGGAGTAAATTTATGTCTGATTTTCTCTTCACAGGCAGCTTGAAATCAATTGATCCTGAGGTCAGCCAAGTCATCAGCCTTGAGATGGAACGGCAGGTCAGGAAACTAATCATGATTCCAAGCGAGAGTTCAGCACCTCAAGCTGTCCGGGAATGCCTTGGTTCAGTTTTTCAAAATGTGTATGCGGAAGGGTATCCTGATGAAGAGACCCGTTGGATGGATGAACCGGCACTTTTAGATTTTTCTGCCCGCTTAAATCATTTCCATCGATATTCGGATCCTCGTTATTACAAAGGCGTGGAATTTGCAGATATTATCGAATCCCTTGCGAGGCGACGCTGCGCCCAGCTTTTCGCAACAACATCCATTACTCCTGATGATCTGTATGTAAACGTGCAACCACTCTCAGGCGCTCCTGCAAATAATGCTGTATATCATGCATTGATTGAACCTGGCGACACAATCATGGGGATGAACCTGCTCCATGGTGGGCATCTCACTCACGGTTCATCTGTTAATCGCTCAGGAAAATTGTATAAGGCGATTCATTACAGTGTAAATCCTGAAACTGAACAAATTGATTATGAGGCGGTTCAAAAATTGGCTCAAGATAACAAGCCGAGAGTGATCATTGCTGGATATTCTTCTTATCCTTGGGTTCCTGATTGGCAGAAATTTAAAGAGATTGCTAATGGAATCGGCGCTTATTTGCTTGCGGATGTCTCACATATTGCCGGGATGATCGCCGCTGGTGTTGTTCCCTCACCGGTCGGTTACGCGGATGTGATAACCTTTACCACTCATAAAACTTTGTGCGGACCGCGAGGCGCCTGCATTCTGACGACCAATGAGCAGCTTTCAAAAAAGATCGATAAAGCCGTTTTTCCAGGAGAACAGGGCGGTCCTCATATTAATGTTTTTGCAGCCATGGCAGTAGCTTTTAAGCTTGCTTCCACAGAACAATTCAAGAGATTACAAAAGCAAATTGTAATAAATTGTAAAGTGCTGACTGATCAAATTCAAAGTAGAGGATTACGTATCGCTTATGGAGGTACAAACACTCACCTCACGAATATTGATTGCAAATCTGTAAAAGGACCAAATGGAGCGACTCTTACTGGAGATATGGCAGCAAGAATTCTCGATCTAGTTGGTATTGTAACCAATCCAAATACAATCCCTGGAGATAAAACTGCATTAAAGGCATCAGGAATAAGATTAGGCACTCCTTGGGTAACTCAACGCGGATTTAAAGAACCTGAAATGCAACTGATTGGAAATATTATTTGTGATGTTCTTAATAAATGTCAACCATACCGGGTAGAAAGTAAAACAGGCCCAACTCTAAGGTCCAAGGTGGATTATAAATTTTTCGAAGAAGCAAAAATTCGTGTTCGTGAATTGGTTGAAAAAGCCAGCACAGACCAGGTCACATCCCTGAGTGGATACCCCTTCTTTTATTTTATGGATGAACATTCCCAATCAGGCAATAAGGAATTTGCTACGGTTGAAATAAAAGGCAAGAACGTACGTCAATTCATCAATTACGTTTTTACTGCGGATATTGAAAATTTGCTTCCCGGAGAAAGTCAAAACTCAAAATTGGTTACAACTGAAGGGGTTGTGGAAGGCCAATTGTCTGAAATTAATTCTGACATTTATCAATTCACATTCCCAATTTCAAAATTCGGATTAACATCCTCCTGGTTGCGAGATCTTTCTGATGGGTATATCTTTTTTGATATTGATCTTTCCCGCCGTATACCCGGACCGATCGAAATCACTGAAACAAAATTGAATTCGGCTAAATTGATTTATGGGGAACCAATCGCCAGGAACAAACCTTTTTACGTCAGCGTAGTAGACGAGGATGGAGAAAAATTGCCGGCATTTAATTGGCAAGAACCAAAAGAATTACCGATCAGAAGAACACCATTATTCGATATTCACAAAGGACTTTCTGGCAAACTGATCCCGTTTGCAGGTTGGGAAATGCCAGTTTGGTATACATCGGTTATGGATGAGCATCAGGCAGTCCGAAAAGCTGCCGGGATATTTGATGTGGCGCACATGGGTGTCTACCAGGCTGAAGGACCAGATGCTGTCTGTTTCCTCGATAGTGTGTGTGCCAATGACATCGGAGGATTATCGATTGGTGAATCCTGTTATACACATTTCATGGACCCAGAATCAAATGTTATCGATGATTTGCTAGTATATCGCCATGGAAAGGATGAATATCTTATAGTCGTAAATGCCTCCAATGATGACAAAGATTGGGCATGGTTAAATTCCGTAAAAACAGGGATTGTTTTAGTGGATATTAAACGACCCTGGACTCGAGCGTTTGGCCATAATGTAACTTTGCGGAACCTGAGAAGTCCCAAAGAGGGAAAAGATATGCGGGTTGACCTCGCATTGCAAGGACCAAAAACCAGGGAGATCTTATTGTCTTTACCCTGGAGTACCGAATACTCAAAGAAAATATCCGCATTAAAGCGCACCCAATTATGTAAAACGAAACTTCAAGAGATGGATATTATCGTTTCACGCACTGGGTACACTGGAGAAAAGATCGCCTTTGAATTATTCGTCCACCCTGACCATTTAGCTAAATTGTGGAATTTGTTGGTTGAAAAAGGGTCTCCTCTTGGGTTAAAACCCTGCGGATTAGGTGCCAGAGATTCTCTAAGAACCGAAGCCGGGTTACCGCTTTACGGTCATGAAATGGGGGGGGAACTTAATCAAGGAGTAGGAGAAGCTGGTTTTGGATCTTACGTCAAGGTCAACAAGCCCTGGTTCATTGGACGTGATGCTTTTATTGAACGCGAAAATAAACGTAGTGGGGTGGTTATTCGATTTCGACTCAAAGATCAGCATGTTCGAATGGCTCACCTGGGAGATGAGGTACTGGATGAAAATAATAATAGGATTGGAACGGTGACGAGTTGTGCTATTAATACAGAGGGATTTCTCACCGGGCAAGCTTTTATTGATTTTAAATATAGTAAAGAGAACCAAGCCATCTTTATATATCAACAAGTTAAAAAGCAGGCAGATATGAAGAATAAGAATCTAAAACAAGGTGAACGGTCCTCCTCCCCTGATGCTGCCTTCGTTGTCTCGAGATTTCCTAAATAATTCGAATCGGGTATATAGAAGGAGAAATAATGCAGACATTGTGGGATCATCGATATGCACAGAGAACTCAGCGGATGATGAGCTCCGCAATTCGGGAATTGCTAAAATTCACCGAGAATCCAGAAGTTATTTCCTTCGCTGGGGGTTTGCCAGCTCCGGAAGTTTTCCCCATTAAAGAGTTCAAAGCTGCTTGTATAAAGACTCTGGATGAACAAGGACCACAATCTCTTCAATATGGTACGACAGATGGATATTTACCCTTACGGGAAATGATCGCCCGTCATACCGCTCGTTATGGAATCGAGGTAACTGCAAATAATATTCTGATTACTTCTGGCTCTCAACAAGCATTGGATTTACTGGGTAAAATCTTCATTAATCCTGGAGATAGAGTTCTGGTTGAATCACCCACTTATGTCGGAGCCCTTCAGGCCTGGAATGCATATGGGGCTGAATTCATTCCAGTACCCTATGACGAGAACGGGATGATCACCGATGAACTTGAGGATAAGCTACGAATTGGCCCTAAATTCATCTACGTATTGCCCAATTTTCAAAATCCAACAGGTGGAACCTTATCCTTTGAACGCAGATTGAAATTAATTGAACTGGCGGAAAGATACGGTGTGCCCATCATTGAAGATGACCCTTACGGACAATTGCGATTCGAAGGAGAACACCTGCCTGCATTGAACGTGCTTGATAGCCAGACCCGTGCTCAAAATGAATGTTACTCAGGTAATGTTATTTATCTAAGTACATTTTCAAAAACGCTCGCTCCTGGACTCAGGCTTGCATGGGTTATTGCACCTCCCGAAGTTATCAATAAACTTGTTTTGGCAAAACAAGGTGCTGATCTGCATACCTCTACTTTTAATCAAATAGTCGCATTTGAAGTTGCTCATGGAGGTTTCCTAGATCGCCATGTAAAATTCATTCGAGAAGTCTATCGCAAACGTCGGGATGTTATGTTAGAGACACTCCAGGAACATATGCCAGAAGGTGTGCGTTGGACACACCCACAAGGTGGTCTTTTCCTATGGGCAACGCTCCCTGAACACATTGATACCAAAGACCTCTTAATGGATGCCATCCAAAAAAAGGTTGCCTTTGTGCCTGGGGAATCATTCTTCCCACAAAACGGCAGAAAAAATCATATGCGTCTTAATTTTTCTAATGCAGTTCCAGAAAAAATAAATGAGGGAATTTCAGTTTTAGGAACTGTAATTAAAGATTACTTGATTAAGAAAAAATAAACCATTCCTTAATTTTCGCGGGAGTTTTCCCATAATCGGAAATCTTTCAGAATGGATCCACCAATAAATTCTCTTAAAATAGAATTATCTGGAACAAGTTCGGGTTTAACCGGCAGAAACCATTCCAGAAAAGAAAGCAATCGTTTGGCTTCCAAATATTCATCGGTTCCGTGAGAAATTTGTCTCAATAACGGTTCTGCATATGGTTTAAGAGCAGAAAGCTCGTATACCAGGGCAGAATTGAACAATACATTTGCATTCTCCTGATAAGGGAAAATGTGAGTTCTTTCTCCCCGGCGTACAGATTCCCACATTTGAATTGTTCTTTGAGCGCTAAAACCACGAGAATTCGCGTCTCTTACGATACGGCGAATCATGCGTGTATCGGTTGTAGATATTCGGTTATAACGGTCAAGATTAAGTTGGGTCAGGCAGGATATGTATATCTTATAGGTTGTATCTTCTGAAAAGTTTGGTAATAAATTTGGATTCAGTCCATGAATTCCTTCAATAATCACGATTTGGTCTTTATTAAGTTTTATTTTTTCGCCGCGTTCTCTTTTGCCTGTTTTAAAGTCATAAAGAGGTAGCTCCACTTCTTTGCCATTAATCATGTCCTCAAGGTGATGTTGTAGTAATTCCCGATCTATGGCATTAAAATTCTCAAAATCTGGTTGACCATCCTTATCCAGCGGCGTTTTGTCCCGATCAACAAAATAATTATCCATCTCGAGCGCAAAGGGAGAGAATCCCAAGGTCAAAAGCTGAATTGCCAGCCTCTTTGAAAAAGTGGTTTTACCTGATGAACTTGGTCCGGCGATGAGAATTATTTTTATTTTTCTTGATTGATGGGCAATTTCCTGAGCAATTTGAACTATCTTCTGCTCATGGTGTGCCTCGGAGACTAGAATTATTTCACGAATGGAATTATTTTCAATTGATTCATTAAGAGCTCCAACACTTCCGATTCCCAATTTTTCCAACCAGTCACCATATTCCTTGAACTCCTCCAGAAGTTTGCCATATTCGGGCATTTGGAAAAGCTCTGTGGGAGTTTGCCGTCTTGGGTATTGCAAAAGGAATCCGCCCTTTTGAGGAATTAGGTCAAACCACTGTAAAAACCCTGTGGAAGGCACCATGTACCCATGATGGTAGTCACGATGGTCTTTAAGACGATATAAAATTAAATAAGGTTTCAGACGATATTTTAAAAGGCGTACTTTATCCTGGTGATGCTGTTTTTTAAAATATTCAATAGCTTCTTCAGTTGTGACCTGTTCCCGAGTAAATTGCACATCAGATTTGACCAAACTTTTCATCTGATCGAAAAGCAAATTGATTTCAGTATTATTTAATTGCTCTCTGTCTAAGACTCGACAAAAATATCCACCATTTGGGACAGAATAATCAATCGTTAAATAATTATAGGGAAAAAGTTTCTCAAATGCGGTTTCCAAAAGAAAGGTTAGGGATCGGCGATATATTTTTGATCCATCCGAATCAATCATTGTAATTGGGCGAATCATGATATCTTTTTGAACTAGAAATGTTAGTTCCCGCAGATCACCATCTACAACCGCACCAACAATAGGTGGAGAATGCCATTCAGGTAGGACTTTAATAAAATCAATTAATTTTCCACCCCTTGGTCCGCTAATCACTCGATTATTAGGTAAATGGATTTCAACTGTATCTCGCGGATGTGAAATCTCTTGAAATGTATTATTTTCCATTTTTTTGATTTTACCATGTCAATCATCGAGTAAAATTTAATAAATGTATGATTTTTGATAATCCTGTTGCAAATAAAGAACCTGCTTATTGGCGGTTAATCATTAATTCACCTTGCGATGGTGCCTGGAATATGGCAGTCGATGAGGCAATTTTGGAATCTGTAGTAAAAAAGAAGAACCCACCGACTCTTCGTCTTTATGCATGGAATCCTTATTGTTTATCTTTGGGTCATGCTCAACCCGTTGCAGATGTAAACGTTCCAGCTCTCAAAGAAAAAGGCTGGGATTTAGTGCGGCGACCTACAGGTGGAAGAGCCATCTTACATGCAGATGAAATAACATATGCTGTCATTGCTCCGATAGACGAACCCAGAGTAAATGGAACCGTCCTGGATAGTTATAAACGTCTTTCAAAAGCTTTGTTGGCTGCTTTGAACATTCTAGATATTCAAGCGGATTCAAAATCCAAGGAAATGCCTAACCGCCGAACATCGATCAATCCTATTTGCTTCGAAAGTCCATCCGATTACGAAATCACTTTAAATGGCAAAAAAATAATCGGTAGTGCTCAAGCCCGTCGCCTCCAGGGGATTTTACAGCACGGATCGATCCCTTTATTTGGCGACATTACAAGGATAACCCAGCTACTTAATTACACATCGGCAGCCAAGCAAAGTGAAGCAAAAATAAACCTTCGTCTCAAAGCAGGTACAGTGAAAGACATTATTCATAAAAAAAAATCCTGGCAAGTTTTTTCAAAAGCATTAATCGAAGGTTTTTCGAAGGAATTAAATATCATTTTTATTCGGGGGAATCTGAGTGAAGGAGAAATTGGTCGTGCAAAAGAATTAGTTCAAAATAAATTTGCATCGGATGAATGGACATTCAGACTTTAGGCTTTTAGTCTTGATAAACCTTAATTATGTTTTTCTATTCCACAATTCATTAATATTAAGTAATCTTCCTATGAAACAAAACATGTACTCAATTATAAAAATATTTATTATTCTTATTATTGCTGTCTTTCTTTTATTAGTAATTCTTCGAATCTTTCTTTACATTGCTGCATCACGAATTACATATCAGATTGAGGATATTCCAAAATTTCAAACTGCAATTATTTTAGGCGCTGGATTGCGAAATGATGGTTCACCCACTCCTATTTTAAAAGATCGGGTTAGAACTGGGGTGGCTCTTTATAAATCTGGAAAGGTTGAAAAATTATTACTTTCAGGTGATAATCGTTTCGTTAATTATAACGAACCAGCTGCCATGGCTTCTTATGCACGTGACCTGGGTGTACCACAATCAGATCTGATATTAGATTATGCGGGTCAATCCACTTATGCTTCCTGTTACAGGGCAAGAGCGATTTTTAAATTGGATCAGGCAATTCTCGTGACTCAAGCTTTTCATCTTCCTAGAGCATTATTTATTTGCAATCAATTGGGAGTGGATTCCATTGGTGTATCTGCATCTTCAGATCAACAGCATTATTCAGTTATATCGTTTCTTTATTTACAATTACGCGAGTTACCAGCAAGTTTTGCTGCACTTCTGGATATCTGGATTATTAGACCCATTCCTATACTCGGCGATCCTGAACCAATTTATAAAGATAAATCATAATATTTGGTTTATCATTAATTATTAATAAAATAGAGATAGGAAATTCTCCTTATGAATCGAGAAGAAGCACTCAATCTTGTACAACAATTTGTAAAAAATAATAATTTAATCAATCATATGCTTGCAGTTGAAGCAGCCATGGCCTTTTATGCAAATCTTTTAAAACAGGATGAAGAAACCTGGCGTATTACAGGTTTACTCCATGATTTCGATTGGGAGATTCATCCATCAGCAGATACGCATCCGCAAGAAGGTATTCCAATATTGAGAAAAAACCTGGTATCTGAAGAAATAATTCACTCCATTATGAGTCATTCCAACCAAACCGGTATCGCACGAGAAACCCTCATGGATAAAGCGCTTTTCGCATGTGATGAAATTACAGGATTGATCACTGCTGTTACTTTGGTAAGACCCTCCAGATCACTTTATGACCTGACATCCAAATCTATCAAGAAGAAATGGAAGGATCGCGCTTTTGCTGCAGGTGCAGATCGAGAAGAAATTGAATTAGCCGCCCATGAATTTGGGATTGATCTTTGGGTGCATGTAGACAACGTAATCGTTGCTATGCAAAGAATTGCCCCACTCATTAATCTAGCTGGCAATTTAGACGGATCCATTTCAGGAATTTGATCATGTTAAGTTTAAAAGGAAAAGGCTTCTTTATTTGGAAAGTCACAAATTGTGAAAATGGTGATCCGGCCGCAATAGCAAGTTATGCGCAAAAAGCAGGGTTGAGCCATGTGCTAATAAAAATTGCCAATGGAATTTATGACTTTAATTACGATTCAGCATCGAAAAAAGATTTAGTGACTCCAGTTGCCTTAGCATTAAAAGAAAAAGGAATCCAAGTCTGGGGATGGCATTATGTTTTTGGAGATCTACCCAAAGAAGAAGCCAAGGCTGCGATCCGCCAGTTGGAGAAAATCCCGCTGGATGGCTATGTAATCGATGCGGAATCTGAATATAAAGACAAATACACTCCTTGTAGAATATTTTTAAATGATTTACGATCAACACTTCCCGATTTTCCGATTGCATTAAGTTCATTCCGATTTCCTAAACTTCACCCTCAATTACCATGGAAAGATTTTTTAATGAAGGTTGATTTAAACATGCCCCAAGTATATTGGGAGCAAACGCATAATCCTGCAGAACAATTACGGAGAAGCATCAGTGAATTTCAATTAATTAATCCGTACCGTCAGATCATTCCCACAGGACCAGCTTACGGCGCAAATGATTGGAAACCATCCATTCAAGACATCAATGATTTTATGAATGCGGCAGTAGAAATGAATTTACCTGCAATAAATTTCTACAGCTGGGACTACTGCCGCCCTAAACTCCCTCAAATTTGGGATACGATAGCAAATTTTAGATGGCCAGGAACTTCAAGTCCCGTTCGAGAAATCCCGGAAGTGCTGATTGATGGAATAAATAACCACAATTTGGAAAATATTATTTTTCTATACACTCAAGAGGCAGTCCATATCACAGCTAAAGAAACAATTCAAGGAAAAACAGCTATTCGTAATTGGTACGAAAGAATGTTAAACGGAATCTACAATAATTGTTCTTTTACACTATCAGGTATAGAGGGTAAAGATAATAATCGACATTTTTCTTGGATGGCTAAATCATCTGATGGAAAAAATTACACAGGCAAGGATAGTATTGGGTTACAGGATGGAAAAATAGTTTATCACTACTCATCAATAATCCTCTCTTGACTGAAATAAAAAAATCCCAAAGTACATTCCTTGGGATTTTTTGACATTATTTTAATTATTTGCTATTCTTTTTCCAATTTAATTTCCAGACTTGGAGTGATTAAATCTTCCGTTCCAAAATGGTCCAGTTTGTCAAAACCTTCAATATCCTTTGTGGAATAACCTGTTCCAGCGGGAATTAATTTTCCAATAATCACATTTTCTTTCAGACCGTATAGAGGATCTTTTTCAGCTGCTATCGCAGCGCCAGCCAACACTTTTATTGTATGCTGGAACGAAGAAGCGGAAAGGAATGAATCAGTATTCAAAGATGCTTTTGTTACACCCAATAATGTATCCCAAAAACGGGCGGGTTGTTTTCCTTCGCTTCGCAAGGTCTCATTAATCTGCTTCATTTCAATTCGGTCAACCATATCTGTAATTAGGAACGGGGCATCTCCACTTTTAACTATTTGTACTTTGCTCAACATCTTTCGAATGATGACTTCAAAGTGTTTATCGTTAATGTTTTGCCCTTGTGCACGGTACACTTTTTGTATTTCTGTGAGCAAATACATCTGGCAGGCTTCCCGTCCTTTTAATCTGAGGATTTTATGCGGGTTGATTGAACCTTCAGTCAACGAATCCCCAACCTCAACCATTTGTCCCTCATGAACGATAATTCGGGATGTACTGGGAATTTCCACTTCTTCAGTTTCCATATGATCAAAAGATACGATCACTTTTCTTCCTTCAATCCTCACCCTACCATCATGCAGAGTAGCAATTGTCGCATCTTCTTTAGAAGCTAAAATGTCATTGACTTTTACAGTTGATTCTTCTTTTACTTTAATGTCCCAGTCTTCAGGAATCGTATATTCTTCCGTGGCAAGTTCGCTATTGATCACTTGAATTCGATGGAAATCATGACCACGATCTGCTGGTATAATTTTTACTACACCTTTAATTGGTGCAATTTCTGCTTCACCTTTTGGAGTTTTACGAGCTTCAAACAATTCTTCTACACGTGGTAGACCTGTTGTGATGTCAGAGACGGCAGCGACACCACCGGTATGGAATGTACGTAGTGTCAGCTGGGTGCCAGGTTCACCAATTGATTGAGCGGCGATAACTCCCACGGCTGTGCCATCTTCAACCAATTTGCCACGTCCGAGATCCATTCCATAGCATTTCTTACAAATACCATGCTTTAATTCACAGGTTAGTGGAGAACGTACTTTTACTTCAGTTACACCTGCTTTGACGATTCTACTTACAAAATCGCGATCCAACATGTCATCACGTTCACCCAGTATTTCTCCGGTCTTCTCATCCACAAGTTTTTCCGCTAATAATCGACCTAGAATACGGGTCCCAACAGATTGGCCAGCAACATTGTCCGTTTTTCTAATTACAATAGCTTCCATTGTTCCGCAATCGTCTTCGTTAATAATCAGGTCCTGGGCCACATCCACTAATCTACGGGTCAGGTATCCGGCATCAGCAGTACGCAAGGCAGTATCAGCCAGACCCTTGCGAGCTCCATGTGTAGAGATGAAATACTCCAAAGCGGTAAGACCTTCGCGGAAATTGGATTTAATAGGCAAGCGAATGATTCGACCAGCAGGATCAGCCATAAGACCACGCATACCTGCCAGTTGTGAAATTGGGCCAAAACCGCCTTTAGTTGCTCCTGAATTTGCCATACTGGCCACATTTCCTTCAGGGTCCATGTATCGATGGACAGCTTCCCCAACGTTCTTCGTGGTTTCTTGCCAGATTTCGATTGTTCGGTTATTTCTTTCCAATTCGGTTAAAAGGCCGCGACGATAGGCACGCTGAATATCGTCCACATCCTTCTGTGATTGTGCCAAAATTCCTTCTTTTTCTGGAGGAATTGTGATATCTGCAACAGACAAGGTAATTCCTGACAACATTGCATATTCAAAACCGATTTCCTTGATTTTATCTGCTACTTCAGTAGTAACATCTTCTCCATATAGATCATAAACCCGGGTAATTAAATTCTTAATTGAGCTTTTTTCTAAGTTTTGATTAACAAAACGAACTTTTTCTGGCAAAATACGGTTAAACATTGCTCTGCCAACAGTAGTGTTTATAATCTCATTGATTGGTTCATTCAGTGGATTGCCTTTTTCATCATACCAGTTTGGCATTTTTATCTTTATATTGTCATGTAATTGAATCTTATCCAACCGGTAAACCAATTCCACTTCATCTAAATCTGAAAACAGCTTTGCCTTTTTAAAATCAGTATTTGTTTGTCGTGTTAAATAATAGACACCCAATGCCATGTCTTTGGAAGGCGAAATGATCGGTTCTCCATCAGCAGGTTTAAGCAAATTCTTGGATGCCAGCATTAAATTTCGGGCTTCCCATACAGCTTTTTCTGACAAAGGCACATGCACTGCCATTTGATCACCATCAAAGTCAGCATTAAAAGCTGTTGTTACGAGTGGGTGAAGTTGAATTGCACTTCCTTCTATCAAAACTGGTTCAAAAGCTTGAATGCCGAGGCGGTGTAAAGTTGGTGCACGGTTCAATAGGACTGGGCGATCTTTAATCACTTCCTCAAGAACTTCCCAAACTTCAGGCCGGTTCCGTTCTATTAATCTTCTGGCACCTTTTACATTTGCGGCATAATTATGCCCCTTGGTAAGGCCTGCAATTACAAAGGGTCTGAATAATTCAAGTGCCATCGATTTTGGTAATCCACATTGATAGAGTTTCAATGTCGGACCAACAACAATAACTGATCGGCCTGAATAATCTACTCGTTTGCCTAACAAGTTTCTGCGGAATCGTCCTTTTTTCCCTTTGAGCATATCGCTCAGTGATTTGAGCTCTCTGCGACCACGTCGGGAAAGTGCTTTTCCTCTCTGAGAATTGTCAACAAGGGAATCAACTGCTTCTTGCAGCATCCGTTTCTCATTACGTACGATAACATCCGGAGCACCTAACTCAAGAAGCCTCTTCAAACGGTTATTACGATTAATCACTCTTCGATAAAGATCATTGAGATCTGATGTTGCAAATCGACCGCCATCTAGTTGGACCATAGGTCTCAGATCAGGTGGAATAACCGGAAGAACTTCAAGGATCATCCATTCGGGGCGGTTACCCGATCGTCTAAATGCCTCAACTACTTTCAATCGGGTTATTGCTTTTTTTCTCTTTTGCTTGCTCTTGGTGGTAATTACTTCTTTCTTGAGCTCTTCAGATAATTTATCCAGATCAACACGGCTGAGAATATCATGGAAGGCTTCAGCACCCATATCTGCACGAAAAACTTGATTTCCCCATCTGGATTTTAGATCACGAAACTTCGGTTCACTTAAAAATGACAGTAGACCCAGATTTTCAAGTTCTTCCCGTTGCTTTTTTATTTCAGTGTTAACCTTTTGAGAAATATCTTCAAATTCATTTTTTTGATCTGCTAAAGTTAGTTCAGCTTCAGCCTTAATCTGTTCGATAGAACTTTTTACCTTTTCCTTTTCCTCTGCAAACTGTTGTCTGGCTGTTTTTTCTACTTCGTCAAGCTTTTGTCGGACAGCTTTCTGCAATTTGGTTAATGACTTTGAAGTAATTGGCTCGCCTTCGCCTACAATTGTGACCTTTGCGGATTTAAATAAAATTTCTTTATTAGTTGTGTTTCCTTCTTTTTCTTGAAGGGTTTTTTCTATAGACTGCCCTTCTTTGATAATTGGTTCCATTACCCCAGCAATTTCGTCTTCAAGTTTTAATTCCAATTCATCCAATTTGGTCTTAAGCTCAGCAATTTTATTATCTCGATCTGATTTAACTTCTTTTTGTCGAGATTCGATCGTATCAAATTTTTCTTTATAAGGAGTCTTAACCTCTTCTTCAATTCTTGTAAATGCCTTCTGCCGCGCTTCCTCATCCACAAAAGTAACGATATACTGGGCAAAATATAGAACCCTATCTAAATTTCGGCGTGAAATATTGAGAAGTAAACCAAGGTAAGAAGGTACTCTCCGGGTATACCAGATATGTGCAACAGGAGATGCTAGTTCAATGTGACCCATTCTTTCCCTTCGAACTGAAGAACGAGTTACTTCAACTCCGCATTTATCACAAACAATATTTTTATATCGGGGATTTTTATATTTACCACAATAACATTGAAAATCGCGAGTAGGGCCAAAAATGGCTTCGCAGAACAAACCATCTTTTTCGGGTCTTAATCTTCGGTAATTGATTGTTTCGGGTTTTATTACCTCACCATAGGACCAACTTCGGATAGTTTCAGGTGAGGCTAAACTGATGCGAAGGGCGATTAAGTTCTTAGTTTCCACTGGAATAGGTCTCCTTAAAAATTAAAAACAAAAGAGGCCGGTAACGGATTCTTTCCCGATAACCTGATGCCTTTATGGATAAAAACGCAATCGAATATTATATCATATTCTTTGAAATATTCTATTTTGTCTTCTTTTTTGTTACTTATTCGGAATACGGATATAAAAAGTTGATCCTTTTCCTAAATTACTAATTGCCCCTACATCTCCATTATGCTTTTCAACGATTGATTTTACCAGGGCTAAACCTATTCCGCTTCCTGCCTGATTGTAAACGGAGCTTATCTTAACTCTGTAAAACTTTTCAAATATATGCGGAATATCTACAGCAGCGATTCCACATCCAGTATCTTCGACATTTATCTCAACCATATTATCAACGTGACCTAATCCTATGGTAACTTTTCCCTGAATCGGAGTGAATCGGATCGCATTATCAATTAAATTATAGATCGCTTGTTCAATAAGGATAGGATCAACAACAACAATCTCCTTAGAAATATCTTTAAAGTCGCGAATTACTTCAATTCTTTTTTGAACTGCAAGTGGATGCAAAGCATCTATTTCTTTATTCAGTAATTTTATTAAATCAGTTTCCTGCTTAAATAGATTTACTCCCATTTTCAATCTTTCAGTATTTAATAAATTTTTAATGAGATTGGTCATTTCATCAACACTGAAAATTATTTTTTCGACATATTCGCGCTGTTGGTCGTTTAATTGACCCATAATTGGGAGCATGGTTGTATAACCCTTTATTATGGTCATCGGAGAACGTAAGTCATGGCTTAATAATGCCGAATATTCCGAAAGATCAGTAGTGGTTTGCTTTTCTCTGGTAGTCTCAAAAAATGTATATATCTTAACTAAATCATCCCCAATGGTTTGCAACTTTGAGGAATGAATCAAATAGCTTTTCCCATCAATCGATTCAAATTCATTTTCACCTGGAAATGAGTTTTTAAGGAAGATTTCCATCAATGCAGATTCTTTAATTAGATCTTGTATCTTTTCACCCACTGAGTTTTTAACGTTCCTGATTAATACTTCTGCAGCATTATTAGAATATAGAATCTGATCATTTATATCCAACAAAATCACTGGAGATTGAAGGTCTTCCAGGGCAGCATGTTGATTTCTGGAAATACTCCTATAAATATTATTGTTAATCAATAAAATTATTTGGTTTTTACTAATAGAAATCAATTCTTGTATGAATGCAGATTCTTGCTCTGAAACTTGATGGGGGTTTTCATATCCGAACCATAAAACTCCATAGAAAGTTTTTCCATGCTTTATGGGGTATGTAAATATCGCTAACGGATAATCCTTACCTTGTTTCAAATGAACCTGATGACTTCTATGAAGATCAGGTATGTTTAGGCTCTGGTCTAGATTTACTTGTTCAATAATCTGATTATCAAGATATGCATAATTGTCAGATTTGTTTCCTTGTCCAATAATAAAATATTGTTTGCCTTTTTCAGAAAATGGAGTCTCTATAAAAATTATGCGGGCTGAAGCAACCTTATCCATTTCGGAATAGTTTAATAATAAATGTGCAATCTCATCGAGACTCGCGGTTTTTATCAGGGATTCTTTGTAATCCTGGATCCTTTTTCCCCAATCATTTCCTTTTGGTGAAAGACCTTTGGTTTCAATTTTGATTATTGATAATATTCCATTATGTTTTAATATGGTGAATACCAATATTATATAAAGAAGAATTAATAGGAGGGCAATGGGCAATGAAGCGTAAACTGCATCAAGAGTTAGCAATTTTTCTGGATAAATAAATTTTATCTGCCAATTAGTCAACGCAACATTACGAGTAATAATAAGATCAGATTTATTTTTTTCCTGCGCAAGAGAACTATCTCTGAATGAAATAATTTCACCTAGTTGGCTATCGAGGATTTCAACAGTCACATTTCTTAAATTTAATTGGTTGGTTATTGTCATCAATCCAGTATTCAGTGGATTTGCTCGCAGATCTGACTCTCCAAGTAAATACATGGGCACTTCACTATTACCAGAGCTGATCTTAATAATAAATAACAATAATGAGGGGTTATTTGGATATGCATTTGGAATTAAGGTGATCTGCTTACCGGAAGCTAATTGATTCTTGGTGTCTTTCTCACCAATTATTGTTTGCTGCCCAATTTTATTTTGCGGAAAACCAGTTACAGTTATTCCTGCAGAATCTATAATATTTAATTGACTAAAAAAAGGAAATGGTGATAAAAAATCTTTTAATTGGAGAAATTGAGATTCATTATTGGATGATAAAACAAGGTTTTTTGAAAATCCTTCGAGGAATATTTGACCAGTCTGTAGAAAATTATCAATCTCAGCAGCATAATAATTCATTTGCTGTGTTAAGTTCTCGGTCTGTACATTAACTATATTTGCTTTGGAGATCAAGAAATTTACTGAAAGCGAAATAACCATTACGGCTATTGCTAGAATAAAAGTAAATTTTGATTTCTTAAAAATTTTAATTAACACAAGATTTATATATCCAAGATCAGACTAAAAAATTAGAAATACCTGCTATTTTATTAATAGTAGCCCATTCAGAAGAAAAATACCAACGATTTTTGTAATTATTCTTTAGAGATCGATCTTTGGAAATCCATTTTTCGGTTTTCAATAATGATTCTTCGAATGCTTTTTTCGCAAATAGGATAGATCCATCTTCGGCAGAATTCCCTAATGCAACCATCGTATCGCACATATTCTCTCCTAATCATTTGAGATTAATCAAATTTAATATTTCTTTGATAACTTGTTCCCTATCTTTACCATCGGTTGAAATAATTATTGCATCATTTGCAGGTTTTAATGGGGCAAGACTTCGCTGGGAATCAATTTCATCTCGTCTTTTCATGGATTCCAGGATTCCCTGATAAGTAACATTACCTCCAATTTCTAACGCTTCCTTAAATCGTCGGTGAGCTCGTTCTTCGACTGAGGCATCTAAATAAATTTTTAGGTCGGCATCGGGTAAAACAACTGTACCAATATCCCTGCCAACCATGACAATATTGCCCTTTTTTCCGAATATACGCTGTTGAGCGGTTAATGCTTCTCTTACACCGGCATATGCCGATACCCGTGATACATTATCATTGACATTCTGACCATGAATAAACCTGGTAACATCTTGTTTATTTATTATTACATCACATTGACGATTATCTTTCACCGAGGGTGGTTGAATGGAAATATCTGTATTTTGTGCAACCGCACTTATGCTTTTCTCATCTGATATCTCAATGTTTTGGTTTAACGCCACCCAGGTAACAGCACGATACATCAACCCAGTATCTAAAAACAAGTAACCTAGCTGGTTAGCCAATTCCTGACCAATCGAGCTTTTTCCAGAGGCAGCTGGTCCATCAATCGCAATTGTTTTTGGATGATCAGTCATTAATATTTTTCACCATTAATAATTATTCTCAAATATAATATTGCTGCCAATGAATAGATCTGCTCGTGCCCATATTTCAGCATCATCATTTTCTATCATCCCGTCTCGCAATAATAGCCATCGGTAGAAATCTATAGAGATCAATGATTGATCGAAATTCATTGTCCACTTCGGATAAGAGTGTAAAGAAAATTTTTGACCTCGATATCCCGCTTTTAGGGATAGCTCATTTCCCCCTTTCATTATCACTATCGAAGGAGACTCTTTTATAGGCATCGTAATAAACTTTTCAATAGCCTGCTCTTTTAAAACCCATTCAATTGAAGGAGAATCAATTCCCACGAGTGCGACATCAAGTTTGTTTTTAAATCCCGTGTTCCACATGGAAATTTCTTCGATAGTTTTTGTAAGGGCTTTTGATCCACTAAAGTAGTTTTCCAACCACCATAATTCTGATTCAGGTCTGGGTACGATCCCAGTTGCATGAATACCTACCGAAATTTGAAACAGTGCCAGTAGGAAGATGATTCCTAAACTTAAACCGCTTAAGGCCGCTTTGAGCGACCATGCCCATGCAATCAAAACAATGATGAGTCCCAATAAAAACATACTTCCAATCAAAAGGATGAACATCTGAGCTGTATCGATGCTGCCTATGGGTAAATTTAAGATTCTCAAAACTGCCAGCCAGATAAATCCTAGAAGACAAATAACTGGAATG
This sequence comes from uncultured Anaerolineaceae bacterium, assembly GCA_964571135.1. Lineage (GTDB taxonomy): Bacteria > Chloroflexota > Anaerolineae > Anaerolineales > Anaerolineaceae > CAZMZW01. Next base: position 319,999 of record CAZMZW010000002.1, on the reverse strand, counting down.
CCAATAAGTAGACTTTCTTTAGGATAAATCTTTAACAGATCAATCCAGTAAAGAATACTTTTAATCCCAAAATAATACAAGGGAATGAGAAGGAAGTATATATCCACGGGTTTTGAATTGGGATTGCCTAAAAAGAATAAAAAAGATATCAATAAAAGGATCAATACAAATTGGGCCTTCGCATCTTTTCTGATTATCTCTCTGATTACACCAACAAAACAAAGCAAGAAAACCAGAGGATAACAGGAAAAGAATAAAATGGATAAAAATGAGATTTGATTAAATAATTGACCTTGTACCGACTCATAATTAATTAAACTTATAAAACTCTGGGGGATTAAATTTATAAGGCCAGGTCTACTAGACATTCGCGTACCAATAAAGACTACTGTAATTACACACCCCAGAATAATTCCAGATAACTCACTTCTATTTGTTGAAATGAACCCTTTGACTATTTTTAGATACTTTTTATTGCTTTTCAATAGCTGATAAAAAAGAAAAAGGGATAGAACTATAGGAAAAGAAAGTTGAACGATGGAAGACCCACATAATATAAGTAAACCGCTTATTATGCCTGTATACAATTTTTTACAAAATAAAATACTGGCAATAAAAATAATAAATAGTAATAATGTCATCATCCTACTATCTGCCTGACGGGAGATTGATATCAGCGCAGGGTCGAGGGCGAAAAATAAACCGAATAATAAAGATTCTTTCCTTCCGATCCATTTATTAAAAAAGAACGGGGTAATAGTAAACAGACAACCGGCAAGGGCAGATACGATCCTGGCAGTAAAATTATTGGAGGCAAAAATAAAGAGTAGAGAAGTTAGACATAAATACAATGGCTGAGCGGACTGAATGCCATTAGTGCCTCTCTGCAAATCGATAGAACCTAAAGCTAGTTTCGCTTCGAAATCATTTAGTGGAGAATTCCCTAATTGAGGAAACCTTAAAAGTGCGGCTAATAGCAGGATGCCGGTATAAAGAGCAAGTTCATAAGTGATTTTCTTATTATTTGGTGAGACTGATATCATTGTTTATTCAAGTTTGTTGTATAGATTGACACAGAGGCATTTTCATATACCTTGTACAAATTATTTTGAAATTTTACTTCATCAATTTGATATTTAGATCTTTCTAAATTTCCAATATAAATATACCGAATTGCATATTTAATAATTATTTCTTCAGCAGTAACCCAATCATGAGTCTCAAATAATAATTGGATATCGCTCTCCCGGCTTCCCAGTTCAGTCCCTCCACCTCTCCATTGCATTTCATGACCTGGCCAACCAAGAACCGTTGGTAAACCAGAAAATGTTGAGACACGGCCATATCCGGTATAACTCCCACCAACGACTTCAGCAATATAACCATATTTTGCACTTCTTAGCCAATTGATGGCCAAATATTCATCTTGATCATATTTTTGCATGAAATTACTGCCATCCAGGGACAATTGATTTGGGTTAAAGTCACGTAGTTTTTCTATTAAACCAAAGAATGGGTAAGCACAGCATATTATTATGATGATGCTGAAGAACAAGCCAAAAATATATTTCCATTGTTTTTTGAGTTCACTCCAAATTATTACTGTAATGGATGCTGAGGCAATGCCCCAGACGATCCATATTTGAAAGTAAATTTTGAAAATAGTATTCATTCGGGTTCCGAATACATCTCGCAAATAAATAAATTCCGGAATAATACAAAGTAAAGCACCCATAAAAACCAATAATAAAATTGGAAGATAGCCATAATTTTCGATTATGAATGAAGTCTTTTTCGTATTATGGAAGATGAAAGAAAGAGAATAAGCTAACACCAATACAATAATTATTAATAATGAGATCATCGTTATTGGTGAGGTTATCCTATTTTGGATTGAAGAGATTATCACTTCGTTTATCGGGATTCCACCATGAACCGCAAGAAATGTATTTGAAAGAGAATTAATCGTTGCAATCTCGCTGATATTGCTCTTTCCTATTATTCTTTGAAATACAACAACTAGTTCAGTTAAATTGCCAATTAAACAGGCTATCCCATAAGAGAATAGACCAAGAATAAGCAGGATTGCACAGCTGATAATTAAACTTTGTTTAAATGAAAATTCCTTTTTTGAATATTGCAACAACCAGATAAGAAATATTATTATGAGTGAAAGAAAAGGAAGGAACATTACCCAGAAATTAATCCCTCTTGTGAAGAAATTTAGACTTGGTAAAATCCCGCCCGCTTGTGATGAAAAACTTAAAAAGAATGGCAGGTAAAGTAAAAAGCAACTCACCCCAATAATCAATCCTGCTGCAATAATCTCCCAAATCCTTTTTATTTTCCATCCTTTTTCCTTGATCCGAACGAATAAATATGTGAATAAAATAATACTTATATAAATAGGTAAATCCCAAGTATTAATAAAAGCGATTCCCCCACATGTTACAACAATAAACCAGAATAATGGTTTTTTTAACCATTGAAGTAATGTTGCATTCTTATATTCACTTTCGATACCCCGGAACAGATTTAGAGCTAACCCTATCGCTAATAAGCCAAATGGCATTGCCAGAACATGGGGATGCAAATCACCAAGGTAATAGGAAAAAAAAGGAAATTCATCAATAATCTCACGTGAGTGACCCAGAATATCAAAATCTTGTAAAACGCGGGAAGCCCTCCACCACCAAATTCCACCAACACGCCCAGGGATGAACGAAAAAGGCGTTGCTGGTGGTTGATTTAATTCCTGGATGTTCAACCATGACCAGAATTTAGATTGTAATAATCCATCGGGACCCATTTGCCAGAAGAAACCTTTGGCATGAAGCATTTCCAGGAAACCCTCTGCGTTACTCAAAATCAAAACAAAAAATGGACCCAATAAACTTGAATAAAGGAAATGCTCTTTCTTTGCATTTGGCTTAATTCTTGCTTTTGATTGATAATCCTGCCATGTTCGTAACAAGTTAAATACCACCCCATAGCAACCCAACGCAGTTAACGCAAACCAGGATGAAAGTGCTAAATTAAATGAAATGACCGGTGGCGTGCCAGTCATGTATCCGATCAGCGCCACCATTACATATCCAAAATAGTAATAAGAAATGGCATAACCTGATAGCCAGGGATCATTTGGTGGAAAAACAGGGGTACGTGAAATTGAATTGATAAATGCCAATTCCATTGGTTTTTCCGTTCCCAGGATATCCGGATTTGCAGCCCTGACCAAAGTCCAAAAGCCAAAAGCGAATAAGAATAATATTTCAATGATCAGAACAAGCTTAAGTTTAAATCTAAGCCATTGTTTTATTTCACTCCAATAATTTTGACGGATTGAAAATAATGAAAAAACAATTATCCCCAGAAGACCAATAAAAGCCCCATTGATATTATTTGATAATACACCCAGCGATGTAAGAATCCAGAAAATATAGGACCAGATAAGTAAACCCGCTATTCGGGAAAAGGAATAACCTCTATCAGCTAAGAATGGTAAAAGTCGATATACAATGGGAAATGCAATTAGACCAAGTAGTGAGATGGCAAAGTACCAAAGTAAGAATTGAATCATAATTACCTGTTTTACACCTTCACTTCATAGATAGTGGTATTTTTGAATTGAAAAACGGATTTCCAAAGTACACCATCCAAAGTTTGAAATTTTGCCAGCCCCGCACCAGGATAGACTATTTTTTCAAGTTGCCCCACAATAATATACTTGATCTGGTATTTTTCTATGAAACTTTTTGCCTCTTCAATATTAATTGTCTGGTAAAACTTTTGAACTTCGTCTAATCGATCAGTTACCCAATTTGATGGAAGAATAGCTCTTTGCTGACGTTGATGCCAGTTCCAACCAATGACTCCAGGCAAACCAGTATAAACGGTATAACGGGTACCCCATCGATATTCGGGAACATTGGCCTCAAGGATCACTGGTGAACCGATAACATTCTTTTGCATCCAAAGAATCCCTTGATAATCCTGATCCAGATCCATTGAAGTATCACCCTCAGAATACTTTGCCGTTTGCATATAAGCCATTCCATCAAGTGTGATGGGTATATTATTAACCATCCGATCTGATATTTTATCTATTGTTGCAGTAATGGGAAATAGAGATACACCCATCAATAATATGGTTAGACCGAGTAACCATATTGATTTCCATTTCGGTCGCCATTCCTGAAAAACTGAACGAAGTATTAAGAATAAGTAACCAGCGGAGGTGATCGATAAGAGGGTCCAGGCTTGCAAATAGAATTTAAAAACCGTATTCATCCGCCCAATATCCCCTTTAAGCACTACTAATTCAACAACCAGGGTCAGGCTCCACCCTATTAGCGAAAGGAATGCTAGAAATCGATTTACATCGGTTTGGTTTTTCCTGAAGATCAAGAAGACCCCAATTAGTAGCAAAGGAATAACCACCAATGCGCTTTGAATTCCATTAATAATCATCCATAAGCTGCCAAATAATAGGAAAATAAATGCAGCAATAAAATAATTGCGATAGGCGGATATTTTTTGTAAAGCCTTTAAAGGAGTTGTAGCCATCCAATTACGTAATTCCCATACACACCAAGATAATGTGATAAAGAGGAACAACCCCCAGTGAGTTAAATATGAAGCCAAAGGTGTACGACTCCCCTGCCAAAGTTCAATGGAAGTGTAGGCTTGACCATACCATTGACTGTAAGGTAAATACAATAATAATGTGAGGGATATAAAAATCCCAATGACAACCACCAAGTTAAAGATACTCCGCCATGGAAAAAAGTCAAATTTGAAGGGTTTACCGTTCTTACTTCGATTCATTAGATGGGCATAACCCAATATAATTACTGAGATTCCCAAATATATTGGAAAGTCCCAGGTATTGGTAATTCGTAAAGCGCCTACAACAATTGCGCCAAAAACCAAGGAAGATATATTTTGAATTTTTTCCTTTTTGTCAAACCAGTCATTTTTTATTGCCAGAATCGATAAACACCATAGCAGTACCAGGATCGTAATTGCAAGTGCAAATAAATGTGCATGTGGATCAGCATATAAAAAAGTAAAAAATGGAAACTCAGTGATTGACTCCCCGGGAATAGCTCGGCTGGGAATCCAATACCAATCACCTGGATAAAAACTCATCCTATTTCCAGCCAGAACTTGAAAAAAACCTTGGATTGACCATACTGCTCTTTGGATAAAGTTACCCGTTTCGATGGGTATTCCCGCCGAGGCTAAGCGCTGTAATCCATGGAAAATCATTCGCACGGTACCAAGATTACCAACTATTAAAAATAATGATGTGGTGCTCAATCCAACGAAATATGGGTTTGAAATAATGTTATGAATGCTTGTTTTCCAATGATTTACACTATTCTTAAATCGGTCTATCCCCATCTTTGGTAAAGATTTAATGATGTTCCACCCAAAAGAAAAAGCGCCCATGGCAGCAAAACTGAAGAATGTGGGCAAAATATAGTTATATGCCACAGATGGATTCAAACCCAACCATTTTACTGGTATACCGGCAATCACAAATCCATAATAGTAATAATTGATATACCCCCCTGTGAACCAGGGATCGTAAGGAGGAAATACAGTACTTTTAAGAACGGCATTGAAATAAGAGAAATCCATTGGCTTTTCACCACCCTTATACTGGTGCCATAAATCCGGATTGCCTATACGAATAGCCAAAAAGATCAGGAAAAAGATTACTGAAATAATTTCTATTTTTAGATAATATTGAAGGTGTGTTCTAATTTCTTCCAGGATCTCACTCTTTTGTTTTTGAAACAAAAAGAAATTAAGCATGATCAATAAAAAAATGGACAAAGTGATAGATATTTTATTGAATTCAATTCCAAGAGAACCCGCCAACCAGACAGGTAAAGCTAGTAATAAAAGACCGGCCAGTTTAGTGATTGGGTAGCCTTTATCACTCAATCCATGAAGCGCCAGTCTTACTGTTGGATAAACTATCCATCCTAATACTGTTATTAAGAGATACCAAACCAATAATCCCACAAAAGAATTCGTATTAATTATCGAATCAGGGTTAAATAATTCTGACCAGGTTCCCCCAGAGTATTGCCGTTCCTTCATGCTTGTCGGCATGGTCAATGTTCCAGGAGTAAGGCCGGCTTGACCAGGAGTGAGATTTATGACTTTGGTCAAGTCTACTTTTGCAAATATAGCGTGAACATTACTGTTTGAAAATTTATCTGTTTTCTTGAAAATCAGCACCTTGGGATGGTCATAAACTGTAAAAGCCTCTTCTGCAAACTGGGTATTAATCCGTGGTCCCCTAAGGTTTGGATCCGATTGAAACACTTTAATCAGTTCAAACCCCAAATTCCCCTGAAATGTGCCTGGCTGCGCGACTCGATAACACCATTGAATATCTTTTTCTTCTGGACAGCCAATCAAATTACGATAATATGTATTGGTTAATGGATAACGTTCCGGGATCTGCGTTGTACTGCCCCATTGACGATTGGATGTAATGTAAATGAAATCTGCCTGATCTAATATTGTTTCAAATCGATCCAACTTTTGCTGGTTATCATCCCAATACATTTCAAAATTTAGGTCGGATTGATACACACCTGATTGATTGTCAAATGGATTATTCCCGTACATTGCCATAGGAATGGCATCATCCCAGGATGATTCATTTGCTTGCTGACTCCCATAGAATGCCAATTCTCCCTTACCCCCTACCAACTGAATTTTAATAAGGTAAGGATGTCCCTCTTTAAGTAAGACTGGCTTATTGAATGGGACAAAATATATAGTTCCACGGTAGTCTTTCTGGCCAATAAACTGATTTGAGATACTTGTGGTTGCTAAAATATCAGATTCATTTAAAGAATCCAATATGCTGATGAATAGATCCTTGTTATTTGTATTTCCCGACCAATCTATTGCCCGAAAAAGTTTTAATTGATCGATATTTACATCTACATTAGGAGTAAATTGAAATACCTCCGTTTCAGTTTTTAGAATTGGTGCAGCGAGAAATATTGGCTGGGTTAATATATGATCAGGCAAAGCAAGGTTTATAAAGATTTTCCCCGCGAATCGTAATTGATCTTTCCCATTTTCAACCTGAATAGTTAAAAAATAGTTAATTCCTTTCTGTACAGCTACAGGGGTATCTAATTGAACCTGATAAGAATTTCCGCGCGGATCATCAGTCGCTGTAAAAACATCTGATAATCGCGCTTTAATATATTTCGGACTATTTACATTCCCATCATCGATTGAAATTTGAATATTTTTTATCTGATTCGTACTGAGAGGATCTATGATATGGTCAATCGTAAGAGCATTAAGAAAACCTGTTTCTTCTGGAGAAAACTTCACAACTAGTGAATTTGATGTATTCAATAAAAAATAATGGGGATAAGACAGGGGAATATTGATTTCTTTACCATCTGCGGTCCCGCTTAAATTTATCGCTCCTTCCACATTTTGATATATCCATTCGCTAGCACTAACCCGAGTGACAGGACGATTATAGATTTGCGCAAAGGCAAATGCCCAAAGAAATGAAAATACCAAAGTACAACCGATTAGAAAACCGGCAAATATTTTCCAAAATAATCCAACTTTTAAATTGAGATATTTAATTTTTCCTTTTTCCCATAATTTGATCATCCCCCAGGCAGTAATAATTGCGATAGTTGGGTAAATGGGAAGAAAATATCGCATGGTGGGATTTGAACGTAAAGTCATCCAAATGAAGTAAAAGCCTGTCCAAATCCATAAAAGAATGTGTGGCTGCCATTCCCCAAATATTATTTTTTTTCCCATCCATAAAAAACCAAAAATAGCCATGATTCCAACTGGCAACCCCACTCCCCATAACACCAGGTTTTCCAGGCCAAACCAGATCGGTCGTCTTGCCCATTGAAGGGATGGAGGAAAATTCGAATCACCGGAACTAAGAAAATTTAATTCCTTAAGGTTATCGATCCATTTTGGATTAAGGGAAATATTGAAAAATCCGGGGCCAGAAAAAGCATAAGGTTGAAAAATCCTAAAAACTAGAAAACCAACAATCGCAGAGGCAAATAGATTTCTAAGAAACCTTGGAAATTGTTTATTTTTGGAGAAATGCAGAATTGAAGGGTCGTTAATTAATATTGCAATTGGAAGTATTGCTGCTACAACAACTGTGTTTATTTTTGATGCTGCCGCCATCCCAAGCGCAACGCCGAATAACAAGAAATATTTTAGATCAAAGAATTGCCTTAAAAAGGAGATAAAACCAGAAGAACGATTTATCGGTTTTCTGATTTTATTCGGGACGTCTTCAATTACACAAACAGCAAAATAGATTGCTAAAATCGAGAAGAAGTTAGCGAAACTATCGACCGTAAAATAATGCGATAACTGAATAGATAGAACTGATACTGACGCCAGACTGGCTGCCAACAAACTCATCCATTTATTTTTATATAGTCTCTGGGTAATGAGAAAGACAATCAGGATTGATAAAAGATCAAAAATACCAGAGAAGTATCGGCCAATGATAAATACATGCCCGTAATCAGCCTGTCCCAACCAACCTGCAAAATATCGAATAAAGAATATTGGTAAAGTTCCATAGACGAAGAAACTGTAACCAGAATTATAAGGATTTAAACTGGATATTTCAGTATTAAAATATTCCGAAATGTTTTTCACCGGCGAAATGGATGATTCCACCATTGTTAGAAAACGTTCATCGGGGTGTAAATGATAATTCTCATCCCAATTGATTCCGGAAAAGCGAAAATAAGCCCCAATAAGAAGTATTAATACCAATAATGCAAACTGCAGTATTAAATTAGAAAATCGAGAATTCTTTTTTTCTTTATCAGGCATCAATGTCTCCGAGGACTATTTACTTACATGGATAATTATAAAGTTTTTCCCTGGCTGTTTGGAGATATAATCCTGTTCATCCATTTGAGTATAAATATTTCGAATTTCATTTATTGAGTCATAATCGTCTGGTTTTAGGATAAATAATTTCGGCGGCGCTAATAATTTTGTTGCAATGATCTGATCTCTGGCCAGGGCATAATCTTTCGTGGGGTAACCCGCATTTATTCCAACTAAACGAGTATCCACCCAGTGTGGAAAAGGGATAACGAATGCATTATCAGGATTCCCACCATTCTTTACGAAATCCTTTATTACTGCCCCAATCTCAGAAGAATTCCAAGCCTTTTGGAGAAATTGCTCACTATAGTCGATAAATACCAACCTAAAATTCATTAAGAAGGCGATTGATATCAATACCACCATAAATCCAATTGCCAGAGCCTTTGATCGTCTAGCTTTCAACGAGTTAAGAATTGTTTTAAAAACATACTCAAATCCAAGAGCTGCAATCACAAAAACAGGAAGAATGGCAGCATTAGTTCGATTCAAAGAAGGGTTTTCACGAGGAAAAGCAAGTGAAAGGATTGAAGGTAGCATCAATAGAGGAATTAATAGAAGAACAAAAAGGTCAACCCAGTTCCTTTTTTCTTTAAATCTTAGAAGAAGATATATTAATCCAATAAAGAAAAAAACTGCAGTAATAATATCAAGTGCAGGTCTGTTTGGAATTGAATGAACCCAGATCTCTCCATTATTGAAGAAGAACATTGTCAAAGCATTCCATGAGTTACCTAGGAATATTTGCCAAGCCGATCCCGGTAATGGTTGTTCAATCGCTGTCAATCGAGATAATGTCCGAATCCCAAAAATCGTGGGGTTTTCGACAGCATATCGGAATAAAGGTAAAAAGATAATAAATGCTGTAAAAGCAAGCAAGCACAAATTCCAGAAAATAAGCTTTCGATAATCCTTGGATTTCGAATTTAACCAGGCTAAGATAAAACCAATCAGTATTACTAATGGCATAATACGAATTGGAGAATAACCATGCAAACCAATCCCGAGAGCTATCCCGGATAAAATGAAATCATTGCGGTTACATTTTCTTAATCCCTGGATTAGATAATAAATTGCTGGAGCAGCGAAAAGAGCATACAAGGGAAAGCGTAAACCTACTCTCGAGATGACATTTGGCCAATAAGCAATACCAGCCAGGAAGAAAGCGGTTAATCCAACCCATCGATTACCAATTTCTCTTCCCAATAAATAAATGAATGGGAGTGTCAATAACCCCGCTAATACGGTACCAATCTTAAGACTAATAAATGTAAGACCTGTTCCAAAAAGTCGGATGATTAAAGCTGTGAGATAGAATTGAAAAGCTTCACGACCCGTATTTCTTGTGAAAAATATCGAGTATTTCCCATTTAATATATCCGCAACATCAAGTAATTTTTCAGCATGATCACTAAACATTTCTCCGGGTACTTGATTAAGTTGATTAATTCGAAAAAAAACAACGACTATGATAGCCAGGATCATAAGGATCACCCACAAATTTATTCGCTGTTTCGGATAAATTTTTTGGGGTAACCTTTCCCATACCGAATAAAAAAACAAAGCAATTGCCAGACTCCATAGACTTAGGTTAATGGTGGTAAACCGATTGTCATTGAACATCCAAAATGCGACGAGGATAAGAAGCAGTGAGAAAATAAAACTAATCATCCTTACGGATAGGTTTTTTTTACCGAACTTATCGTGTTGTTTGTGAAAACTGGAATGAGATATCTCCCAGTAGCATATGATACCTGCAGCAAAATATAAAATACTTGCTGCTATCGTATTGCTGTTGGGTGGCTCTAATTGAAATTGAGCAATAATCCCAATAATAATTGCGGCAACTAACTTATACGGGGATTTTTTCGATCTCTTTCTCTTGATTGTAGAATCATGAGGTTCCCTTTGAGGCGAGAATAATTTCAGGGGGTTATCTTCACTTCTTAGTTTGGATTTAAAAAGTGATTGTAAATAATCTAGAATACTTGGGTCTTCCATTTGATTAGTTTTTTACAAAACTGAAAAAAAAGATTTGTTGATAAAGTTTTTGGGTTTCTTCTCTTAATTAAAACGAATCTCTGATTTCATTTACAAGGTTTTCATATTTTCCAGCAATAGAATCAGGAGAATATTGTTGTTTTATTTTTTGAGAATCGATCTGTCCCTTAATTGGATGCTCGAGCAATTCAATAACTGCAGCAGCCAGTGCGTTTGAATTTCCAACCGGAAATATTTTTCCAAAATTATGTGTTTGTACTGGCTGACGTACACCTGGTAAATCAGATGCAACAACAGGTATACCATTGATCATCGCTTCAATCTGGACCAGCCCAAAAGATTCGGTGCTATTTAAACTTGGAAGGACGAGAACATCTAGATTTGGATAGAATGCAGCAATCTGTTCCGGATTTAACAAACCCAAGAACTTCCAATGTCCACTTTCTTCAAATTTTGCAATTAATGGAGAAAGCCTTTGAAAGTATTTTTCTTCCCACAAGATATTTTTATAAGGACCGGCAAACCAAACCTGAATATTGGGAAATTTTTGAATGATCGTTTCCAATGATCGTAAAAGGATTTCTATGCCTTTTTCAGATGCGAAGCGCGCCGCAATTCCAATTATTGGATTATGTTTTGATGAATTATTAATCCCATTAAAGTTCAATATTTGATCTTGTGAGACGAAAGGCAACTCTACCGGTGGAGGAATAATTCGAATTTTTTGGGGATATTTCTGCAAATAAGCAGAATGATCCGCATAATCCTGTGTATACGCCACAATTCTATGAGTAAACAGAGCCGCAAGATTATTCATCAGGTTCACACCCTGATTGGCTGCCCAACTCAATGCTCCGGGAGGCATCTGTAAATCACAATGGTAAGTAATGATCGTCGGTTTTTTATATATCCATCCTCGAAAAGCAAGACCGGCTGCATCCAATTGAGGTAAGTGTAAGGAAATGGCATCATGTTCCATTACTAATTTTTGGGCTATTAAACCAAAACTGGGCATAACAACACCCTTGCTAATCCGCACCAAAACAGGAACCCGTACAATATTCACACCTTCGATTATTTCATTGACTGGTAGCTGTTGGTCGTATTGAGATGTCAGAATCGTTACATAATGACCACGTAGAACAAGTGCTTGCGCCAACCGCTCTGCATAGATGGTCAATCCGCTGGTATGTGGCCGATAATAAGTTAATTCAATTAGAAATTTCATCTTTCTAATTTAATTTGAACAAATGAATATTTTCTTTCACCCAATTATTTAGCATCCGGACACCTTCGATAACACCAACTTTTGGACACCAACCTGTTATCCGTTCCATTTTTTGGGTATCAGAAACATATATTTTTTGGTCTCCTGGCCGCCAATCAAAACATTCATACGATATCTCTTTGTTTTGGATCTGCTCTAAAATTGGTTTAAATTCTTTCCAAATGGATATGGTGTGTTTTATCCCACCACCAATATTAAAAACCTCTCCAGCAACATGATCGATTTGCCCTATAGCCAGGTCATATGCATTCAATAAATCATCAATGAATAAGAGATCCCTGACTTGTTTCCCATCTCCGTAAATAGAAATGCATTTTCCGAGTTGAGTTGCGATCACAAACCAGGCAACCCATCCCTGGTCTTCTATTCCGAATTGACGGGTTCCATAAATACAACTTTGTCGAAAAACCACCGTTGGAAGTTGGAAAATTCTTGCATAATCACGAACATATTGATCGCCGCTTCCTTTTGAGCAACCGTATGGGGAATGGAAATCGAGGATATGTTTTTCATCAATGCCATTAGGAAAATCTGCCAACTTGTATCGTGTATCATCTTCAATAACCCTTAGATCTTCCAATCCACCATAAACCTTATTTGTGGAAGCAAAGATCACAACTGGCTGCCTCCCTGATTTTCTGGCCGCTTCCAACAAATTAAAGGTTCCCAATGCATTAATTTCAAAATCTTCGCGAGGATTTACAACTGAGGTTGTTACAGCCACCTGTGCAGCTAAATGAATGATGATTTCTGCTGTCTTTGCTGCTTCTTCAATTTCCTCAATATTTCGGATATCGCCTTCAATAAATTGGAATGCATCTTTTCCAAATTCTGTTTTTAACCATTCAAGATTATCTTTCGCGCCTTTACGAGAAAGATTATCAAATAAAACAACTGTTTCACCTTTTTTAATTAGACGGTGAGCATAATTTGATCCAATAAAGCCTGCCCCACCAGTAATCAGGGATTTTTTTTCCATACGTTAGATCCTCAGGACTGTTTAATACTAACTTGTGAAATTAACTTCTTTAAGGTCAAGCCTTGGCGTAACAGTCCGATTCCTCCCAAGATGAAGGAGATGACTATTTGAATCATGTGTAAAACCAAAGCCAAGCCTAGAGAATTCGATTGATCCTTGACACCCAAAACAGATAATGCACCCACCATAGCCCCTTCAAAAACGCCAACCCCTCCGGGTGCAGAGGGGAGTGCAATTCCCATTGCAAGCACTGATTGGGCAAATATTGCCCACCAGAATGGAGCCTGCGGCACGAAAGTACGGATCGCCAAATAATACATAAATGCCCAGAATGTCCAGCATAACCCAATCCAAAACAAACTTAGGAAAAATTGCCCTGGTTTTGTTAAAATACTAAAACCATTTAATAGAGAATCCAAACCAGGCAGTAAATATTTCTTTACAAAAGTGTTTTTTTCTCCCTTTTTTGTAATCCATTGATGAACAATTTGGCGGTTATTTGCCATGACAAAAAGAACAATTAAACCAATAAGAACTATCAGTAATAAAATGATCGCAATCGGTTTTAGCCAATCCATCTGAAGTGCCAATGGGAGTGTGGATAATAACATTCCAGCAGCAATTGCCAAATCCAGAGCCCGTTCCACAACTACTGTAGAAAGCACATGCAAAGTTCCATATTCCGTTGAAGCACCCATTACTACTGCTTTACCTATTTCGCCAGATCTCGGAATGATGTTATTTAACATATAACCAACGCTTACTGCGAAGAATGAATCTTGAAATTTTGCCTTTTCGCCGATCATCACCCGCCATGCCATACCTCTCGCTGCGATAGATAGGACAATTAGCAAAATAATCAAAATCAGGGTTTCAATTTTTAAAGAGATCAACGCATTTCGTAAATCATTTACATTAACGATGCGCAATAGAAAATAAATAACCAATACACTGATTATTATTCCAGGTAGCCATTTTATAATGCCGATCCAGGGATTAGCTTGTTGCTTTTTCATTCATCCTCAAGGCGAAGAATTGCCATGAAGGCTTCCTGAGGGATTTCCACATTCCCTATCCTTTTCATGCGCTTTTTCCCCTTTTTTTGTTTTTCCAGTAATTTCTTTTTACGAGTGATATCTCCGCCATAACATTTGGCCAATACATCCTTGCGTAGTGCTTTTACATTCGCACGTGAAATTACTTTTCCATCTGAGCATGCCTGAATGGCTACATCAAATAGTTGTCGTGGAATCACTTTTCTTAACTTTGTTACTAACTTTTGACCTTTATGGTATGCCTCATCTTTGTGAACGATCGTGGCTAATGCATCCACAGACGCTCCTTCGATCAGTACTTCCAGTTTTACAAGGTTTCCAGCACGGTAGCCATCAAATTGATAATCCATAGAGGCGTAACCTTTTGTTCTGGATTTTAGTTCATCAAAGAAATCTACAATAATTTCAGAGAGTGGAATGAAAAAAGTCAGTTGTACCCGATTTGGCGCAGGATATTCTTGTTCAACAAAAATCCCCTTTCGCTTTATGACTAATTCCATAATCGTTCCATAATACTCGGTTGGGCTGAAGATCATCACCTTCATCCAAGGTTCATGAATTTCTTCTATACTGGCTTCATCTGGTAATTGAACAGGTGAATCAATTAATAATTCCGAACCATCCCGGTTAATAATCTTGTATTCAACTGAAGGTGCAGTGATAACAATATCCAAATCATATTCCCGTTCTAACCTCTCTTGAACAATTTCCATATGAAATAATCCTAAAAAACCGCAACGGAACCCAAAATTCAACGCCTGGGAAGTTTCGGGATCATAAACCAGGGCAGCATCATTTAACTGTAATTTCTCCAAGGCTTCTTTGAGATTGTTGTAATCTTCGCCTTCAACAGGATAGATACCAGCAAAAACCATCGGTTTGGGATGCTTATATCCGGTCAACGGCTGTTCAGCTGGATGACGTGCATTAGTGATGGTGTCGCCAACCCGACATTCTTTAACCGTTTTTAATCCAGTAGCAATATAACCCACATCTCCAGCCTCTAACCTTTGCATGGGCTTCATCTGTGGGGAAAAAATCCCCAACTCCACAGGCTTCAACTCAACCTTATTGGACATGATTAACAGGTTATCCGTTCCACTTACCTGTCCATTAAAAATCCTTACATAAGCAATAACACCTTTATATGCATCGTAATGGGAATCAAAAACCAATGCTTGCAAAGGTTTATGGTAACCATCCTTTGGAGGAGGAATTCGTTTGACAATTGCTTCTAAAACTTGGTCTACATTCGTACCCTCTTTAGCAGAGATCCTAATGATAGAATTGGGATCGATTCCTAAAAGGTTTCCCAGGTCTTGAGCAGCTCCATCAGGATTTGCGGAAGGCAGGTCAATTTTATTGATGACTGGTACGATCACCAGATCACCTTCAAGCGCAAGGTAAAGATTGGCTAACGTTTGTGCTTCAATTCCCTGCGTGGCATCCACAATTAAAATTGCGCCCTCACAGGCTTCCAATGCACGGCTTACTTCATAGTTAAAATCAACATGTCCTGGTGTATCAATTAAATTTAGCTCGTAGGATTCATTTTCTAACTGGTAAAGCATGCGTACTGCTGATGCTTTAATAGTCACACCCTTCTCACGCTCAAGATCCATAGTATCCAGAACCTGATCCTTCATGTCCCGGTCAGAGATGGTGCCGGTATGCTGAAGCATTCGGTCTGCTAAGGTGGATTTACCATGATCCACGTGAGCAATAATGCAAAAATTACGGATATGGTTTGTCTGCATAAGAGGAAATTAGTATAATCTATTTTTATTTTTCAAAATATTTTTTATCTACAGGGTCAATTGATCATTATTTTTAATCACTCTTTCAAGCAACCTTTCTTCATTTTCATTTGAAGATTGGGGATAACTTAAATAAAGTAAAAATTCCCGGTTTCCCTTTGGCCCAATAATTGGAGAAGGAATAATTCCTTTTACTTCAAAAGAACAGTTTTTGGAAAAAATGGCTATTTCCTTTAAAACATCTAAATGAATTTGCGGGTCACGGATAACGCCTTTTCCTCGGGCAGATAATTCTCGACCAGCTTCAAATTGAGGTTTGACCAGGGCAATAATCACACCATTCATCATTAACCAATTCTTTACAACAGGCAATAGGGTTTTTAGCGAGATAAAAGAAGCATCAATTGTTGCCAATTCAATTTTTTCGGGTAATTCCGTTAAGTACCTTGCATTGGTTTTTTCCATAACAACCACACGTGGATCATTCCGCAGCTTCCAATGCAATAAACCAGTACCCACATCAATAGAATAAATTTTTTTCGCCCCATGTTGTAATAGACAATCTGTAAAGCCTCCGGTTGATGCCCCAACATCTGCACACACTCTTCCGTTTAGTTGGGTAAGGCCAAAGGCTATAAGGCCTGCCTCGATTTTGATTCCCCCTCGTGAAACGAAAAGAGGCTGCGATTTTATTACGATTAAATCACTTTCCAAAACCTGCGCGGATGGCTTATCTACGATTTCACCATTTACCCTTACTTCTCCGGCCATGATGATTCTCTGAGCTAAGTTGCGACTTTCAACCATCCCCTTTGCCGTTAGCAATAAATCAAGACGAGTTTTCCTCATCTGAAAATTTTACAACCAAATCAAACTTTCGTATTGATATTATGATAATATTTAAATATGTTGACTTCATTATTAATTAGCATGCGTCCAAAACAATGGACAAAGAATGTTGCAGTATTTGCTGCATTAATATTTGACCGCCAATTATTTAGATTGAATTCGGACTTGCGTGCTCTCGCCGGATTCATCATTTTCTGTTTTATCTCAAGCGCTGTCTATCTTTTCAATGATATTATGGATTACGAATCCGATAAATATCATCCCACCAAACGTTTTCGTCCAATCGCCTCGGGGAAATTACCTTTTTCAATCGCCATATTATTCGCCCTGATTTTCACGGCCTTTTCAATAATCCTAGGGCTTTGGCTTTCTCCTGTCTTTGGAATACTTGTAACCATCTATTTTCTCAGTAATCTTGCTTATTCTAAATGGTTGAAACATGTTGTTATTTTAGATGTGATGATTATTGCTTCCGGATTTGTCCTGCGCGTTGCTTCCGGCGTATCCCTTATTAACGTAGAGAGATTTTCTCCCTGGTTATATGTTGTAACAACCCTTTTAGCTCTATATCTTGGTTTTGGAAAACGCCGCTCTGAAATTTCTACGCTAAATACTAATGCAGCCCATCATCGTCGAGTTCTGGATGGTTATACTCTTCCATTCTTGGATCAGATAATTACGATAGTTTCCAGCACAACCATTATTGCTTACAGCTTATACACTTTCTCAGCACCTAATTTGCCTGCAGATCACAGCATGATGCTGACTATCCCGTTTGCCCTTTACGGTATTTTCCGTTATCTATATTTAATCCAAGTTGAGCATGCCGGAGGAGCACCTGAGGAAATCTTATTGAAAGACCGTCCTTTACAAATCACATTATTACTCTTTGGAATTCTCATTTTGATAATTTTTTATTCCAATAGTCTAATGCGATTATTTGGCTAATTGCATGCCTGCTTTATCTGTTTCAGCTCCAGCTAAAACAATTCTCTTTGGAGAACATGCAGTAGTTTATCAACGACCGGCAATTGCTGTTCCAATCAGCAACCTTCGCACAAAAGTAAATATTCTCGCCAATCCAAAAAGTAAACCTGGGGATTTGCTAATTAAAGCACCAGATATTAATTTTACAAGACATTTTGATGAAATAAAAAATGATCATCCCTTTCGAATGGCAATCAAGTTAGTCACTGATTATTTTCATCTCGATCATTTTCCTGCCTGTGAAATCATGATCACTTCTACTATACCAATCGCATCGGGTCTGGGTTCCAGTGCTTCCACATCAGTAGCTCTCATCCGTGCCTTGGCACTTTTTCTCGGACAGCAACCTGACGACCAGATAATCAGTGACCTTGCTTTTCAGGTTGAAAAATTTCACCATGGTAACCCTTCAGGGATTGACAATACTGTAGTAGCCTATGAAAAACCGGTTTTTTTTATAAAACAAAATCCGATAAAAATTCTCAAGGTCAAATCTCCTCTATTTTTTATTCTCGGGAATACAGGAATTCAGAGCCTTACCAAAGAAGTTGTCTCTGCCGTGCGAGAAAAATGGACAACTAACATGGAAAAATATGAAAAAATATTTGATGAGATAGGAGAAATCTCAATATCGGCAAATGCTGCCATTGAATCAGGAAATACTTATAAAATTGGCGAGTTGATGAATGAAAATCATGTTTTACTAAAACAAATTGACGTTTCCTGTGATGAATTAGATAAATTGACCGATGCTGCATTAGAAGCAGGTGCCCTGGGTGCAAAATTATGCGGTAGCGGTCGCGGTGGCAATATGATCGCTCTGATCAAAGAAGAAGATAAAATACATGTTCAGAGCGCTTTAAAAACTGCAGGGGCAACTCATACTTATTTCACCCAAATTCAACCATCAAAATAAACATGCTATATTTCTTAAAACTTGGCGGCTCATTGATCACCGATAAAAACCAGCCACATACTGCGCGTCTAAATGTGATCCATCGGCTTGCAGCTGAAATTACTTCAGCCAGAAAAGAGAACCGGAATCTCAAACTCTTACTTGGGCATGGTTCAGGTTCTTTTGGCCATTTTCCAGCAAAAAAATTCGGGACCCGGGATGGTGTATACAATCCCGAAGGATGGAAGGGATTTGAGTATGTTTGGAAGGAAGCTCATAGTTTAAACAAGATAATTGTTGATGTTTTAACTTCTCAAGATATTCCGGTGATCTCTTTTCCTCCTTCATCAATGATTATTGCGGAAAACAAAACCATTAAGATATGGGATTTGACCCCGATTAAAAAGGCATTGGAGGCTGATTTAATCCCGCTTATCTATGGTGATGTAATCTTTGACCTAACGATTGGTGGAACAATATTTTCAACTGAAGAGCTATTTGAACACCTTGCTCTTTCATTAAAGCCAGAAAAGATCCTTATAGCTGGAATCGAAGAAGGTGTATGGCAGGATTTTCCCGCAAACCAACATTTTATTGATCTGATAACTCAAGACATAGAACCAGATATCCTAAGGAAATTAGGTGGTTCCAATTCCGTTGATGTGACAGGGGGAATGGTGGAAAAAGTAAAATCCATGCTTAATCTATCCTATCTTCTTCCAGATCTCGAAATAAATATTTTTTCAGGAATAACACCTGGAAATGTCCTCAAATCGTTAAATGGTGCAGACCTTGGTACGAGGATCAGACAATCCTGATTTAATATTCTTTATTAATTGAAATGAAGTAAAATTCCCACTTGGAAATTGAGTTCATTATGACTGACAAAACCTATTTAACCGCTGAAGGTGCCAAACACTTTCGCGAAGAACTGGAAAATCTGAAAGGTCCAGCACGCGAGCAGTTATCCATACGGTTGAGAGCAGCTATCCAACAGGGGGATCTTTCTGAAAATGCTGATTACACTTCCGCTAAAGAAGAGCAAGCATTTATGGAAGGACGAATTCTTGAACTTGAAATGATGCTGAAAAGTGTAATCATCATTGATGATTTAAAAAAAAGTGGGGATATTGTTGAAATTGGCTCATCCATTACTGTTCAAGAAGCAGGGGAAATACCGGAAATTTACAATCTTGTTGGTCCTCAAGAAGCAAATCCAATAAAGGGTAGGATATCCTTTGAATCACCGATAGGGCAATCATTAATGAATCATCATAAAGGAGAGACCGTTCAGATTGAGACTCCCCAGGGTACTATAAAATTAAAGATTATTAATATTGAGTAATGTCCCTTTTGAATCCACTTACTTATGAATACAGCCCATCAATAAAATGGGCTGTATTTTTTAACCAATATTGATCGAAATTAATGGACTTTTAGGAATACTGAAATTTCCAAGGTTAATTGAGAGAAGAAACTATTTTCCGGGAGTGGTCCACGACCATAGACCAAATTGACCACAGTAGCTTCTAATTGAAGTGAAGAAGTCTCCATAATAAAATGCTGTCCGGGTTTAATCAATACTGGTTCACCCTTGGCAACCAATCTCTGCCGGATGGCGTCATCTTTAAACGCATGTTCACTCATTAAAACATTTGTAGCAGTCTGAATATCATTTTTATCAAAAAGCCACATTTCCAAAGCAGTTACTTTTTTAGGGTCACCAACTCCGATTGAATCAGCAATACCCAGACCACATTCTCCAAGAAATTCACCAGAAGAAGAATCAATACTGAAAGATTCGTCATATAAATCCTGGCCGATGCGGTAACTGGCCATAAATTGCGCCATTGGTTTTTCTTTCAAACTTTCATTTGGGTCAGGCTTATTTGGCGAATTGAAATAATCTTCTGAAGCAGGAGTCTTTTGGTCAACTTTCTTTTCTGATCTCGAATTTAGTTTCGATTTCTTATTCAACAGGTACAAAAGAGCACCACCCGCTGAAAGGGTAAGAAGACAGAAAAGTAATACAGGTAAAAATGAAATATTGTTAGCTGAAGTAGCAGGAGTTGTTACATTTGGTGTTTGAATTGTAGTGGGTACTGCAGCAACATTCATTGCTGATTTAAAACTATCAATTTCGGTATTTGATGTAAACCTGCATTCTGAAGACGTTAATGATTTTAGTAATTCGGTATTACCATTGCCCAGACTGCTCCAGCGCACCCGCATCAGGTTTAGATCCTGGTTACGGACATAAGAATCAATCAACATACACAGATATTGATGTTGATAGTCAGAGCTTAAATTTACAGGCGATCCATTTACCCATTCCAAAGGCCAGACTCCCCACCCTAAAACCACAAGGCCAAAAATCATACCGATTAGTAACCCAATTCCTCCAAGGGCGAGGGGTTGCTTGATCAGCGTTTTTATTTTTTCCATATTTTTCTCCTTCTTGCATCAGAATTAGCGGAACGAAACTAATTACTCATTACCTGTATGAATATGATGCAAGAATTATGCCTAATATTATTCTTCAGAGGGTAGTTTATCCAATTGGAAAATTTCTTCGCATTTTATACATTGGGCTTCATTTTTATTTTTAATAACCAATAATCCTCCACAGGAAGGACAGGGAGCCTTCATCGGTCGGTTCCATGATGTAAATTCACACTTTGGATAATTGGCACAACCATAAAATATTCGACCTTTCCTTGTTTTGCGTAAGACAAGTTCGCCACCATCTTCCGGACAGATTACCCCAATTTTCTCTAAAAATGCCTCTGTATAGCGACATTTGGGGAAATCGCTACAGCTAATAAACTTGCCATATCTTCCCCAACGAATGATCAGGTCATGCCCACAAGTTGGACAAGGTTTGCCAACCTTTTCCGGTTCAGTCTTTGTCTCCGGCATTTCGCTCTTGGCATGGTCCAACTGCGGTTTAAAATCATCATAGAATTTTTGAAGCACATCTGTCCAAAGCCGTTTTCCCGAAGCAATCTGGTCCAGGTTTTCTTCCATCCCTGCTGTAAAATGTACACCAAGAATATCTGGGAAATATTCCACCATCAAATCATTCACCAGAAATCCTGTTTCTGTGGGAATCAGTTTTTTTGCTTCCCTTATCACGTATCCGCGTGCCTGAATCGTTGTGAGGATAGGGGCATAGGTGGAAGGTCTTCCAATTCCATATTCTTCCAATACCTGTACCAATGAAGCTTCCGTAAAACGTGGCGGGGGTTGAGTGAAGTGCTGTTCAGGTATTAACCGAATCAGCTCTAGTTCCTGGCCTTCTTTTAGATCTTTCGGGAATTTTATATTCTCATCTTTTTCTTCGGATGCATCATCTTCCTTGGCTTCTTCATACAAAATTAGAAAACCTGGAAATTTCAGTACTGACCCGGATGCACGAAATAAATAATGATGCTGTTTTCCATCTGCAATCGCTTCAACCGACATCGTATCATAAACTGCTGCTTCCATCTGGGAAGCCACAAACCGTCGCCAGATCAATTGATAAAGTTTGAATTGTTCAGGAGAAAGAAAAGATTTAATATTGTCAGGAGTCCGGAAAACAGATGTCGGTCGGATCGCTTCATGCGCTTCCTGGGCTACCACCGCCCGCGTTTTATGCTTGTTGGCCTCGGCTGGTAAATATTCCTCACCATAAACTTTACTAATATATTCACGAACCTCTTTTAAAGCCAGATCCGAAACATTGGCTGAATCTGTGCGCATGTATGTAATTAAACCTGTCGTCCCCCCCTCACCGACTTCAATACCTTCATAAAGCTGCTGAGCAATGCTCATCGTCCGTTTGGCTGTGTATCCAATTTGACGGGATGCTTGCTGCTGCAATGTACTGGTTATAAAAGGAGCATAAGCATTTCTTTTTCTTTCGCTTTTTTTAATCTTACTAATACGATAAGATACTGTTTCAAGCTCGGAAATATAGCTTTCGACTAACGCCTGGGTAGGCAATTGAGGTTCGGCATCATCCACCTTCACAAGCCGCGCAAGAAATGCATCTTTTTTTCCCTTGGGGCTTAACTCGGCATCAATTGTCCAGAATTCTTTCGGAATAAAAGCCAGGATTTCTCTTTCACGTTCGACGATCAGTCGTAATGCAACCGATTGCACACGCCCTGCAGTCAGTCGATTGCGTACTTTTTCCCATAAAAGTGGGCTTAGGCTATATCCAACCAACCTATCAAGAATTCGCCTGGCTTGCTGTGCATCAACCAGATCCATATCGATTTTCCGTGGATTGGCAAATGCTTCAGCAATTGCCGGTTTAGTGATCTCATGAAAAACAACTCTTTTCATTCGGTCTTCTGGAATACCAGTTGCTTCTTTCAGATGCCAGGCAATGGCCTCGCCTTCTCGATCTGGATCTGTTGCCAAGAAGATTTCCGCAGCCTTCTTGACCTCTATTTTAAGGTCTTTTACAACTTCTTTTTTTTCATTAGGAACACGGTATTTCGGCTCAAAATTATTTTCCACATCGACTGACAAAGTGGAACGAAGCAAATCCCTTACATGACCAACTGATGCTTTGACCGTGTAATTCTTTCCCAGGAAGTTGCCGACAGTTCTGGCTTTGGCTGGTGATTCTACAATAACAAGACTTCCACTTCGCACTGTCTCCAGGTTCGGCTTTTCGAGTCCTTCATGGCCAGTTGTTCTGCCCATTCTGAAGACTTTCGTACCACAAACAGGGCAAATTCCCTTAGTGACAGGTGAACCTTTTACATTAAAGGTTGCTATAGGCTCTGTTATTTCACGTTTGGTTTTACATTTTACGCAATAAGCTTCCAAGAAACAAATCTCCTATAAATATTTTTGAATTTTACTTTGTTTTAATAACTCAACTATTTTTCTTACTTTCTGGGTTTCTCCCCGCTTACAAACCAATAAAGCATCCTTAGTATCAATAATAACAATATCTTCCAGTCCGATGGTTACTACCAATCGATTGGATTTGGATTGATAAAGAATTGAATTTTTTGTATCTAAAGTAACTTGTTTATCTCCAATAATTACATTTCCATTATCATCCCTCTCCAAGAAATCCAATAAAGAATCCCAACTTCCCACATCACTCCATTGCAATCCTTTTGCTGGTAAAACAACCACCTGAGCAGCATTTTCCATGATGCCATAATCAATCGTCTGTGGAGTTATGCTTGGCCATTCTTTTTTAAGAAGCTCATCGTAACTGGGACTGCCCATTACAGAATAAAGCAAATCGAGAGTCCCTTTTAAGACTGACATTTGTAAATCAAATTCTTCTAGAATTCGCTCCACTTTCCAAATAAACATTCCCGAATTCCAATAATATCCACCTTCCGAAAGGAATTGTTTGGCTTTCTGTTCATCCGGTTTTTCAATGAACCTCTTTACTTCATGGGGGGGTATTTCAAATTTTCCTTTTAGTAATTTGCCACTTTCTATATATCCGTAACCGGTAGAAGGATAGGTGGGTTCAATTCCTAAGGTGACTAAATAATTCTCTCGTGCAATATCAAAGGCAGTGGATAGTAATTGCTGGAATAATATTTTATTTTCAATGATATGGTCAGCTGTTAGAACCGCCATAACTCCTTCACTATCTTTGCGTTTGATAAAAGAGGCTGCCAATCCCACAACAGATGCGGTCCCGCGAGGTGCTGGTTCGATCAGGAAATTTTCAAGAGGCAATTCTGGACATTCCGTATGTAAAGCACCAGCCTGTTCTGCCAGAGTGACCACAAAAATTCTTTCTGCTGGAAACAAATTACTTAACCGTTCTACTGCCAATTGAAAAAGAGATTGGCTGCCAATAATTCGCAGCATTTGCTTTGGCGATTGCCTGCGGGATACCGGCCATAGGCGAGTACCGCCTCCCCCCGCCATGATAACTGCATAAAAATGATCATTCATTTTTATTTTCCTTATATTCACCATAATCCTCTTTTATCGCAAAATACGTCATTGGATTCACCTGCCGCACTAAACCTTTCAATTCCATCATAACCAGGGCAGCAGAAACTTTCTCAATAGGCAGGCCAGTAAGTGCCAGAATTTCATCTATATGCAAGGAATCATTGCTTAACACATCAAAAAGTGTATTTTCCATTTTATCGGTTGGCAATGCGCTTTGGGCAAAATGAAAGTCATCCATATGGTTAAGTTGAAGAATTTCTAATATATCATTGAAATCCAACAACGGCCGGGCTCCATCCCGAATCAACCGGTTGGTACCTTTGCTTTTAGGGGAATAATAATTGCCGGGTACTGAAAAAACTTCCCGTCCCTGGTTTACCGCGAATGTAGCTGTAATCAGAGCACCGCTGGTTTCACCCGCTTCGACTACGACGGTTGCAAGTGAAAATCCCGAAATAATCCTATTTCTGGGAGGAAAATTGATACCATCCGGTGGTGTGCCTAAGGCATATTCACTCACCATAGCCCCATTTTTTATCATTTTTTCAGCAATGATACGATGTTCGGGTGGATAGATTTGATCCACTCCACAACCCAATACCGCAATCGTTCTACCACCTGCCTTAAGAACTGCATCGTGGGCAATAATGTCAATTCCACGTGCTAAACCGCTCACAACTGTTACTTTGTTTTGAGTTAGAAAGTTAGCTAATTCTTCGGTCAGTTGTCGTCCATAAACCGAGTTCTGACGAGTACCTACAATTGCCACAGCCCAATCGTCTTGAGGTAATAATTCACCTCTGACAAATAATACAGGGGGTGGTTGATCAATTTCCTTTAAGCGTCGTGGATAATTTTCGTCTTGTAATGTGAGTACCTGGATTCCCAGTTTTGATATTTTTTCAATTTCCGTTTCCAGATCCAGCATCCTTCGGGTTTCGATGAATGAATTTGTCACTTTTTCCCCCAAACCCGCCTGACGGAGAGATTCATAAGGTGCACTCCAGGCAATTTCCAAGGTCCCAAAAAAACTCAATAATTGTTGAAACCGGACAGCCCCAATTCCTCTGATTTTATTAAAACCTATCCAGTATGCTTTTTGATCCATGCTATTTTCTATCCCCAAACAGGAGGATCGACTCTCATGATTCCTTTTTTTAAATCTGTTTCCAAAATTACTGAGGAAATCGCTGGCAATAATAATTCCTTTTCATTTTCATCATCGGGTTTAATGATATAGACATCGTTTGAACCTGTGGAAATTATTTCAACAATAATCCCAAGCCGGGTTTTATCCACCGTATATACAACTAATCCAATGATCTGATTATGATAAAAACTGCCTTTAGGTAAATTTGGAATTTCATCGCAACGAACATACACGATATTATTTCGTAGTTTTTCAGCTGCCTCTCGGCTGTCGACATTTTCCATGTAAACCAACAGCCCGGTATTTGAATTACGAGCTGACTTAATCAATACTTGATCATAGCCCTCTCCGAGGTACATCTTTTTCCCTTTTGTGATCCTTTCAGGAAAATCGGTAAGCAGCTCCATCAGCACTTCCCCCTTAATCCCGTGCGGTTTTCGGAGGATGCCTACAGCCAAAAATACAGGCTCACCATGATTTGGCAAGCCTGTATTTATTGGACTAAACTTTCTTTTATTCTTAACCACTTGTTAAATCAGGGTTCAAGAACATCTAATGAGACGCGTTTTCCTTCTCTGGCAGCAGCGACTCTTAAAAGCACCCGAATGGAATTGGCAACCCGGCCACCTTTTCCGATGATCCGTCCCATATCTTCCTTGGCTACTCGTAATTCAACACGGATGTTGCCATTTTCTTCAATCTCATTCACTTCAACTTTAGCAGGGTCGTCGACCAATGATTGTGCAATGTATTGGACTAACTCTTTCACAGCTGCTCCTTGAACAAATTTGAAATTGAAACTAGTGGATTAAATTGCTTTTTTTTCAGCCTTTACGGTTGGCTTTTGTGCATGTTCCTGATATTTGGTTTTGGCTTCTTCAAGTAATTTCTCGATGCTCTCCCCTTTTTTTGATCGCTCGAATCTATCCAATAATCCAACCTGGTTGAAGAGGCTAGTCACCGATAGACTTGCTTTTGCGCCAACACCCATCCAATAATAAATGCGTTCTTCCTTGATTTCCAATTCTGATGGATCAGAGCGAGGATTATAAAAGCCAACTATTTCCAAAAAGCGACCATCGCGCGGGCTTTCCTTTTCCGCTACAACAATACGATAACTTGGTTGGTTTCTGAAACCTACCCGACGAAGACGTATTCGAACCATATTAACCTTCTCCTAAATTTCACTTTAATTTATTGTTATGCTCGGATTACTAGAAATTAAGAGGGGCGTAAGGAACCGCATAATTTCTTCAATAACAAGCATATTAACGTAAAAGACTGTTTAAGCCTTTCTTATCAAGTTTACCAAACTTTTTCATTAATTGTTGCATATTATAAAACTCTTTTATGACACGATTTACATCCTGCACCTGGCTACCGGACCCCTTTGATATCCGTTTTCGGCGGTTTGCGTTCAATATTTCTGGATTTCGTCGTTCCTTAATGGTCATGGATTGAATTATAGCCAATGTTTTCTTTAACTTTTTATCTACTTCTTCCGTCGGGATTGCTTTGGCAGAAAGATTACCGGGAAGCATTTCCAATAAAGAAGAAATAGAACCCATTTTTTTTATTTGCTGTAGTTGCTCGACGAAATCTTCGAGATCCAATTTTCCTTTTTTTAGTTTTTCTGCTTGAGCAGAAGCATCTTTTTCATTAAAATTTAATTCTGCCTTTTCAATTAAACCAACCATGTCCCCCATTCCAAGAATTCGGCCTGCCAAACGTTTGGGGTTATATAACTCAATTGCATCAATTGATTCGCCATTTCCTATAAATTTTATTGGGATTCCGGTGATTTTTCGAATTGAGATTGCCGCCCCCCCTCGGGCATCACCATCCATTTTTGTAAGAAATAAACCAGTAATTGGAATTACTGCTTTAAATCCTGTAGCAATTTTAACTGCTTCCTGGCCGGTCATAGCATCAATCACTAAAATCACTTCAGCTGAATTAATATTTGCTTGAACACTTTTTAATTCATCCATCAACTGCTGGTCAAGTTGCGAACGACCAGCGGTATCTATAATCAATATGGAAGACCCGCTGTTTTTTGCAGCAGAATGCGCCAATTGGACAATCTCCGCAGTTTTCTTGTTCTCAGCCGAATAAACCGGTATATTAATTTGGTTGGCTAACTTTGTTAGTTGCAGCACTGCAGCAGGTCTATATGGGTCAGCCGCAGCTAACATGACTCGCTCGCCATCTTTCTGTAAAAAAAGCGCCAGTTTTGCGGCTGCAGTCGTTTTCCCCGACCCTTGTAATCCAACAAGAAGTATTGTGCGGGGTTTTTCACCCTTTAGGGTGAGATTTACTGGCTCTCCTAAGGTTAAAATAAGTTCATCAAGAACAATTTTAATTACTTGTTGAGCTGGATTGAGTGATTTGGAAATTTCAGACCCAATTGCGCGCTGATTTATACTGGAAATGAGGTCTTTTACGACTAGATAGTTGACATCAGCCTCCAGCAAGGCTATTCGAACTTCCCTCAGTACCGCTTCCACATCTTCGGTTGAGAGTTTTGCTTTTCGGCGAAGGTTTTGAAAAATTTGATCGAGTCGGGAGGATAATCCTTCAAACAAGTTAATCTCACTTTATTTATTTAAAACAATTTTAGCCGTACCAAAATCTCCAGTCAAGGATTCATAATTGAGCATAACCATCTTCACCATAAGGGGTTATATCCTTTGATATTCCAATCAGCGCATAATTAAGGAGTTTCAGTGTCAAAAATAGCTATAGTTACAGATAGTACCGCATACATTCCTAAAGATAACCTTCGGGACCTTCCCGTTTTTACCATACCTTTACATGTCATTTGGGGAGATGACATGTATAGGGACAATGTGGATATCACCCAGAATGTCTTTTATGAGAGATTGGGGTCATCAAAAACAATGCCCTCGACTTCACAACCTTCCCCACAAGAATTTGTAGAATTATACAAAACAGTGGCAAAAGATTATGATGAAATCTTAAGTATTCATATTTCTTCGCAACTATCAGGAACATTTGACTCAGCAATTCAAGCCAAAAAGATTTTGTCTGGTTTAAAAATCGAAGTAATTGATTCAAAATCTACAAGCATGGGACTTGGTTTTCTTGTATTAATGGCAGCCAGAAATGCTCAAGCTGGTGATAATTTACAAAAATGCAAAGAACTGATTGAATCAGCCCGAGATAAAGTAAAAATCTTTTTCGTTTTACGAACCCTTGAGTTTTTGAAACGTGGTGGCAGGATCGGCAGCGCATCTGCTCTGCTTGGAACAGCATTAAACCTCAAACCTATTCTAATGGTGGAAGATGGTGTGATCAAACCTTTCGCCAAAGTTCGCACGATGCAAAAAGCTCTTTCCCGCCTTGTCGAGATATTATCAGAGAATATTCAAGAAAGAACTCCCATCCATCTGGCCATAATTCAGGCAGAAGCTGAAAATGACGCTCTATTTCTTCAAAAAGAAATAGAAAATAAGCTTTCAAAAAAGGATGTTTCTGAGATGATTATCACTGGGATCAGCCCGGTAATAGGAACACATACGGGTCCAGGTGCAGTTGGAATTTGTTTTATTACCGAAAAGTAATTTCTAAAAAGAATTTTTAGGGCAGCTTTTTCTATATCTATCCTCTTTTGGTACAATTTAAAATACTAAAAGAGGATTTATTATGCGCAACTATCCATCCATTGGAATTCAGATTCCAGATATTTTAATTCCCAATGCAGCAATAGATCTGTCAAAATGGTCAGTGATCGCCTGTGACCAGTTCACCTCTCAACCAGATTATTGGAAAAGAGTCAGGAAAATTGTAGATCAATTCCCTTCAACATTAAATCTAATTCTTCCAGAGGCTTACTTAGGTAAACCGGAAGAACAAGCATTAATTGCCAGCATACGGCAAACCATGCAATCTTATTTGGATGATAAAACCATAATTCCTTTGGAGGGAATGGTTCTGGTTGAAAGAACTTCCAGCCTGGGAACACGTCATGGTGTTTTAATTGCATTGGATCTTGAAAAATATGATTTTGAAAAAGGGTCATCCTCGATTATCCGTGCCACTGAAGGTACGATCATCGAACGTCTGCCTCCTCGCATTCGCATCCGTGAAAACGCAATTCTTGAATTACCGCATATCCTGGTTCTCATTGACGACCCCAATAAAATAGTCATAGAGCCTTTATGGAATTCAATTTCGCAATCTTCCAAAATCTATGATTTTGATTTAATGCTCGAGAGCGGACATTTACGAGGTTATCTCATCAATGAGATTGATATTGAACAGAAAATGGTTAAAGTGTTGGAAAAATTTTCCCAACCTGTTTATTTCCATAAAAAATATGGTTTGACTAATCACAAAGATGTTTTGCTTTTTGCAGTTGGGGATGGCAACCACTCTCTGGCAACTGCAAAGGCAATATGGGAAAAGAAAAAAGAAAGCTTACCTGCAGATCACCCTTTGCGTTATGCGCTCGTAGAAATTGAGAATATTCATGATCCAGGTCTATTCTTTGAACCCATCCACCGCGTACTTTTTGGAATAAACCAAGATATGATCAAAGCGGTTCGTATCCATTATGGCGAAAAAGCCTACATAGAGGTGTGCCAGACTTACCAGGAAATGATCATAAAAGTAAAGGAAAGTTCATCTGAAAAACAAATGATTGGTCTTATTTCTTCAGATTTTATTGGGGTCATGTATATCGACCATCCACTTTCAAATTTGCCGGTTGGCTCATTGCAGATTTTTCTGGATAATTTCTTAGGCAATGGTTTTGCTGATGGTATCGATTATATCCACGGGGCTGATTCGCTGCTTGAAGTTAGCCAAAAACAGAATAATTTTGGTTTTTACCTTCCTGCAATGGATAAAAATGAGCTATTCAAAACTGTGATTCTGGATGGCGCATTACCACGCAAAACCTTCT
Source organism: uncultured Anaerolineaceae bacterium (assembly GCA_964571135.1). Taxonomy (GTDB): domain Bacteria; phylum Chloroflexota; class Anaerolineae; order Anaerolineales; family Anaerolineaceae; genus CAZMZW01. The sequence continues at coordinate 289,237 of CAZMZW010000002.1, read as the reverse complement.
CAATGGGTGAAGCGAAGGACAAAAGATTTTACCTGGAATGCCGTAGAATTCAGGGATTCTAATGTTGAATAATACCTGATGAAAAAACATTCAATTCTTATTCTACTATTGCTGCTCATCTTAACGGCATGCAATTCAAATGCTGGTGAACCTCAACCAAAAACTTCACCATCTTTAGGTGCGATTCCAACCGACATACCAACTTCAACGCAGCCCCCTCCTCAACCAACACCCACTAATACCCCTATGCCCACACCAATTCTTTTAAATCAAATCTGTTCTCCATTGCAAGATGAGTCATTGACAGATCTTTCACAAATAATTACCCAGCCGTTTAAAATGCCTCCTCTGGGTTTTGATTATGATCATCAAGGAGTGGATTTCTCTTATTATCGGCGTAACGGACATATTGGAATCCTGGGATTACCTGTTTATACCTCACTCGAGGGAAAAGTCATTGCGGTCCTTAAAGAAAAATGGGTCTATGGAAATGCTGTGATTATCGAAACCCCTCTTGATCAAATTCCGGATGCGTGGATATCATTATTACAGTTACCCGATATCGCACCCACAGTAGTTCCAAATCCTAGATTAACCTGCCCCATTGTTACAAGTGATCCAAACCAAAACCTGGATATAAACAAACGATCTCTCTATCTTTTATATGCACATTTTGATCAACCGCCAATCCTTAAAATAGGTGACAATGTGCAATGTGGGCAGCAGATCGGTTCTGTCGGAAATTCAGGAAAATCTTCTAATCCACATTTACATGCAGAGGTGCGGATCGGTCCATCAGGTGCGATTTTTGAAGGATTGGCACATTATGCAGCAAACACATCAGATGCTGAAAGGCATAATTATTGTGTATGGCGTGTTAGTAATTTGTTCCAATTGATTGACCCCATGAGGTTATTTAATATTCAGCAATAATTGTATTTCAAATGTCCGATTTATCTAATTTAATTCAAGAAAAAGCTTTTGATCTTGGATTTAATTTATTTGGAATTACTGACTCTTCACCTCCCGTTCATTATGCATTGTTTGAAGATTGGCTTTCCCAAAAACACTTTGGGGATATGGATTATCTGGATAACCAAAGGTCCAGAGAATTACGAAAAACTCCAATTCTATTAATGCCGGATTGTAAATCAATAATCATTGTAGGACTTCCTTATAATCCTGAATTCTCTGGAAAAATTGAATTATATGGAAAAATCGCCTCATTTGGGCACCAGGAGGATTATCACTTAGTCATCCGTAATAAATTAAATCAACTGCTTAAATTTATTAAAGAGGCGGTTTGTTTAGAAGTGAAAGGAAAAATATTCTGTGATTCATCACCCCTTCTTGAAAAAGAGTTGGCCCAAAGAGCAGGACTGGGTTGGATTGGTAAGAATTCTTTATTAATATCTCCCCAATTTGGATCTCTCTTCAATCTTGGTGAATTATTCCTGGACATTGGTTTACCCCATTCTCAAACGAAAAATAAAGATTTGTGCGGCGACTGTCAGGCATGCATTGATGCATGCCCAACGCAATGTATTAAAGTAGACCACACAATAAATGCTGAGCGCTGTATTTCTTACCTAACAATCGAGCACAAAGGAATAATTGATCAATCCTTGCGGTCGAAGATGGACTCCTGGGTTTTTGGCTGTGATATTTGCCAGAAGGTCTGTCCATGGAATAAAAAACCATTTTCTCATGATGAAATTTCCAAATCTTCCCAAATTTTTCAATTATTAAAAGACAATGGTTTTACAAATGACCAATTTCTTTCAATATTTGGAAATACTCCTATAAAGAGAATCAAACGTGAGGGATTTCTTAGAAATTACGCAATTTCGCTGAGTAATTCAACTATGAGCGAAGTAATCCCAGAGTTAGAATTATTATTTTCAGAAAAAGATCCCACTGTACGCATCTATGCCGCTTGGGCATTGGGGAAAATAGAAAACCCTGGAATTAAAAATATTTTAGAGAAATATTTAATTTCAGAAGAAGATTTGACGGTTATTAATGAAATAAATCAAACCTTACTGGGTTTTGATTAAGGAATCCATTTGGGAGAAGAAGCGTTTTTCTCAATAATCACTTTGGACTGATCATTCATCATCCATAGCCCTATTTCTGGAACAGAATCCCTTGCGCCCATTTGAAATCGTTGAAAGGCAATCCTTTCACCATCATTACTCCAGGAAAATGAACTGTAAGAAAAATCTTGTTCAATGGTAACAAACAGCTGTTTAATTCCATCATCTGAAAACAGTGCAATTTGCTTACTGGCACTTCCCTGAATAGGACGAAAGCTGACAGCTATCCAATCACATTGAGGACGCCATTGTGGATAAAAATATTCATTCAAGTCCTTTTCATTACCAAATAGGGCATGAATGGAATTTGTCCTCTCGTCCCATTCGCTGATTTGACCAAATGGGATGCCTCCCCAATAATTTAAACCCGAATAAATAAAGGTTGGCTTGAACCTATTCCAAGAACCTCCCAGCCCTTCACCGGAAGGTAATTCGATGGTTTGATTGGTTTTAATATCCACTACTATAAATGCGGAAGAGAAACTATCAAAAAATGAAATGTATTTTTGTTCAGGTGACCACTGTAAAGAGGTTGCTTTAACGTTTTTATCGATACCTAACCTGGATTCTTTCCCTGAAAAGATATCAATGATTAAAATCTCATTCTTTTTAAGTTCGGCCAGATTACCTTGATTTTTTCTACTTAGAAAAAAGATCACACTTGATCCATTCGGCGCAAAATTGGGTTCAAGACATAAATCCTCGTTACATTTATAAAGAATACGATTGTCTTTTCCATTTCGATCCATCAGCCATATATCTGTCCCATCAAGGTCATTCTTGACTGAGTAAACAATTATTTCCCCATCATCCGAAATATTAAAATCGATAATTTTTCCCTGCGTCTTGCTTAATTGAGTCCTTGAGCTATCGTTTAAACAGACTTTCCAAATCTCAGGTAATTCGTTGGCAGAACCAATAAAGAGCAAACATTCAGGATGGGTTCTAATATTCCAATAATATTCTGGTGGACTATTTTTTACATCTTGAGATAATCCACTATTTGTTAAAGAAATTTGGTAGTTTTGGTCAAACGAAAAAAATGTTTCAGGGAAAATATTCAAGCGTGTTCCCTGCCATTGGAATTTAATTTTCACCGGGGGATTTATTTTAATCCCTTTTTCGATGGAACCATTCAAGATCAGATCATTGAAATCTATAGTGATAGGCCCATAAACCCCAACACCTTCTTTCATATTATTAATAAGTGAAACGGCGGATTTGTTTCCAACTTGACAACCAATACCTATTATCGAAATACACAATAGAAGAATTAGTAATCTTTTCATCGAAGCGAATAATCCTTACCCAAATAAAGAAATCCTGCCCACTAAGCAGGATTTCAAAATTCTTTTTTTCCAGCTTCTATGAAGCTCTTGTGCTGGTTGGAGCGAATGTTGGTGTCGGAGTAACTAAATTTACCCTGATAATTAGTTGAATCCCGATAGGAATGTTGTTCGCATCCGTAAATTTATTCTTATTCAATGCCAAAATATCAGTAAGAGTTGAATTAAATTTACTGGCTATGGACGCAAGCGTGTCTCCGCTTTGAACAGTATATGTCAGTTTTGTTCCCTTAGTCATATCTGTAGGATTGATGGGTGTCTGCGTGGGAACTGATTGTCCAGGTGCAGGGATAAGAATTTTTTGACCAGGGATAATAGGGCATGTTCCATTGGGAAAGCTATTGATCGCTAAAAGAGCTTCAAAATCCGCTTTATATTTTACGGCAATACCCCAACAAGTTTCATCTTGCTTTACATCATGTTCAAAAGGACCAGATGGTGGGGGTGTAATAGGCAAGGTTGAGGTAGGAGATGGGGTTGGCATCAAAGAAGGAGTTGGAGAAAGGATGGGTGTAGGCGCGAGAGTACTGGTAGGTGTTGGTTTATTACTAAAAAGGTTTATTGAAAAACCACCACCAGTGATCCATAGAATTAAAATCACTATACCAATGATCACTAGTAAGAGAGCTAAAATACTAATGAACACAGGTAATAGCTGTTGTCTCTTTTTTAATTGATTAATCGTATTTTGTGGTGAACTCTTATTCCACATTTTTCCTCATATTTTCTGAGAGAATTTTCATTTTTTTGTTTAAGACACATTTTTTCTACAATTATTCTACCTGACTTTAAGTTCAATTGGCAAAGAACAAATCCCACCAAATTTGCCAGTTTTCAGTAACGTTGGGAGTCTTCGCCGCCTGAATGGATAAATCCTGAGGTGCAGAGGATGGTGGTAAAGGGATAATAACAACATCTCCAGGTTGTGCCAAATGGCCTTGATCGCGCGCCCAGGCCTCAACCGCCAGGTCAGATGTTGCAATAGCAATTTGCGTATTAAGAGCAATATCTGTATTTTTCAACGATGAAACCTTGGTTTGCATTATCATCTGTTGGTCCGAAAGGTGAAATAATTCGGACAATCGCGAGTTTAAACCAAGAATCATGAAAAAGAATATGATGATAAGGGCAACAAAGGTGATTTGCTTTTTATCATAATTGAATTTTTTCATTTTTTCATCTTACCGCAGAAAATTGGTTAATTCAACCATTGATTTTGAAAGAAAAACCCTGCTTTCACAGGGTTTTGTGCCGAAGGAGGGATTTGAACCCTCATGAGCGTATTGCCCACTACGCCCTGAACGTAGCGCGTCTGCCAATTCCGCCACTTCGGCAATCGTAAATGATTCTATCAAATAAACAGTTTTTGTCAACCAGAACTACTCTTTAGTCAAAATCCCTTCAATGCGTATACATTTTCCCCATGCTATAATCTAATTGGGAATTAAATGATCTCAACACTTGTTTTCATAAACAATTTATTCAGTCGAATTGAAATAAGAATTTTCTTCCAATTGATTCTTATTCTATTGATTTCCGTTAGCCTTTTTACTGTTTTCTCCTATCGCAAATTAATTTTCCAGGCAACATACCGCAGGGCAATTTCGACAATGCTTCTAATCCTTGGCTTACAACTATTGCTTTTGGCGGGATTTTTTTTAGATTTTCGTTATAACCTTCTTCAAGAACCCTTATTATTCGCTTTTTTTCCTTTCACTTTTAGTATTTCTGCACTCTGGGTAATCTGGATTTGGTGCTTTCCCTTGGCTTCGATGAAATCAGATAGTCCTAAATTTGTTTTTGGGATAGCTTTATCTATTATCTTTGCAATCCAATTTTCCTTTATTTACATAATTAGAATAATTAATATTGAAACTGCAGCATTTTTAAACATTCTTTGGTTTCTAACGACTCTGGTCACTTTAATCCTCGGATTTATTCTTTTAATCATTAACCGCCACTCTAACTGGTTTTTTGGCTGTATTTTTACCTTAATTCATCTAGCTGGTCTTCTCATGAACCAAATATTTCCTGGAATTACGCAATCACAAGGGAATGTAATTCTTTTCCTCTCCCAAATAATTGCCTTACCCTTTTTACCAGTACTTTCTCAGTCTTTACTATATACAAATTATTCTGAAGAAAAACAGGTCAGCAACAAACTCCCAATCGCAAGCAAGAATATGACAATACTGCCTGCCCGGAATATTTTCCAGGCCTGGTTAAGTCTTGCAATCAAAAATCAGGATATCTTGATCGCAAATGAATTTCTAAAAAGCCTTTCCCTTACGTTTCATTCCGATATGGCTCTGCTTCTCTCTGCTTCAAATCAGTTGAATGATCTCAGTATTAATTCAGGTTTTTCAAATAAAAAAAGCAATCTGGTTTTCCCTTTCCCTATTGATAATAATTGTATAAATTTTTTTAAAGATATTCTTAAAGGGAAAAGACCATTTTATTTATCTGCAGATGATTATTTTCCGAATGAATTAAAATATTTCCTGGATCTGAATAAAATTCCTCAACCTGTTAATATTCTTTTTTTTCCCGTCAAATTATCGGCTCAGAACAATAATTCTTTTTGTATTATTCTTCTCTCCTCCCTTCTTCGTTGGGATAAAACCCACCTGGATTACTTAAGAAACGTGAAAGATGAGTTATCCCAAATCCTGCAAAAAATATATCCTGGAAAAGTGATCTCAGATCAACAAACCCAAAAGTCCCTTTCGTCAATTGACCCTGAAAACAAATCCATATACTCAAAAATGCTCTTTGACAAAACAAATAATGGGAAAATTCTTCGTCTTGAATCCGAATTGAAGTTTGCCCTGGAAGAATATGCTCGTGTCCAGAAATTGCTTGAAGAAAAAATGAATAGATCTAATTCGAGCAGGAAATCGAATTAAACCCATAATTTATCATTTTTTATTACTATTTTTAATAAAATGAAAAAAGGGTTCCTTGCATCGTTTATCTTGTTAATCATTCTGGTCGCATGCACCCAGCAAAACATTCGCTTGTTATCAGATTCTGATGAAACCAACCAGCCTACACCTTTTCAACCATTTCTCCCAACCATGCCTCCCACATTGGAGGGTTATAATGTTCAAAACTTCCTCGTACCAAGCGCAGGTATTCAGGCACCTTCAGGACAAATAAATATTTTGCTCCTTGGATCCGATTATCGTATCAACCAGGGTTCACGTACAGATATCATCCTTCTGGTTTCACTTTTTACAAAAGAAAAGAGAATAAGTCTAATTTCATTCCCGCGCGACCTTTACATAGAAATTCCCGGGTTCGGTCAAGAAAGAATTAACACCTCCCAATCCCGTGGTGGATTTTCACTTACGCAGGCAACTTTTGAATACAACTTCGGAATTCACCTGGATCATTTTATTCAAACTGACTTTAATGGATTTCTAACGATTATTGACACATTGGGTGGAATTGATATAAATGCTGCTGCGAATCTGACAGATCGGTGTGATCTACCCTATTCACATGGAAGCTACTGTTCAGTTGAACCAGGTCCCCATCACCTGGATGGTGCTCTCGCTCTCTGGTATGTCCGTTCACGTTACACTACGAGCGATTTTGACCGCGGTAGACGCGCCCAGGAAGTGATCGAAGGGATATTCAATAAATTAATCAATTGGAATACGCTCACCAAAGCTCCTGAACTATTTAATCTTTTCAAAAATAGTGTTGAAACAGATATGACAATATCTGATGTTTTACCTCTAATACCATTAGCTTCCTTCATCGCATCAGATACCAGCTATGTCAAGAGTTATTCTATTGGTCTGGACCAGGCAAAACCCTACATTTCGCCATCCACTGGGGCTTATTTACTCATTCCAAATTACGATGCGATATGGCAGATCGTTTTACAAGCTATCTATACACCGTAATTGACTATTATCAAGAAATCAGATAAAATAATAACTATACGAAATCATACAGGAGATTCTCATGACTGAGAATTCAACATTTAATCTGCATATAGATGGTCAAAGCACGCTACAACCAGCCATTAAAGGCTGGGAGATCTTTCTTACTGATCAAGGTCGATCTCAATACACCATCCGATCCTTTCTTGGTGACCTCAACCTTTTATCCTCCTATCTAGCCCCCGACAAGACCATATCTGAAATTACAACCAATGATTTAAATAGATTTCTGGATTGGTTAAAAGAAGGGCGTGGCCGTAATATTCCCTGCAGCCCAAAAAGCTATTCCCGCAGAATCACCTCAATAAAATCATTTTTCCGCTGGCTGCATAAACATACAACGATTGTCACTGATCCGGCTGAATCTATTTTGCAGCATTCTGTTATCAGCCCCCTGCCGGATATTCTCACTCCTTTGGAAGAAGAAATTGTTCTTGATGCGGCAGCGAAAATGCAGTTCACAGAAAAACCAGATCTTAGACCCTATCTTCTGGTTAAACTATTATTAGAAACAGGTATTAAAAAGAGCGAATGTATTAACATAAAACTGAATCACATTGATATTGAACAGAAAGAACCTATTATTTTTATTCGCTATTCGAATCCAAAAGATCGAAATAAAGAAAGGAAAGTTCAAGTTAGCACTCAATGGGTTGAGGCTTTGAAGAAATATATTAATCAGAAACCGATGGAGGATACTCTATTCCCATGGTCACCCCGTCGACTTGAATACATCCTCGAGGATATTGGCAAAGCTGCAAATTTATATAAACATCTATCTTTCTCCATGTGCCGTTGGACTTGTGCAATGAACGACATGCGTAAAGAAATGGACGCAGATACTATCCGACAAAAAATTGGGGTCTCAAAAATTCAATGGCGTGAAATCAAAATGAAATTGAATCAACTTGCCAAGACAAGTACTTGATCATTCATTCACCTGCATAATTTCCATTCGAATGGCTCTTTTGGTTTCGTCGGTTATTCGGTGGGAAAACGAAGGCTGAAATCCCGGAATCCAAATTATTTCATCTTTACATAAAACCAGGGGCCAAGTAGACCGGACTCTTTTAGGCACTTTGTTGTTGATCCAGAAATCAGAGAGTTTCTGGCTCTTACCCTTTAAACCAAATGGTGAATATCGGTCACCTGAAATCTGGGTTCTGATTATTATTTCCCTGTCCAATTTATCTGCATCCAGAAAAGCAAATAGAATCAATTGACCTGAATATTCGGGAAATCGGATATCTGAAATTGCATAATTCTCGGCCTCAATATTCCATTTTGGACTGATCTTCCAATTCCCTGGAACTCCAGCTTTACAAAATAAACCTTGACTTACATTAGGCCACTTATAATGCGGAAGTTGAGCCCCTTTTTTATAAATGAATACGCAATCCCCTTCAATTGATAATTCCAAATATGATAACAACTCCAAATGCTTTGATTGATTGGGATTCTTTAAAACAAATATTATCTTTTCGATAAGGTCAAAATTTGTCTCATCACCTGACGGTAATATCTTTTTAAAAACGATTTGAATGACTTTTCTTTTTTGACCATCCATAAGATTTAATATACTACTCAGGGATAGCACAACAAAATCTTCATTTTCGTTAAGCAGACAATCCTGATAATTAATTTTTGACGCGTGATTGATAATATCCAGGTCACCACTTACTATTTCCCCTAAATTAAAAATATGTTCCTTTACATTTAAATTGTATTTCTGCAAATCTGGAATTAATTCGTTGCGAAGGCGATTACGTAAGAATTTCAAATCTTTATTTGAGCGATCTTCTCGATAGTCAAGGTTATTTTTTCTGCAATAATCGATGACTTCATCCCTCCAACAATAAAGTAAAGGTCGAATTAGGAAAATTTCTTGATTAAATTCAGATTTAATACAAGGTTGCATTCCATGCAATCCCTCCAGCCCGCACCCCCGGATTATATGCATCAGGATTGTCTCCACCTGGTCATCTGCAGTATGACCAACGGCAACAGCGGAAGCTCCCTGTTTAATGGCCTGTTCAAAAAGAAAATTATACCGACAAATCCTTGCGGCTTCTTCAATTGTTTTATGCTCCTTTTTAGCAAATTGGAGCACATCACCGCCACCCTGAATAAATTTCAACCCTCGGACATCAGCTGCTTGTTTTACAAATTCCGAATCTGCATCAGACTCCGGTCGGAGATGATGGTTATAGTATGCAATGATTAACTCAATTCCGGCTTTTTGTAGTTTATCTAGAAGACAGATTGAATCCGGTCCACCCGATACACCCAAAAGCAAAAAATCACCTGGTTTTACTTTGCATTTTTGATAGAGAAAAAGAATAAATCGGTCAGTTGCCATATTTGGATTATAGCATTCACACAAAAGCAAAAACTATAAGTAAACCCATTAATAAAACTTATATGGTTATAAAACTGATAATGACTTTATAAATATTTAGATAATGATTATCTTTAGTAAATGGCTGAGTTAATTTCAGCGACTTCCCTTACGTCCAAACTGCCTTTCCAATAAATCCACAGACAAATGAATCATCGTTGGACGGCCATGAGGACAGGATCGGGGTGTCTCACATCTCTCCAAATCAGATACTAATTGCTGTTGTTCTTCGCGCGATAAGATCTGCCCGCTTTTTATTGCGGATCTTTTACAAATCCTTGCGATTATCTTTTTTTCCAATTCACTGCCCAATGGATTTTCATCCTCATCAAAATCTTCCACGCATGTTTTAATTAACGAAAGTGGGTCCACATTCGAAAAAAGTGAGGGAACGGATTTAACACGGATGGTATTTTCACCAAATTCGTCAATTTCAAATCCCATCCGGTTGAGTAGTTTAATTTGTGGAAAAAGAAGTTGGAAGGTTGAAAATGGAAGCTGGATGGAGAGTGGGTCCAACATTTGTTGCCGGGGTCTTTCTTCTAATTTTAATTTAGCAAATTTTTCATAAAGAACCCGTTCATGGGCAGCATGTTGATCGATCAAATATAATCCATCCGGTCCCTCAGCGACCAGGTAAGCTGCCCCGATTTGGCCAACCAATCTTAATAATGGAATATGATCTGAAAGAGGAATTGGTTTTAATTCCGCTAAATTTCCAGAACCATAATTTTGTTGATTTTGTACTTTGGCATTGTTGATTTCCGCATCATGGGACATCACCCAGGCAAAATCTATTGGTTTAGCTCCTTCACTGTTTTCTGGCCAGACTTTGGGTAAATTTAATGGAGTTGGTGAAGAAGTGATTAAAGCTCGTCGAATTGACCTCTGAACAAGACTGAAAATAAATCCTGGATTCTTCAACCGAATTTCTGCTTTCGCTGGATGAACGTTAACGTCAACATCTTCAGACGGCATTACAATCAACAAAAACGAGAGGGGGTATCTCCCCACCATTAAAAATGTATTATAGGCTTGAATTACTGCAGCAGACAGGGATGCTTCGGTCACCCAACGCCCATTGATAAAAATTGAGATTTCTTTACGGTTCGAACGGCTGAGTCCTACCGGACTTGTAAAACCTTTGATAATATACTCCCCATCACTGAAATTAACCTCTAGCATTTGTCTGGCTTCTTCCAAATCAAGCATGACTGACAATACTTGCCGACTATTCTGGTCTCCAGCGGTCTGTAACACTTTTTTGTTGTCAATAATTAAGTGAAATCGAATATTTGAGTAAGCGAAAGCATACCTCTGAATGAGAGTGATGATTTGCCGCTTTTCGGTCAATTCTTGCTTAATGAATTTTAATCGAGCAGGAGTATTGAAAAATAGATCTTCTACCCTGACCAATGACCCATTGGGCATTCCAACTGCTTTGTTCGTCCTGTTCTTCCCACCAATAACGATGATCTCATTTCCTTCAATTTCCCCTACAGCGTGGGATTGAAGAGTAAACCGTGACACCGCTGCAATAGAGGATAATGCCTCCCCTCTAAAACCTAGACTATGCAGATGAAATAAATCTTCGGCTACTTGAATTTTACTGGTTGCATATCTTTCAATTGATAGGGGCAATTCTTCGTTAGGAATCCCTTGTCCATTATCAGAAACTTCGATTAAGCGCCGGCCGCCTTGTTCGATGCGAATTTTTATTTCAGTAGCACCAGCATCAATTGAATTTTCAATCAATTCCTTTACTACTGACATGGGCCGCTCGACAACTTCTCCAGCAGCAATTTTTATAGCAACATCTTCAGGAAGGACTCTGATCGGCATAATTATTTTTTCTTGTTTCAAGATTATAAACCAGCTATGGTTTTATTATTTGATCATGTTTTTACACAATTTTTTTTATGCTGAGATACAAAAATTTTAAACATCATTCGGCGATCAATACAAGATTTAATAATGGGATTGCTACGCAAATTTCATTAGAAGCGCTTATTAATAATTGGACGGTATCTTTGTGGAGATTACCATGAGAGCAAAACAGGATAATCAAAGAAGTCTTTTGGTTGGGACAAAAACATTTAGAAAAGGAACCGTCCAAAATTGGATTCCGTTTCAAAGTGAAAATGGAGCAGTCCGAATTACGGTTGCCAGCTGATTTAATCCCAAAGCTAGAATTATTGACAAAAATCTTCTTATCCCAGATTATTAAATTGAATTAACCGAATATGATATCAAGGCTAACCGTGATCTTCAAAAAGAAAAAGCCGTTATGCTTTTGGAGAATATTTATCATTTCAACATTGTACAATGAGAAGTATGCATAATTAGATTAATTGACATCCCTATGTGATGGGTTTATAATCCATCCCTGTTTGAAAAACGCTTTTGGAGATGTTCTTAATGGAAAATGGTAATAATTCGATAGTCACAATGTCAGACCAATTAGAGAGGAAAATGCATTTCACTGGCAAAGTGATTAAAACCAGCAAAGCCGGCGCAATCATAGATATTGGTGTTGATAAACCTGCTCTGCTGCACATCTCCCAGATTATCACATCATCGGATGCGTTGATTAAACGAGTCGAAGATCGCTTGAAAATTGACCAGTCGATCGATGTTTGGGTAAAAAATATCCGTAATGACCGCATTGAATTGACAATGCATGAACCACTTAAATACGAATGGCGTGATCTGGCCAAAGAAATGGTCGTTAAGGGAAAAGTCGTTGAAATTCAAAATTTTGGTGCTTTTGTCGATATTGGCGCTGAACGGCCAGGCCTTATGCATATTAGCGAGCTTTCGCGCACTTTTGTCAAAAATACATCTGATTTAGTGAAAGTAGGCGATGAGGTAGAAGTAAAGATCATTGATTTTGACCGCCGTAAAAAACAAATTAAGCTAAGCATGAAAGCATTGCAGCCGGAAATTGTCGAAGTAGTTGTTCAACAAGTAGAAATTGAGGAACCCCTCCCAGAGAAAAATCAAAATCGTCATGAACGAAGAGATAAACGAAAATTCGAAAAAGTTGAACGTGAACAGGAAGAAGATCTGGAACCGAGTGAACCTGAATTAACTGCAATGGAATTGGCTTGGCAGGCTGCAAAAGATAAAGCCAGTCATAAAAAGCAACCTGAAATAAAAACCAAAAAATCGCGGCTGGTATCAGATGAAACAGAAAATATACTCTCACGCACGTTGGAAAATCGTAAATAACAATTCATCAAGTCCAAAGGTTATCAAAAATCCTTTTCTATTAATCGGGGAGGCGCTAAAATGCCCTCCCCGGTTTTTTTATTTAGTGAGTAAATAATATGCGTACAAAAATAAAAAAAGAATCTGCAGCTAAATATATATTCTTGACCGGTGGTGTGGTTAGTTCAGTTGGAAAAGGTTTGACCGCTGCCGCTATTGGAAAAATATTAAAAGAGAGGGGATTTAAAGTCGCAGTTCAAAAACTCGATCCTTATATCAACGTGGATCCAGGTACGATGAGTCCGTATCAGCATGGAGAAGTTTTCGTTCTGGATGATGGCGCAGAAACAGACCTGGATCTTGGGCATTATGAACGATTAATCGATATCCGATTGAACAAAGAATGCAACATCACCACCGGACAGGTCTACGCAGAAGTGATCAACAAAGAACGAAAAGGGGATTATTTAGGCGGTACAATTCAGGTCATTCCGCACATCACTGATGAAATAAAACGTCGAATCGCTCTCGTCGCAAAATCTACAGGAGCAGAAATAATCCTTGTGGAGGTCGGGGGAACTGTAGGTGATATTGAGAGTTTGCCTTTCATCGAAGCATTACGCCAATTGCGTACTGACCTGGGCCGTGAAAATACTTTTTACATCCATGTAACCTGGTTACCCTATATTGGCGCTACTGAAGAGTTAAAAACGAAACCCACTCAGCATTCTGTGCACGAATTACGTTCTTACGGTATCTCCCCAAATATGATCATTGCCCGGTCAGATTTTCCGATCGATGAAATCCTCTGTGAAAAAATATCAGATTTTTGCGATGTCGATAAACGGGCCGTGATCCCTATGATAACAGCGCCCATTATTTATGAAGTACCTTTGAAATTAGAGGAAAAGAAGGTTGCTGAATATATTTTAGATCACTTCAAATTGAAAGCAAAAAAAACGCCGGATTGGAGCCATTGGAAAAAATTAATTTCATCTTATCAGATACCCAAACCCATGGTCAAAATCGCCATTGTCGGTAAATACGTAGAATTACATGATGCCTATATGAGTGTACGAGAAGCTCTAAAGCATGCTGCATTAGACAATAATGCAGACCTGGAGATCCTATGGATCCATTCTGCAGATCTGGAAAAAGGAAAAGAATTCGAGCTGCTAAAACAGGCGGATGCAATTGTTGTCCCTGGTGGATTTGGGAACCGTGGAATTGAGGGGAAGATCATGGCTGCACGTTTTGCTCGCAAAAACAAAATTCCCTATTTGGGTTTATGTTTAGGAATGCAATTAATGGTCGTTGAATTTGCTCGACATATTTTTAACGATGAAAACGCAAATTCCACTGAGTTTGCACCCAATACCCCTTATCCGGTGATTGATCTGATGCCAGAACAATATAAAGTAACAAATAAAGGGGGCACGATGCGCCTGGGTCTATATCCATGCAAGATTTTGCCAAGAACAATGGCGGCCAAAGCCTACCATACCAGTTTAATTCAAGAACGCCATCGCCATCGTTATGAATTTAATAATGCTTTCCGTATTCCAATGGAAATACGAGGCATGGTCTTTTCTGGCCTATCCCCGGATGGAAATCTCGTAGAAATCGCTGAATTGAAAGATCACCCATTTATGCTAGGCACTCAATTCCATCCCGAATTTCTTTCCAGACCTGACCATCCTCATCCACTTTTTAATGAATTTCTTCGCGCTGCCCTCATTCATCGAAACGCAAAGTAAGAAAATAATCTAATTCTTTATTGATAAACTCCCCTTAATTCCTGTGGCAGGTTTTGTGCAATTACACGCATATACTTCTCGGTCAATTCAGCGGGAGTCAATTTTCCATCTGGAAATATCGGGGGGCATACCGTAATACTAACCTGAGGTCGATACAAAAATCTCTTCAGGATATGATGCGTTCCATCCATCGCAATTGGAATAATTGGACAATTCATTTTTATAGCTAGAATAGCTGTACCACCTTTAGCCGTCAATAACCCTTTGCCATAAGTGCGTGTCCCTTCAGGAAACATTCCCAGGGCTTGTCCGCTTTTCAATATTCTCAGAGCCTGATCCAATGCACCTCGGTCATAAGTCCCTCTTTTCACTGGAAACGAACCAATTTGATACATAAAAAACCGAAGAAATGGGTTTTTAAAGTTTTCTTCTTTACCCATAAAATAAATTGGTCTTGGTAATGCAAATTGTAGTGCAAACCCATCAAAAAATGATAGATGGTTACAGGCAACAATAACCGCTTCATTCAATGGCAAATTCTCAATCTTATTGATCTTTACCCTCGCAAGAGATTTTAATATCGGCGTAAGAACAAAAATAAAGAATCTTCGTAGCGGTGTGACCTTGATCGGCGCATTGTAACTGTTCGGTAGTATAGTTTTCATAGAATTAATAACACTACACAAAGGTTTTCGTATTATACTTATTCAATAAATCTCCAGACCATTTCTTATTATAGAGGAATAACATGTCAATTATAGAAGCAATATCCGCACGAGAAATCCTTGATTCCCGTGGTAATCCCACCATAGAAGTCGAAGTTGTACTTGATGATGGCGGTTATGGTTCTGCAGCCGTACCATCCGGTGCTTCCACCGGTGTCCATGAAGCCCTTGAGCTGCGCGACGGGGACAAATCTCGTTACGGCGGCAAAGGTGTTCTGAAAGCAGTTGATCACGTTAATAACGAGATTTCCGATGAACTTTTTGGTTATGATGCATTGGAACAAAAAGAGATTGATCAGGCGTTATTAACATTAGATGGCACTCCAAATAAATCCAAATTAGGTGCCAATGCCATCCTGGGTACAAGTCTTGCCGTCGCTAAAGCAGCTGCCGACTCCCAGGGTTTACCCCTATACCGCTATGTAGGTGGGATATATGCACACGTTTTACCCGTACCGATGATGAATATTTTGAATGGTGGCGCACATACTGGCTGGCAGTCCACTGATGCACAAGAGTTTATGGTCATGCCATTAGGTGCACCCACTTTTGCTGAAGGGCTTCGCTGGGGAGCTGAGATTTACCAAGCCCTTAAAAGTGTTCTAAAAGCCCATGGATATATTACTCTCGTTGGAGATGAAGGCGGTTTTGCCCCAAACCTCAAAGCGAATAATGAAGCTGTGGAATTAATCCTGGAAGCGATAGATAAAGCAGGATTTAAGGCTGGATTTGGAAAACAGGTCGCAATCGCTCTGGACCCGGCTGCTTCCGAATTGTATGATGAAGAAAAAAAGGTCTATAACCTGCGCAAAGAGGGTAAGAAATTGGACAGCGCACAGATGGTTGCTTTCTGGAAATCCTGGGTGGATCAATACCCAATTGTCTCCATCGAAGATGGGCTGGCACAGGATGATTGGGAAGGTTGGAAGCTGCTTACCAAGGAAATCGGTGATCGCATCCAGATTGTGGGTGATGACCTATTAGTGACTAATCCAGAACGTGTTCGTCGCGGAATTGCAGAAAAGGCATGCAATGCCCTTCTGGTAAAAGTCAACCAAATTGGATCTCTGACCGAAACCATTGAGGCAGTTGAGCTATGCCACAGAGCCGGTTGGAGAGCAGTTACCTCGCATCGTTCAGGAGAAACTGAGGATTCAACCATAGCAGATTTAGCCGTTGCGCTAAATACAGGCCAGATCAAAACTGGCGCTCCTGCCCGTTCTGATCGTGTGGCAAAATATAATCAATTACTTAGGATCGAAGAAGAATTAGGTGATACAGGTGTATATGCCGGTTGGAATGCCCTGAAAAATAATAAATAACTCAAAAAAGCCCAAATAATCCCCGAGAAGTGAAAAACCATCGGGGATTACTTTTTTAAAGAGTCAATCACATCAAGCAATTGTTTAATCTGCGGAATATCGCTCATCGACTCACCATAATGCATGTAACGGATTGTCCCGGTACGATCAATGATGATATCAGCGGGCATTCGTCCTAATTTAAATAGGTTCACTTCTTGTTGGTAGGTATCCGCCACCTTTGAGCCAATATCGGCACACCCTGGAAATGGCATTTTTTCTTCCTCCCAGTACCTTTTAAATGCCCGAGGACCATCTGGTCCAACTACTACTATTTCCACCCCTCTTTTTACAAATTCCTGATAATGATCACGCAACTGACCCAGTTGCTTACGGCAAAAAGGTCAAGCAAAACCGCGAATAAGTGATAAGAGAATTATCTTCTTTTCTTCATAATTAGAAAGACGAATTACATTTTCATTAGTATCTTTCAAGGTAAAGTCGGGTGCTTTTAACCCAATTTCAATATTTTTTCTCATTGCTCCTTCGTTTTATTTAATTGGTTTTTAAATTAATCAAATTTTTTCTATTTGCCATTAGTTAATATATACATTAATTTCTTATTTTATATATTGGGTGATATTTTCAAAATCAACACCTAAAAATTCAATTTTCTAATTAGCCCTTGACTCAGGATAATAATTTTCTGACAGTCACCCAGATGGCATCAAACATCGCTGTTGTCAATTTTCCAGTTTGAGTATTTTGCTGGCTTGGATGATAGGAAGTCAATAACCAGGGTAAAGTATTTTCAAATTCGTAGAGAGCGCCATGGCGAAATTTTATTTCTTTTCCCAGGGAAACAAAATATTTTTCCTTATAGATTTTAATTATATTATCAAATGCCAAATGACCCAGCACAACAAACCCTTGAAGCCCATTCAACAATTCAATTTCCATTTTTAGAAACGGCCGGCAATTGAATATTTCTTGAGGCGTCGGTTTGTTGGAAGGTGGTGCACAGCGGCATAAAGCACTAATAAAAAGATCATTTAACGATAATCCATCATCGCAATGCATAGATACGCTCTGATTAGCAAATCTACTTCTATAGAGAGATGAATATAACAATACCCCTGACGCATCTCCTGTAAACATCCGCCCGGTCCGATTGGATCCGTGCGCTCCAGGCGCTAATCCAACAATTAATACACGCGCGTGATGATCCCCAAAACCAGGTACGGGTTTACCCCAATACCCTTGTTCTCTATAGGCCTTGCGTTTTATCCTGGCGATCTCTTCCCGCCATTGCACCAGGCGTGGACAAAGTCGGCATTCAATAATCTCGTGTTCAAGTTTCTGCCAATCCTGGTTGATCAATTTGCCTTTCATAAAATCAACATTGCATCCCCAAAGGAATAAAAACGATATTTTTCCTCTTTAGCAATTTCATACCACCTGCGAATATTTTCCCATCCCGCTAAGGCACTAACCAACATGAGAAGAGTTGATTTTGGCAGATGAAAATTGGTAACCATGCCATCTACTACTTTAAAAGAATACCCCGGTAGGATATAGAGATCCGTCATTCCTGAAAAAGTGCCAATAAGTTCGTCTTTCTTGGCATTCTTGGCAGCTGTCTCCAGTGTGCGTACACTTGTTGTACCCACTGCAATAATTCGCCTTTTTTCATGGTGAACACGATTGATCAGATCCACTACAGGTTGGGTAACCTCACACCATTCTTTATGAATAAGGTGTTCATCAGCATTCTCTTCCGTTACAGGTGCAAACGTATCCAATCCAACATGGAGAGTCACTTCGGCAAATTGAACACCTTTGCGATTCAAAGATTGGATCAACCCTTCGGTAAAATGCAGGCCAGCAGTTGGTGCCGCGGCAGATCCGGTTTGATCGGCATATACTGTCTGATAACGATCTGGATTCTTTAATTTTTCGTGAATATAGGGAGGAAGAGGCATTTGACCAATTCTTAGCAAGTAAGGATCAATCGGTGCATTGAATTTTAATAATCGCCGGGATCCTTCCAGAACATCAATAACCTGAGCATTTATTTTTTCAGGGATTTCCAATATTGTCCCGCTTTTTATTCCTTTCCCGCCCACTAGGACTTCCCAGGTCATTTCATTTTCTTTTCTAAGTAAAAGAATCTCCACCCTTCCGCCTGTTTGTTTTTTGGCAATGATTCTCGCCGGAAAAACACGGGTTCGATTTACAACCAACAAATCCCCTTCTATTAAAAAATCGCCGATCTGGTTAAACGACGCGTGTTTCAAATCCCCTGTAATTCTATTTGACACCATTAAACGCGAATGATCGCGCGGTTCCACCGGTGTTTGGGCAATAAATTCAGGAGGCAATATGTAATCGAATTGGGATGTTTTCACAAGGGTCAAATCAAGCGCTGTTGGTTTTCTTCCTTGAATTTCAACCCCAAGTGTTCATATGCCAGCTGGGTCGCAATACGACCCTGAGCCGTCCTTCCCAAGAATCCGAGCTGCAATAAGTAAGGTTCCACAACGTCCATGATGGTATCCGGTTCTTCACTAATCGATGCCGCAATCGTACTTAAACCCACCGGTCCGCCTTTATATTTTTCGATAATTGTCGACAACACCATTCTGTCGACTTCATCCAAGCCTAATTTATCTACACTTAATAGATTCATAGCTTCCAAGGCAGCAACACGCGTTAGGGTACCATCCGAGCGGACTTCTGCAAAATCACGCACACGACGTAACAATCGCAGCGCCACTCGCGGTGTACCCCGTGCGCGCTTGGCAATTTCCTCGATTCCCTCGATCTCAGATCTAATTCCCAGTAAATCAGCAGCTCTTTTTACAATCTGTCGCATGGACACTTCGTCATAGTAATCCAAGCGATAAACCGCACCAAATCTGGCTCGCAGAGGTGAGCTAAGCAGTGCCAACCTTGTTGTAGCGCCTGTTACAGTAAATTTCGGTAATTTCAAGCGAATGGATCGTGCAGACGGTCCCTTGCCAATAATAATATCCAACGCATACTCTTCCATGGCAGGATATAGAACTTCTTCAACCACTTTTCCAAGACGGTGGATCTCATCAATAAATAAAATATCCCCCCCGTGCATATTGGTAAGAATGGCGGCTAGATCACCTGGCCGCTCAATAGCCGGGCCAGAAGTGACCTTTATACTCACATTCATTTCATTGGAAAGCACATGAGCAAACGTCGTTTTTCCCAACCCGGGTGGACCATAAAAAAGGACATGATCCAAAGGTTCTCCACGTTGAATAGCAGCCTGGATGAGAATTGCCAGGTTCTCTTTAATTTGGTTTTGCCCAATTAATTCACCCAAAGTGCGAGGGCGTAATGTATTATCCAGATGGTCATCTGGTTTTGATTCCGGGCTAATTATGCGCTGTTTCTCCTCGCTCATAATTTTGATTATACCTTTTCTTCATTTTTTTCCATTGTAAATCTCATTTCTAATATAGAATTGTACTGTTCTTTTTCTGAAGATCTTCTTATGAAGGAGTTTTATCATGGAAAAAGTGTTTATTTCTCCTCATCCTTTGGTAGCTCATAAACTGGCTCATTTACGTAATAAAGATACTGATCCAAAACGCTTCCGGGAATTAATTCGGGAGATTGCTGGTTTAATCGCCTATGAAGCTACTTTAGATTTAGTGGTGTCACAAAAAAATGTAGAAACTCCCCTGGCAATAGCCAAGGGAGTTGAATTGAAAGAGAAAATTGGGTTGATCCCAATACTGCGTTCAGGCCTGGGAATGGTGGAAGGTTTTTGGGAGTTGATGCCTACCGCCGAAGTATGGCATATAGGATTGTACAGAGACGAAAAAACACTACAACCTATCCAATACTATAATAAACTTCCTATTGTACCATCAGTTTCAGTTTGTTTGATTCTCGATCCGATGCTGGCAACTGGAGGCTCTGCATCCGCGACAATTGATATCCTGAAAAAATGGGGGGTTAAACGGATAAAATTCGTTGGCATTATTGGCGCCCCAGAAGGAATCGCAGAAGTCCACAAACATCATCCCGATGTGCCAATACATATTGCGGCTGTAGACGATCACCTTAACAATCGCGGCTATATCATGCCTGGCCTGGGAGATGCAGGAGATAGGCAATTCGGAACTGGATAATTCAGATTATTGTAATCTTGCAGTATCTCCAGGTATTATTTAATTGCAGCATTTACGATGCTGATAAAATCTGGGGCTTTTAAGCTCGAACCGCCAACCAGGGCCCCATCTATATCCGGCATACGGAAATATTCTGCCGCATTCTGACCATTCACAGAACCACCATATAGGATTCTCACCTTCTGCGCTGATTCATCGCTATATAGGTTAACGAGTAATTTTCGAATTATTGACCCAATCACATTTTGGGCATCTTCCTTGGTTGCCGCACGACCAGTGCCAATCGCCCATACCGGCTCATAGGCAATAATAATTGAATCCAGCTTGTCTTGAGTTACTCCTTCCAAACCTTTTCTGATTTGTTTCTCAACAACCTCTTTAGTAAGTCCAGCTTCATTTTCTTTCGCCGTTTCACCCACACAAATTATTGGAATTAGAGAATTTGAAATAGCCGCTTTGACTTTACGGTTGACCGTATCATCTGTCTCACCCAATAAAGCCCGCCTTTCTGAATGACCCAGGATGACATATTGGCAAAATTCTTTTACCATTTGGGGTGCAATCTCTCCTGTAAAAGCGCCAGCAGTTTCCCAGTACATATCTTGCGCACCTACACCAATTGCCGTGTTATTTACCATCTGGTAAACTACCATTAATGCGGTGAAGGGGGGACAAACGGCACAATCCACATTTTTAACTTTCTGCAATTCGGGAATAAGATCTGCTAATAACAAGGTGGCCTGTTCTGCCGTCTCGTTCATTTTCCAATTTCCAACGATTATCGGTTTTCTCATCTCGTACTCCAATTATTTATTGTTTTTCTTGACTTAATACTTTATTTTTCTGAAGGTTGAAATACTGAATCGTGCTCGCCCCAGCCATTAATAAATATCCTGAAGCGCTGGAGAGAAGCCAGGGAGCCAGGTATTTCCCGATTGTCGACCATAACAACAACACAGAGCAAATTAAATAACATCCCATGAATATTTCCGCAAGCGTAAGGTTGGTAAGAAATGTTGTTTTCCGGCTTTTATCTCCGGACAGACCATGCTCAATTACCCGAGGTGTACGAATGAATTCGCCCCCTTTTTGAAAAAGCCCCGAGACAACTCCTGCGAACGCATCCAGGGAAATACCAACTGCCATCAATAAAACAATTGGCAGATGCAGAAGTCTCTCTCTCAAATGCCCCTTCTGCTCCAACTGTGCAATAGTGAATGTTAAAGCAGGCCCTATACTTCCCAAAGCCATCCACCAGAATAACGCGATAAACCCACCACCATATAGGCAAATCGGTAAAACCAGAAAAAGAAGAATTGGCATCGCAGGGATGGTCACATAACTGAGCAAATGGAGGATAGCCATAACCTTGACCTTAATCGGCAATTTTGCAGAAATCACTTTGCCAATATATCTTCGAAAACATTGTGCGGACCCCTTTGCCCAGCGGTTTTGCTGAAGTTTATAAGCATCCATATCTTCTGGTAATTCTGCCCGCGATAGCGGTTGAGTAATATACAACCCTTTCCAGCCGTTCAATTGGGCACGAAAAGTGATGTCAATATCTTCAGTGACAGAATCAGATTTCCAGCCATCTATGGCTAATAAACAATCCTTGCGCCAGATTCCACCTGATCCTGAAAATCCAACGAAAAGTCCGATACTACTGCGAGCATTCTGTTCCACAAATAAATGTCCATCATAAGCGATCCCACCCATATAAGTGATGACATTACTATGTAGGTTTTTATTGGTCCAGCGCGACTGTATGAAGCCAATACGCTTATCTGTAAAAAATGGGATTGTCTTTTTTAAAAAATCCTGATGAGGCTCATAATCGGCGTCAAAAACAACAATGAATTCCCCTTTGGATTTCTTTAAACCAAAAGCTAAATTTCCAGCTTTAAATCCCGCACGATCCTTGCGGTGGGCATATTCAATCCAGTACCCATCCCGTTGATATCTTTCAACCAATTCCATCAATAAAATTCTTGTATCATCGGTCGAATCATCCAACACCTGGATCTGCAACTTTTCTATTGGATAATCCAATTGAGTTATAGAGCGTAGTGAATCAATTACCAGTCTACCTTCGTTGTAGAGAGGAAGTTGAATGCTTACAACTGGCCAAAAATCAATTTTTGGTAATTTCTTTTTGGCCCATATTTTTCTTCGATTAAATAAATATAAAAGACTGAGGACCAGGCTGTTTATTCCATAAAGAAAAAGGATACTTGCACAGACGGTATATACTATTTTAATAGTAATGATAAAGTATTGAAAAAATATCGTGTTCATTATTTCAGTAATGAATTTTACCAAAAGATTTAGACCTAAACGAATAGTTTGACGCCAAAAGATAACAAAGGTATGATGATTTTACCCAGACTGGTTGGATGATCGCAGCCTGCCATTGGCAGGTTGAGGAAAGTCCGCACTCCAAAGAGCACGATACCGGGGAATTCCCGGGTCGGGGTAACCCGACGGACAGGGCTACAGAAATATACCGCCTGGCAACAGGTAAGGGTGCAAAAGTGGTGTAAGAGACCACTGACAGGTGCAGTAATGTTCCTGCCAGGCAACCCCTATCGGGAGCAAGGTCAAACAGAAGCAGGCTGAATAAGCAAGGGCGGCTCGTTCTTCTGCCCGAAAGGACAGCTGTTTCGGGTAGACCGCATGAGCTGTTTGGCAACAAACAGCCAAGATAGATGGTCATCGCGGCAGAGGTTTTGCCCCTGCCAGACAGAATGCGGCTTATAGACCAGTCTGGACCTTCTTTATATTTTGATATTTCTCAAATATTATTCATTAAGTACACAAAGATAAAATCGTTATTTGTTCAATATTTAATCAATAGGAATACCTCAAATGCAGAAAACCATGATTCAAAAACCTCCAAGAAAACAATCTGGGGAAAAACTGGAAACACTTTTTTTATTAGGTGGAATCTTTTTTAGTTTAATATTTACTTTCATAATTTGGTGGACCGGACAACGTTTAGCTTCAGTAGCTCACCTTCCTGATCAGGGTGCTTTATGGTATTTTTGGAAATTACCAACCCCTACCACTTTGGGGCGATTTACTAGTTGGGGATTCTATTTTTTACACCAAGTGTCACTCTGGTATTTGATCTATTACGCTCAGAAAAATGTTAAAAAATATACCAACGTAATTCATCAGGTAAATATTATCGCATTGGGAACAAATGCCCTGTTTATCATTTTGCACCTTATTCAAACCCAGATCTGGTATGACGGGCTGGCTCAGGATACCCCAATTTGGAGTTCGCAGGGTTCAGTGATCATAATGCTGGTTTGGATACTTCTTATGGAAAATAAACGCCGCGGTTTGTTCTGGGGAAAAAAAATACCTATTAAAGATGAGATCATCCACTGGGCACGGAAGTATCATGGCTATGTCTTTGCTTGGGCAACCGTTTATACTTTTTGGTTTCACCCCACCGAACCCACAAGTGGTCATCTTATTGGTTTCCTGTATATGTTTCTATTACTTGTGCAAGGAAGCCTTTTCTTCACTCGTATTCATACGAATCGTATTTGGACAGTGATTTTGGAAGTGATGGTATTGGTACATGGTACTTTGGTAGCAGTCATGCAGGGTAATGGGATTTGGCCAATGTTTGCTTTTGGTTTTGGAGGAATATTTGTAATCAGCCAAATGCACGGGCTTAACCTGAAAAATTGGGTACGCTGGTTCATTCTAGTTGCCTATTTTGGATTAACTCTACTAGTTTACAGTCAGCGAGGATGGATACTACTTAATGAGATCATCAGAATCCCTGTAATCGAATATCTAGCTGTATTGCTTCTCGCTGGATTGATCGGCCTTGGGTTAAGGCTAAGTAAAATATTTATTGCATTGAAACCCATACGATCAAAATAACGATCACTTCGAAGCCTTAGATCTTAGGTTTAAAAATTAGAGACTTAAGTAATAGCCTGATTGAATCAAAATCAGTACACTAAGTTTAGAAATATCACTAATAATTGTTTTTGGAGAAGTCTTATGGCAAAAAAATATACCTATATAGAAAAATTGGACACAGCTCTTGATTCCATCCCTTCTGAAAGTATAGTCAGCCGAACAATCCATGCGGACGATCAAATTAAAGTAAGTATGTTTGGATTTGCACCTGGTCAGGAATTATCTGAACATACAGCTTCAGTGCCTGCCATTATTCAAATAATTCAGGGGACATGTTCCTTAACGTTAGGAGTTGATACTTATACTGCGGGTCCCGGCACCTGGGTACATATGCCAGCAAACACCAAGCATGCACTAAAAGCAATCACCCCGATGCAAATGCTTCTGATTATGCTTTCTAAAACTAATTAATAAAAAAAAGAGAAAGCATTCGTTACCTTCTCTTTTATCGTTTTTCTTTTATTGCTTTTTTAGGTCGCGACTTTGAAAGAGAATTCCAGCTACCAATAGTCCCAGGAAGATTAACAAATCAATAAAGAAATTAAAATGGGTCAATCCTCCCAATCCGGCACCCGCTATAACTGCACCGATTACCGTTGAAATAACCACAATCACCCATTCCATATATCTGGAAATAAGCACAGCGCCAAGAATTCCCAAACCAATAAAAAGAATCCATTGAAAAAGTGCTGGAAGATTAAATAAATTGCCAATCAGATACCCAAAAACACCCAAACCTAAAAATCCAGCCAGAATGATCATAATTTTTTCTGCATAAATCGCCAGCGCTGCGCAAATTGCAGCGATTGAAACGGCTACGAGAACCCGGATGATGATTGCCTGCGCCTGCAACAATTGGGCTCCCACAATCAATCCTACCGATAGCCCGATCAATGCTGCAAAAACCCAGAAAAGTTTTCGACCGAAGAAGAGGGATATGATTCCAAGAATCAGAGCTACGAGGGAGGCAATACCTCCAAGTACGGATATTAACGTGCCAAAAATATTTGTAAAACTCTGAAACATACTGATTTTCTCCTTTGTTGTGGTGGTTCGATATCTTTTAATCTAACAAGACGGTTTTATTATACAGCAATGGATTTATAATTTGATATCCGCCATAATTATTAAATTATCCCTCGGATATAAAAATCATGCAAATCATTCCCGTCCAAAACAAAATAGAACTGCAGAACTTTATTAATTTACCCTATAGGTTATACAAGGATGATCCCAATTGGGTCGCTCCTTTGCGTAATGAGCAAAAAAATCAATTTGTCCCATCCAAAAATCCAATGCTTGATCATTGTCAATATCAGCTTTTTCTTCTATACAGAAATAACCAAGTGATTGGCCGAATTGCAGCATTTATTGATCATTTGGCGTTGGATGCCTGGAAAAAACCTATTGGTTTATTCGGCTCATTTGAATGTATTCAAGAAGAACAAGCAGCAATAATGCTTTTAGAGTCCGCCCGTAATTGGTTACGCGAGCAAAACATGACCTGGATACGCGGACCCTGGAGTTTCGCCTCGCAGGAATGGGGATTGGTTGTGGAAGGCTTTACCCCTCCACCAGTAATTCTGGCGCCTTATAACCCACCTTATTATAATATTTTCTTGGAATCCTTCGGCCTGAAAAAAGTAAAAGATCTTATGGCGTATGTCATTGATGCTGGACAAGGTTATCAATTACCGGAAAGATACCTTACTCTGACAGACAAGATTGAGAAACGTTTTGGGGTGACCGTGCGCCCGGTAAATATGAATAACCTGGAAGAAGATGTAATCACCATCATGAGTATTGCCAATCAGAGTATTGCTGATAACTGGGGATTCTATCCAGTAACCGAGAAAGAAAGCCGCGCGATGGCTCGCGATCTGAAACAAATTGTAAATCCCAAAGCCGTTTTGATAGCTGAAAATATAAATGGCAAGCCCATTGGTTTTGCCATCTCACTGCCAGATATCAACCTGATAATTAAAGGTTTTAGAGGCAATCTACTACCATTTAACTGGCTAAAATTATTGCTTGGCGTAAAAAAGATCAATCAATATCGTATGTGGGCGTTGGGTGTGATCCCAGAATACCAAGGGAAAGCAATAGACACACTGTTATATAAAAAAACTTACGAAGCTCTATATAATCCCACTGTACGGGTTGAAATAAACTACGTTCTCGAAGATAATGACCGCATGAATAATGCTTTGATGAGACTTGGTGTAAAACCTCTACGATGTTATCGTGTTTATGAAATGCCTATTTAAGTATTGCCAAATAATTCCAAAATCCTTACAAGATGCCTGGCTGAATTGAGATATTCACTTAATCGAATATTCTCATTGGGGGCATGCACATTGCCTCCTGGATATCCAATCTTAAGAGTGGCAATAGAAATTCGAACGTACTCCTAAACAACTTCATTCGATCTAGAACTGAGTGCAATATGCCTAATTTGTATTGATTACCACTTACTCTTAACACAACGATACCAAGATTTTTAATCCTCGGTCGAATTAACCAAACAAATTCATCACTCTTGCTCCAAAGTAGGCAAAAATCAGCATTTTTAAAAATTTCCCGAGGAAGCAAGCCAATAAAAATCGCCAGACGGGTAATTTTAAAGTACCTGCCGCCATTCCAGCTAAATCAAACAAGGGGTTGGGGATAAGTGAAAGTGTGAAAATAGTAACATCCCCGTATTTCTTCATCCAATTCATCACCCTTTCATACCAGTCCTTTTTCTCAATGATCACTTGTCCACCAAAACCTGCCAGATATCCAGTTAATTCCCCGATCGCCGATCCTGAGCCTGCCGCAAGCGCCACTCCTAATGGATTAAAAACAGCTCCCATAGCAGTGGTGATTAATATACCCGGGATGGGAATAATAATTGTAGCATTGGCAATAATTGAGATAATAAAAATCCCTGGATACCCATATATACCTAAGTGTTTGACTTCATTGCGAAAGATAAAGAGGAGAATGGTTAAAGCAATTACAAGAATAAGAACCAGGATGTGAAAGATGGTATCCCGTTTGTTTTTATTCACTGAGAACCCTTTTAATTATTTAAGAGCGATTCAATACGTGCAATTACCATTTCCATTGCCACTTCATTTAATCCCCCTTCAGGGATGATCACATCAGCATATCGCTTGGATGGTTCCACAAATTCCAGGTGCATGGGTCTGACAGTTGTCAAATATTGTTGAATCACTTTTTCCATTGTTCGTCCGCGTTCAGCAATATCACGCTGCAAACGTCGTATGAAACGAAGATCAGAATCTGTATCAACAAATAGTTTCACATCAAAAACATCCCGCAATTTTGGCTCAGCGAAAATTAATATCCCTTCAACAATTATTACAGGTTGAGGATCAACCTGAATGGTTTTTTGAGTTCGTGAATGAGTACTAAAATCATAAACTGGCAAGTAAACAGATTCCCATTGTTTTAACCTGATAATATCTTCAAGCATCAATTCACTTTCAAGTGAATCCGGATGATCAAAATTGACTGCTGCCCTTTGATTTGGAGGAAGATCTTTTAACTCACGGTAATAGGCATCATGAGGTAAATAAGCAATGCGGTGATTCCCCACCCTTTTCAATATTACATTTGCAACAGTTGTTTTTCCGGAACCAGTACCACCGGCAATTCCTATCACAATCGGGCTTTTTCTCTCTGGCATAAAAAAATTATACCTTAGGAAATTACTAAATCCTATTTAATTAGGTAAAATAGATTGGTGAGAATTGAAATGAATAATATTACAGTTAACCTTTTCTATCATTTAAAAGATAAAGCCGGCACCAATCAAATTAATTTGGAAATTCCGGAAAATTCAACAATCAAAGAGCTGAAAATTCTGTTGATTAATAATTATCCTGCATTGCAATCACAATTAGATAATATTATGATGCTAATTGATCAGAAAATTGTGTTGGATGAAGATAAAATTCCACAAAACGCGCAGGTCTCTTTCCTCACTCCAATTGGGGGCGGCTGATCAGGTTATTTTTTCTGTATGACGTTTTTGAATAATCTCTGACAGGACAGATCCGGGGAATAATCAATTACCTCGGCTACGCCTAAACGTATAAGCTCATAATTCACAAAGGTGTCCCCAACAAATACAAAACGTAGTAAACGTTGATATTTATCCATTTCGCGAACATCCTTTACCATCCAAATAATCTTTCCCAGAACAAGATTACGGTTAACATCAGCAGCATATTGGGCTATTTTTTCATGAATGCTGTCAAATTCTGGTGTATTTATTCCAATATATCGTACTTCATACAGATGATCATTCAGTCTTACAAGAATGGAATCACCATCAATAACTTTTACAACATAAGCGATTTCTCTTTGGTTGTTATTTGGAATACAGAAAAATTCTGAAGGAATTGATGGGGTTGGTATTGCCATCTGCAATTTCAAAGAAATAGCTCCTGGACCGGAGGAGTTATTCGTTTCATTAGCACAGCCAATAATAAAATATAACAGAAGAAATATTAAACAATTCCGAATACGTTTACGTTTATTCATTTCCATCAATAATGATTTTCCCCTTAATGATTATAATTCTGTAAATACCTTTGATATATGAAATTATTAAGCCACCGAAGGGAATCGAACCCTTGACCCGCCGCTTACGAAGCGGCTGCTCTGCCAGCTGAGCTACGGTGGCGCAATATGCGATTATAACATTTATTACTTTCGGAGAGCAAATAAAATGAATATTGCGATTATTTCCTATCATACATGCCCACTCGCTACGCTGGGTGGCAAAGATACTGGTGGAATGAATGTTTATGTCCGAGACTTGACCCGGTTTCTGGGAGAATTCGGCATCCATGCGGATGTATTTACTCGTTCTCAGGATGAACATGTCCCTTATGTATTACATGACCTGGGTTATGGTAATCGTGTTGTCCATATTCCAGCTGGACCTGAAATTCCTCTTTCAAAAAAAGAACTATCCAATCACATTCCCGATTTTAATAATGGGGTAATTGAATTTGCAGAGCAAAAAAATATTCATTACGACGTAATCTATAGTCATTACTGGATGTCAGGAATTGCCGCAATTTCACTCAAAGAAAAATGGAATATCCCAATCTTGCATATGTTTCACACTCTCTCGCAATTAAAGAGTAAAAAAAACAATTCAAAAATTGAAGAAGAGGGCGAATATCGTGTTAAGGGAGAACAAAAGGTGATGGATTCGGTTGATCGAATAATTGTGGCAACCGATGATGAAGTAAATAAAATGAACAAGCTATACAAAGTAGATATTCAAAAGCTCGTAGTCATTCCTCCAGGAGTGGATACCTGCCATTTTTATCCAATCCCATCCGATGAAGCCAAAGCCGTTGTCGGTGTTCCAAAATCAGAAAGTATGATTCTATACGTAGGCAGAATTGAACCATTAAAAGGGGTAGATAAATTAATTCGGGCAATAGCGGAGTTACACAAAGGAGATGTATTTTCAAAATGTCCGCATTATCTAATCATTATCGGTGGAGATCCAGATGCCCCTTCTACTGAAATGAATCTGGAAATGCAGCGGCTTCAACAATTAAGTATGGATTTAAATGTGGGTGATCTGGTTATCTTTCTTGGTAAACGCAACCAGGATACGCTTCCTTATTATTACTCAGCCGCTGAGATTGTTGTTGTGCCTTCGCATTATGAATCTTTTGGGATGGTTGCTCTGGAAGCCATGGCGTGTGGAACACCGGTCATTGCCACTCAAGTTGGAGGCCTTTCATATTTAATCAAGAATAGTGTTACCGGATACATAATTCCGGATAATAATCAAGTCGCTTTGGAGCAAAGCCTGACCCAATTAATTTGTAAAGATGAAATACGCAAACAAATGAGTATGAATAGTATTGCCTATGCGCAGTCTTTCTCCTGGGACAAAATAACCCCAAAAATTATCAGGGAATGTGATCAATTAATAAAGTCTAAATGACTTATTCTTTCCAATTTCGGTCGTTCTTATTTTTTGATCCCCGATAGAATACTTTTTCCCCAAATTTATGATGCAATTCATCTACTGCTTTTAGAAGCTTATGTTCTTTTTCATCTTTTTGATCAAACAATGAAAGCTGTTGGAAATTCTCGGTTAGTTGGCTTACCCCTATCCCAATTAATCTGACCTTCAACCCTTTTTTCCATATCTGGTAAAAAAGGGTTTTTTCCGCAGTAAAAATAACCGAATCCTGATTGGTAGGCTGCAAAAAGGTCTGTTGGCGTGTTTGGGTTTGAAAATCTGGCCAGCGTATTTTCATTCTTATCGTAAAACCGCCCAATCCATTTTTTCTCAACCGATAGCCAATTTTTCTTGAAAGGTTTAATAAGGTATTTATTAGCTGATTTTCATCGGCGACATCTTCATAAAATGTTGTCTCACAACTAATAGATTTTATTTCATCGCTTTCTTCCACTGATCGATCATCAACCCCTCTTGCATACTTTGCTAGGTTATACCCGTATTTCCCGAGACTTCTGATCAATTTTTCTTCTGATACATTAACAATATCGCCAATTGTAAAAATTCCGAGCTTCCTTATTTGAATGGCAGTTTTCGGTCCAATCCCCCACATTTCATCGATCGGTAAAGGGGCTAGGAATTTTGCCTCCTCTCCAGGAAGTACTACCAATATTGCCATTGGCGCTGTCAATCCCCTTTTTTTGGTTTTCCCAATATTCGTGGCAATTTTTGCCACCAGTTTATTTGTCGCTATACCAATGGAACAAGGTAAATCAAGTTCTTTAAGGATTTTCACCTGCAAGTCTTCTGCAATTTGCCTGGCTGATTCCGGAAGATCAGTAACATCCAAAAACGCCTCATCAATTGAAACCTGTTCAAATAACGGGGTTAAATCTCTGAGTATCTCCATAACTTGGTGAGAAGCTTTGGAATACTCTTCAAAATGGCTGCGCACAACGATCAAGTCAGGGTAAATTCGAATTGCGCGAATCATTGGCATAGCGGATTTAATCCCAAACCTTCTCGCTGCATAAGAACAGGATGTGACTACTCCCCTGCCTTCAGGTGTTCCACCAACAGCAAAAGCCTTGCCCTTCAAACCAGGATCAAGGCGCTCTTCAACCGCACAAAAAAAAGCATCAAGATCGAGGTGAAGAATTTTTCGGTAAGGGGCAAATTTTTTATTCATTAATCAAAAAGCTGAATAATAATTGATATTATAGCATTTATGTTCTAATATTAAAGTAAAAATATTTCCATAAATACAACTTTAATTTTTTCTATGACATGGTTTTTTTTAGGTTTTGGATGGCGTCCACGGGAGTAGGATCTATTTGGTTAGCTATTGCTAAATAATAAGCCAGGAAATCACCAAACAACAAACTAGTCCAGATTTCTGAAAGAGGATTAGCTTCTCTAAATTCAAGCACATCTGTATTAATCCCAGCTCTCATTAATTCCATTCGTGTTAGCCTTGTTCTTAATTGATTACGCGGATGGTCTGATGATGCAGACAAGAACAATACAAATATTTTCGAAAGAACTTCTTCTGATCTTTCAATCCCTGCGAGGGTATTGTGATCAGCCTCTGGTAGGAATTCAAATTGCGCCCAAGCTTTGGCTAGTTCATTAATCTGCGTTTTATATCGACGCGCGACAGGAGTGAGGAAATCAGCTCCTAAAATTGCGACAAAACGATTCATTAATTGTCCTGCCATACGCTTGGCTGGATTTTTATTAACTGGTATTTCAATATCAATTGATTCTCGCAGCGTTTGCATCGCTTTCACAGCATATTCCAGTAATTCATCCTGCCTGGGAATTAACCCTAATTTCACAATGAGAGCCAATAAAAGTCCAAAGGAATAACCTACGGCTGCTCGGGGCTGCCCTTGGTGTGTGAAAGTCCACAAAGGCAGAGAATTTTCTTGTGCTCTCTTGGCTAGTTTTCCACCGGTAGTAATTGCTATCAGGCCGCATTTATTTTCCAAAGCCTGTTGATATATAGATAAAGTTTCCTCTGTATTACCAGAATGTGAAGACGTTACAACCAGAACTTCTGGACCTTTTGCCCAAAATGGGAGACAATAATCTCGTAGAGTGATAATTGGGATTGGACAAATAGGTGTTATGTAACTGGCTAATAAATCAGCTCCCATTGCGGATCCACCCATCCCAGCTATGACCAGGGAATTAATCTTCTTATAGGGAGGTATGTAATATCTCGAGCCAAGTTCCCAGGCATCCTTTAATTGATCAGGAAGCGCCTGCAATTCTGCGTGCATATTGCTTCTGTCAATTTCTTGATAAACCGCTAAATGATCCAAGTCCATTGTGATTCTAAAAAGAGATCAATTAATGATCATTATTTCTGATGTTCGGCATCTTTTAAAACTTGCTTAAGCAGATCGATCATTTCAATCCATTCTTCGGTATAAAACGTCAGCATCGCATTTCCAACTTCAAGATGGTAACAAACCTCACTGTCCACATCTTCACCTTTCCAAACCAAATAATTAGCTGTTTCAGCAATTACTTCATATTTTTGTTCCATTATGTCAGACATATTTCTCTCCTTGTTTGATTAAAAATTCTATTTTGCTTTTTTGGAATCAATCGGTAGTTGGTGAGTAATTATTAAAATGATTTGTTTTAATTTATTTAGTAACCTCCCAAATAACGGAAAATCACTTTCTTTTGAATATTCTCTTTCCATATTTTGCCAAGGATCCTTATCCTGCATTTTGCGCTGAACATATTGGAAAACCAATTTTAATGAGGCTAATACCGGAGCTGCCAGGAACATGCCCATCAAGCCAAATAAGTTTAACCCGACAATGGCAGCGACCATAATTGCAGCTGGATGCAGTTTAAGTGCACCCCCCATAACACGCGGAGTGACCGTATTATCATAGATATTATCTAAAAGCCAGGCTGAACCAGTCACTAATAGTGCATATGAAAATGAGTCTAACCCAAAGAATGTTGTTCCTTGAAGCAAAGCAACAAAGAAATAAGTGATCCAGGCAATCGTTACACCCAAATAGGGAATCAGGTTGGCAATTCCCGCTCCAATTGCCAACCCCACATAAAAATGCACACCCAAAGCACCTAATAGAATGGAATAGAGAATCGTCCGAATGAAAATGATAATTGCCTGACCCTTTAAAAAGGCATTCCAGATCAAGGAGATTTCTTTCCCCATTCTATCCAGATCTGCCTGATATCCGGGAATATTCAAAATTAATATTTTTTCTCTTGATCCTCCTGTTTCAATTGTAATTAAATATGAAAGAATTAAGGCAAAGAATATTGTTGCAATAACCGATGCTGCCCCTCCAGCCACCGATCCGATTAAATCACCCATTTTCGCCAATAACGGTTGGATGTAATTAATTAATTGGTTTCCAATATCAGCCCAATTAATTTGGGTCAAATTTATTGGAAAAGGACCAATAATAATGGACTTGGAAGTGATTTCGGTTAAAAAGCTTGGAAGATTAGGCAGGTTCTTTTGTAAAAAGACAATTAAGCCTTGAATTTGTTCAATTAAAGCAAATCCACCTATTGTTAATAGAGTCACCATGGCAACCACTGTAATTAAAAAAATAATATTTACTGCCAAATTCCATGGCACATGCATCCGAACATTAATAAATTCCGCTATCGGATGAAATAATAATGCCAAAAGCAAAGCAATAACAAGCGGAGTAACCAGACTTGAAAATCTTAACAAAAGGCCTAGAATAATCACCAGGATTAATACATTAATAATTATCTTTGTGGAATTGTT
Source organism: uncultured Anaerolineaceae bacterium (assembly GCA_964571135.1). Taxonomy (GTDB): domain Bacteria; phylum Chloroflexota; class Anaerolineae; order Anaerolineales; family Anaerolineaceae; genus CAZMZW01. The sequence continues at coordinate 254,534 of CAZMZW010000002.1, read as the reverse complement.
CCACAATGGCGAAGAGGTAGTTTTTTTCTTTGTCATTTTTTTATTATATAGTCTTCAAAACATTTTCTATATACAAATACCAGGAGTAATCGCATTAAAAAACCCTGAAAAAAGATTGCACCATTGATTCGAAACCTCAATTATGAGAAGCGGGATAAGGCAAAGCATTATTAAGAATATTAAAGCAATAAGGGCAACTACAATCCAAGGTGGAAGACTCTTTATCCTTTTTAAAACTTTTTTCCCAACAGAATCTTCGCTTAAGTTTATGACTGATGGATCTGAGTCAATATCTTTTTTTTCATCAATTGGTTGCATTTTTCACCATAATAAAAAATTGCCAAAACTAAATTCAAATTTAATAAAAATCCCCGCCATGCCGTGTGCAGCGAAGTTTTGAACCTGTTTTCACAGGTTGGGTTCCGCCTCGTTAGCTCCGCCTTGGCTCAAGCCTATCGCGTCACATCTGAAGATAAGAACCCATTTGGATAGTGTTGGCTCAAAACCTTGAGTGCTACATCACGAACACAGCAGGGCTTATTTTTTATACCACATTTCAAAATGACTGTATAGCTCATTGAATTCTGAGTAAAATCTAGGTAATCCTTCTTTCTTGTAAGAAATTATCTTTGAAATTAATTTTTCTGTGTTTAATTAATTTCTGGAGAGCTGACTATGAATACTTATAGGTCTTTTATTGCTGCTGATTTCCCCAATCAAGTCATTGAGAAGATAAGAATAATTCAAGAATCGCTAATAAGGAGACAATCCGTCGGTCGTCCATTGGACAAACCCTGAAAATATTCACCTGACACTGAAATTCCTGGGAGAGATTGAATTGGAGAAAGTACGAAGGATCAAGGATAATTTGGATATTATTGCCATTGAAACTAAACCGTTCGGTCTTAAGCTTGAAGGAATCGGCTCTTTTCCAAATTGGAGAAATCCAAGAATTGTTTGGATCGGGGTTGAGAAATCTGAATCCTTACATTTATTGGTGCGACAAATTGAAACAAATATGAGAAATCTGGGTTGCGCAAGTGAAATTAAATCATTTTCACCTCATCTAACCATCGGAAGGGTCAGAGAAAACTCCAGGCAAGAAGCTATTCAAATTTTAGAAAAGAAATGTAGTTCTTTCGCGGCAATCACGGGTAGCACACAGATAACTGAAATTCATTTGTATAAAAGTGATTTATACCGCTCTGGTCCTGTTTATGAGTTAATACATACTTCAATGTTGATGCCGTCTCAATAAACATGTTAAAATTTCGAATAAACCTTTTTGAGGTGAAACCTGATTAAACCAAAATCAATTGAAATTGCGCGTGCGCTTGTAAACTCATTGGAAGAAAAGAAAGCAGAAGATATCGTATTAATCGACCTGCAAAAAGTAAGTGATTTTACCGATTACTTCATCATAAGCTCCGGTTCAAGCGACCGCATGCTAAGAAGCCTGTCGCACGCAGTTTTGGATGAAGCAAAATTAAAATATGGGATCATCGGGAGAATTGAAGGGTTGGAAAGCAGCGGTTGGATCGCAATTGATATGAATGACATAGTGATACATTTATTTTCCCCCGATCAGAGAAATTTCTATCAATTGGAAGATCTCTGGCAGAATGGCAAATTAGTTCTACATATCAAATAATTATTCCAGGCAATATTGCGTTTTAGATATAAGCGTTATTTGAGTTTCAAAAATTCAGCTAATACTTCCTTGCTATGATCCGCAGGTTTTACTCCTTCAAAGACTTTAACAACTTTCCCTGCTTTATCGATCAAAAAGGTGGTTCTCAATACTCCATAAAATTCGCGTCCCATAAATTTCTTTTTCCGCCAAACACCGAATAATTGACACACCTCATGATCTTTGTCCGCCAATAATACAAAAGGCAGATTATATTTTGCCTTGAATTTTGCATGAGATGCGGCGTTATCCGGGCTTATTCCTATTATTTCCAAACCTGCGTTTTTATAGTCATAATAGTCATCCCGAAAATTACATGCTTCTTTCGTACATCCCGGTGTATCATCTTTGGGATAAAAATATAGAACAACGGGTTTACCTCGAAAATCAGATAATTTGTGGTATTTTCCATTTTCATCTGGTAATGAGAAATCAGATACGATTCCATTTATTTTTATTGTCATTTTCTTTTCATTTCCTTTCAGTTTTTCAATAAATTTGAAAAATCAGAAATACTCATTTTACTTTCCACTTGCCTGCGGTACAGGTAAAAAATATTTTCTTTGTTTTGTTGATTGGTTATTCCCAAGCCCATTCCTGCTAAATAACCAATTTGCTTTACCCAATCCATGGTTATTTTAGTAGCAGTTCCAAAAGGGTAAGCAAAGCTTGTGACTTTCATTCCCAATACTTCTTCAATTTTTTTCTTTGAAGACCCAATTTCATCCCGTAATGCATCTGGATGAAGAACCAGGTTGATATGTTTCATTCCATGACTTCCAATTTCCCAGCCAGCGGATAAAAAATCCCTTATTTGATCTTCCGTTAAGAATCCGTCGGCATTGATCCGGTTAGCGATGATATAGATAACCCCGGTGAAACCATTTTTTTTCATTAATGGAAATGCATTTAAATAAATATTCTCATTTCCATCATCAAATGTTAGGATTACAGATTTTTCAGGTAAAGTAGCGCCAACGGTTATAGCCGTGATTAATTGTGATATTGAGATCGTAAAAAATCCATTTTCTTTTAAAAATGTGAGTTGTTCCTGGAAGTTCTTCTCTGAAACCGAATATGGATTGGTGGGTTGCCCTTTCAAAACATGATGATAAAGCAAGATTGGGACATTAACATCCCCAAGTCCGCTATGAATAATACTGGGGTCATTTTCAATCAAAACAGTTTCTTTAGGGAAAATAATTGTTGGTTGGACTATTTCAGTTGGTAAAGGGGTTTCTAGAATATTTTTAAATGCCAAAGATTTTCCTGAAGGAAAGTTCTTAGCCGTTCCAATTTCCTCATTTGACGATATTATTGAACAGCCAGAAAGAATAAGCAAAATTGTGATAAAAAGGATTTTTTTCAATTTTATATGTGAATACTCAATTGACCAACAACGACAACATCATGAAATAAGTTGCAAATCCCGTTGTTGTGATTGCCGTAAAAATAAGTGGTGTAAATCCTGGTTTATGACCTCTTAGAATCAGGTTTACCTGCCAAATCTGAATTAAACCTATCGGTAAGGTTATTAAAACAGGCCAAATTAACTTCCAGGGAACATCGAAAACACTGCCTGACAATAAAGTAAGGTATGCCAACAATACCAACAAATTGTGAATTCGTAAGGATAAGATCGGTCCAATCCTAAAAATCAAGGAGCGATCTTTTGTTCCAATTTTTTTTTCTACATTTGGAAGGCTGGAGACTATGAAATAAGCGAAGTACAAGAAGAACATTGGGAATGTGAGAAAAAAAAGCAAGCGGTGAACAAAATTAGATTGTAATGAAAAAGCAATTAAAGGAATTAGATTAGCAAAATATAACGCTTGTAAAAATTCAAGCAAACCCCCGCCGGATACTTGGGTGGGAAATATTTCAACAACACCTATTATGAAAAGTGTAAAAACAATTATTACCAGATTCATGATTCTCAATAAGCCATTAAACAATAATGTAAAAACCGGGATCAAACATACTGCAAAAAATGCGACCCCAATTAATAAATATAATATTCGGATGTTTTTCTCTTGTTGATTATTTATTGAACTACTTTTCTCTTCATGGTAATAAGAGCTGGGGGAAAAGTACAACTCAAAATATTTACCAAGGAAAATACACCCTGTCTGAAATGCAATTAAGAGAATTAATCCATTCCATAAAACATCCAATTTTTGAGGAAAGCCAAGATAATGTGCTAATCCAATTCCAAGAAAATAAGTAACTAAGATAAAAAGAGTACTTATCGGCTTAATTATAGAAAAGATTTTAGTAATCATTTTTTTTAATTCTACTCTATGGTCCCTTTTATCCAGAAACAGTTAATGATATAAAATTATAGTATGCGTAATATTCGAAGACAAAATAAATTTGTCTATATTATCCCAATCATATTATTTTTTTACATCCTCTATCAAATTTTAAATCGTGGAATTATTAGTAGTTTTCTAAATATAATCATCGATATAATTTTCTTCATTCTTTCATTTTCCACTTTCATCTTATTCTTTTCTTTGTTTATTCTTCCAAATACAGAATTTACAAACCTTTTTCCAATTTTACATAGGATCTACTTATATTTGGTAGGAAATCTGGGTTCGATTAGTCATGTAAAAAATGGTAAGAAGTTTGACATGAATGGAATTTCAATAAAAAACAACCCCGGATTGATTCTACTGGATGCATCCAGTGCAGCCATAATTGGTAAGACTACCCGCTTTCATCGGGCGGTTGGTCCTGGTGCGGTATTCACTAATAAAAACGAAATAATCATGGATTCCATCGATTTACAAATACAAAAGCAATCACTCGGACCTTTGGAAAATGAGAATCCGTATTCGATTAGACAACAAAAAGAGAAATCAAATTCCTATAATTCTCAGGTTCAAAGGGCATCAGAGACAAAGGTTATTACCAGGGATGGGATAGAGATTATTGCCTCCTTTTCGATAACCTTTAAAATCAAATCTAAACCAGGGGAAGGCAATACCCCTTTTGGATATAACCCATTATCTGTTGAAAGAGCCATTCTAGGGCAGACAGTTAATTACAAATCAGGCTCGCACAATGAATATTCCAGGAGTTGGACAGAATTACCTGGCTTTCTCGTTGTAGATATTTGGCGTGAGCTGATCCATAAATATAAACTGAATGAACTTTTTCAGATCAATGGATCTAATTTGGATAATTGTTTAGAGTATCTACATACTAGACTCACTCAAAAAGAATATGAAGAGATCGATGAGTTTGGAAATAGAACTGGAATACAGATCTCAAGTAAAGAATATCAATTTCTTGAAGGCCATGGAATAGAATTTTTAGAAATTCAACTTAAAAGATTATATCTTCCTCCTGAGATCGAAGATGGACTTGTCAATCGATGGGAATCCACATGGTCTAATATCACGACATCAGAAGAAACAATAATTTCACGTCTTCGTAACGATGCAGTCTCAAATGGGAAAACATCAGGACAAAAGTCGATTTCTGACCTCATAATCCAAATTACTCTTAGGTTGACAACCGAAGGGACTCTGACTCCAAAGAAATTCATCAGTCAATTATTATCTGCCCGCGAAGATCGATCAAACAACAATAAAATGAGTAACAAATAATGTCTGTCAGTTCTACACAAACACCATTAGACAATAAAGAAAACTCAATATTTTCTGGGTTCTTTCAATCAAGTATTCGAAATGCAAATAAGCGCAGAACTCTAATCGTGCTTTTCTTTTTTCTCCTCTGGTCATTTTTTGCGTTGTTTCTTCACCCATACCTATACCCTGTATGGGACAAAATATCCTGGAATATCACCACACTGACTACGATACTTGTCGCAATTCCATCGTTGTATTTTTCTTTAGATGTTATTTTTCATCTGCTATTTGTTTTTCTGGGGGTTATCTTGTCTTACCAAATAACTTCTCATTTTTTTGCGAGAATTTACGGATTGAAATCAGGAACAACTTCTGATTATTTTTTATTGAAAATAATTTTTGACATTCCCAGGGAAGAGCCAATTAATATTAACAATGTACCAATTCTCGGTAAATATGTTGAGCTTTTAAAAATATTAGGTGGACCTTTAAAAATAATTATTGGGGCTGAAAATGCTGCGATATTTGAAAAAACTGATGGTTCAGTTCAAATTGTCGGTCCCACAATAAATTTACCTGGATCATATTATCAACTTGAGAGTTTTGAACACCTTCGGGATGTATTTGATCTTCGTAATATGACAATTCGTTTTGATGTTCTTGCTAGAACCAAAGATGGTATTCCGCTGATGATAAAAAGGGTCCATGCAATCTGTAGTATCTTGCGTGATTCGAAAAAGACAACTCTTACCCGACCCTATTCATATAATGAGCAAGCATTATACAAGTTTAGTTATAAAATGCCGTCTGGTATTTTTGTTGAAAAGATTACTGAAATACTTAAGCAAGAGTTCATAGATTATATTAGCCATTTTTCTTTTTCTGATTTATTTGAAAACGTGGGCGATCCAGAAACACAAAGACACACCAACCTGGAGAATTTTGAGAAATCAGTAAGATACAACAAAAAGCATAAAATTGTTTTTTCTAAACTTAAGCATTCGTTTTTTCAACAATTAAACCTTAAAAAAGTGCTGATTAAAAAGAATGGAAGGAACCATAAAACAAACCAATACATTCTGAATGCGGATCCACGAATTATAAATAATAGTGTACAACATGCTATCGAAATAAAAGGTATTTATTCAAATCAATTATTAAGCAATATTAAGTTTGATTTTATATCACGAGCATCTAAACTTGGTTTTAATTTAGAATGGGTGAGTTTTGGGTCGATTGATTTTCCTTCGAAAAAAGTACAGTCTCACCTTCAGCAGATCTGGCAGGTTTCTTCCAAAAATGAACAATTGGGCTCGCAGGCGGAATTCATCCGCTCAAAATCAAAAAGTGAAAATGAAGAAATCGATTCAATCTTTAATGATGTTTTAAAATCCGAACATTCAATCCTGGATGAAAACACCGATGAACGACAAAATAAGACCGTTCTTTTAAAAACATTAGGCTTTTTAAATAATTGTAAGGATTTATACAAAAATGAATCCAGGGAAAAAAGAAGTCAATTCAATCGCGCAGTTCATGAATTGGAAAATATATCGAATTATGATCAGGATAAATAAATGAACCGGGAATTTTTTTCAATTTCAGATGAAATCAATGCTGCCCTGAAAAACCATGGGCCTGTCGTCGCGCTTGAGTCGGCGGTGATTACCCATGGTCTTCCGCATCCGATCAATCTTAAATTGGCACAGGAAATGGAAAGTATTGTACGCTTGCATGGAGGCGTTCCTGCAACCATCGCGGTTATGGATGGGACAATAAAAATTGGTTGTTCATCAAGCGAATTGGAAAGGCTTGCATCTTCAAAAATATCTCGCAAGATTAGTCCAAGAGATTTTGGGATTGCACTGAGTAAAAAAATGAATGGCGGTACAACCGTCGCTGGTACAATTTTCGCAGCGAGTCAAGTAGGAATTCAGGTTTTTGCAACAGGTGGTATTGGTGGTGTACATCGTAATTCCAATTTTGATATTTCTGCAGACCTCATTACATTGAGCCATAATCGAATGGTTGTAGTATGTGCAGGAGCGAAAGCAATTTTAGATATTTCTGCAACGTTGGAAGTCCTTGAAACCTACGGGGTCCCCGTGATTGGGTATCAGACCGATGAATTTCCTGCTTTTTATTCTTCACATAGCGGCCTCAATGTTGATATAAGAGTTGAGAGTATCGAGGACATCTCCTCCCTTGTTAAAACGCACTGGGCTTGTGGAAATTCTAATTCGGTCCTAATCACTGTACCGCCCCCAAAAGAATTTGAGATTGATCATGCACTGGTAGAATCTGCCCTACAAAAAGCCTTAGCGGATGCTATTAAATTGCATATCCATGGAGCAGCCACAACTCCGTTTCTTTTACAAAAAATGAATGAATTTACAGATGGGCTTAGTCTGAAGGCAAATTTATCACTTCTAAAAAATAATGCAAAAATCGCTGCCAAGATAGCAGTTGAATTTTCAAAAAATTAATATAAAAACTTACCTAATGTGGAGTAGGAGATTGCACAGGACGGGGTGTACGGGTGGAAGTCGGCGTCATTGTTGGTTTTAGCGTTGGAGTTAGTGTGATGGTAGGTGTTTGAGTAGGCGTCCTTGTTGGGGTAAAGGTTGGTGTTACAGTTTTTGTCGGCGTATTTGTAGGTGTAGGGGTCGAGGTAGCGGGAAAACCAACCACCTCAAAAGAACCGCTCGTTTTCCATGTTATACCCACAAAAATCTGAACTTCATATTTACCCGGCAGCCATTCTTCCGGCGATAATTTCGATTCCGTGAATCCATAACCACCGGATCCCCCATTCCACGGTAAGCTTTCATATGCGATCAATTCATTATCCCTGAACCATAATGCAGTCCATTGGGATCCTATCGACATTTTATCGTACGAAAAAGAGCCAAATAATGTAATAATTGGATTGTTGAAGGATTTTTCAGGAAAAAGGGGATGTAAAAACTTATCCAACTTTCTTGAAAAGATAATCTGAACGAATACTGCATTGGGATTGGGCGTCACTGTAGATCTGAATCCTTCACTGATCACAACAGGCAGAACAGGAGTTGAGGTAAACTGCGGAGTAAAGGTAACTGATGGGGTCGGACTTATCGTTGGAGTTTGAGTGATCGTAGGTGTTGATGAATTCGTTGGCGTGAATGTCATTGTGGGTGAGGGGACAAAGAACTGATAGACAATTGGTTCAGTAAATTTATTTACGGAAAAAGCAAAAATAATAATAATTGATCCAATTAAAACCAGCACCCACATCTGTTTTAACAATTGCCGTCGTTTAATGAAAAAATAAAGTCGCTTCGCTTCCTGGAAGCCATGCCAAGCTCGAATAAAAAATAATGTTCCAAGAAATAGCAGAAATACAAATAAGACTCGAACTGTAGTGGCAATATCTAATTTCATTTTTGGATTAATTCAAATTCACTTTAATTATCAATTGTCAACTTCCTGCTTAAGTCGTCTTCTACGAAAAAAACGGGAAACCAAGAGAGCCGCTGGCAGAAGGTAATTATAAATGTTATACAAATAATTGTTTACAGGAAAATCCCAGGCGCCTATGGTTTTGACCAATTTTCCGCCAAGCCCCTGTTTGAATTTAAATACCCCCCACATGGGGTCATTCTCATTCAAATGATCGGGGGCTCCCCAAAGATCATAAATTTCGCAACCAATTTTTTTAGCCAGGCAGATGGCTTCCCACTGTAAAAGGTAATTTGGCATTTTTTCTCGAAATAAATCACTGGACATCCCATAGAAATACCAAGCTTTTCCGGCAAAATGAAAAAGGATTAGACCTGCTACCGGCGATTGATCAACTTCAGCTATTAATCCACTTGCCATATTTTGAGAGAATAGATTCTGCCAGAGAGAGAAATAATATTCTTTAGGTCGAATGATAAAACCATCTCGATTTGAAGTTTTTACATAAAGATCATATAAAATACGTAAATCATTTTGGGTTGCTTGACGAATTTTTACCCCTTTTCTTTCGGAGAGATGGAGGTTATAGCGCGTCTTTTGCTTCATCTTTCCTAAAATTTCACCTTCATCAGGTTTTAAATCAATCCATGCAGTATTTTTAAATTGAATTTGCTCGCGGGAATAAAGCCACCCATTTGCCTGAAGTTTGCGTATTATCTTCCCACTTAAATTTTGTGATCTTAGCTTGAATACTTGAATTTCTTCACCACCAATAATAATTTCTGGATCTATCTTAAGAAAAATCGCGTGTTGTTCTTTAGCATATTTTTTTAGATCTTCAAGAACTGAACGGAATAATGTGCTTCTTTTCCAATCGTTCAGTAAGGGTCCCCGAGGAATATATAAAACCTTCATTTCCGGACCAATACGAAAGACCTTCACGGTTCGTTCTAGGATTTGGGCTGCTGCAATGACCTTTTCCCCTTTTTTTTCTTTCCATATGAAGCGGTTTACTTTCCAACCATATTTTTCTTTTAATTCACCCCATTCCCAGGATTGTAAGATATGCACGCCATCCAGATTTGTTATCGTGTTATTCCATTCTTTGCGATCCATTCCAGCAGATTGCATCACCTAACACCTGCGTCTGAGGTTTTCATTAACCAATCATGTACGGCAATATTATGGCTGCCACCTGCTAATTCCAAAGAATCAATTTCAAAAGGAGAAAAAAAACGAATTGCCTCCGCTTCACTATTTATCTTAATTTTCCCTCCTATTGGTCTCCCGGAATAAAGGATTAATAAACCATTTCCTCGTGGATCATCATCATAAAAAAATACACCTTCAAGATTATCAGCTTTAATTTCTAGCCCGGTCTCTTCACGAGCTTCCCGTTCAGCAGCTTGAACTGGTCTTTCGTCGTACTCAACAAAACCAGCAGGTAAATTCCAATACCCTTTCCAGGGCTCAATAGCTCTTTGGACCAGGAGTAGTTTGGTATCTTGAACCACACGCATACCCGCTGTGATTTTTAACTGAATATAGTAAATCCAACCGCAAACAGGGCAAATATCCCTTTTATATCTTTCAATAATTTTTTGTTCCAACAAATGGCCACATTTCAAACAATACTGATTCATTCTAAGCAAACTGGATTTTTCTTAATTTGAGAATAAATAAAAATAATTGGTATCTTAAGGGTGAATATACATAGTCCCACGCCCCCAATGACCTTCGTATTTGTCCTCCAAATCCGCGCTTAAAACGATACACACCCCACAACCCATCAGACCGATCTGCAAACTCCATTTCCAGTGTCGGCTCATCTTCATCCGGGATACCCCAAAGGTCATATTCCTGGCACCCCATTTTCTTGGCCCATTGCATGGCTTCCCATTGCAACAAATAAGTTGGCATCCGATCCCGCGCTAGTTCATTTGAAGCACCATACAAATAACATGCCTGATTTCCGTGAAAAAAAACCATTAATCCTGCTAGTGGTTTCCCCTGATATGAAGCTAACAATAATTTACATGAGTGATGTTTTGAGAAAAGATCAAATGCGCTCTGATAATAATCCAGGCTATGAATACCAAACTGATCTCGATCCCGTGTTTTTAGCATCAATTCATAAAACTTATGGATATCTTTAGAATCGGTAACGGTCACTTCTTTCTTTTCCGCTAAACGGATGTTATAACGGGTTTTTTGTTTCATATACATTAGTATTTCTTCTTCACTACCCTCTAGGTCGACCACAATCGTACTTCGTGGTTGAATAGGTATACTTTGAAAAAAACCTTCAGGCATTTTATCAACTTTATTCAGCTCCGATTGCCAACCATTCAGTTCAATTCTTAGAACAAATACTTTCTCTCTTTTGCAAAATTCATGAAATTCCGGAATCAGGTTTTTCCAATTTTCACCAATTGGACCTTTGGGAATATAAGCGAACCTGAAACCGAGGGGTAAATCGCGAATTAATATTTGTGCCCCGGAATCCTGATTTATTATTCGATGTGCTGACCACCCAAATTTTGATTTAAATTCACCCCACGCACCATGCTGCATCACATGTGCATCAGAATTTGCTTTAATAAATTTATTCCAATTGGAAAGCGAAGTTAACATTATGAATCAAAATCGGATAAGGCGTGTTCTTGTGAATTCAATTTTTCTGCACCAGGAATTATTTTTTCAAGCCGTGTAAGTATTTTCTTGCTCTGCCCTTCATTAGCTAATCGTACTAATTCACGCACAGAAGATTGGAGATCTTTTCCATGCAATTCGTCCTGGCCTTCTTCACAGAATATTTCTGGGTGATCTGTTTTTGAAAATTTCCTACCATGATTCCAAAGGTCCTCGCTCAGTTTTTCGCCTTTACGCATACCGGTATATACAATTTCAATATCCTTACCCGGTTCGAGCCCTGATAAACGAATCAAATCTCTGGCAAGATCAACAATTTTTATTTGTTCGCCCATATTAAGAACGAATGTTTCTCCACCCTTGCCCATACTAGCAGCTTGAAGAACAAGGTAGACTGCTTCTGGAATAGTCATAAAATAACGCTGCATATCCTTGTGAGTCACGGTCACTGGACCCCCATGAGCTATTTGGTGTTTAAAAAGAGGAACTACGCTTCCTCGGCTTCCAAGTACGTTCCCAAAGCGTACAACTGAATAAGCTTTGCCTGTTCTTTCAGCGGCATCTAATACAAGCATTTCTGCAATTCGCTTTGTAGCACCCATAACGTTTGCTGGACGGATAGCTTTATCTGTGGATATTAGAATTAACCTTTCCACATTATTCCTCAAACAAGTCTTGAGAACATTCTGAGTTCCCATTACATTGTTTGTTATGCATTCTTCAATATTCTTTTCCATAAGTGGAACATGCTTATGAGCAGCTGCATGGAAAACAACATAGGGTTGAAATCTCTTTATTTCTTGTTCTAATCGGACTTCGTCACGTATATCCGCAATGACTGTTTCTGTTTTAAGAGTTGGATAATCCTCTCTCTGTTCCAGGTAAGCCTCAAAAATACTATTTTCACCATGCCCTAATAAGATTAATTGCTTTGGATTCCAACGAGCGATTTGTCGGCAGAGTTCACTCCCAATTGAACCGCCGGCTCCAGTGACCATTACTACTTTATCCGTGATTATTGAGCCAACAATTTCTTCCTTAAAACGAACTGGTTCTCGTCTGAGAAGGTCAGATATTTCTACTTCACGAAGTCTGGACATGCTTACCTTTCCCCCGAGTAGTTCATAAATACCTGGCATGGTTCGGAAAGGGATATGGAGTGTTTGGCAAACTACAGTGACTATACGTACAACACGTCCAGGAGCACTTGGAATCGAAATAATCACTTCATCGATCCGTTTTTGAGTTATTATTTTCTCAAGGTCGTTCAATCCACCAATAACTGGAATTCCATGAATTTGTTGATTAAGTTTTTCATGGTTATCATCCAAGAAACCAACGGGGAAGAGATTTAATTGAGGGTTGCGCTGCATTTCCTTAACCACTAAAGCTCCTGCATCGCCTGCACCGATAATTAACACCCTTTTTCCAACTTGAGAATTTCTTTGCTTTAATATTGAATTACGGCTTTCAGCGAGAAGGCGAAGAAAGAACCTTGAACCACCAGTAAAAATGATTTCAATAATCCAATCAATAATGAGAACCGAACGTGGAAATGCAAAGAAGAATTGCTTAGATGCAAATAAGACCAGCATAAGTATGGAGATTACTACCGACGCAATAGTCACCGCCAAGGTTATCAGTTTCAATTCCTGAGTACTGGCATACACCCACATACGACGGTAAAGGCCAAAATAATAATAAATTATTGGTCGGATCACAAGCGAAAGACCGATCATCCATAATACAGAGCGATAATAATTAAGAAATACTTCAACAAATTCCAGACGCAGTTGGAAGGATAATAAAATTGAAATCGAGATTAAGAGTAAATCTCCAACCAACAAATAACGGTTGCGAATATTTCGGGTAAATTTCATTTTATTGGCCAATATACCTGAATACTGTTCCAATGGTTCTCAAAATGATGGTCAAATCCAATAAAATATTGCGGTTTTTAATATAATAAAGGTCATATTCCAATTTGACCGCAGTTTCTTCGAAATTTGAAGCATAGCGATAATTAACCTGAGCCCATCCAGTAACTCCGGGTTTAACAAATAATCTGGCTCGATAAAATGGGATCTTTTTTTGCATTTTATCTATCAGTTCTGGCCGTTCCGCCCGAGGTCCAACGATGCTGACATCACCACGCAACACATTAAAAAATTGAGGCAATTCATCTAACCTACTCCTGCGAAGGAAACGGCCAACTCGGGTGACTCGCTCATCATTTTTTATTGCCAATCTGGCAATCCCGTCCTTCTCTGCGTCTTGCATCATTGTTCGGAATTTGTATAGCATAAATGAATTTCCACTTTTTCCCAATCTTTCCTGGATAAAGAAAATTGGAAAACCACTATCGATCAAAATCATTAATGAAATTAAAGGAAATAGTATTGCGGTGATTAGAAGGCCAACAATACTACAACAAATATCGATTATTTTTTTAATTATTTCATATGAACCACTGGAATGCGAGGCATCTAAAAAGGACCGAAGGATCCAATCATCCTGTAACAATTGAATCGGCACTCGACCCATCAACTCCTCATAGACAACCGGCATTGTTGTAACCACGACTCCATTCTCTTCGGCAGAAAGAATTGCTTTTGACATTTCGGGTTTCATTTCGCCAGAAATTGAGAAAATCAAATCTGAAATTAGTTCCCTTTTAATAATTTCTAGTAATTGACTACTTCCTCCTAATATAGGAAGGTCATCAATTTTTTTACCGATTTTCTTGGGGTCGTCATCAATCAAACCCACTAAATAATATGGCGGCGGCCATATTCCTTTGATAATTCCTGAAAGTCTCGTCCCTGCTCGTCCAGCGCCAACAATAAGAACCCGGCGCAAGAAAACAGGCGCAGTAAAGATTTGAATATAGACAATCCGCCATAATAAAGTCAGAATTGATGCAGCGATTAAGAATCCTGCTACGCCTCTGCGAGGCAGTGGATTTGGTGATGAAATAAAGAATAAAAGGAGATAGATCCCCCCACTGATTAGAAATGCAAAGAAAATTCCCTGGATCACATCCCTAATCCGACTGGCTCGCCGGATATCATAAAGTTCAATTAGAAGAATAAGCCAGAATATTGGCAGCAAATAATACCAATCCGGGGGTCTTTCCTTTAAAAATTGCCATGAAAAATGCAGCCATTCATCTTGTTGTGCCCAAAAATAGAGTGCCACAAAAAGTGCAACTACTGCCACCAAAATGTCACCAATTAATATGATAAACCGTCTTTCTCTGGCAGTTAAACGCCATAACGGTTTTTGCATATTTTTATTTTCTGACATTTCCGATTGCTTAATATTCTTTTTTATTTGAACCAACCTATAATGATACTATAAAGAAATCCAGTTCCCCAACTAAAATGCATACAGGTTATTGAAATTGGCATCCCAATTATCAATCCAGGATCACTTTTTTTAACACTGGATTGGATACTTGTTCCTAACAGAGCAATCGCATAAAACACCAATAAACCCAATAATGCCCAAAGTGCATCTCTGAAAAATATCGAAGAAAGCCCTAGAACGATCAAAGAAAAAACAAATAACGGGGGCAATGCTTGACGCCAACGTAAAGTATCCGGGTATTTGACGAGCATCCGATATTTCCAAAAACCATAACGCCAGTATTGTTGAGCCAAGGCTTTAAGGTCCTTTCGCGCAAAATAAGTGCAACGGATTGCAGGATCAATCCAAATTTTCCCCTGATTTTTACGAACACGAGTAAAAAACTCATAATCTTCATTGGTCAATAAATTTTCGTTAAACCCACCGATTTTTAAAAATAAGTCTTTCCTAAAAGCCCCGAACGGGACTGTATCTACAAAACCTGAGTTTTTAGTAAAACGATACTGCGCATCACCGACTCCCAATGGGTGCGATGCAGCCGCAGCAATAGACCGTGCGATCCAGCCTTTATCTCCTGGGACGATATCCCAGACTCCACCCACACAGGAGGCATAACCTTCCTTAAGAATTCTTACGCATAATTCAATATAGTTTGGATTGGGAATCGAATGCGCATCCAAGCGCACAATAAAAACACCTTTCGCAGCATTTATTGCCAGATTAATTGCTGCTGGGATCGTACGTTTTGGATTATCAATAACCTGAATGGATAAGTCTTGATTTTTTTGTAAATATTTTTTGATTTTTTTTCTGGTTTGGTCCGTGGATAAAGCATCTGCGATGATCACTTCTAAACGTTTAATTGGGAAAGTTTGAATTCTTATCGCTTCAAGCAGAAGTGTAACGGTTAGTTCCTCATTGTAACAAGGTACTATTACGGATACTTCAATATTCCCTAGTTTACTGATCTGATGATTATTTTTCATTTCAATCTTTTTTAAGTGGTAGTTTTACCATAAAAGTACTGCCATTTTTCCCATCACTCTCCACCCAGATTTCCCCGCTATGCGCATCAACTATCTGTTTAGTAATCGCCAATCCCAAACCTACACCACGCCCTTCCCCACCCTTGCGGGATTTATCTACCTGATAGAAACGCTCAAATACTTTTAATGCATCTTCTTTCTTTATTCCCGGTCCACTATCCTCAATCAAAATAACGATAGATTCGCTAACTTTTTTTGTAAGAATCTCAACACATGAGTTGGGTGGAGAATATTTTATGGCATTATCGATCAGGTTAGAAAAGACTTGTGCTAACCGATCACCATCTCCCAGAACTGAAACGTCAGTCTCAAAACGGTCAATGAGTGTGATATGAGATTTTCCGGCGATTAATGTGAATTTTTCAATAGTATTTTGAAGAATTGTATTGATTTTCACTTCCTCATTTTTTAGGTCCGCCGTACCTGCTTCAAGTCGGGCAAGGATTAGAAGATCCGTGACAAGCCGATATAGCCGATTCGTTTCATTAAGAATGACTTGTCCAGCTTTTTTTATTGTTCCCTTTGTATTCACGGTTCCATCCAGAATCGCCTGGGCAAATCCCTGGATTGAAGTGATTGGTGTTTTTAATTCGTGAGAAACATTGGCAACAAATTCACGCTGGGAAAGTGAGCTCTGTTGCACTTTTCGGCTCATTTCATTCAAAACAGACGCCAATTGTTGAATTTCATCCGGACCTTCTAAAGGGATATCCTGATAATCACCCTCAGCGAGCGAATGTGCAGTTTTAGCCATTTTATTTAGCGGTTTTGAAATCCATCGTGTCAACACCAAACTGAAAAGTAATGCGATCAGAAATGCAATTAATCCCGCTTCAATTAATGGCCCAAGGAATTCATCTTGCAGTATTGTTCGCAATGGCAACACAGGACGCGGAAGGGTCAAAAAAAGATAATATAAATCAGTAATCCTGGTAACCGTGAAGAACCATACTTTTCCGGTATTATCGCGAAATATGTCCACTTGGTTTTCTGGTTTATCACTGATTTTTTGAGGGTCACTAATAATGGGAAAAAAAGTGGAAGCCTTTGAATCCGAATCAAATACTACATTTCCCTGATCATTGAGAATTGCCACTCGAATTTGGAAATTAGGGGATTCGCGTTTTATAGTTGTCTTTAATTGTTCAATTCGATCCAGTTGTAAGGATTGAAGACGCGGAAGAAGAACTGCCTTGGCAATCGCCAAACGAGAATAAGAGGTTCGGTAAAGAAGGGGACTTTGCTGTAAAGAAAGGAAAAGTCCAAATCCAACGCCGCAAAGAACAATCATAATTAGGATTGCATAGGTTAACCCTAATCTTGAACTTAGAGAATTGAACATCAAATTACCAGCTTATATCCAATGCCTGTTACAGTTTCGATATCCACATCACAGCATTTCAACTTTCTGCGGATCTGGGCAATGTGGACATCCACAGTACGAGTCTGGCCGTAAAAATCAAATCCCCATGCAAGACTCAACAATTTTTCACGACTAAAAACCCATCCAGGATGTTCAATTAGCACCTTTAATACTTCAAATTCCTGAGTGCGCAGGTCAATGCTTATACCTGCGCATTTCGCTTCACGCCTGGAAAGGTTTAAAACTAATTCGCCTGCCTGTAAAATCTGCTGTTCTTTTTGAGCATGATAAGAATCACGACGCAATACCGCTTTAATGCGCGCCACCAGTTCACGAGGATTAAATGGTTTTGTTAAATAATCGTCAGCACCTAATTCAAGCCCTATAATTTTATCAATATCATCATCACGGGCGGTCAACATTATGATTGGGATTTGGTTTCCTTCTGCACGCAATTTTTTACACACTTCAAACCCATCCAACACTGGCAACATCACATCCAAAACAACTAATGAAGGTGATTCACTATGTATTTTTTGAATTGCTGATTCTCCATCCAAAGAAGAGATCAACTGGTATCCCTCCTGTTCCAAATACACACGAACCAGCTCAATAATATTGGATTCATCATCAACAATCAAAATATGCTTTTTTTTCATTTGTCATTATCACCACATGAACATTTGTTATCTACTATTGCGACTGCTTCAATTTCCACTAATCCATCTTTTGGCAATCCTGCTACTTGAATTGCTGAACGGGCTGGTGGATCCTGTTTGAAAAATTCTGCATAAACTTCATTTAATGATGCGAAATCCTTTATTTCCTTGAGGAAAACGGTTGTTTTAACTACATCCTTTAGTCTGCATTGCGCGGATTCAAGAATGTTTTTAATATTATTCAATGCCTGTCTGGTTTGCTCTACAACTGTTCCTGAAACCATATTGCCGCTTTGAGGATCTAAACCTAATTGACCCGATATAAAGATAAAACGACATGCTTTCACAGCAATAGAATAAGGTGCTATCGGCTGAGGGACTTTATCTGATTTGACGATTTTTCTTTCACAACAATCACACATATTGATCTCCTTTGGTCTATAGACAGATTTATTTGGTAATAATCGTAATTGTACAAAATGTTGACTGGTATAATTTTTATTCTAAATCAAATATTAGTATTGGACTATTTTATATGCTTCTTGATAATTTAATTTCGATCGAAGCCCGGTTTGAAGAATTAACCCGGTTGATTGAACAAAACGCAAATGATTACCAGAAAGTGGCCGAATTATCCAAAGAGCGATCAGGATTGGATGATATTGTAACCAAGGCGAAACATTATCGTCAAATAATAAAATCAATTGCAGAAGCCAGACAATTGATTGAAACCGACGACGAGGAAATGCACTCTCTCGCGCTTGAAGATCTTAAAACCCTCGAGCCACAATTGGCTCCGTTGGAATTGGACCTTAAGAACCTCTTAATCCCAAAAGATCCTCGCGACCAACGTAATGTGATCATGGAAATTCGGGCTGGTACTGGGGGTGATGAAGCCGCATTATTTGCTGCAGACCTTTACCGTATGTATGTCCGTTATTCCGAGAGAAAAAACTGGAAAATCGAAATACTTTCCCAGAACGATATCGGACTAGGAGGGTTTAAGGAAATTATTTTCATGATAAAGGGAAAAGGCGCTTTTTCAAGGTTGAAATTCGAATCCGGTGTCCACCGGGTCCAACGGGTGCCAGCCACTGAAGCTCAAGGACGAATTCACACATCCACTATTACAGTTGCGGTATTAGCCGAAGCAGAAGAGGTTGACATTCAAATACCTGAATCTGATTTAAGGATAGATGTATTTCGATCATCGGGAGCTGGGGGGCAAAATGTGCAGAAGAATGCCACTGCTGTCCGCATTACCCATCTGCCATCTGGAATGGTTGTGGCCTGCCAGGATGAAAGATCACAATTACAGAATCGGGTCCGCGCATTAAGCATTTTGCGTGCCCGATTATTTGAGATCGAGGAAGAAAAAAGAAAAGCTGAAAGAGATTCCACCCGTCTTTCCCAGGTAGGATCAGGACAGCGTTCTGAAAAGATTAGAACCTATAATTACCCCCAATCTCGTGTAACCGACCATCGAATCAACACCTCATCCCATAATCTTCCAGCGATACTTTCGGGTGATTTGGATTTCTTTATTGATGATCTGTCCCAACGCGATGAATCTGACCGTCTATCCATTACAGAAAAAGAACAGGAGTAATTAGCTATTCGGATTCGCGATTGGTTAATTGAAGCAAAGAAAAAACTTTTTCGTTCTCCTCAAGAACCCGTTTCTTCTCTCTGGGTTCTGCTCTCTTATATATTAAATAAAACAAAACCGCAGCTTATCTCGAATGAAGATATTCTTCTAAGTGATTCGCATATTCTGCAACTTGACGGCCTTCTGGAACGATTGATTTCCGGTGAGCCTTTGGCTTATTTAATCGGTCATTGGTCATTTTTTGGGTTGGATTTTATTGTCAATCCATCTGTATTGATCCCCAGACCGGAAACAGAATTATTGGTTGAAAATGCTCTAACATGGCTGCATGCAAATCCTTCACAGCGTTCCATGGCCGAGATTGGTACCGGATCAGGATGTATTTCAATTTCTTTATCAAAGCAAATTCCCAATCTTCAAATTTATGCCACGGATATTTCATTCGCCGCTTTGAATATAGCGAAACAGAATATCCTCCAACATTCTCTTAATAATATTCTGCTTATCCAATCCAATCTCCTAGATTGTATTTCTAAAAAATTTGATCTAATATGTGCCAACTTGCCTTATATTCCTTCTTTGTCCATTCAAAGACTTCCTTTAAGTAAATATGAACCCATCAAGGCGTTAGATGGTGGAAAGGATGGGCTTTTTTATATCAGAAACTTTTTAAGGGTTGCGCAAGGCTATTTATCTGGCAAGAGTATGCTTCTTATGGAAATTGAAAGTACGCAGAAAAATGCTATTTTGGAAATTGCCACCCTTTTTTTTCGTGATACTTCAATTCAGGTTATGGATGACCTGGCTCACCTGCCCCGCCTTTTAATAGTTCAGATTGAATGAATAAAATATTACACATGCCTAAACCATTAATTATCTCAATAAATGACCCGGAAGCAATAACCAATGCAACTCACATGCTCTTGAACAACGGGGTAATTGCATTTCCAACAGATACTGTGTACGGAATTGCCTGTCTGGCATTTAATTCCGAAGCAATTGAAAAAATCTTTTCCATTAAAGGCAGGGATTCCAACAAAGCATTACCCATATTAATTGGAAATTTGAAACAACTGGACCTGATCGCCCTGCCAATAAATGAAAAAACAAAAAAGCTTGTCATGGTATTTTGGCCAGGCGCACTCACCATAATAGTAAACCGTAAACCCACATTACCTGGAAACCTTTCCCCTTATCCCACCGTGGGTATCCGAATGCCCAAACATACCTGGTTATTAAAATTTATCGAAAAGGTCGGACCTCTGGCAACTACATCAGCTAATCTGAGCGGTCAAATTGAAGCACACAATGCGATGGAGGTTGCAGATGCGCTAAATGAAAAAATTGATCTAATCATCGATGGAGGACAAAGTCCATTGGCCTTGCCCTCCACAGTAGCAGATTGCAGCGGACCTGAAATTAAAATCCTGCGAGAAGGTCCAATTACTTCTGAAGAGATTTTCAACCTCATTTAATAGCTATTCAATTATTACGGTTCTAAAATATTTTGGAAAAGTGGTTTTAGGATTAGCCAACACTTTTATTTAATTTACATACCGGAAGGTTGGAGGGAATTTTGCTGTTTATATAATTTTAATCCGCCTGCAATTGTTTTCAGTGCTTGAACGATATTTTCCCTGCAGACTCTGATATTTTCCTCCACACTCTTGTTAGTTTCCCGCGCCAATTTAGGATCAGAAACCTTACCTTGAGTATCAAATCCTTTTTGTAAAATCAAAGTCGCTGAAGCACTATCTTTGGCTTGTTTTGCCAATGCAATCAAGTTATAAAATTTATTCAACGCATCTTCGAGGGCGGATACATCTTTCCCCTGTTGCTTCAATTCTGTAATTCGAAGTTGAGCTTTGGTTTCAACTTTATTTGCATTATTAAGCTGATTACCCAGAATTTCGATGATCCTTGTTTGGAATTTATGCACCCTTTCAAGAATAATCCCAGGGATTACAATACCAATGGGTTTTTCAGAAGGTGTGGGTATTGATGTGGGAACCCCATCTGATTCTGCATAAACAGTTCCTATAGGCAGTGCAGCGCTAAGTCCACCAACAAGCATTAAAACTACAAGTAAAGTCAACCATTTTTTATTTAAACCGTGTCTAATACTCATCTTTTACTCCTTAATCAAAGATTCTCGACTTACAAATACCATTTTAGGAATATAGAGTAATCAAAGTTCATTCAATTTGTAAAAAGTTTGTAAATAAAAAATGGGATTGAGGGTACTCAATCCCATTTTTTATGAAATATTTAACCTCTATTTCACAATATTGATTAACCTTCCAGGGACATAAATTATCTTTTGAGGTGGTTTACCATCAAGAATTTTTTGCACGATGGGGCTCGCCAATGCTTTGGCTTTTGCTTCAATTTCATTAATGTCCGTTGGAGCTGAAATTCGGTCCTTCACTTTACCATTGACCTGAACTACCAATGTTATCTCTTCCTCAATCGTTGCCGCTTCATCTACAATCGGCCATGGTTGCAGATGAATTGAGGATTTATTTCCCAATAAGTGCCAGATTTCTTCAGCAATATGAGGGGTAACCGGTGCCAGCATATGTAAATAAATATCGACTGTATCTTCCCAGGTTTTAGTTCCAAAAGCACCAGACTGCTTGGCTTCAACCATTAAGTTCATCAATTCCATTAACCCGGATACAATCGTATTGAATTCAAAGGTTTTAAAATCCCTGGTCACTGCTTTTAAAGTCTGGTGAGTTTTTCTGCGCAATTTTTTCTGAATTTCTTCATTGGCCTGTTTTTCTTCACCATCTTCCAATAAGGTATTCCAGACACGGTTTAACCATCGGTTGACACCCTGAATATTTCCTGGTTCCCACGGTCCGCCTTCCGCCCAACGATAACCGAACATTAAAAATGCACGGACTGTATCCGCTCCGTATAATCTAACCTGTTCATCGGGATCGATGACATTTCCTCGGGATTTGCTCATCCGCTGCCCATCTGGACCAAGGATCTGTCCTTGATTTCGTAATTGCAGCATCGGTTCGTCACCTTTAACAATTCCCAGGTCACGACAGGCTTTATGGAAGAACCGTGTGTAAATGAGGTGCATGGTGGAATGCTCCGCCCCTCCCGTATAGGTATCCACCGGCATCCAGTAATCGTATTCGTCTTTTTGAAAAGGACCTTCTTGATAATCAGGGCTTAAATAACGTAAGTGATACCAGGAAGAACACATAAAGGTATCCATAGTGTCCGTCTCCCTTTCAGCTTTTCCGCCACAATTCGGGCAAACGGTAAATCTCCAGGTGGGATGAAGCTTTAGCGGGCTTTCTCCAGTCGGTTTCCATGCTACATCATCTGGCAGTAGAATCGGTAGATCTTCATCAGGGACTGGTACAGCACCACATTTTGGGCAATAGATCACCGGAATTGGTGCTCCCCAATAGCGTTGACGGGAAATTAACCAATCACGAATCCCATAATTAACTGCTGATTTACCCAACCCTTTTTTGATCAGATAATTAAGCATCTTTGGAAATGCGTCTTTTGCAGAAGTGCCTGTCATTTCTCCGGAATTGATCATCCCGCCATTGGCAGGAATTGGGTTCTTAATTTCCTGAAGAGTCTTGGGGTCTATTCCCTCAGGTTGGATAACAACCCGTATTTTTAGGTCATATTTCTTTGCAAAATCAAAATCACGCTGATCGTGGGCTGGGACAGCCATTATTGCCCCAGTACCGTAATTTATGGTCACATAATCCGCTACCCAAATAGGTATACGTTCATCATTTACTGGATTAATCGCATAGCTGCCAGTAAAAACACCAGTTTTTACTTTTTCCGTGGATTTTCGTTGAATCTCGGTTTGACGGATAGATTCTTGTATGTATCTATCCATTTTTTCTTTTTGATCCTGAATAGTGATTTTATTTACCAGGGGATGTTCTGGTGCGAGTACCATAAAAGTGGCACCCCATAACGTATCTATCCGGGTGGTAAAAACTTCCAATCGGTCATCCAGTTCAGTTTTAAAAACCACAATTGCACCTTCTGAACGATCTATCCAATTGATCTGGCGTAAGCGTACAGGCTGTGGCCAATCAATACCGGAAAAGTTTAGTAATTCATCCGCATATTTAGTAATTCGGAAGAACCATTGTTCCAAATCTTTCTTTATTACCGGAGTACCACAACGTTCGCAATGACGGTCATCACCCCATACTTGTTCGCGTGCGAGGGTCGTATTGCATTGTGGACACCAATCGACTGGAGACATTTTGCGATATGCTAATCCATTTTTCAGGAATTGAATGAAAAACCATTGCGTCCAAAGATAATATTGAGGATCAGACGAAATTGCCTCTCTACGCCAATCAAACATGGCTCCCATACTTTTAAACTGTTCACGCATCTTGGCAATATTTTCATATGTCCATTTCTTTGGGTGAATGTTATGTTTGATAGCAGCATTCTCAGCTGGTAACCCAAAAGCATCAAATCCCATCGGGAAAAGCACGTTGTAGCCCTTCATACGCATAAATCTAGCGCGAGCATCAGAGGGTGTTACCGCGTACCAATGCCCAATATGCAAATTACCAGATGGATATGGCAGCATCGTGAGTGCATAAAACTTTTTTTCCTTTGTATTGATATCAGATTTATAAATTCCATCATCTTCCCATTTTTTTTGCCATTTCGCTTCAATATTTGATGGAATATAGGCGGACATGGTAGATTTATTCATTTTCATTTCCTTTTAAAACAAAACACCTTCATCTTCAGGGACGAAGGTGTACTCCGCGGTACCACCCTGCTTGTCTGGAATCTCCAGACCGCTTGATTAGCGCTAACGGGCTTTCCCGGGATCAGCTATTTTTATTTACTGATCCGGCTAGGTTTCTTAAAACCAGCAGCCGAGTTCAATCTGATGTGCTCCGCAGGCACTTTACCGGGCTCACACAATTTCTTCCCGATTCGCTGAGGGATGATTTACTACTGCTGCCATCGCCTATCAATCTACAGTGGACCCAGAGAGATTCGAACTCTCGACCTTCTCAATGCCATTGAGACGCGCTCCCAACTGCGCTATGGGCCCATTCAGTACCCCAGTGGACCTGGAGGGATTCGAACCCTCGGCCTCATCAGTGCGATTGATGCGCGCTCCCAACTGCGCTACAGGCCCGTTTTCAGGGCAGCAGAATTCTACCTTCCGTTGGTAACCCTGTCAAGCTAATTCTTAAAAAGTATATCATACGTAACAATTTGTTCATTAATCAAATAAATTTTGCCTATTTGGTATATCATATTAGATATGATGGAGATAAGATGGAATTTAATAGAGCTTCAGGAGTAATCCTGCACCCAACCAGCCTGCCAGGTCCGTTTGGCATAGGAGACCTCGGACCTACGGCAATACACTGGTTGGATTTCATGGCAAAGGCGGAATTAGGATTATGGGAAATTCTGCCTTTAAGTCCAACTGGATACGGAGATTCACCCTATCAATGTTTCTCAGCTTTTGCAGGCAATACCTGCCTGATTAGCCCCATTTTATTGGTAGAAGATGGATTAATCCCGCTTGAAAAAATTGAAAATCACCCAAATTTTTCAAATAAGAAAGTGGATTTCAATAGAATAATCCGTTGGAAAGAAAGAATTTTCCGTCTTGCATTTAAAAACTACTTGCATTCACCACCTCCCCTTTTAAAATTGGAGTTTGAATCATTCAGACAGGAGCAAGCGATTTGGCTGGAGGATTACGCACTATTTATGGCGATTAAAGATTCCTGTAAAAAAGTAGCTTGGAATCAATGGCCGATCGATTTACGCCTACGAGATCAAAAATCATTGGAGAGGTTTAGAAAGAAAAATAAAAATAAAATATTTTTGCATGAATTTAAACAATTCCTATTCTTCAGGCAATGGAAAACAGTATTAGACTATGCGCATAATAAGAATATTCAAATTGTGGGTGATATTCCACTATTTATCGCATTCGATAGTTCTGATGTGTGGAAAAATCCTGAATTATTTGATCTGACTGAAACCCTTGAACCCAGGGTGATTGCCGGTGTACCACCCGATTACTTTTCTCTTACAGGTCAATTGTGGGGGAATCCTCATTACCGCTGGTCGGCACATAAACAGTCAGATTATCAATGGTGGCTGCGAAGATTCCAAAAAACTTTTGAAATGGTTGATATTGTCCGTCTGGACCATTTCCGAGGTTTTAGTGGGTTCTATGAAGTTAAGGCGGGCTCACCAACTGCTGAGGAAGGACGCTGGGTCAAAGGCCCGGGTTCATTCTTTTTTGAGATAATTGAGAAAAATCTGGGAAAATTGCCGTTTATTGCCGAAGACCTTGGGTTTATAACCCCTGATGTCACCGAGATACGTGATCAATTTAATTTCCCCGGAATGCGAATTTTACAATTTGCATTCAGTTCAGACGGAAATGACCCATTCTTACCCCATAATTATCCTGTCAATTGCGTTGCCTTTACGGGAACCCACGATAATGCCCCTTCAAAGGGATGGTTTCAAGATGCTCCTTCTAAAGAACAAATTTTTTGCCGCAATTATTTAAATTCCAATGCAAAACATATTGCCTGGGATATGATCCGTGAAATCTGGTCTTCTTCTGCAGTCTTTGCTATTGCCCCAATGCAGGATTTTTTAGAATTGGGCAATAAATCACGAATGAATTTTCCAGGCACTCTTGGAAACAATTGGGCGTGGCGTATGCAACCTAATGCAATGACCGATTCACTTTCATCCAAGATCAAAGAAATCAATACACTTTACAGCAGAAGTAACGTTCCTATTCGTGAAACCCGTCCGTTATCAATAATTGAATATGAAGATGCCTAGTTATTAAAATTTCTCCCAAGAATATCTGAAAGTTGTATTTTTATTTGCGTTTTATTGATATATTGAACTGATTTCAATCCAGCTTTTCGAGCCCCCTCAACATTGACTTCCATGTCATCAATAAATAGTGTTTCCTCGGGACTCACATCCAGTCTTTCACAAACCAATCGATAGATTCTGAGGTTCGGTTTTCTTATCTTAACTTCATACGAAAAGACGGTTAAATCAAATGCGTCCAAGAAATGGAATTGTCGATCTACAAATTCTCTTGCACCATTAAAGGCATTACTTAGAAATCCTATTTTGTATTTCTTTTTTAGTGAATAGATTATTTCCATGAGGTCATTATCAATACAATCCCCTGCCCAGAATGCCTCATCATAAGGAGTTGCATCATCGACTGGATTCCTACCTAATAATTTCAGAATATTATTCCAGTGTTCATTTTTACTTATTTCGCCTTCTTCACATCTGATTGCTGACTCACTGGAAAAAACTAAACTGCTTAATTTCACAACAGTAGTACCTAATTGTTCAGCCAATGCAATACGCGGCGAATTATCACAAGTGAGGAGAATTACTCCACCCATATCAAATATGATCGCCCGGATTTTCTCATTTGGCATGATATGTTCCTTAATGGAAATATAATTTTTTCAGTTCTTCTTTCCAATGAACTCGGAAAATGCCCATCACGTAAATAACGTGCAAATTCAAGATCTTATGTCTACGAGGCAATGATTGGCGCATCCAATTCTGGTGAAAGAGGTAATAAACTAATTCTCTCTCCTTCAAATATGAGTTTTTGAATATCAATTCTCCAATTTTAAAGAATAGTAAACCTGAAAATTGATCAAAACGTACTAATCATTAATGGTTGATTATAATATTTCATTATGGAAAGATTAATCCTTTATTGCCAAGATCAGCTCAATCTCAACCTGACTAATATTCAAATTGAAGCATTTATTTTTTATCAGGAAGAATTGATCAAGTGGAATCAGAAAATGAATTTAACTTCCATAACCTCACCTGAAGATATCGAAATCAAACATTTTATTGATTCACTGACCTGCCTTTTAGTAATGGATATTTCCAGACCCATCAGCCTTATCGATGTTGGTACAGGCGCTGGATTTCCAGGCATACCATTAAAAATCGTTTGCCCGGCTATCAAATTAACGCTTACTGAATCGGTCAGAAAAAAAGCAGAATTCTGTCAGCATCTTGTGACAAGTTTAGACCTACAACAAACGACTGTCCTTCCCGCACGCATTGAAGAGATCGGACAAGACCCTAATCACAGAGAAACTTATGACTACGCTCTTGCCAGGGCAGTTGCAAGCCTCCCTACGCTTGTAGAATATTTATTACCGCTTGTGAAAGTAAACGGCCATGTGATTGCTCAAAAAGGTAAAAACTATAAAGATGAATTAGATAATGCTCAAAAGGCTATTGAAATTCTAGGGGGAGAAATCGAGACGACCATCAGCATTCAACTGCCATTTTTAAAAGAGGATCGAAACCTGGTGGTTTTACAAAAAGTCCATCCAACGATATTAAAATATCCCCGTCGACCGGGGATCCCGTTAAAAAAACCTTTAATTTAATTCCGGTGCTATTCTTCCTGCTTTTACATTCCAGATGGCGCAATTCTTGGTAAATGCATCAGAAAACAGATGTTTATCAGTTGTTGTCAAAATCACCTGCTCACAATCTAATAATTTCTTCATCAAATCCATCCGATGTTGATGATCCAATTCCGCCAATGTCTCATCCAGTAATAAGACCGGCCATTCATTCGTTTTTTCTTTAAGCCATTTCACCTCAGCCAATTTCAAAGAAATAATAGCGCTTCGGATCTGACCTCGGGAACCATATATCCCCAGATCGATTCCATTACTAACCCCGCGAAGTTCATCGCGATGAGGACCAATGGATGTTACCCCTCGAGCAATTTCTTCTTTTCTAATTTCTTTCAATTTCCTTGCAAATCCAGTCTTGATCTCTTCCAATGGGATTTCAGATCTTTTTAATGGAGAGGCAATATTCAATTTCATTTGGTTTTGAGAATTCGGATAAGGATCATAAGCAGGCTGGTAGATCAGATTGAGAGACTCTTTTTCATTTGTCAATTTCAAATGTTCAAGGGCGACTAATTTTTCCATCTCCTGGATGGCACGAATTCGGGAATGGATAATTAATGCGCCGCGAGATGTGATCATTTCATCCCAGTAATTCAATTGTTCAAAATCGCCGCCACGTTCTGCCAATTGTTTAAGCAGGGCATTTCGCTGCGTAATTGCGGTGGCATACTCGTTATTCGCATTCGCATATCCTGGATACGCCTGTGACAGGACATTATCCAGAAATCTGCGGCGTTCTTCCGGTCCGCCTTCTAAAATTCTCATCATCTGAGGTAAAAAAATAACGGAAAGAAATTTGCCAATAATATCCTGTTGATTGCGTTTTACACCATCAATCAGAATTTCTTTCCTCAAACGCCCGCTGCCATTCATTCCTGCATCAAGGATCAACCGGATTTCCAAACGATGAGTACCATCCACACGCTGATAACCAGCCACTAGTCGTGAAACAGGTTGTTCATCCTTAAGAGCTGCAAAATTAATTAACTGCCTGTCATTGGTGGCACTGAATGAATTTAATGTTGCGAAATAATAAATAGCTTCAAGGAAACTTGTCTTTCCCTGTGCGTTTTCACCAACCAATAAAAGAATTCGCCTGGGCAATTCTGCTTCCAAACGATTAAAAATTCGGAAATTTGTGAGTGATAATGAGGTTAGAACCATTAAAAATTGGGTTTCTATTCAAGAATGATATTTTCCGCCGCATTTTCTTCTTCGGGTTTCCATATCTTCTTCGCTCGATCGACGAACAAAATACCATTTAAATGGTCAATTTCATGCTGAAATATTCGTGCCAACCAACCTGTTGCAATTATCTTATCTTTTTGACCATATCGGTTTAATCCATTCACGATAATACTGGAAAAACGTTCCACTTCACCCACCAAGCCAGGAACGGAGAGGCAACCTTCAATACCTATAAGTGTTTCTTCGGTGTTTTTGGTTATTTCCGGATTTACTACGACATATAACTGTGGATCAGCATCCTCAACCTGATCATCAACCGGATATTCCACTACAATCACTTGACTGGAGATATTGACTTGTGGTGCCGCAAGACCAACCCCTGGCTCCTGACGCATTGTTTCTATCATTTCATCAATAAGGATTTGCAGATCCTTATTAAACTCAGTAACCTTATGGGATTTACGCCTGAGCATTGGGTCAGGCATTTTGATAATTGTTCTTACAGACATCTTTACTCTTAAATATTGTTTTGTTCAAGAAAAATAATTAGACCATTTTACTCCAATTCAACCCACCTAAACATCCTGGTCTTGCTCATCCTCTTGTTCCATCATAATATGATGATATGCTTCCATCCATTCTGCCATCCGGTTACGTTCTCTATCGGTCTGTGTGGATTTTTCCACTTTCATCAAATCGGTATAGCGATCAAATATTTCCTCTTGAACCTGGGAGGGGTTATGAATATAATCAAAAGTAAATTCTGTATCACCGATTCGGATAAAAACAGTGCCAAAATTAAATAGCAGCCCAAAAATCCCAATCCGTTTATATTCAACCGATTGAATATTCTTTATTGGTGCTGAACGACGGTCTTCCAATCCTAATGGTTTGCGGTTAACATCCACCAATTGATCGTGGGAAATGACATAATAGTCATCTCTCCAATCAACAAATTGGTAAACCCACCAGATTGTGACTCCCAAAGCGATAATTCCCAAGACGATTAATAATACTTCCTGAGAGAGAAAGGAAATATTTCCTCCTCCAAAGATTGATAGAAGGAACAAAAAAATAAAAACAGCTAAAGTAGGAAGTAAAGTTTTTCTTACCAAGACGAACCAATGGGTCCGATATGTGATCACACCATCCACCTCGGTGCGCATCCCAAATAATGATGCTAATATTGTCAGGATCCATCCACTTTTTACTTGTGTCTGACCTGTGAATGGTGTTTCTTCGGATTGCTTTTTCTCCTCATTATTATCATGGAATAGTTTTTCTCGTAACAATGCTTCCATTTCTTTCTTATCTTCTGTGGAAAGCCGTTTTTTTGCCCGTTCCCATTGTTCGGTCAGTAATTTAATTACATAATCGGGAAATGCTAAATGTTTAAAATAAAGAACCCCGGTGTAAGTACGGATCGCAATATCCCCAAACCCTAATAATCTTCCCATTAATCCAGATTGTTTCGTGATAGACAGGATAGCACCCAAAGGTGTTTCTTGGCGGCTTTCGTAAAGAAATAAAACCTTCTCAAGGTAAACCACTCTTTCATTGGTAATCAGGTAATAGTCATTGAACCAATCAATCGTGTTCCAGATTATCCAGCCTATACCTCCAAAAACCAGCAATCCTCCCAAGGGAAAGAAGAATGTTACGCTGATGGTAGTCTGAAAATATAAAATCGCACTGAGAATAATTGCTGAAAATATTATGAAAAGAGGGGGCAGAGATTTGCCAATCAAATAATATGGATGTGCTCGTGAAAGAAAATGAATTGCCTCATCTGGTTTAATCCATATCGCCTCATATTTAAGACGGTTCTCATAATTTTCCAACACTAATTGGAAGGCAGACCAAATTACTGGATTTTCTTCAATAAAATCGATCAGATCATCCCCAGAAATTGATAATAAAATTGTGGGTTGGGTTGCGGTGACTGATGCACGTCGTATTTTCTTTTCAGTTAAAACATCTTCACCAAAATAATCATCATCCTGAAGCATTGAGATCTTTTTACTGCCTTGTTCTGAATCAATCTCAACCGTGACTTGTCCATTGATAATCAAATAAAACTTTGCGGCATTTGAATTTTCTTCATAAATATGAATTCCTGCTTTATACTCCAAGACTTCACTTTTACTTAATAGCGCAGATATCTGCCTTTGATCAAGACCACTAAAGAGATGGACTCTGCCAATTAAAGATGCAATTTCTTTTTGAGTGACACGCATAGATTAAGTATATCCAAATTTCTAACAAATTCTTAATCGGTGAAAGGATTCCTCTCTGGTAAAATGAAACACGATAAAACGCTGGGCATAAGTGAAATTCAATATTAACCGAACCATCCTTCTCCGTTGGATCTCAATTGGATTAATTTCCATTGGAGTAATCCTGCTGGTTTTCCAGTTAATTACCTACAGCCGAATTCGCGGGGGTTTTCCACCCGGAACAAAAATCGCTGAAGTTCCAGTGGGAGGACTGAATCAGCAACAGGCTGCTGACCGGATCACACAGGCATTCAATTTACCGATCGAGTTGAAATATGGGCAGGATAGCATTCTGGTGAAACCGGGTTTGGTCGGATTCTCATTAAATATCGACGCAATGATTGCAGCAGCCGATCAACAGCGTGTCAATGCACCTTTTTGGTCATCATTTTGGGATTATTTATGGAATCGCATTCCTCAAGCCAGTGGTACACCTCTGCTTTCTACCATTGAAGAAAAAAGACTTCGCTTGTTTTTGATGAATGAAATTTCATCCCGATATGATAAGGTTCCGGAGGTAAGCCAGCCAATCCCAGGTAGCGTGAATTTCATCCTTGGAAAACCAGGGGAGATTTTGGATATCGATCATTCCATACCATTGATCGAAAATGCATTGAAATCCCCAAGCCTAAGAAGCGTGAATCTGGTGATCAGCCAGGAAAGTGCTCCCCGCCCTTCTCTCGAAAACTTGAAAGTGCTCATCAAACAAATTATTGACCGTTCCAAATTTGATGGGCTGACTGAGATCTACATCTTGGATTTGAAAAACCAAAGAGATATTAATTTTGCATACGAAAATGGCGTCGATTACAAACCAGGTATTGCTTTTACCGCTGCCAGCACGATTAAGATTCCAATTTTGGTTGCTGTAATTAAAGAACTAACTGAACCACTTCCACAGACTGCTGATTCCATGATAAAACAAATGATTGAGGTATCCAATAACGACGCAACTGACAAACTTATGGAGACCTATTTATTGCAGACTCCTTCAGATTCAAACTATGGCCCACTCCTCGTTACAGAAGATATGCAAAAACTTGGACTTGAAAACACTTTTTTAGCTGGATATTTTTACGATAACGCCCCTCTGCTAAGAAGATACCAAACCCCCGCCAATACACGCACCGATTATCAGACCGATTCAGATATCTTCAATCAAACTACAACAACCGATATGGGGTTGCTGCTGGATGATATTTATCAATGCGCCAAAACTGGCGGGGGTACCTTTGCCGCAGTTTTCCCTGGTGAAATCACCCAAACTGAATGCCAGGCAATGATTACTTACCTGATTCTTAATACCAATCCTGCCTTATTAAAACCGGGATTGCCGGATGGCGTGAAAATCGCACATAAGCATGGCTGGATAACTCCAGGTGGTTTGATGAATTCCGCTATTGATTCAGGAATTGTTTTTTCAACTGGCGGTGATTATGTGATTTCGGTTGCTTTCTACCAACCCACCCAATTAATCTTTGATATCGCAGTGCAGCTGGCATCAAAAATTTCAACGGCCACTTATAATTATTTTAATATTACACAATAAATCCACTATCTGCAGAACCTCCGGCTTTATTGTTCTACAATCATCAATCCCGAAAAACGAATTCATAAGAATTTTTTTCATTTCCACCAATAATAAAACCTAATAATTAACCCAAAATCTGAAACCCTATACTTTTGAGAGAATCTCTGGTCCATTTTGCGTAATAGCAACCATATGCTCAAATTGTGCCGAGAGTGATCCATCAGCCGTCACAACAGTCCATTCATCTTTGAGCAATCTTGTCTCAGGACGACCCATATTAATCATGGGTTCAATATTGATCACCATTCCCTCCTGTAATCGCGGACCGCGGTCTGCTGGTCCAATGTGAGGGATAAAGGGCTCTTCCCACAGGTTCTGTCCAATGCCATGACCACCGTATTCCCGTACCACCGAAAAACCGCGGCTTTCAGCATAATTCTGGATATTTGCTCCTATCATGCCTATCCGATTTCCAATTTGAGAAACCTGGATCCCCTTTGTCAAACATTGAAAAGCGGTATCCACCAATTTTTTTACTTGAGGTTTTACCTTCCCTACCATATAGGTCACGCAGGAATCACCACACCACCCCTTATACCTTAATCCAATATCAATCCCAACAATATCACCTTCCCGTAAAATGCGATTATCTGGCATACCATGGCAAATTTCATTATTTAACGCAGCCGTGATTACTCCAGGATATGGCACCTGGTGAGGTCGTTGAGTAATCCCTTTATATAATGTCTCCGCACCTTCCTTAATAATAAATTTCTCAGCGATTTTATCAAGGTGCCGTAATTCAATTCCGGGATGAATTTCTTCCCGGATGATTTCAAAGGTTTGGGCAACGATCCTACCCGCTTCCCTTAACCCCTGAATTTCAGTTTTTGACTTGATCAATATCAATTTATTTATCTTCCTCATTTTTTAATATCAATTTAGCCAACGGAAATAATTGTTCAGGAAAATGATTACCAAAATCCAGTTCTCCATTTAATAATTTCCACTCAAATTTTTGATCAAATGAAGTTAACGCCAAATCAATATTCGCCATGCAAAGGCCGCTATCATGAAAACAATAATCCTGGTTTTCGGGCAAAACGTATTTTCGATTGTTTTGCAAGGTAAATAGATATAACTCTTTTTTTCTCAAAAGAAACCGCCATGGCTGGGCATTTACCGCAGATGGAGCCATTCGGGCAGCCTCAATAATTTTTTGCCAAAGTCCAATTGGCTTTGCTGGATGACCAAATGAATCCTGAAAAAAGATCTCTTCAACTGGCTTCCGGGCACGGATACTCATTATCGTTTTTGTAACGTTTGTTATTGTCCCAATGCCAAAACCTTCCCCTGGATAGCCAAAAACCAGGAATGCAGCAATTTGAGCGTCTGCAGGCAACTGAAAAAGCTGACGGACTTTTTTCTGCCGCGATAAGCAACCAATAAAACAAGAGCCGATCCCGCTTGCCCACAACTGGATCGATATTTGCTCTGTATGATAGCCCAGATCTACGATCGTATTTTTACTTGCTAGCGTATAAGGAACCACATAATAAGGGGGAGTAATGAACCGACCATAAGCTCCCAATATCTCTACGAGATCTTCTCCCTTGGTTTTACTTTTGAGAATGACCTCGAATTTGTTTTCCGGGATGAGCGACTTTGTTGAATTAAGGATTTTCTTAATACGCGCTTGATCGGCTGAATTGAGCTGACGCTGGTCATATTTCCTTATGGAGCGTCTGGATAATATAAAAGGATAGATATCTGAATTATTCGGCAAAATTTGCACCTTTTACCAATCGGAATTTTGAAAGGTAATTATACCTTTCTGAAATTCTATAAAATAAGCAAAGAAAATTGCAGAAGGAGTCGGTTTACTCAGTTAATTCCTCGATTGTTACTTTTGGACAATTACCTTTTACCCAGTGGTACAGTGTTTCATCGCCTTCTACTTTGTAGTATGTGCTGTAGTATGGGTGACTCACAAAGTTAATACCGGTCTCCACTGTAGGTTTTTCACACCAATCATCTACTTTTTCGTCATAATATTTTATTACTTTTCCATTTTCCCAGACTATCAGCACAACGGTGGATGGTTGGTTGAAGCAATATGGCGGTTTCATATCTGTTACATTACAGTAAACAAAGTTGTTTACAGATGTAGCGTAGTACATTGGGTAAGCAAAGTTACTATGAAAAAGTAAGAACTTTATAATGGTTCCTGTGGGAGCAGTAACCTCATAAGCTTTACCGCCTATTCTATAAATCTCAAATGTTGCATCGTCTTTTATTACTGAGTTCTTGATTAATGTTGTCTGTCCAAAATCATCTCTGAATTTCCAATCACCGTTCTCAGTTACTGGAAAATACGAATTTGAACTTTTGAACGGATAGCCCAACTCCACCATCAGCTTGTATTCTGATAATTTCAGTAAGCTTTGAATGCTGAAGTTCATATACGGGGTACTCGAGGGAGTTGGCGCAGGGGTGGCTGTTGGAATTTGTGTGGGAATTTCAGTGGATGAGGCAGTGCTGGTGGCTGCAGGGCTAATATTCGAAGAACAAGCTGATAATATTCCAATTAGGACAACAATAACCAATATTTTCATCCATTTCATAATTGATTACTCGCTTATTTTGAAAATTTTATGACTGATTTCTTCAATTTTTACCATGGGACATTCAGTTACCCAATTGATGACTTTATCGTTTCCAGGAAACTGGTAGGCTGTTGATGTTGCCAAGGGGTCACTTTTTGGCAGGTTTCCAAACCTCAACTCGTAGTAGTTGTTAAGGTTAGTGCACCACAATGTATTGGATTCATCAAAACCTTTTTGGACTCTACCATTTTCCCGTATTTTGAGAAAGACAGCTGAGGGTGGCAGAAAGCAAGTTGTTGCGTTATAGGGGCAGTCGATGAACTGATTACCTGCAGGATCGTAGTAAAGAGAACCACCACTTTGATTTTTGACATCAACAAAGAATAACCATATGAAAGCTCCCGTCGACACAGTTGCCGTGTTGGTTTTACCCCCGATTCTTTCGATAGTGAAGGATATCGTCTTGTTATCTGCACCGGTATGTTTAATACGTGTTATATGTCTGAACTTATCCCTCATCACCCAATACTCATCTTCTTCAACTGGAAAATGAGTCTTTGAATCTTTGCTGATGAAGATTGACGCATCTGCAGGATATCTTTGTTTTATCTCATCATTCAGGACTGAGAATTCAGATACCCTTCCTTTAATTTCTTGAGTTGCATATATCGTTTCTGTGGGGGTAATAACATTCTGTGTGGATACTATTGTTGAAGTGTCTATGATCGATGTTACTGATAAAGTAGGTCTAATGTTCGAAGAACAGGCCGGCAATACTCCGATAAGGCAAACGATAATAAAGATTTGCATATTTTTCATGATTAATTCCCTTACACTTTATTGTTTAGTAAAAATATCCCAAAGATCGGATAAGAATCGGAAAGATGTTTAGAGTAGTGATCATAAAAAATGTGATCTTTCTATTCTTGGAATTATTCTGCCCATATGGAGGGACAGATAACTTTTCCGGGTTTCGTTTCACCCCAATAGATCTTCTCGCCGTTCGGAAGTTCATATCCAGATGTCTGATATCCCGGGTGAACGCACCAGTTACCTTCCAGCGTTGGCACCTTAATTTCACCAGCGGAATTTACTACAATTGAAATTATGCTCCTTGGAAGGGGGCAAGAATTATTTTCTTGCGTTGTCTCACATCCGTAAAATCCAGATATGGCAGGTGAATATGCAAGTGTGCCTGGCCAGTATGGAATATCGATCATTAATAAGGAACCATGCGCTAAACGATAGTTGGTGGCCTGATTGATTACTGGCTTGTTATCCTTATCAATTATTCCGGTTGAGATGGTAAATGTATCAGTGCCATCGCCATTGTTCTTTCCCAAACCAATTAATAAAACCTTGCCCTTACTTATAAGATAGTACCCATCAGTACTCTTATATGCATTATCTCCTTTTGTCATATCCAAGTTATAAATTTCTGGATAAAGTGTCAAGTCTTTGAAATCATAGCTTACCAGTTTTATAAAGGTAGGAAAATTCCCAGGTCCTGATGCGACCGCTGGCGTAAGAACAGTTGAAAGATCCAAAACTGCTTTCTCCAAATTTCCATTTCGTAAATAGCCGGTCACATCTTTGTGAGGTCCCGGGTCATTCGGTTGGATACTCCATTGGAATAAGCGCGGCGTTTCCGCAAGCCAATTCAGTTCAGGAAATTCATGCTTTTCCAGGGTGGATATGTCGATCGCGTACACTTTGTATTTGCCAGTATCCTCAACCTTCTGGATGTCGATCAAATTCCGGCTGTCGGGAGACCAATGCGGGTCATGCGTATCGATGCTGACCGGATCTCCGCCTTCCGTGCTTAAAACCAGGTTGGATGACAATTGACCTTTTTCATCATACTGGCTGAGCGTTATCCACTTTTCGTCCGGTGAAAGATCCTTGAGGGTAATGGAACTAGCAAGGATCAGCCTTTCACTCTTGTAGGAAAGTGAACCGGGGGTAAAAATTTCTTTGGATATGTCAGTTTTACCGATATCTGATGACTTAACTTGATCAACCTTACTGGTGAGGCAAAATAATTCCTTGATAATGAAGTCTGATTTTGTTTGGATAATTTTCCCTTTCATGGTATTAAGACTAAAACCTTTTTTAAAATCAACTTCATCTGGGTTTAGACACATATTTGTTGGCTCGGTACGGGGTGGAATGTGGCCTATCGATCCGTCCGGAGATAAGAACAGCTCATCAGATGTGTAATATTTGCTTCCTTTCTGCTCTTGAAGAGCATTAAAGTAGAGACTGCCATCCTGAAGATAAACAGGATTGCTGGTAATGATCCCTTCAAGGAAAGCCTTCCTTTCAAAGGTATCAAGATTATAGATATACGCCTGGGTATTGAAGGCTGAGGATTTACCGCCCTTATCTTCCATAAAAATCAAGTGGGTACCATCTGGCGACCAGACCACATCTCGCATGAATCCCTGTCCCATTTTGTGCTTTTCTGAACCATCCGGGCTGACCAGCCAGAGTAAAATATACTTCCCATAAACTGTACCCAGCTGAGAGGGTTTGGCATTAATCGTAGAAATCAGCAGCCATTTCCTGTCGGGTGACCAACCCCATTCGTAGACGTAACCGGGGATGCTTGCTGTGACCTTAACCTGATTATCTCCATTCATTTTTGCGGTGAAGACAGGTCCTAAATATTCATTCTGGAAAGCGATTAATTGATTAGAAATACCCGCAAATGGGGTGGGAGCGGGCGTTATAGTGGGAGTTGACACAGGGGTATTTGTTGGAATTTGCGTGGGAATTTTGGTAGGTTGGGAAATGCTGGTAGCATAAGGTCTAATATTCGAAGAACAAGCTGATAATATTCCAATTATGTAAACAATAACCAAGAATTTCAGATATTTCATGACTGTTTTCCTCGTATTCAATTGACTATGAAAATATTATACTTTTAGCCAAATTAATCGGGGCTAAAAAACAAAATATCAGTTATTATCTCTTTCTCAAAAAACCTTATTTTTATAAACAAAGTTTGCCTGCAATATAACCTAGCGATGATAAAATCGCTCTTGCCTTATTAATTAACTGAAGCGACAATACAACCGCATTTTGCGATTGAAAATCTAAAGACAGAAAGGGTAAAGGCATGACTCAAAACCGAATTAACTCACTTATTGAATTATTAAAGCATAACCAAATGCAAGCCCTGATACTGAACGCAGGGGTAGATCTAACTTATTTTTGTGGTCTTCAATTTCATCTTTCAGAAAGACCGGTTGTTTTGATCATTAGTTCAACCTCTGAACCGATCCTCATCCATCCAGAGCTGGAATCTGAGAAAGTTAAAAGCTCATTAATCCCACTAAAATCAATACCATACGGTGAAGATCAATCCCAATGGATCAAGAGTTTTATTCAAGCATTTAATGAATTTCACCTTGAAAAGAAAAGAATTGGTGTCAGCCCTACATCAATGAGGTTTCTTGAAATGGAGTTAATGAAAACGGCGTCCCCGGATAGTCTCTTTGTATCAGCTGCAAAAGAACTCACATGTTTGCGTGTCGTAAAAAGTTCAGATGAAATTTCTTCAATCAAAAAAGCGGTTAAGATTGCTGAAAACGCATTACAAAACACTCTTTTTTTTATAAAAATAGGGAAAACCGAAAAAGAAATTGCAAATGAATTAACTTTACAGATATTAAGAGCAGGTTCAGATACTGAACTGCCTTTTTACCCGATAGTGGCATCCGGTCCGAATAGTGCAAATCCACATGCCGTTCCTACAGATCGCAAAATTTCGCCGGGCGATTTCTTGATTATTGATTGGGGAGCACGCTTCGATGGTTATGTTTCCGATCTTACCCGTACTTTTGCCATCGGTTCCGGTCAGGAGGAATTGGATAAAGCGGCTCTTCTTGTTGAAAAAGCAAATCAGGAAGCCCGAAACTCTATTCAAAAAGGAACAACTTCTCACCAAGTGGATGAGGCTGCACGCAAGGTAATATCTAATGGTGGTTATGGGAATTATTTTATTCACCGTACAGGACATGGGATTGGTTTGGAGGCACATGAAGAACCTTACATTCAAGAAGGAAATCAGACTCTGTTGGACGATGGAATGGTTTTTACAATAGAACCAGGTATCTATCTTCCTGGCATCGGTGGCGTACGAATTGAGGATAATGTGGTCATTGAAAATGGGAAAGGCTCAACCATCACCTCCCTTCCCCGAAACGTGCGAATTCTATAGTTTGTTTTTGTGGAGGATAATATGAATCAATCTTACATCATGCCAGGTGCAGAACCTTATTATTTTCCTGGGGATTCAACTGGATGTTTAATGATCCATGGTTTCACCGGAACGCCCAAGGAATTGCGTTGGATGGGAGAATATCTGAACTCAAAAGGATTTACGGTTTATGGTATTCGCCTGGCAGGTCATGCCACCCAACTCCCGGATCTGATACGCACCCGTTGGCATGATTGGGTCATTTCAGTGGAAGAAGGAATCGGTCTACTAAAGATGACCTGTAAAAATGTTTTTACAGTAGGTCTGTCTATGGGAGGTGTACTCTCATTAATTGCTGCAGACCGGTATGATATCAAAGGCGCAATATGCATGTCAACCCCATTAGAAATTTCCAAAGATTGGAGATTAAAAATTGCGAAGCAATTGAGTTTATTTGTCCCCACGATAAGCAAAGGGGAAAGCGATCTTCAGAATAAAGAGGCGGCTCAGCACCATCTGGATTATCCAGTCTATCCAACCCGTTCCATTGCGGAATTAAATGAACTCCTAAAAGAAATGTATAACGCATTGCCCAGAATTGAAAAACCTGTGCTTTTAATGCATTCAAAATCGGATGGTTTAAGTTATAGAAACTCAATGAAAATTCATTCGCTTCTCGGCAGCCAGGATAAAGAACTTTTCCTTCTGGAAAAAAGCGGGCATGTCATTACTGAAGATATCGAGAGAAATGAAGTATTTCAAAAAGCAGAAACATTCATTATACGAATAACAAGTCATTAATGCACAGGGATCTAAAACTATTATCACTCTCCTTATTCATATGGGGATTTTGAGACACATTAGAAGGGAAGACCTCTTAAGAAAGTGATTTAATTATGTCCATACAAATTAAGACTTACATTTTAGGTCCTCTTCAAAATAATACCTACCTGGTAATTGACAAAACATCAGGTAATTCTGTCATAATTGATCCAGCGATTGGAAGTCAGGTAATTATTGACGATCTAAAGAAAAATCAGTTAACTTTGAAACAAATCTGGATCACGCATGCCCATTTTGACCACATTGGGGGAGTTGAAAGAATAGCCAGGTTTTATGATCCTCCTATCCCAGTTTGCATGCACCCTGACGATAATCCTTTCTGGGAAGAAGGTGGGGGTGCAAGAGAGTTAGGTTTTGATCTTAACGCTGGTCCCTTACCATCCACTCCTTTAATGGATAACCAAATACTGAAGGTTGGATCTTCTCAATTTTCGGTTTTACTTACTCCGGGTCATACTCCAGGACATGTCGTTTTTTATAGCAAAAAGGAGCACCTGGTTTTTTGTGGGGACCTTTTATTTCGGCATGGTATTGGAAGATCGGATTTCAAGGGAGGAAATTACGCACAATTGATCACCAGCATTAAGAACCGCATATTCATCCTTCCGGACAATACCCGGCTCTTAAGCGGACACGGTGTTGAAACTACTGTGGGTGAAGAAAAAAGAGAAAACACTTTTTTAAATGAAACAGGCGGCTAAAACCAGCCACCTGTTAAATGTGAATACTTGCTAACTATTTTGCAAAATCAATCGCTCGCATTTCGCGAATAACAGTGACTTTAATCTGACCTGGGTACTGCATGGTATCTTCAATACTTTTAGCAATTTCCCGTGCCATTTTTGTTGATTCAAGGTCATCAATTTCTTCGGGTTTTACAATAATTCGGACTTCGCGCCCTGCCTGAATGGCAAAGGCCTGGTTTACACCTTTATGAGAATAGGCGATATCTTCCAATTGTTTTAAGCGTTTAATATATTGTTCCAAATTCTCACGTCTGGCTCCTGGTCTTGCGCCAGAAATTGCATCAGCAGACTCAACAAGTACTGCTTCCACGGTTAGTTGCGCATCTTCATGATGATGAGAGCCTATGGCGTTAACTACTTCCGGATTCACCCTGTAGCGGCGGCAAAAATCTGCACCAATCAGAGCGTGAGTACCTTCCGTATTATGATCCATCGCCTTACCGATATCGTGCAGTAAACCGCCTGCTTTGGCCACTTCCACATTTGCCCCTAATTCCGCTGCAAGCACACCGGCAATCATTGCCGTTTCAACAGAATGACCCAGTTGATTTTGACCATATGAAGTTCTAAATTTCAGACGGCCTAACATTTTTAGCACTTCCAGAGGCAAAGCGGGAACACCTGCATCAAACGCAGCTTGTTCACCTGCTTCATTGATTACCCGCTCAACTTCCTTTTCTTCCTCTGCCAAGATTTTTTCAATGTGCGCAGGATGAATTCTGCCATCCTGAATCAAGCGCTGCAATGCTCGGCGCGCAATTTCACGACGGGTTGAATCAAAACAGGAAACAGTCACCGCTTCCGGCGTGTCATCCACTATTACATCAACACCAGCCGCCTGCTCAAAAGCGCGAATATTGCGCCCATTGCGGCCAACGATGCGGCCTTTCATTTCTTCATTTGGTAAAGTGACGGTTGATGTTGTCACTTGAGCCACCTGGTCAGAAGCCACCCTCTGAATCGCCTCAGTAACCAATTGCCTTGCTCTTTTTTCACCTTCGGTCTTTGCCTCAGTTTCTATTTGCCGTATGATTCTGGCCATATCACCCCGTG
Organism: uncultured Anaerolineaceae bacterium; assembly: GCA_964571135.1. GTDB lineage: Bacteria > Chloroflexota > Anaerolineae > Anaerolineales > Anaerolineaceae > CAZMZW01. Next base: position 212,155 of record CAZMZW010000002.1, on the reverse strand, counting down.
CTTCTTTCTCAACTTCTGCCAATAAGGTTTGCCGAGCTTCCTCAACCGTCATTTGCGATACTTTTTGTAATTGCTCCATTTGTTGGGAATAGATTTTTTCTACCTCATTGGAGCGTTTATCCAATGCACTTTGACGTTTATTAATGTTTTGTTCTTTCTGTTCCAATTTTTCGAAGCGCTGGTCAAGGTCAGTGCGACGGTTTTGTAAACGGTCTTCCTCGCGAGTCAATTCTGTTCTTCTTCGGCTAATTTCTGATTCAGATTCTTGTTTTATCTTAATAGAATTATCTCGCGCTTCCAATTCAACAATTCGCGCTTTTTCTTTGGCATCCTGCAGCACTTGATCAGCCAAATGTCGTTGCTCAACTCCCATACGTTTAGCTAAATACTTTGCTCCCAGATATGCCAAAACTGCAACAATAACTATATCAATCAGAATGATCAAACCAATATTTTCCATAATTTTTTCCTACTTTGTTAATTTTATCGATCAATTTTTTGTTGTACTTCCTCCCACAAAATTTTTCTTACCTCTCGAATAACTTCAAAATCAAATCCTCTTCTAATTAAAAACCCGGTAACTTTCTTATTAAATATATCGAATTCCATTTTCTCATAGCGAAGAACAATTTTTCTCGCAGCCTTTAGTGCTAATACACTTTCGTTTGGAAGACTTTGTAAAGCCACAGCAATCATATCTGAATTGACTTTTTTTTGTTTCAACTCGTAAGCTAACAATCGCCTTCCTCTAGGCTTTGATGCTGAACGATTTTCAACCCATTCTTTTGCAAAATTTCCGTCATCAAGGTATCCACGTGACTTAAGGCAATCAATAACTTTAATAATATCGTTTTCAAAAAACCCTTTCCCTGTTAAATTCAGCCTGACCTCATTTTCACTGCGATTGCGAAAACTAAGGTAATGCAAAGCACTTTGAAACACTTTTTCGAATGAGTCATTATCTATAAATTCAATAATTTCCTTTTCACTAATTTTTTGACCCACTCGTAGTGAGACACCTGAAATTCGGCTTACTCCAAATGAAAAAGACCCGTCAATGAAAACGTTAATCCGGTTTGAATCGTTTTTCTGTCGTGAAAGATCAGTAATTTCTTTCATCATATTAAAAACAGCCACATTACCTCTACAGGTTATCGGCTGTTTGTACGAATTAATAATTACTTGTAGCAATTAACCAAAAAGAATGGTTAATAAAAACACTTATTCAGTCAGTCGGCAGGAAACTACGTAGCTAACACCAATTCTCCATATACATTTTTCTTTAGATTATTACGTAATTCGACTCTTTTTATCAAGTAATTTCTATCGGCTTTTAAACCTAATTCAATTCATCTTACAGCCAAAACCTATTTCATTTTTAGGTCAAATATTCAATTCCAATAATATTATACAATAATAATCTTGAAATAAATTGAATTAGAAAAATCCTTTACGCTATAATTGAATCTATCACTTTTTAGGATAATTCAATGAAAAATGTTCTGATAACAGGAGGGGCAGGATTTATCGGTTCAAATTTTATTCATTTTTTACAAATTGAGAGACCAGCCCTCATCCTACATAATCTTGATAATCTTACCTATGCGGGTAATCTGGATAATCTCAATGTTTTGCCAAATCCGGGAAGTTATTTCTTCTACCACGGCGATATTTGCAATGAAGAACTGATTGATAAAATATTCAAGGAACATACAATTGATACAGTCGTTCATTTTGCTGCAGAATCCCATGTCGACCGATCTATTCAAGACCCAATAAAATTTATGCGGACGAATATTATTGGCACAAGTATTTTATTAAATACTGCCCTCAAGCATTGGGAGAACCGCAAAGAAATTGAAAAGTCGAAAAATCGATTTCATCATATTTCCACTGATGAGGTATATGGGTCTCTCGCACCAACAGAACCAGCATTTACTGAAAAAAACCCATATTCACCAAATTCGCCTTATGCCGCTTCAAAAGCTGCAAGTGATCTCTTAGTTCGTTCATATTTCCAAACCTACCGCTTACCCGTTACTATCACAAATTGTTCCAATAATTATGGTCCTTATCAATATCCGGAGAAATTGATCCCCTTATTTATTCAAAATGCCATTCAAGGAAAACCTCTGCCAGTTTACGGTGATGGTAAACAAATACGCGACTGGTTATTTGTTGAAGATCATTGCGAAGCGATTCTGAAAGTGCTTGAATTCGGAAAAGATGGAGAAACCTATAATATTGGGGGGAATAACCAGCCATGTAATTTGGATATTATACAAACCATTTGCACAATCTTGGATCAATTGTTACCAAATTCCATCTATAAGCCTCATTATCAATTGGTTAAATTTGTACAGGATAGACCTGGTCATGACCGGCGATACGCGATGGACATTAAAAAAATCAAGAATGAGCTTGGTTGGCTACCAAAAGAATCACTGGAAAGCGGTTTGCACAAGACAGTTGAATGGTATCTAAATAATAGCTCATGGGTAAAAAAGGTCATAAATAGGCCAGATTACCAGGATTGGATGAAGAAAAACTATTCCAATCGCGAAGGAGGAAAGAAATGAAAGGGATCATTTTAGCAGGTGGAAAAGGAACACGTCTCTATCCTTTGACTCTCGCGGTCAGCAAACAGCTCTTACCTGTCTACGACAAACCCATGATCTATTATCCCCTTTCATTATTAATGATGGCAGGTATCCGTGAAATACTGGTTATTAGTAATCCTGAATATATACCTTCTTATAAAAATCTCTTAGGAGATGGCAGCCAATGGGGGCTTCAATTCACATATAAAGAACAAACTGAACCACGTGGATTAGCAGATGCATTTATAGTTGGTCGGGAATTTGTGAACGGCCAACCGGTGGTAATGACGCTGGGTGATAATATTTTTTATGGACGTGGATTGATAGATATTCTGCAGTCAGCCGCAAAAATTAAACACGGAGCTTCTGTCTTTGCTTATCCTGTTCGTGACCCAAGCAATTTTGGAGTAATTGAAATTGATAAGAATTTCAATGCAATTAATATCGAAGAAAAACCTTCCCGCCCGCGCTCTAATTTAGCTATTCCTGGTGTTTATTTCTATGATCATCGTGTTTGTGATTTTGCCTCTCAATTAAAACCGTCTTCAAGGGATGAAATTGAAATTACTGACCTAAATAGAATTTTCCTTAAAGAAGGTTCGCTAAAAGTGATTGTCCTCGGTCGAGGCATAGCATGGCTAGATGCTGGTACCCATGAATCCCTCCTTCAGGCGGCGCATTTTGTTCAAGTGGTACAGGAACGTCAGGGATTAATGATTTCTTGTCCAGAAGAAATTGCCTTTCGACAAGGATATATCAATATTGAACAATTCCAAGATTTAGCCAAGAAAAACATTGGTAATAAATATGGGGAATACCTTCTAAGATTGCTGGAAGATAAATTTATTTAATCCAGCCATTTATGAAATGAATGACAGGCATCACTGATTTGAAATCCCAGACGCGTTAGTGCTCTTTGAACAGGATAGTTATTAATATGGGTGGAGACTTCAATGACATCGGATTCCCGATTAAGTAATTTCATTCCTTCAAAGGACAATATTGAAAACAATTTTTTCCCAAAAAAGTCCGGGAGAATCGCACCAATACTGTAATGACTGATTCGAACAGGAAGCGTCTTTTCCAAATCACTTGTTTTTTTCCAAATCGAAAGACCTGCAATTTTTCCATTCACCTCAGCAAGCACAAAATAATCTGCATATCCATGCAGGCTGGAATGCATCCATTCAGCATATACTTGTGTAGCCAAATTTCGCGGAATTCTTGGATCTGAGTGGTAACGTCCAAAGTGGTTGGCAAATGCGGCTTTTGCCAATTCAGATATTTCCAATTCGTCATCCATTTTGGCGAAACGGATAATGATATCTTCAGAACGCTTTTGTTCATGAATATCGTTAAATGGTGTTTTGCGGAAATCTACCTCATATTCCAATAAAGTATCAACCAGTAAAAAACCTGCTTTTTCTAATGCATGGATTACTACCAGGTCGTTTGTATATACCTTACAAAGCAAGAATTGATATCCTTCATTTTTCGCTGCGGCAATCGCCTTTTCCAAAAGCTCATCAGCAACCAACTCTTTCGAAGTGCAGTTTGGATTTAAAACGAATTCACTTATGGAAGCCATATTTGTCTTAAGAATTTTTGAGTCCCAGGGTAAATCGTTGATCACTATAAAACCTTCCAACTGGTCATCAGAATTTATTTCAATAAAGAGTGAATTATCTGATATCAAAGAATCAGTGATTCTGTTAAGCCAAAATTGATTAATCTCTCTTTCAATTCCTTTTGAAATATTGCGGAAAGGTTTGAATGGGGATGCTGTTAGAACAGATTGAATATTATTAAGATTTCTTGGAGGAGTTTTAATGGGTGCCATTTTTAGAATTTATTTATCCATATGAATTCACTTCAATAATGGAATTATTATAAAAGAATTTTTATCATACGCATAATGAATATAAATAGTATTTCTAAAATTAAGAAATATTTCTCACCTCTAATCATTCATAAGGCGGCTATTCAATGCCGATTGATTCTGAGTACAATTAGATAATATCTAAAAGATTTATTCTAAAGACTGCATTTAACTCTATCTTTTTAATATGATCGCTGATTTACTTGGTAATATTTTTAGCCCGCTTGAAGTATATTTTTAAAAAAGATTATGAATTCAATTCCAACTTTAATCAACATTCTTTTTATTCCGAATTAAAATATCTTCAATACTAACAAGTTTCCATGAAAAATAAGATTATTTCATTTATAAAAAACCAAAAATATTCCATTCCGCTTCTTTTGCTATTAATCGGAATATTGAGCTATGGCATCTTGATCCCAACCCTGGGACTATATTGGGACGGTTGGCCCTATTTGTGGCAATATCATGTTTTTGGTTCAACTAGTTTTTCTCAATTCGTTGCATCTGACCGGCCGCATTCTGCATGGATTTTTATGCTCGCCACCTGGCTGTTTGGATATAAGCTGATCGCATATCACATTGCATCTCTGTTATTTCATTGGATTTCTGCAATTTTTGTTTGGTGGTCCATTAATATTATTTGGCCAAAGAAACGATTACCAAATGCACTTATTGCCATTTTCTTTTTTATTTACCCGGGTTTTCTTCAACAGCCAATTTCATTACCCTACATCCACCATATAAGCCATTTGGCGCTATTCTTTTTTTCAATCTGGGGAATGCTATTTAGCCTGCAGAATTCAAGAAAATATTGGTGGTTAATTGGTATTTGTGTTTTTGTATCTGTTTTAGTGAATTTTTCTCTTGAGTATTTCACTCCTTTGGAATTGCTCCGCCCGATATTAATTTGGTTTGTTTTAAATAAAAAGACCGAGAAGATGGCTAAAAGTATTATTCGAGTTGCGAAATCTTGGATTCCTTATCTCTGTGGCTTATTTTTCTTCTTAATCTGGCGAGTATTAATTTTTAAATTTCCGACCTATTCTCCTAAATTAATGGATGAATTCACATCCACATCAAATGGAAATATGGCTAGTTCGATCCTCATTCTTTTTAAAAACCTTTATACTGTAAGCATCTCTGCCTGGAGCAAGACTTTTAATTTCCCAACAATTAGTGAATTTGGCACAAATGCAACCATCTTATATTTTGTACTTCTTATTTTAGTAATTATCATAATTTTTGTTTTTTTTCGGTTATTCCAAGAAAAATCCACCAGATTAGAGTCAAATGACTTGAATAAAACTGACCATTATGCCTTGCAATTAATCGTAATCGGATTATTTTCGATATTTCTATCAGGAATTATGTATTGGGTTCTAAAACTACCAATATCATTGGAATTCGCCTGGGACAGGTTGAATCTATCTTTTGTATTTGGCGTTAGTCTGTTAATGGTTGGATTAATGGAATGGTTATTAGGACTGCCGTGGCTAAAGTTACTATCTGCCAGCTTGTTGATCAGTCTAGCTGTTGGTTTTCATTTTCAAAACACAATCTCCTTTAAACGCGATTGGGAGAATTTTCAAGATTTTTTCTGGCAGTTAACCTGGAGAGCACCTGATTTAAAAAAAGGAACGGTGATAATGACCACCAATCTCCCCCTGAATTATTATAGCGATAACTCGTTGACTGCTCCATTAAATTGGACCTATGACACTGAAAACAAAACTACAAAATTAAACTATCTATTCTATTTCACGGATGTTCGATTGAAAAGTCAAAGACTGACATCACTTTCAATGAACCAGACAATTCAGCAACCCTTCCGTACTGTTTCCTTTGAAGGAAATACAAACAATGCCTTAGTGTTGAAATTTGCACCACCTGGCTGCCTGCAAATTTTTGATCCAATCTTTGCCAATGCTGGAATCCTACCCAACTTGACCCAACTGGAAGCTGATTCAATTCAAATATCAAATTTGGACCAAATCATTTCAAATCCACCATTTCTTAAAAATCCTCCCCGTGAATTACTTCCCAATGAACCCGATCACGATTGGTGTTACTATTTTGAAAAAGCCGACCTTGCCAGGCAATCTGGAGATTGGCAAACGATAATAAACTTGGGAATGGATGCAAAGAACCGTTCCTTTAAACCACGAAATCCATCTGAGTGGCTTCCTTTTATTGAAGCAAATATCCGTTTAGGAAAAATAGAAGAAGCAAGTTCGCTTGCCAAACTATCACTTCAGACTGCTGATAAGTATCTCCCTGGTTTATGTTATACATGGGATCGCATTATGAATGATCCAATGATTGATGAAAAAACTAGAAATGGACTAATTTCGTTGAAAGCAGAATATAATTGCCCTCGTTTATAATGGCAGAACCATGAAAAATAATTATTCAGTCGTGATTCCTGTATATAACAGCGCAAAAATCCTTCCACAATTAGTAAAAAGGTTGCGTAATGCTTTAGATCAAATAACACGTAAATATGAATTAATTCTTGTTAATGATAGCAGCCAGGATAATAGCTGGGAAGTCATTAAATTTTTGATCAAGGAAAATCCTTGCATCGTCGGAATTAATTTAAAACGTAACTATGGTCAGCATAACGCTTTATTATGCGGGATCCGTGCTGCAAAATTCGACTACACAATAACCATGGATGACGATTTGCAGCACCCTCCCGAGGAGATCCATAAATTATTGGACGGATTGGATAAAGGGTTTGATGTAATTTATGGAATTCCCAAAAAAATGCCGCATTCCAATTGGCGTAATTTCTTTTCAAAATATGCGAAATTATTATTGGGGCGGGTAATCGGTATTTCGAGCGTACGAAATATCAGCTCTTTCCGGGTTTTTCAAACCAATTTGCGAGATTCGTTTGCAAATTTTCATGGTCCAGATGTCATTATCGATGCCCTGCTTTCCTGGGGAACGAAGCGATTTGGGACGGTTTTAGTAAATCAATCAACGAGGGTGGAAGGCAAATCCAACTATAATTTTTACAAACTTATCAAAATGGGCATGTTAATCCTTACAGGTTTCAGTACAGCGCCCTTGCGATTTGCCAGTCTGGTAGGATTTTCATTTACGGTTTTTGGACTATTCATCCTGATCTATGTCTTAGCCCGTTATGCATCAGAAGGGAGCATTCCTGGTTTTCCTTTTCTAGCATCTGTGATAACTATTTTTAGTGGAACTCAATTATTCGCTTTGGGAATTTTTGGTGAATACCTCGGTCATATTTTTGAACGAAGTTCTGCGCGTCCACCTTATTGCATCGAACAGATAGTTACAACAAACAAAGGGTTATAGATGCAGATTAATTTCAACAAACCTTATATTGCAGCAAACGAGATAGCTTACATTCAGGGGGCTTTGCAAAGCCGGCATATTTCAGGTGATGGAAGTTTTACAAAAAAATGTCATGCATTTCTTGAAAAGGAAATCGGCGTACCAAAAGTATTATTGACAACAAGTTGCACCCATGCCCTTGACATGAGTGCGTTACTTCTTAAGCTTCAATCCGGGGATGAAGTCATAGTACCAGATTTCACATTTGTTTCCACTGTAAATGCCTTTGTTTTACGAGGAGCAAAACCAGTTTTCTGTGATATTCACCCTGATACCCTTAACATAGATGAAAGACTATTGGAAGGATTAATCACTCCAAGAACTAAAGCAGTATATATCGTTCATTACGCTGGAGTAGGGTGTGAGATGGATACAATCATGGATATTACTGCAAAACACAATATTCCCGTTGTCGAAGATAATGCCCATGGTCTATTTGGTAAATACCGGGGGAAGAACCTGGGAACATTCGGCTGCCTAGCAACCCAAAGTTTTCATGAAACAAAAAATTTCACGTGCGGTGAAGGTGGAGCGTTATTGATCAATGACCCTAAATATGTCGAGGAAGCCGAGATCATCCGCGAAAAAGGCACCAATCGCAGCCGTTTCTTCCGTGGTCAGGTAGATAAATACACATGGGTCAAACTTGGATCGAGCTATTTACCCTCAGATATATTGGCAGCTGTTCTATACTCACAGTTGGAAGAAAAAGACCTGATCCAGAACAAACGTCGCGAGATTTGGAACACTTATAATTTAAATTTATCCTGTTGGGCGACGAAAAATAACGTCAAATTACCTTCGATCCCGGATTATTGCGATCAAGCGTATCACATGTTTTACATGCTTCTTCCAAACCTTGAAAGTCGACAGAATTTTATTGAACATCTAAAATCACTCAACATTATGGCTGTTTTTCACTATTTACCCCTGAACCTCTCAGATATGGGACGCCGGCTAGGTGGAAGCGAAGGAGATTGCCCGGTAACCGAAAAGGTCAGCGATCAATTAATTCGCTTACCGTTCTATAATGAACTCGCCCAGGATGAGCAAGCCCGAGTGATTGAATCTATATGTAAATTTGAGATTTAGGGAATTCAATGATCAATAAATACGAAAAGAATAACAGCCCTTCGCAAAAAGAAAACCAAAAATCTGCCATAAAGATGGTGATACTTCCATTAATCGGATTTATTTTATTGGTAATAATTATTTTCATTTTGATCCTCAAACATATTTCTGTTGATCAGCAATCGACTTTAAATTGGTTAAATATTAGCATCATAACAATCTCAGTTTTTCTTTTTATTCCCGGAATATTTTTACTGGTTCTAATTTTTGGATTAATCAAAGCCATTGATAAATCTCGTCAGCCATTACAAGCAGGATTGTGGGAATTACGGCATTATTTATTCATTATTTCGAAAATCCTGGTTGATATTACGAAAATGATCGTTAAGCCATTCATTTATTTGGAATCAGCTCTGAGTTTTTTTCATAGACCAAAACTTTAATTTTTTCGGAAGGATTCAATGAATACAAATATTGGAAAATATAGCGGTTTGATCATTGGTGGAGGAATTATGGGGGCAATTATTGGTGTTGTTGCCGCACTTATCATGATTAAATCAGCAGAGCAAGCAGAGGTTTCGCCACATTTGAACAAAAAGAATGGTGTACAGCTCGGTTTGAAAATCGTATCCTTACTTAGATCACTATCCACTACATTTTCGGGAAAATAACATAAGTTTTATTCATGACCAGGTATTTGCGAATATTCTTTTTCCGATCATCCTGATTTTTTCGTTTCAGATTGAAAGAACCATCAATTAAAACCATTATCACCGGTGACATCCAGCGGGAAACAATAATTAACCTCGCTGGAAATATTTATTTAGACATACCCGGTGGAAGTTTAATATATAGCAGTTGCGCCTATCATTTTTGGTCTGAAGGTCCTGGATTAGTAGCACGCATCGGAAAAGACATGCCTGCCGAGTTCCTGCTGCAGCTTGAAAAAATCGGAATGAATAATAAAGGCATCAAACAGATCAACTCTGCTTTTGAATCGCGTTCTTTTTATGCGATGCTTGATGAAGATATATATGATACGGAAAATCCAGTAGGTTATTTTGGTCGTCTCAATCAACCCTTTCCGAAATCCCTTTTAGGTTATTCTGGCTTGCCTTTTCAAAAAGAAAATCAAAACCAACCTTCACCAAAGACTTTATTTCCTGAAGATGTCCCGAATTCCTATTTAAGTGCTTCAATGGCTTTACTTGGGCCAGTTGATTATCTCAGCTTGAATATGCTTGCACCGCATATGAGAAATAATTTAATTAAGACATTAGTAATAAAACCATCTTCAGGAACCATGAACCCATCTTTTTGGTACACTTTTCCTGCTTTAGTGCGTGGGTGTGCAGGTTTGATTTGTACTCAAAAAAGTGCTCTAAATCTTTTTCTAGGAAAGAGTGAAAACCTTTGGGAAATAGCGGAGGCGATGGCTAGCTTTGGGTTGGAATTTGTTGTATTAACCTGTGGAGCCAAAGGACAACTTGTCTACGATCGTTTAAACCATAGCCGTTGGCAGATACCCGCATATCCAATAAAAGTAATTGATTGCGTACATGCAAGTGATACATTTGCGGGCGGCTTCATGGCTGGTTTTCAAAGATCCTTCGACCCAATCAAAGCAACATTTTATGGAAACATTGCATGTTCATTAAAACTTGAAGGAAGCGGGTCATTCTATTTATTAAATGCCATGCCCGAATTGGCTAATGCGCGACTGGAGATTATTAAAGAGAAGGTGATAAAAGCATAAGATTATCGTCGTAATAATATAACAAATCTATTTTTGATCCGATCAATGAAATTCTTTGACCATTTTATCAATGTCTTTTTCCAAATCACCTTTAATAACTTCCTAGCAACAACAAGGTCTGCATGGTAAGGACCAAACATTTCCCGTTCATATTCATACAATAGCTGATTTAAATAAATCGTACTGCCTTGTACTTTCTTTTCCAGTAGATTCAACTTTTGCCTTGGAGTATAAGCAGATTTTAGTGTATTTCCCAGAAGTATTAGCATCCAATCCAGTTGAATAAAATCCTTCTCTATCGGTGAAAGTTGGACAAAGTGTGCCCATTTTTCTATCCAACCAGGAGATGCGATTCCGCTTTCATTTAATTTTGTTTCTATGTAAACTGGAATCGATCTTCCTTTTAAGGTTTTATTAGCAATAATCAACACTAACAAGAAAATGATGATCCAAAATCCCATCAAATACCAGATATTTGGTTTTTGGGTTGCTATTTGCGATTGTGGAGCAACTTCTTCTGCGAGAATATCAAGGCCTTTCCTATCCCATAAGTTTGGTCCTAATTTATCTGAGTTTGGTTGAGAGGATTTTTGCGAATCAGATTTCTGATTCATCAGTGAATCTGAATTAGCTATAGTTGCACTAGAAAGATATTGGATATTCGGTTGGGATGGAGTAGGTTCAAATGCAACCCAACCAATTCCACTAAAAAATACTTCGGGCCAGGCATGGTTGTCCTTATCACTCACTTTATATTTTTTTCCACTATCAAAAGATTCTCCCTGCGCATAACCTACCACAATCCTGGCTGGTATTCCAATTGAACGAAGTAATAAAACTTCGGCACTGGCAAAATAGGTGCAAAAACCTCTCTTTTCTGTAAATAAGAACCATTCCACTGGGTCAGAATTATCAAGTGGCAAATCGCTGATCTTATCTGCGTAGGAAAGATTTTCGCGAAGGTATTCAGTAATCGCCTGAATTTTTTCATAAGTATTGTATTTATCTTGTGTTATGGAAATTGATAAATCGCGGATTCGGGGTGAAATGCTTTCAGGTAATTGCAAATATTCATCAGACACCCATTCAGGAAAAGTGTAACCTGCAGATAACAAAACGTCAAGTGTTAGATTGACTAGAGCAGCGTTTATTTCATAATTCTCACCTTGTTCCAATACACGGCCTGGCAAAATGGTAATTACTTCACGTTGTTCTTCATTATTAGATATTAGTATGTTTGTATCTCGATTAATTGAAATTGGAATTTGAGGAAAATAAATTGAGTATTGACGTGAAAATACTTGTACCAAAAATCGACCCAATTCAGATTCATTCTTCTCACTCGAATTGATTATCTGATTGGCAAGTGTTTTTTCTTCCGAATAACCACTGTTTTGCCAAAGACCACTAATATATTTATCATAATAACGTCCTTGCCAGTAATACCTGTTTTGATAAAAATTTAAACCGGGTGTTGATACAACAAATAATATATCTTCTTTGGTCGATCGACCTGTAGTTAGAGTTAATGTATCACTTAAAAACCCGCTTTGGAATATTTGTTTATGTTTTAATGGAGCAAAAAAATTTTCTGCAACGACCCAAACACCTTTAAAGCGGTCGCGTAATTCCAATTGCTCTTTTGTCCCTGAAGTCGCCGCCTTTATTAAATAAGGTGTGTTCCAGGCAATCAGAATGAATAAAGTCACCAAGATAAAAGATACTCGATTAATTATTGAAAAAGTATCTTTATCCTCTGCAATATTTTGCCTTTCCCATTCCAAATGTGAAGATAGATATTTCATCCGAGTTACCAATAAAAGAAAAAGGAACACATATATAGCTGTTAGAAAATTATTGTGTAAAACAACCGGTTGAAATAATTGAATAATAAATATCGTGCAGCCTACAATAAAAAGTGTAAACCAGGGTTTTCCATACCTGCTAAAGGTATATCCTGAGAATAATCCCAAAAACCAGAATAAAAAGGTCATGGAAATGAAAAATAGGATACCATCCTGAAGAGGCTGATTCATAGAGATTTGAGAAATAGCAGCACTTACTCGAATAAAAAAATAATTAGTTCTTTCCATCCAGGAAAGATTATTCGCTCCTATAAAAACAATTTGCCAGGTTAGTAATTCCACACTGAAAATGAATCCCAGCCAAAAAGAGGTCCTTGCATTAAATTGGCTTTGCCCTAAGGCAAATCCAACAACTACTCCCATTAATGCCAGGATTGTCACCCGATTTAAATCTGTCACCCATAAGGTATCTTCAAGCGAATAACTGGCAAGTAACAACATAACAATAAGGCAACTAATCGAGAAGGGATCTAACCATTTCCGTTCTTGCTTTATCATTTTTTGAGTGTATATTATACTTAAATCAACGTCAATCCTATTTTGAGAGAGCAACATGCATGAAATTGAAATAGTCGTAAATTTTTGGCTTCAAAGTTTGGGGACATGGTTAAGGATACCGATGCAGATTTTTTCTTTCCTAGGGACTCAGAACGCATATATTATATTGATGTCCTGGTTATATTGGTGTGTTAACAATCAACTGGGAATTCGAGTTGGTATTGCGTTATTGTTAAGCAATGGGTTGAATACCGCTTTCAAATGGGTTTTTCACTCCCCCCGACCTTATTGGATTAACCCAAATTTAAAAGCTCTTGCTATTGAAAGTTCCTTTGGGATACCCTCAGGTCATGCCATGATCAGCACGAGTGTCTGGGGAAGAATAGCCACGTGGTTAAAGAAACCCTGGTTCACTGTGGTTATTGCATTAATGCTATTTTTTATAGGATTTTCGCGGATATACCTTGGCGTTCACTTTTTATCTGATGTAATCGCTGGATGGCTTTTTGGAATTTCTTTATTAATTCTTTTATCTTATGCGGAAAAACCAATTACCAGTTGGCTTGGAAAACAAAAATTGTTATTTATTGTCTTTTTCGCCTTCCTCACATCAATATTAATCATTCTTTTTTTCACACTATTAAGAATTCCTTTTAGCCAGTGGCATATACCTGAATCCTGGATTAGTAATTCTCAAGCCGCTGCGCCAGGTTCAGTAATTGATACTTTCAAGATCAAAGATATTATCCTGCTGTCTGGGACATGGTTCGGAATAATTACTGGCTATTTTTGGATTAAGAAAATGGGGAATTTCAACCCGAAAGGCAATCCAATTCAACTCGTTATCCGCTTTTTACTCGGTTTATTGGGGATCGTTATTCTCGTTTTTGGTTTAAATGCAATTCTTCCAGAAACAGAAAGTTTGTTCTCTTTTACACTGATCTACACTCAATATTTTTTGATAAGCATCTGGATCACAGCCATAGCGCCGATGCTTTTTATTAAATTTGGGCTTGCCAATAAAAATTCTTAATGAAAAAATGGAAATCAAATGGGAAAAATAAAAAACTTTATATCAGGCACAATTCTTGGTTTATTGCTTGGTGGTTTGCTTGGACTCCTCCTGGCTCCTAATAGCGGTTCACAAACCCGAACAGTATTAAACCAAAAAATCACCGATACTTCACAGCAGGTCAAACAGGCAATGAATCAACGGCGGAAGGAATTGGAAGAAGAGATCCGCACTTTTTCAAAATAGATTTCATTTATCCAGGTTCACAAAACGATACTCAAAAATAGCTGGCATTTGGGTATACCGTGTGACACCGCTGATTACTAAATAATATTCATCAATTCCATTAAAAGCGGGAATTGCAATCTTTAAGTCGTTATATTGATCAAATTCCAAAGATCGCACTTCTGTTTTTTGACCTTTGTTTATCAAAGTTACCAGGTATTTTTGCAATAATAGATTTTGTATTCGGGCAAACCCGTTTGCATGCCATCCGCCCAGGTCTAATTCAAAATCTGTCTTGTAACCAATCTCAGCTATTGATAAATCATCCAATAAGAAACCTTCACCATTTACAGCCAGGTCAGTGATATATTCAAATTGAAGGGTTACTTTTTTCCCTGCAAATTGAGAAAGATCAACGGTCTCCTGGATCCAACCATTAGATTTGCCAGAATAACCACACCCGTAATTTGCCCCAATAGGATTTGTTTTAGTACAGGTAGGATTATTAAGGATTTTCCAGTTTAAACCATCCTCTGATGCGATCAAGTATAAATAGTCATAATCTTTTTCAATATCGTACCAGGTCCAATATTGAAGCGTTAAAGGTCCTCTCACCTGGCTAAAATCAAATTCTCGAGATAAGGTCATATCCGACTCATCACCCTGATTTGACCAAACAAAATAATCTCCTGAATGTGGGTCAACAGGTAAAATATTAACCGATGGTTGAACCTTTATTTCGAGTGTACAATCGCGTTCGCAATTAATCTTATAGTATTGGGTTCCATATTGGGTGACGCTGGAATTTTCCCACTCCTGAGTGGGGTTCAATAGATCTCCAGCACTGAAATGAGGAGCTGGATAATTTTTATATTGATATCGCCCATCTTTCACAGATGCGTCCTGCAGCAAGTTTGTAACTGACCAATCTCTAAATAATTCATCGGCTGTGATTGGTTGCATTGTTATCGAATCTGTTTCAGTCAATCTTTTTAAAACCTCATCCACACTATCCATCCCATTTGTTGGTTCTGCCACCAATGCTTTGGTTGCATTTTCCCCAAATCGATCAAGGAAATATTTTAAGAACATATATGCAGCGCCATAATGTGGGGAAGAATAACCTTGCTCATTTCCTGGCCAAAAAGTTAATTGGATATTCGGATTACTTGCGAAGGAAAGGTCAAAACCACCTGGCTCATATCCATTTAAATAAATTGCCAATTCAGAAAATCCTTCACTTATCCAGGAAACCTCATTTCGGTCATGATAATAATGAATGAGATGCTGAAATTCATGGGCGATAACGCTATTTGCATATGCTTCGTCCAATGAAACATAATCGGCTGACAGATAGAACATTTCAGCAGAGTTAGAATATTCATCAATTGTTGGGGGTACTGAATCGGAAGAAGAAAAATAACCAGCAGCATTTCCCAATCCATGAGCGTACAAAAGTATTAAATGAGAATCGTTATCAATTCCTGTGGTTAATTCACTTCCAAAAAATTCACGGTTGGTCGGATAGATTTTATCCTCAAAGGTGCGTGACAAATATGCAACAGCTTCTTGGTCAACTTGTATATTTTCTTCAACCCAAAAATAAAGATGTGGTGTTTCGAAATAGAGTACTGCAGTGATTTTTTTATAGGTATTCACTATTGTATTCAGAACCCAAAACTTCCGCTGATCGCCAACAGTATATTTTTTTAGCGGTTCTTGATTTCCATTTTGAATAATTGTTTTATTCTCGTATCTTTTTGCCAAACCAAATAGATCTTTTTCGGGTACCTTTGTATCCTGGAGAGTCTTTAAAGTCTCTTCAGCTTTCAGGTTAATTGAAGGTTTTTCGATCAGTGGAATCATCTCAGTATTTTTATAAACTGCAGAAGTAGAAATTGCAGGATTAGTTGCAAGATCTTTCTGTACAGGAGTTTGTGTTTCTATAGTTATATTCGGTCTAATAATATTAGCTCGTAATAACCCAAAACCAATAATTAATGAACAACAACCACATCCAACCAAGATTAATAAAACAAGACCAAGGGCGAAACAAGAGGAATTTGGTTTCATTTAAAAAAGATAGTTTACTTTTCTGATTGAGAAATTCTATAACCAGATACTGCTAAACCAAGGCTACACCAAAGAAACGGGAGAGCAAAAGAATCAATACTAAACCCCTCTGCTGGCAATGCTGCAATAACAAATAACCCAGCTAGAGCCAGCATACTATACAACTTGTCTTTTTCATTAAATTGTCGGGAGAATTTATAAAATAATAAAATGATCCAGCTCATAAAAAAAGAAAAACCAACTAGACCAGTCTCTGCCAGCAAACGAATCCATAAATTTTTAATATTTAATAAGACATTAGATGTATACATTAATCTTCGCACTTCAATGAGCGTCCATCCATAAGGAAGGATCTTCTGGGGGAAGAAAAAACCCGAATTACCCATTCCAACACCCAACAGAGGATGATCCCCAAAAATCTCCCATCCAGCCAGCCAATATATAGCACGTTCACCAAATTGCAGATTGTTAAAATAACTAAGTAAAGGGTTTTCTTTATCCTGGGAAAAAACAAACAGTTCTTTCATCCGAGGATCAATTTTACTTAAAACAATCGTACCAGCCAGGATTAGCACTAAATAACAAATGATAATAAAAATAGACAAAAAAACCGTAATACTCCGGGATTGGAAAGGAGAGATTTTTCCTTGGTTACCACTTTTACGTAGCCAAAATCTTTTTATCAAATCTATCAGACGGATATTCCAATAAAATAATATTAACGTAAGCATACATAAAAAAGCAATGAATCCTCCACGGGAAAACGTTAAAGCTAAAGCACCAACTCCACCCACTAAAAGTAAGTTTTCTATTGATAACCCGAGAATTCTAAATTTATGAGAGGAATATTTTCTAATACTGGCTGATAACCAAAGGGGAATATAGAACAAGTTTAATTCGTGTGAAAACCAGGATGGTTCAAGTGCAAAACCCGTTACCCGGTTATGATATAAAACTCTGGATGAAATCATGCCCTGAAAATCGAACATCCATTGTGGGTATTTGTGGAAACCAAACCAACTGATTGCCTGCATTCCCGCCCAGACCAAGAGAAAAACACCGCTCCAATTAATCACCTGTAGGGCTTTTTTCAGATCTTCTCTTTTTTTTGGAAATGTGGCTGTAATAACAAAAAAGCTGCTGCCGATGATTAATGTGATTATGGATTGAAAATTACCTCGAAGAACTGAAAATTCTTTAAAGGTTGGAATTTCGATGAAAACAGCAGCAAGGGTTGAAAGAATTGCACAAACAATAAAAAATAGGAGAGGTATTGAAAGACTGGTCAGTTCTCCCCGCCTGACTAAATAAGGAATAAACCAAAATAATAGAAGAAAAGCCAAAAATATGATGGAAGGAGATGCGACAGTATCCGACCCTAACAGCCTCGCGACTAGAGGCATGCTGGTGATGGGTAGTAAAAAAAGTAACACCAACCAGACTGTGTTCGTAAGATTCAGATAGAATTTCTTAACCACGCAGCCTCTTAATTTTTAGATTATTCCCCCAAAGAAAAGTGATGAGAATTCCAAATAATAACCCAATAAATGAACCAGCCAGGACAAGAGTATTTCGATTAAATACTACAGGCGATGGGGGAAGCTGGCTCTTTTCAACTAAACTTATGGATAGTGCAGGCATCAACCCTCTGCTCGCTTCTTTTTCCTGGTAGGCAATTTCGCCGGTTTTTTGAATTACTTCAAGAATTATTGGCAAGTTTGGAAACGAACAGGGTGCTTTCGCTTCACTTCCAAAAGTGGTTCTCTGCAAGCAGGTTTCAATTGAATCAAGGTAATTAAACAGTTCTTCTGCGCGAAAAGCATGTTGGGATGCATCCAATATTTCTTTGTTCGCCTGATCTGCCCATTGATTAACTAAATCTGCAGCTTTTTGAGCATCTTTATCCCTAAAGCGGATGAACCAATTAAAATCCCCTCTTTCCAGAGTAGATTTTTGCTTGAATTCATCCAAGGATATATCCACACTTGCGGAATGAGCCGCATTGACTGTCCTTTGTAAAATAAGGTCTGATCCAATGAGGCTGCCTATTCCTCGCATAGCCTGATCCTCTTGAATATCAGAAAGGTATCCTGTACGCGTGTAATCGATGGTTACACTGAACTTTGCTTGCGCTTCATATATTGCGGGAGAAAAATTATGGAGACATAGTCCCACCAACCCGCCAATTATCATTAGAAATGCAACCAACCACCATCTTGAGATTGCTTGTTTAAAGAGGTCAAATGGGATAAATGAGTTTTTCATTTTCGTTCCAAGAAGGATTAATCAAGTTCATTGAAATTAATGATGATTAAATTTTTATTGCAGTCGGCAACTGAATCAAACTCTGTTACAGGTGTTAATAGATTTCCTTGGAGATCATTGACATAGATCATAAGTGATTTTGTTGATCCAATGACTCTATCGTATAAAAATATTTCATAACCGCCAGGTCCATATGCTTTAGCTTCTTCTAGACCAGTAAGCATCACTGAATTAATTACCTTTTCGCCTAATTTGCCTTTAATGACAACAACTAGATTATCTAAGGGCTTTCCATCAACATTGAATACCTGGCCGGCAACTCCCAGCCAATTACATCCAGAATCTGGAAGGGTAAAGTTCTTAATATAAACAGGAGATGCAATTTGCAGTTGATACGGTAAACGGGTTGCTGTCAACAACACTGTTGGGGTTCCAGTAAAAGTTATTACCGGAGTAGAAGTCAGCGAATAAGTTGGCTGGATGGTCGAAAAAGGCGTATTCGTTTGTGTTAATGTAAAAGTTAAAGTTGCTAAAGAACTAGAAGAATTCAGAGTAATCTCTGTTTCCAAAGGGAGAGGAGTAAACATCTTTGTGGGTAAAAATCGGCAACCTGCAAATAATAGGAATAGGGTAAGCAAGACAAGCGATTTGCGCATATTTGACCTTCCTCTTTACTATTCTTTTTCACACTCTCGATACAGCCCATTTGTTTGAATTATCTCATACACATTTGGCAGGAGATAGTATCGATAAGGTTTCCCCTTCGAAACCAATTGTCGAATCTTCTTTGAGGATATTTCCAAGATCGGTGCTTCGATAAATTCAACTTTTGGGGAAATTCCAGGTAATGCTGATTCCAGAACCTCGAGGTTGATTTTCTCCCCAACACGGTGCATAACTCCTAAACGGTCACATTCTTTGATGAATTCTTTCGGCTCATGCCAGGTTGGAAGATCATGTAATGAATCCCCTCCCATGAGGAAGACCAATTCCGCTTCGGGAAATTGCTGATGTAAGAGGTTGACTGTTTCACTCATATAATGTGGACCAGGACGATCTATATCCACCCTCGAAAGCGCAAAGGCTGCATCTTGTGCTATTGACGCATTTATCATGCGCAGACGGTCGTTGGCAGGTGTGACCAGCTTACCAATCTTATGCGGCGGATTTGGAGTTAGAACCCATAAAACCTTGTCAAGGTTCAATTGGTCGTACGCTTCCATTGCCAGAATGAGATGACCAACATGGGGCGGGTCGAAAGTACCACCGAAAATTCCTAATCGTAAATGACCAGATTTGTATGTCATCTCCGTTGATTAATCCTGCCAGGTTAATTCATGATTACCGATGATAACATTCTCTCCTTCTTTAACACCAGCATCCCTCAGCGCTTGATCCACCCCCATGGATACCATGATTCTTTGAAAGCGACGAATAGAATCATCATATTCCCAGTAAGTCATCGCTGCGGCACGTTCAATCGCGTGTCCGCTGACCTGCCAGCCATTTGAAACGTGTTTGAGTGTAAAATCAGCTAAATTAGCACCTGGCCGATAGACTGGTAATGGAATTGAAATTTCCAATTGGGGTGTATTGATGAGTAATTCATGCGTTTGCCATAGCAATTTGTTCAAATTTTCATGAGAAACGGCTGAAATCCCAATTATTTGGATATTATGTTTCTCAAATTGCTTTCTTATAACCGGCATCTTTTTCATTACATCGGGAAGGTCAATTTTATTAAATACCACGATCTGAGGTTTTTTTGCCAATTGTGGATCAAAAAGTGCCAATTCGGAATTGATCTGCGAATAATCAGCAAATGGTTCCTCTGAGAGACCATCTATCACATGAATCAAAACACGCGTGCGTTGTATATGTTTTAAAAAGGCATCTCCGAGCCCAATACCCAAATGAGCACCTTCAATCAATCCAGGAATGTCAGCCAATATTAAGGAAGTGTCCTCATCCAATTGCGATACACCTAAATTGGGAATAAGTGTTGTGAATGGATAATCTGCAATTTTTGGTCTGGCGTTAGATACCGATGCGAGTAGACTGGATTTACCAGCATTGGGCATACCCACAATTCCAATATCAGCAATCAGTTTTAATTCCAAGCGCAAATTCTTCTCCAAACCTGGTTCCCCTTTTTCAGCAATTCGTGGTGCCTGCCGCCTGGAATTAGCAAAATGTGTGTTACCTCTACCCCCACGACCTCCTGGGCACACAAGCAATGTCTGATCTGTATCTGTCAAATCACCTAGCAAGTCACCAGTTTCCGCATCAAATACCATCGTTCCGGCAGGAACAGGTATGACCAAATCAGGGGCAGACTTGCCACTCTTATTACTCGTCCCGCCCTTTTTCCCATCTTCTCCAATAAATTTATTTTGATGACGAAAAGCAAGAAGTGTATTTAAATGCGGCGCAACCTTAATGATTACGTCGCCCCCTTTGCCACCATCTCCACCATCCGGACCTCCACGATTAACGTATTTCTCTTTATGGAAATGAACGATGCCATCCCCACCTTTTCCGGACCGCACATAAGTTTTAGATTCATCTACAAACATAATTATTCCAATTATTCCATAAAACAAAAGAGAGGTCCATGGCGCCTCTCTTTTGTTCTGCCAGTTTATTTCTTAGGACCAAATTTCTTTCTGAGTAAATCCATCAGGGTTGGTTGACCAATTTCCTGCAACTCATAACGAACCCGTTGCATGGGTATATTGACTTTGATAATCCGAGTAAGATCAATCGGTGTGGCAGAAATAACCAAATCCACATTCGAATTATTAATTGTTTTTTCAAGATCGTGAACCATATCATCGCCATAACCCATGGCCGGAAGAATTGGTCCAGTTTTTGGGTATTTTTGGTATGTCGCCTTGATCGCACCTACAGCAAAAGGACGTGGGTCCACAATTTGAGCAGCTCCAAAACGACGAGCGGCCACCCATCCAGCTCCATACGCCATTTCCCCATGAGTAAGTGTTGGACCATCTTCGATGACCAATACTTTCTTCCCCATAATTGCTTCAGGATTGTCAATATATAATGGGGACGCAGCTTCAATAATTTGCGCGGAGGGATTCAAGCAGCGGATGTTTTCTCGAACATTAATCACATTTTCCGGAATAGCGGTATCCACCTTGTTAATTACAAAAACATCAGCCAAACGCACATTGGTTTCTCCAGGATGATAACTGGATTCATGCCCGGGGCGGTGAGGATCAACAACAACTATTGCAAGATCGCTCACATAAAAGGAGAAGTCATTATTACCACCATCCCAAAGAACAATATCAACTTCTTGTTCCGCCTGTTTAAGAATCGCACCATAGTCAACACCAGCATATACAATGACACCATTATCAATATGAGGCTCATACTCTTCCCGCTCTTCAATAGTGCATTCGTTTTTATCGAGGTCGGCATAGGAAGCGAACCGCTGTACTTTCTGTTTAACCAAATCGCCATAGGGCATGGGATGGCGAATGGCAGCCACTTTATAGCCCAGCTCGATCATGTCCAATGAGACTTTTCGCGTTGTTTGGCTTTTTCCAGATCCGGTGCGGATGGCACAAACAGAAATCACAGGTTTACTTGATTTAATTTGCGTGGTATGCAGCCCCATCAAACGGAAATCAGGACCAGCAGCCAAGACTTCAGATGCCTTACTCATTACAAATTGATGGGGAACATCGCTGTAAGCAAAAACAACCTGTTCAATCTTATTTTTCTTTATTAAGTCAATTAATTCACTCTCTGGATAAATGGCTATCCCTTTCGGATAAAGCGAACCGGCCAATTCTGGCGGGTATTTTCTGCCTTCAATATTTGGGATTTGGGTAGCAGTAAAGGCAACTACTTCATAATCTTTGTTGTCTCTGAAAAAAACATTGAAATTATGAAAATCTCTGCCTGCTGCTCCCATGATCAGTGTTTTTATTGGCGCCATTCATTTCTCCTTAAATTGCGTTTTTACATGACATCGGGAAGGCTAATTCCCAAGAGGTTCAAAGAATTAATTATAGTCTGTCGTGCCGCAGCGACAAGCCGCAATCGAAAATCGCGTATATTATTATCTGCTTGAAGAACTGGGCAGGCAGAATAAAAATCATTGAATGCTCGAGCCACCTCATAAACGTAACTGGAAATTAATAAGGGTTTCATTTCTCGAGCTGCCCGTTGGATCTCCTGAGGCAAGCGGCCAAGATAATCAATGAGTTGAATTTCCTGCCTGGATAATTTAACACCGATTTCTCGCGAAACCGGGATTTGATTTGAGATTTTTTTAAGGATACTGTTAGCCCTTACTCCAGCATATTGAATGTAAGGAGCTGCCTGACCATTTACGTCCAACGCAGAATCCCAGTCAAAGGTGATTATTTTTGTATTATCGCGCGAAAGCAATGAATACTTTATCGCACCCAATGCGATAGAGCGTGCTGCTTTATTTTTTTCATCCTCTTCAAGATCAGGGTTTTTTTGCTCAACAACCTTCAAAGCTCTTTGCTCTGCTTCTCGAAGCAGATCTTCCAACAAGATCACAGTTCCTTCCCGTGATGCAATGGTCACATTTCCAGGCAGATTAACGATTTCGTAAGCGAGATGGTGGCAATTACTCGCCCACGAGTATCCCATCAATTCCAGGATTTTAAAGATTTGTTTAAAATACAAGGATTGTCTGACATCCACAACATAGATTGATCGATCCAAGTGATATTGTTCAAACTTCTTAATTGCCAAAGGGATATCTTTGGTAGAGTAAAGTGATGTTCCATCTGAACGCAATAAGACCAATACTCGATATTCTTCGTTGGTTCCCAGGAGCTGATCCAGATCAACAAAAACAGAACCTGTTGGTCTTTCATCTTTTGCCATTTTATTTTTTATCAAGTCGTCGATCAGAACCTTGCCAGCATCCTCCACTTCGCTTTCATAGTAAACATGATCGAATGAGATGCCCATTTGTTCGTAGATCTGGTCAAATGCTTGAAGGGACCAATCGCGAGTTTTTTTCCATAATTCAACAACACCTTTATCTTTTGTATTCCAAAGCTTAAAAAGTGCCCGAACCTCAGATTCATTTTCAGGATTCTCTTCTCTTCGTTTGGTAGCTTCAGCGTAGAGATCACCCATCCAACGGATCTTATTCTGTTTTGGCGGTTCCTCTCCGTTATGAAATTTCAAATAATTCCAAAGCCAGGTAATTACATGCAGTCCAATATCACCCAGATAATTGGCGCGAATAACCTCATCACCCGATTTTTCAAGAATATTTGAAATCGCAGCACCCAGAACCATATTACGCAAATGTCCAACATGAAAAGCTTTTAAAGAATTGGGCTGTGAAAATTCCACCATTACTTTTTGCTTGGTCACTAAGCCTTTTCCATAATCTGGACCGAGTTCAAGAATTTGGTCTACTATTTTAATTGCAAAGAGGTTTGATTCAAAATACAAATTTAAATACCCTTTAATGGCTTTTATCATTTGTATTCGAGGAAGATTTCCCAACTCTTCTTTGATTTGTTCAGCAATTTGTTCAGCATAAATACTAACTTTAATGGATGGGTCGCTGCGCGCCTTCCTGGCTGCCAACTCAAAAAATGAAGTGGCGATCCCCCACTGCCCACTGAAAGGTATCCATACCCATTTGGGTTCAAAAGGACCAAAGCCAAGTTGATTACAAATATCTTGGATTTTTTTGGTGATTTCTTGTTGTTCTATTTCAAACATAGTTCCAGCCATTAATAAATAAAAGCGGGAGAAATGTCCTCCCGCTTTATTCTATTCATAAATATTAATAATTTCAAGTGAAAATTCTATTTTCCCAACTTAGCCAATTGTTTCATTAATCGGCTTTTACGTCGAGCAGCATTATTTTTATGAATAACTCCCTTTTGAGCCGTATGATCTAAAACGCTTATCGCTTCAGCAACCGCTTTTGTCGCATCTTTAGCCTTTCCTGTTTCAAGCACTTCACGAGCATTCTTGACACTGGTACGTGCAGTTCCTCTGAATATTCGATTGCGAGCGCGTTTCTTTAGATTCTGTCGATTACGTTTTATTTGTGACTTAATATTTGCCAAAATGAACCTCCAAAAAATACACTAACGAACTTTGCAGTCTATTATTTTATTCGATGGCTGCGTTTTTGTCCAGATGAATATCGCTTTTGTATTTGCGTAAACACGATAACCAGCAATCGCAATCCATTTTGTAATTTTACATTTACCTAAACAGTCATCCTAGACATCAAGGATATAGACCTGAGTAATAAAATCCCTTGATTTCTCAAGGGATTTTTTCGTTTTTATTTATCCTGAAGGGCTACCAATCCTGGTAATGCCAGACCTTCCAGCATTTCCAGAGATGCCCCTCCACCAGTGGAAATATGAGTGATCTTATCTGACACACCGGCTTGAGCTACAGCAGCGACCGAGTCACCTCCACCAATGACACTGATTGCTTTGCTGGCTGCAATCGCTTTCGCAATTTCAAAGGTGCCCGATGCAAAATTTGGAAATTCGAACACACCCATCGGACCATTCCAGACAACTGTTCCTGCATCACTGATAATTTTTGAGTAAGCCTTGACTGTTTCAGGACCGATATCCAGCACACGCCAACCTGTCGGCACTTCACTAACATCCATCGTTTTCTTATGAGCTGAATCCTCAAATTTATCCGCAATCACCATATCTACAGGTAAATGTAGTTTCTGCCCACCAATTTTTAATAATTCTTTTGCAGTTTCCAGGGCTTCCCCTTCCACAAGGGAATCACCCATGCCATAGCCCTGGGCTTTGAAGAATGTATTAGCCATACCGCCACCGATGAGAACTGAATCTGCTTTTTGCAGTAAGTTTTTAATTACGCCAATCTTGTCACTTACCTTTGCTCCACCAAGAATGGCTACAAATGGTCGTTTTGGATTATCAATAGCCTGTCCCAGATACTGAATTTCCTTTTCCATCAGGAATCCAGCAACACCCGGGAGGAATTTAGCAACGCCTTCAGTTGAAGCATGGGCACGGTGAGCGGTTCCAAAAGCGTCATTGACAAAGATATCGGCTAAAACTGACAATTGTTTGGCCATTCCGGGATCATTTTTTTCTTCTTCAGGATGAAAGCGAGTGTTCTCGAGAACCAGAACTTCTCCAGGTTTAAGTACCGAAGCTGCTTTTTCAGCCAAAGGACCAATACAGTCTTCTGCAAAAGCAACCGGTTTCCCCAATAGGTTCGCCAGGTAAGTCGCAACTGGTTTCAGGCTGAATACAGGGTCTGGTCCACCTTTCGGGCGGCCAAGATGTGAAGCCAGAATTACCGCTGCACTATGATCCATTAAATATTGAATAGTAGGTAGAGCAGCTCGAATTCGGGTATCGTCTGTGATCTTGCCATCTTTCATCGGTACGTTAAAATCCACCCTGACAAATACCTTTTTCCCTTTTACATCGATATCAGTTATGGTTTTTTTATTAAACATAATCGCCTCTCTTATTTTTTTTAAAAAGACGTAATCTGTTAACAAAATCAGATTACGTCTTTAGTTTCATTGCATATAACGATTAAAGTTTCTTTGCAACCAGAGCAGCCAGATCAGCTGTGCGGCATGAGTAACCCCATTCATTATCATACCAGGCAACCACTTTAACCAAATTTCCGCCCATTACCATATTTGATGGAAGGTCAACGATAGAAGATCGGCTGTCACCTTTGAAGTCCATGGATACCAGCGGGTCGCCATATTCGCCGTGGGTGACTCCTAAAATACCTTTTAGGTATGATTTGGAAGCCTCCTCAAAAGCTGCATTTAATTCTTCTTTGGTAGTTGGTTTCTCCACAATCACACTTAAATCAACGATGGATACAGTCGGCGTGGGAACACGTAGAGAATAACCATCAAATTTACCCTTCAATTCTGGAATGACCAGCGCTAATGCTTTGGCAGCACCGGTCGTTGTGGGAATTATGTTTAAACCAGCAGCCCGGGATCGGCGCATTTCCTTTTTATGACCTTGATCGAGAATGACCTGGTCATTAGTGTAAGAATGAACGGTAACCATTACACCACTGATAATTCCAAATTTGGTAAAAACAACCTTGGCAGCAGGTGCAAGACAGTTGGTTGTGCAGGAGGCATTGGATAAAATATGATGTTTGGCAGGATCATACTTTTCTTCATTAACACCTAAAACTATAGTGATATCTTCATTTTTAGCAGGAGCCGTGATGATAACTTTCTTTGCTCCACCTTTCTCAATGTGAACATTTGCGCCGGCTTTGCCTTTTTCCGGGTCACCTTTTGCATCTGTGAAAACACCGGTGGATTCAATAACAATATCCACACCTAAATCTTTCCAGGGCAATTTGGCAGGATCTTTTTCAGCAAATACTTTAATAGTCTTGCCATTTACTACCAAATCATTTCCTTCAACCTTAATTTCTGCGTCAAATTTGCCATAATTTGAATCATATTTGAGCAGGTGAGCATTGGTTTTCGTATCAAATAGATCGTTGATCGCAACAACTTCAATTTCACCCTTATGAAAATCATCGATTGCTTTGAAAACCTGCCTACCCACACGGCCAAAACCATTAATACCGACTTTTACTGACATCGTATCCTCCAAAAAATGATGTGATTTACAAATTGTAATTTTACTGTAGTTTTCTAATTTTTCACAGATTGTTTATTCAACAATGGCCCTGTACGCTCGAAATATAGATCCAGGATCGTCTCCGCAAGCAATTGTGAATTATGCCGCCAGGGATTTGTCTTATCCGCTAATGGCGCAAAATATACCGAGTACTGCTCTTCTAGTTCAGAGTCTGCCACAACCCACTCCACACCCTTAGGCAATTTACAGCTGAAATCATTATTACAAACGATGATATCAAAATGCTGGTTCTGCAAGTGTTTTTCAATAGCACGAATATGATCCATGATTTTATAACCATCTGTCTCCCCTTTCTGATTGGCTACATTACAGACATAAAATTTCAAAGCCTTACTCACCCGAATCGCTTCTGCCAGATCAGGTACTAATAAATTAGGTAAAACACTTGAGTAAAGGCTGCCTGGTCCTATCACAATCAGGTCCGCTGACAGAATTGATTGTACAGCCGGGGGATATGGCAGTGGGTTTCCAGGCTCAAGCCATACACGTTTAATAGTTCCACCAGTTTTCGAGATCTGGCTTTCACCAATAACATTTAATTCCTTATTCTTGTCAGGAAGCTTAATTTCAGCCACTAATTTCACATCATGCAAAGTTGAAGGCAGAACTCTTCCACGGATCGCGAGGACTTGGCCAGATTCAGCTACTGCATTCTCAAATGAACCAGTAATATCGCTTAATGCACTTATTAATAAGTTCCCAAGAGAATGTCCATTTATTCCTGCATTTTTGCCAAAGCGATACTGGAATAATTGGGTCATCAACTCTTCATCATCCGAAAGTGCAGCCAAACACGCACGGATATCTCCAGGAGGAAGAATCCCCAGGCTCTTTCTTAATTCTCCTGAGGATCCTCCATCATCAGCAACGGTGACCAAAGCGGTGAGATTATGAGTAAATAATTTTAATCCGCGTAAAAGAACAGAAAGACCCGTTCCTCCGCCAACAGTCACGATCCTGGGTCCTTTTTCTTTCTTGCGGAAGGCAGATATCGTATCAAGGATAATTTCCCCTGGTTTTACGAATGGTTTTAGTAATGAGCGGTTCAATTCCACTGTTCCAACCACAATGAAAAAAAGACCTAATCCGCCAAAAATTAATGCTCGAATGGTCCGATCCAAGAATCGTAACGAAAGGAATGATAAAACTTGAAGCCAGAAGGAGTTATCAGTACTACGGTAAAAATCAATGACTAAAACAGCAACTCCTAATCCTAATAATGTCACTCCGATCAGAATCATAACCAGCCAACGTTTGACCCCAATTCCAGGAATCAGCCATTTGCGTAATTCTAGGAATAAATTTCTGGGAGCATTTTTTGGATAAGGAGGTTTTTCCATCAGCAGGGATAATAGCAGTCTTTTATTTATAAGTCAACAAAAAGGAATGACATTATAATTTTATTTATGGATTATTACATATGCTTGGATATTGGTGGGACAAACATTCGTGCCGCACTTTTTAACAATAAAGATATTCATCCCATAAAACAAATAAAAATTAAGACCCGATCCGAAGGGCTGAAGGCTGAAGGTCAAATCATAAACATTATCAAAGATATTTGGCCTATCAATGGAACGGTTAAAGCAATTGCTGCCGCTGCCCCAGGATTTGTTGATTCAGAAAAAGGGATTGTCATTAAGGCTGTCAATATCCCAGGTTGGGAGAATTTTCCTTTACAAAAGTACATTCAGGATAAATTTAATGTCCCTGTATTGATAGGAAACGATGCTCGATTGGCGGTTCTGGGTGAATGGAAATATGGAGCTGCGCGTGGTCACCACAACGTCATCTACCTAACAATAAGCACAGGTATTGGTGGTGGTGTGATAATCAATGATCAGATTCTAATGGGATCACGTGGAATGGCATCGGAGTTAGGACACATTACTGTTCTGCCAAATGGCCCAATTTGTAGTTGTGGTCAAGCCGGCCACCTGGAAGCTATTTCTTCCGGACCAGCCATTGCCAGATACGTCCAGCAACAAGTAAACAATGGGGTTCAGTCATCATTAAAATTGACGGCGCAAATTACTAGCAAAGAGATCGCAGAAGCAGCATTTCGTGGCGATGAACTATGTTTATCAGCCTATGAACGAGCAGGGACCTATTTGGGGATCGCAATCGCCAATTTCATCCATATTTTTAATCCCACCTGTATCACCCTGGGGGGAGGAGTGAGCCTGACCGGAGATTTATTATTGAAACCGACCAAAAAAGTCCTGAATGAAGTTATCCTCAGCAATGATTATTTAAAGGATCTATCCATCACTACTGCAGAATTAGGAGACAATGCAGGTTTGATCGGCGCTCTGGTGTTGATCAAGAACAGAGATCATTAAAAAAGTGAATGTTATAATTTTTGTCTAATTTCAATCATTTTTTAACAACCAATTATGCTACCAGATTTTCGTGTTCGTCAGCGTGATTACCTTCTAGAGATTACTCGTGCTTTAACCCAGGAGCTTGATCTCGATTCTCTTTTGGAGAGAATTCTAAAATTTTCCATTGAATTACTTGCTGGTCAGGCTGGATTGATTGCTTTAAGAGGAGAAAGCGGCGGATGGAATATCCGCGTCTCTCAAGGGATTTCGCCAATTTTTTTACAGCAATTAAATCCTTTACTTAACGCTATTCCTGATAATGAGGATCCACAGCAATTTGAAATCCCTGAAATTAATCGTATGCTGAGTGATCTAACTTTCGCTGCCAGACTAAGGTTATTAAGTGGTGTGGGTTTACCAATGGTTACCCAACAGAAAGTTTTAGGGGTTGTATTCATTTTTAGAGGATACCCGGGTATTTTTTCAAATAACGACCGTGTACTTCTAGGCAGCTTTGCCAACCAGGCTGCCATTGCAGTACAAAATGCCCAACTATATACCAAAGTGAATCTGAACAAACAACATCTGGATGCAATATTAGATTCAGCAGCTGACGGAATCTTAATTCTTTCTTCTAATCAAGTAATCGAACGCTGTAATGCTGCATTTTCACGCATGGTGGCCATTTCTCCCGAGCGCATTCAAGGCAAACACCATGAAGATATTCTCCGTATGAATAAACTTACACAAGATACAACATTGGAAAAAGCCCTTGCGGGCGGGTGGCCGCTCTCACCTACTGCGCAACTTTATGTTGAAGGGGACCTCAAACGTGCAAATTTACCACCTATTCCAATCGGGATCACTTACGCCCCCCTTGTCTCAAATAATGGAAAGCTATTGAATATTATTGCCACTTGTCGTGACATCAGCCGATTTCGACAAGCAGAAGAATTGAAAAGCACTTTTATTTCTGTTATCAGCCATGAACTAAAAACTCCGGTAGCATTAATCAAAGGCTATGTGAGTACTCTCAGGCGCGAAGACGCCGATTGGGATAGAAAGATCATCGATGAAAGTCTGCAAGTGATTGAAGAAGAAGCAGACCGATTGAATGTCTTGATAGAAAACCTCCTCGATGCTTCGCGGTTACAGGCCGGTGGAATTTCTCTAAAGAAATCTGATATTTTTATCCCTGATATTGCCCAACGATTGGCTACCCGCTTCCTGACCCAAACCGATACACACAAAATAATAACGAAATTTCCTGATAATTTTCCCATCATTATTGGCGATGAAATCAGGATCGATCAAGTTTTTTCCAACTTGATCGGTAATGCCATCAAATATTCAGATTCTGGTGAAATCCTTATCTCGGGTCAAGTCCGTGCCGATATTATCATCATCTGCGTCAAAGACGAAGGTCCAGGTATTGCGCCCCAGGATCTTCCTTTCATTTTTGATCGATTTTATCGAGCACCAGAGGCAACCCGTGAAAAAAAAGGAGCTGGATTGGGTCTTTATCTTACTAAATCTATTATCGAAGCGCACCAAGGGAAGATCTGGGTGGATACCAAGCAAAATGAAGGTGCACGCATTTGTTTTTCTCTACCTCGATAGCTAGCTATACGCATTTCATTTTTTGTCGCGATGGTATAATCGGCTATTATTTTATTTTCAGAAGGTGAATATGACAAAAACTCAAACCAGCTGCCCGCGCTGCCGGCAGCCAGTTATCGCGGATATTGAACAGATCTTTGATACATACACAGATCCTACAGCAAAACAAAAGTTGTTAGGAAATGTCGTGAACATTATACATTGCCCTTCCTGTGGATTTCAGGACATGCTGGCGACCCCGATTGTTTACCATGATCCGGAAAAAGAATTACTGCTAACCTATTTTCCACCAGAATTGAACATTTCTGTGACTGAACAAGAAAAGCAAATTGGTCCATTAATCAATCGTGTATTAAATTCCCTGCCGAATGAAAAGAAGAAAGCTTATCTTTTTCAACCACAATCAATGCTAACCTACCAAACCCTTTTAGAGAAAATATTGGAAAAAGATGGAATCACCAAAGAAATGATCGAAAATCAGCAAAAGCGTTTGAACTTGCTTCAGCGGATCCTGACCACCCCCAAACCAGAACGATTGACGCTCATCAAACAGGAAGAAGCATTATTGGATGTATCTTTCTTTTCTTTATTAACCCGCATTGCTCAATCTTCCGTGGAACAAAAGGATGAAAAAACTGGCAAGGAACTTCTTGAAGTCCAGGATTTACTTTATGAAAATACAAAAGTTGGTAAAGAGTTGTTTGTTCAGGCCAAAGAAACTGAATCTGCAATTAAATCTCTTCAAAATGCTGGTAAAGATGGTTTAACTCGTGAAAAACTTCTCGAACTAGTAATTAATGCTTCCAATGATACCCAACTTTCTATTTTTACAGGATTAGCTCGTTCCGGGATGGATTATTCCTTTTTCCAGATGCTTAGCGAAAAAATGGATGCTGCAAAAGACCCTGAAAAGCAAAAACTTCTGACGCTTAGAGAAAAATTGTTAAAATTAACTCAGGAAATAGATAAAAAAATTCAAGCGGATTATGAACAGACTAAACAATTAATCGAAAAAATCCTATCCACTGATAATATTGCTCAAAATGCTGTAAATAATCTATCCAAAGTGGATGAATTATTCCTCCAGGTTCTAGAAAATGAATTAGCGGTTGCAAGAAAAAATGCAAATATTGATCGCATTTCCAAACTGGAACAAATCATGATAGTAATTGAGAAAGCCAATGAGCCGCCTGCTGAAATTAAACTTATCCAGGAATTATTAAGCACTCCAACAGATGCAGAGCTGCAAGCTAAACTTAATGAACATTCGTCAGAGATTACATCCGAATTGGCCGATCTGATCAATAATGTGATCACGCAAAGCGAGGGGAAAAACCAGGATGTCAAACTCAACGAAAAGCTTAAATCCGTATATCGAGCTGTACTACGTTTTTCGATGCAAAAGAATTTGCAGTAATAATTGTTCGATTTTAAAAAGATAAAGGAATTTCCCTTTTCCACCCAAAAAGAGAGCAGAATTATCTGCTCTCTTTTTATTCATAATCCGGGTTATCCAATCGAATTCCAAAACCACGCACAGTGACCAGATAGTTATGCTTTTTATCGAACTCAGATAAGCGTTCCCGTAATCGACGAACCAAGGCATCCAGTGCCTGTTCAGTCACCCCTTCACCTTCCTTGAGACCCCAAACTGCCTGGACTATTTTTTCACGCGCCACAACCTCTCCCGATTGTTCATAAAGACTTTGCAAGAGATGGAATTGCTGCACAGACAAAGCAGGAATAACCTCTCTTTCAAGTACCCATACACGTCTTGCACGCGAATCAATTAACAGACGTCCTGACGCTTTTTTAACGTTTCCCAGAGGTACTGTGGAATCTGAACTGACAAAAATAAAATTTTGTACCAATGCAATTTTGATTTGGTCTCCATCTTTGATATATACAGACTCATTTATTTTTTTTCCGTTCAAGAAAGAACCATTCTTACTACCCAAATCCTTAATTTCTAAAGGCTTGTCAATATGAGGGATGAGCTTTAAGTGAAAACGAGATACCTGTCGATCGGGAATTACAATATCGCAGTCTTCCCCCCTGCCTATTAATAATTCACCAGTAATTGCCCATTTCCGACCAATAAGCGGACCCATTTGAGCAACTAAAAATGGCAGTTCAGATACACTTTTTTTCAAATTCTCTCCTGCATTTTTCTTATTTTAACATCCCAAAGTATAATAATAGCAAATTTGGGATTATTTGCAAGTTGAATACCTGAATTGATTCTCTCATTCAATTTATTTGTTGATTTATTATTTATGACAACACCGCTAGAATTAGGGAAATTACTACATAGACGATATAAAATCATTCGCATTATCGGGCAAGGCGGAATGGGTTGTATCTATCTAGCCGATGATAACCGCCTCAAAGGGCGGAATTGTGCAATTAAAGAAGTGGAGTATGATCGGTCTCTTGATAAGCAAATTATCCAGGAATCAAGAGAACAATTTAAAAAAGAAGCTACAATTTTAGCCAGGTTGGATCATCCAAATTTGCCTAAGGTCTCAGATTATTTTTCTGAAAAAACGCGGGATTACCTCGTAATGGATTACATACCAGGCGAGGATTTGCGCTCCTATATTTCGAAAGCAAAACAAAATAAGAAATTTCTAAAAGTGAAGGATGTATTAAATTGGGCTCGCCAGCTCTCAGACGCAATCACCTATTTACACAGTCAAGAACCCCCGATTCTTCATCGTGATATCAAACCAAGTAATCTTAAAATCACACCCAATGGTGTTTTAAAACTGGTTGATTTTGGCCTGGTCAAACTTCTCGCCCCTGGAGAAGGAACGATTACAATAATTCAGGGACATGGTACAGCTTTCTATACTCCACTGGAGCAATATGGAGGGGATAGCACCCACACCGATGTGCGCAGCGACATCTATGCTTTTGGGGCTACGATATATCACCTGTTGACCAATACCTCACCTGTTGATGCCCGTGCAAGATTTCTAAACCCTGAGAGCTATATCAATCCTCGACAGATTAATCCCGCTATTAATCTACAAATTGAAAAAGCAATTAATCGATCAATGAATCTGCATCCAGATCAACGCCCTCAAAGTATTCAACTTTTTAAAGAATATTTATTTGGAAAAGAAGAAAATAATACAGAGCGAAAAGAAATTATTCAAGAGGTCAAGGACCAATTCCAAAATTCATTTGAACGCAATTTAATCTGGCTTTCTTTAGGATTATCGATACTGACACTTGCAATTCTTATTTATCGATAAGAAAACTGATCTTCATTTTCGTAGTGTGTAACGATACCAAACCCAATTTAGCATAACTCCAATCCCTGCACTTAGTAAAACAAGTAGAATTGTCTTACTAAATCCTCCGGATTGATAATAGTAAGCACTACCAGGAAGACCAATAATTATCCATAGATAAGCAGTCAAACCACAAATTACTGCCAGCAAACCTGCACGCATTCCCCATTGAATAGTAAAATAACGATTCCCGATCCAAACCATTAATGCTGCGATTGACCAAACTAATAATATTACAATCAACCACTCCAATTTGGAATCAATCTGTGACGTAATAAGAACCGGTTTAGATTGATCATTTCCTACTATACTATTTTTTTCAGCGGGCAACGTGGGAATCGCCGTTGGAGTAATCGCACTAACAATCACACTTTTACCAATTGAAATATCCAACATTAAAATATTTGAGTTTCCCGCTGGATCGCTATTCACTTTTATCTCAAGCATCCCGGGATCCTGAATTCGGAATGTGGTTCGGGCAATCCCATCCTTGGTAATTGCTTCTACCTGCTGCGTGATTCTTTTTTCTCCTGATAAATTAAAAGCAAATTTGACAACTGTACCATCCGGAACAGAATGCTTATTGTGGTCTACAATTACGCCAGTTCTTATAGGAATCAGGTCTCCTATGAAAAAAGCAGGTATCAAGGTGGGTTGACTTGTAATCGTCGTTGCTTGGTTTGTGTCACTCCCCTCTAAATCAATGACTAATGGGATGATCTGGTTTGGATCGGGTGAGGTTATGATATTTAGGTCATAAGCCACTCCCGGAACAGATACCGGTGATGCTCCCTCAGGATTTATTTCTTGAAAAATTACCCTTGCGGCAACTTCAATAAAAGTTGGCGTTTTACTGAACACACCATAATATGCAGTTAAATTGGAAATATCTGTAGCATCCAAACGATAAGGGATATTAAAAGCAAAAGCGATTACTTTTTTGTCGCGAATGAGCTGGGGACTCTCTGAAATTAATCGATGTAAAACGTTGGATGCTGACCTATTCGGATCATAACCAAGCAAGGAAAATATTATCCAATCCGCTTTGTTAAGGCTGGTATCCAAATCCAGATGATTGATTGGTGAATCCAGATAGTTCTCAAGGTCGTCAAATGTGTAGGAGGAAAGGTGATTTTGATAAATCTTCGCGCCCGCGTTTGGACCATATAACTTCAACACTGATTTTTCAAATTCATCAACGGATAATTCTGTTTGCTTTTTGCAGCTGCTGCATTGAGAGCATACAACCATATCAGTAAAAAAAACCATGTTACTGCTAAGTTCAGGTGGTCGAGAAATCGTTGTTGGAAGGTCCTTACTCTCTGGACTGATCAGTGCAATCCCTTTACTTGCGACTTCAAATAAAATTCTATCTGCCTGGCCAATATCTTTTAACAAATTAACATCTGGAAGTACATTTCTAATGTCAAAAGTGACATAAATCTGGAATTTCAATTGAATTACACGTTCAACAGAAGCATCAACCCGGTCAGCAAATGCGCGATCTTCCCTGTATTTTTGGCTAAAGTACTCCAATATCCGTAATGTAGTCGAATAAGTATCCTGGTCACTTGTCGCAATGATCTGGTCCATATAGAGCAAATCATTGCCAGCCAGAAAAGCACTCAAAACCACCTGCCGTGCATCAAAGGTCTTTCCCGATGGATCATATGATCGCCGAATTGCCTGGCTGCCAAGGTCATCGCTTACAATTAATCCTCCGTTCTTACGCCACTCAAAGAATTCGGGTAATTTCATCAAATCTCCCAATGCAGCAGGATCCAGACTGATTGGTTTTGTGATCGCTCGAATATTACCTTGCAGACCCTGGTAACGGATATGACTGAGAAACAATCCTTCCGCGGTTTCATTTTTATCTTTCGCATTACCGGTTACAGCGAAAAATGGGGCAAGCTCTATCAATCGAAGCTGTTCGAGCGATTTACGAACGGTTGCCACTTCAGCTTCCGGTAATCGATCGGAGCCACCTCTACCTGGAAAATGTTTTGCGATTACTGCCATCTGCTGATTGCTGCCGTTATGCAATCCACGAATATACGCCCGTCCCATTTGGCTAACCCAAAAAGGATCACCCCCAAAAGTTCGGGTTCCTAAATCATCCCCGCTGCCTGTGTAATTAATATCGAGCACATCCAGGGAAGGGCCCAGGAAAAGGTTGAACCCCAAATCATGCAATTCTTTACCCATCACGGTCCCCACTTTTTCCGACTCAGCTGGATCCCAGGTGGCACCAATTGCCATTTGATTTGGTAATGGAGTTAGTCCGTTAAAAATTTGATCAAAAGGATATAAATCACCATCCTGGGAAATTCCTATAAAAAGCGGAATATATGTACCGTGGCTTACAGATGCAGTTGATTCAATAACTGTCTGTGTTGCTTTGGCATCAAGGTTCGGGGTTATTACACCAGCAGCAATGGTTTGTAAAGAACTAATAAGATTGAAAGCGCTTTCAATGGTTTTTTCTGGTCCTATGAAATTATCATTATCGCGTTTTAATATTACTCCACTGACATAATGATTTATGATCAAATCATAAATTTGTGACTGACTATCAACTTCCTTGCCCTGGAATGTGACCAGAAAAAGCTGTCCTATCTTTTGTTCGGGAGACAGGTTTTCCATAAGCTGATGGGCAAGCTGGCTTGAAAGGTTCGGATTTACGTCCCCTTGGCCAAAAGCAACCAGTGAAGTCCCAATAAACAAAAAAAAGCATAACAACAAACCAAATAACCTGCTAAGATATTTAGAATTTGCAAAGTTGATAGTTTGTTTCAACCTGAAATCCTCACGTGCTGCTCAATTTTCGAATATTCAATGCCAAAATGGGATCATCGGTAATAATTCCATCTACATCAGCCTTGATAAAACGCCGCAAATCCGCTTCTTCATTTACTTTCCAAACATTCACTCTACGGTGGCAAGCATGCTCCCTTTGAATAATTTTTTCATCAATTAATTGATACTCCGGATGAATAAATTCTGGTGAAAGCCATCGAAAAAATGGGGAAATTTCGAGTTTACCGACTATTCCTCCCAGAGTCAATAAAGCGGTTGGCACATCTGGCAAAAGTCGTCGTAACTTAAATATATTTGCTAGTATGAAAGAAGAAAATATAACAGAGCCATTCATTTCTCGTTTAACAACAAGGTCAACCACTTTTTCTACAAGGTTATCCCCGGGGGCATGATAATTTTTCAATTCAATATTGACTAGAAATTTACCCCTGGTAAGATCAAACACTTCCTCTAAAGTAGGAATTCTTTCATTAATATACTTTTCTGAAAATCTATATCCTGCATCCAATTTTTTTAGTGAATCAAATGAAAGCTCATTAACCTTACCACTACCATTTGTGGTTCGATCTACTGTTGAATCATGAATCACGATTAATTTTTCATCAGCTGAAAGCATCACATCCAACTCAATGGCAGGAGCTCCTTGATCGAAGGCAGTTTGAAATGCAATCATTGTATTCTCAGGTGCATATCGACTGGCACCCCGATGGCCAAAAATGATAGGTCTTGGCAAATTGTCAATTAGATGTGATGACATGAGAATCCCTCAGGATCATTTCGATTGAATAAAATTATAGCATGGTGATTTAAAATGATAATAGACCGAATAGAAAACTCGGTCCATTCTTCATTTAATCTGCGACAAATCTCAATTCAGATATTTAATGAGTGTCGATCGAAAAGATAAATGTCTCCCGATTTTTTGCAAACCTATCCTAATTAGATTTCCTATATTTTGAATAAAATTATTTATGAGAATCGAATCCGACTTCGTCGTTTTGTATTAAATTATCTCATCGCTTGATAAAATTCCCTAAGGATAACGAAATCTAATTCAATTTTTTCTCGTTCATTTGCTCTAACCCAATTGAATAAAGACATTCATTCTACGCATGCTTCAAATCCACAATGCGCAATTGAATTCTTTCCTGAGCTTGATAATAATTTCGTTCGAAACAGAAAAGGATATCAATTCGATCTGGCATTTTTTCAGCTCGGTCACCCAGCCCAAAGCCAATCGCGTCAAAAGTGATTCGGCCATCGGAAAGCACTAACGAGAGATGTGAATTTTCTTTTCCGACAACTTTTTGATTTTTAACAATGACATTTTTTGAGAAAAATAGCGGGACCGGGTTACCCATTCCTGTAGGTTCAAACTGATCCAGGTAATCCAGAATTTCTGGTTTCAATTCAAAAAGGGCAACCTGTGAATCCGCTTTTAATGTCGGAGCTAAATTTTTTTCGCCCAATTCCCGTTGTGCAATTCCCATCATCTTTTCACGAAAAATTTCCAGGTTTTCAGCGCAAATGGTAAAACCAGCCGCAGCTTTATGCCCTCCATGCTGAACTAAAAGATCAGCACATTCATCTAATGCTCTGGTAATATCGAATTCGGGAATCGAACGGCAGGATGCACGAATAGAACCATTGCTTCGTTTTGTGCCAACCATGGCCGGCCGGTAATACTCTTCTGTCAGTTTAGAGGCTGCCAATCCGAGAATTCCCTGATTAAAACTTTCATCAATAATCAAATAGATCAGCTCTTCACCTGAAAAACTTGCGATCTCCTGGGCACGCTGTTGGATTTGGCGGGTCAGGCTCTGGCGTTCCAGATTTTGTGCATTTAATTCAGCCGCCAATATACTGGCTGTATCCACGTCTTCAGTCATTAATAGTTGTAATGCTTTTTTGGCAGATTCTATCCGGCCAGCAGCATTTAACCTTGGACCAAAACTAAAACCAATCGTATTGCTACTTATTTTATTAATATCAACCTTACCGATCTCACTTAAAGCCCTTAGTCCTATACGCGGCTGCGATTGCAGTCTTTGGATCCCCTGGCGCACGAGCATGCGGTTTTCTTCTATCAAAGGCACCATATCTGCCACACTCCCAAGCGCCACAAGGTCAAGCCATTTCTCTGCCTTTAAAAATAAACTTTTACTTTGAATAATCAGAGCCTGGGCAATCTTGTACGCCAACCCTACTCCAGCAAGATCTTTTGATTCATATCCATCATTTTCTTTTTTAGGACAAATGACGGCAAAAACTGAGGGCATTACACCACGCGGATGATGATGGTCACTGATTATCAAAGTGAGTCCAATTTCCTTGGCATATTCTGCTTCGATAACTGAACGAATTCCACAATCAACTGTTATTACAAGGTCAACCCCGGCTTCACTTAATGATTTCAACGCATCTTTATTTAAACCATATCCCTCATCAAAACGATTGGGGATATAAGGAATCACCAGCGCACCCAATTGATGAAGTACCTGGACCAAGAGAGCTGTAGCCGTAACCCCATCCACATCATAATCACCGTAGATCGCTATCGGTAATTGATGATGAATTGAAAATAGTATTCTTTCAACCGCCTTATCCATTTGATCCAGATTGAAGGGATTTGATTTTTTGGACGGATAGTCAGCCTGTAGAAATGCCTTGCATGATTCCATATCTTTGAACCCGCGGTTATAAAGAATCTGTCGAATTGGACGTGGAAATTGAGCCAGGGTCGCTTCAATTTCAGGCGGGGTTTCGGATGGCATTACCCAACGTTTGGGCATATGATTTTTAAACATTCTTATTAACCCTCTGGAT
Organism: uncultured Anaerolineaceae bacterium; assembly: GCA_964571135.1. Classification (GTDB taxonomy): domain Bacteria; phylum Chloroflexota; class Anaerolineae; order Anaerolineales; family Anaerolineaceae; genus CAZMZW01. The sequence continues at coordinate 171,951 of CAZMZW010000002.1, read as the reverse complement.
TTAATTTAGCGGATGTACTCACGCGGCATACGGGCAGCCATCCCGCATATAACTTCATAACTGATGGTATCCCATTCTTTGGCAATATCGGTGGCAGTAATTTCTTCTCTTTCTTGTTTTCCAATAAGAACTACCTCATCTCCAACCTGGGCATCTGGGATATTATCAATATTCACAATGCATTGATCCATGCATACGTTTCCAACAACAGGAACACGTTTACCTCGTAATAGGACAGTATTTCCCATCTGGCGTCTCAGACCATCCCCATAGCCGGCTGCAATCACTCCAATTTTCTCTGTTTTCTTCGTAAAATATTTATATCCATAACTTAATCCATGACCGGCGGCAAAATGTTTGATTGAGATAAGCCTCGTTTTCCAGGAGAGCGCGGGTTTAATACCCTCAGGCAAAGGCGTCTCGATTGATGGTGAAAGCCCATAAAAAGCCAATCCACAACGGACGATATCAAATCTGGCTGCTGGAAAGTTTATTGATGCCGCTGAGTTGGATGCATGAATTAATTCTGGTCGAATTCCCTGATTTTGCAATTGCAGGAGAATATAGTTAAATTTATCCAATTGCTGTTGAGTGTAAGGTTTCCCGGGTTCATCTGCGCAAGCAAAATGAGTAAATATTCCCTGTAAATGAAATTGGCTCTGTTTTTTTACTTGAAGAATGAAATCAATTGCTTTTTCTGATGGAATCCCCAAACGTCCCATCCCGGTATCCACTTTCACCTGAACATTCAATTTTTGGTTTAATGGATCTGCTTGTTGTGCATAAGCTTGAACAATCTGCGGATCATATATAGTCAGGCTGATTTTATTATACAAAGCCTCCGGTACCCTTTGAGGGGCTGTGTATCCTAAAACCAAGATATTCATTTGAATACCGGCGCTACGCAAAATCAGAGCTTCTTCGATTCGCGCGACGCCACACCACATTGCCCCACTTTTTTCAACGGTTTTTGCAACTTCTTCCAGACCATGTCCATAGGCATTGGCTTTCACGACGGGCATCACTGGTGTTCCGATTGTTTTGTTTAAAATATAATAATTATTCTTAAGCACCCCCAGATCAATTTCCAACCAAGTGGCAAAGTTATCTAATTCCATCACTTTAGTATAAACGCCCTCAAGTCATCCGACAAGAATAAAAAATCTAAGAGATTAATTTATCTTTAAGTCAATCGGATGATTAAAACTTATTACCTTTCTGTTGGATATTATCCGGAAAAAATCTTTTGAAATCAGCTATAATCTTTTAATTCTTTTAGCACTTTTAATAATTATGCAGAATGCCAATTTCCAATTTAAAACTATTACACGCCTCGGTAAAGCACGGGCAGGAATCTTTACAACGCCTCATGGGAATATCGAAACACCGGTTTTCATGCCTGTCGGAACCCAGGCAACTGTTAAGGCTGTGACTCCTGCCCAGCTTAAAGAAATTGGAGTACAAATCCTTCTCTCCAATACTTATCACCTTTACTTGCGGCCAGGTGCTGATTTGGTAGCAGAAATGGGCGGGTTGCACCAGTTTATGGATTGGAAAGGAGTAATTCTAACGGATTCGGGGGGGTTTCAAGTTTTTTCGCTGGGTGATCTGAGGAAAATTTCAGATGATGGGGTTACCTTCAAAAGTCATCTGGATGGTTCGATTCATCATTTCACCCCTGAATTGGCTGTACAGATTCAGGAAAAGCTGGGCGCGGATATCATCATGGCTTTTGATGAATGTTCTGAGCCCGCCAACCGAAAGAATATCGAAAAAGCACTGGAACATACCCACTTATGGGCAGAACGCTGCCTAAAAGCTAAAAACCGTACTGATCAGGCACTTTTTGGAATTATTCAAGGAGGAATTTTTCCTGATTTACGCCAAAAATCCGCTGAATTCATTAAATCCTTGGACTTCCCGGGTTATGCAGTCGGCGGCCTTTCGGTTGGTGAAAGTAAAGTCCAGATGCTTCAAATCGTTGATCTGGTTGATGATTTGCTGCCGAAAGAAAAACCACGTTACTTAATGGGTGTGGGTACTCCTGAAGATTTGATTGAAGGGGTGCGCCGCGGAATTGACATGTTTGATTGCGTCCTGCCTACCCGCCTTGCTCGCCACCAGGCAGCCCAAACCCTGAATGGACGTATTAATTTAATGAATGCTGAACATGCTCATAATCCCGGTCCAATTGACTCACTATGTGAATGTTATACATGTCAACATTTCAGCCGAGCCTATCTACGCCATTTAATCATGGCGAAAGAAATGCTGGCTGCCACTCTGATTTCAATTCACAACATCTTCATGCTGGTAGAATTGATGCGCCGGCTGCGTAAATCGATAATTGACTGTAATTTCGAAGAATACTCAACGCAAATCCTTAATAACCTACAAAAACCCAATCACACTTTTCAAGAGGGTAATTTATGAGTATTATTCAAGCCATTTTTCTTGGGATCATACAAGGTTTTACTGAATTCCTGCCTGTTTCAAGTTCTGCTCATCTGGTGATCTTTCCTTATCTATTCGGTTGGAGAATTCCAACTGACCAAAATTTTTCGTTCGATGTGCTCGTACAATTGGGCACATTGCTTTCTTTGATAATTTATTTTCGAAAAGATATTTGGCAGATCTTACTTGCAGTTCTGCAGGGAATAAAGGAAAAAACTCCTTTTACAAACGAAAACTCGCGTCTTGGCTGGTTGGTAATATTGGCAACCATTCCAGCGGGGTTGGCAGGCATAATACTTAAAAGTAAAGTTGAAGCCGCCTTTGGTAGTCCGTCATTAACGGCTTTCTTCCTTTTTGGAACTGCTTTTCTTCTTGTGATTGCAGAAGTGATTGGTAAACGATCCCGTGAGCTTATTGAACTCACTTGGAAAAATGCATTTATTGTGGGTTTATTTCAGGCAATTTCGATATTCCCCGGCATTTCCCGCTCTGGTTCTTGTATTGCAGGCGGTATGGTTCAAAATTATCGTCGAAAAGACGCTGCCCATTTTTCATTTCTAATGGCTATCCCTATTATGATGGCTGCGGGTGTTCTGGGAATAATGGATCTTTTAAAAGTGAAAGATTTGATTCAATTCCTACCGGTGCTGATTGCTGGTTTTATTGCTGCTGCCCTGGTGGGTTATCTTGTCATTTACTGGATGCTAAATTATTTAAACAAGCATTCCTTATATGTTTTTGCTGGCTATTGCATTATCCTGGGTGTTATTGTAATAAGTTTCAGCTTATTAAATCCTCAAAGATCGGTCATAGCTGCCCCGAATACCAATACACCTGATATCTCCGTAAATTATGCTTCTTCTTTATCCTGGCTTATACCCATCATCAATGAATGTAATCAAAAAAATGAGGCCTTATCCCTAATCTTTCATGAACAACCGATCTCGTCTCAACTCTCTATACCCACAATCAATTTTGGGTTTGAAAATACGATTGATCTCAATTCAAAAACCTACATCATTGGCCAAGAGTCCTTAAAAATTGTTATAAATAAAACCAACCCACTGATGCAATTAAATCTAGATCAACTAAAAAAAATCTTCAGGGGTACTTATACTTCATGGGCACTCTTCATCAAAGAATGTAATCAATGTCAGAATACAAATGAATTTTTAATTATTGCAGATAAGAATATTCAATTGTGGGCTTTTCCATTAAATAATTATGAACAAGAAATCTTTTCACGTATAATTTTGGATAACGGTCAATCTACCTTAACCGCAAATATTGCTCCAGATGCTAAGGCGATGGAAGAGGTCTTACAGCTCAATCCTGCCGCGATAGGCTTTTTACCTGCCCATTGGGTCAATGGATCGCTCAAATCCATTGAAATAACTGACCTTAATGGGGAACAGGTCAAATATCCTATATTGGCTAGCATTACCTCATTACCAGTTCAATCATATGAAAAATTTCTAACGTGCATCCAAAAATCTGTTGGAAATATGTAATCAGGATAAAGGAAAAATCAGATGTCCCCCAAACTTACAATAATCGGACCCGGAGTGATGGCTGAAGCCATATTAAAGAATCTTCTAGCCAAGAAAATCATGGGATCACCCTCGATCACAATTTCAGGACCCAGGGATGAACGTGTGCAGTATTTAGCCAAGAGTTATGGAATTCATCCTGCGACTGATAATTCCGAAGCGGGTAAAACAGCAGATACTGTTTTATTTTGTATAAAACCTCAAAGGGTTGATAAAGTACTTGAAGGCATGCGGGGGGTTATAAAAAAAGATGCGCTTGTCATTTCCATTGTGGCAGGTACCAGGATTGAAAAAATATCCCGAACCCTGCAACATGAACAGGTAATACGTGCGATGCCAAATACACCAAGTCAGATTGGTGAAGGAATCACAGTTTGGACATCCTCTAAATCAGTTTCTCAATCCCACCTTGATTTTGCCCGTAGCATTTTCAAAGCGATGGGTGAAGAGATCTTCACAGAAAATGAGGATGATCTTGACAGAGCCACAGCTCTATCAGGCACAGGACCTGCTTATGTTTACCTCTTTATGGAAGCTATGGTGGACGCAGGTGTACATCTCGGTTTTCCCCGCCGGATCGCTGAACGCCTTGTGATCGAAACCCTGCGCGGTTCAGTGGATTTCTATGACCAGGGAGAAGAGAAAGAAAGGCATTTGGCTGCGCTACGAAATCAGGTCACTTCGCCAGGTGGAACATCCGCTGAAGCACTCTATTTCCTTGAAAAAGCTGGATTTCGTACCGCTATTTCCCGTGCCATTTGGGCAGCTTATCAGCGCACTCTGGAATTAGGGCAGGATATTAAAAGTGCTCCAAGGAATTAATTGAAAATGAATCAATCCATGATTGATCCCGCTTTTCCCCTGATCGAATTGCATCGCCATCTGGATGGTAATGTACGCCTTGAAACCATTCTTGATCTTGGGTTAAAACATAATTTGCCTTTACCTGCAAAGAATCTTGAAGAATTGCGTCCGTTTGTACAGGTAACCGAAGCAAAACCAGATATTTTGGCATATTTTGCTAAATTTGAATGGCTGGTACGAGTGATGGTGGATTACGATGCGGTTCGCCGAATTGCTTATGAAAATGTAGAAGATGCAAAAAAAGAGGGTATTGATTACATCGAACTTCGTTTCAGTCCCTGGTTCATGTCTGAAAAGAACCATCTCAATCCAGTGGGTGTTGTTGAAGCCGTGATAGATGGAGTAAAAATTGGAAGTCGTGATTTTGGGGTCAAAACGAACCTGATAGGCATCCTTAGCCGAACTTATGGTCCCGAAACCTGTAAGAAAGAGTTGGAAGCCCTTCTTACACATAAACTGGATATTATCGCTTTGGATTTGGCAGGTGACGAGATCCATTTTGGTGGAGATTTGTTTGTGGAACATTTTCGCACAGCGAGGAATGCTGGTTGGCATTCCGATCCTCATGCGGGTGAAGTCAGCGGCTCTTCAAGTATCTGGCAAGCCATCAATGAACTCGGCGCTGTGCGGCTTGGGCACGCTGTACATGCGATCGAAGACCCAAAATTAATGGATTATTTGGCTGAACATCGAATAGGTGTGGAATCCAATCTGACCAGTAATGTGCAAACAAGTACAGTAAAGGATTATCCAGATCACCCGATTAAATTATTTTTAAATCATGGAATTCTGGCAACCCTTAATTCCGATGATCCCGGAATAAGCGCACATTTCCTAAGATATGAATACGAAAATGCTGCTCCTGCAGCCGGGCTAACCCCAGATTTAATTCATCAATCACAACGAAATGCCCTCGAAGTTGCTTTCATAAGCCAGGAAGAAAAAACCGCTTTATTTGAAAAAAAACAATCAAATTCGCAGCGATAAAAATTACCTATCTATATTTCCAATCTTTTTTGCAAGTTATTAATTATCTCCTGCCATTTATCGAAATTAAAAGAATGTTCCATTTTTTCTCTAAGTTCCGATTTTCTCGAAATAATCATCACTGCTTCTTCGGCTTTTGCGCGCAAATTTTCATTTTCTAAAATCTTATCTCCAATCCATTCCTCGGCTTCTTCTGGGAGATCGGTGCACGGATCACCATGCATTGCGGCGATAATTTCAGCTCCAGCTAAAGCGATGCGGCAATCCGAAAGCTCGGGAGTATCATCTTTATTTCTAGTAATTAATTCCAAGGCAGCAGAGACGCGGGAAAGACTTCCAGAATCTGCAAGGTCATAAATCCAATCAAGGGCATCATCATTTTCAAAAATGCCCACACCCCAAATACTCATATTGCTTTGCTCCAATAATTATTTCTACGCATTATATACATTTCTACCATTACATTCTGATATTTTTACCATATTTTAAAACCATTATCAAATAGACCTATTTAAAAGTGAACAAGAGATAAAATTCTCTTGACAAAAATAGCATATTCTTATATATTATAGTAATAGAATATTATGTTTACAGAATAAGGAGATGCCATGGGAAAATTGGATTTGCTTAAACATATGAAAGAATTTTATTCTGCCTCAAGAAATAAAGTTGATTTCTTAATGATCCCCTCTTTTAACTATTTGATGATTGATGGTGAAGGCGATCCAAATACGAGTCAGGCATATAAAGATTCAGTTCAAGCTCTATTTTCCATATCCTATGGATTAAAATTCGCAGTTAAGAAAGAAAAACTTTCTATCGATTTCAAAGTTATGCCCTTGGAAGGATTATGGTGGGTTGAAGATATGACCCTGTTTAGTGTAAAAAGCAAGGCAGATTGGAAATGGACAATGATGATTCTTCAACCAGATTTAATTACAGACGAAATGGTTTCTAAGATGCGCAAACAGGTGATAAAGAAAAAAGGACTTGTTCTTGCCGAAAGCATTCGGTTTCAAAATTTTGATGAAGGAGATTGCGTCCAAATCCTGCATCTTGGTCCTTATTCGACAGAAGGCGATGATATTGAAAAATTGCATACCGCAATCAACGAAAGAGGCTATCAACGCAAAGGAAAGCACCATGAAATCTATCTCAATACCCCTTTGAAAACAGCGCCAGAAAATCTCAAGACAATTATTCGGCAACCGTTTGGAAAATAGATTTACTGAATATGAATCAATCTAAAATCACAAATGCCGAATTAGCCATACTCAGCCTGGTAGCTGAAAAACCTGTACATGGCTATCAAATTGAGCAAATCATAACTGAACGGGGAATGCGTGAATGGACAGAGATTGGTTTTTCTTCCATTTATTATCTGCTTAACAAATTAGAAAAAAAGAGCTGGATTGTAAGCCATATGCAAGATGCAATTCATCAAGGACCATCCCGCCGTGTATTTGCCATCACATCGATCGGATTACAAATCTGCAAACAGGAAACTCTGGCTGCTTTATCAGAACCGCGGACATCCCCCAGCCATTTTCAAATGGGTTTAGCCAATCTGCCTTTACTGGATAAATCTGAGATCTTAAAAGCCTTGAAGCATTATGAAGATATCTTGAATATTAAAAAAAGGGGATTAGTCATTAAGAAAAACAGCTATGGAAAAAGTATCCCGAGGCATGTAAAAGCTCTCTTCGATCATTCCCTTAAATCAATCGATAGTGAACTTGGGTGGATTCAAGATTTCATGCTCCAATACAATTAGGATTATTAAACCATCTTCTAAAGTTTCGGATACAATTTCAACAATTTGGTTTTCAGGAAATCGATTTGTCTAAAAAAGAATATTCTTTGGATTTTAATTCAATTGTTACCTTGCCCCAATATAAGGAGTATGGTCAGGCAATCCTGCATAATTTTCCAGCCTGCAAACAAGCGTTAATTACGCACCAAGGAAGACTAATTTTCGAATTCAACAATCCAAACCCAACAGTAGATGATCGTATGCCCATCGTAAATGGAATCTACTCATTGTTGATCCCCTTTATTCCTCACTTTGAAGATACGATGCGTAATAATCGTGGGGATGCTTGGAATGGGCGTTCTGTGACCAAATGCATAATGTCTGCTCTGACCGGAATTGCTCTGGAAAAAGGATTGCTTAAGAACCTGGAAGTAACTCTGGGAGAATCCCTGAATAATGTACCAAAAGATAAACAAACCATATCTTTGAGGCATTTATTAACGATGACATCCGGATTACCCTTCACTGATAAAATACCAGAAATGCCGCGTTGGTTGAAAAGTAAAAACTGGGTCGAATATCTGCTGACGCTCCCGCTTGTTCATTCACCAGGTGAAAGTTTTTCCTACAGCACAGGCAACAGTCATCTGCTGGCAGCCGTGTTAAATAAAGCCTTGGGTGGAAAATTACGCGAATTCGCCCAAACCGAGCTTTTTAACCCCCTGGGTTTTGGCAATCCCTATTGGGAGATTGATCCACAGGGAATTCCATTCGGTGGTGCAAATTTATTTTTACCCATTCGGGATATGCTGAAGATTGGTTATTTGTATCTCCAGAAGGGTTTCTGGCAGGGAAAACAGTTAATTTCTCAAGAATGGGTGAAAGAATCCACAACTCCCAAGGTCCATGCCAGTGACTATTTTGAATATGGCTATGCCTGGTGGCTTCGAGATTATTTATTAACTGACCAAAATAAACCGGTGGAAGTGATTTGTGCCTGTGGTTGGGCTGGTCAGCGTATCTATATTATTCCGGAGATGGAAGTTGTTGCAGCCATCATCTCCAAAGCGGATCTATGGGCTATACCGGAAAACCTGGATAAATTGTTAGGTGAAAAAATGCTTCCCTTGATGAAAGAGTATTTAACATGCGCGATCTGATCCCTACGATTCAAACCTGGTTGGCTGCCGGAAAAAGAATTGCCCTGGCAACAGTTATCAAGGTGGAAGGGTCTTCTCCACGTCCGGTCGGAGCAAAATTGATCGTCTCTTCACAGGGTGAATTTTTCGGATCGGTCAGTGGTGGCTGCGTGGAATCCAGCGTCGTCGAGGCCGCACTGCAGTGCCTGCAAAGTGGGAAACCAAGCTTGCTTCATTTTGGTATCGACAATTCAAGCACCTGGTCGGTAGGGTTGGCATGCGGGGGAAATATCAATGTTTATGTTGAACCTCTTTTTAATTCAAACTTACCAAGTGGTTTAACCCTCTCATTGTTCGACAAACTCATCAATCTTCTCCAAACAAATCAACCACTCGTTTTGGCCACTGTGATTTCTGGTGATCTTCAAAGCAAAAAGGGGATATTTTCCAAGAATGGATGGGTAGAAGATGATCCCTCAGGAATATGGTCAAAACACTTTCCTATCAAAAAAATGGCAAAATTGTTAAAAGACGGGACTTCTCGCAAAGACGATATTGATCTCAAATCATCACAGCCATTGAAGGTTTTTTTAGAACCCATTTTGCCTCAAGCAAGAATGGTGATTGTTGGCGCAGTTCATATCACAGCTGCTTTGGTTGTTTTCGCGCACGAACTTGGATTCATAACAATTGTGATTGATCCACGCTCCGCTTTCCTCACCCGTGATCGTTTTCCGTTGGCAGATGAGTTGATCCACTCCTGGCCGCAGGAGGTATTTCCGAAATTAAACCTGATATTCTCTGATTGCATTGCAATTCTGAGCCATGATGAAAAGATAGATGTGCCTGCCCTTTCCGAATCATTAAAAAGTCCAGCAGGATTCATTGGAGTCCTTGGTTCAAAAAAGACACGTGATTTACGATTTAGCGCATTAAAAGCGGAGGGAATATCTGAAAAGGATATTCAACGTATCCATGCACCCATCGGTTTAAACATAGGTGCGAATTCACCAGAAGAAATTGCTCTTTCCATAATCGCGGAAATTGTCACTGAACGCAGGAAAAAAACGAAATGACCATTACGATCAATGTGAGGGACCATGAATACCATTTGGAAGGCGAACTCTCCCTTAATAAAGCACTAAAACGTTTAAATATTCCCAATAATTCCATATTGGCTATCCGCAATGGCTCTCTACTAACAGAAGATGAAATATTGCGCGACAATGACCAGATTGAACTGGTTGTAGTTATATCAGGCGGATAATCAAGAATGCGATGCCGAAAATGTGGGCAAAAAGCTGCCATCCATTTACACCAGCATCGGCTGGCTTTATGCAAAGATCATTTTCTTGAATGGCTTCCAAATCAGACCGAGCACACGATAAATAAATATCACTTGTTCAGTAGAGAAGATCGCATTTTGGTGGCAGTTTCCGGTGGAAAGGATTCACTTTCTCTTTGGGATATATTATATAAGTTGGGTTACCAGACGGATGGTGTTTATATTGACCTTGGGATTGATGCCGGAATTGGCTATTCTCAAAAATCATGCTTGCTGGCTGAACAATTTGCATCTGAACGAAACCTCAAATTGGAGGTGGTGGATGTAAAAGCTAGGTATAAAGAAAATATTCCTGAAATGACAGAGCGAACCCGGCGAGGTCAGTCCAAACCTTGTTCAATTTGTGGTCTGGTTAAAAGATATTTAATGAATAAAGCTGCTTTGGACGGGGGATATTCCGTTTTGGCGACTGCCCATAACCTGGATGATGAAGCGGCGATATTAATGATGAATACTTTGAATTGGTCTATGGATCTAATTGGGCGTCAAATGCCATTGTTGCCAGAACAACCAGGTTTTGTCCGAAAAGTAAAACCTTTTTGCCGCACCTTTGAGCGCGAGGCAGCTGCCTATGCGCTTATGAAAGGAATCAAATATGTCTATGAAGAATGTCCCTATTCTTCTGGCAGCACACAGTTATATTACAAACAGATCCTAAATCAAATTGAGGACAAACAACCATCCGTAAAACTGGACTTTTACCTGGGATACCTTCGCGCCAGTCAAAAAGGTGATTTTACCCTAAATACAAACGAAGAAGATATCACAAGTGATAGAACCTGTGAAAACTGTGGTCAACCCACCAAAAATGAAGGGTTTTGTTCATTCTGCAATTTGATAAAAAGTCATAATATATAAAATCCCCTGCTTTTTGGCAAGGGATTTTCTCAAAGATTTTTAGATCTGCAACTAATTAGGAATTAATTACGCATTTTCCAAGAAGTGTTCTGTCTCCCAGTCGGTTACATGAATACGAAAATCATCCCACTCTTCGAGTTTCGCACGGCGGAATGCATTATAGATTTCATTTCCCAGTGCATTTTGGATTATCTTGCACTTCTCCAATTCATCTAATGCCTCCAGGAGCGAAGCTGGCAGCTCTTTGATATTTTGCGTAACCCGCTCTTCTTCGCTGAGATGGTAAACATTTACATTATTAAGAGGTTTGGGAGGTTTCATACCTTTGTCAATCCCATCCAATGCTGCAGCTAATATTGCAGTCAAAGCAAGGTAAGGACTGCAGGATGGGTCTGGGCAGCGCAATTCAGCTCGAACCGCATTAGTTTGACCTTCTGTGTAGCGGGGAATTCTGATCAAAGCTGACCGGTTTGTCTGTGCCCAACCCACATAAACTGGTGCTTCATAACCAGGTACCAGCCGTTTGTAAGAATTGACAGTCGGTGCCACAACTGCTGAAAATGCCCTGGCATGATGCAATTGACCGGCAATAAAACCATAAGCAATTGGTGAAAGATGATATTCATCTTTGGGATCATAAAATAAATTTTTACCCCTAAGGTCGAAAAGTGACTGATGGCAATGCATACCTGAGCCATTGATCCCAAAAATCGGTTTAGGCATAAAGGATGCCACGAGGCCATGCTGAGCAGCAATTGCTTTGACCGTATATTTTAAAGTCAGCACATTATCAGCAGTGCGCAATGCATCTGCAAAACGGAAATCGATTTCGTGTTGGCCAAGCGCCACCTCATGATGACCCACTTCCACTTCCAATCCCATACTATTCAGGGCAGCGATCAACTCCGTTCGAACCTGGGCAGCCATATCATCCGAGGAAAAATCAAAATACCCGCCAACATCATGCGGTACAGGATGGACCACATCATTTCGCAGGAATAAAAAGAACTCAGGTTCTGTACCGACATTAAAAACCATTCCCCGGTCTTTTAATTCTTTCAGCATTTTTTTCAAATTGCCACGCGGATCACCGGTAAATGGTTTTTCTTCAGGTGTGTAGATATCACAAAAAAAACGGGCGCGGCGCAATTCGACTGGGGTCCAGGGTAATACGGCATAAGTATCTACATCCACTCTCAAATGCATATCGCTCTCCTGAATACGGGCAAATCCCTCTACAGAAGAACCATCAAACCACATCCCATTGTCCAGCGTCTCCTCCAGGCGCTCGACCGGTGCATCCACGCTTTTAACCTTACCGGTTACGTCACTGAACTGAAAACTAACAAATTTCACCCTGTCCTCTTTCACCCTTTTCAGAATATCTTTTGAATCCATTTTGTTTCTCCTTTGGTGAAAAAATATTGGCATGACTGTGCATGCCAATAAAGTAATACCTAAATATTACCGGGCATCTCTTCTCTGTTTCATTTAGAAAAGTGACCCAATCATTGACTATCCATCGTTTTATTTATTAGGTGCAATAACGCATAAATTTATCACAGAATCGCTGTTGGTCAAGAGATTATTTTGATGTTATCAGATTATTTTTCCAAGTTTAGAATGACTTGACGAATAGAACATTTATACTATAATAAAGTAAATTTCTAGATGTTATATAATTATTTTACTCAAATTATCCTTCAGGAGATGATTCATGCCCGCTAAATCCACAACCCCCCAAAATCAGCCCGAAGCAGTTCAAAACCCTAAAAATATTGAGGCTAAGAAGGCTGTTTTACTTAAGGCATTGGACGATATCACCAAGCGGTATGGCGAAGGGTCAATTGTACGTCTGGGTGAAGCAAAACATATGGAAGTTGAGGTCATCCCTTCCGGCTCACTCTCCTTGGATATCGCCCTCGGTGTGGGTGGGATCCCCCGTGGACGTGTAGCTGAAATTTTTGGACCGGAAGCCTCGGGTAAGACAACTTTATGCTTACACCTGACTGCAGAAGCACAAAAAAAGGGCGGAACGGTGGCTTATGTGGACATGGAACATGCCCTTGATCCGGCATATGCCGCCAGATTGGGCGTTAATGTGGATGATTTGCTTATTTCCCAGCCAGATACTGGCGAACAGGCTCTAGAGATCGTACAGACCCTGGTACGATCCGGTGCAGTGGACCTTGTGGTGGTTGATTCTGTCGCCGCCCTGGTACCCCGCTCTGAGATCGAAGGTGATATGGGCGACTCCACCATGGGCATGCAGGCACGTTTAATGTCTCAAGCCCTGCGCAAACTTTCCGGTGCAATCAATCAAACAAAAACCGCGGTTGTATTTACCAATCAATTACGTCAGAAAATTGGGGTAATGTTTGGAAACCCCGAGACAACTCCCGGCGGTTTGGCGCTCAAGTTTTATGCCTCTGTTCGTTTGGATGTGCGCCGCATTCAATCTATCAAATCAGGGGCTGAAATTACCGGCAACCGAGTGCGAGTAAGAGTAGTAAAAAATAAAGTTGCTCCCCCTTTCCGTACCGCTGAATTTGATATTATGTACAATGAAGGAATATCTAAATCCGGGGATATCATTGATCTTGGCAGCCAACTGGAGATCATCCAGAAAAGAGGTGCTTTCTTCTCTTATGGAGACGTTCGCCTGGGACAGGGGCGTGAAAATGCCAAGGAATTCCTCAAACAAAATCTTGAATTATCGGCTGAAATAGAAAAAGCGGTACGGGAACAAGCTCTTGGTGGTGCATTACCCATGTTCACTCCCACAACCCCTGTGGTTGAGGATGAAACACCTCAAGAAGAATAAACAGAGAACCAAAAAACCCGCATCTGCGGGTTTTTTTCTCTAAGAAATACGGGTCAGTTTATTCGGAATGCTTTTACTTTATCCATGAAGGCTTTCACCCGACTTTCGTCTACATGGTTTTCGAATTTACCATCTACCTTAAAGGTCGTTCCCACCACAGCGCCATCCGCAATGCCAAGCTGCTCTCTTACATTATCTGGTTTTAATCCAGTGTTTGCAAACACAATCGTATCAGGTACAGCATCTTTGACTTGCTTCAACGTCTGCGTATTAGTTTCCACTCCAGCAGTCAAACCAGAAACGCATAAAGCATCTGGGAGGGCATTGAAAACTGTGGATTTAGCAATTTCCACTACTTCGCGGTCCGCCAAGTAGCGGGCAGCTTCTGGTACGATATTGAATAGAAGCTTCACATTTTCAGCACCAATTCGGTGTTGATGGCGTACAACCTCACCACAGTTGGTGTTCCATAAACCAAGATCTCCAGCATAGACACCTGTAAATACTTCACGTACAAATCTCGCGCCGACTGCCACTGCCAAATCAAGCGATGCAATTGGATCCCAGAGTGCATTGACCCCGAAAGGAATTTTTATATCGGCCAATAATTCACCGATGATCCTCGCCATACAGGCGATTGTGATCGGTTCCACTTTAGTCAGGTAAGGAAGGCTGAACTCGTTCGAGAACATAACAGCATCCACACCACCATTTTGCAAAGCCAGCAGGTCTTTACGAGCCCATCCAATTATCGACTTCATGCCGCCAGACTTATCAAAACCAGGATCACCAGGCAACGCAGAGAGATGGCACATGGCAATGATCGGCTTTTTACTTCCCAGGATTTCTTCAGTCCAAATATTATTCATTTTTTACTCCAAATTTTTATATACATCGCGGTGTAAACTTGTCAGATTGTGCATCAAAGGTGCTGTATTTTTATACAAGTCTCTAAATATCATATAAAATTTTTCATAAAGTTTGCTTGCATTAGGATCAGGTTTAAGATGGTATTTCATCTTTACCCATCGGGTGATCTCATTTGGATTGTTAAATAAACCAATTCCTACTCCAGCCATAAAAGCATCCCCATAACAGGCTCCAATCTGCTTTTCAGGAATGACCATTTCAATATTGGCAATGTCACTGATAATTTGCATCCATCCCAGGTTTTGAGTACCCCCGCCCGCCCCAATCACACGAGAGGGATAAACTCCAGCTATTCGCATTTCATCAAGAATGTGGCGAATCCCAAAGCCGACTCCCTCAAGCAAGGCTCGATAAATATCGGCTCTGGTATTTTTCAGGGTCAACCCAAATAACACACCCCTGGCTAGCGGGTCATACACCGGAGTTCTTTCTCCTTCAAAATATGGCAGGGCAAACAAACCATTTGCGCCCCGAGGGGATTGATCCAGTAATTTTGCCAGGGACGCATAAGCATTTTTTCCACCAGTGTTTTGCGCCGCAATTTCAAGCGGAGCCAAGTTATCCCGGAACCAGCGCGTCAGACTACCTGAGGTAGAAGTGCCTCCTTGCAGGACGTATGCACCTTCTTCCAGCCAGGCTGAGGTCCAAAATAAATCAAAAGGTGAATTTTTCCCAGTTTTAAGAATAAAATAAAAACTACTGCCAAACATCATCACCATTTCACCTGTATTAGAGACACCTGCACTCAATGCTTCTGAGGCACTATCAGTGGTCCCAACAATGACCGGTGTACCCTCCATTAATCCGGTTTCCCAGGCTGCCTCGCGGGTTATTTTCCCACACAGCTTACAACTCCAGGACAAATCAGGTAATTTTGCCAAGGGTGTAATATACTGAGTGGTTTCAACATTCCATGTTCTTTTTCTCACATCAAACATGGGAGCAAAATCCGCAGCAGTCAGATAATCCAGAGTATTTTTTCCTGTCAATCTATAAACCAGATAAGCTTCACTTGTGAGGAAATATCTGGTTTGATTATAAATTTGACTTTCATGATTTTTGATCCACAAGATTTTTGGACCGGTTGACTGAGTGGATAAATTCATCAGGCTTGTTTGAAATATTTTTTCCTTCCCAAAAACATGTTCCAATTCCGCCATTTCCTCGATAGCTCGTGTATCGATTCCATACAAAATAGCCTGGCGAAGAGGCTTACCGGCTTCATCGACGGGTAGCACGCAAGCACCCAGGCCGCTTGTGCCAATCGATTTTATTTCCTCTGGATGAATTTTTGTTAAAGAAAGCAACTGCTGACTAATTTGTACAAATTCATTCCACCAGACCCGATCAGCATCATGTTCTGCCCAGCCTGGTTCAGGATTTGAAATGTCATGTTCTATAATATGAGAATCTGCAATTTCCCCATTCTGAGCATCAACGAGAACTCCTTTGGAAGAATATGTCCCAATATCTATCCCCATTAAATACCCTTGGCTCTTAGAAATCATACTTGGTTAGTTTGCCTTATTTTTTAATTATTTTTTTATCAATGGTATTTAATGATACATCAGAAAAAAAGATGGCCTGTCTAACGACAAGCCATCTCTATTCATTTAAGCTCGGTAAAATTTAATCCAATAGTTTAATGCGTGATTTCTTTTTCTTCTGCGGTTTTGAACCAGTATTCTTTATTGTGCTGATTATCCAGGGTAAGAAAAGGAGGATGGCCAAGATTACCAGGATTACCCCAAAGGTTAACCAGGAGGCGGGTTTTGCCACTTCGGGAACCAAACCACCCGGATTGAATTGCTTTTCACCAGTAATTCCCATCCCACTCAAATCATCCGCCAACTCTACGGTCAGGGAACGACTGACGCCATCACGCAATTTTTGGGGAGTTGTATAGGTGATGACTATTTCGCTTTGCAACGCACGGCGCATCTGGTCATACAACTCGGTCAGGGACTGCTTGTCCTCCACGAATCCATAGCGCCCTCCAGCCTTTTCTGCCAGCATGGTCAAGGTCGCCTTGTCCAAACCCTTGTATGGATCTGGTTGCGTCTCTCCTTCGGGAACGATCCCCAATCCGATCGTCGAGATCGATAAACCTGTGTAGCCAATATTGCGCAGCACCTGTTCGGGTGAACTCTGGCTTTTATTATCCATTCCATCGGTAAGCACGATGATAGCTTTTCTGCCAGGCAATGGATTAAGCATTTCCACGGCTTTGATCAATGCGTCATACATGGCCGTATCATCCTTCGCCTGAATCTTATCGATGGCTTTTAGCAGTATGGAATGATCCAAGGTGATCGGGTTGACCACAGCTACTTTGGTATTAAAGGTAACTATCCCTGCCTTATCCTGGGCTCGTAATTGATTTACATAATCACGGGCAGCAGCCTTGGCAGCCTCCAGCTTGCCTGCAAAATTCATACTGCCGGATACATCCATGACCAAAAGCGAGGTTAATTCATTGACAACGGTCGATCCTTTGATATCCTGCGCATTGACAGCAATACCATTTTCCTTGAGCACCAGGCGGCCAGGATTAATCGGAAGTGGTTCACCTTTGGCATCCCTCACAGAAACGTAGACATGAATTAATGGAAATTCCGAGGTATCTACCTGGGTGATCTGTAAAACGATACTGCTTTGTTGTAATTGCCCGCTCAAAGGTCGTGAAGCCCCAGAAAACACCATGCTGAGCAGGGCAAAGACAATGAAGATTTTGTTGATTCTCTTTCTCATTGTTACCTCTTTTCGTGATAAATGAATTCAGTCTTGCCCATGCGGATATGCTGACCGTTTGAGAGTCGTACTTGCTCAACTTTCTTTCCGTTGACATAGGTTCCGCTCATACTGATGTCCTTGAGCGTGAAGTGGTTTCCATGCCCTTTAAGAATGGCATGCTGCGCTGAGATCTCCGGATCCATCAACACAATATCAGATTTCATGGGACTATTACCCACATAAGCGGTTGGGCCATTATCCGGAAGAAATTTATCGAGAATGAATTCCATTCCCTTTAGCTTGCCAGAAGTTACTTCAAACCAAACACGTGAGAGGATGAAAACGATCAGAGCAATGAAAACACCAACTGCAGTTCCAAGGAGGATCAAGCCAGCTCCTTTGCCTATCAGTGTGTCTTTAAATATCAACCGGGTTACTTCCAGCAATGTCCCGCCTAATAATCCTCCAATCAAGCCACCCAGACCACCCTTCCACATTTGTGCACCGCCTGTGATACCAGTGGCTAATCCGGTCAGTAATCCAAAGATTGCCCAACCCAATGGACGCGTCCAGGCCTGACCGCCAACGAAGAGGAATACTCCCTCCGCCAACGGTAATGCAATCGCTCCTCCAACTGCACCCAGAAGGGCGCTAATCAGGCTTTTTCTCAAACCAAACAGCAAGTTTTGACCGGCAATCCCTTCTGCAAAACCTATGAAAAAACCAATTAGCAATCCCATCAGGGCGCCAACAATCACCTCACTCAGGAATAAACTGCGAGTAAAGGACAAGCCCAGGATATTGCTCATCTGCCAGGCAAAAAGCCCCCCAATGGCGCCCAGTATGCCATATATATAGAAACGTGTATTTCTACTCATTATTACTTTCTCCTTTCATTTCTTCGGATCGCTTCAGGTTCTGCCAGAATACCACGCTGCGTTTTTTTGAATTTAGAATTTCATAAAAACCATAGTATTGATAGTTATTCAGGCTGCCATCTTCCTGGCGGATAAAAAACCCGCCTGTCGAAGAATGCGGCTCAACCACAAGCGCCACCTGCCATTTTTCCGGAAAAAAGTTCTGGTGTAGCCAGATATCCCATTTTGAGAGAAAAACTCCCATTCGGGGATGGGTATGATACCAACCCAAAAGTACCTTACCGGGCAAATTATTTTCCAGATGATTATGCATGGCGATTTGTGAATCTCCAGTAAAGGTCATATGCGCAGGTCCCTGTTCGGTATGTTCTCCCGGCAAAACTGTATCAATAACAATAAACCTTTGATTCGTTTCATGGTCAATGCAATGTTTGCCTACCAACCAACCACCAACTTCATTGTCCAGATCACTTCCAGCATGAGCACAAATGCGCAGATATGCTGCCTGCGTAACAAAAACCTCCAATTGAGGCTTAATTCCAGCATGCTCACCTGGATCGGTGATCCACTGAAGTGAAGAGCGCAAAGGCATCCGCGTGTTTTTCGACCCACGCTCTTCACCTGGTGATAAATGGACTTTTGAGTTCAGGTTCAATCCCTTTTCCTTAGAATTGATAACCCACTAACCGGCAGTGATATCAGCCGTGATCATCAAACGGTCATTATCCGGAATTGCAGCTGAAGAAAGAGTCTCGTCCTCTTTTAACTCACGCCCCAGCGCTTTGCTATCCAATCGATAACTGATCGGACGACCATCCGGACCAACAGTCGGCAGTTCCAGAGTGGTTGCCAATTCCGGTAGCAGTTCTTTAATGATCACATCATCCGGGACTTCTGCATTCCGGGTTCCACCAGAGGGTAAAACGATAGCGATATTCTTGTCAGCCATTTTATTTCTCCTTATTCAATAATTATTTAAGTTTTATGCGCGGCTTAGGTTTAGCCGCGACTTTGACTAATTTGATGCGTTCAGGACGCATCAGTTCCGTTCTATCCACCGGGAATGCATTCGGATGCTTTTTCCGGTATTGCCGGCACCATTGCGCTGCTTCCATATCCCAGGGAAAAGGCGGTTTGGCAGGGTCATCATGATAATTTTTGTATTGCAGCATTTCACCAAGCATGATCACCAGGCGATCCAATGATCGGCTTGCCGACCACCAAGCAGCATCAATACACACACTACCATTGGCATGATTGATATTTGGATGCCAGATGGGTGTCAACCATTTCATACCCGGCCAGCGCTGCGGATATTGATTATGCAGATAAATCTCGACTTGGTGTTTCATCCCATATTTGGGATTACCGCTATGGTCTATACCAATGATCCCTTTGCAGTTGTAGGTCACAATATAACGCTCCGGTGCCAGGCCAGTGTGAGAGTTATCCGCCTTGATTTGAACCACATCGCTGCGAGAAGCCAATTCCTGCATCAATTCATAGTCATTCTTTAATCGGCGAATACGTGGGCTTTGATTCACTGAGGTTCCTCCAGCAGTGATATCAGTGGTAATCATCAAGCGATCATTGCTTATTACACCGGCAGATGAAAGAGTTTCATCTTCGCGCAGTTCGCGTCCCAACGATTTGCTATCAATACGGTAACCCATTGGACGGCCGTCCGGGCCAACCAGAGGCAGCTCAAGAAGCGAGGCCAATTCAGCGATCAACTCGTTTACCGGAACATCAGCCGGGACATCTGCACGGCGGGCACCTCCGCTGGGCAGAACGACAGTAACAGACAAATCAGACATAGACACCTCCTAAAAAAGTTTACAAATCATGACGATGCGCGACCTGGCAGGAACCGGTAATGTCCCAGCAGTCTTTGTGATGCCAGGTTTTGCAATCCGCACAAATTACTACACCACGCGAATCATTCTTTTTTACCAATTCCAGGCAATAAGGACAGCGATGTTCTGTTTCTCCAAGAAGTTTTACATCTTTCCTTCGTAAACGGCGGAACCTTGTTGAAACCATTCGTGTAGTTCTTACCACAGGAATATTGCGTGTAAAAACCGGTTTTTTATTTACCTGCTTACTTAATTTCTTACTTACATTCTTCTTACGGTCAGAAGCTGTTTTGCGAAACAGAAACAATTTTTTTGCCTGTTTGGCTGCAGGTCTGTTTTTTGTTTTTATCTTTGATGCAGGTTGCAGTCTCATCGCGCTTTGTTGTATTTTCCGCCGCATTCCGATGAAAAGTGCCAGCAAACCCATAACATAACCCAGCCCAATCTGCACCAGATCAATTCCGATTGGTTCGCTCCAGGGAGTACGGGCAATGAAAACCAGCTCATAATTATTTGGATAGATCTTATCGAGAAGATATATCCCAATCCCCACTGCAAAAAACGGGATCAGAACACGCCAGAACATATGCCATTTCCGAAGAATAATTCGTGAAGAAAAACCTGCAATCAATCCAATCATCAAAATGATCGATGCCCTTTCGATGATCGGATTGGACAATGGATGCTGCTGATGATAGAGGAGTAACCCCAGACCTGCCAGAAAGGTCAAAATGGTTACAAGCAGGATCATTAATAGAGATGAAACAATCTTTTTCAAAAGGTTAATCCAAATTAGTCTTTTTTAATTTCATCTGAATCATCAAGTTGAATTTTTTCATGAAGAATAATTCGTGGTTTTTCAACTGGAGAAACTTTTTCTTTAAGATGAATCCGGCCACGAACAGAGATCATTTTGCTTAATTCGGGTATCTCAAAGTGATTAAAATGGAGTGCATCCGGCAGATCACCTGTCATTTCATAAAACCTGAAATCCTTGGAATTCATAGCGCGTAAAATATGGAGTGGTGGCACACCCATCATCGCCAATGATTTATTGAGAAAATTCTCTTTACCGGTAATAGTATGGGTCATTTCAGTTTCGCGTAATACACCACAAATTGGGCAGTGAGCGCGATTAAAACCCACCTGAGAAATAGGTTCAAGCACCTCATCACGAGTCTTACAATTTGGGCAAGTCAATGCAATGATCAATTCCTGATCCAATTCGATGACTGCATCTGGTCCAAGATCTCGGTGTGCAATTTGAAGTAACTCGATAAAAGTTGTGGCATTTACTCTCAAGGGTAGTTCAGTAATTTCACCATAACTCCAGTGGCTTTCACAATCCTCCACCGGTGTATAGCTGGTGGTATGCATTTCGTTGGTCATGCCGTTGAAATGCAGCACTCGTCCAGGTTCCACTGGTTTACCATGAATTAGCTTAAGCGCTTCCTGTGATTGAATTGCGCCAATAATGGAAGCGATTGTGGGCGTAGTGGGCACTTTTCCCAGGAGAATATTTTCGCGTGCCAGAAGAGGGCAGGAATAACGGATGGATAAGTCTCGGCGGGCTTGTTCAGTTAGTGTGCATTCAAAGCAGGCACCCTGTCCGGGTACAAACACCCTTGCCAGTCCCAGAAATTCCTGGATGGCACCATCCACCCAGGGTTTATTTATCCAGTATGCAAATCGATTGACTGCCAGCCGCGCCTCACGATTATCCAGACATCCAATGATCACATCCATACGACGGAAGACACCAAGTCCTATTGCGGTAGTGACATCCCCATGCAGATACTGCACATGCACATTTGGATTGATCTCTTTAGCCCGGGCAGCCGCCACCTCGGCTTTCTTGCGTCCTGTATCCGATTCTCGATAAAGAATCGAGCGCGAAAGATTAGCCAGCTCAATCGTGTCAAAATCCACAATATAGATATGACCGACGCCCATCAATACCAGATTTTTGATCACTTCATTACCCAATGCACCCGCTCCAACAACCATCACCCGTGCATTCTGAACTTTATCGCGTTCCCACCAGGATATTAACTGGAAAGTCCCCAGGCGGTCAGTTTTAAGATTGGGAATGATCAATGGTTTTTCAGGTGCCACCGGCAGCCGATGGGGACCAGCGGGACTTTCGGCTCCTTCCATTTCCTCAGTAGAGGGAATGACTCCCATGGCAGATGAGGCGATTTGATGCGCCTTGGCCAGATTGGATTCGTTAAGCGCGCTAACAAACCAGCCTGCCCCATGCCGCGCTTCAATTAAATTAATTTCTTCCAGGGCTTTAAGGGCTTCCCGCAAGGTTGTTCGGCTTACCCCGAATTGCTTGGTTAGGTCACGCTCAGCAGCTAACTGAAAACCAGGCATATAAGTGCCATTTAAAATCAAATCGGCTAGTTTGCCGGCGACCAGACCCGATAATGATGTATGCTGAATTTTGTCCATTTTACTCTCTTTTTGGTATTATGGTTATACCACTATACCACATTATAGAGTCTATTTTTCGCTTTGTCAATAGTGAGAATTGGATTGGTTTCAACCAAATCACAGATTGGCAAAGTTCTTGCACTAAATAAAGTGCGTATGAAAAAAACAGCCAAAAATCAGAACACCACTACTGACAAGTGGTTTATTTGGGTTGCAATCGTAATGGTATTAATGTTATGCCTGATTGCCAGTTGTTTTGTCGTTTTCTTTTACTTCAACCCCCCCTATCTATTTTCTGATTCAATTTCCACGCAAGAACAATCCATCATTTTTACAAATCCCGGGCAGGCTATTACCACTACTCCTTTCCAGCCCCTACCCACTGCCACTCCCACACCCACTCCTACTCCTACACCCACGCCTCTCCCTACTCCAACACCATTGCCAACTTCAACACCAGCACCGACTGGAGCACAGATCAGCGGAATGAACGGAAATCCACAGTCTTATTCATTGGATTGCGAAGCTCGCTCAGCAGTGGATTGGGCAGCCTTTTTTGGGGTAAATATTGGAGAGCAGGATTTCATTAACCACTTGCCAAAGTCAGACGACCCAGAAACTGGGTTTGTAGGAAATATAAATGGTTACCTGGGACAATTTCCACCAAAACCATATGGGGTGCATGCCAGACCAATCGCGGAGGTCTTACGTGAATATGGAGTAAGCGCCCAATCCTTTAAGGGATTCTCCTGGGAAGAACTAAAGTCGGAAATTCTTGCCGGTCGGCCGGTGATCTCCTGGGTAGTGAATTACCCATATAATATTGAAACGCGCTCATATACAGCCGCGTCAAACGGAAATACTTCAATCGTTGCCCGATATGAACATACCTGGATTATTAGTGGATTCGATAGCTGGTCAGTGACTATTGTGGATAGTCAATGGACGTATCGAATGAATATTAATGAATTTTTATCGCGTTGGGCTGCGTTGGGCAATATGGTGGTTATCTTCAGATAACGCTTTTCTATCCCCATTAATAATTCTTTATTAAGTCAAAGAAAACTGACTTTAATTCTTCAACTCAAGATCATATCCTTTTTGTTTACCTGCCTGAATAATAGCATCCATGCTTAAGAGCCGCTCATCAAATTCCACCTCCAATTGCTGTTTGTGATAACTGGCGGATATACGGATAATTCCAGTAAGCTCATCTTCAAGGCTTTCCAGTATCATGGAACAGTTGCTGCAGTGCATATTCTTTACATAAAAAATAAATTTCATTATTGCATTCCTAAATCCACAATTATTTAAATGTGATATCGCCTGTATACATACCCATGGAACACGAGAACCGCATCACCGTCCCTGGATTCTGAGGCGGGATTTGCACAACTTTAGTGCCCGTAGCAGGTAATAGAATTTGTTGATTCAATGCCGGGATCACAAAAGCCCGAGAGCAAGATACCGTATTCAGGGTTACCAGGTTTAATGTGATGATTTGATTGGCTGTTGCCAAGAGATGATTGGGGCGATAGCCATTATTCTCAACATTGATCGTCAAGTTAGATCCATTCTGGACTGGATTAGATTTGGCAAAAGGATTATTAGAAAGTGCAGCAGTAGGTGAATTAGGAGCTGAACCAGAAAGTGCAGGCAGGGAAATCAAATTAGTTCCCGTATAAATTGAAAACAATCCCAGGCCAATTAAGAGAATTGCAACGAAAGTAGAAAAACCTTTTTCCAACCTGGAACCCAGCTGAGTTGCGAAATATGCCACAAGGAAAAATACCGGGCTTGTCCCTAGTATGTAGGCGAACATGAGCGCTGCTCCGGAAAATGGATTGCCTGCCGCGACAGCCAGAGTCATCATGGATTGAGTGATTCCGCAGGGAATGAAAATGGTCATTGTTCCCAAAATTAATGGGGTAACCCATTGATCACTATTTTTGGAACGCCTTCTTATATAACGCCGAATAAAAGCAGGGGGTTCAAAAACAAAATAGCGGAATATTGGATGGGCATTAAGCATGCGCAGTGCGTTACCGATCATGAAAATCCCGATGGCAAATTGAAAAATAGCACGGCTTAAAGGTGTGAGCTGCAAAATCGTTCCAAGCCAGCCCAGTAAAAATCCCAGGATCGTATGTATGACCAACTTGGCGAGCAGAAACAAAAGCAAAGGATAAGTGAGATTGGCTTTACCTTTATGCCCCTGCTTGATATTTTGCTCAACCTGGGATGCCAATGAACTGGCAAGCAACCCCCCTTGAGCAGCCAGGCAGCTCAATCCGCCAGCCGTCAGACCTGTGATAAAAGCTGTAAAAATAGTTACCATTTTATTTATGACTTTATATATCTAATTTATCAAGTAATTATTATATCAAATAAAAATAGCGGCTTTTTTACTGCTGCTATTTTAGAATAATAATTTTGAAATGCCTGATTAATTCGAATTAATTATGTCCCATGTTCCCATGAAGCAAGATAAGAAACCTGCTGAGGGGTTAATTTGTCAATGTCAACACCCATTGCTGCAAGTTTAAGACGCGCAATTTCCTGGTCAATTTCAGTCGGCACAGAATATACTTTCTTTTCCAGCTTAGAAGCGTTCTTGACCATGTATTCCAGACTGAGAGCCTGGTTGGCAAAAGACATATCCATAACGCTAGCAGGATGGCCCTCAGCGGCTGCCAGATTGATCAGGCGTCCCTCACCGAGCACAAATACCTTTCGTCCGTCTTTTATAAGGTATTCTTCGACAAACGGGCGTACCAGGCGCTTTGATTTGGACATTTCCTGCAAAGCCGGGATATTGATCTCCACGTTGAAATGTCCGGAATTGGCCACGATCGCCCCGTCTTTCATTATTTCAAAATGGTGTTTATCAACCACATTAATATCACCAGTGAGAGTGACAAATATATCACCTATTTTTGCCGCTTCTTCCATCGGCTTTACCAGAAAGCCATCCATTACTGCTTCCAGCGCCTTGAGCGGGTCAATTTCGGTAACCACCACAATAGCACCCATACCGCGTGCCCGGCTCGCCAATCCTCGTCCGCACCAACCATACCCAGAAACAACAAAGACTTTCCCAGCCAGCAAGATATTCGTTGCCCGAACAATTCCATCAATTGTGGATTGACCGGTGCCATAACGATTATCAAAGAAATGTTTGGTTAGAGCATCATTTACTGCAATAATGGGATAATTCAAAGCCCCATCAATGGCCATTGCTCTCAAACGGATCACTCCAGTAGTGGTTTCTTCAGTACCGCCTTGCACATTTTCCAGAAGGTCACGCCGATCTTTATGCAAAACGCTTACCAGGTCAGCCCCATCATCCATGGTCATATGAGGTTTATGATCCAGGGCAGCATTGATGTGTTTGTAATAAATCTCATTGCTTTCACCCTTAATGGCAAAAGTGGGTATTTCATAAACTGAAACAAGCGCGGCAGCAACATCATCCTGTGTTGATAGCGGGTTGGATGCAGTTAAAACTACATCCGCTCCACCAGTTTGCAGAGTATGCATAAGGTTAGCTGTTTCGGAAGTCACATGCAGGCAAGCAGACGCACGAATTCCCTGCAAGGGTTTTTCTTTCTTGAAACGTTCACGGATGCTGCGCAAAACAGGCATTTCTCGCTCAGCCCATTCGATTCGTAAACGGCCACCTTCCGCCAGATCAAGATCACGAACATCATAATTAGACATTATTTTTCTCCATGATTTATTTGTTTAGTAATTCGCTCAACGCATTGGCATCCCCATAAAACTGCCGATAACGCTGAATGAAATCTTCTAAAGTAAAGTGATGATTTTGGGTGCCACGATTTTCCAGGCAATAGGTGGCTGCCAAAGTTCCCATTCTGGCACAGGTTTCCCAATCAAAACCCAGCTTGCGACCGCGCAGGAATCCACCACGGAATGCATCTCCTACGCCTGTTGGGTCAGCAATATGATCGGGCTTTATCACATCAATATGGTAATGCTGGTCTTTGACATATACATCTGAGCCGCATTCTCCGCACGTGACTACTGCATAACTCACGCTCTGGACGATCTCATCAGCCTTTAAACCAGTATGCTTTTGAACCAGCTCAAATTCATATTCATTAACAAACAGGCTTTGTGCTCCTTGAATACCTGCACGGATATCAGCCGGGTCCATCCGAACCACCTGTTGGCCAGGATCATAAAGATACGGGATATCCAGCTCGCGGCATTCCCGAGGATATTTACTCATAGCAGTTGGATCATTAGGAGAAACAACTACCAATTCAACTTCCTTTTTAGGTAAATCATTTATGGATAGATCCCGGGCATCGGCCATCGCACCGGTATAAAAACTGGCAATCTGGGAATTGCTCAAGTCAGTATTGGCAAAGAAGGAAGCAGTATACTTTCCAGCGATAACCTTTACATAAGAAGTATCCACACCATTCTCTTCCAATGCAGTCCGATACTCATCAAAATCCACACCCACGGTTCCCATCAAGATTGGGTGTTCCCCCAATAGAGCTAATGTGTAGGCAATATTTGGAGCTGTTCCCCCACGCTGCTTGACCATGGTATCCACCAGAAAAGAAAGGCTGATGGAATCCAGTTTATCTGGAAGGATATGGTCCTTAAAATAACCGGGGAAAGACATCAAATAATCAAAAGCAATGGAGCCTGTACATACTATCGTCATGCATTAACTCCTGTTTTTCTGAATCGCTTTGAGAATATTAATTTCAAATGGATGGGTAAAAACTCCCACCTCTGTAACATAACCTGATATCAATTCATGAGGGGTGATATCAAAAGCCGGGTTACGGGCAGTTGAGCCGTTAGGTACAACTTGCTCACCGTGGAGTTGAATATCCAGCACTTCATCCTGAGAACGCATTTCAATTGGAATCTGACTGCCTGTTTTAATAGTCAAATCGACTGTTGAAGTCGGAAAGACACTGTACACAGGCACATGATTGGCATTGGCTGCCAATGCAAGCATGTAAGAGCCAATTTTGTTAGCCACATCCCCATTTTGTACGACACGATCTGCGCCAAAAAGTACTTTTTGTACCATTCCTTTTTCTAAAAAGAAGCCAGCTGCATTATCACAAATGATTTCAAACGGAATTCCGTATTGCTGTAATTCCCAGGCAGTTAACCGTGAACCCTGCAAACGCGGACGGGTTTCATCAACCAGAACATGCAAATGTTTACCCTGTGCATGCGCAGTTCGGATCACACCTAGAGCTGTCCCCCAATCCACCATAGCCAGAGCGCCAGTATTGCAATGATGAATGATGGTATCGCCATCTTTGATCAATTCTGCCCCATTTTTTGATATGGTTTCGTTGATTTTCACATCTTCTTCTGCCATTTTTATGGCCTCTGATTCCAGCTGCTGACGCAAATCATCCGCAGAACCGATGGCATCATCCATGCTCGCGAGCATACGGTTGAGCGCCCAGGCTAAATTAATCGCTGTTGGACGGGTTTGCCCAAGTTCGATCGCTGAATTGCGAACGATTGTTTTTAATGATTCCAAATCTTTGGTAGAAGAATTAAACGCAGCCAACACCAAACCAAATGCTGCCGAGACACCAATGATGGGGGCTCCACGCAAGGTCATATTGCGAATCGCTTCCGCCACCTGATGCTCATCTTTTAACAGGATAAATTCCAGACTCGCAGGCAGCCGGCGTTGATCAATTGTCTTTAATTCTTTTTGTTTACTATCCCATTCCAGGGTACGCATCTTCCTCACCAAAAAAAACGCCCTCAGGCGAGAGCGCTAGAATGACTATAAGTAATAAGTTTAGCATTCAATTTGTGAACTGTCAAAAGACTCTATCCAGGTTCTATTTATCTTTCTTATTTGAATTAAATAATTCAGAGATTCTTTTACGGTTATTCAAAATGATACCCACCACAATTCCAACCAATCCCATTCCGATAATAAAGTCGGCTGTTTCATAAAAAATGGTTTTCGCCATAAGCGATGTGGTTGAGAGCAATCCTAAAACGACAGCCACAACACCGAGGGTGATTAAACTCATACTCTTATTTGCGCTTTCATCCAGGAAAACAACCGAAGGCTTTTCAACTTGCATTTCTTCTACAATCTTCTTCTTTTTTACTTCTGCTTTTTTTGCCACATTAACCTCAAGTTTTTTATTTTCCAATGAATATTACCATCATTGTAAGAATTCTTATACTTTAACCATTAATGGTTCTCACCTGTTATTTGACACAATTATTAACACAGGATATAAAACACGTATGAAAATATCCTTCCTTACCTCAATACTGATTTTTTCCTTGTTGATTTCATCGTGCAACGGCTTGAGCCAAATGCTCAATCCCAGTAATGAATCTCAGGGCGAAATCATTTCTCCCACTTTGGTCAATCAAGAATTGGAAACTGTCTTAACTCAATCACCAGAATCGCTGGTTCCGCTCCCTCTTGATAAAGCGGAAAAAACTCTTTTTAGTGGAGAATTCTCAAACGCATTAGATGAATTTCAAAAGGCATTTAATCAATCCGATGATCCTGAAATTAAAGCCCTGGCACTTCTGGGAATTGGACGCACCAACAGCAGAACCCATAACTGTACATCTGCAATGGATTCTTTTAATCGCATTCTCGGTCAATTCTCATCCACAAGCGCTGTCGCGGCAGCATATTTTTACCTGGGACAATGTTATTCCGCGCTGGAAGAATTTTCCCAGGCCATCGACTCCTTTGAACAATACTTGCAGCGCCGCCCGGGAATTCTGGAAACTTACGTACGTGAGCTGCAAGCTGAAAACGCTTTAGCGATCGGGGATTACAATCGAACGATTAATTTTTATCAAGCGGCATTAAAAAACGATCTGCCTGTCAGTAAAAAGGAAAGCCTTAATTTAAAAATTGGCAAGGCTTATGCAGGTTTGCAGGACTATACAACCGCGATTCAAATTTTTCAATCTGTTTATGATTCTTCAGATGATTCCTATTCCAAATCAAGTGCAGATTTACTTATGGGGCAGGCATTGCTAAAACTAAACATGAATGATGAGGCGTATACCCATTTAATGGATGCTGTTATTCAATTCCCACGTCCATACGATTCCTACACTTCCCTAAATATTCTGCTCAGTCATGGAATTCCCGTGGATGATAAACTACGCGGAATTGTGGATTATTATGGCGGTGATTATTCAGATGCGATTCAATCTTTTGAGCGATATATTTCAAATAAACCCATTGAAGAAGACGGCACAGTTTATTATTACAAGGGTCTGAGCCATTACTTCCTCGACCAGGCCGGCTTAGCCATTCAAGCCTATGACCAGTTGATCCAGAATTATCCTGGCAGCCGTTTCTGGGCAGCAGCCTGGGATGAAAAGGCTTATGTGCAATGGAAACAACTGGAAGAATACACCAATGCTTCAAATACATTATTATCCTTTGTTAATCAATCATCCAAATCAGCCGAAGCACCTGGGCATCTCTTCGAGGCTAGCCGGATACTGGAAAGGAAAAACGACCTGGAAGGAGCTGCCACTCTTTGGCGAAGGTTGATGGATGATTACCCTGCTTACGAACAAAGTTACCGCGGATTATTTTTGGCAGGAATTGCTTATTACCGGGCGGGAAAATATGATGAAGCTATATCGATTTTCCAGCGTAATTCCATCCTGGCTTCCCTATCAGAAGATAAAGCCGCGGCTTTTCTATGGATTGGGAAATCCTATCAGGCGAAGAATGACCCTCAAAAAGCTGCAGATTTCTGGCTTCAAGCAGAAAAAATGGACCCCACGAATTATTATGCAATTCGTGCCGGTGAACTGATCAACAATCAACAGCCTTTGGCAGTCAGTTCGGTCTATGATTTGGGTTACGATTTAAATTATGAAAAGCCCGAAGCCGAGAGCTGGTTACGGACAAACTTTAGAATTGAGGATAACATAAACCTTTCTGGGCTGGGTGAAATTTCTAATAATATTAACATTCAAAAAGCACAGGAATTGTGGCGTCTGGACCTTTTCGATCAAGCTATCCCAATGTTTGAATCCGTCCAAAAAGAAAATGAAACCAATCCAACGAATACCTATCGTTTAATGAACTATTTTTACTCCATTGGTCTGTATCGATTAGCGATCAACGCGGCACGCAATATTTTGGATCTGGCTGGGATGAATGACCTGAGCACCCTGACTGCGCCCATTTATTTTACTCATATCCGATTTGGGGCATATTTCCGTGCGCAAGTAGTAAGCGCTGTCAACGAAGAAGGGATTAATCCTTTGGTGCTTTTTTCATTATTACGTCAGGAAAGTTTATTTGATACTACTATTATCTCTTCTGCAGGCGCACGTGGATTAGCCCAATTCATGCCACCCACTGGTAAAGAAACCAGTGATTTGCTTGGCTGGCCGCCCGGTTATAGCGTTGATGACCTAAATCGTCCGGTAGTTGCGACAAGGTTTGCCGCTAATTACCTAAACCGCATGCAACGCTACCAGAACAACGATCTTTTTGCCGGGTTGGCAGCTTACAATGCTGGACCAACCAACGTAAAAAATTGGAAAGAACTTTCGCAGAATGACCCGGATTTGCTCTTGGAAATTATTCGATTTGAAGAGACGCAGACGTATCTGAAACATATAGTTGAATTTCTGAATATCTACAAATTGATTTATACACGTCCACAATAAAGATGTGCAGTTCAATAATCAAAAAGACCTGTAAGTTTCATTCCTTACAGACCTTTTTATTTTATCTAATGGAAATATATTATTTCTTTGGCAAATATTTCAAAGCTGCATGTGCCGCTGCCAATCGAGCCACGGGCACGCGGAAGGGTGAACAGCTCACATAGTTTTGTCCGATCGTATGGCAAAACTCAATGGAAGCCGGGTCTCCACCATGTTCACCACAGATCCCCACTTCCAAATCTGGGCGGACAGCACGACCTTCATCTACAGACATCCTCATCAACCGACCCACTCCTGCCTGATCAACAGTCTGGAAGGGATTGGATGGCAGAATGCCATTACCCACATACACAGCCAGGAAGTTTCGTTCAGCGTCATCGCGGCTATAACCATAAGTCATCTGAGTCAAATCATTTGTACCAAAGGAAAAGAATTCGGCCACATGTGCAATCTCACCGGCGGTTAAAGCGGCACGCGGTATTTCGATCATCGTGCCAAACTTATATGGGAATTCCACTCCCTTTTCCTTCATCACTTGTTTGGCAATTTCCACCAACTTGGGTTGAATAAAGGTCAACTCATTCACATGCCCGGTAAGGGGGATCATAATTTCAGGTTTTACTTTTATACCCTTCAGGGTCATATTGGCTGCAGCCTCGAAAATCGCACGCACTTGCATCACTACAATTTCAGGCATAACAATGCTTAAACGGATTCCACGCAAACCCATCATCGGATTGGATTCATGCAATTTGCGGATTTCCGCAAGTAATTTTTCTTTCCCCGGCAAACCTTTGGTCTCACCTTTGATACGCATGGTGATCACTTCCTCGAACAGGTCTTCTTCTGAGGGAAGGAACTCATGCAAGGGTGGATCGATCAGGCGGATAATGACTGGATACCCATCCATTGCCTCAAACAAACCTTCAAAATCTGAGCGCTGGAATGGCAATAACTCATTTAATGCATCAGTTCGTTCCTGGCTGGTTTCTACCAGAATCATACGCTGAACTGTTGGCAGGCGGGTTTGTTCAAAGAACATATGCTCAGTGCGGCATAATCCAATCCCCTTCGCACCAAATGCGCGGGCACGGCGGGCATCTTTAGGATAATCCGCATTCGCCCAAACCTGGAGGCCAGTCGTTGGCCAACCCTTGGGCAAATTGCGGGTACTTGGTCTTGCACAAATCTCATCTGCCCAACCCAATAAGGTTAGCAGATCAGTCTGCTCCTCCACTTTTACTTCAGTGAGGGGAAGCTGCCCTATGAAAGCTTCACCTGTGGCACCATCTAATGAGATCCAATCACCTTCTTTGACCTCTTTTCCATCCGCAAACATCACGCGCTTTTCCACGTCGATCTTGACCGAGGATGCGCCAACGATACAAGGAACGCCAAATTGACGCGCTACGACAGCTGCATGAGAAGTTGCGCCTCCTTCACTCGTGAGAATACCCTTGGAAGCGATCATGCCATGTACATCATCCGGTTTGGTAAAAGGCCGCACCATGATTACATCTTGTTTTTCTTCCTTGTGCATTCTTTCGGTGGTATCTGCATCAAAATAGACTCTGCCAACTGCGGCACCGGGTGATGCATTTACTCCCTTGGCAAAGAATTTCCCTTCCTTCCTTGAACTCTTAAGCGTGAGATCATTAAATTGAGGGTGCAGGAGAGTATCTACATTATCTGAAGTAACCCGTTTAATCGCTTCTTCTTTGGTGATCATCCCTTCCGCCACCATATCAACAGCAATTTTTACGGCTGCACTGGCAGTACGCTTCCCATTACGAGTTTGAAGCATCCATAGATGCCCATTTTCGATGGTAAATTCCATATCCTGCATATTGTGATAGTGTTTTTCAAGTTTTTGGGAAATTTCCAAAAATTGGTGGTAAGCCTCAGTAAGCGTTTCGCTCATTTTCGAGATCGGATCGGTATTGCGAATTCCAGCTACAACATCTTCCCCTTGGGCATTCAACAAATATTCTCCAAATAGAACCTTTTCACCAGTGGATGGATTGCGCGTAAAAGCCACTCCAGTGCCGGATTCCCAACCTGTGTTTCCAAATACCATCGTAACAATATTGACCGCAGTGCCAAGGTTATCGGGGATATGCTCTGCCCTCCGGTAATCCTGGGCTTTCTTCCCATTCCATGATTTAAATACTGCCTCAGTTGCAAATTTCATTTGCTCTAAAGGATCCTGAGGGAAATCAAAACCCTTTTCTTTTTTAACTGTCGCTTTATAAAGCTGAACTAATTCCTTCATATCCTCGGCAGTCAGATCTGTATCCAACTTTGCCTTTTTATCTGCTTTAAAGGATTTCAAGGCTTCTTCAAAGGCTTTATCAGAAATATCCAGGACAACAGAACCAAACATGGATAAAAGACGGCGATATGAATCGTACACAAAACGTGGATTGCCCGTTTTTTTAAGCATCCCCTCAGCGGTCACATCATTTAGACCAATATTCAAGACCGTATCCATCATTCCTGGCATGGATTCCTTGGCACCTGAACGGCAGGATACTAATAATGGATTGACTGGATCTCCGAATTTTTTACCGGATGCTTTTTCAACTTCTTTTAGCGCTACCAACATTTGATCCCACATACCAGCTGGAAATTTTTCTCCAGATGCCAGAAACGCATTACATGCTTCAGTAGTCACGGTGAAAAAGGGTGGAACAGGCAAGCCGATGCGGGTCATTTCTGCCAGACCAGATCCTTTACCGCCTAAAAGGCCGCGCACACCATCCCATGAGCCAGCATATTTTTCAGCGGCAGCCACCTCATTGAATAAATAGACATATTTCTTTTCAGACATTTTTCCTCCGTCCAAGATATATTAATAAATATAAAATTTCTGCAAATTAAGGCTAATTTTTGATTTTACCATAATAGGAGCTTTTTCCAATTTTTTTCCGCCATTTTCCTTTTCCAAATACTATGGGGTTAGTTTGCATAGATAAACAAAAACCCTTTGTTCTTTCAAACCAAATATTTTTGGAGGTCGTATTTCTAATAGATTAAAACCCATTTTTTCCCAAAACGAATAGCCGCCTTGTTTTGTTCCACTACACCCAAACGGACTTCGATTGCACCTTGAGACAGAATCCAATTTTTAAAACCTTTCAACGCCATTTCACCGTAACCCTTCCCTCTCTGGTCCGGTACTATTAAAAGCAATCCAATAAACTAAACCAAATTATCTTTTTGGTCGATTAATCCAATAACATATTTCTTTTCTAATTCAATTCCTGGAGGGGTTTCCATCAGCAAGTCATTGGCGGCATTCGGTTCCGAAGGTTTACCTGATACCAGGATTGAAAAATCTTTGCATTTTTCAAAAAGGTTTTGGATTAGAGCAAAATGCCCTGAGTTTAATTGCAGGGCAGAAATTACCTTACATGAAAATAATGTTTTGGAATTATCCATTTTAAAATTATTATATTGAGTATTCGTATATTAATCATCCCTTGCTCAATATATTAGATTGTAATATTTAATCCTGTTACAATTGCAAGGTTTAATAATAAGTAACCTTCCGAGAAGTTCATGCAATCAAGTATCTTAAATTGGATCCTTTCAGCGCTTCCCATATTTACAATTCTGCTATTGATGTTAGGTTTTAAGTGGGGTGGATTTAAATCCGGTGCGCTCAGTTGGATGTTGACCATTCTTATTTCGGTTATTTTTTTCGGCGCTGGTTTTCCATTGATCATTGCGGCACAAATTAAAGGTTTTTTTCTGGCTCTGGATGTCTTATTAGTCATTTGGAGTGCTTTATTCTTTTACCTTATTACAGATAAGGCTGGCACGATTAAAGTTATCGGGATGACATTAGCGCACATCACTCGCGACATCACACTGCAAGCATTATTCATCGGGTGGTTATTCACCTCTTTACTTCAAGGACTGGGTGGTTTTGGTGTGCCGGTGGCAGTTGCAGCTCCGATGCTGGTAGTTTTAGGTTTTTCCTCAATTCAAGCTGTAGTCATGTCCAGTATTGGTGCTGG
Source organism: uncultured Anaerolineaceae bacterium (assembly GCA_964571135.1). Lineage (GTDB taxonomy): Bacteria > Chloroflexota > Anaerolineae > Anaerolineales > Anaerolineaceae > CAZMZW01. The sequence continues at coordinate 136,622 of CAZMZW010000002.1, read as the reverse complement.
TTGGGCAGTCACTTTTGGATCCATGGCTATTGCGTTTCAATCACTTCTCGCAGTTACTAATCTGCCTGCGAATGGATTAATACCTGCAATCTCATTCTTGCTCGGAATTTCAGCCATTTTTTGTGGATTATTGGTGGCATATCTTGCCAATGGATTTTTTGGGATAAGAAAGAATCTGGTTTTTATCGTGCTAATTGGATTGGTACTTGGATTCAGTCAGTATTTGCTTGCCATGAATGGAATTTGGATTGTCGCTGTCAGTGGCGCTTCACTTCTCGGATTGGCAGCAGCTTACATTCTTTTAAAATTTGTACCTATTCATAAAATACAATTACCGATAGAAAAAGTAAACAGACGAGTCATCCAAAAAGAGAATGACCCTGGATTATTGCATTCCTTGTTACCTTATTTAGTACTTTTTATTCTCACCCTGATAATCAATCTAATTCCATTATTGAAGAATCTTTTAGATATGTATAAAATCGGGCTTTCTTTTCCTGATATTTCGACAAGTTTTGGATGGCTTACTCCTGCAGAGAATACACGCAGTATTAGTATTTTTGGCCATGCAGGAATGATCATCTTTTATGTGAGCTTGTTTTGTTTTGTCCTATTTAGGAAATATGGGTATCTTGAAAAAAAAGCAATTTCCTCATTATTCAAAGAAACTTTTAAGAGTGCTCTCCAACCAAGCCTGGCAATTTTAGCAATGGTCGGAATTGCATCCATGATGAATCATGCCGGGATGATCCACATTTTGGCTACCGGGTTAAGCCAGGTTTTTGATCAGAAATTGTATCCACTGATTTCACCCTTCATCGGAGCTTTAGGAGCATTTATCACCGGCAGTAATAGCAATTCCAACGTGCTTTTCGGGCAATTGCAGATGCAAACCGCACAATTACTGAAGTTAAGCGTGCCAGTAATATTAGCTGCCCAAACAGCGGGAGGCGCATTGGGAAGTATTATTTCTCCTGCGAAGGTCATCGTTGGCTGTAGTACTGTTGGTTTGAATGGCAAGGAAGGACAAGTGCTTGGAAAACTACTTCTCTATGGTTCAATTCCTATTTTCCTGGTCGCATTTTTTACGTATGTAATTTTACGGTGAAAATGAAAATAAGAAGCTCAAATAATTAAACCGATATTTTCTGGAGGATAAAATGCGCAAGAAATTAGTATCATTACGGTTAGTCTTAATCAGCATAATTATTTTAATAACTGGGTGTTCTGTACCAATGCCAAAAGTGATCATCCCGCCCGATTTTAAAGAGGTCGCAATCCCGATGGCAGAAAATCTGGTCACAGGATTAGATAAACAGGATTATGCAATTTTTACTCGCGATTTTGATGAAAAAATGGTAAAAGCGCTGCCTACAACCGCTATGACAGAATTACGGAAACTCCTCTGGGATCAAAATGGCAATTACCAATCAATGGATATCAAACAGGTGCTTGAACAAAAGGGATTTATCGTTACCATTTTTAATATGGCATTTGAAAAAGGGAAGCTTGACATGCAGTTGGTGTTTACCGCAGAACCTCCTTACAAAATCAGCGGTTTGTGGTTCCCACCAAAATAAAATTTCAAATTACCAAACATGCGGTTAACCTGGCATTTATAATTATGTTTTCATAAGCCACTCATTAATTAAAAGCTAGTTCACCACTTTTTAAGAATCGAGCCATTTATTAATTAATATCACCTCTATGATTTTCTCGATCGGTTGTTTCTAATTAATTATATTAAAACCTTAATTCGTATTACTTAACGCTTCCAGGGTGTACAATTTTATTGAGAATATCAGTTCTCGCATTGGAGGGTTTATGCCTAGAACAAAGACGATAGAAGCGATTTGGAGTATTAAGAATATTTTCTTTTTTATCATCCTGCCCCTATTAATTGGTCTATTATTTTCTGCATTCATCCCCAGCCCCCAGATAGGCACCATTACTATCGATAATGCGATTGATAGTGTCGAAACAAACCTTGCAATAAAACAAATCCGCTATGCAGAAAACCATAATGAAATTCGTGCAGTTTTATTAATCTTAAATTGCCCGGGGGGAACCATCAATGGGACAGAATTGATCTATCTGGAATTGCTTAAATTACGTCAAACCAAACCAATTGTCACTATGGTTCAGGGACTATCCGCAAGCGGCGCTTATTACATATCAGCGGGAACTAATTATATTTTTGCCAATCCGTCCTCCATGGTGGGGAATATAGGGGTAATTGGTACAGTCCCTTCAAAACCCAGAGTGTTTGAAGAGGAATATTCCACCGGCCCTTATAAATTTTGGGGATGGCCGCAAGATGAGTACATCCGTCAAATGGATATGATGAAGTCCTCTTTTCTGCAGGCGGTATTGAACGGGCGAGGCACAAAACTAAAAATCGCTTCTGAACAGATTTTGCGCGGGGAAATTTACCCCGCCAATGAAGCCTACCGCTTGGGTTTAATCGATGAATTGGGTCCACTTGGAAATTCGATAGACAAAACAGCCGAATTGGCACATATCAGTCATTATCAAATCGTGGATCTCCGACAAAAAATCTATGAGGAAAGTAAAACAACATCAAATGTGCCTGGGGGATTATTTGAGGTGGATGAGAAAGTAAATCCTACTGAAAAATTGCGTGATCCAGGTCTATATTTCTTGTATATCCCGGATTATTAAGGATAAACATTATGAAAAAGCAATTTATCTTTTTCGCCTTAATATGTCTTGCTTTACCCATCCTATTACGAGGACTTTGGTTTTACCAAGGGTTTTATTTACCTTTTCCATCTGTTAAGGAACCGGATTATGGTAATTTTTCTATCCCCCAGCCGGTCCTCTCCACCCAACCTGTCGTTGAAGCTAAAACCGCAAACCAGAAAATCTCTGTGCTTTTTGACCTGGCTCACACCAACCGCTTCGAAATGGCCGAAATTGAAATTCTATCCAATTCATTACTCTCGTCGGGGATTGGTATTCAAACTGATATTGACGGTAAAGATCTGCAAAGCAAGCTTCAAAATGCAGATGCTTATGTTGTAATTGCACCGACTATATCATTCTCGAAGGAAAATATTCAAACCTTAAAGGACTATATTTCCCGAGGCGGTCGTTTGTTAATTGTCGCTGACCCAACCCGTACTAATCATAACGACTATTATGATATGGAAGCAAGTATTTTGATCGTGAATCAAATTCTGGAACCATATGGGATCGCTTTTAATGCCAATTATATTTACAGCATCACTCATAATGAAGGAAACTACCGAAACATCTATGCCCTTCCAGCAACTCAAAATGCGCTTACTAAAAATATTAAAAAAATAGTTTTTTATGGCGCGCATTCTATTTCTGGAAATCTAGTACCTCTCATAAAAGGGGACGATTCTACGCTTTCATCATCCACTGATAAAGGTGGGGAACTCAATGTTGCAGCTACCTCTTTCAATGGAAACGTATTGGTTCTCGGAGATATGGGTTTCTTTGTCAGCCCTTACGATCAGGTGGTTGATAATTATCAATTTGTGCTGAATATTGCAGAATTCCTGGCAGGCAAAGCTCGGCAACGATCCATTGCTGATTTTCCCAATCTCTTTACCCGTCCTTTAGTGGTTTTACAGAACAAAGAAATAAACCTGGATAAAAATCTTTTAGTTGAATTATCAAATTTACAGGCTAAATATAAAGCAAATAATATTCCCGTTTCAATCGCTGACCAACCACAGGAAAATAAAGACCTGCTTATTTTAGGCGTTTATCCACCTTCAGAAGATCTGAAAAAGTATGTGGCCGCTTTCGGCATCAATTTTAATGCATCACCGATCTCCAATTCGATTGCCACATTAACACCAACACCAATCTCCAGTGATAATATTTTCACTGCAACACCTGAGGGTAAACTATCTCAGATAAACCTTTCGTCATCCAGTAATTATTTTTCAATACCCGGGCTTGGGTTAATTCCATCCAAAGGTTTCAATCTTGTCCTTTACGATCAAAATACTGATCGCAATACGCTCATTTTATTGACGGAATCAAATAAGAATCTGGTTGATTTATTAAAACTTGTGAATAATGGCTCCTTAAAAGAATGCTTGACCCAGGCACAAATAGCCGTCTGCGCGGGAGGATTTGTGAGTAAAGATTCTACGAATCCAACCGTGCCAACTCCAACTCCAACCCCCACGCCCACCTATCAAGCGAGCAGTACCACTACACCAGCTGGTTGATCCGTATTACTTAATGTTTTGAATTTTATTTGAACGAGGAGAATGCTTTGTCCGAAAAACCTGTTCTGGGAGTGATTGGTGGATCAGGACTTTACCAATTTTCTACTCTCGAAAAAATTGAGGCTATAGAATTGGATACCCCATTTGGGAAACCAAGTTCACCTATTATCCTGGGGACTTTAGCAGGTAAGAAAGTGGCATTTCTTGCAAGGCATGGCATAGGACATATTTACTTACCCGCCGAAGTAAATTACCGTGCAAATATTTATGCCCTGAAAATACTTGGGGTTGAGCGTGTCATTAGTGTTTCTGCCTGTGGTTCGCTACGAGAAGATTATTCTCCTGGAGATATTGTCATTCCAGATCAACTTGTGGATTTCACAAAAAGTAGACCTCACACATTTTTCGGAGAAGGCTTTGTAGCGCATGTGGGTGTGGCTGAGCCTTTTTGTAATGATTTACGACAGCTACTTTTTCAATCGGTGAAAACAGCAGGCGGCAAAGTGCATGCAGATGGAACTTACATCACCATAGAAGGACCACGCTTTTCAACGAAAGCTGAATCCAACCTATATCGACAGTGGGGTATGTCAATCATAGGTATGACTGCAATTCCTGAAGCCTTCCTGGCTCGCGAAGCGGAAATCTGTTATGCAACCATGGCCCATGTAACCGACTATGATGTGTGGCATGAAAATGAATCACCGGTAACAGTGGAGATGGTGATCAAAATCCTAAATCAAAATACTGAATTAGCGCAAAAAGCGATTTTGCGGTTGGTGGAAAAGCTGCCCGTAAAAACGGGATGTGAGTGTGGCAATGCCTTAGCGAACGCAATACTAACCCAGAAAAAAAGCATCCCGCCAATTGCCAGAAAAAAATTGGATCTGTTGATAAAAAAGTATTTCGATTGAAGCTATTACGTCAAAAAAACCATCATAAAGCGGTTTTTATTTTCTTAATATTATGTCAGTTTGATGACTCTGCGTTTACCAACCTGTAAAACACCCTTGCTTACCATGGTTTCAACATCCTGAACGACCTCACTATTTAGACGTACTCCCTTTTGTTCAATCATGCGGCGAGCTTCACTTTTGCTTGAAACCAATCCTGAGTTCACCATCGCATCAATAAGCGTTTTCTCATTCTTTAACGGATACTCCTCAACAGTATCCGGAATTGCGTGCTGCTGAAATCGCCTGACGAAATCATTTTGTGCATTTTCTGCTTCATTTTCTCCATAGAAAATAGAAGTGACATGCAAAGCCAACATCATTTTGGCGTCCCGCGGATGCAGGCTGCCATTTTTTAGATTGGTTTCAACCAGGTTGATCTCCGCCGGTGGAATGCGAGTGAGTAGATTGAAATATAAAGGCATAACATCATCCGGGATACTCATCAATTTGCCATACATATCCTCAGCCGTGGTTTGGATGGGAATATCGTTGCCCAGTGACTTGCTCATTTTCATAACGCCATCGGTTCCGGGCAGGATGGGCATGCAAATACCAATATTTGGCTTGGCTCCCAAAGCAGTCATGATCTTGCGGGCTGCCGTGACAATATTAAAAAACTGGTCAGTTCCACCAACCTGAACATCTGCTTTCAGGTTGAATGCATCGTAGCCCTGCATCACTGCATAAAAAGTTTCATGCAGGTAAATCGCGTCACCACGATCCCAGCGCAGTTTAAATTTTTCCCGGCTTAAAAATTGCTGCACTGTGAAATTGGAGGCCAGTCGAATTAACTCAGCAAACGTAATCTTTGAAAGCCATTCAGAGTTGTAACGGATTTTTGTTTTCTGAGGATCTAAGATCCTGAATGCCTGTTCAGAATAAGTGCGCGCATTTTCCTTAACTTGCTCTGGCGTTAGTATTGGGCGAGTCACATCCTTATCTGAAGGGTCACCTATGAGGGCAGTATAATCGCCGATGAGAAAAGTAACGTCATGGCCGAGTTCTTGAAATTGAGCCAGCTTACGCATGGTGATCGTGTGACCGAGATGAAGATCTACTTTGGTGGGATCATATCCACAGTACAACTGTAACGGGCGTTTTTCTTTTTCTGCTTCCACCAGACGCTGTTTAAGCTCTGCAGTCATGGATTTCTTAATTTCATCATCCCCATAATTCGTACCCTGCATCAAATAAGTTACTTGCTCATCAATGTTCACTACATCCTCCAGAAAAATTTCACTTTTGTCAAAAAAATTATACCAGCGAATAAATAATGAAACTTGTAAATAAAATAATTATCATCTTTTTCGCATCATGCTATAATCTTGGAAAGTTCAGGCATGGATACCGTATTAGTTCTCAATGCGAATTTTGAACCAATCAACGTCTGCAATATGCGCCGGGCATTGGGCATGATGGTGGTGGATAAAGCAACGCTTGTTCTAAACGGCCGTGGTGAAATCAAAGCTGTAAGCAGAGTGTTTCCCAAGCCTTCGATCATTCGGCTTCAGAATATGGTGCATCGGCCCCGGCCAAAAGCCAGACTAACGCGCAAAGAAGTATTCAGGCGGGATAACCATATTTGCCAGTATTGCGGAATTTCCTCGAAAGATCTAACCATTGACCATATCATCCCCCGCCATATGGGAGGTGAACATACCTGGACCAATGTCGTCACAGCCTGCTCTATGTGCAATCATCGCAAGGGTGGCAGAACACTGGATCAATCCGGGATGCGCCTGCACCACTTACCTTCTGAACCTCCCACTTCTGCTTCATACATTTTTGGATGGCACCTGGTTGAAAATATTGATTGGGAACCATTCCTAAGCGGCTGGTGATAAAAAAAACCAGGCTATTCGCCTGGTTTCTCGTTTTCAATAACGTCGTCTTTTTTCACTTCAACTGTGGTCTTTTTACGGTGCCTTATGATCAAAGCCAAAATTGCTCCACTGGCAACAACGGCCATCGTGATCTGATTGGCGTTAACACCACCTATCAATGAAGGATCAAGACGCATGAATTCCAACATGAATCTGCCAAAAGGATACATAATGGCATAAATTAGAAATAAATCCCCGGGTAATAGTTTTTCTTGATACTTTCTTCCCAGAAAAAGCAATAGAAACATGTTGAATAAGTTCCAGAGACACTCATAAAGGAACATGGGATGGTAATAAGCCACAGTGGCATACTGCGGTAAACGATGGGCTTCATCAATAAAGATCGCCCAGGGTAAATTCGTTGGTCCACCGTATAACTCTTGATTAAAGAAATTTCCCCAGCGTCCGATCGCTTGAGATAAAGCCAATCCTGGCACAATAATATCTGCCCATGTACCAAAACTTATTTTTTTACGCCTGCAATAAAGTAATAATCCGATTGCGCCCCCAAAAACAGCACCCGGAATTCCCAGTCCACCTTTGCGTGTGGCAAATATTTCCAGGGGATGCTGAAAATAGTAATTTGCGGTAATTCCCATTGAAGCAGATGGGGTCAGTACATGCCAAAGGCGTGCACCAATTATTCCAGCAATTAACAGCCAAGGCACCATGTCCCAAACCAGTTCAGTATCCAAACCACGTCGTTTGGCTTCTTTTATTGAGAGCCAAACCGCAGTTAAAACCCCGGCAATAATAATTAAACTGTATAAATAAACCTTAAATGATCCAATATAAAAACCATCGGGCTGCATTTTATTTCCTTTCCATATTTAATTTAAATTTGTTTTACCTAATCTTTTGAAATGATCCCATACCTGCCAAATACGTTGAATGGCTGTCAGATTTCCAAAAATGGCAATGACCCATAATCCAATTAGCGGAACATTAAAGATCAAGGAAGGAGCCATGACCAAGTAGCGTTCAACCCGGGTAAGAATTCCAGCTTTGGCAGAAAAACCTAATGCTTCCCCCCTGGCACGGATATACGAAACAAGGATGGAACCGACAGCCGCAAAATATACCAGGAGACAAGCCTGCCAATTTTCCAATTGTACAAAATAAAATAACAAACCACCCAGGATAAACAATTCAGAGTACCGGTCTGAAATTGAATCAAGGAATGCCCCAAAAGAAGTGACCTTATCCTGCATACGAGCCATAGCTCCATCGACAGCATCCAAAGGTCCCATTATTAATACTATTAAACCTCCCAATTGAATGTTTTTTGTTGCAATTAGGATCGAAGCAACAATACTCCCTGCCAATGCAATCAGAGTTATCATATTGGGGGATAAACCCATGCGAGTAAAAAATTTACCGAAAAAATCAAGCACGTTCTTAAACCAATGGCGAAGTAAATCAGAAAAACTCATTAATTGAATATTCTTTTTTTAGGATAAATCAATGCTATCTTGCCAATCATAAACTGTCAAGAATCAAGGCAGCTTATTCTGTTTTGTCATCTTCTGAATTACTTGATGGGTAGATCTGACGATCTTTCCCACCCGATTCTGCAGATCCAATATACCCTTTTTCTTCCAGTTCATCTATCAAATGACCAGCTCTGGGAAAACCAATATGGAGACGTAATTGCAGCAAAGAAGCGCTAACCCTCCCTTCCTCCTGAATTACCTTGACAGCCTTTTGTAGAAGATCATCGGAAATCTCATTATCTTGGGATGCAATTTCTTCCCAAGGGGCTGCATTCAGATCCGAAGTGCTTTGATTGATCCAGAAATTAACCACATTAGTTATTTCTTGTTTTTCGACTAATGGCGCCTGGGCACGCTGAAGGTCAACCTGTTCTGGATTCAAGAAAAGCAAGTCACCTTTACCCAGAAGGTCTTCAGCGCCTGATTTATCTAAAATCACCTTGGAATCTACTGAAGTAGCCGTAACCAAGGCAATTCGGGCAGGAAAGTTTGCTTTAATCAAACCAGTAACCACATTTACACTCGGACGCTGGGTGCTTACCACCAAGTGTATTCCTGTTGCACGCGCCATTTGGGACAGTCTGGCAATTGAAGCCTCAGCCTGATCTGGTTCATTAGTCATCAAATGGGCTAATTCATCAATAATAATAACAATTCGGGGAAGCGTTTCTTCTCCGCGGTCTTTCATTTTCAAATTAAAGGAATTTAAATCCCGGGCATTATAACTTTCCATTAATTTAAAACGCCTCTCCATTTCCAAAACCGACCACTGCAAAGAAGCGATCATCCGTTTGGGATCAGTTTCAATCGGACCGAGCAAATGAGGAATACCTGCAAAAGCAACTAGTTCCACTTTCTTTGGATCCAGCATAATTAGACGAAGGTTCTCTGGTGTATTCTTCATTATTAAGGAAATAATGAGATCTCGAATAAAAATCGACTTTCCTGAACCTGTGGTTCCACCAATAAGCAAGTGCGGCATTCGGGTAAGATCAGCTAAAATCGGATGATTTGAGACATCCACGCCTAAAATCAGGCCAAGTGGGGATTTTAGATTTTTAAATTCAGTACTTTCCAAAATTGGGCGAATCCTTACTTTCAACCCATATTGATTGGGCACTTCAATTCCAATATATGAATATCCTGGTATGGGTGTTTCAAAACGCAACCTATCAACTGCCAGCGCAAGGGTCAGATCCTTTTTCCTTCTGATCAATTGCTGCATCTGAACTCTTTTATGAACCAGGATCCCATTTTCATCCACCTTATCAAAACTGCCAAGTTCAATGGCATATTGAATGATTGTTGGACCCACCCGGTAACCGGTTACTTTTACTGGAACGTCAAACTCAGATAAAGTTTTAATGATTTGTTTTGCCTGAGCTTGTAAAAATTCTTTATTCACCTGAGCCTGTTCCCCTTCCAGTAAAAGATCCAGGGGTGGTAGATTTCTTGCACAAGCTTTTTTACCAGTAGATGACTTTACAGTTTCGCTCGATAATTTATATTTTTCTTCTTCGTCCAAAGACGATTCTGAAACTGGTTTTATCCGCATTTCTTCTTCCGAAAAATGTTCTATTCCAGCTTGCTGCGAATTATTAGAGGTTATTATATTTTCTCTATTGAATCGAATATTCAGCTTTTTAGTAATTATTTGCCACAAACCAAGCCCATCTAAAAGAAGAATTACCGAAAAAACAAATAGAAGAAATGTACTGAACGGTACAGGCAGGATCTTTTCAACCATCCGAGCCAATCCCCAGCCAACAACACCCCCATCAGCTCCAATTTCTGCTCTTTCCAGGGATAAACCCCCAAAAATTGCCAGCAGAATGATGGAGAAAAAAACAAACCCTTCCAATGCTAAAAGATGGTTCAAATTTAAATGTGGGGCTTTCTCTAACCGCCTAAGCAGAATCAATGCCCCAATATAGATGATGAATCCGAAAGCTAAATATGCTCCCCACCCCAACCCTTTTTCAATAATCACTGTCCATTGGTCAATTAAAAATCCCTGGGATAATCTGAATAAACCCAGAAAAGAAACAAGTCCGATCGAAATAAGAAAAATGCCAAGTAAATCCCCCCCAAACCGTTGAAATCTCAATAAAAGATTGACCAGATTGTAGTGTTGCTTTTTTTTCTCGGGTGGCTTTTGCATTTTATATTTGTCAAATGTATTGTAAATAATAACACTAAGGATTGGAATTAAGTTTGTATTTTAATAATAAAACTTCGTTTAACTAATGTTTTCCCACTTAATAAAGTAAATTACTGCTGAGAATTCCTATCCTGGTTTTCCTGGTCAATCAGTTGCGCAGACAAAGCAGAGATGGCTACTCTTTGTTTACGATAAAGGTCAGCTTCTGAAAGTGAGAGCCGCCTGGCAATATCCTTTACTTTCATACCTTCGATAAATTTCATATCTAGCAAATTATAGAGAACCCACTCATTTACATACTGCCTCTCTCCCGGCGGACGGAGAGTCTGAATAGCAGTTCGTAGTATCTCACGTAAAGCATTCGATGGATTCAAACCCTCATTCTCCGTTGATAATTTCTGAACCATCGATAATTGCAGGAGCGGACTTTGGGATAATCTTGGCCCTCCCCAAAGGTGAGTTAAAGCATCCTTCACCCATTGGTCAACTTCATCTTTCTTTAATGGGGTATCTTCGGAAAGAGCTTGACCACGATCATATCTACCTGCGGCCAGCAAGTTTTGAATCACAGATACCTGCGGGGTTAATACCTGCAAGGATAACAATAAACTTTCCTGCAAGCGGCGGTCGTTCAAGGCTAAAGCTGCTCTAGACGCAAGACGGTTCAATGCTTTTTGATGTTCTTCTTCAAAAATTCCCGCCTTCAGTCCATTTACACCAATAGCACCAATCACATGTTTGTTTCCACTCTCATCTTTTCTAAATAAAGCAATTAGTAAAATACCTCTCCATTCCAATTGCTTTTCAAGGAACGGATTGCTAATTAAGAATTGGTACAGATTCCGTTTGAATTTCTCATTTTTTATTTTGGTTTTGCCAATTTCAACAATGGTTTTAAACTTATCAGTATCCAAAGCAGTGAGAAATGCACCTTTTGCCTGGACACGATCACAAATTACTCCCAGAATCATTTCCAGGAATTGACTCAGATCATTCTGAGTCAGCATACGATCTTCCAGCGAACGCATCACTTCCAGATCTTCTCGGTCATTTCCCGTAAAGAAAATCCTTTCCCACAGGGGTGCAAAAAGAATAATAAAAAATTCAAGAAGAATAATACTTCCCACCATTACCAAAACACTCGCCGCAGAGAGATCGATCCCCAGGATATCACCTAGACGGCGGACCAATGTTGTTGCTCCCAAAGTAAGGCTGGCTGTTATCGGACCGCGCATCAGCCATCGGAATAATCGGGTTTTAATGACGCGATCTGGCCAGGGGAAACCATAAAAAGCTACAGCATAAGAAATTACTATCGTCAGAGCACCTACAACTAAACTTACAATGACAGAAAGAAGCCAGAAAATTAGTATGTTATTGGCAGCAAATTTTGATCCATATAACAAGTATGGGAATGATCCTACAGCCGGACCTATTGCCCCTACGACCAAATAGATCATCCTTCTTCGGCTGGTAGGTGTAACTGAACGATTTATAGCCCGGATCATGTTATACCAGGCCAGTACCATTACAGTTAGGAAATAAAAAGTAAAAACTCCACTGAGGAGAGAGGGATGTAAAAATGGGGCGGGTGGTTGATTTATCTCAACATTGCCCACTAGCCAACCAGTTGGTATGGTTATCAAAAACAATATGGAGATCAAATACGTGATACTGCTGATGAATTTTCTTCTTCCGCGGCTCGGTTTCCCGGTGAAAGTCAGCAAGGCATCTGAAAAATTAAAATACCCTGCCGGAAGAAAAACCAAACCTACCCAGTAAAAATGCAGGATGATATTTAATGCTTGTTCACCCTGGGGAATGAGGGAAAATGCAGCCGACGCGTAAATTATGGTTATACAAACCAGTATCAGAGTAAATGAAATAGTCAAGCGGTCGCGCAGTTTATATGTAAATGCAAATATTAATAGCGAAAATGCAGTAACTGCAATCCCGGCTGTAAGGACATCGCTGACAGCCCGTAAGAAGGTTACAATTCCAGTTGAAAAATGGGCAAAATCAATCATTTGCGGAAAAACCGTGTAAAAAATAATGCAATATCATTATTGGGGTAATAATACTCATTATATCCACCGAACTCAAACCCAAGTTTATGTGCCATGCAAATGGCAGGATAATTTTTAGAAGACATTTCAAGTGTAATGCGGTGAATATTTCGCTCTATACTCCAGTCATGAGCAGCTTTCAGCAATATTGAAGCGAATCCTCTTCTTTGCCACCTTTCATGAACAGCTAAATCTCTGATCCAGCTAGTTGAGCCAGACTGAAGAGTGGAGAGTCCAATATATCCAACAGGCACTTCATCCATACAGGCAAGCAAGACAACTGCCATCGTTTTTGATCTATCCAGCAAATTGTCCACGGAATATGGATAATCAACTTGGATCGGTCTGGGCAAACGAATTTCTCGGAAATTTGCCGCTTCAAATCCATTCTCGGCTACTCGATCCATTTGCCAGATCATTTCTGTCTTAACCGTATGGTTAAAAGCAGATAGTAATGAAAAATCAGGAGACACTGCAGTACGGACTTTTACATCAGCCATTTTTTTCCTAAGTAGGATTTACTTTAACTTGAATTGTACAGGGTTTCAAAAGGTTATTTTGATTATCAGAAACTACGAGCCGTAAAAAATAATTTCCTGGAGCAAGCTGGCTGGTGTTCCAATTTCCACCGAGAGAATTATCAATTATTGTTTTACTGCCGGCTGCAATTGGAATCCAATCTTCCTGACCAATTTGCTGATATTCATATTTATAAAATCCCTGATTGGGAATATTAACAGTCCCTTTAAGTTCCACAGAGCCATTAATCTCATCACCGCTTTTTGGAGATGTCCATTCCAATTGTCCTGGAACGCATCCAGTCACCACAATTGCTGTTTGGGTAAGATCATAACCTTGCGGAGTGACAACTGTTCCAGCAATTTCAGTAAGCGGAATTGTAGGTGTGGAAATTAAGTCAATTGTAGGGGTAGAAAGTTGGATCAACCCGGGAAATTTGATGGTAAGTACCGATACAAGCATGAATTGGGTCAATCCTAGAAGAAGCGTCAGAGCGATAATCGTCAGGGAAGCACGAATTGTATTATGTATTACTTCTCTTTCAAGACCATAATAGGCATTGCGTTTTTCAATCCAGGCATGCAAAAGCCGATAAATATTTATGGCAGCGATAGCTCCCAAAAATACAAATATTCCAACTTGATAAGTTGCCAGAAAGCGCAATAGATCTTTCATTGTCCAGAAATCTATCTCATCAGGATTTTAGATCTGTCTGAGAACTCCTCTGATGACCGCATCCAGTTTGGGAACAAGAACTTTTCCGGCTTCCAGTACTTCTTCATGAGTGGTTATGGTACTTCCATCCAGGTTGGCTTTATTGCTGATGCCAGATATACCCAGAACTTTAATCCTGGCATGCCGGGCTACAATTACTTCCGGGACAGTAGACATACCGACTGCATCCGCTCCAATCACTTGCAAAAAGCGCAAATCAGCCGGGCTTTCAAAGGAAGGTCCTGCTAAACAAACATACACTCCTTTTTTCGCTTCTACTTTTCTTTCAATAGAAACTTGATAAGCCAGATTAAGCAAATCCAAGTCATATGGTTGACTCATATCTGGGAATCTTTCACCAAACTCATCAATATTTGGACCGCGTAACGGATTCAAGCCGCCCATTGTAATTAGGGAGATATGGTCACGAATCAGCATAATATCCCCCGGTTGATATTCCGGATTGATCGCCCCTGCAGCATTAGTAACAAATAATGTTTTTATTCCAAGACGGATCATGACCCTCACTGGAAAACCTATCAATGGCATTGAATAACCTTCATAGTAATGAGCGCGTCCCTGCATAATTATTACCGGTTTATCTTCCAGGGTACCAATAACCAGGCGGCCTTTATGCCCTTGAATTGTGGATTTAGGCCAATGTGGGATTTCAGGATATGGAATAATTTCAGCAGATTTCACCGTATCAGCCAGATCACCCAAACCGGTCCCAAGGATAAATCCCATCTCAGGAACCTGTTTGGTCCGACCTTTAATTACAGAAACCGCTTCATCAATCATTTTTAGGGTAACAAAATCGTCCATTCAGCATGCCTTTTCTTGTTTAAACAGATTTAAATACTATAAAAGATTATATCAAGGTTGACTTGAATACTTCTTGGTGAATTATTAATTCACAATTTCTCTGAAAGCCTGAACCGTGTTTTTAATATCTGCATCTGAGATCCAATAATGAGTAACCATGCGCACCTTATTTGCACCAACCAGTCCTACCCGAATTTCTTTTTCTGCTAGCTGGGCATGAATCTCTTTGGCCATTTTTTTTGTTTCATCTTTAAACTTAATAAAAACCATATTTGTCTCAGGCAGACTATTTTCCAGCTCAATACCAGGTATTGTTGAAAGTTCTTTAGCAAGTTCGAAGGCACGATGGTGATCTTCTTTTAATCTCTCAACCATTGTATCTAATGCAATTATTCCAGCAGCAGCAAGAACTCCTGCCTGACGCATTCCCCCTCCAAGCATTTTTCGAATCCGCCTGGCACGAGCAATAAAATCTGCTGATCCGCATAAAACAGAACCTACTGGCGCACATAAGCCTTTGCTCAGGCAGAAAGTGATTGAATCTGCGGATGCAGCTAATTTACTGGCTTGAATACCAAGCGCTGCAGCTGCATTAAATATTCTTGCACCATCCAGATGTAAGAAAAGATGATTTGAATGAATTAAATCCGCAGCAGAATGGGTATATTCAGGTGAGATCACTACCCCTCCACACCGATTGTGAGTATTTTCAAGAATAAGCAATCGTGAAATCGGGTGGTGAATATCACTTGTTCTGATGGATTTTTCAATATCATCCAGGATAATCGTGCCATTTTTTTGATTGGGTATTGTATGGATAACCACCCCACCCAAAGCTGAAACACCACCAGCTTCAAATAAAAAAGTATGAGCCAGGTCACCCATAATCACTTCATCACCACGCTGGCAAAAAGTCAACGTTGCCAGAAGGTTAGCCATCGTCCCGGACGGCACAAATAATCCTGCTTCTTTACCAACTTTTTGAGCTGCTATTTCCTGCAAATGGTTAACTGTAGGATCTTCCCCATAAACATCATCTCCGACAACTGCCTTGGCCATCGCTTCCCGCATCTGAAGAGTCGGTTGTGTCACAGTATCTGATCTCAAATCAATCATTTCTTATCCTTGGACAACGATTTTTCAGGAATATTTTTGAGTAATTGCAATAATTCAAGTGGTAAATCAGCTTTAAAGAATCGCGGTTCTTTTTCTGAGAGCAGCGTTATCTTTAATTCATAGGCGTGTAAAAAATGGCGTTGAATAGGCAAAGATGGATTTTTTCTTCCATATACTGTATCTCCGACAATTGGGCAACCAATGGAGGCCAGGTGGACCCTGATCTGATGTGTACGACCGGTAAATGGTTTTGCCAGCAATAATGTATGGTTTTGAAATTCCTTTTCCGTCGAATAATTTGTTACCGCCAGCCTGCCTTTACCCGGCGGGGCAATTGCCATTTTTTTTCGATTGAATGGGCTCCGATAGATTGGTGCTTCAATTTTTCCAGTTTTCGTTCTTGGACGGCCATCGACAAGTGCCAGATATGTTTTTTCCACTTTACGGGTGCTGAATTGTTCCTGTAACCAGAGTTGGCTTTTTTCATTTTTTGCGATAAGGATTAATCCAGATGTTTCTTTATCCAGCCTGTGGACAATCCCCGGTCTTTGGATACTATTTTCATCACCAAGATAAGGCATATAAGAAAGAAGAGCATGAACCAGTGTACCCGACCCATGTCCAGCAGATGGGTGCACAACCATACTCGCAGGTTTATTTACCATCAAAACGCTCTCGTTTTCAAAAATGACTTCCAATGGGATATCTTCCGGGATGAGTTGGGAAGGAGGGATAGGCGGAATGTTTACACAGACAGCCATTCCTTTTTCCAGGGAAAACCCGGTCTTCTTGATAATTTCGCCATTTACATTTACAAATCCATTACGGATCAGGATCTGTATGCGTGAGCGCGTATGCTCTGGTAGACAAAGGGCAATATATTTATCTAATCGTTCAGGCACTAATTCAAGGAAATTTAACTCAACTTTCTTTTCCATGATTTTTATTTATTCTTTAGGAAAAGAAGATTGATCAGTGATTTTGACATCCTCGTCTTCTTGATGTTGATTTGTTTTTTTTCTCTCCTGTTTATCGGTCCACCAAATACCAAAAATCATTACTACTACACCAATTGAGATACTGGAGTCAGCAATATTAAACACGGCAAAATTCCCTACTGAGATAAAATCGGTTACATGCCCAAGAGCGATCCGGTCTATTAAATTACCTATCGCTCCGCCAAATTGCAGAGCGAGTGCCAATCGGAGCGGCCAATCCTCATTGGTGAATTTTGGATAATAGTACAAAATCGCCACTGCAATAATTACAGCCAAAATAGTAAAAATGAGGTTCTGACCTTGAAGCAATCCAAAGGCTACACCTGTGTTATACCAGTGTACAATCCGTGCATAAGGCATTAACCAAGGCCAGGGTGACCAGGCCTCACCCAGAGTCAGATTTGAACGAACAACCGCTTTAGTAATTTGATCTAAAACTATAATTGTTCCTGAAACTGGTAATAAGAAAAGATACTCTCTTAGGACTTTTTTCAAAATAATACTCCAGAAAAGGATGTTTTCATTTTAACCGATTTAATAAATGCATATTGTTCCGCTCTGATACCTTTTTATGAATCAGCAGGTAAAGGAGATATTTATTTAATCAAGTAATAAATGGATCCAAATCTCATACTTGGATACCAGCGATTTGTATATATTGATGAAAGATATTTGACTTCGTATCAGATCTCTTCATTACCTATTTTCAGTAGGAAATGTGTTTATATAAATTTTCTGCTGAATAGTTATTTAATAATCCATAAGGTCACTTGTTCACCATCAAATTCATCACTTGCATTGGGGAGTGTATTTGGAACTGCTTCGGCAGTAATTTCTATTGCCAGTGTTTCCACTTTGATGTAATCTGTAAACTCCTGAATTGATTCAGTCAATTTTTCTGAAGCGGTGTAAGCCAGCTTGATCCGATCCGCAATATCCAACCCTGCTTGTTTACGAGCATCCTGAACATGACGGACAAATTCCCGTGCCAATCCTTCCTTTTTCAAGTCAATACTCAGTTCAGTGACCAGGGCTGCCAGATAAGGGCCTTCTGCAGACACCTCAAATCCCTCCTTCGCCTGCATGCGCACCTCTACTTCCTCAGGCAGGATTTCTAAGGTTTCTTTTTCGACTTTGATCTGAATATTATTTCCAGATAACAAAGTCAAAGCAGTCTTATCGGTGGGTAAAGCTAATATTTCTTTGCGGATCTGCGGATATTGGTTTTTATATTTCTGGCCTAGTTGTTTGGGAAAAGGCAGCACTTCATAAGCTACCGCTTCACCAACTGCGCTAAGGGTTCTCACCTTCTTGACATTTAGTTCATCCATCAAAAGGTCTGAATATTTCTCCACAATTTTCGGATCTTCGGAGCTGCTAAGGGCAAATGCCGCTTCCGATAATGGTTGGCGCACTTTAACATTGGCTTTATTACGAGCGGCATGTCCCAGTGAAACCAATTTCATGATAAGTGACATTTCGTTAATTAAATCTTCATTTATAAGAGCAGGATCGAATTCAGGCCAATCAGTGAGATGCACAGAATTTGCCGCTAACTGATCCACAGAGGCAACCAGATTGCGATGGATTTCGTCAGCAATAAATGGCATTGCAGGAGCCAGTAACTTACTAATTGTCACAAGGGCTTCATATAGAGTCGCATATGCCGCTTTTTTATCTTCATCCGATTCACTCTTCCAGAACCGTCTGCGAGACCGGCGCAAATACCAATTGGAAAGATGATCTAAAAATGTTTCTATTGGACGAGTAGCGCCTAAAACATCATAGGTTTCAAAGGAATGGGTTACATCGCGGATCAGAGTATGTAATTCTGCTCGCAACCATAGGTCAAGAGGGCTATATTTGACTCCAACTTTATCTCCCGGTTTCCATTTATCTAAATTTGCATAAGTAACAAAAAAGGAATAGGTGTTCCAAAGCGTGAGACTGAAATTCCGGACGACCTCGCCAACCAATTCAGAGGAAAACCGTCTTTCCTGCCCTGGGGGACTGGCTGTATAGAAATACCAACGCATGGCATCCGAACCATGTTTATTGAGTGTGTCCCACGGATCGACAACATTTCCCCTGGTCTTGGACATTTTTAAACCCTCAGCATCTAGGATTAATCCTAGGCAAATCACGTTCTTAAAACAAACATCATCGAACAATAAGGTTGAAATCGCATGCAATGAATAAAACCACCCGCGAGTCTGGTCAACGGCTTCACAAATGTAATCAGCCGGAAATTGCGTTTTAAATTTCTCTTTATTCTCAAAAGGATAATGCCACTGACTAACCGGCATTGAGCCGGAATCAAACCAGACGTCAATTAATTCAGGAACCCTGGACATAATACCCTTACACTCAGGGCAATTCAGTTTGACTTCATCCACGTATGGACGGTGTAAATCGAGGTCAGTTAAATCACGACCCGCCAATTGACTTAATTCCTCCTTTGAACCGGCCATCAATCGATGATTACAGCTAGCACAAATCCAGACCGGGAGAGGTGTTCCCCAATAACGTTCCCTGCCCAATGCCCAATCTTTGTTATTTTCAAGCCAATTACCAAACCTGCCATCGCGGATATGATCCGGGTACCAGTTGATTTTATTATTTAGCTCAACCAAGCGGTCTTTATACTGACTCGTCCGAATGTACCAGGTCTGGCGGGCATAATAGAGGAGCGGTGTATGACATCGCCAACAGAATGGATAGCTGTGAGTATAACTGGTTGATCTAAAAAGTAAGCCGCGGGTCTGCAGATGATCGATAATCAACGGATCGGCATCCTTGACAAATTTACCAGCCCAAGCACGAACTTCCGAGATAAAAGTACCATTAGGTGCAACGGTCTGCAGGATGGGCAGTCCTTCTTCTTGTGCCACTTTCATATCATCCTCACCATAAGCCGGTGCGATATGAACAAGACCAGTGCCATCTTCGGTTGATACAAAATCACCCAGTACAACATAATGGGCAGGTTTTTCCAAAGGTAAAAATGTGAATAAAGGTTGATATCGTTTGCCTTTTAAGCTTTTTCCTTTGAAACGGTCAATTATTTTTACTTCCTCTTCCCCAAATACTGTTTTGAGCAATGCCTCGGCAACAATTAGTTTTTCAGTACTCGTTTCAATGCCATTATTTAAAGCATGCTCAATGGTGACATAATCCAGATCCTTCCCCACAGCAATCGCTACATTTCCTGGCAAAGTCCAGGGAGTGGTGGTCCAAACTAACAAGGATAAATCTGGTGAATCGACCAAGGGCATTCGGACAAACACAGAAGGATCACTAACTTCTTCATATCCCAAGGCAACCTCATGGTCAGATAGTGGCGTTCCACAGCGTGGACAATATGGAACAACCTTGAATCCCTGATAGATAAGCCCTTTATCCCAAAAATTCTTCAAAATCCACCAAACCGATTCGATATAAGGATTGGTGTAGGTAATATATGCATCTTTCAGGTCCACCCAAAAGGCGATTCGATCAGTTAGTTTTTCCCATTCTTTAATATAGGCAAAAGCCGATTCCCGGCAAAGCTCATTGAATTTTGCTATTCCGTAATTCTCTATTTGTTGTTTATTATTGAACCCCAGCTTTTTTTCTACTTCAATTTCCACTGGCAATCCATGGGTATCCCACCCACCGCGGCGCAAGACATAAAACCCGCGCATAGTGCGGTATCTGGGGAAGATATCTTTAAACGCTCTGGCTAAGACATGATGAGTTCCCGGTTTTCCATTCGCAGTTGGAGGTCCTTCAAAAAAAACATATTCAGCTTTTCCCTCGCGCTGCTTCATCGATTGATGAAAGATATCTTCCTCTTTCCAGAATTTCAGAATACCCTCTTCCATCGAAGTGATATCCATTTTTGATTTAACCGGTTTAAACATCCTGCCTCCATTAAAAAAATAAATCTCGTCCTGGCAGGGACGAGAAGAATTCCCGCGGTACCACCCTGTTTCTCACATTTGGTGAGCACTTATTCAGGTTTTTTTATACTTAGTAAAACCCGCGCCCGGATAACAGAGGGCGAATTCGGTTCGCTTAGTAGCGATATTTATCTGCGTTCAGCTCACAGCTCCGGAAGGATTTTCAATTCATCCTGCTGGCTCGCATTTCACCTTTTAGCGGGTTCTCTTACAGCCTGGATTGAACTTACTCGTTTCCATCAACGCTTATCTTTCAGATTTTATCACAATTCAATCTTGTAAATTATACAAATAAGTATCTCTAAATGAAAAGATGATCATTGAATCACGTCATAAAAGAGCGGAAGCGGCTCGCAAGGGGATAAATCAAATTTTAAAGCTGAATAAAAAACCTTCTTTGCTTGTTCAAGTTTTTGGTTATCATTGGCGTGAATAGTAAAAAGCAATTTGCCCTTATTTATTTCTTCGCCCACTCTGCAATGTACCATTACTCCAACCCCGAAATCGATTGGATCACCTTTTTTCGCCCGACCTGCCCCCAGAAGAATTGATGCTTCAGCGACTGTTTTTGCATTGACCATGGACAGATACCCGGAATCCAGAGCCATTACCTGTTCCATTAATTTCGCATGTGGAAGGAGCTGCGGTTGATCGATCACATGCACGTCACCTTCTTGAGCCTCAACCAATTGCCTGAATTTCTTCCATGCTTCTCCGTTCTTAATAACATGCTCGGCCAATTCCCGACCTTTTTCAAGCGAATCTGCTTTTTTCCCCATTTGAAGTAAATGGCTGGCAATCACCAAGCAATGTTCAAGAAAATCTGCAGGACCATGACCCTGCAATGTGAGAATGGCTTCGTGTAATTCCAAAGCGTTGCCCACAGCTTCACCCAAAGGTTGATTCATATCCGATATCACTGCTCTTACATGACGGTCGCTTAATTTACCGATCGCCACCATCATGCGTGCTAGTTTTTTGGCATCTTCCATATTTTCCATGAAAGCACCAAATCCTGTTTTCACATCCAATACGATTACGTTCGCCCCAGCTGCCAATTTTTTGCTCATCACTGAAGAAGCAATTAAAGGTAAACAGGGTACGGTACCGGTGACATCGCGCAGGGCATATAGTTTTCCATCAGCAGGAGCCAGATCAGCAGATTGACCAGTCAGGACAATACCAATTTTCTTCAATTGGTTCATGAATTCTTCTACACTTAAATTCACCCTGAATCCGGGTATGGATTCTAATTTATCCAATGTTCCCCCGCTGAAACCCAGACCCCGTCCAGACATCTTGCCAACTAAAAGACCACAAGCTGCCACAACCGGAGCAACAACCAGGGATGTTTTATCTCCGACTCCACCGGTTGAATGTTTATCAACAACAATTGGTGCAATGCTGGATAGATCCAGAATATCGCCGGAATTTGCCATCGCGAGGGTGAGATCAGTTGTTTCTTGTTCAGTCATACCATTTAAAAGTACCGCCATTGCCCATGCAGAAACCTGATAATCAGGGATCTCACCTTTGGTAAAACCATTCACAAAAAAATCAATTTCTGTTTTTGTAAGTGGCTGCTTTTCTCTTTTTTTGATAATGATATCAACTGCTCGCATAATAAAACTCCTTCGGGAAATAAAAAGTGCGCTTTTCAATGTATCTTGTAGCGCACATTCAAATACTATTTAATAATTATTTTATTTTGGTTTTAAAATGATCGTTGTTTTTCGGTTGGGTTCTTCACCAATACTCGCAGTTGTTACAAATGGATGGTAACGTAATTCCAAGTGAATTATTCGGCGTTCATTCGCTGGCATGGGTTCCAGAATTTGCCGGCGTCCCGTCTGAATCACCTGGTCTGCCAAACGGCGCGCTAATTGGCGCAGCTGGTTCTCGCGGCGCAAACGGTATCCCTGCACATCCAAATTTAATGGCACCCATTGACCAGCTTTTTCGCAGAGGATCAAACTGGCAATATATTGAAGGGCATTAAGGGTTTCAGATCGACGACCTATTAATATACTCAGGTCATTTCCAGTGACCTCAACCAAAATCATTGGATGATCTCTTTCATCTTCTGGTTCAATCACCCTGCCTGAAACCTGTGCATCAATTTTCATACGAGTAACAAGTTCACGGACAATTTCAATCGCATTATTCTTGTTTACTTCAATTTTGTCCATGTCTTCAGGAATAACCGTTTCAGTTTGTATGTCAATGTTCTTTTTATTTATTACTAAAGCCGGTTTTTCTTTAGTTTTTTCGGATGCAATTTCTTTGACTGTTAGTTTGACCCGAGCATCTCGATTTCCCAGTCCCAGAAAACCCTGACGCCCTTCATCCAACATTTCTATGTCCACTGCATTTCTTGGCAGGCCGAGCTGATCTAATCCTTTTTCAATTGCTTCTTCAACCGTGGAAGCATTCACCTCAACAGTTGTTTTTTCTTTTGTCATAATTTCCTCAAAGAATGATCCAATTATTTCTTATCTGTTTTGGATGCACTACTTTTTAATTGGGTTGATCGTACTTTATCATTTTTTGCTTTGGTGTCAATTTTTTTAGGTGGGAATAAATTGCCTAAATTCAGTTTACCCAGCGCTCCATATTGAAAAATAGTCACAATATTAGAGACTAAAAAGTATAAAGCCAGTCCGGATGCGAAAGAATAAGCAAACCAACCCATCAATAATGGCATGTAAATATTCATCATGCCCGACATCTGTTTTGATTGCGGGTCACTCGAAGGAGGAGACATCAGTTTGCTTTGCAGGAAGCTCGAAATAACCACCAGGATTGTCAATACTGGGATTCCAAAACTAATTCCTGGGATATATAAGCGTTCCGGTCTACCCAGATCCATCCAAAGGAATTGACTATTTAAGGGAATTAAAGTGATTGGATCTTTCAGCCAGGGAATGAATTTGAACGCATTGGTTAACCAGGGAGAAACCCTGGAAACTAAGTTAGCCAGTTGCAGGGGGGCATTCCCCATCGTTTGGATGATTGCCTGGTACAAACCGATAATGATTGGTAATTGGATAAAAGTAGGCAGGCAGGATGAAAATGGACTGACCCCACGTTTTTTATAGAGAGCCATTTGTACTTCAGCCAACTTATTCTTATCATTTTTATATTTCTTCTGCATTTCAATCCATTCCGGGTCTTGTTGAAGATCAGAAAGGGCTTTTGTACTTTTTATCTGTTTGGCAGTCAATGGATGAGTCGCCAGTTTGATTAGAATAGTGAAGAGGATCACTGCAATACCAAAATTCTGACCGATCAGATTATAGATAAAAAGAAGAACATTAATCAGGGGGCTAATAACAACGGTATCCCACATGGTATTTTCCTTTTATTTGGGGAGTTTAAAAGACCAAGGCTGATTGCCGTTTTGGTCAAATTTAGTTAATAAGAAATCATTACCTGCCGCAGCCAAAAATGTATACCCATTCATGACTATTGGAGAGGTATATAAAGGTTCAGTAAATGTTTTATTCCACAGCTCGGTTCCTGAAGGATTGAGAGTGAATATTTTTCCAGCAGTTGTGACAAAAGCTGCTTTATCAGTCATCAAAGTTCCACCACCAATCACTGGAGCACCGGCATCCACAGGTGTTTTCCAGACCTCAACACCTGTTGAAGCGGAAAGGGCATATATTTTTCCTAGCTCATCACCAACCATGACCATATCTCCTACTATGACAGGGGAAGACCAGATCCCGCCCAGTTTGCCAGTTGAAGGATACGACCAGATGACTTTGCCTGTTAGGGCATCTACAGCAAACAATTTCCCACCCAGTGTACCGGCATAAAGGATATTATTCGTGGAAAGAATCGGATCAGCGAAAATAGCTGTTACCAAATCTGTACTCCAAAGAGGTTTCTGAATGGCAATTCGCTTACCATTCTCATCAGCACCAATTTCATCCACACCATAGTTTAATTTCAATGAATACAAAGAATGATCCATTGAACCAAAATAAATATTCGACCCATCGGTTACTGGCTTTGACCAATTTGGTTTTAAGGTCTTGAATACCCAAAGCAGGTTTCCATCGGAATCAAGCGTATATAAATGATTATCCGCGTTGGGTGCATAAGTGATTCCATTTATAAGCAATGGAGATGCAATGTAGCGATCCTTAGCACCTTTAAAATCCCAATTTTGCTGACCAGTGGTCGCATTTAGACTGAAAAGAACATTGGCATAATCACCAGCTACGATCGTGTTATTTTCAAATGCGGGAGCAGCAAAGAATAATGTGTCTTTTACTGTTTCCTGAGGAAAGCGCCAGGCCAAACTTCCATCTGAAGTTTTTACTGCATAAATGAAATTGGCAAATGCTACATAGGCCAAGTCCTGGGAAACATTTAATCCTGGCCAGGAGGTAGCCAAACCAGCGGTTGTACAACCGCTAATAGCCACCGCCAGGATAAGGAACGCTATTGTCGATAATAGTAGTTTCTTTTTCATACGAATATTAAATTGATTATCCTTTCTAAATTTTTACGAAAGAGGGTCATAACCACCAGGATTGAACGGATTGCAGCGGAGAATTCGAAAAGCTGCTTTAAACAATCCTTTAAAAAAACCATATTTATAGACAGCCTGGTATCCATAATGAGAACAAGTGGGATAAAAACGGCATGTATTCGAAGGCAAAGCTGATGAAATTGTCTTTTGGTAAAAACGGATAAGCCCGAGCAATACCCATTGAGGGAAATTCCAAAAAGTGAGTTTGAAATCACGTAAAGCTGGCTCATCCAGATATGTATGATCCATCATTCTTTAATTATAGATTCCGATAAAAGCAAATTAGCTTTTTTAATAATTTCATTCATCGCCTGGTTAACCTCACTGAATTTTGCCGGTACTAACGGTTTTCGTCCATAGAAGACCAGATCCCACCCAGGTTGAACCAGTGGTGATACAGCATCCAGGCATGACCTCATCCGCCTTTTTGCCCTGTTACGTAAAACTGCATTTCCAACCGAGCGCCCAGCGGCGATGGCAAAACGCGAAAATGATAAGTTATTTGGCGCAGCAATTAATACCATAAATGAATTAGCGAAAGAATTTCCCGTACGTTTTACCCGTAGAAAATCGGTTGAACGGGTTAGACATTGCTTTCGCTTCACCCATTTACCTATTCCCTTTCTTGATCAAGCTTAAATCCGTAAATGGCTGTTTTCCCATTTCGAAGAAAACAGATTACTGCCAGCGAACATGCTTGACGTTATTGTTCTTCTTTACAGTCAGATGGATGCGTCCCTTTGCACGTCTTCTCTTTAGCACACGCCGCCCGTTGGCAGTGGACATCCGCTGTCGAAAACCATGAACACGAAGTCTATGACGAATATGTGGCTGATAAACCCTTTTTGGCATGCAACTACCTCTAGCTCTATTAATTTAACGGACGAATTATACCATAACGAAAGATACCACAATTATTCATACGCTATAAATCGTTTTCACAAACCCGAATCCCTATTTCTTACGATCTAAGTAATCTACCTCTTAATTAAACCTTTTATTAGTTTTCCTTCAACATTCAATATATGCACATCTGAAAATTGATTCCAACGATCGGTCTTTGAGAATGCGAAAACTCTTAGATAATTATCCGTCAAGCCTTCCATACGCCATCCTGTTCGGTCTGTCCTCTCAGATTTTTCCCATAGAACCTGAATATTTTGTCCCAGGAATTTGTTTTGATATTGGTTGGTTGACTGTGAGAGATAAGATCGCAATAATTTGCTACGCTCTTTTTTTATTCTTTGATGAACCGGATCTGGTAGCAAGGCGGCTGATGTTTCTGGGCGGGGAGAATAAGAAAAGACGTGACCTCCAGCAAAATTCATTTTTTGAATGAATTCCAAAGTTACATTAAATTCAGTTTCAGTTTCTCCCGGGAAACCCACAATCAGGTCAGTGGTAATCGCCAATTCTGGACATGCATTTCTTAACAGCAATACCAAATCACTGTACTTCTCAGGGGTCATTTGCCTGGTCATACGTTTAAGGATTTCCGTGGAACCAGATTGTAAAGGTAAATGTAAATGACGACAAAATCGCTTGTTTTGGAAAACCGCAAGGTAATCCTCATTTATTTCCCAGGGCTCAATGGAAGACAAACGCAATCTTTCGATGCTGGTATTTCGGAAAACAATTTCAATCAGGTCAATTAATTTCTTTTTCGGTTCAAGATCTTTTCCCCAGGATCCCAATTGCGCACCAGTTAATACTATTTCCTTTACCCCGCCATCAATGGCTGATTGAATATCTCTTAATATTTCCTCCACGGATTGACTACGGCTCTTTCCACGTGCGATTCGGGTAATGCAATAAGAACAATGATTATTGCATCCATCCTGGATCTTTATAAAAGCTCGTGTGCGTTTACGCAATCCCGGAAGTGCTGACCGTGGGAGAAGTTTATCGCCAAGTGAATGCTCTTCCTTTCCAAGAATATCCTTCACTAATCCCTGTTTATGCAAATTATCGACTACCAAGGCAACTGATGGAAGCTTGGATGCACTCTGCGGATCAATCGTTACCCAGCAACCTGTTGCCACAATTCTGGCATTTCCCACTTTTGCAGCATGACGGATATGTTGTCGTGAATCTGAACTGGCTGCAGAAGTGACTGCGCAGGTATTCACAACCACCAGGTCAGCCAGGCTGGCGTCATCCACCAATTCATAACCTGCCTGGCGGAATTGAAGCGCCATCTTCTCAATTTCGCTTTGATTGAGACGGCAGCCAATTGAATCCAGAAATATTTTCATTTTTTCAGGGTTTCAATACCAAAAAATTATCGAACAAAATGGCAACCCCCGGTTTGCTAAAAGAACCTGCCATGAGCCCAACTTGCCCGTCTAAGAAATCCGGATCTGTCACTTCCACCAATTTTGTATTATTCACATATGCACTAATAGCGTTACCTATACAATCCATTCGTAAAAAATTAAATTCATTGCCAGTATGAATCATGAAGTTAAATTCCATACTTGTATTATTCAATAACTGATATATTCCTTCTTTAACCTTAATTATTCCAAAAAATCCATCAGAAGAGATGATAAAACCATAATAATTCTTCTCATTTTTATAGCGGCAAATAATTCCGTAATCGTTATCATCCGAGCCGGTAAGTTTGTTTGCAGTGGCTTCAATCCTCACATCACCAAAGCTTCCGTTAGTGACAGAAATGTAATCATACTGGGGAATATTGACAATAAAAACCAAACCTTGCTGAAAATAGCTGACCGCTGAACCTGCTTCATTTTCCCAGACGTTCCAATTATTCAGGTTCGACGAAAAATCATCTATTAATAGAATGTTGTCATTTTTTTGTTGAAATGCGGCTGGGATACAACCCCAAAACCCAATAAGTAGGAATAATATCAAAATTGAATAAATTCTAAATTGTTTCAACCGCAGCTCCTTTGAGCTAAACGCATAAATATCAGGGCTCTCATTATACATAATCAACGCGTCTTGACACCCCCAAAAAAAAGTGATAATCTTACCTTGTCGGCCGCAGGTTCAATACCAAACAATGTAATTTCATCATGAAATGGTTTGCCTGCGATTATTTTATTCAAAGAAAGATGGAGTAATAAGATGGCAGAACGTTTTCAAGGAACCATTAAATGGTTCAGCCCTTCAAAGGGTTATGGGTTCATCGGACGTGAGAACGGGGAAGATGTATTCGTTCATTTCTCTGCAATTCAGATGGAAGGTTACAAATCCCTCAAGCAGGGACAGGTAGTGGAATTTTCCGTCGAAGAAGGTCCAAAAGGCCTGCAAGCTGCAGAAGTTACTGCAGTAGTATAAAATCTAAATTAATAAATACGAAATCGGGCCGCGCAAGCGGCCCGATGAATTTAATCGACAATTATATGTAATTTATCCGCGAAAAGCTTAATATATTCCATTACTGTAAATTTCCACCCATCGAACTTTAGAAACCATGTTCGCGAGTTATACCAGCTATTTTGAACTGGTTGAATACTCAATTTAATATCC
Source organism: uncultured Anaerolineaceae bacterium (assembly GCA_964571135.1). Classification (GTDB taxonomy): domain Bacteria; phylum Chloroflexota; class Anaerolineae; order Anaerolineales; family Anaerolineaceae; genus CAZMZW01. Next base: position 107,677 of record CAZMZW010000002.1, on the reverse strand, counting down.
GTATCAGTAAAATTTTCTTTAAAAATATTGAGCGCACGCCGGGTATGATATGGATCCGTAACAATAATAGCGGATTTCATTTGTTGACTGATCATCAGGTTTTTTACTGCAAGGGCCTCATCCCGAGTGCTGCTAACAAGGCGATCAGTGATAAGTATATTTCCGCTTGGGATACCATGAGAGAGTAAAACTATCCGCATATCAAAACTATACAATTGGGGATAACCTTCTGTGGTTTGACCTGTTTCGGTCAGAATGATCATTTTGGCATAATTTTCGTTATAAAGTTGTAATGCTTGCTTCATACGGGATTCATCACCACCACTCAAAACTACAATTGCGCTCGCGGGTTGCAACTCACTTGAGATAATCAGGTAAGCACCAGAGGCTCTTAAACCAAAATATCCTGCGGCAATCACAATTATTAACAGGATAATTGATCCAAGAAAACCAACCCTGGAATAAAACCTTTCAAATATGTTTTTACCGGATTTCTGTTTGTTCTTTTTCATGAATAGAAAAGTACTAATAAGGCTCAGAAATATACCAGATTTTCAAGTGGCATTTTGTATTGAATTCTTCATTCGATCAAGGGCTTCAATGAGCGTTCTTCGAGGGCAGCCAAAATTCAACCGAACAAAACCCTCCCCGCCAATACCAAAAGAATGGCCATCATTCAATGCCACTTTGGCTTCAGATAAAAAGAACTCAAAAGAATTTGGTTTCAGATCAAGATGCCGACAATCCAACCAGGCGAGATAGGTTCCTTCAGGGTTTGGCATTTTTATTTGAGGGATATCATTTTTCAGATAATTGAGAATAAAATCGCGATTATATTTAAGATAAGCCAGTAATTCAATAAGCCAATCCTCTCCATTAGAATAGGCCGCACGGGCAGCTTCCAAACCGATAATTGTAGGCTCACTAACTAATCCTCTTTTTCCATTTTCAACACGCTTTAATAAATCGGGATTCTGAATGATCATCATTGAACATTTCAATCCTGCAATATTAAAGGTCTTACTGGGTGCCATTAAAGTGATCGTTCTTTCAGATATTTGAGGATTCAGCCCGGCAAGAGGTACATGCATCCGATCATCGTAAATCAGGTCACAATGAATTTCGTCTGATATCACCATCAGATCATGTTTAATACAGATTTCGGCTAATCTCTGCAACTCGCTGCGGCTAAAAACCCTGCCGACCGGGTTATGCGGGTTACACAGGATGAATATTCGGGTTTGGGGTGTGATGGCTGCTTCAAACTTATCAAAATCAATAGAGTAATAATAATCGCTGTCCATTATTAATGGCGCTTCAACAGTCAAAAGTTGTGCATTTCTAGAAACCCCAAAGAAAGGGGGATATACCGGTGGTTGAATGAGTACAGAATTGCCTGGTTTTGTGAGTACCTGAGCTGCCAAATTAAGTCCAGTGACTACTCCCGGGATAAATAGTATTTCCTCAGGTTTAATTTCCCATCCATAATGCTTCTCTGCCCAAGTCACGAACACTTCCTTTAAATTTCTACATTCGCTCTCATAACCAAAGATCCCATGGTCAATCCGCTCATGAAGAATTTTTAATACCACCTCCGGTGCTTTAAAATCCATATCGGCAACCCAGAGCGGAAGTACATCGGAAGGATATGCATCCCATTTCACACTTTGGGTATGACGTCTATCATGAACAAGGTCAAAGTTATTTGCCATAAGCCATTAATATTACCTCAGGTTTAATAAGTCAAAATATTTTTTAAAAATAAAATATCGCTGGTATACTTTTTTTTAGGAATCTTTTTTTAACTATGCAGAAAAATATTATTCGACCAGTTCCGGATTTATTAGTATCACTGCCTCCCATATGGGATGAGTACGAATTACTGGATTGCGGTAATGGAGCAAAACTCGAACGATTTGGACCCTACATTTTGAATAGACCAGAAGCAGAAGCCATTTGGAAACCTTCTTTACCAGAAATCCAGTGGCAAAAGGCAAATGCAACTTTCATCCCAGGCAAAGGGGAGGAAGTTGGCACATGGAGATTCAATTCAAAGGAACCTGAACGCTGGCAAATGAATTTTCAAGGATTGCGTTTCTGGGCGCAAATCTCATCTTCAAGACATATTGGCATATTTCCCGAACAGGCCTCTCAATGGGAATGGATCAATCAAACCATAAGAAAATCGTCTCGACCGCTTAAAATCCTCAATTTATTTGGTTATTCAGGTATAGCAACCCTGGCTGCCGCCAGTGCAGGTGCGCAGGTGACTCATGTGGATGCATCCCAAAAGGCAATTTACTGGGCACGTGAGAATCAAACCCTCAGTGGGCTGCAGAATAGCCCTACCCGCTGGATCGTGGATGACGCGTTGAAATTTGTGCGCCGCGAAAGCAGGCGGGGCAATCTCTATGATGGAATAATCCTGGATCCACCAAAATTTGGCCGCGGTCCAAAAGGGGAAATTTGGGAGTTTTACAAATTACTTCCGCTTCTCCTGGAATCTTGTTCTCAAGTATTATCCAAAGACCCTCAGTTTATTATCCTTACTGCCTATGCTGTAAAAGCCTCCGCATTAACTTTATATGAAGCAGTTGAAGAAACGATGAAAAAAAATTGTGGAAATACTTCTATTGGCGAATTGGTGCTTCAAGAAAAAAGTGGCGGGAGGTTTCTCTCACGTGCTATTTTCGCTGTCTGGTCCAAAAATTCTTTTATACATGCTAAGGAGCAATAAATTCCTTTGAAAGATTCCACTCGCTCAACAAACACTTCTAAGAATTCAGAAAAACTTTCCCTTAAGACCAAAATTTTTTACGCTCTTGGAAATTGGGGCAACACAACGACAACAACCATTTTTGGTTTTTTCTTTGCCTTCTTTCTTACTGATGTTGCTCATTTAAAACCGCTTTATGTCGCCCCGATTTTATTAATTGGCGGGGTTTGGGATGCCATCAATGATCCACTGGTTGGAGTATTGGTGGATAGAGTTCGCAGTCGCTGGGGCAGGCGCCGGCCATTCTTTCTCTTTGGCGCCCTGCCATACGCCTTTTTCTTTATCATGCTTTGGTGGGTGCCGCCCTGGACAAACCAACTGGCACTTGCGATGTATTACGTATTTGCCTATTTTCTTTACGACACGGCATTTACAGTCGTTTCCGTTCCTTATACTGCACTCACCCCAGAATTGACTGAAGATTATGATGAACGTACCAGTTTGAATGGTTATAGTCAGGCTGTTAGTATTGCGGGAGGTTTGATCGCAGCTATTTCAGTTCCCGCCCTTAAAGACGCTTTTCTAGATCAAAAAACAGGATTCTTTGTGGCGGGTTTAATTTTTGGTATCTTTGCATTCCTTCCCTATTTGCTTTTATTCTTTACCGTCAAAGAACGTTTCCCCAGCACAGAACAGATTTCCTATAATGTATTTGAAGCAATCCGGAATACATTTAAAAATATTGCATTTCGCTATGCAGCGGGGATATTTCTGACAGCCTGGGCAGCAGTAAACCTGGTGGGGACTGAATTGCTCTATTATCTAAAATATTTAATGAATATGGAGCACGATTTTGATACTATTCTTGGATTGTTAATGGGATTTGGATTACTCTGTGTTCCTTTTGTTGTATGGTTATCCAAGAAAAAAGGGAAAAAGAAGGCCTATATGATCAGTATGGTCTGGTGGGTTGTTATTATGCTAATTCTGGCCATCCTGCCGATTCAATTTGGGAAAGCGATGTATTTTTTGGCAGCATCAGCTGGATTGGGAGTGGCAGCTGCGCATGTAATTCCATCTTCGATGATACCTGATGTAATTGAAGAAGATGAAATTAACACAGGATTTCGCCGTGAGGGGACTTTTTATGGGATTCTGGTTTTTTTCCAAAAAGTTGGAACTGCTGTTATGCTGGCAATAGCTCAATTCATCTTCTCACAGACAGGTTATATGGCAGATGCAGTTCAAAACAACAATACTATACTGGCTATACGCATCATCACTGGTGTAATTCCCGCCCTGTTATTACTAATTTCAATCTGGCTGGCCTGGAATTTCCCGATCGATAAGAATAAACATGCTTTATTGAGGGCTGAACTTGCGATAAAACGCACCAAAGCGGAGGATTGATGAAAAACATGGCACATACTTTTTCGATCGTTGCCCGTGACCCACAAAATGGGCACCTGGGTGTGGCAGTTCAATCACACTGGTTTGCCGTGGGCGCTTTATGCCCATGGATAGAAGCTGGGGTTGGCGCTATCGCAACACAATCCCTGGTAGATTCCAGTTATGGAGCCCTCGGATTGAATTTATTACGCACAGGCAGATCTGCAAATGAAGTATTGGATGAACTTTTACAGAAGGATAAAAATCGTGAAAACCGCCAGGTAGCCATTGTTGATTCATCAGGCCTTGGATCAACCCACACAGGTACTAATTGCATCGCAGAGGCTGGGCATATCTCTGGAAGTGGTTTTTCAGTACAAGCCAATATGATGAAATACCCAACAGTCTTGACTGCCATGGCGAACGCTTTTGAAAAATCCAAAGGTGACCTAGCAGAACGTTTAATGACCACCCTATTGGCAGCCCAATCCGAAGGAGGCGATATCCGAGGCAAGCAAAGTGCCGCCATGCTGGTTGTGGATGATAAAAAAACAGATAAACCATGGGAGCACATCCTATTTAATATCCGGGTGGATGACCATCCTGAACCACTCATCGAATTGCAACGATTATTAAATATACAGCGAGGCTATCATTTAATGAATGAAGGTGATGAACTGCTCGGGAAAAAGGATTTTGAAGCTGCCATGCATAAATATCAAGCTGCCGAGAAATTTGCACCGCATATCGATGAAATTCCGTTCTGGGTTGCAGTTACCCTGGCTGACTCTGGTAAATTGGATAAAGCCCTTACCATTTTTGAACGAGTTTTCAAGATTAACCCGGACTGGGCTGAAACCGTGAAACGTCTTCCCAAAGCTGGTTTTTTACGGAACGATCAAGAAATGATGGATAAAATTCTGGCTTTATTAAAGTAAAGGAGAAAACCATGAATGATCATTTGGTAAAACCGGGAAGCAAATTAATTTTAAGTGAGATCAATCCCAATAATTGCGGCAAATGGGAGGACAAAAAAGAAGAAGCTAAATTGCAATTATCAGAATTGACTGCCAAGCTGGATCAGCTTCAGGAAATTCTTTACGCTGAGCACAAACATAAAGTACTGATTGTTGTACAGGGAATGGATGGCGGTGGCAAAGACGGCACTATTCGTTCTGTATTTGAAGGTGTTAACCCACAGGGAATACACATCGCGAACTTCAAAGCACCATCCACCACTGAATTGGATCATGATTATCTCTGGCGGGTACACACAGAGGTGCCAGGCAAAGGTGAAATTGTCGTTTTCAACCGTTCACATTACGAGGATGTCTTAATCGTTCGTGTCCATAACCTGGTTCCACAGAATTGCTGGGAGAAACGTTATCAACATATCCTCGAATTTGAAAGAATGTTATCTGACGAAGGGACAACTATTCTAAAATTCTGCCTGTATATCGACCAAGAGGAACAAAAAAAGCGGTTACTTGAGAGATTGGCAGACCCAACCAAGCAATGGAAATTCAATCCAAATGATGCCCAGGAACGAAAATTGTGGAGTCAATATTTGCTAGCTTACGAAACCATGCTCAATAAAACAAGCACTGAATTCGCTCCCTGGTATCTCATCCCCGCCAATCACAACTGGTACCGCAATCTGGTCATAGCGAGTGTCATCGTCGACAAATTGGAAAGTCTGAATATGCAATACCCAGTGATAACTGGGGATATTGAAGCATATAAAAAAGAAATTCAAGCGTCCTAATAAAGACACCTTAGATTTAAATCATTTCAATTTTGATTTCGGATCAGTTATTCTTGGCGCCCTGCTTGATCCAGTTGTAAATCAATGTGATCAATTTTTGAGGCAGTGGATTGCCTGGCGGCATCACTGGTCCCCCCTGCCCGATCAGGCGCAAATAGAGCTTGCTCTGTTCGGGTTGCCCAGGAACCACATCCAGCATTACTCCATCGTAGGTTACCAAGGAAAGTACACTATCACTGCCATGATGGGCATCTGAGTATTGTTGAAAAATGGGGAGAATATCCTTGCTAAAACTCACCTCTTGCCCTGATGGCGAATTAGATTGGGATGTTGTGGGTGAAACAACTGCAGATTTGGCAGGGGTTGGAATTTGAATTGGTTGTGTAGCAGTCGCCGAACTTGCACACGCAGGTAAATAGAAGATCAGCATCACAGATAATAATAAAAAATTGAGTTTTTTCATTTGTTTTTTCCATTGAAATTTATTTACGAATTTTTAAAATTCACTAATCATAAGACTATAAATATTCTTTCAAATCAATCGTTTCATTTATAACCTTTTTCACCTTAATTAATGATGATCATTTGTTTTTTCAATTCCACCACAGTTCCGATTTTTGTTGCCGAAATGATCCCATTCTGATGCAAAAGTTTTAAGAGGTCATCTCCTTTTTCCTTGGCAACAGCAATCAATAGTCCGCCGGATGTCTGGGCATCATTCAGGATCATTTTCAATGATTGAGAAATCTTGTCCGAATAACCCACAAAAGGGGCAGTGTACTCAAAATTATTTTTGGTTCCACCAGGAATGATGCCAGCGGTTACCTGCTCTAAAACCCGATCAAAAACAGGGACTGATCCTGCCTCAATAATTGCCGACGTTTTCGCCCCCTTCATCATGCCCAGCAAATGACCCAGCAGCCCAAAACCGGTCACATCTGTGCAGGCATGCACTCCAACCTCTTGCATGGCTTCCGCAGAGATGCGGTTAAGGGTCGACATGCTTTTAATTACTGGTTGAGCCTCAGCTTCTGAGATAAAACCTTGTTTTAAAGCTGTGGAAATAATTCCAGTTCCAATTGGCTTGGTCAGGATCAATACATCACCTGGCTCAGAATGACTATTTGTGATCACCTTGTCCGGGTGAACCACTCCGCTGACTGCCAACCCAAACTTGGGTTCAAGATCATCCACAGTATGGCCGCCTATAATGGGAATGCCTGCCTCGCGAGCTTTATCCTGTGCACCCCTTAGGATTTCTTTCAGGACTGAGATAGGCAGACGGTTGGTTGGAAAACCCACGATGTTCAATGCAAAAATCGGTTTGGCGCCCATCGCATAGATATCGCTTAATGAATTGGCAGCCGAAATCGAACCGAAAGTAAAAGGATCATCCACAATCGGAGTAAAAAAATCTATCGTTTGGACCAGGGCAGTTTCCTCATTAATCATATATACCGCAGCATCATCCCCGGTTTCGGTTCCAATAAGCACATGCGCGTCTTTAATGACTGGCATATCTTGCAGTACCTTTTCAAGTAATTGCGGGCGTAATTTGCACGCGCATCCCAGACCATGAGTAAATTGGGTTAGGTGGATTTTTTCTGTACGGGATTCAGGAATAAACGTGGCCCCTTTCGGTTGCAGCCGAATGACAACTTTTTCAATTTCGTTTAGAGCATTCTTGATCTCTTCTTCAGTAGTATTACGCCCAACGGAAAAACGGATTGTACCCATCGCATATTCCAGGGGAACCTGCATGGCTTCGATCACTGGAGAAACATCCACCTTATCGCTGTGACAGGCTGCTCCGGCTGAAGCGGCCACGTTAACCAGTTCAGATAAAATGGTATTGGCTTCCAACCCCTTAAAACCAACATTGCAAGTATTGGGAAGCCGTTTTGATGGATGTCCATTAACCCGCAAATTGGCAAAGCGTGCTGTTAATCCTTCTTCAAGAAGATCACGCAGCTTCTGAAAATGATGTTGATATTCTGGCAGATTCTCTGAAACCAGTTGGCAGGCAGCGCCAAGCGCAGCCATTTCAATCACGTTCTCAGTACCGGCGCGGCGGTTCATCTCATGTTCAGCCCCATGAATTATTTTTTCAAGCTTAACCCCATTGCGCACATATAAAGCACCAATACCCTTGGGGGCATAGATCTTATGCCCAGCAATAGATAACAAATCAATGCCTAATTCCTGTACATTTACAGGGATCTTTCCCAATGACTGAGCCGCATCACTATGCATCAGTACTCCATGGCGATGTGCAATAGCAGTGATTTCTCGTATCGGTTCTATTGTCCCAACCTCATTATTGGCATGCATGATCGAAATTAGAATCGATTGCGCAGTAATGACCTTTTCAATTTCCCCGGGATCCACGAGTCCATATTCATCCACAGGCAAGTAGGTCACGCGAAAACCATTTTTCTCCAGATAGTACATAACCTCCATCACAGCAGGATGCTCGATGGAAGAAGTAATCAGGTGATTCCCCTTCTCACGATACGCTAATGCCACCCCCTTGATCGCCATATTATTGGCTTCAGAACCACTTCCAGTAAAAACGATCTCATCCACCTGAGCATTGATGCATTCTGCCACCTGTTTTCTGGATCTCTCCACCCCTTGTTTGGCTTTTACTCCAAAATAGTGCGCACTTGAGGGATTACCGAAATCCTCATAAATAAATGGGAGCATTGCTTCCACCACTTCAGGCGCCAATGGTGTAGTGGCGTTATAGTCTAAATAGATGGGTCTTTTCATTTTTTTAGCCATTAGAAAACTTCCAAAGTACCGCGTACTTTCGCTTCATATTCAAACCGCCTGAACATAATATATCCCAAAAGAATATAAATCACTCCAATCAATATTTCCTGCCACAACATGGGTGCAATTTCTGCCAGTTGTCCTCCAGCGATTAGGGCACGGGTGGAAGCCACACCACGAGTAAGCGGCAGGATATTGGATACCACCTGAATCCAACGTGGAAGGGTGGATAGTTCCAGGTTGGCTCCGGAAAAGATCAGGAGCAAAAAATAAACAGTGTTGTTAACAAACATCACATTCCGCGTGACCAGGCTTAAACAGCCCATTAAAAGACCCAATCCGGCTGTACTGAAGGTTGTAATGAGGATAGTTAAAGTTAAAGCCGGTAAATCGGTATGGGAGAGGTCCAGATTGAATAATAAAATTCCCCATGCCAGACCGATGAAAACACCAAGCATGCCATCAAAAATGTGCATAAATGCCCTGCCGAGGAATAAAGCCATTCGGTTGGCTGGCGTTCCAAATAAATAAGGAAGAGTGCCACTCCAGCGTTCGCCACCAATACTCATGGTAACCCCGAAAATCCCACTTGAAGCTGTGAAGATCAGCGAGTTACCAATTACATAGAAGGCAGCATTCTGGGTACCGGATGCATAAGCACCGATGAATACAAAAAAGAGCATCTGGGTAAGAGGTGCCATTACCTTGGACGCCAGATAGGTCATTGGCCTCAGCCAGTGGAATAAAGCCAAATAGGAAAGAAAGGCGCCTTCAAAGAAAAGTCGGATATTTAATGTGAATCTTTTAATAATTGCAGTCATTTTGATTGATGAACTATTGCATGCTCAGAGTGGCATCTTCACGCGCTTTAAAGAGTACTTTTCTAAAGAGCGTTTCGGAAATTATCAGGTAAAAAACACTGAACCCGATCATCATCAGCCAGGAAAAATATATCTGATCATTGGGAATATTACCGCTGGTTGTCCCATGCAAGGCAATGGCTGCCCAATATGGAGTTAGCAGGTAACTGATGGGAGTTGTCCAAATTGGCAAAATGGCTATCGGAAAAAGAAAACCAGCCAGTATATAGATCGGGAATTCCAATCCATTTTGAAAACGTTGGACATCCGGATTGAGAATGAACAAAGTCGACATGACCAAACCAAAACTGACAAATGAAAAAAAAGTCAGAATCAGAGAAATTAAGAAAAGAAAGGGGTGGGCAATATTTAAAGCATAACCGAGAATAAGGGAGATCAGGGTATAACAAACAAGTACCGAAAGCAATGATTGGGTGACATCCGCCAGGTTTTTACCAAAAACGACCATTCGCATTGGCACAGGCGCTCCAACCAGGTTTTCCAGTGTGCCCGTCCAGCGTTCACCGGTTATGCTATTGCCGCTATTAAATAACAGTTGGGTCCATAAACCCGTCATACCTGAACCAACAGCCACAAAAATGGCGTACTCCGATCCGCGTCCCTTGAGCATCCACAAAGCCAGGAATGCAATGATCATTGGCTGAACGAGAATGCCGAAGATAATGAACGCATCCGTAAAGTTCTGCTTCATTTCCATTTCAAATGCGATCAATATCAATTGAAAAGTCTGCTGAATTCTTTTCCAATTCATGACTCGCCTCCCACCAGGCGGACGTAGGCATCTTCCAGAGTTGGTTCCCGGATGGTCACCTTGCCAATTTCCACACCCTCCAGAGCTTCCATCAATGCCGGAACAGCTTCGGGACCTTTTGGTGTTTGCACAAGGATATGCTGGCGCTGTTCATGGTCTTCCAAGGTTACATTTTCTACAAAAGGCAACGCTTTCATCTTCTTGATCGCGCTGGGAGGAACCCCGAAGACCTCCAATTCCACAATGGAAAGTTCTTTAACAATTTGCTTTAAATTGGTTGGGGTATCCAGGGCAATGATTCTTCCATGATTGATTACCGCGATCCTCTGGCAAAGCGCATCCGCTTCAAACATATAATGCGTGGTAAGTAAGATCGTTTTCTTGTCAGATTGCAGGTCAAGCACCATCTGGCGCAGTTCGCGGGCTCCCACAGGATCCAACCCGATGGTCGGTTCATCCAGGAAAAGGATCTCAGGGTCATGGATCAATGCCCGGGCAATATGCAGACGTTGTTTCATTCCTCGTGAATACCCTTCCACTTTTTCCTTCCCGCGGTCCTCCAATCCCACCAATTCCATTAAATAGGATATCCGTTTTTTAGCAATACCCGGGTCAACATAATATAAACTGGCAAAATAACGGAGGTTATCAATTCCGGAAAGGCGCCAGTATAAGCCGCGTTCACCGCCAAAAATAAATCCAATATGCGAGCGGATCTTTTCTGCATCCCTGACGATATCCATATTCGCGATGCGCGCAGAGCCACTGGAGGGAATGAGCAGAGTGGTTAACATTTTTACGGTGGTCGTTTTTCCAGCCCCGTTTGGACCCAGTAGTCCGAATAATTCCCCTTTTTGAACTTCAAATGAAATACCATCAACAGCATTGATAATTTTCGTTTTTCGTTTTAAAACACCCAGGGATGCTTTAAAAGTACGTTTTAATTTTGAGACCTCAATTGCGGCCATAATATTATTTTATTTCATTTGTTGAACATATGATGAAACTTTTATTCAAGTATTACCTGTTTACCGTAAATTAATTAAAGGGTTTCATAAATAAAATCCCCAATGGGTTTTATAAAATAGTGATCAAGCTTATTCTTTTCGATAAGGAGCGTTGGATTCAATATCTCCAACATAAGAAGGCAAGTCCTTATGGCCAAGCATCTGGCGAATTGCCTGGGATTCCCCAAGATGATACCAGTAATGGTAGATCATTCGCTGAAGCATATTACCAAGGATATATACATTAGGATTACCAGCCACTACTAATTCACCCTGGATCTTATTTTCATCGAGCGGGAACAGGTAATCATCGGCCTGGCGGGTGATCAATTTCCAATCTTCAATCATTTCTTTCAATGAGGGAGAAGTGGCCGGACCTTTTCCCGCCACCAATTCGTTAAGCTTCGGTAAAGGTATCAACCCCTGGGTGCGGGTAAGCCAGTAAAGCTGCTCATGCCAGGCCATATGACCCATTATCCAGGCGATACAGTTGAGCGGTTCGAATCTGCGGCGCGCATCTTCCTCGTTAATATTCTCCATTCCACGGATGAATTCAGAGCGGGTGAAAACCAACTGGTCAACCAGTGGATGATGCATACAGCCTCCTATTCTTTTATTGCATGAATAATTTTGAAAACTTTACCCTTATCCAGATCTTCGACATTGATGATTTTAATCCCTGCTTTGATTATATTTTTTACTGTCTGGCGGTTAATATGGGTGCCAATTGCCAGCATTACCAAAGGACTAATAAAATCCATCACTGCGCCTTGAATGGGTTTTTCAGAGCGGACGTGTTCCATTAATAAGATCTGCCCACCTGGCTTTACCACCCGCAAGGCTTCCTTTAACCCCAGGATCGGATCAGGTACCGTACAAAAGACAAAAGTACCCACAACAGAATCAAACGTGTTATCCGCAAATTCGAGAGATTGGACATCCCCAATTCTTAGATCCACGTCAACCTTCATCTCGCTGGCTCGTTCCCTGGCACGTTCAAGCATGCCTTGAGCAAAATCGATAGCGGTGATCTTTAATTTCGATGGGTAATAGGGTATATTCTTGCCTGTGCCCACCCCCAATTCCAACACCTGCGGCCCTTTCACTTGCGGCCAAAAATAACTGCGCCAGATACCAAACTGCTTTTCAATCAGGGATTCCATCAGGTCATAAATTCCTGAAATTCGCTGATATCTTCGGCGGATTTTATTGGTTTCACCAGGATTCACATTTGAATTCATGTTAGTCCCTAAACACCTATATAGACATCAGGAGCATTCTTATTAAATGAATGCACCTATTTACTTTTTTTATATTGAGCTATTTTTAAGCTAGAAATGATCAACACTTCCAGAAAAACTTCATCCAGGTGAAATTACACCTGTAAAAAGATTGGTGGTAAATATAACTAAAAAACCTTAACCTTTTTTCCGCAGCCGCCGCACGTATAGATAATTGGGGTCTCCTGCTTGCCGCAATAGGGGCAGGTGTGAACCAAGGGTAATTCATCTCCTACAGGTGCGGGTGGAGGTGGAACTGGGACATTCACCGGTTCAAATTTACCATTTTCATCGAACTGCATTTTTCCATTTTCATATTCCCAGTATTTCAGCCTGTCCACATATAGAGGGGTTTCTGGGAGGGCTACTTTAAATTGGCTTGAGATCAAATTCGCCTGCATTAAAATCCGCTTAGAGACGATTTCCCCATTAGGACCATTCAGCATTTCCTTCCAATGTTTCGGCGTAACATAGATCAAAGGTTTCACTTTTGGTTGCAATTCAGTGACCACCTGGTTGATCCAGACGCCTAAAAAGGTCAAATCCACTCCAGGCAGCAAAGCATTGATCACGAGCGGCATATCGTTCCAGGTGGGGTTATTGTACTGACATAGCTCGATCAAATAGGAGGAATGTTTGAAAGCATCATCATCCACTGTAACCATCGGGCGCTGATAAATACCCCGATGAATGCGGCTGACCTTTTGCCAATTGGTATCAAATGAAGGTTCTTTATTGATCCCGATCATACCCAGTACAAAGGCAAAACCATAAGAATCTGGAATCGCATCCGGAAATTTATGCACAAAATAGCCACGTATCATTTTGACCTCTTTTATTAATTCAGATTTTTCAATAATGACATTCTTTGGATTGTTGTTTATTGATAGTATATCCCAAGAGGACAAAAAATAATGCAATTATGCAATCCACTAATGGGTATAAATGTCCAACGGAATTGAGAACGATCTAATTTTCATAAAGTCAAAAGTCAGCAAAATGTCAATTTGTTCAGTGAGTTTGTACTTTGGATAAATATCAGGTTTTCAAATACCTCAGATGCTATACTTTACGTGCCTGAAGACCAAGGCAAATAAGAGGATGTTGAAATGCAAAAATGGGAATATTGTATCGTTTATGGGATAGATTTCTTTGATAAACAATCCAGAGTAAAACAGGGCGTTGATGATAAGAAGATTTCAATAATTTTTTCGGATTGTCCTCAAATTGTCTATATTTCGGAAATCAAGCTTCAAAGGGTCTCTTTTACTCCGGTAAATTGGAGAGATAAAAAAACCAACCTGGTTGATAAAATCAATGAGGTGGTGGGGCTGATCAAGAAAATATTCCCGGATTTTATGATCGATAAGAAACTGGCGATTGCCGATTTTTTCCCCGATATTAAAGATATTTCATTTGAATTGGAAAAAAGGGATTGGAATATTCGCTATGAGAAAGCCCTAGCAACCCTCACTATTCGCTACCTGTTAAGCACAGGCTGGGAATTAATGGATCGCGATGGAGTGTGGTTCAAGAGAGTGTTTAAGCAATAATGTATAAAAATGAATAATTATCTGTATATTTGATCGCAGGGATACTCTTTTCTTGTTTAAGTCCAATTCTGAAGATTCTTCTTTGACATTCTTTCAATAATCCTCTACACTATTTTCATGCTTGCCCGTGTCTTTTCCTGCGCTGTGATCGGTTTGGATGGCGTCATCGTGGAGGTGGAAGTGGATTTCGCCGCCGGTCTGCCGTGTATTGTCATCGTTGGCTTACCGGATGCTTCCGTGCAGGAATCGCGGGAACGTGTGCAGTCGGCAGTCAAAAATTCCGGATTCACTTATCCACGCAAACGTTTTCGGGTCAATTTAGCCCCGGCTTCGGTGCGCAAGGAAGGTCCTTTCTATGACCTGCCCATTGCAGTCGGGATCCTGGTGTGCATGGGTTACGTACCCGCCAACCGACTGACCGACAGCGTGGTGATCGGCGAGGTCTCACTGGATGGCAGCGTTCGCCATGCCCGCGGAGTACTGCCCATGGCAGCCACAGCCCGTGAAAAAGGTTATGCGCGCATTATCGTCCCGGCCGTGGATGCTGCCGAAGCCGCCCTCATTCCCGGGTTGGAGGTCATCCCGGTCAATAACCTGGCCGAACTGGCTGCCTACCTGACCGGTGAGACTGAGATCACCCCTCACCCGCCAGTGGCGATGAGCGCCATCCCCGCCTGGGCACAGACCGATTTCCGCGAGGTCAAAGGGCAGGAACATGTCAAGCGCGCCCTGGAAGTGGCGGCAGCGGGTGGACATAACGTTCTGATGGTCGGACCCCCTGGAGCAGGTAAGACGTTGTTGGCTCGCGCCCTGCCTGCCATCCTGCCCGATATGACCCTGGAAGAATCCCTGGATGTGACACGCATCTATTCTGTGGCAGACATGCTGCCCTCCGAAATCCCCCTCATCCGCACCCGCCCATTCCGCTCTCCGCACCATACCATTTCGCATGCCGGGCTGGTGGGCGGCGGCAACTGGCCGCATCCGGGAGAAATATCACTGGCCCACCGTGGAGTTCTTTTCCTGGACGAGCTGCCCGAATTTGGCAAGCGCGTATTGGAAGTGATGCGCCAGCCATTGGAGGATAAACTGGTCACCATCAGCCGTGCGCGCGGTTCACTGACCTTTCCGGCGAATTTCCAACTGGTGGGCGCAATGAACCCCTGCCCGTGCGGGTATTACGGCGATCCGCTCAAACCCTGCACCTGCGCTTCTGCAGCGATCACCAATTATCAAAAACGGATCTCCGGACCATTGCTGGACCGGATAGACATCCACATCCAGGTGCCGCGCGTGGAATACGAAAAACTGAGCGATGACCGCTTTGGTGAATCTTCTGAGACGATCCAGAAACGGGTGGAATCTGCACGCGAGATCCAGCGCAGGCGTTTTTCCATCCTTGAATTGAAAAAAGAAAAAACCCTTTACAGCAATGCCGATATGCGAACTGCCGATCTGCGCCAATTCTGCCCCCTGGATGACCCCTGCCGAAATCTGCTGCGCTCAGCCATGAACCAGATGCAGTTATCCGCCCGCGCTTATCACCGCATTCTCAAACTGGCGCGCACCATCGCCGACCTGGCAGGTTCCGAATCCATCACCACCACCCATATTGCCGAGGCGCTCCAATATCGATTGAAGATAGTGTGATGAAAGATTTTGTCATTTACGGATAAACGTAAATCATATAGATTGATATTTATATGCAATCAAAATAAGGTCATTCACCTGCCATTCAACCTTGACTTTTTAAGGTTAGGATTATTCTTTATTTAGCCAAAGATCTGATCGTTTTTCTTTATTAATTCAAATGGTAGTTAATTAATCAAACCCATTGCTAAAAGTAAAATAGAATAACCCCATATTATTTTGGGGTCTCCTCATAATTTGTTTTACAAATTTCTAATAACACAAACGATCTTTGTATTGAAAATTGGGGGGTTTCAAATGAAAGGTTACGAAATACAAGATCGAGGATTTATTTATTCCTGGTAATATGCCGGTTAATGAAATTGAATTATTTCTGTAATCAATTGAAAAATTGAAATCAAAAATTGGAGCGCTTTTACAGCTTTTGTTATCGCATATAAATATATTTGAAGAAATTAGTTTTTCTATAGGTCCTGTTTGAGGTTCCCCTTTTACATAATGCATTAAAGCTAATTTGTAATCAATGCCCATAATCTTATCCTGGTTCATTCCACCCGTTTTGGTATTATTATCTACATCAACACCAACTTCCCAGAAATAATCTGCAAATCCTTGCTTAATTCCATTTTGATTTATCGTGATCTTTTCTGGTAATCCTCTGAGATAGAAGACCACAGTTAATTGATTATTTACCAATAAAGAATCAACCTTTAGAATATCCAGATAATCTATATCACCATTTTCTACATCACCTTTTGCGTCAGTATAGGTTCCCCCGGGAGTGCATCGATGAGGAGATTTTGGAGATCGATATTCAGACTTTGCTATCGAAGTTTGAGTTTGAGAAATTGATAATTCTTTTGCAGTTTCTGTTTCTGTAAGGATAAATTCTTGTGTCTTTTTGATATTTAATGCATCTTGAGTGGCTTTGCTTAAAACCTCTTCAGTTTGCTTTATGATTCTACTCTCGACTGCTTGAGTTCCTGCAATAGCTGTCTGTATGACACTTTCAGACGGTGTACAACTTATCAAACCGAAGAAATAATTCATAAGCAAAATTATGAATAAAACACTGGCTTTCTTTTTCATTTCTTCCTCCTATCCCTTTATAATATAAGAAAAATATTAGGTTGATTTTGAGAATCGTACTTATGACCTATATCCCCTCGATTGGGCGTTTGAATTTATTTACCCCATTCAACCCATGCCGTTGTATTATCTGATTTTGTAAGTTGAGTTACATCACTAGTTTGTAAATTCATTAAATAAATTTCCTCATTACCGCTTCTATCTGAAGCAAATGCAAGCCAATTACCATCCGGAGACCAACTTGCCGAACCATCAGTTGCTGGATTCTTCGTGAGTCTTGTAACCAAAGAACCCTCTGGATTAGTTTTATATAGTTCAATATTTCCATCACGGTCTGAATGGAAAACGATCCATTGACCATCTGGCGACCAGTCTGGGAATCTATTGCTAGATTTATTGTTGGTAATATTTTGAACTTTGCCGCTCCCATCAGCATTCATCACAAAGATATTCCAATTTCCAGTGCGGTTTGACATAAATGCAATTCTTTGCCCATCTGGTGACCATGTTGGATGTTCAATATATCCAATTGAAGTAGTTATTTTTTTATATACAATTGTGCTTAGGTCAAAAGTAAAGAGTTCTGAACCATTATAATTTCGGCTACCGGTTTTAAATGTATGTCGATTAGATTCGAGTAAAAGCATTTTTCCATCAGGCGACCATGCAGGGTCTGCTTCATATATATGATTTTCTATTAAATCTTGTCCATTAAATTGAGGGTATGAAGAAATTTTTTGTATTCCGGAACCATCAATATTCATTATATAAATATCAAAAGAATAATGATTGCCAAATAATTTATCCTGTAAAAACCTCCATTTATTAAAAGCAATTTTTTTACCATCAGGTGATACGTTAGGGGATAGATATGCAATATTTTTATCCTGATTATTAGTGAGATTTGTTTTTTGAGTTCCGTCAACCCTTATTGAATAGATATCATACGATTTAGTATTTAATGCGGAATCTCTCAAGGCTGGATTTTCTTCACAAAAATATAATACGCCCTTACCAGAACCAATCGGGGTTGGGGTAGGAGCGGGTGTATTTGTAGGCTGTAATGTTGGCTGTAATGTGAGGATGGGTGTTGGATTTGGTGTCACTGAACTGCACCCCCCTAAAACTGCTACAATTATCAAAATTACTATTGAAGCTATGACTACTCTTTTCATTTTCTCCTCCTTATTTATACTCATAGTATATATGAGAAGTAAAGCAAAACCCTTGAAATCACCATCCTCTCAGCAAGCTACGAGGCATTACGGGGATTGCTATATTTTTGGTTAGTCTTAGATAATTGAATACAAAACACAGCAAATGAATAAAAAAACAATAAAATGGGGTTTGATCCTGCTGATGGCGGTATTGCCGGCCCTGCTGGTCACGATCATCATCAACTCTCAAAACAAGGTTCCGCTGACGAACTTTATCCCGGTCAGCCCTAACGACCAGAATGAATACTGGCATCAGATCGCCACATTCAATACTGCCGGGTTCAACGGCGGCTATTATACGCACCTGGAAAACACCGCCCCCATCCCCCAATCCAGGTTTGGAGTGCACGGACCCGTTTACATTGCCATGATGGGGCTGTTCTCCAGGATCACCGGCTGGAATACCTCCACCCCCATCTTTTTTAATATGGCATTTTTAGCCCTGGGTTTCGTGATCTTTGCGGTCGTGTCCAACCTGAACAATACGCAGATCATCCTGGCTGGGTTGACCCTGAGCTTGCTTACCCCGGTTTTGATGTTCCTTCCCACCGCTATGCAGGAAAGTTTTCACCAGATGGTCGGAATTCTTTTTGCGGCTATTTTTGGGTTTTCATTTGCCTGCCAGGAGAAATTGGATCTTTGGAAGAAGGCTGCGGTCATTGTTTTTACGTTTTTCGTTGCCCTAATGCGCCCGACCTGGGGATTGTTCTTCTTCCCCCTCTTCGCCCTTTATTTTCCGAAAAACCTAAAAAAGCAAATCCTTGCTTTTTTTACCAGCCTGTTCTTCTTCGCGCTGGTGATTTGGCTGCTAAATTTATTAATTACCCCCGGGAATAACACCATCAGCCAGGCGGTCGCGAATATTGGCCCTGGTTTTCGTTCCACCCTAAGATACCTGATCCAAACAAGCCTGAACAATTTAGCGCTCTTCGTTAAACCAACCAGTATTCCACAATTGGCTGCCCGGGTGGAATATGTGATGATCGCGCTGATCTCCTTCATTTATTCAATTATCCTGCTAAGAAAAAAGAAACCAGGATTGACCGCGCAAAACCTGGCTACTTCGGATGCCGGGTTGAATATCTTTATCTTCCTGGTGATCGTACCCATCATACTCTTTTGCTTTTCCCTTTATTTGATAAAAAATGATATGCGCATGATGGCACCCTATTTTCTATTTATTTTCTTTCTGCTCATCATTAAAAAGAAATATCCTTTTGTCATTGCGTTCATCCTGATCAATCTATTCCTCCTGCCCGCCAGTATTTCACTAATCACCACCATAAGCAGCAGTAATTTCAATTACTCGCAGGAAACCATTGACTCAACCAAGAACATCATGGATCAGTCCCTCCACTTCGATGCCAGCCAGACGAATGCCTGGTGCAACACCATCCTGGTGTCAATCACTTTATACGACCACCGGATCTCACAAATCCCGGCAGGAATTGGTGTTTCCTACGTGCTTGATAACAATGGGATTGACCAGATCGTGTTTCCGATCAAATCCAGATATCTGCTGCTGACCACCAGGCTAACCAAAGATCTGGGTCCAACGGAATTAGATCAATTGGAACATCTTGCTGATTTTCCAGATAGTGTTTTATTCATCAATAAAAAAACAGTGTGTAACTAATTCATCTTTGGCTTGATTCTTGCAACATATGGAGTATCAAATTGGTATTTGAAATTCTTATAAAAATCGCTAAAATAATAGTTGTTGAAGGAGGAGCTTTATGAACAAAAATCGCTTATGGATCATCGCAGGCAGCATCGCGATCCTGGTGGTCATCCTGGCCTGCACCTTGCCTATTCAAATCGTTATCCCCACAGAGGAACAAAAAGCAGTTCCCTTACCCCCGGTGACTGTTCCTCCGACCGCCATGCCGCCAACAGCCATGCCCCCAACCGCCATGCCGCCTACGGCCATGCCCCCCACTGCTATGCCGCCGACAGCTACGGTCAACGTTGCCCCTGTGGATTGGAGCGGTGGCTGGACAATATGGATGGGTGGAAGCCTGCAGCAATTTAACATCGACCTTGTGCTCAACCAGAGCCAGCTCACCGGCAATGCCGCCATTGGCGGAGGCAACTCCATCGGTTTCTATGGATTGATCAGCGCTGATAAGCGGGTGGTCTCCGGCAACTGGGAATCCACCGATGGGCGCAGCGGCACTTTCACCTGGCGTATTCTGGACACCTACGTACAGTTCAACGGCAACAAAAGTGGTTCAGAACAGGTCTGTGGCTCGCGCACAGTCGTTACACGCCCGGCAATCTGTTTAGCCCAATAATCCAATTTTTCTTCGAATTCAAAAGCGACCCCGTTTTTCCGGGTCGCTTTTCTTTTTAACTAATGAACTCAAATCCTTTATAACCCCCGGGGAAAACCAATTCCATCGAACCTTTTATTAATGGGGAATTCCTCAATCTTCGCAGCTTTCATTTCATCCTGAGGATGGCTCCAGCAATCCGTCAGGATATCATCTCAGATCGAAATAAACCCCATTCAATATTGGAAGCAGTGCTATTTCCCAATAATAAGTATTTTCCATTTTCCCTATACGCAAAACAACTGAATTTTTATTGGTGATTTTGCCTGTTAATGACTATTGACAATCCCAAAAAAGCTTGTATTTTAGCCTAAAAAAGACTATAATGTGGAGAATAATGGTTAATTGTGGTTAAAGGTGGAGCGTCGGTTCTAAGCCGGCGTTCTGCATAATACAACAGGTAGCACAAATGTTCTTAGGCCAATACGAACACTCAATTGATGAAAAAGGTCGTCTGACCATACCTCACCGTTTTCGGACGCTTCTGGAAAACGGGGTCTACTTAATGCCCGGGTTGGACGGAAACCTGATGTTAATGCCATATGAATATTTCCAACGCATTTCAAGCAAAATTGCCAAAATGAACATGGCTGACCCAGTGGCACGGGATTATATGCGTCAATTCTTTGCCAACACTGAACAGGTAACCCATGATGACGTCTGGCGGGTTCTGATCTCGCAAAACCTTCGTCAGTTGTGCCATCTGAATTCTACCGCAATTGTGGTGGGTTCAGGTCAGTATGCGGAAATATGGTCTCCTGAACTTTGGGACGGTCAGTTGAAAAAACTGAATGATCCTGTGGCCAGCGCAAAAAAGTTTGCCTCCCTGAATCTTGCTGATGAATAGCATGTCACCAGAGACCTTGATCGAAACCTGGCCGCATAAAACAGTACTTTACCATGAAGTTGCCAAGATCCTTGAACCACACCCTGGCGGGCATTATGTGGATGCCACCCTGGGCGCCGGTGGTCATTCCTTTTCCATTTTGAGTGCAAGCTCTCCGGATGGGATGCTTCTGGGGATTGACCGCGATCCTCAGGCAGTGCAAATTGCCCGGCACCGCCTGGAAAAATTTGGGAAAAGGGTAATTCTTAAGAATACCAATTTTACTCAAATGGAAGTGCTGATCAAGGAAATCGGGTGGCGCTTTATTGACGGAATTATTTTTGACCTGGGTATCTCATCCATGCAGCTTGAAACCCCGGGCAGGGGTTTTTCATTTCTAAAGGATGAAGCATTGGATATGCGTTTTGACCAGCAGAATGGAATTACGGCAGCTGATTTGATCAACAAAGAAAAGGAGGAAGAATTGGCCAGGATCATCTGGGAAAATGGTGAAGAGCCGCAAGCCCGGCAAATCGCAGCCGCTATTTGCCGTACCAGACCTCTAAGAACGACTGCTGAATTAGCCCGGCTGGTATCCTCGGTATCGCGTGGTCAACGAGGTCGCATCCACCCTGCCACAAAGACATTTCAGGCGTTGCGAATGGCGGTGAACCAGGAACTTCAATCACTGCAAAGCGGTCTTGAACAAACCCTGCAACTCCTCACCCGCAATGGACGAATGGCAATCATATCTTTTCACTCCCTGGAAGACCGGCTGGTGAAACAATTCATCCGCCGTGAAAGCATAGACTGCATTTGTCCACCAGAACAGCCCATTTGTACTTGCGGCCATAAAGCCAGCCTGAAAATCCTTACCCGGCATGCCATCTCACCTTCTGAGAGCGAGATCCAGGAAAACCCGAGGGCACGGAGCGCGCATCTTCGCGCTGCTGAGAAAATTATCTGAACCTGACAGAGTAATCGCATGGGCATTTTAAAGAAAAAGAACCCTCCACTTGAATACCTGAAACAGGCTTACAAACAAGCCCCATGGCGTATTCAACTGCAATCCATTGGGTTTTATTTATTACCTGTGATTGCCATCGCTCTGATCACGGTAATTTATCTGAACATAAGCGCTCAGGCTGCCACCGCGGGCTTGCACATCCGCAAGATGCGAATTAATGAAGAGACCGTTCAAAGGTCAATTGCCAATCAGCGCACGCAACTGGCCTGGCTTACTTCGTATGTGACCATGCACCAACGGGCTCAATCAATGGGCTATACCCTTATTGATCCTAAAAATTCAACTTTCCTTATTGTTCCAGGTTATACAGGTCGCGGGGTTGTCTTAATGGCGCCGCCACCCGGAGAAAACATGTCCATAGCCCTCTCCGATTCCCGCTACCAGGAATCGCTCTGGGATTGGTTTTCGGTCACTTTCATTGACATGGGAAGTCAGACTTCAGGTGGTGTTCAGTGAAATTAAGCGGCTTTAACCGGCTCAATCTTGTTGGTATTGTTTTTTCACTTATCGCTGGATTAATTGAAGTCCAGTTAGTCCGTTTTCAAACCAGCCCAACCTATCAAAAAGTCAGTCAATGGGCAGATGAACAATTCACATATGAAGACCGGGATTCCGCACCACAGCGTGGAAACATCTATGACCGGTATGGCCGGCTCTTGGCAGGCAACGAGGAAGTCTACAAGGTTGGCGCATTATTGGAATTTGTCCAGAATCCAGAGGCTATCGCCAACACTCTCAAAGATCTCCCGGATGTGAATTATGAAGAGGTATTACGGGCATCTTCCATCAAGTTTGAAAAAGGGAAGGCTGAATACGTTGTCCTGGCAAATTTTGTCCCCGTAAACATTATTAATATTATTCGTGAAATGAAACAGGAATATGAGAACGCCAATCCGAATGGCGATGATAAAAGCAAACCCAGCCTGCGGGGACTGGTGTGGTACCCACAGCTCAAACGCAGTTACCCTGAGAATGAACTGGCATCTAATATCATCGGTTTGTATTATTTCAAAATGTTGGATGAAGCCAGCGGTAAATATGGGGTGGAGGAGTATTACAACGAGATCCTGGCTGGCACACCCCAGACCAAGCGAATGCCCAAAGATCCTTACTTGATCAATGAGGTACCGCAGCTGCCAGCCGGCGGAAGTGTAATTTTAACCATCGACAGGGAAATTCAAGCGTTGGTGGAAGGAAAACTCCAGGAAGCCATTAAGAAGGATGAAGCGGAATCCGGCACGATCATAGTCCTGGATCCACGCAACGGCGAAATTTTGGCTATGGCCAGCCAACCGCGGATCAATCCCAATATCTATTGGAAATATGAGAAGGAATTGGAACAATATTCAATCATTCCATATAATCGCGCGGTCAGCCAATCTTACGAACCCGGATCCGTTTTCAAACCCCTCACCATGGCCGCAGCGTTGGATGCTGGAGTAATTCAGCCGGATACGATTTTCAATGACCCGGGGGTTTTCCGTTATGGTGGTGTTCTCATATACAACTGGGACAGGCGCGCTTATGGGCAGCAAACCATGACGGAGTGTTTGCAGCACTCATTAAACGTCTGTCTATCCTGGGTAGCCAGCGAGGTGGGAGCAGAGAATTTCTATCGGTATATGCAAAGTTTTGGAATTGGCCGCCGGACTAACATAGATTTAGGATATGAACTCACCTATCCACTCTACACACCGGTAGATGAAGGTAAATGGTACCCCGCCGATCTGGTCACGAATTCATTTGGACAAAGCCTTTCGGTAACACCCATTCAAATCGCCTCGGCCATTTCATCCATCGCCAATGGCGGCAAGATGATGAAACCCCATATCGTAAAAGCCATCATTGATAATGGACAACAAACAGAAATTTCTTCACAGGTGATGAGCATTCCCATCAAAGCAGAGACGGCTCATACTCTTACAGAAATGCTGGCTACTTCTCTGGAAAAAGAAGCTTCTTCTGCTTTGGTAGAGGGATACCGGGTTGCTGGAAAAACCGGCACTGCTCAAATTCCTACTGAAAGAGGATATTCAGCAGACCAGACCAATGCTTCTTTTGTAGGATGGGGTCCGGTGGATGACCCGCGTTTTCTGGTCTACATCTGGCTTGAAAAGCCTAAAAGCTCACCTTGGGGTTCTGTAGTTGCAGCCCCGCTTTTCAGCAGCATCGTAAAGGAAATGGTTGTTTTAATGGATCTTCCCCCGGATGCGGTTCGCCAGAATCTCAGGGCAAATGGTCAATAAATGATGATTACTTTAAAACACATCATTTCTGCACTTTTAGAAAACCAGGGCAAAGCTCCTGATCTTGTGCTCAGTGCTGCAGAGATTGATTCCCGGCGGGTAATTCCTGGTTCGCTTTTCATTGCCCTGCCCGGTGAACGGGTGGATGGCCATGCATTTATTGCAGAGGCATTCAAGCAGGGTGCATTAATCGCAATTGTGCAGCAGGATATTTCTAATCAATTTACCACCCTGGATTTACGAAAAATACAAGGTCAGAGCCAGATCAATTTTCATAAACCACCTTTCTGTCTTCTGGTGGAGGATAGCCTCAAAGCTCTCCAACAGATCGCCAGATATTGGCGCCGGCAATTGAAGATCAGGGTAATTGGAATTACCGGGAGTGTTGGAAAATCCACTACCAAGGAATTGGTTGCTGAAATTCTGAGTCAAAAATATCATACCTTCAAGAACCCGGGCAACTATAACAATGAAATTGGGTTACCTTTGACCATCCTGAATATGGGGAAAGGTTATGAACGTGCTGTACTTGAAATGGGTTTTTATTATCCTGGTGAAATCTCTTTCCTTTGTGATATTGCTCTCCCCCAGGTAGGCATAATCACAAATATCGGCACAGTGCATGCTGAAAGGGCCGGCTCTCAGGCGGAAATTGTCAAAGGAAAAACTGAATTGGTTCAATCTCTGCCAGCTGATCCCGAAGGTATTGCGATTTTGAATTTTGATGATCCTCTTGTAATATCCATGGCCAGTAAAACAAAAGCCAGGATAATCACTTACGGGTTGAATGATCAGGCAGAACTCTGGGCAGATCACATCATCAGTAATGGGTTGCTTGGAATTGAATTTGACTTGCATTATTCAAAAGAAAGATTTCATCTTTCCACACCATTGATTGGGCGGCATTCCGTTATGACCGCTTTAAGAGGCACAGCTGCCGGAATTGCCGAAGGATTAACCATAAATGAGATCTCCAGGGGTCTGGCTGGTGCCCAATCCCAATTGCGCATGGTGGTCAAAAAATCAAGCACCGGTGCGTTGATCCTTGATGATACCTACAACGCCACACCCGAATCCACTCTGGCTGCCCTAGACATTTTAAACGAGGTTAAGGGTCTGCATATTGCAGTACTGGGAGACATGCTCGAACTGGGGGAATACGAACAACAGGGGCATGAACAGGTCGGGCAGCATGCTGCTGCCAAGGTTGATATTTTGATCGCGGTTGGATCCCGCAGTAAAAACATGATGGAATCCGCCTTGAGGGCGGGCTTACCTGCCGGTTCTGTCTATTGGTTTGAAGACGCATTGGAAGCCTTGGATCCATTGAAAAGATACTTGAAGAAAGGCACCGTTGTGTTGGTGAAAGGTTCCCACGGAATGAGAATGGAACGCATCACCACATCTTTGGAGGAAGATAAATGAGAGAAACACCAATATCGCTTGCACTAAGTGGATTGAGCTTTATCCTGGCAGTGATCTGGGGTGGTCCGCTAATCAAATTACTGCATTATTTCAAAGTGGGTAAGCTCATCCGTGAAGAGGAACCCGACCGCCACCTGGAAAAAATGGGAACACCCACAATGGGCGGCTTTATGATCATTCTCCCAGTCGCCCTTCTTACCATCTTCCTTAATGCAGTTGCATTACTTGGATATGATCTACTGGGTCGATCTGTACTTGTGCCATTACTGGTGATGATCGCCTTCGGCATACTTGGAGCCGTTGATGACTGGGAAGGTTTACGCGGACCAAGGCGCAGGCAGGGTATGCGCGCTCGTACCAAACTTATGCTTCAAATCGTCCTCGCATTAATTGCTGCATTCGCTCTCAAGTATTTTCTGAACGTTCCTGAAATGTATTGGCCTGGATATTCCGAGCCAATCAGCCTGGGATTTTTTTATATCCCTATCGCCGTCTTCATTATTGTGGGCTGTTCCAATGTTATCAATTTCACCGATGGGCTGGATGGGTTGGCCGGGCTGATCAGCGTTACTGCTTTTGCAGCTTATGGTGCCATCGCTCTAATGCAGCAACAAGTATTTCTAGCTCGTTTTTGTTTCACAATTGTAGGAGCCCTATTTGGTTTCCTCTGGTTCAATGTTCATCCGGCAGAACTTTTCATGGGGGATACCGGCTCTCTCGCACTTGGCGCAACCCTTGGTACATTTGCCCTGATGACCGGTCAATGGTTGGCGCTTCCTTTGATTGCAATCATCCCGGTCAGCGAGGGTGTCAGCGTTATTCTTCAAATTATATATTTTAGATTAACCAAGGGTAAGCGTCTTTTTAAAATGGCACCTTTGCATTACCACTTTGAAATTACTGGCTGGAGTGAAACCCAGGTAGTTCAACGTTTCTGGTTAGTAAGTTTAATGGGTGCCATGATCGGAATTGCAGTTATTTTGGTGAGATAAAAATGAACAATTGGCAGGGAAAAAACGTTCTCATTATCGGTGCTGCCCGTCAAGGGATGGCTGCCACGCGTTTCCTGCTAAAAAATGGCGCAAAGGTAACGATCAACGATATGAAACCCTCAGATGGTTTCCAACAATTACAGCAGGAATTTGCCAATCAGCCCCTTTCATGGGAATTTGGTGATCATCCATTGTCATTATTAGATAATACTGGGTTTTTGGTTGTTTCAGGAGGAGTACCGCTTGAACTGCCAATTATCCAGGAAGCCTACAGGCGGGGGTTCACCATAACCAATGATTCACAAATCTTCATGGAAGCGGTCAATGCACAGGTAATTGGTATAACCGGTTCAGCTGGTAAGACCACAACCACTATACTGGTTGGTCAAATCGCCAAAGCCGCTGCCCGCCCTGATCAGAAAGTTTGGGTTGGCGGGAATATCGGGTATCCACTGATCGACCATCTGGGTGAGATAAAACCTGATGATCTTGTAGTATCTGAATTCTCAAGTTTTCAATTGGAGTTAATGAACACTTCTCCACAGATCGCAGCAGTACTAAATATCACACCAAATCATCTTGATCGTCATTTCGATATGCAAGCTTATATTCAGGCAAAATCGCACATTTTACGTTATCAATCCGAGTCAGATACTGCCATTTTAAATTGTGAGGATCGGAACACAATGGGATTAAAGAGTCTGGTAAAAGGCAGGCTCATAACTTTTGGACTCACCCAAACGATTGATGGTTTTGTAGGTGCATACCTCAGTGGAGACAACCTTGTTATCCAAAATATTACAGAGCAATTTGAAATTATGCCCAAGTCTGAGGTCCTGTTGAAAGGAGAACATAACCTTAGGAATGCACTGGCGGCCTGCGCCATTGGATTTGCGGTTGGTTTTCCTGTCCAAGCTATCCGAGATGGAATTTGCCAGGTAAAGGGGATTCCTCACCGGTTGGAATTTATTCGGGAATGGAAGGGAACCTATTGGTACAACGACTCCATCGCCACAGCTCCTGAACGCACAATGGCTGCCATTCGCTCCTTTAATGAACCGCTTGTTCTCCTCCTAGGTGGACGAGATAAGAAATTGCCCTGGGATGATCTTGTTGATTTGATCCACCAAAGGGTTAAAAATGTGGTTCTATTTGGAGAATCAGCTGAACTAATCGCCAATAATTTAGGTAAGGTGAAACCTGGTCAATACCCTCTTACCATTAAACGTGGCGATACTTTGGGGAATGCAGTAAATATTGCAGCAGAGTTAGCGGAGAAAGGTGATGTGATTGTCTTATCTCCCGGTTGTACCAGCTTCGATGAATTCCATGATTTTGAGGATCGTGGACAGCAATTTATTAACAGTGTGAAGGCACTTGAGTAAACATGAATAAATCGTCAAGTCAATCCAGGAAAAAACCTCACTCCCTGCATTTAGGGGTGGATGTCCCCCTGCTTATTTGTATTGTAACGTTATTGGCGATTGGATTGGTCTTTGTCTATTCAGCCAGTTGGGAATTTGCTGTGCAGCAGGATAAGGAACCATCCTATTTCCTAAAACGCCAGCTTTTATTTGCCATTATTGGGGGAGCAGCAGCTATTTTCACCTTCTTCCTTGATTATCGCCGTTTAAGAAAATTAGTTATCCCTCTGGTGGTTATCACACTGCTTGCGTTGGTCCTTGTCGGTTTTGTTATTGGTGAAGCGCGCTTTGGAGCCAGGCGCTCATTATTGCAGGGTTCCATTCAGCCTTCTGAATTGGCCAAATTGGTGATCATCATTTATCTCGCCTTCTGGTTGACCAACAAAAAAGATTATCTAAATTCCAATAACTGGGGTGTTTTGTTCTTAATGGTGGTTATTGGCGCTTTTTGCAGTCTTATTTTGATCCAACCCGATCTCAGCGCCACCATTACGGTTTTTATCATGGGCGCGGTGATGTTTTTTCTGGGAGGCGCAGATCTTAAACAATTACCCAAGCTTTTCCTTATCGCGCTGGCATGCGGTTTCGTCGCTCTTATCTTTAGTTCTACTGGTCAACAGAGACTTGTGGACTTCTTCAGCGGATTGAAAGATCCAGCACAAGGCTCATACCATATCATTCGCGCTATTGAAGGTATTGTAAAAGGCGGAATTTTCGGGGTTGGGATTGGAAAATCTACAGTCAAATTCACCGGCTTGCCATTTGCCCCAACAGATTCAATATTCGCTGTTATTGTGGAAGAACAGGGATTTTTGGGAGCAACCGTTATTATTTTGCTTTACATTGTGATTTTATGGCGCGGGATTTACATCGCCAAGCGGGCACTTGATCCGGTTGGAAAACTACTGGCAAGTGGGATCACAATTTGGATCCTCCTGGAAGCAATCATCAACATTTGTGTAATGCTGAATATGCTTCCCTTTGCTGGTAACGCTTTACCTCTAATTAGTTATGGGGGATCCAGCCTGGTAACCGTATTAACCGGTTTTGGAATGATCATGGGAATTTCACGAGTGACTATGCAGCAGAAGGATGAATTGGAAGGGAGACCATTAAATGCGGTTGTTGATCTGCGCAGGGATGACGGGTGGCGGAGTGTATCCGGCGCTCGCCGTTCTGCAAACTTTGGGCGATAATGCCCAAAACGTATTATGGATAGGAAGTGAAAATCATATGGATGCTGAATTGCTATCCAAAATGAACTTCGATTTTAAATCCATCCCGGCAGCCGGACTGCATGGTGTGGGTCTGTCCGAACTACCGGGCAATCTCTTCAAGCTGGCGCGCGGCTACCTGAAAGCCCGCCAGTTAATCCATCAATTCAAACCAGATGTAATTTTTTATACCGGTGGTTTTATTTCTATTCCTGTTAGTCTGGCTTCGAGAGGGATTCCTTCTGTTGTTTTTGTTCCCGATATCGAACCTGGTACAGCATTGAATTTCATAATTAAACGCAGCAATTTGATAGCGGCAGTAACAGAAGACACTCGTCAATTCATACCAGAAAAGAAAATGGTTGAAGTGACCGGATATCCCATCCGAACGGATATGGCTAAATGGACCAGAGAAAATGGGCGTAAAGATTTACACCTCAAGAATGATTTGCCCGTCCTATTTATTTTCGGAGGAAGTAAAGGTGCGCGATCGATCAACCAGGCTTTATATCTAGTATTAGGCGAATTACTAAAATCGATTCAGATAATCCATATTAGTGGGAAAGAAAACTGGGAAGAAACAAGGCAGATGAAAGCAAATTTGCCGCAAATATTATCCGTAAATTATCATGCCTACCCATTCCTCCATTCACAAATGGGAGCAGCCCTAGCCAGCGCAGATCTGGTTATTTGCCGCGCAGGCGCATCCACATTGGGAGAATTACCATTCTTCAGTCTCCCTGCCATTTTAGTCCCCTATCCACATGCCTGGCGATATCAGCATACCAATGCGGAGTACCTGGTTAACCATGGTGGAGCTTGCTTGCTGGAAGATAAAGACTTAAAAACCAGTTTACTTCCTACCGTTATGAATATTATTCATAACCAATCAGCATTAATTAAGATGCGCAAATCGATGTACGCTCTGGCATGTCCAAAAGCCGCCCAAAGAATTGGCCAATTGCTATACGAAGTGGGAACTTCCAAAGGAGTAAAACCATTATGGTGAGTTTAGATATTCTTTTCTGGATTTTCATTGTTGTCTTTGCCCTGATTGGTGCTATTCGGGGCTGGGCAAAGGAATTACTGGTAACTTTCAGTGTTTTTATGGCCCTATTTTGCGTAAACGTATTAGAAAATCAAGTGTCACCAGTAAAACTCTATCTGGCAAGCAATACCGTATCAACCCAGGTCTGGCTGCGGATGATTGTGCTTACGACCGTAGTTTTCTTTGGGTATCAGACACCCAATTTCCCCCGCGTTTCTGAGAACAATCGCTTCATGCGGGAACATTTCCAGGATGTCATTTTGGGCTTTCTCCTTGGAGGATTAAATGGTTTCATGATTTTTGGATCTATATGGTATTTTTTGCACATCGCCAATTATCCATTCCCAATAATCATTCCACCTATCGCAGGAACCCCGGCAGGTGATGCAGCCTTGAAATTAATTCCTCTTTTGGCTCCCATGTGGTTGGGAACACCTGTGATTTATTATGCAGTGGCAATCGCTTTTGTTTTTGTACTGGTGGTGTTTATCTAATGACACATTATCACTTTATCGGTATCGGCGGCACAGGCATTTCACCCATCGCACAAATCCTTGTCGAAGATGGTCATATTGTCAGTGGTTCAGACATGATCCTATCTCCCCTGGCTATTGAGCTTCAGAAATCAGGTGTGCGGGTGAATATTGGCCATGCTGCTGAAAATGTCACCGGTGCAGATATTGTGATCCGCTCTTCAGCAATTCAAGATGACAATGCGGAAGTATTGGCTGCCCGAAATATTGGTATTCCGGTTCTTAAACGATCAGATTTCCTTGGTGAACTGACCAGAGGAAAAAGCGTTATTGCCATTGCCGGCACACATGGCAAGACCACGACTACCAGTCTTATGGCCTGGACATTGGCTAGTTTAGGAGAGGATCCATCCTACATCATAGGCGGCATCTCAAAGAATCTGAAATCCAATGCACATGCTGGTAAAGGAAAATATTTTGTCATTGAAGCTGATGAATATGATGGCATGTTCCTCGGTTTGCGTCCGGTTTTTTTAATTGTGACCAATATTGAACATGATCATCCGGATTGCTACCCAACTCCACAGGTTTACCTGGATGCTTTCGAAAAATTAGTCGATCTGATCAAACCAGGTGGGACTTTATTGGTATGTGAGGATAACCTTCAGGCAAAATCATTGCTGCAGCATCTTCCTGCAGGAGTTCATGGATTCTCCTATGGAGTTGATTCCAGATCTGATTTTATTGCCACTGAAATCCATCATGTTCAAAATTATGGAATGAATTTTTCCGCCCATCAGGTCAATGGATTTCAAATTAGAAGCATACAACTACTTTTACCAGGCAATCACAATATGCTGAATGCCCTGGCAATACTTTCGTCTTTGAATATTTTAGGTTTTTCAGTGGAAAAATGCAGAAATGCATTTGAATCTTTCGTCGGAGCCGGAAGACGTTTTGATGTTTTGGGCACAGCGGGTGGGGTTACTGTGATTGATGACTATGCCCATCATCCCACAGAGATCATGGCCACTCTGGCTGGCGCCCGCAGCCGTTTTCCTGGTCAAGTGATATGGACAATTTGGCAGCCCCATACCTATAGCCGAACAAAAACTCTATTAAACGATTTCATCAAGGCATTTAATGATAGCGACCACGTTATTGTTACCGAGATTTATCGTTCACGCGAAAAGGAACAGGATTATTCATCTGCTGATCTGGTAAAGAAAATTCAACATAAAGATGCAAAATTCCTTGGCGATTTTAAATCCATCAATATCTATCTCGCCCAACATTTGAAATCGGGTGATATTTTGCTTGTACTATCTGCTGGAGATGCCGACCAGATAAGTGCTCAAATATATAAACAACTTCAGAAAAATGAGATTTCACATGGATGAAAAATCAATGAACCTTCTCCACCAGACGTTTGCTGGCCGTCTTCAGGAAAATGTGCGTATGGCCAATTATTCCACTATGAATATTGGTGGAAAAGCGGATGCCCTCATTATTTTATACAGTGCAGTTGAAATGGAGAACTTTATTAGAAAATTATGGGATCTGGGTATCCAATTTATCGTCCTGGGCAGCGGTTCAAATATTTTGATCAGCGATAAAGGCATTCGTGAATTGGTACTCATTAATCATGCCCATAATTTGCGCATCAATACAAATGTGCAACCTGCAAGTGTCTGGGCTGAATCAGGAGCCAATCTGGCACAAGTTGCCCGGCAGACGGCTTTGCGCGGTCTCAGTGGTCTCGAATGGGCATATGCAATACCTGGTACTGTTGGTGGTGCTGTGTATGGGAACGCTGGAGCTTATAAAAAAGATATCAGCTGCAACCTTTTCAATTCCGAAATTTTAAACCGCCAAAATGACAAGCAAACCTGGTCCAGAGAAAATTTTCAATATTCATATCGTTCCAGCATTTTAAAAAGAGAACTCCAGGAAACCTTTATCCTTTCTGCAACCTTTGCTTTGGATAAGGGAGATCCCAAAATGATCCTTACTCAGATGGAGGAATATCGTCAGAAACGCAGGATAACCCAACCACCTGGACCAAGCTTGGGATCAATTTTCCGCAATCCGGAAAATGAAAAGGCAGGCCAATTAATTGAAAAAGCTGGATTGAAGGGTAAAAGAATTGGAGATGCTGAGATCAGTCCATTACATGCCAATTTCATAATCAATACTGGGGCTGCGCAAGCCCAGGATGTTCTTGAATTGGTTTTAATGGCCAGACAGGCCGTGGAATCAAAATCTGGAATTCATTTGATCCCGGAAATCCAAATCATTGGGGAATGGGGTCAAAAATATCAACCAATAATAAATTCGATTAACACAGGAATGGAAGCATGAAAGAAAAAATGAAATTGGGTGTGGTTTTTGGAGGACGTTCGGGCGAACACGAGGTTTCGCTTATGTCCGCCAAATCTGTTTTGGCAGTGCTTGACGCTCAAAAATATGAGGTGACACAGATTGGTATTGATAAGGACGGTGGCTGGTGGTCTGGTGTTGATGTCCTGCAATCTTTTGAAAAAGGAATTAAAGACAACCTTTATCAGGTGGCAATTCTGCCTGCACCAGGAAAAACAATCCTATACCGCCTTAATTTGAAAGGTGAGACTGAAGAACTTTCGGTCATAACCACGCTAGAAGCCATTTTTCCTGTATTGCATGGCTCCTTTGGTGAAGATGGGACTCTTCAAGGATTTTTTGAATTGGCAGATATCGCCTACGTTGGCGCAGGTGTTCTCGGATCATCCGTTGGCATGGATAAAGGTTTATTCAAGGACGTTATGCGTGCTAATCAAATCCCCGTAGCGGATTGGATCATCTGTACCCGAAATGAAATCGAGACAAATATTGATGCAGTAATCGCAAAAGCTGAGAAAGTGGCACCTTATCCTTTGTTTGTCAAGCCCGCTAACCTAGGTTCGTCTGTGGGAATTAGCAAATGTAAAAGTCGTCGAGATTTATTGGAAGGCTTATTAGATGCTGCCCAATATGACCGCCGTATTTTAGTCGAAAAAGGATTGAATGCGCGTGAAATTGAAATAAGCGTTTTGGGTAATGAACTGGCAAAGGCTTCCATCCCGGGTGAAATCCGTCCATCCGATGAGTTTTACAGCTACCAGGCAAAATATATCGATGGAAAATCCGAATTATTAATCCCGGCTCCAATTTCTCCTGAATTATGCAAACAGGTTCAGGATATTGCCCTCCAGGTATATCGAGTTATCGATTGTGCAGGGATGGCACGCATTGACTTTCTTTTGGAAAAAGATACCAATCAATTGTTTATTAATGAGGTCAATACCATTCCCGGTTTTACCAGTATCAGCATGTATCCAAAGCTTTGGGAAGCCAGCGGATTACCCTATAAACAACTCATAGACCAATTAATCGAATTGGCCGTTGAACGAAAACTAGAACGAGATAAATGTGTAAGGAC
Source organism: uncultured Anaerolineaceae bacterium (assembly GCA_964571135.1). Classification (GTDB taxonomy): domain Bacteria; phylum Chloroflexota; class Anaerolineae; order Anaerolineales; family Anaerolineaceae; genus CAZMZW01. The sequence continues at coordinate 73,139 of CAZMZW010000002.1, read as the reverse complement.
ATTTGGCAGGAGCTAAACGTGGAAAAGGATAGAAGATCAGAATTGCTGCGACGCCAGCGGATACTTCAGGGTGAGACCAATGTTAAACACATCACCCGCCGGGCAGCTTCGCAGTTAAATGACGAGACACTTCCCAAACAAAAATTTCCTTTCTCCCTGTTCAAAAAGAGAGAGAAGGAGAAATCTAATTTTGACCGCTCCTACCCGCGCTCAGCCAATGAGTCACTCCCAAAATCAGAAGGAAAAGTTCCGAAGAAAATTCACATTAGCTGGCGGGTTCTCAGCGGACTCCTGGTTGTTGTATTTTCTGCTTGCATTTTAGTTGCCTGGCGGTCCCCGGATTACCAGGTTAGTGTAGTCGAGATCAAAGGCATAGAAAGAATTTCCCAAGATGAAGTAGTCAATTCATTCGAGGTGATGCAAAAACCGATCATTTCCATCAAACCGGAGGAAATTATTCAGAAAATTGGTAGTGCGTTTCCTGAATTCAAGGACATTAAGGTGACAGTTGCATTACCCAACACAGTCACTGTAAACCTCACGGAAAGAAAGCCAATCATTGCCTGGAAAATCAATGATACGTCTATATGGATAGATTCAGACGGAATCGTTTTTCCTACGCGTGGCCAAACCGGAGAGTTATTAACCATTGAATCCTCTTCTTTACCAGCTTTTTCTAACCCAAGCGGATTAATTGAAACTGAAATATTAATGGATAAATATCAATTAAAACGCAATTACTGGAAGTTTCCTCCATTCTCGATGGTCTGGTACGAGTATCACCGGGCAATTGAACCGGGATTCCTTAATGCGGTTACTCACTTGAATTTCCAGATTCCTTCTGAAAAAGTGCTGATTTTCGATCTTCATCGAGGTTTGGGATGGAACGATCCGCGTGGTTGGAAAATCTTTGTCGGATTTGATTTGGACCAGATTAATGAAAAATGGCTGGAGTACGAGAAAATCGTCAGTGAAATTATTAAACAAGGAATTCAACCTACACTTGTGAGCGTTGAGTACTTGCATGCACCCTACTATCGTGTGGATTAAATATTATGGAAAAACAAACAATTGTCGGAATCGATTTCGGAACTACAAAAATTTGCACTCTGGTCGCAGAGGTTGATGAAGATAATTCATATCGCATTATCGGGGTCGGGATTGAGCCATCCCGTGGAATGAAAAGAGGAGTAATCTCAGATCTCAACCTGGCGTCAGAATCATTAATCCGATCTGTTCAAAAAGCACAGCGCACTTCAGCCTATGAAATACGCTCGGCTTTGGTCAGTCTGGCAGGAACACAGGTTTCCTCTGTTAATAGCATCGGCCCTGCAGGAGTATCCAACGGAATTGTGAGCCAGGTGGATATCAGCCGCGCAATGGAATCAGCTCAGGCAATTGCAATCCCACATAACCGTGAGATTATTCATGTCATTCAGCGTGGTTTCACATTGGATGGTCAAGAAAATATCCACCAACCCATTGGAATGCACGGTTACCGCCTCGAGGTGGAAGCCCATATCATCACAGCGGCAGCGATGGCAGTGGAAAATTTACGTAAATGTGTGGAAGCAGCTGGGATAAAAGTATCTCATTTTGTGCTTAACCCTCTGGCTTCTGCTGAAGTGGTTCTGCGCGAAAATGAACGAGAAGTTGGGGTAATGGTGTGTGATATCGGCGGGGGCACTACAGATCTGGCAATTTATATCAATGGTAGTGTCTGGCATACGATGGTCATTCAAATAGGTGGAGATCTTGTCACTTCCGATATTGCCCACGGCCTGCGTTTATCTCTTCAGCAAGCCGAAGAGGTGAAACTTAAATATGGTCATACATCCCAAGCTGCAATTTCAAATGAGGATTATTTCAGTCTGCGTCCCTTCGGAGAGGAAAGTGCTGTGCGCATCAGCCGCAAGGAATTGGCAATCATTATTGAAGCCCGAATGGAAGAGATTTTCAATTATGTCTCGCAGGAAATCCGGCGGTCTGGCTACGATAGCCTATTACCCGCAGGAATGGTATTGACAGGTGGATGTAGTCTTTTGCCCGGAATTCAGGCCATTTCCCGGGAAATATTGGGAATTCCCGTGCGAACTGCCAAACCTGAAAATCTGGTTGGATTGGTGGATCAATTGGATTCACCTGCTTATTCCACAAGTGTGGGTTTATTGAATTGGTCATTATTGATCGATCGAACCATAAAAAGAAATAAAAAGAGTGGATTCAATCCGCGAGCAGGTTCATTACTTGACCGATTTAAAAGCCTAATTGGTATTTTCACCGTGGGTGATCAGGGTGACAAAAAAGAAGAGTAAGTTGAATAGTTAAACAAGGATTGGAGGAGAAAATGGAAATCAAAAAAGATGTGAGAGAAGTAAGAACAGAAACCTTTGCCCGTATTATCGTGGTCGGGGTTGGCGGCGGTGGCTGCAATGCTGTAAACCGCATGATCGATTCAGGTATTCCTGGCATCGAATTTATCACCATTAATACCGACGTTCAATCTTTAATGAGTTCAAAAGCAAAAACCCGGGTAAGTATTGGCGATAAATTATTGGGCGGACGCGGTACAGGTGGAAAACCAGATCTGGGACGGAAAGCCGCCGAGGAATCAGCAGAAGATCTGTATTCAGTTCTTAAAGGCAGCGATATGGTTTTTGTTACAGCCGGCATGGGCGGTGGTACAGGTACAGGGGCTTCACCGGTAGTGGCTCAAATTGCAAGGGAATTGAATGCACTCACTATTGGTGTGGTCACACGTCCATTTATGTTTGAAGGTTCCCAGCGAATGCAGGAGGCGGAAAAGGGAATTGCCATGTTGAAAGAACAAGTGGATACACTGATCGTCATTCCCAATGATCGGCTCCTGGCACTTTCCAACAGTAAAACGACATTCAATGAGGCTTTTAGTATGGGCGATGATCCTTTACGACAGGGAATTCAATGCATCTCTGAGTTAATTACTTCATCAGGTTTGGTCAATCGAGATTTTAATGATGTTCGCACGATCATGTCAATGGGTGGAGCAGCTTTCTTCGCAGTCGGTGAAGGTTCTGGTGAAGAGCGCGCTCGTATTGCTGCCGAAAACGCCATAACCAACCATTTATTGGATGTTACGCTCCAGGGAGCACGTGGAATTCTATTAAACATCACTGGCAGTCAAAGTATGACCATGCATGATGTCAACCAGATCGCTGAACTGGTACGTGAAATAGCCCATCCGGATGTCAACTTATTATTCGGCACCGCAATTAATCCCCAATTGGGGGATACGATCCGTGTAACTGTGATTGCCACCGGTTTTGATCAAACTGATCTACGCAGCAGTGGCATCCGTAATATCCTTAATCCACAAAATGTACATGTGTCTGGAGAAAGGAAAGACAAAACAATAGTTTCTGATGCTGTCGTAAGACCTATTCAGAATCCTTATACAAACACTCAATATCCTCAGGATAATATCGAGATACCGGCTTACTTACGCAACCGCGAGAGTAAACAATAGAACCAAAGTCATTTTCTCCTTGTAAAGGGGTATGGGAATCCGCACCCACCCATACCCCTACCCTGTTAATTAAATCCCTGAGTGCAATCAAGCAAGTATTATTTGTTAATAGAATCCTGTTGGGGATTCTTTAAGATTTAAAACCCTGCATTTCACTTGTCCATAGATACTGGGTATGCTAAAATAATGCACACATACAGTACCCCGCAAGCATAATTCCCCCATATATGGGGGTTTTCTGAAAATATACACCAACCAAACTGCATCATCCGGGGAATATTGGAATAATAGCCCTTTACAGGAGAGCGATCATGCGTTGTCCTCAATGTGCCGCTTTGGAAAGTCGAGTTATAGACACCACACCTGATTCGCATGGTGGAATCCGACGACGAAGAGAATGTGAAAATTGCCATTTTCGTTTCAGCACCTATGAACGCCCGATAAAAACCACACCCATGATCATTAAACGTGATAAAACCCGTGAAGAGTTCAGCCGCGAAAAGCTACTGCAGAGTATTAAGATCGCATGTGCCAAACGCCCTATTCCGGCTGCAGAAATAGAACGCCTGGCCGGTGAAGTAGAAGCCCGACTTCAAGAGACCAACAAACTTGAAGTGCCCTCCCGAACGATCGGGGATCTGGTTATCGATGGTCTAAAAAAGTTGGACCTTATCGCCTATATCCGCTATGCAAGCGTTTATCTCCCACTTGCCAATCTGGAAGAATTCCGAAATGAAATTGACCGGTTGCTAAAAGGAGAATGACATTGATTCATAAGAAAATGCATAAAAAAGATAATCTATCACCTACTCCTTCATTACCAGCTGGATTATCGAAAGTAAACCTTTCGGAAAATGCGCTTCAGATTCTTAACCGCCGTTATATCCGTCATGGCGATGATGGAGAATTAGCGGAAAGTGCCGAAGATATGTTTTGGCGGGTTGCCTATCATATTGCCAAAGTTGAAAACGAATGGGGAAAACCAGTTGAGAAACGAGCCATTCAATTTTATGAATCGATGGTTTCCAAGAAATTTTTCCCAAACAGCCCAACCTTTACCGGAGCTGGTACCCCCCTGGGGCAGCTAGCAGCCTGTTTTGTATTACCTATTTCGGATGATATGGGCAAGACCTCTTCAGGGATCTTTCAAACTTTACGGGATGCAGCTCTGATCCAGCAAACAGGCGGCGGCAACGGTTTTTCATTTTCAGGTTTGCGACCCAAGGGCAGCCAGGTAAATTCATCTGCCGGCCAGGCGACCGGTCCTGTTGGTTTTCTTCGCGTCTACGATAACGCTTTTGGTGAAATTGCCCAGGGAGGTACTCGGCGCGGAGCTAATATGGCTGTGCTGCGGGTCGAACATCCGGATATCGAAGAATTTATTGAATGCAAGACCAATGAAACTCACATTACAAATTTTAATATTTCGGTTGGTATATCAGATGTCTTCATGAATGCAGTTGAAAACGATGAGATGTGGGAATTGAAATTCCCAGACGTATTGGATGAGCGGTATCACCACTTTGAAGGATCATTTGAACAAGCAAGTCTACTTAATATTCCGCTGATTACTCACAAACAAATCCGCGCACGGGAACTATTTACCCATATTGTTACTCAGGCGCATCACAATGGTGAACCGGGTTTGTTGTTTCTGGATACTGCCAATCGCGGAAACCCTGTACCGCATCTTTATCATCTGGAAGCCACCAATCCTTGTGGTGAGCAATGGTTGGGACCCTACGAAAGCTGTTGTCTGGGATCAATTAATCTATCCCAATTTTTTGGAGAGACACAAACTATTCAATGGGATGAACTCCAAAAGTCTGTGAAAACGGCTGTTATTTTTCTAGATGATGTGATCAATGCCAATCATTTCGTTCCAGCCATCCCTCAACTAATGGAAAATGCCCTTCGTGCACGACGCATCGGACTGGGTATGATGGGATTGGCAGATTTGATGTTTCATGTGGGAGTAAGGTATGGGTCTGCTGATGGGCAGGAATTGGCTTCACAGCTGATTGAATTCATCCGCTTCCATGCCATGCAGACCAGTATAGAGCTCGCCAAAGAGCGGGGTGCTTTCCCTGCCATAAAGGGCAGCATCTATGACCCCGAAAATACATCATGGCAAATTCCCCACCCATTAATGGAATATCAGCATGACTGGGGCAGACCTGATTTAAACTGGGAATTAATACTGGAAGGCATCCGAAAGAATGGAATCCGTAATGCTGCCCAGACCACCATTGCCCCCACCGGAACGATTGGCACCGTAGCTGGATGTGAAGGTTATGGGTGCGAGCCACTCTTTGCCCTGGCATACACTCGCCATGTGAATGATAACGGCAAGGATCTTGCGCTGACCTATGCAAGCCCGCTTTTTGAACAAGCCCTGGTGAAAAATGGCACATCTGAAGAAAAACGTAAAGAAATCATCGATCTGGTGATGCGCACAGGTTCCTGCCAGAAAATAGACGACCTCCCTGCAGACATCCGACACGTATTTGTAGTATCACAGGATATCAATGCAGAAGAGCATGTGCGCATGCAAGCCGCCATGCAAGCTTTCGTGGATAACAGCTTATCCAAAACAATCAATTTCCCTTCAAATGCCTCACAGGAGGAAATCGCGAACGCTTACATTTTAGCTTGGAAATTAGGATGCAAGGGAATTACCGTTTACCTCACGGGTTCTCGTGAAAAAGAAGTGCTGGAAACCGCTATTACTGTTGAAAACAAGGAAGTTCATGAATTGATCACCCCACTCAACCCGGAGTATGACCAAGTCTGGTTGAAGGAATCGGAATATCAACCTCGCATGTGGTCAGAAGCAAAAAAACCGCGACCTCGATTCTTACCCGGACAGACTTTCGGAATAGAAACACCGGTGGGCAAAACTTTTGTCACCATCAATGAAAATGGACATCGCCAGCCCTTTGAGGTTTTCATCAACACAGCCAAAGCCGGTACGGATGTCGCTGCTGATTCAGAAGCCATTGGCCGATTGATCTCCTATATTCTAAGGATATCTTCTCCGATAGAACCCAGCCAACGTCTGCAGGAGGTATGGCGGCAGGTAAATGGGCTGGGTGGCGGAAGGACTCTGGGGTTTGGTCCACACCGGGTGCGTTCTCTACCGGATGGCGTTGCCCAGGTGTTGGCTGAATACATGGAAAACCGGGCAGAACACATTACTTCTTTAGGAGAAGAATCCGAACCTGCTGCTCAACTTTTCACGGAAGAATCTGAGATGGGCAAGATAAACCATAACAGTTGGGAAGAGGCGCGTGATCAACAAACGATCAAAATCGGTGATATCTGCCCTGAATGCGGCCAGGCCGCTGTAATCAATGAAGAAGGCTGCCGCAAATGTTATGCGTGCGGGTATAGTGAATGCTGATCGGTTTTGGAAAATGCTTGACTAAGAATTGATGTTTTTCTAGTAAATTTTTATTTCCTCGCATCGGATCAATAAATATTTTAGTAAGGATATCAGCCATGGCAAAAAAACTAATACTGGTAGCAGGCAACATCGGTTCCGGTAAAACATCACTCACTGAACGCATCGGTGAACGTCTCGGCTGGCGGACAGCCTATGAATCCGTAGCAGATAATCCCTACCTGCCCCATTTTTACAAGGACATGAAATCCTGGTCTTTTCACCTTCAGGTCTATTTTCTGGGTCACCGCGCCAAGCAGCATTTGGAAATGGCCAACGATCCGCGTTCCTCCATTATCGACCGATCCATTTACGAGGATGCATTTATTTTCGCTCGTGCCCTGAATCATATGAGCAACCTGAGTGAGATGGATTATCACACTTACCTGGATGTCTTTGATTTATTAGTCCGAACTCTGCCTGTGCCCTCCATGCTTATTTACCTTAAATGCCCGGTTCCAGTGCTGTTGAAGCGAATCAATAAACGTGGACGCGAAATTGAAAGCGGGATCAGCGCGGAATACCTTTCCCTGCTGGAATCCTATTACGATGATTGGATGCGTAGTTTTGATGCTTGCCCGGTATTAACCATTCGCACCGATGACCTGGATTTTGTTCATAAACGCCAGCATTTGGACACCGTGATTACCCGGATCAATGAGACTTTGGCAGGCAAAGAAGAAGTTATATTTTAATTAATTGGTGATGCGATCGGTCTATTGAGCAGTGACAATCCTCTATTAGTAAAGGATAAGGATATGTTTTTCCCAGTGAATGATATAGAAAATAATTCAGGATCATTCTCCAAAAAAATATTTTAAAACACGGCAAACTGCCAGACTCACCCATAAATCCATCTCTGGTCTTTTTTCGTAATAGGCTTTCCATAAGCCATCTACATCCTGGTTTTGGATAAACCATTCCAGACCCTTCATAATATCTGGATCTTCACGATCAAACCCAAGTTTTCCCAGAGTATCCAGCGAAGATAACAAATCAGTCCACCAGAATGGGAATTGAAATTTCGTCCAATATTTAATGTCTTTATGATCATTATATACATCCGGTTTCAAGAAACGTGATTTCAATAACAAACCAGCTTCTTTTATTTCCGGCAATTGCCTATAAACCGGATGGGCAGCAAAAGCGCGCAGGATCATCCCGGTAGCCAGATGCGAAAATGGTTTGACGCGGTCCGGTGGGATGGGATCATCTTTTGCGACTTGATTCAAATAAGTGATTTTATACACCTGTAAAGGAATGAACCAGGCACCATCCTTTTGGCGCATGGAAAGCAGCCAGTCCAAACCCCTGATCGTTCTTTCATCATGATCATATCCAGCTTTGATGAGCAACTCCAAAATAGCACCCATGTAATAAGGCATGTATTGATTGGATAGAATTCCGCGAATATCACCTTCACCGGTCTGGCAGGAATATACATACTCAGCAGTTTTTTGAAGACTGGAATGGGATCGGTTAAGACCATATTTTTCAACCAAATAACGCAAATTGCGAAAGGTTTCAAGCAGCGCATAATTTGTCCCAATAGTATTATTAGAAGTGTTTCCAGGGTATTTCCATGATCCATTTTCTTTTTGTTTGTCGATGATCTTTTTTGGCTCAGGCAGTCCCCATAATGTTTCAATTGATTCCAAATTTCTATTGAGCAAATCACGTTCAACAAAATAAAGCAGGGCCGGGTTCTGTGACTGAATTAATTTGTTTAATGGATTCGTTTGTAGAAGGTCTTTCCATCCCATAGATTTACTCCTATAATATTTATTATATAAAAGAAATGGATTCTTCTAATCAACATAATGACAGTTATATTGGTGTTTACTACAACCAAAATGATTTTTCTGCGTAAATATAGGTAGAAAAATTGAAAACGGACCCTCTTTTGAGCTCAACAGAAGCCGCGTGCTTACAAAAAGCCCTGAAGGGCGATGATGACGCATTCACTGCAATTGTGGAAATGCACCAGACGCATGTCTATAATTTATGCTACCGTATGCTAGGCAGCCCCCAAGAAGCAGAAGATGCTGCCCAGGAGACATTCTGGCGTGCGTACCGCAACTTGCAGCGTTACGATACCAACCGCCCTTTCATAACCTGGCTACTCTCAATTGCCGCCCATTACTGTATCGATCAGCAACGCCGGCGGCGTTTGCCTACTATTGAGTTGGATGAACTGCTGGATATGGAGAATTTCACACCAGATCCAGGTCCTACCCCTGAAAAAATAGTGGCAGAGAATGAGGATATTGAAGCTGTGCAACAACAACTGGCAGAGCTTAACCCCAACGACCGGGCTGTTCTGGTATTTAGGTATTTTCATGAATTTTCGGAAGATGAAATATGCCATGCTTTGTCACTTTCTAAAAGTGCAGTCAAGAGCCGTTTACACCGCGCCCGGCTGCATATGGCAAAACAACTAATCACCCAAAAAGAACGTATTAAAACTGAAGGAAGACATAATGAAACACAAACCATTTGATTCTTGGATCCTGGATAATCCACCGATCAATAAAGCTGAGCAGCAAGAACTTAAGGAACATCTTAATAACTGCCCGCAATGCAATAAATTGCAGATTGCCTGGAGTGAAAGCCGGAATTTGATCAAATCTGCCAGAGTCTATTCACCCAAACCTGGATTCAGTCAAAACTGGCAAACCATGCTGCTTAAACGACGTGAAATAGAAAAAACTCGCCAGGTTCGCCGAACCCTGTTTCTACTAATCCTAATGATGGCCATGGCTTCATTGTTTTATATGCTTAAAAATAACCTGCTGATCACATGGATCGTCTCAGTTATGAGCATGATTGCATCCTTGTTCATAAATATTACCAAAGCTTCGGCAGGGATCGGGGAATTGCTCAGCGACGCTCCGGCACTTCTCTATGGGCTTGGTTTTATTTCCCTGGGAATCATGGCAGCGATAGTTGCTACATTTGCATTCATTGTATGGAACTTATTAAAAAAGGGAAGTCAAAAACATGCATATGACTCTCAAGATTAATTTATTTCTTATCCTTTTGCTTTGCATGGGATTGAGCGCCTGTGCAATCAATACCCCTCTGACCCTTCAAAATACACAGGGAGAATTACAGGGTAATCAGCTTTTTATAGGAAAATCTTTCAAACTGGATGCTGGAAAAATAATCAAAGGTGATATCCTCGGAATAGGTACCGATCTCACTCTTAAACCAGGTTCTTTAGTAGAAGGCAATATTCTCCTTATAGGGAGCTCATTGGAAGCGGGCGGAATAGTAAAAGGTGACCTGAACCTTTTTGCGGGTAATTCCCATTTAATAAAAAGCGCAATTCTGGATGGCAGCATCAACCATTTTTTTCATCATGTTGTCATTGATCAGGATGCCCAGGTATCTGGTGAAATTAATGCGTTTTCCTTTCCAGGATTTCCAACCGAACAAATTTCTGGTTTAATTTCTACCGCAGCAGAATGGTTCAGCCCTAACCGCTGGTTCTTATGGGATTTTTCACGAACCCTGATTATTGGCGTATTGACGCTGCTTGCTGTAATGCTCTTAAAAAAACCAACGCTGAGAGTTCATACGCAAATTCAAACCCAGCCAGTAATCTCCTGGGGAGCAGGAATCTTCGCTGCCCTGACTATACCTATCGTGACATTGATCCTGATTATTACAATTTGCCTGCTGCCGATCGGATTTTTATTATTAATAGCTTTTGCACTTGCCTACCTTTTTGGTTGGCTTGCTGTTGGCATAGTAATTGGAAAACTGATTCAACGTTGGCTTCGGGTTCAATGGTCGGATGAAGTACAGGCATTTCTTGGTTCATTGCTATTTGGACTGATCACATCCATAATTGGCTGGATCCCTTGCATTGGATGGATATTTAATTTCATGGTTGGCTGCATCGGGCTGGGTGCAGTCATAATCACTCGATTTGGCACCCAATCCCTGGAAAAAAACTAAATGCTGATCCAATTACTGCTTCTAATGAACAATCAAAGAAACCGATCATTGAACCAATGGTTGAAAATCCTAAAAATAAAAAGAAAAACTAACATATCATTTGAAAGAAACCTGGCTATTATTGACCAGGTTTTTGTTTTTTTCATAAAATAGCCATTGTCTGATTTTTGTTTTACAATCATAGTAATCAGCATAAATGACCTTCCTTTTAACCTTTACATATTGAACAGCAAGGAATACGAATGAAACAGGTTTTACAAAATATGCGCTCTGGAAACACAATGGTGAATGAAACCCCCATCCCGCAAGTTCGCCCCAAAACCGCTTTGGTACAAACAGCTGTATCACTTGTTTCTGCTGGGACTGAACGGATGTTGGTGGATTTTGCTGGCAAAAACCTATTAGAAAAAGCCCATTCCCGCCCTGACCTTGCCAAACAAGTGTTGGATAAAGCCAAACGGGAGGGATTACTCCCCACTGTACAGGCTGCTTTTAACCGTCTAGACCTTCCGATGTCCTTAGGCTATTCTTCCTCCGGAACGATCGTTTTCTGCGGAAATGGATTAATTGGTTTTAAACCTGGTGACCGCGTGGTGTGTGCTGGCGGGGGACATGCCGTGCACGCCGAATACGCTGTAATCCCACAGAACTTACTGGCTCACTTACCCGATAATGTTGGTTTTGAATCTGGCGCATTTGCCACATTGGGTGCCATTGCCATGAATGGTTTTCGCCTGGCGAAAATCCAACTCGGTGAAAATATTGCCGTCATTGGATTGGGTTTACTGGGTCTTATCACTGCTAAATTAGCACAAGCAGCCGGTTGTGCGGTTTTTGGAACTGATACAAATCCGGCAAGAGTGAGATTTGCGAAAAAATTGGGGTTCAACGCTTCAACCCGGTCAAATGCAGAAAAGCATGGAATGTCCTTCACTAATGGGCGTGGATTTGACGCGGTTTTGATTTGCGCTGATACACCCAGTGCAGACACGGTAGTCCTGGCAGGACAGATTGCCCGTGACCGCGGGCATGTAGTTTCTTTGGGAGTTGTTGGGATCGATCTACCTCGAAAACCATACTATGAAAAAGAACTCTTTTTCCAGGTTTCACGTTCCTCAGGCCCAGGCAGGTATGACCTTAAATATGAAGAAGAAGGCGCAGATTATCCTCTGGGTTATATCCGTTGGACTGAAGGTCGCAATCTGGAAGGATTTGTAAATCTACTCAGCTCTGGGAACCTGACTGTAAAAGACCTGATCACCCACCGTTTCCCGGTAGAAAAAGCAACTGATGCCTATCAGCTCATCACCGGGAAAAAATCAGAACCATTCCTGGGTGTTCTTATAACCTATTCACCCGAAAAAAGGAATTTTAAAACTCGGATTCCTGTAACAATTGAAAATGAAACACTGGCTCCGCATAAAGGAGAAATCGTTATAGGAGTGTTGGGTGCAGGTAATTACGCCAATGCAGTTTTTCTACCAGCGATTGCCAGCGTGGGTGGAAGTCACCTTCAGACAATCGTTTCCGCATCCGGAAGCAGCGCCAGCTTTGCTGCCCAAAAATATAAATTCGCTTTTGCCAGCTCATCCGAAAATGATATTTTTCAGGATACGAAAGTGAATACGGTGGTCATCCTCACCCGTCACAATGAGCATGCCCGCCAGGTTGTACAGTCTCTCCACTTGGGTAAACACGTATATTGTGAAAAACCCCTGGCAATCAATGAAAATGATCTGACTCAGGTGGAAAAAGCCCTTAGTAAAAAAAACCATCCGGTACTTATGGTGGGTTTCAACAGGCGTTTTTCTCCTTTTGGACAGTTGTTGAAAAATTTTCTAGATGACCGAAGCGAACCTCTGTATGCTCATTATCGGGTCAATGCGGGTTTGCTTCCACTTAATCATTGGCAGCATGACCCCATAATTGGCGGTGGACGCATCATTGGGGAAGGCTGCCATTTCATAGACTTCATTACCTATTTAGTAGGTCAACCTCCCAGTTCCATTTTTGCACAGGCTCATCCTGATAAAGGAAAATACCACCAGGACAATGTCTTGATAACCCTGGAATTCCCGGATGGTTCGATTGGCAGTCTGGCTTACCTTGCCAATGGAGATAAAGGATTTTCCAAGGAATATATGGAAGTTTTTTGTGGTGGAAAAATTGGAATTATGGATGACTTCAACCGCCTTACCACAATCAGTAACGGTGAACGCAAGGAACAGCATTCCAGATTTGGTCAGGATAAGGGTCATCGCGCTGCCTGGCGAGCATTTCTATCCTGTATCAAAGATGGCACAGAACCTCCAATTTCTTACCAGGATTTGATTCGTGTTTCAAACGCAACCATCGCTGCAACAAATTCGCTTAATACTGGTTTGAAAATTTCCATTAAATAAAATCGTTCAAACATCCAGGATGAATAAGTTAGCCCTTTCAATAAAATCGGCATCCCAATTGGGACTGAATTACAGCATCCTTTATGGAATTTATCGTTTTGGCCTGTGGAGCGGTCATTACCGCCGGGTCACGCCCTCAAGCTTTTTTTTACCTATTCCAGACTTATCCGCTGATCAAATAATCTGGCCAATCCAAACACCGGATAAAAAAATTCTTCAGAATGTCCTTTCATTTGAAAAAAAGGATCTTTTAAAAGAAGCCGATGAGATCCTGAATGATAGCTATCGTTACTTTGGGGGGCAACCAGAACCCTTTTCCTTTAATAATAAGAACCCTGCAGATCTTCCCCACTGGACTGCTTATGAACTTGGAAAAGCGGTGGCTGAAAACCAGGATATAAAAATAACCTGGGAACCAGCCCGGTTTGGCTGGGCATTTACACTGGCCCGAGCTTATTCACTTTCAAATAACGAAATCTATGCGCAATATTTTTGGAAAAAATTTGATGAATTCACCGCTGCTAATCCTTTCAATTCCGGACCTAACTGGAGTTCAGCTCAGGAAGTTGCCCTGCGCTTGATCGCGTTGGTTTTTGCAGGGTCGATTCTCAGGAATTCAAAATCTGCAACTTCGCAACGATTGCTGATGCTTCTGGCTTCGATTTACATGCATGCCAAACGTATTCCGCCGACATTGGTTTACGCCCGCGCCCAAAATAATAACCATCTCGTTTCTGAAGCGGTTGGATTATATACTGCCGGCTCATTCTTCAAGTCCCTTCCGATCGCCCGGCAGTGGAAAGCACAGGGATGGGAATGGTTCAATCATGCCATACAGACACAGATCAGTGAAAATGGAGAATATATTCAACATAGCCTCAATTATCATCGGCTGATGCTGCAAGCATCTCTTTGGATGGACTATCTCGCCAGAACCAACAATGAGAAATTGCCAAACCCAACATTGGAAAAATTAACCCACGCGACCAAATATTTATTAAATTACGTTGAACCCTCCAACGGACATGTCCCTAACCTTGGGCATAATGATGGTGCCAATATTTTGCCGCTTTCACAATGCTCATATTTTGATTTCAGACCGGTGGCTCAGGCAGCCAGCCGTTCATTCCTAAAAGAAGCGGTGATGCCTCCTGGTATCTGGGATGAAAACAGTCTCTGGCTGGATTTGCCCATTTCACCCAACCGGGTTAAGGTTTTTAATTCCTGGCACACTGATGGCGTTCCCTGGTTAGGCAATTCTAAAAGTCGTGTTTATATTCAATCTATAAAATATCACAGCCGTCCGGCTCATGCAGACCAATTACATGCAGATTTCTGGCATCAAAGTTACAACCTGGCTATGGACGCCGGCACTTTTCTGTATAATGCTCCTCCCCCCTGGGAAAATGCTTTGGCACAGACCCAGGTACATAATACGATCACCATTGATGGACTCAATCAGATGCAGCGCGCCGGTAAATTCCTATGGCTGGATTGGGCACAAGCAAATGTTATTAAATTTGACCCTAAAGAAAATACTATCAAAGCAGAGCACAATGGATATAAAGCATTAGGAATCACCCATCAGCGTGAAATTAAATTCAATAATCCCTCAAAATGGGAAGTACTGGATAATCTTGAAGACACCTCATCCAATCCAAAGGAACACTTTGCCTGCCTGCATTGGCTCCTCCCAGATTGGCCCTGGGATTTGAATGGCGCTTCGATTACGTTGAAAGCTCCTTTTGGAAAAGTGACTCTTACTGTTTTTCAACAAGGAAATAAAAAACCTGAGATTGATGTCATTCGCTGTGGAAAATCCTTATTATTAAAGAAATCATCCTCACCCATTTTCGGATGGTTTTCTTCCACTTATAACCATAAGGATACTGCCCTTTCATTTACTTATAGTATAAATTTTGTTGCACCGTTACAAATAACATCTCTATGGCAGATTCTTGAAAAGTAAACTCATCAAAATCGCAGGTAAAATCTATTCGTATGCATATTCTATTAATCCACCAGGCATTTACTGCGCTTGATGAAGCCGGGGGAACCCGCCATTTTGAGATTGCAACTCATCTAATTTCAAAAGGTCATCAGGTGACCATCATAACCAGTCCCATCAGCTACTTGACTGGTCAAAAAAGTACCAATTCTGCCCAAAAAAAACAAAACCCTTCAATTGGTTTAAAGATTTTCCGTACTTATGCCTATCCGGCTTTGCATAAGAGTTTTATCCACCGGGTAATAAATTTCATTACGTTCATGGGTTCATCTTTTATTAAAAGCCTGCAAGTGAAGCAGGTGGATCTAGTCTGGGGTACATCCCCGCCCATCTTTCAATCATTCACCGCCTGGTTAATAGCCCGATTGAAGCGAGTGCCCTTTTTGCTTGAAGTGCGTGACCTGTGGCCGGCTTTTGCTATTGAAGTCGGTGTTTTGCGCAGTCCAGTCTTGATAAGCTTATCGCTCTGGCTGGAAAGTTTCTTATACCGGCATGCGGACCTTGTTGTGGTCAATTCTCCAGGGTACATAGAGCATGTGAAAAATAAGGGCGCAAATCGTGTGAAAATGATCCCTAACGGTTCTGATGCGGGCATGTTCAAACCCCAGGAAAAAGGAATCACTTTCAGAAAAAAGAATGGTTTTGATAACCAGTTCCTGATTATCTATGCAGGCGCTCACGGCATTTCAAATGATCTGCAGGTCGTACTGCAATCTGCCAAACTTTTAACCAGCAATTCGAAAATTCATTTTATTCTGGTTGGAGACGGCAAGGAAAAATCCGCACTGCGGCAAAAAGCTCATGAAATAAATCTTTCAAATCTCACTTTCATGGATCCTGTATCCAAAAACCAGATCGCTGAAGTATTCTCAGCCGCAGATGCCTGCATTGCAATTCTCAAACCGCTTGAACTCTATAAAACCACTTACCCCAATAAAGTATTTGATTATATGGCTGCTGGAAGACCAGTTTTACTGGTGATTAATGGCGTGATCCGCAAGGTTGTGGAAGATGCAAAATGCGGTTTGTTTGTCGAACCCGGTAATCCAAATGACCTGGCTGATAAGTCTATCTGGCTTTCAACGCATATTGTTGAAGCGATACAAATGGGAAAAGCGGGCAGAGATTGTGTAATAAAAGAGTTTAATCGTTCTGCATTAGCAGATCAATTCATTGATGTTTTTAAGGAGCTATTGGTAGATCAGAAAAGAAGCGAAAGGGAAATAAATGGATAAGCCATCACCACTATTCAAAACACACTTAAAAGAGCATTTCGAGACCAAGGAATATGCTGAGGTTGGTCAGCATATTAATGGCGCTGAGAAAAAACCAATCGTGGTTGTAAAAGACTTATCATTTTTTTATGGTGATTTCAGAGCCTTGAAAAATGTCTCTTTTTCTGCACTTCAAAATAAGATTACCGCGATCATTGGCCCTTCAGGATGTGGAAAATCAACACTCATTCGTTGTTTCAATCGCATGAATGATTTGATCTCCAATTCTCATATTGAAGGAGCCATTCTCTTCGAAGGAAAAAATATTTATGATAAAAGTGTGGATGTGGTTTATCTGCGCAAGCGCATTGGAATGGTTTTTCAACGGCCGAATCCATTTCCCAAGAGTGTTTATGATAATGTAGCATTTGGTCCGCGTCTTTATGGCGTGACAAAACAGGCTGATCTTGATGAAGTTGTTGAAAAAAGTTTACGCCACGCAGCCCTTTGGGATGAGGTCAAGGATAAATTAAAACAAAGTGCTTTTTCATTTTCTGGTGGTCAACAACAACGACTATGCATTGCGCGGGCAATTGCCATTGAACCCGAAGTAATTTTAATGGATGAGCCCTGCTCCGCTCTTGACCCAATTGCCACGCTGAAAATTGAAGATCTGATGCGTGAACTATCGCAGCAATATTCAATCATCATCGTCACCCATAACATGCAGCAGGCTGCCCGGGCATCCGATTACACCGCCTTTTTTACGATGGATGCAGACCGCGCTGGAATCATGGTGGAGTATGGCCAAACCAGCCAGATATTTACCCGCCCGGTGGAAAAACGTACAGAAGATTACATTACTGGTCGATTTGGGTAGACTATAATTACTTAAAGAGGTATTATGCCGCGCGAAACGTTGGATTCTCAAATCAGCAAAGTACAGGATGAACTTCTGACCTTGGACAGCATGGTGGAACAGGCCATTCTGAAAAGTGTCGCTGCTCTAAAGAATCGGGATCAAAAACTCTCGCATGAAGTAATCACCTTTGACGAAACCATTAATGGAAAACGATATGCCATCGAAAATGCCATTATGATCTTAATGGCAACCCAACAACCTTTCGCACACGATTTACGACGAATGGCAGCCATGTTAATTGTCGCCAATGAGTTGGAAAGAATGGGTGATTACGCCAAAGGTATCGCGAAGACCAATTTACGCCTTGGGATCTCGGATACCCCCATCCCAATGAAAGAAATTGAAAAAATGGCTGAACTAGGAGTGGATATGCTTCACCGGGCATTGACCTCCTTTATTGATGAAGATACTAAAAAAGCCATCGCCATACCTAAAGAAGATGTGGCCGTCGATGATCTTTTTAATAGTGCCTACCATACGATCATCAATTCCATGATCGCCAATCCGGCAATTATTGACCAGGCTAATCTCATCTTGTGGGTTGTTCATAATTTGGAAAGATTCGCAGACCGTGTATCAAACATTTGTGAACGAACAATTTTCATTGCTACAGGTGAATTACTGGAATTCGATTCTGGTGATGATGAGGATGAAGAAAGAATAGATGATGTTTTCTAAACTATTAACCGCATTTTAATCATTAAAGCTGGCATATTTGCCAGCTTTTTAATATTTGCTATAATTGAATTATACTTTTTGATAAGAAAGACCGGGTCTTATGTTAAAACCAAATCCATGTAAGGGAAAATTGATTGTAGTGGAAGGAATCGACGGAAGCGGGAAATCCACGCAGATAGATTTGTTATACAAATGGCTGCAAAGCCAGGGCAAATCGGTCTATTTCAGCCAATGGAATTCCTCTCCATTGGTGCGCAGCACCACCCGGCTGGGTAAACATGAGCGTATGTTCACTCCTACAACTTTTAGTCTTATTCAGGCAACAGATTTTGCCGACCGTTGGGAAAATTTCTTTCTGCCCCAGCTTAAAGCTGGTGTGATCGTCCTGGCTGACCGATATGCATTTACCGGTTTTGCACGGGATGTTGCCCGCGGAGTGGACCCAGCCTGGGTGCGCAACCTTTATTCTTTTGCCTTCCAACCTGATCTTACTTTTTATTTCCAAGTACCTCTGGATACAGCAGTGGAAAGAATTCTCTCCGCACGTGCCAAGATCAAGTATTACGAAGCGGGAATGGACCTCGGTCTATCCGATAAAAAAGCGACCAGTTTCCGCTTGTTCCAACAGCGTATCTTGAATCAATATGAAAGTATGTTAAATGAATTTAACTTCCAGATCATTGATGCCAGCCAAAGCGTGCATAAACAGCAAAAACAAATTCGCCAATCAGTACAAAAAACCTTGACCGGATGGGAAGGTCTGCCGCACCCATCAATATCTGGCCGGCGTTCTATCAAAACCAAGTCAGTTTAACCTGGAGAATATGCAATGAGTGATGCAAAATTTTATGGAGCAGGTTTTCCATATAAGGATGTAGGGGAACTGCCAGGTAAATTAATTGTTATTGAAGGAATGGACGGGGTCGGTCGATCCACCCAGATCAACTTATTGCGCAAGTGGCTGGAAAAGAACGGTTTTGCAGTATCCGATACCGGATTGCGCCGTTCACCACTCACCCAGCCCGGACTGGATGAAGCCAAAAAAGGGCACACGCTCACCCCGACGACACTAAGCCTTTTTTACGCAACCGATTTTGCCGACCGGCTGGAGAACCAGATCATCCCAGCTCTTAAAGCCGGTTTCTTTGTTCTTTCTGACCGTTATTTCTATTCCATCATAGCCCGCGATGTTGTCCGCGGAGCTGATCCAGCCTGGGCTCGCGCCATTTACCAGTTCGCTTTGGTGCCAGAATTAGTTATCTATTTAAAAGCAGATGTCCCTTCCCTGGTGACACGCATCGTGCATGGACGTGGTTTTAATTACTGGGAATCCGGAATGGATATTATTAAAAGTGATAACCTTTATGATAGTTTTATACAATACCAGACTCGTATGATTGAACAATTCGATTGTATGGCACAGGAATTCAAATTTATTTCGATTGATGCCAATCGTTCGATCAATGAAATCTTTACCGAGCTGCGCGGTAAGATCAAGCACCTATTAAAATAATTAACGAGTATCTTGCTAACAGAACCTCTACCCAATGCATATTAGGGAAGTTTAGCAATGAAAAATGCCGATCAACCTCAAATTGTTGGTTTTGCAGCAGACGTAATCACTCAGAATATTTCCAGTTTACAGAAGGCGATCCAGGGTTTTCATAAACGAAATAATATTGAGGATGTTCATGATCTACGGGTGGCCTCAAGACGCATCAGGGCTGCCCTGGATATTTTTCGTCAGGTCCTTCCCTCCAAAAAAAATAGGATTTGGGAACGCTCAATTCGAAAATTGACCAAATCATTTGGTAATGCGCGAGATCTGGATGTCCAACTCAATTTCATCAGATCATTTTTCCAGAAGAATGACAACCTCGTAATCAGACCCGGAAGCCGCCGTCTTCTGTTGCGCTTGAACCAGCGCCGCGAGAAGCATCAAAAGCTCCTCCAACAAACTTTAAATGAACTGGAAAAAGAACGTTCTTTGCAAAAAATGGTAGAGGTTTTTCAAACTCCTAACGCTGAAACTAAACTAGTAAAAGTATTTGAGCCATCATTATTCCTTCTTTCTTTTAATACCATTAATAAG
The DNA here is from genome assembly GCA_964571135.1 of uncultured Anaerolineaceae bacterium. Lineage (GTDB taxonomy): Bacteria > Chloroflexota > Anaerolineae > Anaerolineales > Anaerolineaceae > CAZMZW01. The sequence continues at coordinate 52,913 of CAZMZW010000002.1, read as the reverse complement.
CGATTGGATGAATTTCTTTTTTATGAGATTTACCTTCCGTATCCTGATCATGTTAAAGAATTGCATTTGATGAGAATCGCAGCTAAACGACTGCGATACACTTTGGAAATATTTGCGCCTCTTTACAAAGACCAACTTGAAAAACCATTGGAAGTAATTCGCCAGGTCCAAACCAATCTGGGTGAAATACGGGATTGTGATGTCTGGTTAAATTATTTGCCAGTCTTTCTTGAAAATGAGAGAAACAGGGTTATTAAATATTTCGGCAATCCCCGTCCTTTTCATCGTCTGGTTCCAGGAGTACAAATACTCCAGGAAAATCGACTAAGTGAACGGGATTCTCAATACAATGCTTTTTTACATAATTGGAAAAAATGGCATCAGGCAGAAATCTGGTCCAACTTACGCCAATCTATTTTCAATCCTGTGCTGGGTAATTCCCAGCCGAACCTTGAACTTTCTCCGGTCCAACCAGCTCAAGGACAATCTAAAAATAAAACATCACTTAAAGTAAACCAGAAAGATCCTGTTGATCCAAATGGACTCCAATGATTTTTTCCATGGATTAAATACCAGGCAAACAAGCCAATTAAAATCTGCTTTCAGTCTGGCAGAAAATTGCAATTATCCCCAAAAACACACTTTGCAAGTGGCTCACCTTTGCCAGTGTCTTTTTACCGAACTTCAATCTCTGCATAAATTTGGAGAATTGGAGAATTTTTGGCTTCTTTCTGCCGCAATCCTGCATGATATCGGGATATGGTCAGAAGGAGATCATGATCACCATAAAACAGCATTGAAAATGATCCTTAACGCAAAGGTGATCCGGTTTGATGATAAGGAACGTCTGATCATCGGCTCAATCGCACGCTATCATCGCAAGGCTCTCCCCAGTAATCACCATGACCATTTTTCAGCACTTACTGAGGATGAGAAAGTAAAAGTGACCACGCTGGCCGCCATTTTACGAGTGGCGGATGGATTAGATGTAGCTCATTCAGCTCGAATCACCGATCTGAAATGTAAGATCGAAAAAAATAAAATCATGATTATCTGTTTTTCGCGTAAATCAAAATCTGACCTTGAAAAACAAGTCGCCCTGGAAAAAAGTGATTTGATGGAAAAATCTTTTAGAAAAGTGGTCGTATTTAAATTCCGGATAGAATAATCAGCAGCAAAAAAAATCAAGCTTTTTTGATTTTCTTTTGTTCAAAAGAAGTTATCTAAATTAAATGGATCAACAATCATTCTGTTTTAGGTCTAATCTTTCCCCTTTTCTATAGAATTCCCTCGAATAAATCTTTTTCAATGTGACCTTTTACTGGCAATGGATAAGCACGCATAAAAGTATCATTACTCCCAAATAATTTTTGTAAAGTTTGCAAAAATAAGTTAGTAGATCGCCCGCCACCCTGGCTGGCATGACAGGCTGCTGCCTGGCTGCGGAGGTCAGACACAGAACGATAATTGATACGAGCATGCGTCGGAAATTCTCTAGCGACGATTTTCGTCAGATCAATATCTTTATTCTTGCCAAACTGATGCGGATTCATTCCAAGAATGGGCATCAGTTTAACGGCATACTTAAAAACCCCAACAGGCATGGTATGAAAATAAAGTTTTTGCGGCGTATAAGCAGCTGCTTGTTTTGAACTCGTTTTCTGTACCATGAAGAATGCTTTTTCAGCAGCCCGATTGGCAGCAATATGATCTGGATGGAGGTATCCACCAGCCGGGTCGAAAGTGATCATGACCTGGGGTTTGTATTTTTTTATAAGAACTGCAATTTTTTCAGCCACTTTATTAAGCGGAGCCTGGTAAAGTGATTTTGGATTTTTATTATCAGTGGATCCCTGCATTCCAGAATCACAATATCCAAGATAATCCACTGAAGCTAAGCCGAGTTTTTGGGCAGCACAGGATAATTCATGCACACGTAGGTCTGCAACGGTTTTATGGCCCTGTAATAAATCCGGTTCTACTTCGCCTACTTCCCCCCGAGTGGCACATACCAAGCGCACTTTCACGCCCTGGCTGGCATACCAGGCTAAAGTACCCCCCATACCAAAGGATTCATCATCCGGATGAGCCAGCACCACCATTAAACAATGCGGTTTTTGACTACCTAATATACTTTTTTGCAGATTGGGCAATTTGGATCCTTTTTTACAATGATCTCGTTAAACTTCATATCCAATTCATCCACCAGAAGAAGACGTCCAATTAGTGGCTTACCAACCCCCAGAATCAGTTTAACAACCTCTACAGTCTGAATCGTAGCGATTGTTCCAGGTAAAGCGCCTATCACGCCAGGACCTTTATTGGCAGCTATCACTTCATTAGGCGGAATCTCATGAAAAACACATTGAAAACAAGGACCACTCTTGGCATCGAAGACACTCACCTGGCCGCTAAATTGAAAAACAGCCCCATAAACATAGGGCTTTCGGTTTTCCACGCAGATCTTATTGATCTGATAACGTGTTTCAAAATTATCCGTGCCATCCACAACTATCGAATATTGATTAATGATTTCAGCAGCATTCTGCTGCGAAAAACGACGTGGATAGATATTAGTTTTCACTTCCGGGTTAAGGTCAGTCAACCGTTTTTGCGCTGATTCCACTTTTGGCATACCAATTCGGGTCGAGTCATGGATCACCTGGCGGTTGAGGTTCGACAATTCCACGCAATCGTCATCCACCAGTCCCAACCTGCCGATACCTGCCGCAGCTAGGTATAACGCAGAGGCAGACCCCAGACCACCCACACCAATAATCAACACCGATGAAGCTTTTAATTTCTTCTGTCCCGCTTCCCCGACAGATGGGATTTTAATATTCCGCGCATAGCGGATTAATTCATCATGGGATAAATTCGTGTCCATATTACCTCATTCAATTCCAGTCCTCATTATATTATGAGATCAAAGCCTGTATCTGATCAATGAAAAACGCATCCTGATCCTAGAATTGAATTAAGATAGAATAAAATCATGTGGTTGATTACGCCCTAAGGGCAATTCGACATTGACACGGTAGCAACCAGAATGGGAGAATTCTTAAATTGAATCTTTCATCTAACTTGGAAAAGAACCTGCCATCTGCCAGGCTAACAATTATCAAATTAATTTCCACATTAGCCGAAAAAAACAATATGCCCATTTACCTGGTTGGTGGTCCGGTGCGTGATATTCTCCTGGAACAATCCAGCCAGGATTTAGATTTTGTTATTGAAGGAGATGCAATTTCGCTGACACGCAAGCTCATTACCAGGTATGGCGGCAAAGCCACAATCCACCACCAATTTGGTACAGCGAAATGGACTATTAATGACGTTGAGAAAAAGCATCTTTTTTCTCAACTGAAACCAAAATTACATTCTCCATCAAAGTTACCCTCAACCATAGATTTAATCAGTGCTCGATCTGAATCCTATAATTACCCCACCGCACTCCCGACTGTGGAAAAAGGCGACATCAAACAGGATTTACAGCGGCGGGATTTTACTATTAATACCATGGCCATCCGACTGGATGGTATTCATTATGGTGAATTGTACGATTTCTGGGAAGGATTGAATGACCTAAAGTATGGTCTTATCCGCGTGTTGCATCCACTTTCATTTGTGGATGATCCCACCCGGATTTTCCGTGGTGTCCGTTTTGAACAACGCCTGAATTTTATAATTGAAAAACAAACCCTGCAGCTGCTTAAAGATTCCCGCCCACTCCTCTATGAGGTTTCGGGTGACCGCATCCGCCATGAGATTGATCTAATCCTGAGCGGAAACCACGCAGCTGAGATATTTCACCGCCTTCAGGAATTAGACATACTATCCAGTATTCATCCTGATTTTTTCTGGAAGGATGAATACTCTCAACCACTGAATAAAGCACTCCATGATCCAATCGACAAAAAGTGGGAATTGCCTGATATGATGGGAAATATTCCGGTGAAATATTTCCTCGCCTATCTGATACTCTTTTCAGTGATACCTCCTAATCAAGTCAATTCAATCGCAAAAAGATTGCATCTTTCTGCTGTCTTTCGAACTGCCTTATCACAAAGCAATTCTCTCCTGATTGAATTTCCCCATTTATTGCTATTTAAACCTAGCAAAATCGCTCGACGTTTAGAGAAAACTCCAGTAGTGGTACTATACACAATTTCCTTATTAGCTCCGCAAGAAACCTGGCGAAAATTGATACATCAATTTCTGTTTAAGTGGAAAAAAATCGAGCCATTCACCAATGGATCAACTTTGATCCGATTAGGTATTTCGCCAGGACCTGTTTATCGAAATATTCTCACTACTTTACGGAATGCCTGGTTGGATGGAGAAGTGAAAACCAGGGAAGAGGAAATTGCCCTTCTAAAGGTTCTTCTGAAAAATATTCCTTAATCGTTTAATCTCTATCGAATTGCATCCAGGCACTCGGCCGTTCAAATCGGCCGATCCCATCCTTGCGCCATTTGATTTGAAATAGCTTGCCAAGAGATGTAAAATCTTCTTCACTAAATCCAAAGTTGTGCGACTCCTGTTGAAGATAGGCATAAATTAAAAAGGACCCTTTGTGATTTAAAAATCGGTCAAGATTTTGTCGATATCTTTCCTTCTGATTTTTGGATAATCCGTGATAACAGCCAATATCCAGGATCAGATCAAATTTTTGATTAATAAAATCAATTCTTACTACATCTCCACAAAAAACTCCATTTGTAATCCCGACCTTCTTTAATCTATTCCTGGCTTTTAGTACAGCTAACCAAATGAAATCCACACCGCACACTTTCCAGCTAGCCTGGGCCAGGGCCACCAGATTAGTTCCAGTTCCGCATCCCAGATCCAATGCTTTCCCTGCAGGATGATGGGCAATAAAATCTATTAATTCGGGTGGTGATTCTTTAGTATCCCAGGGTGGTTTGCCCAAATATCGTAAATTAAAAGAGATCCAACGTACCAGTTCTGCCATTTAAAGTCCAAGTTTACTCCAGGATTATATAATTCTTCAACTTAGTGAAAAATTCCAAGTTTTCTTTGACAAGAACGGCTATCCCTCGTAAAATTGCACGATTGAATGAAAATCCCATAAGGAAGGGCCACCATTAATGAAAGAATATAGCACAACCAATATCCGCAACATCGCCCTGGTCTCGCACAGCAGCGCGGGCAAGACCATTCTCACTGAAGCATTTCTACATTACACCGGCGCAACCACCAGGGTGGGGAAAATCGAAGAAGGCAATACGATCTCAGATTTTGATGATGAAGAAATTCGGCGGAGGATTTCGCTGTATTCTTCTGTAATTCCCTTTGAATACAAGGATACAAAGATCAATTTACTGGATACACCCGGGTATACCGATTTTGTGGGCGAAGTCATTTCAGCACTCAGCGTAGTTGAAAGTGCAATTGTTATGGTTGATGCTGTTTCTGGTCTGGAAGTGGGCACAGAAATCGCCTGGAATTATTGCGATAAATTTCAATTACCCCGTTTTTTGGTGATCAATAAAATGGATCGCGAAAACGCCAACTTCCAGAAAACCCTGACCAGCGTACAGGAATATTCCGAAATACGTTTAATCCCTGTGCAAATGCCCTGGGGAGAAAAGCAAAATTTTCAAGGTGTAATCGATTTTTTGACCATGAAAGCTTATAAGGGCAACGGAAAAACAGCAGAAGAAATTCCAGCTGATTTGCTGACTGCAGCCAAAGAAGGGCATTCTGCTTTGGTCGAAGCGGCTGCGGAAGGGGATGATACATTACTTGAAAAATATCTTGAAAAGGGCGAATTATCCTCCGAGGAAATCGTCAAAGGGCTGACCGCTGTTGTTCACAACCGGTCTTTTGTCCCGGTCTTTGTAACTGGTGGCGGATCGGAAAAAGGAGTGGCACTATTATTGGATGCAATGGTTAACCTTCTTCCCTCTGCTGGCGAACATCCTTCGGTCATCGCCAAAGGAAAAAATGGGGATGAGACTCTTACTACATCAGATTCCGGACCCTTGGCAGTATATGTCTGGAAAACAACCGCTGATCCTTTTGTCGGTAAACAGACCTACTTCAAAATCATTTCGGGAATGTTAAAAGGTGATACCCGCCTTTGGAATTCGGTTAAGGAAGCTGAAGAACGCTTGGGCGCGGTCTTCATTCCACGGGGCAAGGAAACCATTGCGGTCTCAACCATTCACAGCGGTGATATTGGGGTGGTTGCCAAGTTATCTGTTACTGCCACTGGCAATACTCTATGTGATAAAACACATCCATTGGTATTACCTGCTCCTCAATATCCCAACGCTCTCTATCAGGTTGCCATCATGCCTAAGACCCAGGCAGATTCCACCAAGATCACACCTGCCCTGACCCGCCTTTGCGAAGAAGATTTGACGCTTTCCTGGCAGCAGGAACATGCCACCAATCAAACCATTCTTAAGGGAATGGGTGATCAGCATATAGATGTAGCCATCCGCCGCGCTGAGAAAAAATTCCAGGTTAATTTATTGACCGAATTACCCCGCGTCCCTTACCGCGAAACCATCACTAAAAAAGGTGAGGGTATGCATCGACACAAAAAACAGTCAGGGGGTTCAGGTCAATTTGGCGAGGTTTGGCTGCGGGTTGAATCGGTAAAAGACATTGATCTTGAATTTGTCAACGATGTTTTTGGCGGCTCAATCTCAGGCAACTATATGCCTGCCATTGAAAAAGGGATTCGCAGCGTGATGAAGGAAGGCATCCTGGCTGGATTCACCATTTCAGGAATTAAAGCCTCTGTTTATGATGGCAAGATGCACCCTGTCGATTCCAAACCGATCGCTTTCGAAATTGCCGGACGTGAAGCGTTTAAGATCGCTTTCAAAGAAGCTGGACCGGTATTGCTCGAACCCATCATGGATGTCAAGGTAATCGTTCCTGAAGAGAATATGGGTGATATCCTTGGTGATATGAATACCCGTCGTGCGCGTGTGGCCGGCATGGAAACCGAAAAAGGTCATTCCACTGTTTCTGCCAAGGTTCCCCTGTCTGAAATGCTGCGTTATACCACCAATCTGCGTTCCCTAACAGGCGGTCGTGGTATTTTTGAAATGCAATCTTCCCACTATGAGGTTGTCCCAGCTCATATCACCCAAACTATCGTGGATGCCCGCCAAAAGGAATTGGCTGAAAAGAAAGAAGAATAGAAGCTATTTTATTAAAAACAAGAGCTGGGTTTCTCCCAGCTCTTGTTTTATTCCAAGGTTTGTGAATATTGATCTCTCAAATTATTGGAATATGATAAGCCTGCAAAATAAAAATGAAAAAAATGATCCTTTGTCCGTTGAACAATTATGGGATAATCTTTTATCTCGTGAAATTGAGCAAATAAAAACATCATTTCAACATCTTAATCAGTCCGATCGTATTTCAGTGATCGAGCATTTGAATCGAATGACAAGCGAAGACGGCTGGCATCCAGAACAAAAGAAGTCAGCCCAAATCGCATTACAGGCAATAGAAGAAATCACAAAAGGAAATAAGAAATAATGAAAATTACGATATTTGGCGGTGCACAACCACAGCTTGGTGATGCCGTTTATCAGCAAGGAATTCTTTTAGGTCAATTACTTGCAGAAAGTGGTCACACGGTTCTTACCGGTGGATACATGGGAATTATGGAAGCAGTTTCGCGCGGTGCTGCAGAAAAGGGAGGACACGTGATTGGCGTTACCTGTAAGGAGTTGGAAGATTGGAGACATGTGAGTGCCAATCAATGGGTAAATGAAGAATGGAAATTACCCACCCTGCGTGAACGCCTCTGGTCTCTACTGGAACATTGTGACCTGGGAATAGCCATGCCAGGCGGTGCTGGCACTTTGGCGGAAATCAGTATGCTATGGAACCACCAGATTATTGGTATTTTACCTTCACATCCAATCATCCTGGTTGGTCAAGGATGGGAATCGGTTTTCGCTAGTTTCTATTCGACAATGGGTAATTATATTTCAGAGCATGACCGCGCCCATCTCGTTTTTTCGCCCAATGTTGAGGATGCAGTTCAAAGGGTTAATGATTTTTTCAAAACATCGAAATGATCCAAACACTATAAAGTAGAATTACTCCATCACTAAAAACAACAGGAAATGCTATGGAAAACGAGAAGCTGCCCAACCGTAAGGATAATTTTTCTGAATGGTACAACCAGGTAATCCAACGTGCAGAATTGGCTGATTATGCACCCGTACGCGGATGCATGGTAGTCCGTCCGTATGGATGGGCAATTTGGGAAAATATCCAACTGGCGCTGGATAAACGATTCAAAGCCAGCGGCCATGTCAATGCTGCTTTTCCGCTTTTTATTCCTATGTCATTTTTGGAAAAAGAAAAAGAACATGTGGAAGGCTTTTCTCCCGAACTGGCAGTTGTCACAATCGGTGGAGGTCAAACACTGGAAGAACCCCTGGTCGTCCGTCCCACCTCTGAAACCATCATTGGCCATATGTACTCTAAATGGATCAAATCTTACCGTGATTTACCGATCCTGATCAACCAGTGGGCTAATGTTGTCCGCTGGGAATTACGCACGCGATTATTTCTACGAACCCTGGAATTCTACTGGCAGGAAGGTCATACTGCTCACGCCACAGCCGAAGAAGCTCAGGAAGAAACCCTTCGCATGCTGGAGACTTATGCGGATTTCGCAGTGAATGAAGCTGCCATTCCAGTCATCCCGGGTCGTAAGAGTACCGCTGAAAAATTCGCTGGAGCAGCCATGTCCTATACCATTGAAGCCATGATGGGTGATACCCGCGCACTTCAATCCGGTACTTCCCATAACCTTGGCCAAAACTTTGCCAAAGCATTCAATATCCAATATTTGGACCAAAATAACCTCCAGCAGTTCTGCTGGACTACTTCATGGGGACTTTCCACTCGCATTATCGGTGCGATCATTATGACCCACGGTGATGATCAAGGCCTAATTCTCCCGCCCCGCCTGGCACCTATTCAGGCTGTGATCGTACCTATTTTTCGTAATGATGATGAAAAAGCCCTGGTGATGGAAGCGGTAAACAGGGTTGGCCAATCCCTTAAAGATTTCCGGGTAAAAATTGATGAACGGGCAGAACTGACCCCCGGTTTTAAATTCAACGATTGGGAATTACGCGGCGTTCCCCTGCGCATCGAGATCGGCCCTAAGGATGTTGCGAATGCATCTGTTGTGGTCGCCCGCAGAGATATCACTGGCAAAGAGGGCAAATCCATCATTTTGCAGGCAAACCTCGCGGAGGAGATAAAAACGAAACTCGATTCTATCCATTCTCATTTATTGGAAAAAGCACAGCAATTCCGCGATGCCCATATTTTTGATCCGCAATCCTATGCCGAACTCCAAAAAGTGGTTGAGAATGGTTGGGCTTATAGTTACTGGTGCGGAGACCCAGGTTGTGAACTAAAGGTAAAAGAAGACACCAAAGCAACCACACGCTGCATTCCTCTGAATCAAGAAAAAGGTTCGGGAAAATGTATCGTTTGTGGCAAACCGGCAACGGAAAAGGCTTATTTCGCCCGTGCTTATTGACAAGTATTAATCATGCCAGCAGCCGAGCTTTCCAAACTTAAGGCTCAAATTAACGCAATATCCACCCAATTTGAAGAGCCGCCAATTTTCCTGCATAGTGTGCTAGCCCTGATGGAGCTGTATAGCGACCAACACTATAAACCAGGCGACCTGAGCGGAGTTAGGCATCTGATCCCTGAGTATCGTTTACCAGCATTGGTCATACAACAGCTCTCGATAAGTCTTTCTGAGCTTACGGATGTGAAGCCGGTTCCAGCCACACAAATAATGGATACCCTCTGGAAAAATAAATATTTTGAACCACGCCTGATTGCATCAATTATGCTCGGGAGTTTACCAACCCATCCAATAGAACCATTAATTCAGCGGATAAGGAATTGGATGGATCCTGAAATAGATAATGACCTAATAACCGCGCTGCTTAATTCCTGCCATCGGCTTTTTGCAGCTGAAAAAATGGAGGTATGGTTAGATCTGATCCATCACTGGCTCGGGTTGGATAATGTTGAATTTGTAAAAATTGGATTGCGGGCACTTCAGGTGATCCTGAATGATCCAAAGTTTGCAAATATTGAGAAAATATTTCCTCTGATCGAACCCGCTATGCTGAATCCTAATTCTGCACTGCAAAGAGATCTATATTCATTGATTGAATCCCTGAATAATTATTCAGCGATGGAAACAACCGCTTTTTTACGCTCCATCTTTACCCGAACAAATGACACTGAGGTGATCAGGTTTATCCGACGCTGCCTGCCTTTGCTGGATCCTGAATCCCATGCAAGCATAAAATCATTGATGAATCCCTCCAAAAGAAGCTAAAAGCATTTATGGTATAATTCTCGATTGACTCGTCCCTCCTGCGGTAATGAAGCTGCGGGTGAGGAGACTTGCTAAAAAAGGAGAAGCAGTAGTCATGCCATTACCAAAAGAACTTAAAGACAAGATCATTGCGGATTTTCATCAACATCCGACAGATACCGGTTCAACTGAGGTGCAAATTGCCCTCATCACCAACCGAATTCAGCAATTGACCGCTCATTTGCAGAAAAATACTCACGATGAAGGCTCACGTCACGGCTTGATCAAATTAGTGGGTCAACGCAGGCGATTCCTCGCCTATCTGAGGCGCAAGAATTATCAGCGCTATCTCTCGGTTACACAAAGCTTGAATTTACGTTCCAAATAAACCAAGCACCGCCTATGAGTAGATGGAAACGAAAAACCATCTACTCCTTTTTTTTCGGTGCAAATTCATTCCTGTCGCTGGTCGGGAATTGAAATATGCTGAGCAAGTTTCCTTCTCAACATTTTTCAGTCCCTGACTGAGCGGGGGAAAAGAGGAGATTATGCAATCACAAGCAAAACAATTTACTACAAACCTGGGTAGCCAGAAGGTCACTTTTGAGACTGGTAAACTGGCCGGCCAGGCTGGCGGTGCAGTAACAATACGCGTGGGTGACTCGGTCATCTTCGCTGCCGCAACCATGAGCAATAACACCCGTGAAGGGATTGACTTCTTCCCACTTAGTGTCGAGTATGAAGAAAAACTTTATGCTGGTGGACGAATTCCCGGTTCCTTCTTTCGACGCGAAGGCCGACCCAGTGACGAATCCGTGCTGGTGGCTCGCCTGACTGACCGCCCATTACGCCCTTTATTCAATCAGGATATGCGTAATGAGGTACAGGTGGTCATGTTCACCATGTCTTCCGATGTGGAGAACCCGCTGGATATTCTGGCCGTCAATGCTGCTTCAGCTGCCATTATGGTTTCAGATATACCCTGGGGTGGACCGGTGGGCGCTGTGCGTATCGGCCGAATTAATGGTCAATTCATCATTAATCCATCCTATGAACAAATGGATCAATCTGACCTAGACTTGCGCCTCGCAGGAACCAAAGATGCTATTTTAATGGTTGAATGCGGTTCAGATGAAGTCACTGAACAGGATATGATAGCTGCCATCAGCTTTGGGCATGAAGCCATCCAACCCCTGGTGGAAATCCAGGAGAAAATGGCAGCAGAAGCGGGAAAACCAAAACGCGAAGTCAAGATTTATTCGCTTGAACAGGACCTGGTTACCAAAGTCTACAATCAGGCAGCTGGGGACATAATCAAAGTGTTGGATACCCCTCATAAAAAAGCTGAATTGGATGACGCGATTCAAGCGGTTGAAGCAAAAGTGGTTACATCCATCGCAGGGGAAGATACTGCACAGGTAGCCAATATCAAATTAGCTTTTAGCGAGGTTTACAAAAAGGTTGTCCGCAGCCGCATCATTGAACAGGGTCTGCGCCCGGATGGCCGTAAGCTGGATGAGATCCGCCCAATTTGGTGTGAGATTGGTACCAGCCCCCGTGCACATGGTTCCGGTCTTTTCACTCGCGGTGAAACCCAGGTACTCACGCTAGCCACATTAGGTACTCCCAAGGAAGCCCAGGAACTGGATTCTCTCAGCCCCAATGACTCCAAACGGTATATGCATCATTACAACTTCCCACCCTATTCCACAGGTGAGGTCTATATGCTGCGCCGTTCCCGCCGTGAAGTTGGTCATGGCGCTCTTGCTGAAAGAGCTTTGGTGCCAGTTCTACCAGCTGAAAAAGATTTTCCTTATACCATGCGTTTGGTTTCGGAAGTGCTTTCCTCAAACGGTTCCACTTCCATGGCTTCGGTATGCGGTTCCACCCTGGCCTTGATGGATACCGGCGTACCAATCAAAGCGCCTGTGGCTGGGATTGCCATGGGTTTGATCAAGGAAAGTAACCGATATAAAGTTCTCACCGATATCCAGGGATTGGAAGATCACCTGGGTGATATGGATTTCAAAGTGACGGGTACAACCACCGGAATCACCGCCCTTCAAATGGACATCAAGATCAAGGGGATCACTCCCCAGATCATGTCCGAAGCGCTTGACCAGGCCAAAACAGCCCGATTGCAGATTCTGGAAAAGATCCGCGAGGTCATTGCAGAACCACATAAGGAATTAAAATCCTTCGTGCCGCGGATCACCACCATAAAAATTCCTATTGATAAAATCGGAGCCATCATCGGTCCCGGCGGCAAAGTCATTCGTGCTCTGCAGGAAGAGACCAACACCAAGATCGATATCAATGACGACGGCACTGTATTTATCGCTGCGGCCGACTTGAAAAACGAGGCCGATGTACGCGCGCGCATCGAAGCCCTGGTGGAAGTGCCTGTAGTCGGCCGGATATATACCGGCAAAGTGGTGCGAATTGCTGATTTCGGCGCTTTCGTGGAAATCATGCCCGGAGTCGACGGCATGGTACACATTTCCCAACTGGATAGTGAACACATCGAAAAAGTGGAAGATGTGGCTCGGATGGGTGAGGAGCTCTCCGTAATGGTCACCAATATTGATGATAGCGGTAAGATCCGCCTATCCCGCCTGGCTGTGCTCGAAGGCTGGAGCGTGGAAGAAGCTCAGCAGCGCGACGGAGGTAATCGGGGTGGACGCCCCTCAGGCGGCCGGCCAGGTGGTAATCGCCCACGCAGGTGACCAGGGACGATACAACCAGTGTTGATAAAAAAATATAGGTAAATTAAAAAGGTCAGCGAAAATCTGACCTTTTTTCTTTTTTTATTTTCTAAGGAATTGGTGCTATAGGTCAATTCGATAGAAAAATTATGTTTTACTTTCGTCTTTTTATTTTTCCTGGGTCGGCAAGTATGGGATCTTTGGACCCTCGACCCCCAAACTTTCCGCCAAGGCTGCTTTCATTGCAGTGCGATCATCCCACGGATATTCAGTAATCCCAAAGCACATGGATTGTTCATGACCCTTCCCGCAGGCGATCACTAAATCACCCAGCTTGGCCATCTTCACTGCCTGTTGAATGGCTTCGCCCCGATCCGGTACACAAAGAAAATTCCTGCCCTCATCCCCACCCTGCTTGCGGGCAGCATCAGCCATTTCTGACAGAATTTCATCCAACTTTTCGGTACGCGGATCTTCAGCCGTAAGAATGGTCATATCCGCCAGTTTAAGCGATGTTTCCGCCATCATCCGCCGTTTGGCACGGTCACGTAAACCCGCCGAACCAAACACCGCAATCAACCGTCCTTTTGTCAATTGGCGTGCATTTTCCAGGGATACTTTCAGCGCATTGGGCGTATGTGCAAAATCGACAATGGCAGTGAAATTCTGTCCCATGTCAATGCGTTCTCCCCGCCCGGGGACAGATGGCATGGAGGCTATTCCACGAACAGCGTCTTCGGGTGAAATTCCCAATCCCTCCACGCAGGCGGAAAAAGCTGCCAAAATATTTGCCGCATTATATGCGCCGATCATCGGGTTATCTATCTTGCATTGTTCGTTCTTGAAATGAATCAAGAAAGAGATCCCGTCTGATGATGTGGAAATATCGGTTGTATAAAAATCCGCAGGTTCTTTACAACTATACGCAATATATTTTATCGTAGAAAGTGATTTTTCATCAAGTAATTGTTTAATGGGTGCATAGGATATATCATCATGGTTAATTACTGCCAGGCGTGGATTACTCCCTGCTTTTTTACCAGTTTTTGCCAATTCACGGATCAATTGTACTTTGGACTCCAAATATTTTTGATAATTTCCGTGATAATCCAGGTGCTCATGGGTGATATTAGTGATCACCGCCAGATCAAATTCACATTCGGCCACCCTTTTTTGGTCCAGTCCATGTGAAGTAGCTTCCAATACAACATGCGTGATCCCCTCTTGCAGCATGCGTGCTAAAAGCTGCTGAACCATCGGGGCTTCCGGTGTGGTCACATGAAAACCTGTATCAATGACTTCATTCCCAATGATGGCATTTACCGTTGAAACTATTCCGGCTTTGAGTCCAGCGGCTCGCAGGATGTTGAAAATAAGGTTGGTGGTAGTTGTTTTCCCATCAGTCCCAGTCACGCCAATAATGGTCATTTTACGTGCCGGATGTCCATAGAATGCAGAGGAAAGCTGCGCTAACGCCAGGCGTGCATCCTCCACCTGCACGTATGGGATTGATACATTAATCAACGGCTGTGAGCCTACGATTGCCACAGCCCTTTTTTGAATTGCATCTTCTATAAATTGATGCCCATTTGTCTGTCCTCCGGAGAGAGCTACGAAAATATTTCCTGGCTGCACCTCGCGTGAATCGAGGGCTATCCCAGTGACTTTGAAATCACTCGTTGTTTCTGGTTTCATCAAAATTCCAGAAAGATGCCCAATTAGATTTTGAAAAGATTGATTGCGATCTTCCATTTTATTTTTTAGATTGTGGATTAATTTTTACCTGCAACCTGCGAATGATGACAAGATTAATGACCATCACGATAGGTAAACTAATCAACAAAGGCAGGACAGTCACAATACCAGCTACCTTGAACTGGTTCTTTAACCAAAGCCCAACCAGGATGCCGGCAAATCCTATCGATACGGTCAGCAGCCCGATGCGGATAAAAGCAGCGCTCAATTCTTTTTTAATGGCAATATCTGCTGGATTATTCTTTGGTTTATCTGAGGAAATCATAGCAGCAGATTATATCATCCTACTTTTTTTGAGAGAGAACGAACCTAACAACCAACATGGTAAAAATTGCGATTATCAAAACAGCCAGTATCAGGATACGCGCCGAGGACAAAGACAATCCGATGATGTCTTTTACCTCCATTGAAATAGGAAGCGCAAAACGGGTCAATTGCCAAGGCCCTCCACTTTGGGAATCAGCAATATTAACAAATATCCATAAAATCCCATTTGTCTTGCCGCTAATTACTGGTTTGACCTGCCAAAGAAATTGAGTGGGCTGATTTTCTTTTACTGCTTCAATCACTGAATCTCCGGTCAGTATGCGGACCAAGCCCAGCTCCAACCTTGCTTCCAGATACGCATGATACCTGGTCTGGTTACCATCGACCGATTTCTGCACAACAGCATTTTTTGTTTTAGGGATTATGGAAAGCGTGATAAATTGGGAATCCTCAAGCCAAATTTGTTTAGGATAGGAAATTCTTAGTACCCTTAATTCTTCTAACAGGAAAACGGGAAGATCAACAGGCAAATTCGCATCAGGCATCTGTGGATTGATGATCTTAAAATCAATGGTTTTTTCAGTCCTAGAAATAGGAATAAATGTAGCAATCAGCGCAATCAAGAAAGCAGCACTGAGCAAGGTCAAACCTAAAGTGAATTTTCTTTTATTTTTCATTTACCCATTAATCCTTGCTAAAAGATTTTAACCGAAAATAAGTATTGGGGTTCCTTCCCAATATGAACATGAAATGAAAAATTTTGAATTATCTTCTTCTAATAAAAATGGTAAACTACACAGCACAAGAAAATTCTTATTGCCCAAGGAGAACTAATGCCAAACTATCCCGCCGAACCCTTCCGCATTAAAACAGTTGAATCCATCCATCTCATCTCACCCAGTCAACGCCAGCAAGCCCTTCAAAAAGCGGGATACAATCTTTTCGCCCTAAGGGCTGAGGAGGTGTATATCGACCTGCTTACTGATTCCGGCACCGGGGCGATGAGCCAGGAGCAATGGGCTGCCATCATGCGCGGGGATGAATCCTATGCCGGTGCGCGCTCATTTTTCCGTCTTGAGGAAGCAATTCATAAGATCTTTGGATTTGAGTATTTTGTACCCACCCATCAAGGCCGGGCAGCCGAGAACATCCTCGCAGCTGTGCTCATTAAACCTGGCAAAGTTATTCCTTCCAATACCCACTTTGATACGACCGATGCCAATATCCGCGCTCGCGGCGGTGTACCCGCCAACCTGGTCATTGAAGAAGCTTATGACCCTCAGAATCAGCATCCATTCAAAGGCAATATGGATATCAGCAAGCTGCGTTCTTTCATCATGCAAACAGGAGCGGATAATATTCCCCTTGGTATGCTCACCATCACCAACAACGCCGGCGGTGGTCAGCCGGTCTCCCTGGAAAATATCCGCCAGGTATCCAGGGTCTATCATGAATTTGGAATTCCATTTTTTATCGATGCATGCCGCTTTGCTGAAAACTGCTTCTTCATCAAACTGCGTGAAAAGGGGTATGAAAATAAAACCACCCTTCAAATTGCCAATGAGATCTTTGCGCTGGCGGATGGAATGACCATGAGCGCCAAGAAAGATGCCATTGTCAATATCGGCGGGTTCCTGTGCATGCGGGATAAGGATTTCTATCAAAAGGTTTGCAATGAACTCATTTTGCGCGAGGGCTTCCCCACTTACGGCGGGCTGGCCGGACGCGATCTGGACGCCATGGCTGTTGGTCTATGGGAGGGTCTGGATGAAGAATATCTGGCCTACCGGCTGGGACAAACCGCCTACCTGGCGGAAAGAGCACTCAATGCTGGAGTGCCGATCATTGAACCACCTGGTGGTCATGCTGTTTACCTGGATGCTGGTCACTTTCTTCCCCATATCCCGCCATCCCAATTTCCCGGGCAAGCCCTGGCCGCTGCTCTTTACCTGGAAGGCGGAATCCGGGCGGTGGAAATTGGTTCGGTCATGTTCGCCCATCCCGACCCAAAAAGCGGCGAAATGATCTACCCAAAACTGGAACTGGTTCGGTTGGCAATCCCACGCCGCGTTTATACTCAGAGCCACCTGGATGTTGTCGGTGACACGCTTGCCAGCATCGCAAAAAACAAAGAAAAAATCCACGGATACAAGATCACTTATGCCCCTGAATTATTGCGCCACTTCACTGCCCGGTTTGAGCCACTTCAGCAAATTAAATCTAAAAATAGGTGACCCTTGTCCCGTGACCTAAGAAAATACGCTGCCCAGACCAACTTTCGCCTTATCCTTGGTGCTTTATTTCTGCTTTTTGTAGTCGGACTGGGTTTGATCTGGCTGCTGTATGGATTCAAAGCAGCCGCTCTCGGATTGTTATGCCTGTTCGGCTCCCTGATCCCGCTAGGATTAATTCTGTTCTTTATCTTTGGACTGGATGCTATCTTAAAACTACTAGACCGAAAATAGCCTATTCACCAAACTTGCGGTGAGAACTGAAATCTAAATCAACCCGACTTTTTTCCCAACCGTCTTAAACACTTCGAGCACCTTATCCATTTGTTCATCAGTATGGGTAGCCATATAACTGGTGCGCAGCATCTGCCTGCCGGCAGAGACTGCCGGACTGAGCACCGGATTGACAAAGACCCCGTTATCAAACAATTGCCGCCAGATGCGCACTGTACGCATATCATCTCCGATCAAGATCGGGATGACCGGTGTTTCCGAATTGCCAATATCAAAACCGAGTTCACAGAAACCCTTGCGCATGCGGTCAGCAATCTGGTTTAAGCGCTCGATCCTTTCCGGCTCATCCTTGATCACCTGCAAGGCAGCCAGAGCAGCAGCCGCATTCGAGGGCGGAATGCTGGCACTGAAGATGAGAGAACGGGCATGATGCTTGATGTAATGGATAACCACCTCATCGCCGGCGATAAAACCACCAAGCGAAGCTAACGACTTGCTGAAAGTGGACATGATCAAGTCTACTTTTTTTGTTACACCAAAATGAGCTGCGGTCCCGCGCCCCCCACCCAGCACACCCAGCGCGTGGGCATCATCCACCATTAAACGCGCTCCATATTTTTTGCATAAAGCGATGATCTCGGGCAGCGGGGCAATGTCGCCTTCCATGCTGAAAAGGCCATCCACAACCACTAATTTTCCTTTTTCATCTGGAACATCCACCAGGGTCTGCTCCAGACTTTTCAGGTCATTATGAAAAAAACGTTTGATCTTGCCAGAGGATAACCTGGCTCCATCCACAATGCTGGCATGGTCCTCTTTATCCAGGATGACCACATCCTCTTCCCCGACAAGTGCACTGATCACCCCCAGGTTGGTCTGCATACCGGTGGAAAAGACCAGAGCGGCTTGTTTTCCCGCCCATTCTGCCAATTCTCTTTCCAATTGTTCGTGCATTTCCAAAGTGCCGTTCAAGAAACGTGAGCCCGTACAGCTCGTTCCAAACCGGTCAATGGCATCCTTGGCTGCCTGGCGGACTTTGGGATGGGTGGTCAGACCCAGGTAATTATTGGAGCCGCACATGATCAGCCGTTTCCCTTTAAAAACCGCTTCCGTGCCTTCATTTTCGCTCATTGCGATGAAATAGGGATACATCCCGATCGCCATTGCCTTTTTAGCAATCGTGTACCCAGAACATTTTTTAAATAAATCCATTACTGACCTTCCTAAAATAAATTGAGAGTATTAAATTGAATGGGTAGAATTATATTTCATTTCCCCGCATTTTTGTTTTTACTTTGGGCCTGGGCAATAAGCCAATCCATCACCGGGTAAACCGTATTGATCAAAATGCCGGTTAAACGGTAGATAATTTTATTCTCAATTCCCGGCAGGATTAAATACTTGCCCCGTTCAATTCCTGAAAAAATAGTCCTGGCAACGCTTTCAGCATTCATCATCCGGCTGGTTCCAGTCAACGCCTTGGTCTCTGCCGGTTTATATTTCTTCTCATAAGCCAGTTGAGGGGTATCTGTATCAGGCGGAAAAACGACTGAAACGCCGATACCATGTGGTTTCATTTCAGCACGGAGCACATCCGAAAAACCACGCACGGCATATTTGGATGCACCATAGGCCGTATAACCATAAAGACCGATCAAACCAGCCATGGAAGAGATATTTACAATATACCCAGACCCGCGCTCGATCATTCCTGGAAGCAGCGCTTTGATCACATTGACTGTTCCAAAAAAGTTCACATCCATCATCCAGTGAAAGATCTTCATATCCATTTCCTGGATGTAGCCTGGATGGGCAACACCGGCAGAGTTGATCACCAAGTCCGGCAGCCCGATCGACTCGATGACCCTGGAAATAGCCTGGCTTACCTGCGTTTCATTGGTCACATCAGCTTCAACCATCCCAAAGGATTGAGCCGAATTCTGCGCAGTCGATTTTACCTTCTTTAATGCCTCTGCCAGTTTTTCTTCACGCCTGGCAAGCAGCCAGACATTAGCTCCTTTTTGGGCTAACAGGCAGGCCGCAGCAAGGCCGATTCCGCTGGAACCGCCAGTGATCAGTACATTTTTCTTTTTAAAATCATCTATTTTTATCATCGCTGGTATTAACCCCTCTCGAACAAAAAAGTCACAGGGAATTACGAAATCGGGCAATCCCAAAAATAAAAGATATTTCCGAACACCAATTTGGATGTACAATAAAATGACCGAAATATATAATCGTTCACAATATTCTATAATCTTATAAAGCAATTCCAACATTCAGGGTTATTTCCAGGAATGAAAATGAAGATAAAACCGAAAGAGGGAACCAGATTTCGGGGAAATTACAAAACAAAAGTGAAAACAATTTCACACCATAGACCATTGTCAGAAACCCAACTAAATATTTCTGAACTGAAGTTCCGCCGCCTCTTTGAAACCGCCCAGGACGGCATACTGCTACTGGATGCAGATTCCGGCGTTATAACAGATATCAATCCTTTTTTATTAAAATCGCTCGGTTATTCCCATGCAGAAATGATTGGCAAGAAAATATGGGAATTTGGTTTATTCAAAGATTTAAATGCAAGTAAAACCGCCTTCAAGGAACTACAAAAAAAGAAAACCATTCGCTACAAGGATCTCCCCCTTCAAACAAAATCCGGGGAACCCCGATATGTAGAATTTGTCAGTAATATCTACATGGTGGGAAATAAAAAAGTCATTCAATGCAATATCCGCGATATCACCGACAGAAAGATCATCGCAGAAGTTCTGCAAGCCAATGAGGGTCGCTACAGGGAATTATTCAACCGCATGAGAAGCTGCGTGGCGGTCTATGAGGCTGTTGAAAATGGCAAGGATTTTATTTTCAAAGACTTCAATACAGCCGCTGAGCGAGTTGAAAAAACACCCAGGCATATAGTCCTCGGGCGGAAAGTGACTGAGGTTTTCCCCGGTATTCTTGAAATGGGCTTATTAAAGACTTTCCGTAATGTATGGAAGACCGGTAAACCACAAAGCCATCCTATCGCCATTTATCAAGATATGCATATTTTTGGCTGGCGCGAGAATTTTGTTTACAAGATTCCCTCAGGGGAAATTGTTGTAATTTATGAGGATGTGACTGAACGCAAAAAAGAAGAATTAACCCTGAGATTGGTTTCTGATACTCAGGCTAGAATTCTCCTGGCGGAGAATCTGAAGGATGTTTTACAGCTTGTAGGAACGAGAGTTCATGAATTGATTAACGATGGATTTGTCATTATAAGCGAGGTGGATGAATCGATGAAATCCATTCGAACCGCCGGACTTTATGGATTTGGCAGTAATTATGCAAGCCTGGTGAAGAAATTCCACATCGACCCATCCAAGATGAGCTATCCACTAAAAGACATGACCACATTGGAATTGCGACTATTTCGCAGCGGAAAGTTGGAAAGATTTCCAGGTGGATTGTTTCGTTTGATGCTGGGAAAAGTGCCTGAACCCATCTGTAAATTCGCAGAAAAAAAGATGGGAATTTTTGAAATTTTCACCATGGGATTCATCCACCATAATATCCATTTGGGTGGCATTTCCATTCTTGTAACTAACGATATTACTTTTTATAAGCCGTTTATTGAAATTATTATACGCCAGGCTTCTATTGCCATAGGTAGGATTAAAACTGATCTTGAACTGAGGAATAGCGAGGAGCGATTCCGCAGCCTATATGAGAATGTCACCGTGGGCATGTACCGCACTTCACCTGACGGCCGAATCCTGATGGCGAACCCGGCGTTGGTAAAGATGCTGGGTTATGCCTCTTTTGAAGAATTAGCGAAACGTGATCTTAACAAAGAGGGCTTTGAACCTGCTTGTCCTCGTCAGGTTTATATCAATCAAATTGAGAAAAAAGGTGAATTGTATGGTATTGAATCCGCCTGGAAGAGGAAAGATGGTTCTGCGATCTTCGTCCGTGAAAGCGCCAAAGCGATCAGAGAGCAAAATGGAAATGTATTATTTTACGAAGGTACGGTCGAAAACATCAATGAACGCCACCAGTCAGAGATCGCCTTGCAAGAGAGTGAAGCCCATTATCGCGGGTTATTTGAAAATTCACCCATTTCCCTCTGGGAGGAAGATTTTTCTGCAGTAAAAAAGAGGCTGGATATTCTGAAAAAACGGGGGGTCACTGATTTTCACGCTTACCTGATCTCCCACCCTAAAGAGATAAAAAACTGTCTTTCTCTTATCAAAGTGCTGGATGTGAACAAAGCAACTTTAAAATTGTTTAATGCGAAACAGAAAGGTGACTTATTAAAATCGTTAACGGCGGTTGTATCCCTTCAAACGCTGATTGAATTTCAAGAAGAACTCAGCTTAATTGCAGAAGGAAAGACTTTTTTCAATTGGGAAACTAAAAATCAAAAATTGACCGGTGAAACAATTGATGTGAACCTATCGTGGTCAGCTGCTCCGGGTCATGAAAGCGACCTTTCCAAAGTGCATATTTCCATGATCGATATCACCGAACGACGAAAAGCGGAACAAGCCTTGCAGGAGAGTGAGTTTCGTTTCCGCAGTATTTTTGAGGATTCTCCAATCGCGCTTTGGGAGGAAGATTTTTCATTAGTGAAAAAACGCCTGGAAGTTTTAAAAGAACGGGGTATTTCAGATATCAACTCTTATCTGGAATCCCATCCCAAAGAAGTCACCCATTGCGTCTCTCTCATCCGTGTGTTAAGTGTGAATAAGGCCACAATGAAGTTATTTCAGGGAAAAAGCAAGGCTGATATGATGCAGATACGATCTGGTAATCTTTCTCCCTCTACTCTTCAATCATTTCGAAAAGAATTCGTTAAGATTGCCGAGGGTAAAGTAAATTTCAATTTTGAGTCAATAATTCTAACTAGAAAAGGTCATCCACGTTTTGTAAATATTTTCGGGTCTACGGCTCCGGGTCATGAAACCGACCTTTCCAGATTAATTATTTCAATTATCGACATCACCGAACGCCGAAAGGCAGAAAATGCCCTGCGAGAGAGTGAGGTTCGTTTCCGCAGCTTATTCGAGGATTCCCCGATCGCGCTCTGGGAAGAAGACCATTCTGAAGTTAAGAATTACCTGGATGAATTAAAGAAAAAAGGGATCCAGGATTTTAGAAAATATTTTAGAAATCATCCACAAGAAGTGAAGAAATGCCTGGGCTTAATAAAGATACTCAATATCAATAATTCTGTTTTGCAACTTTACAATGCCAAGAATAAATCAGAGGTTCATTACGGTTTAGCCCCGATATTTTCTGAAACTGCCTTAATTCAATATGCTGAGCAATTGGCACAAATTGCTGAGGGAAAAAAGGTCATCGAACAGGAAACTGAGGCGGTAAAACTAACCGGTGAAAAGATGACCCATTATATCCGTTTGCAGGCAGTACCAGGATTCGAGGATTCATTTGCCCGCGTAATCGTCTCGGTCATGGATATTACCGACCGCAAGATGGCGGAACAATCCTTGCAGAACGAATTAATAAAACGTACCCTCGCGGAAGAAAGACAGAGGTTCCTAATGGAGCAGGAACACTCCCAACGGGTCTTCTCTGAAGCTCTCACCAAAAATGCCCTCAGTCTGAATAGCTCATTAAAATCTGAAGAGCTTCTGGATTCGATCATCAAAAATATCCAAAACGTGATCCCTTTTGAAGCGGTCAGTATTATCATGATTGAAGAGGGGCATGGAAAAATTGTACGATCTTTAGGGTTTGCTGAGAAGGGATTCTCATCTTATCTGGAACAGAATTTATTCGATTACAGCAAATATCCCACCATCCAGGAAATGATAAATTCAGGTTCATTTATCTTAATTCCAGATACACAGGCAAGCTCAACCTGGGTTCATGATGATAATTCCCCATGGAAAATTCTTTCCTGTGTTGAAGCACCGATAAAAGAAGATGACAAAGTCATCGGTTTTGTAACTTTAAATAGCTCTAAATCAAATTTTTACACCGAAGAACACGCGCATCAATTGACGGCTTTCACCGATCAGGTTTCGATTGCGATGAAGAACGCGCGCCTGTTTGAAGGCACTCAGCGGCGGATGAAACGGATGAACGCCATGACCCTCATCGACCAGGCGATCAATTCCAGCCTGGATATCAATGTATCGCTCGAGGTTGTACTAATGCAGGCTTTGGAGCAGTTGGGGGTGGATGCAGCTGATATTTTACTGGTAAACCATGTTTCCAATTCTCTGACGTTTGCCAAGGCCAGGGGGTTTAAAACCAGTGAAATAACCAAATCCAAGTTGAGTCTGGGCGCCGGATTATCCGGCCAGGCAATTATGGAAAGAAGGATCGTAGCCATCCCGGACTTAAAATCTGCTCCCGAAAGTTATTTTCGCAATCTTCTGATAGAAAAAGAAGAGTTCGTTTCCTATTACTGCGTACCCCTCATCACCAAAGGTATGATCAAGGGAGTAATGGAAGTTTATTTCCGCAAACCATTTGATGCTGATGCAGAGTGGTTGGAATTCCTTGAAATGCTTGCCCAGCAGAGCGCCATTGCGATCAATAATGCCGAACTGCTGAATTCATTACAGATCAGTAACAATGACCTGAAAAATGCCTATGATTCCACATTACAGGGCTGGGTGGAAGCGTTGGACTTGCGCGATAAAGAGAACGAGGGGCATAGCTCGCGGGTGACAGATGCAACCTTGCGGTTGGCGATTCACTTTAATTTCGAAGATAAAGAAATAACAGGTATCAAACGGGGAGCATTATTACATGACATCGGAAAAATAAGCATTTCCGATACCATATTAAATAAACCGGGACCATTATCAGAAGATGAATGGATAATCATGCGCAAGCATCCTGAATTTGCGTTTCAGCTGCTTTCCAAAACCAGATACTTACGGGATGCGCTTGATATTCCTTACTGCCATCATGAGAAGTGGGACGGCAGCGGATACCCCCGCGGTTTAAAGGGCGAAGCCATCCCTTTGGCAGCCCGCATCTTTGCCATTGTAGATGTATGGGATGCCCTCATCTCTGATCGACCTTACCGGTCTGCCTGGAGCCGCGAAAAAGCACTTGAATATATCCAGGAACAAAGCGGAAAGCAATTTGATCCGCGGGTGGTAAAGGTATTTGTCGATTATCTCAAATCCATTCATTCCAAAACTGAATAACCATCAAGTAATCCATACAGAGAGTATAAAAAGCAAGTGGGATTTATTCCCATAAAAGGAGGACTTAATACTAGATAAGTAATCAATTTTCCCTATAATGAATAGTGAGGGTGTATTTCAATTTATCACCGGGTTCAATAAAAGGGATTTATGCAGAACCTGAATAAAAATGGGCTGCGTCCGGTCATAGTTTATCTAATTTATATTCTTCTGATCGCCGGAACGTACTTCCTTTCCGCCAAGCTGGGGCTTCAATTTGCATTTCTTAAAGGGAATGTGACCCTGATCTGGCCGCCTTCCGGCATCGCCCTGGCTGCCATCCTGCTTATGGGACCTGGCGCCATCCCAGGAATCATGCTGGGTGCTTTTTCCGCCACTTATTCCACTGGTGCGCCATTTTTATTTTCTCTGGCAACTGCCATTGGTAATCCGCTGGCAGCCATCATTCCCTTTTTCTTGATTAAAAAATTCAGTTCCTTCCGCCCCCAATTAGATGACCTGACCAGTGTTTTCTCTATTCTGCTCTTTGGCGCCCTGGTTGGCCCTCTCTTCAGCGCCACTGTAGGTTCTGCAAGTATTCTTTTAAGCAACATGGGAACCTGGTCAAATATCTTTGAAACCTGGTTTAAATGGTTGTTGGGTGACGCAATGGGGGTAATTGTTTTTTCGCCATTATTACTCACCTGGCTGAGCCAGTCGATGCCGAAATTTAGAAAAGATAGGATCCTGGAAGGCAGTTTCATATTTGGGTTAATTCTTCTCCTCGAGTATTTTGTTTTTGGAGGTCATTTAAACTCAGAAATCTCTTACTCGTTATCCTATCTGATTTTCCCCCTCAAGATCTGGGCAGCCATGCGCCTGGACAGCCGCGGAGTTTCGGCCATCAACCTGGCTGCAGTGAGCATTTCTGTCTGGGGTACTGTAAATGGATATGGTCCTTTTATCAACTCCACTCTTCAATCCAGCCTGGTCTTTTTAAGTTCGTCCATCACTATTTTTATCACCACCCTTATCCTTTCCGCTGCAGTAACAGAACGCAGGGTATTGGAAACCAAACTTAAAATGCAAAGCAACCATGATTATCTCACCGGCCTTTATAACCGCCTTTATTTTGATGAAGAGGCTAAAAGATTGAACAACAGCCGGCAATTTCCCATCAGCGTTATTATGACTGATGTGGACAACCTCAAAAGGGTCAATGATAACCTCGGTCATGAAAAAGGCGATCAGGTGTTAATCAATATTGCAAAGATCTTCAATAAAGTCTTTCGAAAAGAAGATATTGTATCTCGTCTGGGCGGGGATGAATTTGCCGTCCTTTTACCGGAAACAAATCTGCACTCATTAAAAAGAATTGTAAAAAGGTTCAATACAGAAGTATCTCTCTTCAATCGAGCTCATCCAGAATTGCCTATTCAAATTTCATTAGGATTCTGCCGCGCTCATAAGAATAATAAAATTGAAGAATGTTTGAAAAAAGCGGATGAGCTAATGTATCTTGAAAAACAAAAAAAGAAACAATAAAAAACTTTTACAAACTTAATCGCTACTATTATTTTTCAAACAAATGTGTTTTCATTCTGGTTTTTATTCAAAGGACTGAGTTCTCTTTTTCCAGTCTTGTGATATAAGAGGATATAAAAACATCATAATTTCAAGGATAAATAATGCCCACCGAAAAAGAAGTCTATTGTCAGCATGCCGATCAATACGAACGCCTCATCCAGCGTGAGGATTTCCAGAACAACATTATCAAAGCAATCCAACAAATCATTCCTTTAAAAGATATTGAAATAGCTGATCTTGGGGCAGGAACTGGTCGCCTTACTCGTCTGCTCAGCCCCTTATCCGGTTCTGTCATAACGATGGATCTGTCACCGCAAATGCTTCTCGTAGCTAAGGATTCTCTTAAAAAGGCACAAACCGATAATTGGTTGATGGCAGCTGCCGATAATGCTCACCTGCCTGTAAAGAGTTCCAGTATTGACCTGGTCATTTCCGGATGGAGCTTTTGTTACCTGGCGGTTTGGGGTGGAGATACCTGGAAAACCGCCCTTCAAAACGGATTGGCAGAAATAAAGCGTATATTACGTAAAAACAGCACCATAATTATTTTAGAGACAATGGGGACTGGTTTTGAAACCCCCAACCCGCCCCCACACCTGACCAATTATTTTGGTTTTCTTGAAGAGATGGGTTTTTCCTCCACCTGGATCCGTACTGATTATCAATTTGAATCCCTGTCAGAAGCTGAGGAATTATCCTCTTTCTTTTTTGGGAAAGATTTGGCTGCAAAGGTGAAGGAAAACCAATGGGTCGCCCTTCCGGAATGCACTGGCGTGTGGTGGCTAAATATTAAATAGGTTTCTATAAAATCGCATTTAAGTTGCTTTTAATGACCCATCATTGCTCATCTAACGATTGGTACTGGGCGCATTCCTATTAGGTTGAGTTTGAGGCCGATCATTACCACCGCCTCCGCCAAATCCTCCCAGGATACCAAACAATGCCCGGTTATTGGCAGCCGCAGAACCTGTGGTTGAAACAGAAATGAGAACAGTATCACCCTCGTTCAGATTGCCGCTTTTGACTTCAGTATATTGGTCCGATTTGGATCCAAGTTCAATTGCCACTGGTATTTGTGTTCCATTCTTGCTGGTCAGCACAAACGATTTCCCGCTTGTGTCCGTTACAACTGCCGGGTTGGGGACTAACAGAACATTTAGAACATTATTGATCACAATACTGATGGTTGCAGAGAAACCTGGTTTGACCTTTTCATCTGCATCAAGTACCTGGATCGTTGCTCCAAATTGAACAACCCCTGAAGCGCTTGAGCCTGCATTCCCAATTTGAGTGATAATCCCTTTATAAGTATTAGAGGGAATGGCTGCAAAATTAATAACTGCATCCTGACCCACAGCCAATTTATTCACATCCACTTCAGAAACGCTGACATTGATCATCAAATGAGTAAGGTCATCAACCTGCATGGCTTCGGTGCCACTAGCCACTGTCTCACCAGCTGAAGAAATCAGGTCTGTAATCGTCCCGTTGAATGGAGCAATGATCTTTGCTGAGTTGATGGTATTGACCAGTGCCTGGACTTTAGCTTCTGCAGCCACAAGATATGCTGGATTATTAGAATTATATTGTTCCCAGGTGATTTTAGCCTGAGCCAGGGTCGTCTTGGCAGTATCATATCTATTAAATACGGTTTCGAGTGAATAATTCCAATAGTTCCCGATAATCCTCGTGAGATTAATAATAGCTGTATCTCGTTGATTGCTCGCAATTTTCAACTTATCAGCCATCTGGATTTTTTGAGGATCATCCTTGGGCTTGTTGTTCATTGCATCATAATCCTGCTTGGCGGATAAATATCCCTGGTTGGCAATATCATAAGCTTTTCTGCCATTCTCAATCTTATCTTCGGATGCCCCGGTGGTAATATAGTAATCCCGGATCACTTTCTTGATGATAAAGTCATATTGAGCATCCGCCAGGGCTTGTGCTGCGGTATCGAGATTGGGATTTCCAACTTTGGCTTTATCCAGATCCAGCTGTGCAGTTAATAGATCAGTTTTCGCCTGAAGAATCGTAGCAGACAATGACTCATCCAAAAGGCTCAGTAGGACATCCCCCGCCTTCACCTGGTCACCAACCTTATAATTGACTGCCCCCACCACGCCTGAGGTTTGCCAGTTAAGCACAGCCGAAGGTACTGCCCTAACATTACCAACTACATCTATTGTTAGGGTAATATTCCCTTTGGTAAGTTTCACTGAACGATAGGTCACCTGGTTTGATCCCGTCCGAGACGATAGAATGACTACGAAACTAATTACGGCAAGGATTAATAATCCTCCAACGATCAAGGAGATTTTTTTATGGTTAATATAGAAAATTTTTATATTCATTGCAATTTTTTTAATGACGTAAAAACATTTTTCATATTGCTATTTTCTCCAGGTAATTTCTTCTTATTCATAACAGTTTCATAATAAATGATACTATTTTATCGACTAAGCGGGGATGCAATCATTATTGAAAGGTGAATAAGCCAAATCCTTCACCATATCAGATTCTTATGGTGAAGGATTAAATGATAAATGGCCACCGGTCTTTCCATTAATGCAAAATGCATATTCAATCTTATTCGGTTCGCAAGGCTTCAACCGGTTCAAGCCTGGAGGCGCGCCTGGCTGGGTAGATCCCAAAGACCAGACCAACAGCAATTGAGAAAATGGTCGCCAGCAAGACCACATCCAAAGAAACGACAGGGTTCAGGGTCATGCTTCCGGAGGAAGCGAATGCTCTGATAACCTGGGAGATTCCCCATCCAAACAGCACACCGAGTATGCCGCCAACCAATCCAATGATGAGTGATTCAATCATAAATTGAATAAGGATGTCGCTATCCCTGGCACCCATTGCTTTGCGTAGCCCAATTTCGCGTGTCCGTTCAATTACTGAGACAAGCATAATATTCATGATCCCAATTCCACCCACTAAAAGAGAAATGGCACCAATTCCTCCAAGGAAAAGCGTGAGGATATCCGCGATAGACGTTGCTGATGCAGTAATTGCTTCCTGTGACAGAACAGTGAAATCATTCTTTGCACTGGCAGAGATGTTATGCCTTGATTTCAGGAGAGATGTGACCTCTGCAATGGCCGTGGTCACAGATTCCGGACTTCTGGCTGAAATGGAGATCATATTGATCTGGTCTTTGAAAGATGACCGGGTGACTAATCGCACCTGAGCTGTGGTCAACGGAACGATTACCTGATTATCTGAAGTACCCGCTTCTGAACCACCTTTAGTGGCTATAACACCAATCACGGTAAAAACATTATTTCCCATCGTGATCTTTTGTCCGACCACCTGGGGTGTTTTTGGAAATAGATTGGTAACGACCTGTGAACCGATCACTGCCACGGATGCGCTCTCATCGTAATCAGCCGGGGTAAAAAATGAACCTGATGAAAGGCTGACATTCCTTACTGTTGGATAGGAAGGAGAAGTACCGATCAACTGTATATTTGTGGAAGTTCCTGAGACTACCACAGTTGTGTTCATTTGCACTTGGGGCGCAACCGCAGCAATTGATGTAGATGTGTCCATCGAACTTTCGATCGCTTTTGAATCCATCAGGGTCAGAGGAGCCGCATTGGATACTGTACTGTCTCTCGAGACAAATATCAGGTTGGTTCCCAAGGATTGGATGGTATTCGTAATCGACGATTGAGCTCCTTTACCGATCGCCATCATTGAAACCACCGCTGCCACTCCTATGACAATTCCAAGCATGGTCAAAATAGTGCGGAGTTTATTTGAATTTAAACTTTGAATTGCATCAATAAAAAATCTGCGGATATTCATTTTTTCACCATCCCATCCACCAATTCAATTAACCGATGTGTCTGTTTTGCCACTTCCTGAGCATGGGTGACAATGATCAACGTGACCCCTCTTTTTTTGTTTATCTCCACCAGGAGGTCCATGATCTCTCTGCCGGACCTTGAATCCAGGTTCCCGGTAGGTTCATCTGCCAAGAGAATGGAAGGTTCATTGACCAAAGCACGGGCAATTGCCACACGCTGCTGTTCACCACCAGACATTTCAAAAGGCTTATGTGTAATCCGGTCTTTCAACCCAACTTGTTTCAACAACTCCTCAGCCCTCTGTTCCTCATTTTCAATTTTCTCTCCGCGGGAGTAGCGAAGAGGAAGCATGACATTGGATAATGCACTTGCGCGCTGGAGCAGGTTGTAACTTTGAAAAACAAAACCTACTTCTTTATTACGAACCAGAGCCAGGTCATTACCCGAGAGCTGGGATACATCCTTTCCATTCAGTACATATTTACCTGAGGTGGGCCTATCCAGACAGCCAAGAAGATTCATTAACGTGGATTTACCCGAACCGGATGGACCCATAATTGCCACAATTTCGCCTTTATTGATGTTCACCGATACTCCGCGAAGAGCATACACATCCACTAGGCCCATCCGATAAACCTTTTTCAGATCTTTTGCTTCAACAACTTTTTGAGCCATATTTTTCCCTATGATCTTAATCTTATCAATATCACTGACCGGTGCGGCTAGAAGAGTTGGAACCATTTGTGGTGGATGGCGTTCGGGGAGGTTCACCGCCGCCTCCAAAACCGCCCATGATGCCAAACATTGCACGGTTGTTGGTTGTGCTGGAGCTGGAAGATGATAATTCAATCAGCACAGTATCACCCTCTTTCAGGTCGCCACTTTTCACCTCAGTATATAGATCAGACTTGGATCCGAGTTCCACGGCCACAGGTGTGGTTGTACCATTTTTACTTAGCATGACAAAGGATTTTCCACTTGTATTGGTCGCAATCGCCAGATTGGGAACCAGTAAAACGTTTTGAACTTTGCTGGTTACAATACTGATCGTTGCGGAAAAACCTGGTTTAACATTGGCATCCGCATCAGTTACTTTGATCGTGGCATAGAATTCTACCACTCCGGATGCGCTTGAACCGGCTTTTCCTACCTGCACTATTGTACCTTTGTATGTTTTGCCACTAACTGCAGCAAAAGTGATACTCGCCTCCTGACCAACAGCCAATTTATTCACATCCACTTCTGAAACGCTGACGTTGATCATCAGGTTATTCAGGTCATCCATTTGCAATGCTTGAGTACCCGAAGAAACGGTTTGTCCCGTAGTAGCCAGTAAATCAGTCACAGTGCCAGTGAATGGGGCAATGATCTTGGCCGAGTTAATGGTATTTTGCAAGGCTTGAACTTTGGCTTCAGCTGCTTTGACATATGGTGAAGCATTGTTATATGCCTGCCAGGTTGCCTGGGCTTCAGCCAGGGTTGCTTTGGCAACATCAAAATTAAGAAAAGCTTGCTCTACCACATTGTTGTTACCATAACCATTCCCGATAAGAAAATTCAGATTTGTAGTCGCCTTGTTATAAGTTAATTCAGCGGCTTTCATTGCATCATAAGCAGTAGAAGTGGCTGTATCTGGAGCGATAGTTTTCCAATTAGGATTTTTTTGATAAAGTGCTTGATACGCTTGCTGTGCATTCCAAAATGCATCTTTGGTTTCATAATATTTTGCCCTGGCAAGATCAATCGCTTCGGGTGAAACCGCAGTAACAATCCACCAATTCCGGCTTGCCAGTTTCTTTAGATAAGCTTTTTGAGCAACCGCCAGCGCCTGAGTGGCAGTTGTCAATTGCATATTTCCATTTTTAAGGGTATTCAGGGTAAGCTGAGCAGCCAAAAGATCGTTTTGAGCGCTTAATATGGATGATGCCACCGAATTATTTACGAGACTGAGCAGGGCATCTCCTTCTTTTACCTGATCACCTACCTTCAAATTTACCGGGGCGACTATTCCGCTAGTCTGCCAGTTAAGAATCGCAGAAGGTACGGCCTCAATATTACCCACCACATCAATCGTCTGGGTGATATCCCCTTTAGTTATTTTAACAGAACTGTAAGTGACAGCTTTGGTGCTTTTAGATGATGAACTGATTAAAAGTATCATTACAACAATCAAAATAAGAGCCCCCACTCCAATTGCTATGGTCAGTTTTCTTTTGGTCTGATATAGGCCTTTTATTTTATTCACAATCATTTTTATGAAATCACTCACTTTGGTTTGCATATTCTTGGTCTTCATGCCTTTTTCCTTTTCTATAATAAAGTCAGTAATAATCTTATACATGCGGGGCAAAATTCATCAGTGGGCAGAATCATCATGACTAATGAGTGCAGTCAAGAAAACATATGACGGCTGTCATACTCAAACCTCATCGATGTAACAGGTGATTTTTTTGTATTCGTGCTAATATGAACTTATGAATGAAAAAAGTCTTGACCAGAGGATCATTCCAATATTACGGTTATCCATCTTTATTCAGATCCTCATCTATATTTTTACTTTTAATTTCCAGCCTCGCGGTCCTTCCCGTCACGAAGAGTTCCTATTCATGGAACCATCTACTTTACTACCCGTGATATTGATGGGAATAATTTTGATTGCTTTATTCATTCCAATCGTTCAAAAGAATTTATCAAAAAAAGCGATCCTTGGGATCCTGTTTGCCCAAACGATCATCACGATCGGTTCCCGTTTTCTTTTTTCATTGTCAGCCAATAGAAACCTGCCCTCACCTGCCCTGGGGTTTTCACGCTGGGATACGCTGATATTTCTCGTCATCCCTCTTGTTTATATCGCCTGGCAGTATCAATTCAAGTATGTTATCGTCTATTGTTCATTGATCACCTTAGCCGAGATCATTCCTACTTCATTTTTCACAAGCGAAGATTGGTACTTGTTTGGAATTCTATCTTTGGGAATCCTGGGTCGTGGGATCATCCTGGGATTGGTGGGGTGGATCGAATATCGATTGGTGGAAATACAGCGCAGTCAGCAAAAACAATTGGAAGTGTCCAATGCGAAATTACGCAAATATGCATTCACAACTGAGAAATTGGCTCAGAGCCAGGAACGCAACCGGATTGCCCGCGAATTGCACGATACCCTGGCCCATACTTTGAGCAGTGTGGCAGTGCAACTGGAAGCGGTGAAATCTTTGTTTGATATAAATGGAGAGGAAGCCAAATCACTTCTCGTAAAATCCCTGGAAAATACCCGTAGCGGTCTAAAAGAAACACGGAGAACGTTAAAGGATCTGCGTGCTTCAGAACTAGATACCTTTGGTCTGACTCGCGCCATCACCAATATTCTATTATCCGCAAAAGAACGCGCTGGTTTTAATGTCACTTCTTCTATATCGGAAGGGATGGACTCACTTCCTGGGGAGATTAACCATTGCCTTTTTCGAGTGGTCCAGGAAGCCGTAGAAAATATCATTCGGCATTCGAATGCCCGGAATGTATTCTTAAAGTTATTCATTCAAAATAAAGAAATCCATCTGCAAATTTCTGATGATGGGACCGGAATCAATAATAATGTGATCAGTAAAAAGGATAATTTTGGAATTCGAGGCATGCAGGAGAGAGTGGAGGCTCTGGGTGGATTTTTTTCTATTACCGGCAGCCCCAAAAAAGGTACATTAATTGATGTATTAATTGAGAGAGATTATGATTAAAATAGCAATTTGTGATGACCAGGAAGTTGTCTGCCAGGGATTGGAAGCCATTTTAAGTACTGCCCAGGACATGCAGGTTGTAAGTATTTCAAACAACGGACAGGAATTGGCGGAATCCCTTGATCGCAAACCTGTCGATGTGATTTTAATGGACTTAAAAATGCCGATTTTAAATGGCATTCAAGCCACCAAACTGATCAAGGAGAAATTTCCCAGGATCAAGATATTAGTCCTTACAACGTATGATGCAGATGCCTGGTTATTTGATGCCATCCGAAATGGAGCAGATGGTTATTTACTTAAGGACACCTCGCGCGAGAATTTGATCCTTGCCATTCATGAGGTATTTGAGGGAAAGACTCCTGTGGATACCAAAATTGCTGGAAAGCTCTTTGAAAAAATAGCCAAAACACCCAATCCAGAAGCTACAACAATGGGCAAGAACCTCAGTGAACGTGAGATGCAAATATTGCGCTGCCTTTCTCATGGACTTGCCAACGCGGAAATTGCCCAGGAACTCTTTTTATCTGAAGGAACTGTGAGAAATTACGTCAGCGATATTTTGGAAAAACTTGAAGTCGAAGACCGCACTCAGGCCGCAGTCCTCGCGTTAAGATATGGTCTTGTTGATTAATCCTTGAATAACCTAAATCTCAATTCTACAAACCATTGTCTTTAGCTTCTTCCCATAGGGCATCCATTTCATCTAACTTCATTTCCTGCAATTTTCGTCCCTGTTTGCGTACTTTTTCTTCAATGTAATTAAATCGTTTTAAGAATCGCTCATCCATTTTTCTTAAAGCGCTTTCGGCATCCACTTTATACCAGCGTATTAAATTAACCACTGCAAATAAAAGATCACCCAATTCTTCTTCTTTCCGAAGTTGAGTTTTCGCTTGCTTTAACTCTTCCAGTTCTTCGTACACTTTATCTATAACCGGTTCTAATTCTGGCCAGTCAAAACCAACCCTGGCTGCCCGCTTTTGATATTCCTGGGCAAGGGATAATGCTGGCATGGCAGTGGGTACTCCGCTTAGAATGCTTTGACCCTCCCCTTTTCCATTCTCATCCCTTTCGGCAGATTTCAACACCTCCCAATTACGGATTACTCCTTCAGCATTGCCAACATTAGTGTCTCCAAATACATGCGGATGTCGATGAACAAGTTTAGTATGGATTCCATGAATCACTTCGGACAGATTAAATTCACCAGCTTCGTTGGAGATCTGAGAATGTAACACGATTTGCAAAAGCAGGTCGCCCATTTCTTCTCGTAATCCAGATATATCATTCTCATCCAACGCTTTGATGACTTCATAGGTCTCTTCCAATAAATTTGACCGTAAAGTCTGGTGGGTTTGCTCGCGATCCCAGGGGCATCCCAGTGGTGATCTTAAATGGGCTATTAGTTCTTCAAAAGCCTCCAAAGAAGATGAAGCCAAAGACGGCGGGATAAAAATAACCGAACTGCTTTTTATTTGATCAATTTCTTTAATTTGTGCTGTGCGCATTTCCCATTTGCCCTGGGTTGTTTTATTTAAAATCTGACAATCAACATTTTCAGGATAGATCATTTTCAATAATGAAATATTCTTTTGAAGTTCTTTATTTGGAAGAAGATCAAAGATCAGAACTTGTTGGTCAGGGGCAAAGGTTGGATAGTATTTTGATGAGAGATCCAACGCATTAACCAGAATCAGCTGGCTCTCGTCTGAGATTTTGAGTACATCTAATATTTTCGGAAGATCAGAAAAAGACATTTTTATTTCCTAGATTTGTATATTTTTACCCGGAAAGTATACTACCCACTCGGTTGTGAGTGGGTAGCATAGATTTTTTTCTTAAGCAGATCTTGATCTAGCGTTTGGTATAGGTCGGTGCTTTGCGGGCACGTTTCAGACCTGGTTTCTTGCGCTCCTTAACACGGGGATCGCGGGTGAGGAGACCGCCCTTGCGCAGGGCATGAATATATTCAGGATTCAATTTGGTAAGTGCTCTGGCAAGACCTAATCGGACAGATTCAGTCTGCCCATTTACTCCGCCACCTTTGACGATCACGGTGATGTCATAAGCACTGCGGTTTTCGCCCGTCGCAGCAAACGGTAAAAGAATGGACTGCGAATCACCATAGCGACCAAAAAAATCTTCCATTTTCTTTTCATTGACGATAAAACCACCGCTTCCCGCCATTAATCGAACACGGGCAGTACTTTCTTTTCGGCGACCGATACCTTCATAATATTGAACAGACATGCTTCATACTCCTCTATTTGACCGGTTTTGGATTTTGTCCGGTATGTGGATGCTCATTGCCAGGATAAATATACAAGCGTTTGATGATCTCTCTTCCAATCTTGGTATGCGGGATCATTCCCCACACAGCTGCACGGATCACACGGTCAGGGTGAACGCGCATTTGTTCCGCCAGACCGACTGATTTCAACCCACTGGGATAACCAGAATGGTGATAATACACTTTGGAATCCAGACGTTGCTGGGTAATCCTCATATCCTTAGCATTAATCACTACAACATGATCACCAACGAGAACGCCGGGTGTAAAACAGGCTTTATGCTTTCCCATTAGCAAACCGGCTATCTGGGTTGCCATGCGACCAATTCCCTGGTTGCTGGCATCCACCAGTGACCATTCACTTACTGGTGTTCCTTTGACTATAAATGTTTTTTCCACTTTTCTTACTCCAAAAATCCTGAATAATTTTTTTAATTGAACCTAATATTCAACTTCGGCTAGCTCCAATCCACAAGCAGGAGCAATTCCGGGTTTGATATTTTTTACACCTGCGACGGTCATTTGCATATCTGTTATATCCATCGAATCTTGACCAACTTTCACCTGCAAAAAAACCATCCGCCTTACCATATGGTACAGAAATGCATTTGCTTTCACTTCGAACCTGAACTCGTTCTTTTCATTTTTCCATTCTGCCGTGAAAACTTCACGGATGGTACCTGCCTCATCCCTTGGAGGTTTTCCGAAAGCCACAAAATCGTGTTTTCCAACAACAACCTCTGCCGCTTTCTTTAATCTCTTAGGATCCACTGCCGGCCAGACTTGCCAGGCAAAACGGTCCTTTAGCGGGTTGCGCTGGTCCTGGCAATAAATACGGTAAATGTATTTTCTGGATAGCGCTGAAAAACGTGGGTGAAAACCTTCAGGCACGCTATGAATGCTGATAACTGCCAAATCGTTTGGCAAATTCGCATTTAGAGCTTTTTGCAATTCACTCAATGGATGTTTCCAGGTAATTTGAACTGCAATCACTTGTCCTGAAGCGTGTACACCAGCGTCAGTCCTTCCTGCGGCGGTGATGCTCGTTCCTTTCCATTCCAGGCAGCGTAATGAATTTTCAATTTCTGCCTGAACAGTCCGTCCCTTCCTCTGCTTTTGAAATCCGAGAAAGTTCGTTCCGTCGTAAGCTATTTTCAGTTGGTAAAGTGCTGTTTCCATCCGGTCACTAGCATCCGGTTGGCTTACTGTTCTACAAGTTCTAAAACCACCATTTCCGATGAATCACCCAAACGTGGACCTAATTTGAATAGGCGGGTATAGCCACCATTACGGGTTTCAAACCGTGGACCGATCTCATCGAAAAGTTTTTTAACAATTTCCGCATTATTCAATCGGCTGGCCGCGAGACGGCGGGCATTCACTTTTTCGATGTCACTACCTTTGGCGCTGTTTCGAGCCAGAGTGATCAGCCGCTCAGCATCACCGCGGATTGCCATCGCTTTTGCACGCGTAGTCTTAATCCGGCTGTGAGTGAAAAGTTGATTGATTAATGTGCGCCGTAGCCCTCTACGAGCGTCTTTCTTCCTGCCTAATTTATAACCAGCAATTTGATGCCGCATTTCTCTTACTCGCTTTCCTTATCAAGTTCATCTTTGATGAAACCCTTTTCGTACATTTTCTGGCGTAATTCATCAAGGCTCTTTTCTCCAAAATTTCGGATGGACATTATTGCCTCATCACCCTTGCCCAGCAGTTCGATCACATCACCCACATTGGTAATTCCAGTACGTTTCAGGGAATTAAAAACGCGCACAGAAAGATCCAGGTTTTCGATGGGAGTATCATGTGCTTCGCTAACCAGGTGGCTGATAACAGTTTCCGCTTCTTTGGTTACAGTGAGGAATTCTTCTTTTAAACCAGAAATCGTACGCAGTTGATCGATCATTGTTTTGGCTGCGCTGCTCATTGCTTTTTCTGGAGTGATTGTTCCATCCGTCCAGATTTCCATTTCCAAGCGGTCATAATTGGTGCTTTGCAGCACACGTGCGCTGCTCACGACATAATTTACCCGTTTGATCGGAGTGAAAATTGCATCCACTGGAAGTTCTCCAATGGGTAATTCTTTGCTTCGTTCCGGATCGACGGGTAAATATCCACGTCCCCTTTCCACAGTAAAATCAAGAGATAACTGAGATTTTGGATCATCCGAAGTGAATAAATACAGATCAGGGTTGACAATTTCAATTTCTGATGGAAGCTGGATATCACCAGCCACAAATTGACCCTCGCCTTTTACATCGAGGTGCATATGGGAAATATCACCTTCATGCATGATCAGGCGGATCTGTTTGATCTGGAGAATAACTTGAAGAACATCTTCGCGAACTCCAGGGATATCACTAAACTCATGCAGTGCCTCCGAAATTCGCACTGAAGTGATAGCTACCCCTTCCAGGGATGACAATAGCACTCTGCGTAGAGAATTACCTAATGTGACGCCATATCCCTGCTCCAGAGGACTGATGATGAACTTACTATAATTACGGGATTCTTTCTCCCGTACCAATTCCGGTGTAACCATAGGACTAAGAGTCACAGTTTTACCCTCATTGATCTAAATTCCATTACAATAAAATATCCGGTTTAGCGTGAGTAATACTCAACGACCAATTGCTCATTGAGGTTTCCATCAATCTCACCGCGTTCCGGTAAACGCAAAACTCTACAGCTCAAATCCTTTAGATTTCTTTCGAGCCAGATTGCACAATTGCGTTTGTCCGCCACTTCAGCAATATCCTTGAAAAGTGCATTCTTCTTGCTTTGTTCACGGATAGTGACAACGTCACCCGGTTTAAGCAGCATTGAGGGAATATTATTCCGGTGACCGTTAACCATAAAATGCCCATGATTAACCATCTGGCGTGCAGATGTGCGGTTTTCGGCAAAACCCATGCGGAAGATTACATTATCAAATCTCAATTCCAGTGTCTGCAGCATATTTAAGCCTGTCAAACCGCGTGACTTTAGGGCGCTTGAAAAATATCGTCTGAACTGCCGTTCAAGAACACCATACACATGTCGGGTTTTCTGTTTGGCACGCAGCTGTCGGCTGTAATCCGAAACACGCGAACGTCTGACCATACCCGATTTGCCATGTTCACCTGGCGGATAATCACGCATTTTATCATTAGGCCGATCAAAGGGGCACTTTTGTGAAAGGCAGCGCGTGCCTTTCAAAAAAAGTTTTTCGCCTTCACGCCGGCATAATTTACAAACTGGTTCTATATATCTTGCCATGATTCAATAACTCCTTATCAATTACACACGGCGCTTTTTGGGCGGCCGGCATCCATTATGGGGAACTGGCGTAATATCCGAAATGGAACGAACTTTAATTCCCTTGGACTGAATAGCGCGGATTGCAGATTCGCGACCAGGACCGGGTCCTTTAATAATGACATCAATTTCCTGAACACCCATCCCGGTAGCCAATTTAATGGCTTCTTCAGCAGCCATCCGGGCAGCGAAAGGTGTGCTTTTACGCGAACCCTTGTATCCAACTGAACCAGAACTGGTCCAACAGATCGCATTTCCCTGTTGGTCTGTGACGGTAATAATCGTATTATTAAAAGACGCAAAGATATGTACTTTAGCGATGGCTACTGCGCGTTTCGTTTTGCGCGTCACCGCTGAGCGTCGAGTCGGTTTT
The DNA here is from genome assembly GCA_964571135.1 of uncultured Anaerolineaceae bacterium. Taxonomy (GTDB): domain Bacteria; phylum Chloroflexota; class Anaerolineae; order Anaerolineales; family Anaerolineaceae; genus CAZMZW01. The sequence goes on along the minus strand of CAZMZW010000002.1, from coordinate 13,099 downwards.
GCAGCTTGTGCCATAATTCCTCTATAATCCTAAAATAATTTATTTCTTCGCAGCGCCTCGGCGGCGTCCACGACCGGCGACTGTCTTCTTAGGACCTTTGCGGGTGCGTGCATTAGTTTTTGTGCGCTGACCATGCACAGGAAGGCTGCGGCGGTGGCGTGTTCCCCGGTAACAGCCAATTTCAACCAATCGCTTGATATTCATTTGAACTTCGCGGCGTAAGTCACCCTCTACCTTGAAATTCTTACTGATGTACTCACGCAAAGAGCTGACTTCATTTTCTGTCAGATCTTTTACACGAGTGTCAGGGTTCACTTTGGTAGCAGCGATAATTTCTTTGGCATGATGAGGTCCTATGCCATAGATATAGGTAAGTCCAACTTCTATTCTTTTTGATTTTGGAAGGTCAATACCTTCAATTCTTGCCATAGTTATTTATCCCTGTCGTTGTTTATGTTTAGGATTTTCACAAATCACATACAAAATGCCGCGTCTCTTGACGATCTTGCATTTTGAACAGCGCTTACGAATGGATGCCGATACTTTCATTATTACTCCTAGCTCATTATTGCAAATTTTTTATTATACCTGCTGTTACCTGATCCGTCCAGAATCAGAGTCCCATTTTTTCAATTTTGTTCAGGATATCGCTTGTAACCTGGTCGATATCCTTGGTTCCATCGATCTCTATTAATTTTCCAGCTTGCCTGTAATACTCTATCAACGGTGCTGTCTTTTCGTTATATTCACGAATGCGGTTCTCAACCGTTTCGCGTGTGTCATCTTTCCGCTGGTGAAGCGGATTTCCATCCACATCACATATTCCTTCTTTGAGCGGAGGATTGAACTTCAGGTGATAGACGTGTTTTTCAGACACACAAATCCTTCTACCGCTCAAGCGTTCTACGAGTACTTCCTCAGACACATTAATGAACGGGACGCATTCGATCTTGCCATTCATTTCCAGCAGCATCTTATCCAATTCCTCTGCCTGTGCCACCGTACGCGGGAAGCCATCCAATATAGCTCCCTGCTTGCAATCTGGCATGGATAACCGATCCCTGATCATCGCAATCGTCAAATCGTCAGGAACCAATTGCCCAGAATCGAGGTAAGCCTGCGCACGCAATCCCAGAGCTGTTCGATTGTCAATGTTCTCTCGAAATATATTTCCCGAGGAAATATGAGCCAGGTCCATTTTTTTTGCAACGACCGCCGCCTGGGTTCCTTTACCAGCACCAGGGGGACCTAAAAACACAATGTATTTCGACATCCTCTTTATGCGTTGATCAATTTATCATCATAACCGTGAAGTTTAAGCTCGGTCTCGATAATGTTGAATACATCCCGAACAACACCAACCACGATCAATAAACCAGCCGCGGATACGATAAACAAACCGGATGTTTTAGCAGTACCTTCAGGCAGCACAAGTTGCAGGAAATAAGGAAGTACTGCCACTGTGGCTAGAAATACTGCGCCAATTATGGTTATCCGGCGTTGAACTCTTGCCAGATAGCGCTGTGTTGGTTCACCACGTAATATTCCAGGGATTTGAGCTCCCTGTTTTTTCAGATTCTCACCGTAATTTTGTTGTTCAAAAAGAACTTCTGTATAGAAGAAAGTGAGCAATAAAACCATAACAAAGAAAATTATCACATACCATATGCTTCCAGGGCTGAAAGTGGTCTGCATACCTTTTGCCAGGTTGGCCACCCATTCTGTTTTTGAAGTAATAATAAATTGAGCCACAATCGCAGGTAAAGATAGAATGGTCTGGGCAAAAATTAATGGGATCATGCCTGCCATATTGACCATCAAAGGAATATTGGAATGAACTGGCATTGACATGCGGTTCCCCATGCGTCTTCCCGGGAAAAGCACGGGAACATTGCGTTTTCCCTGCTGAACAAAAACAATAGCAAAAATGGTCAAGGTCAGGATCACTAACATGGCGATAAGAAGCAGAGCTACTGATTCTCCTGAAATTAATAATCGGTATACATTTGCAGGAATTCTTGATACCACTCCAGCAAAAATAATCAGAGAAAGACCTTGATTAGGAATACCGTACTCAGAGATCAGCTGACCAATCCAGATTCCCAGCATCGTTCCTCCAACCATACTGATCAAAGTAGTTAATGTGGGTAATAGACTTGCGCCTGTGAATCCGAATGTATAGCTTAGAATCGAAGTCCCTCCGGATAATTGACCAAATAATTGTATTTGACCAATCGCGGATAAGGCAGCCATGGGAATCGTTAACAAAACTGTCCATTTTTCCATCAGTTTTTGTCCCTGACGCGGATCTTCCTGAGTCATTTTTTGCAGTGCTGGAATAATGGGGATTAATAATTGAATAATAATCTGAGCAGTAATATAGGGATACACACCCATCGCGAGGATGGAGAAATTAGATAATGTACCTCCGGATAGTAGGTCAAAAACACCCAGCAATCCAGATGCCGGACTTTGCTTTTGGAAAATCCCGCTGATGACTTCACGGATAATCCCAGGAACAGGAACATTAGCTGCCAGGCGGTATAGAACCAATAATAGCAAAGTGATCAGAAGCATCTTTCGAATATCTTCTGATTTCCATAAGTAGCGCCATGCGGATCTTTTCATAATTCAGTTTCCTTTTTGACCTGCACCTACTTGATCAACTCAACTTTTCCACCAGCTGCTTCAATTTTAGCTTTGGCACCTTTAGTCACCCGCTGAACCTTGATGGTTAAGGGAATATTGATCTCCCCTGAACCCAGAATAACTACAGGCAATCCTTTTTTATGAAGCATGTTTTTTTCGCTCAATAATTCAGGTGTCACGTCAGTACCGGCTTTAAATGTTGAAAGAGTGGAAAGACTGATTTCATTAAACTTCACCTGGTGCGGAGGGGTAAAACCCTCACCACGTATAAACGGCAGACTGCGGAAGAAAGGCAAGTTTCCACCCTGGCGTGCCAAATGGCCACCAGTGCCTCGACGCGCACCTTCACCTTTAGTTCCACGACCGCTGCTCTTACCTTGTCCTGCAGCAATACCGCGGCCTACTCGTTGGCGACGTTTTTTTGCACCATCATTCGGTCGTAAATCATTAAGTTTCATTTCTTTTCCTGCACTTCCACTGTTACCAGATGATTTATCTTCGAGAGCATTCCACGGATTGTAGGGGTATCCGGTTGTTCAACTGTTTGACCCAGCCGATGCAAACCTAACGCACGGACAGTAGCCTTATGTCTCTCTGAATTTCCAATTGCACTATGCACCAGTGTGATCTTCAATGATTTTCCTGCGCCTAATATATTAGCCATTTTTCCTCCGTTCCCAAAATGGTAGCAGGTCTTTGACCGGGATGCCACGCATTTCACTTAACTGCTCCGGGGATCTTAGTTGTTCCAGAGCAAAAAAAGTAGCTTTGACAATATTTAAGATATTTGCGCTGCCTAATGACTTGGTTAAAATATCGTGAATACCAGCAGCCTCCAACACAGCACGAACACCACTACCCGCAATCACACCTGTTCCAGGTGAGGCTGGCTTTAAGAGGACTCGTGCGCCAGCTTCTTTACCAATCACTTCATGCGGGATGGTTGTACCAGAAAGGCATATTTTATGTAAGTTTTTATGTGCACGCAAAGTGGCTTTATTCATCGCTTCAGGTACGGCGTTGGCTTTACCAATTCCCAATCCGATCGTGCCGTTGTTATCACCGGCGACGATAGTTACCCGGAATTGAAAACGCCGGCCACCTTTCACTACTTTTGCTACACGCGCAATTTCAACCACCCGTTCATCAAATTCCTTCTCAATTGATTGAAATGCCATTTTTGCTTGATCATTTGCCATATCAATAATCCTTATGCTCCCATGACGCTTAGAACTTCAAACCTGCCTGGCGAGCTGCATCTGCCAGAGCTTTTACACGGCCGTTATATTTATTTCCACCGCGGTCAAAGACCACAAGGGAAACTTTTTTCTCAATTGCCCGTTCTGCCAGGACTTTTCCGACCAGAGCTGCCTGCTCGGTTTTTTTCAAACCCTTGGTTTTCGGCTTGATTTCTTTATCAATACTGGATGATGAGACAATGGTCACACCGCTCTCATCATCAATAATTTGTGCATAGATCTCCGCAAGTGAGCGGTATACACATAAACGTGGTTTTTCGGGACTGCCAGACACGTTCTTGCGTACCCTGGCATGCCTGCGCAATCTTGCATCATTACGAGTAGTTTTCGCCATATCAATTTACCTTCAATCCAAAATTACACACCGGTCTTAGCTGACTTTCCAGCTTTGTGGCGTAGTCTTTCACCCAAATAGTGAATTCCTTTGCCTTTATAAGGTTCAGGGGGTCTGATCTTGCGAATATCTGCAGCCACCTGACCAACAATCTCCTTGTCGTACCCGCTGACTGTGATCTGTCTGGTTTTTGTATCGGCTGCAAAACTAATCCCAGCCGGTGATTCGACTTTCACTGGATGTGAAAAGCCAACATTAATCACCAGATTATTTCCATCCATTTCAGCGCGGTAACCAACACCATCAATTTCAAGTACTTTCGTAAAACCCTGACTGACACCAACGATCATGTTATTCAACACCGAACGGGTAGTACCATGTAAAGCGCGCACATTTTGTTCTTCAGAATTTCTTTTGATGATGAGCTTGTTCTCTTCCATTACAATTTCGATCTGCTTTGAAAAAGCACGCTTCATGGTTCCTTTTGGACCTTTTACTTCAACTTCATTTCCTTTTAAATCCACCTGAACACCGGATGGAATTACTACTGGCAACCTGCCTATTCTTGACATGATAAATCTCCTTAAACTTCGTTTCCGGTTACCAGATTTTGCATAATATTTCGCCACCCACTCCCTGACTGCGTGCTTTTTGCCCAGTCATTACACCACGGGGAGTAGAAATAATGGCAATACCCATCCCAGACAACACCCAGGGGATATCTTTTTTGTGGGTATAGACCCGTTTCCCAGGACGGCTAATCCGCAGTAAACCGGATATAACCGGCCGTCGGTCACGGCGCTGGCCTACATATTTCAATTTCATTCGTAGCATTTTGTGAATTGAGTTTTCTTCAGATACTTGTTCATAATCTTCAATAAAACCTTCTTCTTTCAAAATGCGCGCAATCTCGGTTTTTAATTTTGAATCAGGCATGGCAACCAAAGTCTGGCCTCTCAAAACGCCATTCCGGATGCGAGTCAACATATCAGCAATAGGATCATTTACGCTCATTCTCATATCCTCCGGTTAGCTACCAAGATGATTTCGTAACACCCGGGATCGCGCCTTTTAAAGCGAGATCACGAAAACAAATACGACAGAGACCAAAGCGGCGAATATAACCGCGAGGTCGACCGCAAAGCTTACAGCGGTTACGCACCTGAAACTTAGTTTTTCGCCTCAATTCTCTATACTGCATACATTTCTTGGCCATAATTAAACCTTCCTAAAGGGCATCCCAAGCAGTTTTAACATTGCGGCTGCCTGGTCGTCATTACGTGCGGTTGTTACTAAAGTGATTTCCATCCCACGAACTTTATCGATCTTGTCATACTCAATTTCGGGGAAAATCAGCTGTTCGCGCAATCCCAGAGTATAGTTTCCACGTCCATCAAAAGATTCCGGTGAAACACCCCGGAAATCACGTACACGAGGAAGGGCAATATTGAGAAGCCGATCAACAAAAGCCCACATTTTTTCTCCACGAAGGGTAACCTTGACACCAATGATTCTGCCTTCACGCAATTTAAAGTTGGCAACACTTTTTGTTGCTTTGGTCTGTACAGGTTTTTGGCCTGTTACTGCAGTAACATCATTCACGGCAGCATCAAGCGCCTTTGGATTATCCAACGCTTCACCCATTCCGATATTTACTACGACTTTTTGAAGTCTGGGTACCTGCATTTCATTTTTAAATCCAAATGCTTTGATCAGGGCAGGTGCAACTTCGTTTTGAAATTTAACTCTCAAACTATTCATTCAATTTCTCCACTTTATCCATCGATGAAGGCACTACATTTTTTACACACACGCATTACCTTCTCACCATCATGAGAAACGCTCACACGTGTTGGTTGTTTGCATTTTGGGCAAACCAGCATCACGTTTGAAATATGCAAAGGTCCTTCAAGCTTGACAATACCAGGATTAATGGTCTTTCCTTCGCTTTGTACCTGACGTTGATGCTTGGTGCGCAGATTAATACCCTGCACGACAACTTTGCTTTCATCCGGTATGACTCGGATTACTTCACCGGTCTTACCTATATCAGCACTCCGACCGCTAATAATTTTTACTGTATCACGTTTTTTTATTCGAACTTTCATTCTTATCTCCTGCCTATAAAACTTCAGGTGCCAGTGATACGATTTTTGTAAAACCCTTTTCACGCAGTTCTCGAGCTACAGGGCCAAAGATACGGGTTCCCTTGGGGTTTTGTCCATCAGTATCCAGGATTACAACTGCATTATCATCAAAACGAATGGTGGAACCATCTTTTCTTCGCCATTCTTTTGTGCAGCGAACGATGACAGCTTTTACCACTTCGCTTTTCTTAACCGTACTTTGAGGGGTGGCTGATTTTACGGTTGCGACCACAATATCACCAATGCGACCAAATTTCCGGGTAGATCCACCCATCACATGGATGACGAGTAGCTCACGCGCACCTGTGTTATCCGCTACTTTTACTCTAGTCTCATGCTGAATCATCGCTCAATACCTTCTCTTCTTCAGGAGTAACCGCCGGAGAAATCGCACGTTTAATGATCTTTTCAACGACCCATCGTTTTTCTCTTGAAAGAGGCCGGCTTTCAACAATTTGAACGTGATCACCAGTCTTACATTCAAGTTCATCGTGTGCTTTTACTGTTTTGGTTGAATGAACAACCTTTTGATAAAGCGGATGGCGAAAAGTTCTTGAGATGGTGACAACTACTGTCTTGGTCATCTTGTCACTTTTCACAACCCCGTTTAATCTTCTTCGCTCGTTCATTTTTCACCTTCCACTGTTTCTGCCGTTGCACGTTCATGCAGAATGGTTTCCAATTGAGCAATTGTGCGGCGTGCAACTTTCAAACGACTAGTATCTGCCTGTTGTCCCATGACAACTTGAAACCGCAGATTCATTAATTCTTGATGTGCATCCTGCAACTTTGCTCTCAATTCTTCTATTGAGAGTAAACGAATTTCTGCAATCTTCATACTTTCTCTCCTGATTGGTCAAGGCGGCCGACTACCTTAGTCTTTATTGAAAGTTTATAGCTCGCCTGTCGTAAAACCTCGACAGCAGCACTATCTTCCAGACCACCAACCTCGAACATAACTCTGCCCGGGCGAACAACAGCTGCCCAGAATTCCACGGCACCTTTGCCCTTACCCATACGAGATTCTGCCGCTCGATGAGTAATAGGTTTATCTGGAAATATTCGAATCCAAACTTTTCCATGACGCTTCATCTGGTGAACCAAAGTACGGCGAGTCGCTTCGATCTGACGGGCTGAAACCCATCCGGGTTCAAGCGCTTGCAAACCAAAGGTACCATAACTTACCTCAGCACCTCTCAATGCTTTTCCGCGCATACGACCACGCATTTGTTTTCGATATTTGACACGTTTTGGCATTAACATAATTACTTCCTCACATCATTACAGATCGGGTTTTAGATGCCCTACTTGCTGACGTATACACCTTCTGTAGATTCGATTACTTCTTCGGTACCTGGCAGAATTTCGCCCTTATATACCCAAACTTTTACACCTATCAAACCATAGGTCGTGAGAGCATTTGCGCGGGCAAAATCAAAGTTAGCGCGCAGAGTCTGCAAAGGAACGCGTCCTTCACGCAGCCAGATCGTGCGGCACATTTCTGCACCATTCAAACGACCGGCAACCTCCACTTTGATACCTTTCGCACCCTGGCGAGTAGCCTGTTGTAAGGCACGTTTCATTGCACGGCGATAATTGATACGCTTTTCAATCTGCTGCGCAATATTTTCCGCAACCAAAAAGGCATCACAATCTGGATTTTTAATTTCTTTGATCTCCAGATCAATTTTTTGTTTGGTCAGCTCTTCAACCTTGGTACGTATTTCTTTAACCGCTCCACCTTTTTTACCGATCAATACACCTGGTCTGGCGGTATTGACTATAATACGTATTCGCCCAGGAAACCGTTCTATCTCAATTTTTGAGATTCCAGCCCGGTCAGCAGTATCTCGAATAAGATCACGGATCTGCATATCCTGGTGAAACTGAGCTACATATTCCTTACCTTCAGCAAACCAGCGTCCTTCCCAAGTCTGGTTTACTCCAAGGCGAAATCCTATCGGGTGTACTTTACGTCCCATACTCTCTCCTGGTTTTAGGATCCTTTACCTTTTGATTTTCCTGCCCGTTCCCGCAGGATGACTTTAATATGAGAAGTTCGACGAAGAATCGGTTTAAAACGACCCCGCGCTCCAAATCTTCTCCATTTTCGTGTTTGAGCTTCATCAGCAGAGATCGCATGAACATAGAGGTTTTCTCTATTAAGTCCAAAATTCTGCTCAGCGTTGGCAATTGCAGAAACAATTAGATTGCTTACTGGAATTGCTGCTGCCTTATTGAGGAATTTAAGACTGCTGACTGCCTTATCAACATTTTTTCCACGTACGGTATCAACTACCAGCCGTACCTTTTGGGCAGACATTGTACAATGTCGCAATTCTGCGCGAATATCTTCAATAGCCATTTTTACTCAACCTTCACTGTGGATGTAGCTTTTTCAGCAATTGAATGTCCACGGAAATGACGTGTGGGAGCAAACTCACCCAACTTATGCCCCACCATATTTTCAGTGATATAGACTGGCACATGCCGACGTCCGTCATGAACAGCGATTGTGTGACCTACCATCTGTGGAAAGATGGTGCAATCGCGACTCCATGTACGAAGAACTTTTTTTTCATTCTTCGCATTCATTGCTTCCACCCGGTTAAAGAGTTTTGCGTCGACATACGGACCTTTTTTTAGTGAACGTGACATTTTCTAACTCCTATTCCACATTACCTGATCGCAATTAGCGTACAGCCGAATTGCGGCGCTTGACAATAAATTTGTCGCTTCTTTTATTACGTCGGGTCTTATATCCCCTGGTAGGTTTACCCCATGGGGATTTTGGACCTGGCATTCCAACGGGAGAGCGTCCTTCTCCACCGCCATGTGGGTGGTCCCGGGGAGACATCGCAGTTCCGCGCACAGATGGGCGGATCCCCAGATGACGTTTACGACCAGCTTTACCTAATTTAATCTGGCTATGTTCAAGGTTCCCAACCTGCCCAATCGTGGCATAGCATTTTTGGCTTACCAAACGCACTTCACCAGAAGGAAGACGTATTTGGGCATACTCACCTTCTTTTGCCAATAATTGAGCTGCGGAACCCGCAGATCGCACCATTTGAGCACCTTTGCCTTCCTGCAATTCAATATTATGGATCATAGTACCAGCAGGGATATTGGAAATGGGTAGGCAATTACCGGGTCGAACTTCAGCCTGGGGACCTGACATTATTAGATCATCTTTCATCAAACCCTGCGGAGCAAGGATATAGCTTTTTTCGCCATCTTTATAGATTAATAGAGCAATTCGGGCTGTCCGATTGGGATCATATTGAATTGAACTCACCTTGGCAGGAATACCAATTTTTTTCCGCTTGAAGTCGATTATGCGGATAAATTGACGATTTCCACCACCTTGATGCCGAACAGTGATTCGGCCATATGAATTACGGCCGGCATGTTTTTGCCTGGCAACCAGCAGAGATCGCTCTGGCTCATAACCCTTGGTGAGTTGTTCAGAGAAGTTATAACCAGTTTTATTACGCTGTCCGGGAGTAACCGGTTTATAAATCTTAATGCTCATTGTTCAACTCCCTCGAATAACGGAATGCGGTCTTCTGGTGATAATGTGACGACGGCTTTCTTATAACCTGATTTGCGCATTCGCAATTGCCTGTTACGAGCATTGCGGCTCTGTTTACCAGGTAAATTGATGATATTGACCTTTAAGACAGTTACGCTAAATACTTTTTCCACTGCATCTTTTACCATTGTTCGGGTAGCCACATTGGGCACTTCAAACACATACTGATGTAATTTTGTGGCAAGATAATTGGATTTTTCAGTAACCAGTGGTCGGCGAAGAATATCATAATGATTATTCATTATTTCTTCTCCGTAATAGCCAAATGGCTTTCAATTACTTTCAGGGTTGATAAATCCATTACAAGTCGGTCGAAGGATAAAATATCCCTGATATTCAAATAGTTTGCCATTAAAACCTTGACCATGGGATTGTTACGACTGGCAACCAAAATTGAATCGCGGCCTTCTTTATTTGGAAGTACTAATAAAGCGGATGAGTTGCCAACTAATTTGATCATAGCTTCGGCAAAAGGTCCGCTCTTATGATCCTTCACTTTTATTTCATCAACAACTACAATGGCTGATTCAGAAGCCCTGACGGATAATGCAGAACGTATTGCTGCCCGGCGCATTTTCAAGGGCATGCGTTGATCATAACTATGCGGATGGGGCGTATGCGCCTTTCCACCATGCACCCACTGAGGTGCACGGGTGGAACCTTGCCTCGCTCGTCCGGTTCCTTTTTGTGCCCAGGGTTTCTTACCTCCACCACTTACCTCGCCACGGGTCTTGGTATCATGCGTTCCCAGATGTGCATTGGATATCTGACGAACATATGCCTGGTGCATTAAATCAATACTGATTGTCGATTCAAAGATCGCTGCCGGAAGATCAACTTCCTTTACCTTTTTTCCCTGCATGTCCATTACATCAACTTTCATATTTCCTCGCTCCATCTGAACGGAACTAGTGTCCCGCACATCAGTGAAGATTATTGTTTACGTGCTTCCTTGATTATCAATAAACCGCCGCGGGGACCTGGAACTGCGCCATTCACACCGAGCAGATTTTTCTCAACATCCACAACTACAACTTTAAGATTCATTGAAGTAACTCTATCGTTTCCCATATGGCCGGGACCGCGTGCCCCTTTATATACTCTACCAGGGGTAGTGGTGGATCCGCGCGAACCTGGACCACGAAGGCGATCAGAAGCGCCATGTGATTTAGGACCACCTTTGAAGTGATAACGTTTTACAGCACCAGCAAATCCCTTGCCTTTGCTTGTACCAATAACATCAACACGTTTGCCAACTTCAAATTGAGAAACATTTACTTTATCCCCTTCTTTCACTTCTGGTTTGCTGCTGATAAATTCCCGCAAATATTTCATTGGGGGAAGGTTATTTCGTTTTAGATGGCCTAATTGACCACCCGTTAGTTTTTTGGTTTTGATTTCATCAAAACCCAGTTGTACTGCGGAATAACCCTCATTCGCCACTGATCTTATCTGGGTAACAAAACAAGGCCCAGCTTCAATGAGTGTAACCGGAATTGCCGATCCACTCTCATCGAAGACCTGGGTCATGCCAAGCTTCTTTCCAATTAGCCCTTTGAACATTTCAATTTTTCTCCTTCATAAAAAATTGCCGAGACTGTCAACCAGGGCAGTGGTTGCATCATCTCCTTACGGTGCAGTTAGTCTTCCTTCAGCAGAACTAATCACTTTGACCATTCGCCAATCGGATGACTCTTGCTCCGTTGCAATGGGCATCCCGCCCAAAACCTAACTAGTTTACCACAGAATAATATTTCTTACCAGTTTAAAAAGCAAATAGGAAAAGGGATCTATCCCTAAAGCTTAATTTCAATATCCACACCAGCGGGCAGATTCAAACGCATGAGCATGTCAATTGTTTTCGCATCCGGTTCCAATACATCAATCATTCGATTGTGCGTTCGGATTTCAAAATGTTCATGGGAATCCTTATCAATAAAAGCGCCTCGCCTTACTGTGAATTTTTCAAGTTTTGTTGGCAGCGGGACTGGACCAACCACTTTCGCGCCGCTGCGTTCAGCGGTTTCCACAATCCGTTTGGCAGATTGGTCAAGCACACGATGATCGTAGGCTTTTAATCGAATGCGAATTTTTTGTTTTGCCATGCTTTAATCCTATTCCAGAATTTTAGTAATCACGCCCGCGCCCACGGTCAGGCCGCCTTCGCGGATGGCGAATTTAGAGCCCTGTTCGAGAGCCACCGGGATGATCAATTCCACTTCCATATTGATATTATCGCCCGGCATCACCATTTCGACCTTCTCGGGCAGCTTGATCGAACCAGTCACATCCATGGTGCGGATGTAGAACTGCGGCCGATAGCCGTTGAAGAAGGGTTTATGGCGTCCGCCTTCATCTGCCTTGAGCACGTACACTTCGGCATTGAACTTGGTATGCGGGGTGATGCTCTTGGGAGCAGCGATCACCATGCCGCGTTCCACATCGGTGCGTTCGACACCGCGCAGCAGCAGACCGGCATTGTCACCTGCCATACCCTCATCGAGGGTCTTGTGGAACATTTCCACTCCCGTTACGACGGTGGGCATGGATTTCTCGCGCAAACCCACGATCTCCACATTATCGCCCACATTGATATGACCACGGTCGATACGGCCGGTCACTACAGTGCCGCGGCCTTTGATGGAGAAAACGTCTTCCACCGGCATCATGAAGGGTTTGTCCACTTCACGTACAGGATCGGGGAAGTAGTTGTCAATGGTGTCCAGGAGTTCCTTGATGCAGGCATACTCGGGGGCATTGACATCCGTGGAAGTGGATTCCAGGGCTTTGAGGGCACTGCCGCGGATGATGGGAGTCTTGTCGCCGGGGAACTTGTAGGCGGTGAGCATGTCACGCAGCTCCATCTCCACCAGTTCGAGCAGTTCCGGGTCGTTCATGACGTCCACTTTGTTGAGGAAGACCACAATGCTGGGCACTTCCACCTGGTAAGCCAGCAGGACGTGCTCTTTGGTCTGGGGCATGGGGCCTTCGGGTGCAGCCACCACCAGGATGGCGCCATCCACCTGGGCGGCACCGGTGATCATGTTCTTGATGTAGTCGCGGTGACCGGGCATGTCCACATGGGCATAGTGGCGTTTGTCGGTCTGGTATTCCA
>CAZMZW010000001.1:0-661080 GCA_964571135.1 uncultured Anaerolineaceae bacterium | reverse complement strand
CGTTCATGTGGGGCTTGTTGCGTACATACGTCTCTTTCGCCATAATTTCTCTCCTTAATTAATCCTGGTAGTTTAATTCAATACTTTTAGCTGTACAGATTCAGACATAGGAGAATAAAAAGCAAACTCCATTGAGAAGACTCCGCGTCCTTGCGTAGCAGACCGTAATTCGGTCGCATAACCAAACATTTCCACTAGAGGAACCTGCGCATTCACTTCCTGGATCTTGCCAGGTTTAGCTTCCATTCCTATAATTGTAGCGCGCCGCGCGCTTAACTGAGCCAAAACGTCCCCCAGATATTCATCAGGGGCAATTACTTCCACTTTCATGATTGGTTCCAGGAGAATTGGCTGTGCTTTTTGGGCGCCTTCGCGAAAAGCAAAGATCGCGGCCATTTTAAAAGCCATATCGCTGGAATCCACTTCATGGGATGAACCATCATAAAAAGTGACACCGATGTCTGTCATTGGATATCCACCCAATACACCGGTTTCAGCTGCTTCATAAACACCCTTTTCAACAGCATCAAAGAAATCACGGGGAACCTTTCCCCCTGTAACTTTATTGACAAAACGAATACCGCTACCCCGCTCTAATGGTTCTATTGCGAATACTACGTGTCCATATTGACCATGTCCACCAGTTTGTTTGACATATTTGTATTCCACTTTAGTAAGCGCCTTGGAGATTGTTTCACGAAACGAAACACGTGGACGTCCAATATTCGCTGCCACATTAAATTCACGTTTCATACGATCTACCAGGATCTCAAGGTGCAATTCACCCATACCAGAAATCACGGTCTGACCGGTGTTTTCATCAACATGCACACGGAAGGTAGGATCTTCCTCGGCAAGCTTTTGTAAAGCTTTTCCTAATTTATCCTGATCAGCAGTAGTCTTGGGTTCAATCGCCACCATGATGACCGGTTCTGGGAAGGTGATCCGCTCTAAAATAATCGGATGGTGCGCATCCGAAAGTGTATCGCCAGTCGAAACATTTTTAAAACCGAGTACGGCTCCTATATCTCCAGCACCAATTTCAGGTACATCTTCACGATGGTCAGCATATACCCGAATCAATCGACCAATCCGTTCTTTTTTATCGGAAGAAGAGTTATAGGCCATCAGTCCTTGTTCCAATTTCCCAGAATATACCCGGATATAAGCTAATCTTCCGGCATAAGGGTCTGACACGATTTTGAAAACAATGGCACTTAATGGAGCATTTTCATCCGTCGGACGAGTTACTTCTTCATTATGACGGGGGTCTATTCCTTTAACATCCGGAAGTTCCATAGGTGAAGGAAGATAATCCACAACTGCATCCAATAAAGGTTGAATCCCTTTATTGCGTAAAGCAGTCCCACAAAAAACCAAACTAACCCGGTTTTCAAGGACAGCTTTCCGAAGGGCAACTTTGATCTCGGGGATCGTGATCTCTTCCTCATTGACAAATTTATCGAAAAGTTTTTCATCCAGTTCGGAAATCTTTTCAATCATTTTTGCACGTCGTTCATTCGCCTTATTTTTCAATTCGTGCGGGATTTCATCATAGCGAATTATCGTACCCTGTTCATCATCCCAATAAATTGCTTTCTTTTCAAGTAAATCAATCACACCACTGAACTCAGCTTCAGCACCAATCGGCATATGCATTGCAATAACATTGGCACCCAGGCGCTTTTTAATGGATTTAATGGTGTAATCAAATGAAGCACCCATCCGATCCATTTTATTTACAAAGCAAATTCGGGGAACATGATAACGGTCGGCTTGCCGCCAAACTGTTTCGCTTTGTGGTTCAACCCCCTGCACAGCATCAAATACCACGACGCCCCCATCCAACACACGCAATGACCGCTGTACCTCAGCCGTGAAATCAATATGACCTGGAGTATCAATCAGGTTAATCTGGTAACCGTTCCATTCGGCAGTGATTGCGGCCGATACAATCGTGATGCCACGTTCACGTTCCTGAACCATCCAATCAGTAACTGTCGTGCCTTCATCAACGTTACCCAGACGATACGTTTTACCAGTATAAAAGAGGATACGCTCAGTTGTGGTGGTTTTACCAGCATCAATATGCGCGATAATCCCAATATTCCTAATCTTTTCCAACGGAAATTTTCGCGCCATATTAATTACCTGAATTACCGGACCTTATCTATATCTTTTAATTAAATCCTAAAATGAGAGAATGCGCGGTTAGCCTCTGCCATTTTATGAGTTTCGTCACGTTTATGTACTGCTGCACCCTGATTATTGGCTGCGTCTAATAATTCAGCCGATAATTTTTCAGCAAACGATTTGCCTGTCCGCGCTCTAGCGCCATCAATGATCCAGCGCAAAGCCAATGTTAAACGACGACTGTCTTCAACTTCCATGGGAACCTGGTAAGTTGCACCTCCCACACGGCGTGGGCGGACTTCCATAAGAGGACCGACGTTTTTCAATGCCTGATCATATACTTCAATCGGGCTACGTTTGGTTTGCTCTTCGAGCAATTCAAGAGCATCATATACAACCGATCTTGCTGTGCTTTTCTTGCCGCGTCGCAAAATATGATGAATCAGAACCTGAACATTTTTATTCTGATATCGGATATCGGGGGTAATCTTACGTTTTTCTGGTTTTGTCCTACGCATTCAAATTCTCCATCAATTTCTAGGCAGCTTTAGGCCGCTTGGTACCGTACTTAGAACGACCCTGGTTTCTTACCGCAACACCGGTAGTATCCAGTGCACCACGCACGATGTGGTAACGAACACCTGGCAAATCTTTCACACGTCCACCACGAACCATCACTACAGAGTGTTCCTGAAGTTGGTGACCTTCACCTGGAATATAAGCCGTTACTTCCATTCCATTTGAAAGACGAACGCGGGCGATTTTTCGCAGCGCGGAATTCGGTTTCTTGGGAGTCATTGTTCTTACTACTGTGCACACTCCTCGTTTCTGAGGAGCGCCTCTTAATTGACGTACCCTGCGCTGCTTCTTTGAATTAAATGTATAAAGAAGAGCCGGAGCTTTGCTTTTTTGTTTTTTACTCATCCTGCTTTTGCGGATAAGCTGATTAATAGTTGGCACTGTTTTTAGCCTCCAAAAAGATCGCTTACTTTCTAATTCTAAAATTAAACACTAAATTTTATCACACCGATTTTTTATCGTCAATGATTTATTAAAGAAAATCATCAAACTTTGGTTTTATACCCATCAAGCCCGTGCTCGGTCTGGGTATCTTTTGCTTTTCTTCATCCTTTCCAAAGCGAACAACCTCGCCCGAATCCATTTCCGCTTCCACTGCCAGGCCAAGGCTTTGTAGCTCTTTTACAAGAACACGGAAAGAGGCCGGCAGATTCGGTTCCTCGATTGGATTACCTTTCACAATGGATTCATAAGCTGCAGTTCTACCCTGAGTATCATCCGATTTAATGGTCAGCATTTCTTGCAGGGAGTAAGCGGCACCATACGCTTCCAGTGCCCATACTTCCATTTCACCAAAACGCTGCCCACCAAATTGAGCCTTGCCACCTAACGGTTGTTGGGTAACCAGGCTATATGGTCCGGTGGAACGAGCATGAACTTTATCTTCAACAAGATGATGTAATTTAAGAACAGTCATAACTCCGACAGTTACAGGCTGATTAAAGACCGTTCCAGTTTTACCATCATGCAGTCTTTGCTTTCCCAGAACTGGCATTGGTTCAAATTTGCCATTTTGAAATTCTACAGATTTCATGAACTCTTCTGATTTTTGCCTGAGCTTGTCATCATTAATTCGTCCCGGGTGCTGACCAATTTTTTCCAACCAGATTCTTAAACAGGCATTAATGGCTTTTATATCTTTGTCAAGATATGAGTTATCACCAATTTTTATATTATCAAAACTCAGAATTTGATCCGGATTGTAGTTCTTTTCGCGCAGCCATTCTTTTAACACGGATCGGCGCGCATAATTTCGATCGATAGGAAAGTTGGACACCTCGTAGCCTTTATCACCAAGCCAACTCTCCAGATAGAGAAGCCGAACTTCTTCATCATCTTTGATATTGTCCGGAGAATATTCTTTTGTTTTTATCCACTCCCAGGCACGCTCTGTAATTTCATTCCAGGCATTATCAATTAACCAGGCTCGGGCAAGTTCTGCTTCGATTTCGTCCTCATTGGCACCATCAAAGACAGGTGTTACCGCTCTAAACCCCAAGCGGCTGGCAGCCCACCCCAGATGTGTCTCAAGTACTTGACCAATGTTCATGCGTCCAGGAACGCCAAGAGGATTAAGAATGAGATCAATCGGAGTACCATCATCTAAATATGGCATATCTTCGACAGGAACAACTTTCGAAACCACACCTTTGTTCCCATGCCGTCCGGCCATTTTATCGCCGGCTGTTATTTTTCGTTGCTGCGCAACGGCTACACGTACCATTTTATCAACACCCGCAGAAAGGTCAGGATTATCATCACGAGTGTAAACTTTAACTTCAACCACCTTACCGCGTTCACCATGTGGCATGCGCAGTGAGGTGTCTTTAACATCGCGGGCTTTTTCCCCAAAGATTGCTCTCAATAATCTTTCTTCGGGAGTAAGTTCTTTCTCACCTTTCGGGGTAATCTTGCCTACAAGAATATCGTTTGGTTCAACTTCAGCTCCAATGCGGATGATGCCATCTTCATCCAAATCTTTGATGGCTTCATCACCAACATTGGGGATATCACGCGTAATTTCCTCTGGTCCTAATTTTGTATCGCGTGCTTCTACTTCATACTTTTCTATATGGATGGAAGTAAAACGGTCTTCCTGGACTAATTTCTCAGAGATAAGAATTGCGTCTTCAAAATTGCCGCCTTCCCAGGATACGAAAGCAATAACCACATTTTGTCCAAGGGCAAGACCACCATCCACTGTGGAAGATGAATCAGCAAGAATAGTCCCCTTATGAACACGATCGCCTTTTTCAACAATCGGTCGCTGATCAATACAAGTACTTTGATTGGAACGTTGGTATTTCCGCAAGTGATATGTATGAACTTCTTTTCCGGAACGGACCGATATTTGCCGACCAGATACTGATACCACCTCGCCATCTTCATTGGCCGTAAGAACTTGGCCTGAATCGCGCGCGGCATAAGATTCCATACCAGTAGAAATTATTGGAAGATCAGGTTGAATCAGTGGGACAGCTTGCGCCTGCATATTCGAACCCATTAATGCCCGGTTGGCATCATCATGCTCAAGGAAAGGAATTAATGATGCGCTCATACCCACGATCTGATGAGGGGCAACATCCATATACTGAACGTTATCCACAATCGAATTGATGAAATCAGAATGATGGCGGCTGGAAACCTGCTCAACACTAAATTCTTCAAATTCATTGAGCGGTGAGTTTGCCTGGGCAATAATATATTTGTCTTCTGCATCAGCAGATAGAAATTCAACATCTTTGGATACAAAAGGTACAATAGCAATTTTGCCGTCTTTTTTTGCTTTCTTGATAATTGAAAATAAATCTGGCGTAATTCGTTCGCCTTCTTTTGCAATAATTTCATCTGTCTTCGAGGAAACAACAGCTTCACGAATTTTTCTATTCATCAATCGATCATCATCAACTTCAAGTTCGCGAAGTACTTTACGATATGGGGTTTCTATGAAGCCATATTCATTAACTCTTGCATAATTTGCCAAACGACCAATCAACCCAATGTTTGGTCCTTCTGGCGTTTCAATTGGGCAAATGCGTCCATAATGCGAATGATGAACATCGCGCACATCAAACCCTGCCCTTTCACGGCGTAACCCTCCAGGACCAAGCGCTGAAAGAGTACGTTTATGGCGCAATTCTGCTAATGGATTGGTCTGATCCATGAACTGTGAGAGTTGGCTGGAACCAAAGAATTCGCGCAATGCTGCTACCAGCGGCCGGATATTGATTAAATTCATCGGAGAAATTTCGCCCTGATCACGGATGGACATTCTCTCCTTAATTACTCTTTCCATACGGCGTATGCCTATGCGCAGTTTGTTTTGAATCAACTCTCCTACGGTTTTTACTCGTCTATTCCCCAGATGATCAATATCATCTTTGTCTTCCACTTCATTGTTAATCATGATCATGCGGCGGATTAGATAGACCATATCCCATTTGGTTATAGTCCGGTGAGAGACAGGAATTTTCGAAGTCAGATCAAGTTTTTGATTTAACTTGTAGCGTCCCACTTTTTCAAGATCATAATGACGCTGATCAAATAATTGTTCAGTTAGAAATTCGCGTGCATTCTCCAAGGTTGCCGGATCCCCTGGACGCATTTTTCGGAAGAACTCTAATAAAGCAGCCTCGCCTACCGGTTTTTTCTCACTCACTGTCCATTCCGGTTCCTGCTTGATCGTATTCATGATAAACAGGCGGTCAGGATCATTATCAACATCCTGAAAAATAGAAATCAGTTCTTCGTCTTTTCCAGTTTTAATTGGAGAATCTTTTAGACCATCATCAACCATTGCCAGAGCTCGTAAAAATACGGTGATCGGAACAGTTCGCTTACGGTTGAATTTCAGAATGATGTAATCATTCTTTCGAGTTTCAAATTCCATCCAGGCACCCCGATCCGGGATCAGCTTGGCAGTGGCCAAGCGGTGTCCGGTGGCACGGTTGACTGGTGCATTAAAATAGACACCCGGAGAACGGATAAGTTGAGATACAACAACTCTTTCAGTTCCATTGATGATGAAAGTACCTTTTTCAGTCATCTCAGGAAAATCGCCCAGGAAAATATCCTGTTTGATTGGCTCAGGAACTTCAGGCCCGGCAATTAAAACTGACACATACAATGGACAGGCATAGGTCAGGTCCCGTTCAACGCACTCTTCAATTGTGTTCTTAGGTTCTTCAAACCAGTATTTAAGTTTGAATTGTTTACTCTCGGATGTCTCGCTTGGGAAATAGAGTTTTATTCCTTTGTTATAAGATTCAATTGGTGTAATCTCATTAAAAAGATCTTTCAATCCTTCCGTTTTTAAACGTTGGAAGGATTCAAGCTGTACTTCAATTAAATTTGGCAACTCTAAGATTGACGGGATTCGTGCGTATGACTTAATGGGCAACGCTGAAGTCATTTATTTCTCCTGATATATTCAATTAAAACCAGCCAGCACAAAACGACCGGAATGCTGGCAAACAATTATTGTAACAATGTCTACCATTTTGGTCAAGATAAAAGGATAAGTTGTTTTTAGAATACTATTCCTCCCCATTGATTTCCCTATTTATAATTATGCATTAAAATTTATATGAACTAACCCAAGCAACTTATTATAAATTATAAAAGATCATTCTGGAATACAAAATTCAATGAAAAAAATTTCTGGACATTCATCCTGGTTGGAACAGCCCATAGCTCCATTCCTATCAAAGATTACCCTTGAACACGTTTTGATTGTGTTGATCATTTTAATCACTTTGTTTTCGCGTTTTTATATTTTAGATCTGCGGGTAATGAGCCATGATGAGACCAACCATGTAGTGCCATCTTACGACCTATACATGGGTAGAGGTTACCGGCATGATCCTGTTACGCATGGACCATTTCAATTCCACATTGTCGCGCTCACTTATTTTTTATTGGGAGATAACGACTTCACTTCACGAATTCCGGCCGCATTATTTAGTACGGCCGCTGTAGCATTCGTATTGATCTTCTTCCGGAGATACCTTGGAAAAGTGGGGGGCATTTTGGCAGGGATCTTTTTTATGATCTCCCCATATATGCTCTTTTATGGACGGTATACGCGTAATGAAGCCTTTATCATGCTTTTTGGTGTGGTGATGTTGTATTCGGTTCTCAGGTATTTAGAGAATGGAAAAAATAAATGGCTCTATTTCCTTACTCTCGCAACAGTCATGCATTATTGTTCTAAAGAAACCGCCTACATATATTCAGCTGAATTGCTATTTTTCCTGGGTGGGCTTGCTCTAAATGACTTGATTCGTTATCAATGGCAAAGCAGCCGTCAGCGATCTCGTTTTATTTTTTATACGGGTTCTTCAGTGCTCATTTTCATGGGCGCAGCAGCCATTTCTATTCTTTTCATTAGAATTTCGAAGACAGTTTTACAACCTGCCACTCTAATGACATCGCCTATTTCTAACCTTGGTGGGGCAGCTCAACAATTAGGAAATTACTTACAAACTTACGGACCATATTTCCTCCCAATAATTATCCCAATGGTGGTTGGTATTTTAATGCTAATACGGATAAGAAAACAACTGCAAGAAGTTTGGAATGAACTCAATGACTTGCGTTCATTTGATCTTCTGATCCTGACAGGTACTTTAGTTTTACCTCTTTTAAGTCCTGTCTTTTCCAAATTAGCAGGCATTGACCCCATTGATTACACGAACCAAATGGGCATCTACACAACTTTCTTTTTTATTTTATATATATTTTGTGTTGCTTATATTTTTGGTACTGCCTGGAAAAAAGAAGTGTGGTTGAAGAATGCGACAATTTTCTATGTCATTTTCACTATTTTCTATACGACCATCTTTACCAATGGGTTTGGTTTTTTTACCGGAATTGTTGGGGGTCTAGGATATTGGATGGCGCAGCATGGACTGCAGAGAGGAAATCAACCGCTATATTATTACGCATTAATCCAGATCCCTATTTATGAATTTCTAGCTGCCTGCGGTACGATCCTTGCATTTATTTTGGGTATTCACTATAAAAAACTTTGGTTTGGGGTACAAAAAGAAGTTCAAAAAACAGAGAAAACTATTTCAGGAAAAAAGCCTGTTCGTAAACCCACACCAGTATTATGGCTCCTCTTGTTTTGGAGTTTTGTAAGTCTGCTCGCATTCTCCATTGCTGGAGAAAAAATGCCCTGGTTAACCGTTCATATCGTACTGGCCATGCTTCTGTGTGCAGGTTGGTCGATTGGCTTTCTGTTTAACCAAATATACACTCATCGTAATTCAAAAAAGTTCTGGTTAGCATTATTAGCTGCCATTCTTTTTATGATTTCCCTGGGTAACCTTTTTGTCATCCTATTAGGTAATCAACCGCCCTTCCAGGGTAAAACCCAGCAACAATTACAACAGACAAATTATTTCCTGTTTGCTCTTCTTTTAACTGGAGCACTTGCCTATGCTGTTTTTTATTTCACCAAAAAATGGAGGGTAAATCGGATCGGGCAATTATTAATCCTGGCTGTTTTTTGTCTGATGACCTTATTGACTGCCCGTGCGGCCTATTTCGCCTCATTTGTCAATTATGATCTCCCGACTGAATTTCTGGTATATGCACATGCCGCACCGGGGCCAAAAGAAATATTGTCCCAGATAGAAGAGATTTCCCAGCGAACCACACTTGGCCTGGGAATTAAAGTTGCTTATGATAACCATTCCCGCTATCCATTTTGGTGGTATTTTCGTCATTTTCCCAACAGGGTTGATTTTTCGGAAAACCCCACAAAAAGTCTGGAGGAATCACCAGTTATCGTAGCGGGTCAAGCCAATTATTCCAAACTGGATCCCTTGATTCGAAATAATTATTACTCTTATGAATATATGCGCTTATGGTGGCCGATGATGGATTATTACAACTTAACCCCGCAGCGGGTTTGGGACGCCATCAGTAATGGTGAAATGCGCCAGGCTTTGTTTAATATTTGGCTTAATCGTGATTATTCACTTTATGCGCAAAAAACGAATAATCCAAGTCTTACCCTCGAGAATTGGTCACCTGCTGAAAAAATGCGTCTTTATATTCGTAAAGATATTGCCGCGCAGATCTGGAATCTTGGTGCTTCCACGTCAATAACTCAAACAACAGACCCTTATATCGAAAAAACATTAGAAATTCAACCCAGTCAAATTATATCTGGCGGTGGTAATGCACCTGGTCTGCTGGCAGCACCGCGTGGAATCGCGATCGCAGCGGATGATAGTATCTACGTCGCTGATTCCCACAACAACCGAATTCAACATTTCGCGACTGATGGCAAATTGATTAATTCCTGGGGAACGTATGCCAATATTATTGATGGCTCAGCACCGGCAGGCACATTTAATGAACCATGGGGGATTGCCGTTGGGCCGGACGGTTCCATATATGTAACTGATACCTGGAATTATCGCATCCAGAAATTTTCTCCCCTTGGGGAATTTATTCGCATGTGGGGTACTTACAATATTGGTTCAAACCCTCAAGGATTATACGGTCCACGTGGGATTATTGTCGATAAAGATGGGAAAGTATTTGTAACTGATACCGGGAATAAACGGATAGTGATCTATGATAGTGATGGTAATTATTTAAGCGAATTTGGATCAGCCGGTCTGGATGTTGGCAATCTGGATGAACCTGTTGGGATCACAATGGATAATAAAGGCAAGATCTATATTACTGACACGTGGAACCGTCGGGTTCAAGTTTTCCAACCAGACCAAACTGGATTAACCTTTTCATACGCCACCAGTTGGGACGTTATTGGATGGTTTGGTCAATCCACAAACAACAAACCTTTCATCACTGTAAGTCCAACTGGGAATATCTTCCTATCCGACCCTGAAGGATCCCGGATTCTTGAATTTTCAACGCAAGGTGAATTTATTCATGGATGGACCGGTTTTAATTTATCGGAAGATATTTCCAGCCAACCGGTTGACCTTAAATTCGATTCAATGGGTCGATTATGGGTCAGCGACGCCGCCAGTAATATCTTAATGGCTTTTAATGATCTGCAATCTCAACCTTTACCATAGAAAAGACAAATGCTAGTTAATTTGTCTTTTCATCCATCTTAATGTATGCATCTTTTCGAATCCAACCCTGGGTAGCACTTTTTCGCCGAGCCCCTCAGGAAGATCAAGCATCAGTGGTTTTTTCTGCATGAGTTGTCTTTGGATAAATGGGAAGGCATTATCTATTATTTGATCCTCAAATCCGATCTTCACTGCCAACCAGAGCTGATCTGCAAAACGAAAAGATGGCTGCCACGTGAATACACCCACCAATTGCTGTTGAAAGACAATTGACCAATGTAAGAAAATTCGGCCATTTATTGCATTTTTAATCGACTGCAAAATCTGCGGTCTAAAATTCAAGGGGTTGGTTTCCAGTTGCCATCTTATTTCCACTGGGTAAATGTTATTCAACCATTCTTCTTGCTTGTGCCAATCCTCCTTTCTTCGCCTATTGATGAGCACAAAAGGTGCCTTCTCATCTTTGTATAAAGATGTTGGTTGAATGATCCAGGTATCCCGAATTCCCTCATCCTTAAACCCTATTGAGGAATAGACGCGATAGGCGATCTCATTTTCCTTCCGCACTTGCAGCCAGACAGAGGAGAAGTGAAACTGAAATCCAAAATCGATCGCTTTTTTAATTAGTTGTTTGGCTACACCCTGATTACGAAAATCGGGATGCACAGCCACATTTGAGATAAATAAAAATCTTTCCTTACCGTCCTGATAAGGAGAAATATTTACATTTCCAATCAATCTATCATTTGCTTTACATACAAACCCATCAATGGATGGGGAGGAGCTTATTGAACCTTCAAATAATGCAACAAGAGAATGATTCTGCCTGGCTAAATTTCGTAAATAGTTTAGGTATTTTTTTCCATCCGGGTCCATTTGCTGCCCAAAACATAGATCAATCAAATCTGCCATCTGACCAATGTCTTTGGTTTTATCCAATCTTTGAAACACGAAATTTGGTTTTTCAATCATTTCAGTTGATTTTACTCTTTTGTGCTGTATGGATTCAGATTGATTATTCTTATATTATTTTTAGAAATTTCATATAAACTATTAATTAAGGTTTATTCGATAATAGAATTTACTGATGTATAATCTCAAAAAAATAGAACAAACAAAGGTTAAAACCTATGATGCATTTTGATAAATTTAATGGGGAAGCTGAACAGGTGGCCAAGCGGGCCGCTGAACTCATCCAACGTTTTGGCCATAATCAGATTGACACAGAGCATATTCTTTTAGCTCTGATTGAATCTGCTCAGGGAACGGTCTCCAAGATCCTGGAAGGATTAAAAGTCAATGTGAATGACTTTGAACAAAAGCTTGAGAACCTTCTACAGAACAGTTCACGAGCAAGTATTTTCAGTGGAGGATCCGGCCAGATATTCATTACCCCGCGGGTAAAACGAATTCTGGAAATCGCCAATGAAGAGTCGACCAAGTTGGGAATGCAATTTATTGGGGCTGAACATCTTTTTCTGGCGATGCTTTCTGAACAAAATACTCCTGCTGCACGCCTTTTACAGGAATTCGGCTTAGATCATCAAAAGGTGATGGATTATGTGATGCAAGAACATGGGGGGCAAAAATCCAGCGATTCCCGTTCAGAAGGACGTTTCCGTACTCTCGAGAAATATTCCCGCAACCTGACCAAACTTGCCATTGAAAACAAACTGGATCCTGTTATTGGAAGAGATAAAGAAATTCTTCGAGTGATCCAAATTCTTTCACGACGAACAAAGAATAACCCTGTGCTGATTGGGGAAGCCGGAGTTGGTAAAACCGCAATTGTTGAGGGATTAGCCCAAAAGATCGCTTCGAATGATGTGCCTGAAATTCTTTCGGGTAAAAAAGTCATTTCCCTGGATCTGGGTGCAATGATCGCCGGGTCAAAATTTCGGGGTGAATTTGAAGAGCGGTTAAAAGCATCCATTGAAGAAGTGCAAAAATCCGCTGGTGAAGTGATCCTTTTTATTGATGAACTACATACCGTTGTGGGCGCTGGCGCAGCCCAGGGTGCCATGGATGCCTCGAACATGTTAAAACCTGCCCTGGCTCGTGGCGAATTACAGTGTATTGGTGCTACCACATCAGATGAATTTCAAAAATACATAGAAAAGGATGCCGCCCTCGAAAGGCGTTTTGCCCCAGTTTTTGTTGAGGAACCAAGCATAGATGAAACAATTCAGATGCTCAAAGGTCTGCGGGATCGTTACGAAGCTCATCACAAAGTCAATTTCACCGATGCAGCCCTGGAAGCTGCCGCCCGCCTTTCATCCCGATATGTCACTGACCGTTTCCTGCCTGATAAAGCGATTGACTTGATGGATGAAGCTGCTGCAAAATTAAGAGTGGCATTATATTCCATGCCGCCTGACTTAAAAAAATTGAAAATTGAAATGGAGCGATTACGGTCTGAAGAAGAACAGGCTGGTACAGCCCGAGACTACGAAAGCGCAGCGCGCAAGAAAGCCGAGCGCCTGCGTTTGGAAACTGAATTTACCCAGAAACGGGATAAATGGGAAGCTGAACACAAACTGGATGAGGTTGTGGAAGAAAATGACATTGCTGAAGTTGTGTCACAATGGACTGGCATCCCTGTTAACCAAATGATGCAATCTGAAGCTGACCGATTATTGAAGATGGAAGAAAAATTGCATGAACGAATCATAGGTCAGGAAGAAGCCATTCATGCTGTGGCTGATGCCATTCGCCGTTCACGCTCAGGCCTCAAAGATCCTCGCCGCCCGATCGGGTCCTTCATTTTTATTGGACCTTCCGGAGTAGGAAAAACTGAACTTGCCAAGGCTCTGGCTGAATTTATGTTTGATGATGAAGATGCCTTGGTACGGTTAGATATGAGTGAATACCGTGAACAACATACTGCATCTCGCCTATTCGGTGCCCCACCCGGTTATGTAGGGTATGAGGAAGGCGGTCAATTGACAGAAGCTGTCCGCCGGCGCCCTTATCGGGTCATTCTCTTTGATGAAATTGAAAAAGCTCATCCCGAGGTTTGGAATTCGCTTCTGCAAATCCTGGATGATGGACGCATGTCTGATGGCCAGGGCCGGATGATCGATTTTCGGAATACGATCATAATTATGACGAGTAACCTGGGTACAGAATTCATTAAAAAAGGTGGAACACTGGGGTTTTTGCAAAGCGAAGGTACCGATGAAGATCGTGAATCCCACGAAAAAATTGAAAAAGCCCTTAAAGCTACTTTCCGTCCTGAATTTTTGAACCGAATTGATGAGGTAATCATTTTTTCACCACTCACTCGTGAGCAAATGGTGAAGATCGTGGGCTTACAGATGAAAGAAGTGGAAGGCCGCGTGCTGGAACATGGGATCACTGTAGAATTGACCGATAAAGCACGTGAATTTTTAGCGAACGTTGGCTACGATGAAAATTTTGGAGCCAGGCCTCTCAAACGAACCCTTCAAAAATTAATCGAAAGCCCATTATCAATTAGTATTTTGGCAAATGATTTTAAGAATGGCGACAAGATATTGATAGATCTTGACGAAAAGAAAAAAGAAATAATATTTAAAAAAGAAAAATAAATAGGGATACAAAGACCGCTTATTAAAGCGGTTTTTGTTATTAGCAATTTAATAAATTATCCTCCATTGAGATAAACTCCAAAATCCTCTTGCAGCTTGAGTCCAAATGTTTGACAGCTGTATATGGCATGGATATACTATAGTTCTTATATGAAAAATAAACAGGAGTAGATATTGAAAAAAGCTCTTATAACGGGAATCACAGGCCAGGACGGATCATATCTTGCTGAGTTATTGTTAAGCAAGGATTACGAAGTTCATGGCATTATTCGCCGGGCAAGTACTTTCAATAGCCGCCGGATCGATCATATTTACCACGACCCGCATAACGGGAAAAAAGTTCATCTGCACCTCCATCATGGAGATGTTTCGGTTAGCGAAACCCTTTTTAATATCATCTATAACATTCACCCTGATGAAATCTATCATTTGGCAGCCCAAAGCCATGTTCGGGTAAGTTTTGATATGCCTGAGTATACCGGCGATGTGACCGGGCTTGGCACAACGCGCATTTTGGATGCCGTCCGAAATGCCCATTCTGAAGCACGTTTTTATCAGGCATCTTCCAGTGAAATGTTTGGTGGTGTAAAACCACCCCAAAACGAAAACACTCCTTTTGAACCGCGCAGTCCGTATGCCGCCGCCAAGGTCTATGCCTATTGGATCACCCGAAATTACCGTGAAGCCTATAAGCTGTTTGCCTGCAACGGCATTCTTTTCAACCATGAATCACCAAGGCGCGGCGAGACCTTTGTCACTCGAAAAATCACTCGTGCGGTGGCAGCCATTAAAGCAGAAGAACAACAACATCTCTACCTGGGTAACCTGGATTCCAAACGGGACTGGGGGTATGCCCCTGAATATGTGGAGGCGATGTGGATGATGTTACAGCAGGATAAACCACAGGATTATGTGATTGGAACCGGTGAATCTCATACGGTTCGCGAATTTCTTGAAGAAGCATTTACCTATGTGGGATTAAAATATCAAGATTACGTGCGAATAGATGAACGTTATTTCCGCCCAACTGAAGTGGATTATCTGCTGGCAGATCCTGCCAAGGCGAAACAGGAACTTAAATGGGCGCCCAAGATCAAATTCCACGAATTAGTTCGCATCATGGTGGATGCTGATTTGGAGTATAAGGGTTTACCCTGCCCCGGTGAAGGAAAGAAGATAGTAGAAAAATATTTCGGGGAGTGGCATCGCTGGGAACACCAGGTAGTGAGCATGGAGCGCTAACGGGGAATAGAATAACAATACTATAGAAAAATATTTCAATCCGTTTATTTGTGTCCCATTTCTAAAAAATCGTCAATAACTGATTTTTTGTTATAAGGGGTTTCTAATAATCCGGGTCAGCCTGACAAAATATGTTTCTCACAAGTTTTTAATCCTTGAATATTATAGAACTATTGTGCTATAATATCTCGCAATAGGATAACATCAAATGAGCGCAAAAAACTTGTTACTTCCTGGGGTCACTATTTCCATCCTTTTTCTTTACTTATTTACAAGTTTAATTTCCGCCCCAAGAGTTGTATGGGCGTCCAAAACAGAATCCACAAGTGAATCACCTCCTGTGATGGAAGATTCCAGACCAGGATTAAGCCCCCAATTTCCCAATTCCATCCAACAATGGAAAAAGATCATCGAACGTAATGCAATCAATTTCAGCCTGAATGTCAATTTAATCGCTTCTGTAATTCTACAAGAAAGTGGCGGAAACCCTCTTGCATATTCCTCCAGCGGGGCTGTTGGTTTAATGCAAGTCATGCCGAAGGATGGATTGGCAGCCAGTTTCATTTGTGAAGGAGATCCCTGTTTTCGATTCCGCCCAAGCATGCAGGAATTGTATGATCCACCATTCAATATTGAATACGGCTCTAAAATGCTCAGTGGATTATTTATCCGTTATGGAGACTGGCGTGAAGCCCTGCGTGCATATGGCCCAATGGATGTATTCTATGAATATGCAGATATCGTTTTACAGATTTTTAATACCTACGACTAATTGTCGGAAAAGAATTTTTTTCCACAATCCTCAATTAGGTTGACAACATTCTCAATTTTGCTATATAATCTAGGCTGCATGCGGGCGTAGTTCAATTGGTAGAACGCTTCCTTGCCAAGGAAGAGGTTTATGGGTTCGAGACCCATCGCCCGCTCAAAAAAATCGACTTTTGAAGTCGTTTTTTTTTATACAGGGATTTGCAAATTTGTCTTCAACAAGAATATATAAAAATAAATGCACTCAATTTGGTTGACAAGAGTTCTTCCTGATTTTATAATCTTCATTGTTATGGCGACGTGGCCAAGCGGTAAGGCAAGGGTCTGCAAAACCCTGATCATGGGTTCAAATCCCATCGTCGCCTTTTTTTAAGCGTGAAAATATAGTTCCAAATCTCTATAACTACATTTTAGTAAAAGCGACAATAAATCAATTGGTAAATTAACCACGTTTCAATCCTAATTCAAATTAATACTTAATAGCCTTTTGAGCTAACCAATTGACCCGTTCGTTATACTCATTACCAGCATGACCTTTTAGCCAATGCCATTTAATGTTGTGCTTTTGTGAAATAGTGTGAAGGCTCTGCCACAATTCAATGTTTGCTAATTTCCCACCTTTGCGTTTCCAACCGCGATTTATCCAGTTTGGCATCCATTCTTCAATTCCCAACTTTAAGTATTTAGAATCCGTATATAGGTTTACCCTGTATGCAACCTCAAGGGCATTCAAGGCTTGAATTGCAGCGATTAATTCCATCCTATTATTGGTCGAAGGGCTCTCTGATCCTTTTATTTCCTTTTTTGTTTTTTCAAATAACAGAATTGCTGCCCATCCCCCTGATCCGGGATTAGGATCACAAGCCCCATCGGTATAAATAATTACTTCTGGTAAATTTGGTTTCAACATTTATTTTTGAACAATTTCTTTGATGATTTCATCGGCCTGCCCTAGAATATCAGGGATATCACCTGTATTGACATTACTTTGGGTAAGCTGCCAAGACGCATCCTGAAGGACCTTTCCTACAATATTCCAGGTACTTAATATTGGCGCGGATTTGGATAAAGGCAGGTATTGAAGAGCCGCATCCCAGGCTGAATTTTTCTTGCGATAATTTTTCATTTCATCCAAAGTCGAGGATGTTAAATAATATGTGCTTGTTGCGTATATTAATTTAGCCTGACTGACAGGTTTTTGCATCCATCGGATAAACAGCCAGGCAGCCAGGTCCTTTTCAGTAGTTGATTTATATATCCCGTAGGATAAACCATCAGTTAGAACCACATCATTTCCCTTAAGTGAGGGGTAAGAAATGATTGTCCATTGATCTTTATTATTTGCATTTTTTTCCTGTATAAGTATGTCTTGCAAACCACCACTATAGAACAATGCATTGCGCGACGCAAAATATCGATAAGGATCTGGTTCTTTTCCAACCCATGCACAGCCTAATTTAATGATCTGTTGGAGAAAAGAAAATGCAGCAATATTGGGTTGGTTCCCAAAAATATATTGATCGCCTTCATTTGCTGGCAACTCTCCCCCATTAAAAGCTCTCATCCAGCTCAAAACTGTTACGGGATCTGAATTGTAGATCCACCCCCCTGTGCCATTATTATCTGGATTGCCATCAAAAGAGTTTGCACGAGCCGCTGCACAGGATTGATTAAGGAATTCATCTGGAGTGGATGGTGGAGTTTCAAATCCAAGTTCCCTTGCCCAGGATTGATTATAAAAAAGTACATGTGCATCCCGCTGCGCCGGCATACCAAATCTGGAACCATCAATCGTGTCCTGCTGCCAAAAAGTGAGGGGATAGGATATTTTTTCCTCTTCAGTTAAACCAAATTTGGCGTGATTGGTATAATCTAACAGATTAATTAATTCATTTCCATTTGTAAAAAGATTTCTCAGAAAACTGATGGGGGCAGCGATCACTTCTGGATTTTCTTGATTCTGCAGTGCATTCTGAGCTTTGCTAATCAAATAATCCTCATTCCCATAAGAAAATTCAATTACTTGAATTCCCCAGGCATTTGTAGAATTAAATTCTTTAATTAACAATTCAATAGCGCGTGCCGCATCTCCAGACCAGGGATGCCAGAATTTAATCGTAATTTTTTCACTAAATTTTTCAATATCTGGAATTTCTATTTTCTGCTGGATACTCTTAGTAGGGGTTTCAAGGCTTTGGGTAAGAGTGGGTGCAATTTTTGTTATTGTTGGCAAAATGGTGACAGATGAATTTGGACTGCAAGAACTGACTGTAAAGAAAATTACAGATAATATCACTGTAAAATTAAAGATACCTTTTTTTACCATTACCAATAATCTTACCAAAATTATTTACAATTATTTATTCCACTCACTTACTATTTATTGACAATGCGAGTCTAAATCGCTATAATTCTTATAATTGAATATTTTGAGCAGGAGTAGTAATCGGCTGAAATTTTGACAGAAAAGGATGTCATTGGCTGAAAACATCCAAATCAATTCCACCGATGAAGTCGCCTGCAATGATGCCGAAGAAATCTTATTGAAAGTAGACCGGCACGGGTAGCCCGTTACTGCAAACCCAGAATGACTATTCTGGATTGAGTGTGCCGGAATAATTCCGGTAAATTAAGGTGGTACCACGGAAGTTAAACCTTTCGTCCTTTGGATGAGAGGTTTTATTTTTTTAGGAGAAATTATGGATGAATTTAGTTTACCAAAATCATATGACTTTAAAAATACCGAGGGGCGCATTTATGAGCTGTGGGAGAAAAATGGCAATTTCCAACCAACCAACGATCCGGGCAGCAAGGATTTCGATCCCAGCCGAAAACCATTTGTGATTTCTATCCCACCCCCCAATGTAACTGGCGAATTGCATCTGGGTCATGCCATGTTCATTGCTATGGAAGATTTAATGATCCGTTACCACCGTATGAAAGGAATCCCGACACTGTGGGTTCCAGGATCAGACCATGCAGGAATCGCGACACAATTACAAGTAGAAAAAGATCTTGAGAAGGAAGGCTTGAAACGGGAGGACCTCGGCCGTGAAAAATTTGAAAAAAGAGCCTGGGAATGGAAAGAAAAATATGGGGGCAAGATCACCAACCAGATTCGCAGACTTGGAGCATCTTGTGATTGGACTCGCGAGCGCTTCACCTTGGATGATGGGTTATCCCGTGCAGTAAGAGAAGCGTTTGTACGATTATATGAAAAAGGTTTGATTTATCGTGGCATCCGCATGGTCAATTGGTCCCCTCTGTTAAAAACTGCAGTATCAGATCTGGAAGTGGAATATTCCCAGGAACCAGGTAAATTATTCTATTTTAAATATTTATTGGCCGATGATCCCAAGGAATTCATCCCTGTTGCCACTACGCGCCCCGAAACAATTCCAGGAGATACATCTGTTTGTGTCCATCCACTGGATGAACGCTATAAGAAGTTCATTGGTAAAAAAGTCGTTGTCCCAATTCTCAACCGCCAAATTCCGGTGATTGCTGATGAATATATTGATCGCGAATTTGGAACTGGCGCGCTCAAGGTCACCCCTGCTCACAGTGCAAATGATTATGCCCTCGCCGAAAGGCATCACCTTGAAATGATTAACATTCTCAATAAAGATGTGACCATGAATGAGAATAGCGGACCCTATCAAGGAATGGACCGTTTTGAATGCAGGAAGAAAATCTGGGAAGACATGGGTTCCCAGGGATTAGTGATCAAAGAAGAATCATATACTCTTAATGTCCCCCGCTCACAACGTGGTGGTGAAATTATTGAACCTTTGATCAGCACCCAATGGTTTGTAAAAATTCAACCGCTCGCAGATGCTGCAATTAGGGCAGTCCGAAATGGTGATGTAAGTATTGTGCCGGAACACTTTACCAAGGTGTTTTTCAACTGGATGGAAAATATTCAGGATTGGTGTATCAGCCGTCAGCTGTGGTGGGGCCATCGAATTCCGGTATGGTATTGTGATGAGTGCGGCAAAATGACCATAACCCGTTCTGATCCAGAAATATGTGAACATTGCCAAAGCAAAAAGATTCATCAGGATGAAGATGTTTTGGATACCTGGTTTTCTTCAGGTTTATGGCCTTTTTCAACTCTCGGGTGGCCGGAAGAAACCCCGGATTATAAATATTTCTATCCAACCTCAGTACTTGAAACCGGATATGACATTTTGTTTTTCTGGGTTGCCCGGATGATTATGGATGGACTTGAATTTACCGGTAAAGCTCCTTTTCATACTGTCTATCTTCACGGATTGATCCGCGATGAAAATGGACAAAAGATGAGCAAGACAAAAGGAAATGTCATCGATCCCTTGATTGTGATGGATGAAATGGGAACGGATGCATTGAGATTCACACTGCTAGTTGGATCCACTCCTGGAAATGATATGAATTTGAGTGTTAAAAAGGTGCAGGCAAACCGCAATTTTGCTAATAAGATTTGGAATGCCGGACGTTTTGTCATTAGTGCCTTAGAAAGGGCGCCGGAATCAGCATCCCCACAGCTCTCACCCACTCTCGCTGACCAATGGATCACTGCCAGATCGAACCAACTCGTCCGGGAGGTGGAACGACTTTTCACAACCCACCAATATGGTGAAGCGGGGCGGCAGATCTACGATTTCTTCTGGAGTGAATTTGCAGACTGGTATATCGAAATAGCCAAAGTACAGATTTCTGAAAATGAAAGTCGTGCTTTCTATACAACTCGCATGCTTGTGACCATCCTGGATAGATGCCTGAGATTATTGCATCCTTTCACCCCATTTGTAACTGAAGAATTATGGTCCTATTTGAAAAAAGCTTGCATAAAATTTGGAATTAAACCAGAATCAGGAGTGGATTGGGAAATTGGATTAATCAATGCCCTATGGCCAAAACCTTCTTTAAGAGAAGAATGGGAGACAGCTTCAATTGACCAGTTCAATAATCTGATTGTTGAACCTGTCAAGGCATTACGTAATTTACGAATAGAAAATGACCTCTTAACGGCTCAAAAACCCAGTGCCACAATAATTTATAAGAAAAATACACATGAACTGATGAAACTCATACCAACTATTTGTGCTCTGGCTCATCTAAACCAGTTATCTATTCAAGAAACCCAGATGAATTCTGTTGAGCTTCAGCAATTTCCAAGTACAACATTAGATACTTCCGGGATGGTTGTGGTTCTAAAAATGGATATTGTTGTAAATGTGGAAGATAAGCTTAATAATCTAAGAAATGAGTTGAACTCTATTGAATCGCAGATCATGCGAATCAATAATCTTCTAAAATCCGAATTTGCATTAAAAGCACCAAAAGATATCGTTGAAAAAGAAAGACAGAAATTAGCAATATTCATTGATACTGCTGAGAAAATAAAACACCAGCTCAAGTAATATTTAAAGACTTGTATCGAAAGCTTAAATAAATAAAATGAGCCGATGTTAACCATCGGCTCATTAATTTCTGAAATAATTTTTCTTTAGTAACTTACAGCTCTGGGAAGTTTCTTGGCTTGTGCGATCCAGTTAGCAACCTGTTTTTCAACGGGTAAGCGGCGCACAACTTTTCGTTTTGCATTTGATTCGGCCATTTTTACAGTTAAGTTCTTCGCATCACGCTTGGATAATTCCACAACGGTATCAACACCGGCATTTTCCAACAAATCAGAATACTCTGAACCAACTCCCTTTATTCGATAAAGGTCAGCGCGGTTCACCCATTCCAGAATTTCCTTATGTCCCAAACCTGTTTCCTTGGCAACTTCTTCACGTCCTTTGGGGGTCGCTCCATGCTTTAATAAAGCTTCCACTGATTTGATTCCAGCTAAACTCAGCTTTTTAGCAATTGCTGGTCCGATTCCTTCAATATCAATAATTTTGGTCATAATTATCTCCTTTGGCTGGTAAGTTTTTTGACCTGATATTTATTGATTTTAGCATAATGCAATTATGAAATACAAGAATTAAGAGGAGTAATTGGAGGTTCCAAAAACCCCTTCCAC
Source organism: uncultured Anaerolineaceae bacterium (assembly GCA_964571135.1). Classification (GTDB taxonomy): domain Bacteria; phylum Chloroflexota; class Anaerolineae; order Anaerolineales; family Anaerolineaceae; genus CAZMZW01. Next base: position 638,716 of record CAZMZW010000001.1, on the reverse strand, counting down.
TTCCCCTAAATAAAACCGGTGAAAATCGCGGTTTAAGTACTTATCAATAATTCGATCATCCAAAAAATGGGTAGGATTTATATCATTCCAATATATTTTTTTACATTCAATCACAAGTTCAGCCTCTAAATAACTAGGTGCCTTTACTTTCTTTGAAGCTGTGGCAGTTATTTCCGATGATCGTATTTTTTCGATCACCCTTCCAGAGCGACTGCCAAAATTATTTAACACTTCACGATACTTTTCAGGAAAAGAATTTAATGTAAAAGTATCATTTCTTTCCATGAATTGGAAAGTGTAACGGGAAAAACGAACAGCGACAAGCGCAACTGGTAGACCCCACATGGTTCCCAGCCCCCCCCAGGAAATCGTCATACTATTAAAATCCTTCTTTTCAAAATCTCCACAACTCAGCAAAAACCACTGAAGATCAAATATCGCATGTGACCTGGCAGTGAATTTCTCGATGGGGATTTGAATCCTTGTTTCAATTTTTACGTCTAAAATATTACTAATGGGTTTTATATTGATCACAGCATCCAGATTGATCGGTCCACAAACATGAGGAAACAACTCTTCGCCACCCTCAAGATTCTCATATTTGACATCCGCTTTGAGCAAATCTGGGTCTATTTCCACTACTACAAGACCGGTCTGCCCTCTAAACCATTGGTCCAAAACTTTCTTTATCTGATCCTGTGTGCAGCAATGAATAAATCCCTGGGTTTTTAATGATTCACTTTGATAAGAAAGTTGTGAGGGTTTTTCCCATTCCCCTTTTTTCACGATATGAAATATTGTCATTTTTTAACCCTCAACCAACTAAGATAATTTAATAATTACTGCCACTCTATTGATGGCAGATTCATGTAATTCTTTTGGATCAGGCATTCCATTTTCATTCAAATGAATTTTCAGATAATGTGCATATTTTGGGTCATGTCTGAATAATCGGCTCAGCTCTTCAGCCACTTTTTGCTGATCCTCCACCAAGACAGCCCATGCGCTTTGTTTTTTACCTTTTAGAAGAACTTCTACGGATGCCCCTCCCTTGAGATTGCGCCACCAGTTCCGGTTGCGCAGGCTGATGATGTGTAAGGTTTTATCAACCAATAAATAATTCACTGGTACAGTATTTGCCTTACCAGATTTACGACCAGTGTAGGTAATTAATACTACTTTCTCATCCATTAGATTATGGAGAGGTGAGCGAGCCAATAGCTTTACAAAAGGATTGGCTAAAGTATTCATGAGATTTACAGGGGGCATTTTTTCCTTCGAGTTTTCAATTTAATTCTATTTGCTTTATTCAGTACCCTTTATTTTCGCTTGGATAACCATGCCCAATAGTATTAAGGATAACAATAATACCAAAGGGAAGGGTTGAGGAATGGTGAGATGATTAACAATCACACTGGCGCCAACAGCTGAGGAAAGAAAAATTAGTGCCCAATCGAACATTGTACTGGCAAGCAATGCTCCGATGATTCCTCCAACAATGACAGCAACCCAGAGAAATGATCCTAAAGTGATTGAAAACGTTGGAACCAGTATATTAACCAGATAAGCTCCAGCAATGAAGCCTGCCAGACCAATAGCAATTTTTTGTACCATGATCGCCAAGACCGCTCCCAATCCACCAATAATCAAAGCAACGATTAATTGGACGGTCTGGGATTGACCAGGTAAAACCTGTTGAGCTAAGCTCATTCCCAATAAAAATCCAATCACAGCAGCGAATAGCCAGAATAATTTTCTTCCCAAAATTAACAAGGCTGCGCCAGCAATAAAATAAAATATACTCATTTCACTCTCCAAGTATTCCTACTGCAGTATTATATTTCATTAGCTTTCATAAATTCATAAAGAGATGGACGCCCATCTCCTTATGAATATTTCACCTTCTTAACGTTTGTAGGTTATCGCTCTGATTAAAATAAGGGCACCAATCCCAATTAGAACCACGGGAAGAACGGGGAGACCAAATCGCGAAATTCCAAATCCATTTAATCCAATGATCAATTCAAAGAATACAAATCCTATAGAAAAGATCCATAAACCCACTTTTGCCATCTGTAAACCAGTACTCACTAATGATTCATGTTTTTTGATCTTGCCGTAGATGACTTGCCCGATTCCAATAGAAGTGGGAGCAATTAATGCCCATGCATAAGCCCAACTGGCCCATGTATGAGTCAATTGCTGCACAAAAAGTAGCAGACCCACGCTCGTCAGGATTGAACCTATAACAGCCAAGGCATCCCCACCAGCGCTATCAGTATTCAAGGCGGAAATAAAAACAAGCACACCCGGGATAATGATCGCGAGAGGCCACAGATAGCCTGCTAATGAGATGTGTAAGATTTGCCCGAGGATCCAGACAGAACCAATGACAAGTAGAGTTGCACCCAAAAGGAGAGAACCGCGATCAACGGAATTATGTGATCTTTTTTCTACAGAATGCACTTCAGATTTCACTGGTTCTTCTTTAGGGATATTCACCTTGACCGGTTCAACTACTTTTTCTTTTATCGGGGTTGCTTTCTTTATAATTACTTTGATTTTCGGTTGAATTTCTTTTTTAACTACTTTTTTTGCAGCCATATATACCTCACAAATGATGTTATTTAATAATAATACGCAGTTTTTTTTAATAAGTTGTCAGGAATAATTTCCTTTTTTAAATTACTTCCGTATTTTCGATATCAAAAGGTACAGTAAATCAGATATCTGATGGCATCCCACCAATCCAAAATACTGAATATTAATATAAAGAGGTATTTACTTAATCGATACAAACAAACGATTAAAAAGGATTAAGCATTGATAGAATGCAGTTTGGTTGGATAATAAAACAGATTGTCATTTTCTAATCCTGTCTTTATTTTTTATGACTTGAAGTATGGTGATTATTCATTGAACAATCTTCATCCAGGTATTCAAATTCAATGGTAGTATGAGCCAAGTCATATCTTGGGATCAATTCATGAATTAGACACTTGATCTCTCGAATTTCCTCGCGTTTTGCTCCAGCTTCCAAAACGATATGGGTGGTTAATACATTATGCTCCCCATCCAGTGACCAGATGTGGGTACTGTGAACGTCTTTTACCTTGCTCACCTTCCGGATCTCACTCTCGAGATCTGTTATTTTTATTTTTTCAGGGACTGCCTGAAGAAATAAGGAAATTGTTTTTCCAAAATTTTTTACCACATTGTAAATCACAAAACCTGTGATCAATAAAGAAAATATTGGATCGAGAATATGAATATCTGCAAAGAGCAGGATGATACTCATTATTAATACCGCACCCCAACCAAAAACATCATCCAGGAGATGCCAGGCGATCATGCGGGCATTCATATTTTTTTCGTTACGGATTTTTATCACAGCCAATCCATTAACAGTGATTCCCACAAGCGCGAACGCCACCATCCCCTGAGCGTTGGAATGCTCCGGCGTAAGCAAACGTGGAATTGTTTCCAGAAGAATAAATATTGAACCAGTAAGCAGAACAACCGCGGAGATCACAGCTCCTAACAGGGAAAAGCGCTTATATCCATAGGAATATTTTTGATCTTTTCCCTTTAGTGAAAACCGCTCCAAATACCAAGAAACTCCCAGAGTGATACTATCCCCAAAATCATGCACTGCACCAGCCAAAATGGCGATACTGTTTGTCATCAATCCACCAATAATTTCGATTAATGCAAAACCAAGATTTAGAAAAAAAGCCAGCCGAATATTTCCAATAGCACTATGGGTATGATCATGAGTTGACATTGATTTCCATTTCCAGATAAGAATAATTTATTTTACTCTGCAAAACTCTGGTTTAATTAGTAATATAACTATCTGATTAGGAGTCAATCATGCAAAAAATTGGTTACATCGGCTTGGGTTTAATGGGTAAATCCATGGCACGCAATATTCTAAGATCCGGATACCCCCTTGTTGTTTTTAATCGCAGTCGGCCAGCAATGGATGAATTAGCGAAGGAAGGTGCCCAACTCGCCTCATCACCTCAAGAAATCGCTTCTCAAGTTGATGTGGTTTTCACAAACTTGCCTGATTCATCAGATGTGGAACAAGTGGTACTTGGCGAGAAAGGAATAATCGAAGGGGCGCATAAGGGTTTAATATTTGTTGATAATTCCACCATTAAATCTACAACTTCACGAATAATTGCCACTGCTCTTGAAAAAAAGGGGGTTATGAGTCTGGATGCTCCGGTGAGTGGGGGAGATATTGGTGCTAGAAAAGGAACCCTATCAATAATGGTAGGTGGTTCGAAAAAAGCATTGGAAAAAGTCCTGCCTGTTTTGAAAACCCTCGGAAAAACCATAATCCACATTGGGGATGCAGGAACAGGCCAAATTGCCAAGGCTGCCAATCAAGTCATGGTAGCCGCCCAGATGGTTGCTTTAGGAGAATTACTCATCCTGGTCCAAAAATCCGGCGCAAATCCACAAAAAGTGGTGGAGGCAATTCGCGAGGGAGCTGCGCAATGTTGGACGCTTGATAATAAACCCCAACGTTTGTTCAGTGGAAACCGTCAGCCCGGGTTTAAGGCTTATCTCCAGGCGAAAGATCTGAATATTGTTATGGAAACAGCCAGGGAATATGGAATTCCTTTGCCAATGACCGCAGTAAATGCACAACTCTTTAACGCCATGGTCGCAATGGGTTTAGGTAATCTGGATAATTCGGGAATTATTTCTGTGATTGAAGGATTAGCTGGAACAGAATTAAAGATATAAGCCTGATACTTTTTTCAATAATTGGCATTAAGTAATTAATATCGATCAAAGACAGATTTCGGCCAATCCGACCGCTTTGATCTAAATTAAAAGGTCATTTCAAAATATCAAATTAAATAATTAATTCGCCTTTAATAATCATTACAGACTGACCACCTATTAAAACCCGATTGCCCTGAACCTCAACCCTCATTATTCCACCGCGGGAAGATGCCTGGAAAGCAACCATTTTCTTTTTTTTCAACCTCTTTTCCCAATAAGGAGCAAGACAGGCATGGGCAGAACCTGTGACGGGGTCCTCATTGATTCCTGCCCATGGCGCAAAATAACGTGAAATAAAATCAAATTCTGGAAGATCAGAACGAGCGGTCACTGCCAGACCATGAATCTGTATCTTCACTAATTGAATAAAATCGGGTTTAAGCTGCCTGATTTCCTCTGATGATTCAAGTTCAACAATTACATTTTCGCCACTTCTTGCGACATTAATTGGATCTACATGCAATATCTCTTTAAGTCGATCTGCCTCCAGAAAAGGTGTTTCCTCAAAACCAGGGAAGTCTAAAGTTATCCAATCTCCTTTTATTGAAGCGTTTAATTCCCCACTTCGGGTATAAAAATGAATTAGCTCATTTTTTTTCACTAAATCCTGATGATACAAAACAAAAGAACTGGCTAATGTGGCATGACCACAAAGATCTACTTCTAAAAGTGGGGTGAACCAACGCAAACGGTATCCGTTGTCTTCAGGTAAAAGAAATGCGGTTTCAGACAAATTCATTTCCTGGGCAATTTTCTGCATCCTAATTTCTGATATTGCTGCAGGTAATAAACAAACCGCAGCTGGATTACCCTTGAATGGTTCGTTCGTGAAAGCATCAATTTGATAAATTGGTATCCTCATCTTCTCTCCTTTATTGTTTATTGGCAAGCAATATTCTTACTGGTAAACCCCATAAGGATTGGAATTGATTGATCGAGGTTTCAAATCCCGCAATTTTTAAAATGGATTTAAGATCGATCGGCCGACAGTCAACGATTTGAGGAAAATGAATCGTTGACCAAAGATACAACTGCATCATTAAATGATCCATTTTTTCGGCAGACATAGACCCAATACAAAGTCTGCCGTTTGGTTTAAGGACACGTTTACATTCATTCAAAACAAGCGGGAAATATTTTTTCGGAATAATTTCAAACGTGAACAACAACAAAAGTGCATCGAAATGATTTTTAGGGTAGGGTAATTGAATTGCATTGGCATTAGTAATTCCTAACAAGGAATCATTTTTCCCCTTTGCTTTCATTCTTGCCTGCCGGCACATCTTATATGAAAGGTCCAAACCTACAATTTTGCATTCATTAACTGACTGTGAAACTCGTAAAAGGCTACTTCCTGTTCCGGACCCAATTTCTAATGCTTTTTCACCTGGTTGAATATTGATCAAACGAATTGCACAATCACAAATGGACTTTTCTCCCCACCCCTCAATAAGGTCATACCAACAGCTCAAGCGATCATAATTTTTCTTTATCTGGTTAAAACTGGTCATAGGATAATATTTCAATGATCTAATTCTATTCACTTTCTATACAAAATTTATTTTTTTTATCATAAATTGCAGGATTGCTACAATGAAGGTATACTCACGGGGTTATTTCGGTGAAAGGATTAATTTCATGAAACATGCCATCTCCATCAGCATAGGGTCCTCCAAGAGAGATAAAACCGTAGAAATTACTCTCCTGGGAGAAAAAGTTCGCTTGGAACGCATAGGAACTGACGGGGATATGAAAAAAGCAGCTCAACTTTACAAAGAAATGGATGGAAAGGTGGACGCTTTTGGAGTGGGTGGTGCTGCTTTAGGTTTGCTGGTTGCAGATCACTGGTATCCTTTTTATTCCGTTTTACCTCTGGTCAAAGATGTACATATAACCCCAGTTGTGGATGGGACAGGTTTAAAATCCACATTAGAGGCGACTATTGGCGAGGTTCTTAAAACGCAATTGGGGGACAAGATCAAAGGTAAAAATGCCCTCGTAACTACAGCCGTTGACCGCTGGGGATTAGCTAAAGCATTTCTGGACTCGGATTATCAAGTGGTATTTGGTGATTTCTTTTTCAGTCTTGGTTTACCCATCCCTATCCGCAAAGAATCAACGATTAAACTACTGGCTAGATTGCTCATCCCCCTGATGAGCCGCCTTCCCTTTGAATGGCTATATCCAATCGGCGAATCCCAGGAACAACGAACTCCAAAAATGGTGGGCTATTTTCAAAGGGCGGATGTAATTGCAGGTGATTGCCATTACATCACTAAATATATGCCAGACCAATTGCCTGGAAAGGTCATTGTGACAAATACCACCACTCTGGAGGATGTAGCCTTGTTTCGCAATGCAGGAGTGAGTTTCCTGGTTACAACAACACCGGTATATGATGGCCGCTCCTTTGGTACCAATATGATGGAGGCAGCCATTATCGCCGCGGCAGGTCGCAAACAAGCCATTGATTATGCGAATCCTGGCAGTTATTATTCGGAGATGGCAGAATTTATCAAGAAAATTGATCTCACCCCACAGGTACAAGCTCTTTAAATATGTTAGCACTTATTTCTGCTGGTGGTATTCCAAGGCCAGATGAATCACTCTATTCCTATACCCGGGGTGGAAATAAAGCATTATTGGATTTATGTGGAAAACCCATGATCCAATGGGTATTGGATGCACTCAGTGGATCAGCGCTCATCGATCATGTTTTTATTGTTGGTTTACCATCAAATTCAAATTTGGCCTGCAAACATCCCCTGAACCTCATTGAAAATCATGGTGATATGATCGAAAATGTTCGGGCTGGCGCAGAAGAAATCCTGAAACAGGCGCCTTCAACTGAAATTATTTTGCTCATCTCTTCAGATATCCCTGCTATAACCTCAGAAATGATCGATTGGATGGTTAAAAATATTGAAGGTCAACCCTATGACGTTTTTTATTCTGTAGTTGAACGAAAAATCATGGAGAACCGTTTTCCTGAATCCAGACGGACATATTCGCGGCTCAAGGATATTGAATTGTGCGGCGGTGATGTGCATGCCTTACGTCCATCAATTGCCACCCGTCATAATCCGCTCTGGGATAATATACTGGCAGCCCGAAAAAATCCGCTTAAACAAGCCTCGTTGGTGGGATTTGATACGTTATTTTATTTTATTACCAGGCAAATGAAACTGGAAAAAGCAGCCATCTTTCTCAGTAATAAATTGGGGATAAAAGGTAAAGCTGTGATTTTGCCGTTTGCTGAAATGGGCATGGATGTTGATAAAGCTTTTCAATATGAAATCATGGTAAAAGATCTTTGCCAAAATAAGAGATCGAATGATTAACAAATTACTCAACGCTGATCTCAATATTTCGCAAAAAATGCGGTTACCCCAAGACGCAAAACTTGCCCGCAGCCTTGCTATTTTTTTTGCACATTCGGGTGACTCCTGGTTCTGGCTGGCTGCTTTATTTATCATTTGGCTGCTCAAGCGCAGCTCATCTCACTCAATTTCCGCCTTATTGGCTTTTTCAATTCTGTTGCTGGCAGTGATTGTATTGACCATAAAATTTATTGTCCGCCGCCAGCGGCCGGAAGGAGAATGGGGTGCAATCTATCGCAACACCGACCCACATTCATTTCCCTCCGGGCATGCTGCCAGGGCAGTATTAGTGGCGGGGCTTTGCTGGGCTCTGGGTATTCAACCGCTCGCATGGATTCTTACTTTTTGGGTCCCACTCGTCAGCCTGGCACGAGTGATGATGGGTGTTCATTATCTTGTGGATGTGATTGCCGGCTGGCTGGTCGGTTTATTGATGATCCCGGTCATCGTAGCCCTTCAACCTCTCCTGTACACACTTTTCCCTATGATTTTCTATATCTAATACTTGCATCATCATTGGTCAGATTACCAGCTCGCAAAAACAAACTATCTTCGGATGGGATTAGTTGAACAATGGATATTATAAATATATTAATTTCTTCCATTGAAAATGATGCTCCAGTCCGAGAAGTTTTTTTAAGCACTCATTCCACTTTGGTTTGCAGCCAACGCTGCGGAATCTCTTCCACATCTATAAGTATTAAACCACATGGTGAAGAAACGATTCGGGATGCTGGTTTCTTACACTTAAAAACTGCGAAAGAATTATCAAATTACGCCCTTTCCGAGAATCCGCTAGAAGCCTCAATCGGTTTTGCCTCAATTAATTCGATCATTGGCATAAACTCAACGTTGCTCATTCCGTTGGATGCTTCGATGCTGGCAACCAAATTATCAATAGGCAAAAACGTAACTATTATTGGGCATTTTCCTTTCATTCCAAAAATAAAAGTGGCGGCAAGCCACTGTTGGGTTCTGGAACAGAATCCCGCTCCTGGTGAACTATTTGCAGAAAATGCTGAAGAGGTTATTCAACAATCTGATCTGATTGCGATCAGCGCATCGACTTTAATAAATCATACGCTGGAAGACAACCTCGCTTTATGTCGAGAAAATGCAATAGTGATGCTCATCGGTCCAAGCACACCTCTATCCCCCATTCTATTTGATCTTAATATTGGGATTCTTTCCGGTATCCTGGTGGAAGATGAAAGACAGGTTATCAAATCTGTCAGCCAGGGAGCAACTTTTAGACAAATGCTGGGAGTAAAAAGAGTGGTGATGATCAAACCTCAATTCAGGCAATTCGTTGAAGAGTCATTGTCCTGATATTCTTTACAAACCCAAATCTCTCGATTATGCTTAGGGTGGGGATGGTTGGATCCCGGTGGATCCCCCGGTCTTCAACACCGCGTGGCGGGCTGCTTCGCAGGCCGCAGTGGGTTCGACTCCCATCCATTCCCGCCTTTTATACAATTCAGCAAATTTTTTCCATAACCTCTAAACCACCGCACTATTCTCTTTTTTCATCATCTCAATCCTGCGGCCATCCAGGGTCAGGTAATGACCCATGGCATCAGCTGTAAGACAAGAATGAACCGGAAGGATGAATAATAAATCACCCACATGGATTTTTTTGAAAGATTCTTCGTTCATTTTCACAATTCCGTGTTCCTGGGAAAGGGACGAAACGTAGCAATCCTTTTCAGGGAGCCCCCATCTCTTACCCTCAGGGAATGCTGCCAATCCATAAATTGGGACCCCCTCCTTCAATATATATTCCTTGGAAAGATGGATTGCACCCCCATAAATAACCACTTCCAGCCTCTCTTTATGTTTGGCAACCACCGGGCAGGCAACCGCAACTGCTATTTGTTCAGATTTGCAAACACCTAAAAGGTACTGCCAAATATCAAAAAAGAGAAAATTCCCTGGCCGGATTTCATCCACATCCCCCAGATCATCGCTCAGCCAACAACCCGGAGTATCTCCTACAGAAATTCCAAATGCAGATTTACGGGTTTCCTCAAACCATTTGCTCACTTCATTCAAATGAGCACAACTTTCTTTATATAGGCTTTTTATTTCATCAAGGGATCGCGCGTGATAAGTTCTTCCATCATGAGTAAGAAATCCACGCAGGATCAATTTATCGCAATGCAATATCCCATTTACCAGGCCGGTGATCTCCTCCTTATTTTGCCAGTTCAACCCGGCTCGGTGCGCACCAACATCAATTTTGATCCATACCTCAGTTAATAACCGTAAATTCTTTTGTAAAAATTCAACTGTCTCAGGAGACTCCACCAACAATTCGAGATGGTTATGGTCTGCCAGGGTATTTATCTCATTGATTTCTCGCCAGTTTACCGGGAAAGCAATGGTGATATCTTTCCAGCCATGGCTGGCAAAATATCTTGCCATCGAAACAGAAGAGACTGTGATGGTCTTCACACTTGCTTTTCGGTATAAGTCTCCGATTTCGGCAGATTGATGAGTCTTAAAGTGTGGTCGGAATTGTTTCCCCTGGGCCTGGCATTTGGAAACCATGAAATTAATGTTTTTTACAGCTTGTGCTATGTCCAGCAAGAGTGTGGGCTTTGTTATTTTTTTAAAGATATCATTTGGCATTATTAAATTCCTGGTCGGGAAGTTTTCAAAAGTATAATACCGTTATGAACAACTTAGAAATCGCAGCTATTTTTGACCGCATCGCTAACCTGCTGGAAATTAAAGGGGAGATCATTTACAAGATCCTTGCATACCGAAGGGCTGCCGAGAGTATCCGCATCCTATCCACTGAACTTAAAAATCTTTCAGAAAAAGAGATCCTGGACATCTCTGGTATTGGACCGGCAATAGCCCAGAAAATTCACGAGCTAATTTCCACCGGGAAGTTGGTTTTTTTGCAAGAATTGGAGAATGAAGTGCCGCCCTCACTTATTGAATTGTTGAAAGTGCAGGACCTTGGGCCAAAAAAGGCAGCCCTATTTTGGAAACAGACCGGCATTACTTCTCTTACTGAGCTGGAACAGGCAGCCCGTTCTGGTCAATTAAGCAGCCTGCCTGGCATGGGCGCCAAATCCCAGGCACATATTCTGGCCGGTATCGAAGCATTAAAACGGGAAAAAGACCGACTCCCAATTCACAAAGCTTTGGCCATTGCTGAAAAATGGCTGGAAAAAATTCAGGGACTGAAGGGATTAAAGAACATAGAAATTTCCGGCAGCTTGCGCCGCTGGAAACCTACAATCGGCGATCTGGATTTTGTAGGTTCATCAGATGAGCCAGCCCAGGTCATGCAGGCTTTCATGAATTTGAACGGTATCAAGCAAGTCCTTAGCCATGGGAATAACAAAACTAGCGTTGTAACAGAGGATGGTCTAAACCTCCAATTCTGGCTGCAGCCGCCCGAGCGATTTGGCAGCCTGCTTCAATTTGTGACCGGCAGCAAAGAACATAACGTTCGCTTGCGCGAATTTGCTCTAAAGCAAGGTCTTTCCCTTTCTGAACGCGGGTTTATCGATCATGACTTGAAAGAAACACTTTGCCCCAACGAAGCTGAGATTTATCAAATGCTTGGTCTGCCGTACATTTTTCCAGAAATGCGCGAAGACCGGGGCGAGATCCAGGCAGCGATTGAAAATAAAATGCCATCCCTTGTTTCCATTGAGGATATCCATGCAGATCTGCATATTCACACCGATTGGACCGACGGCCGGGCTTCAATGGAGGAAATGGTCAAGACTGCCATTAAGCGCAGATTAAAAGTATTGGCAATTACTGATCATTCCATTGGGACCAATGGTGTAAACGGATTAGACGATAAACGTCTCAAAGAACAGGCGGTTGAATTTCAAAAAATCCAGGAGAAATACAAAGGCGAGATTACCCTATTACATGGGATTGAAGCAGAAATACTTGAAGATGGCTCTCTTGATCTATCTGAAGAACTTCTTAGAAACATGGATATTGTCCTGGGTTCCCTGCATGAACATCTTTATCAGCCTCGGGAAATGATCACAGCGCGTCTGGTGAAAGCGATAAGTAATCCCCTGGTAGATATCATCGCCCACCCAGGCGGTCGTGAACTTCCTCGAACAAATGGTGCAGACCTGATCTGGGATGATGTATTTCAAGCTGCAAGGGAAAACCAGGTGGCATTGGAAATAAACAGTAACCCGGTTCACCTGGATATGGATGAGGTCCAAACGAGAAGAGCCATTGAAATGGGTGTAATCATCAGTATTGATACTGATTCGCATTCTCCCCAAAAATTCGAGAATCTGAAATTTGGCGTTTCCGTGGCTCGCCGCGCCTGGGTGAACAAACAGTCGGTCATTAATACCTGGCCGACCGAAAAAATCATCGACTGGTTAAAGCATAAAAAATAAGCTGACCCAATTAATGCAAACTGGCAAAATACAACTGGTTGGCAAATGCCAGAAAGATGGATTGGGACGTAGAAACGGCAAAAGCTGTTGGTGCCTGATTTGGAATTGGGTAAGTCCGGCTGGGCATGACCTTTAATGAAGCTTCCAGATTAAGTTGATAACTAAGTTGGTAAACAGCCCGGTTAACCTCATCCAGGATATAGATGGATGAGTTTGGTAGATGAGTTGTCTGCATCTCAATAAAACGGGAATCCAGAAATATCCACGGGCTCTTTTCCCTTCCCAAACGGTCATCGGTATATGGTGCGGGATCCTGACAGGAGGTCTTTTTCAGAATTTTATCTTCGCTATACCTGCATGTGACCATATGCCCATCCGCATTTAGAATATATAGTTCTTCCTGGTCGGCTGCTATATCGATTGATCCACTAAGATCAGGTACTGTTTCATCAAAGTAAGGCACTGGAGTAACCACATAATTGATCCCAGATCCACGATACATCCAAACAGAATTTTTATCTGAATCCAATATGTATAAGTTGCTTTGGTCCAGGGTGAAACTGGCTATTTTCCCCCATCCGCCTGCAGGAGTGGGTACTTTTTGAGAAGAAGGAGTACCCCCGGGTAAACAATAAAGCAAATTACCTTCGGCATCCATTCCCATCACCTTGTAATTCTCGGGTTGATTGGAAGGCAGAGCCATCAGATCGATCAATGGGCCAATTGTATTTAACCCGGAAGGACCTGGGGCACATTTAAAACTGGCATCCAATTCATAATAACCTTTACTATTAAAGGCAATGCGCAGGATGCTTCCCGAGGTTTTATCCAATAAATATGCGTCCGAACCTGAAGTAGCCACTTTAGTGATATTGACATTTTCAGGCAGCTTTTGGGTAAGAGCCGGACGAAAATCCAACCGTTTAGTGAGATCCATCGAATCAATTGTGTTTTGTGCCTGCAGCTTTAGAGCGGCTGAAATCGTGTTTGATCCATATTCTTCGGCTTTGCTGACATTTTCCAAAGCTTTGCCCCAGTAATCGTACTGGCGGAAGGGGTCTGTTTCCATGCCAGCTAATGTCTGATATTGCTGGGCAAGGTCAAGATAACCAGTGAATTGCTCATCTTTGCCGCTTCGGGAATATACCGTCAGGGAAACCGCAATAAGAGCCAAAGGAATAATCAAAAGCAAAAAAGTCTTCATGGCCGGTGTGAGAAAATGCCAATTCTCGGCGTTTGGGAATATTTTTTTTCGCAGCCCTTGTAACGACTCTTTGATTTTTATTGAAAACCTTTGAAGCCTTTGCCAATTCCGGGAAATAATCAGTTTCAATCCCGTATATTGAATTGGTTTACTCTGTGGCGGATTTTTCTTCAGAACTTGTGCGTTTTGTTCTGTCTTTCCAGGTTGGATCGGAATCGCTTCATCTTCATCAACTGCAGGTTGATCAGGGGTTTCTGCAGGGGAAGGTTGGGCGGATAACTTTTGCGAATCGATTTTGGGTTCACCCAAATGCCTTCCTGATAGGTTAAATACTGATCCCATCGAAGGTTCTAGAAGGGTATCTGATTCAGTAGCGGGATTGGATCGTAATTCATCCAGAGGAGAACCACCTAATGGTTGGAGCTCCTCGAACCTAGCCTGTTTATCTTTTTCTGCGGTCTGCATCCCCCATTCTCCAACCTGAACAATTCCTTTACCGGGGTTCACTTTGACAACGACTGCCTGAAGGTCGCCTCCAACCTGGTTGAGCAATCGCTGGCGCACCTGTTCCATGCTCAGGTATGAACTTCCGGACAGATTTGTGATTGACCAGGAATAGGGTGGGTTTGGTGAAAAAACAATGATATTACCGGGATGCAAAGCTGCCTGGTAAAACTGAACTTGCACCGAACGGTTTGTACCAATTGTTTTAATATCCAGATCCTGCCCAAAGATGTCCACTGAATCTGAATGCAAGACAAAGGTCTGGGTTGGTCCACAGTGGCTGATAAACAATGAACCTTTATGAATCACTGCCAGATTGAGCATGCCTTCAAGCTGCTCACCCTCATGAGCTGCATCCAGGTTGTAATCCATTAATAATCGGTTGATCTCCTGACCTACTGCACTCATGGCGCGGGTAACCGAACCCATTGTTTGGAAAAAAACCTGGGACAATTGCAGGGTAATCTTATGGATTTCCTGCTCATCTGCATCTTTGTTACCCCGAATGGATAACAACAGGGTAAGCAAGTCATCCTTGCGTAAACGATTTGCCAAACGAGGTGCAGCTGCAGCAAGACCGCCGGAGAGGGAATCCTGCTCCTCTCCCTTTCGAATATTTAATGAATAATAATTCAGGTCAAATGAATCCATGTTCTGCTCTGATCACTACTTTTGATTATACCCATAACAACGCAAATACTGATAAATCTACTCGTTTTCTTTTCAAAATCAGCTTAAAATAGAATTATCTAAATTAATTAATAATTGAAAAACTCAAGAGGGAACCCATGACTGCAAATTCCACTCAATTTTTTCTAGGCCGCCTGTTTGATCTTAAAGCGGGTAAGCTGACCTCTGACCCCCTTAATTACGATCCTCCGGATTTGACCACGCATGCCATCGTTACCGGTATGACCGGCTCCGGCAAGACTGGCTTATGTATCGACCTGCTTGAAGAAGCAGCTTTACAGGGAATTCCGGCTATTATCGTGGACCCTAAAGGCGATCTCACTAACTTGATGTTGCACTTTCCGCATCTAAGACCAACTGATTTTGAACCCTGGATTGACCCGGATAACGCCCGCCGTTCAGGAAAAACCTTATCGCAATTGTCTGCTGAAACCGCGGATACCTGGAAAAAAGGACTGGCGGACTGGGGACTGGGACAACCTGACCTTCAAGCACTTAGCGATTCTGTGGAGCGAACCATCTATACGCCTGGTTCCACAGGCGGAGTGCCAGTCAATATCCTGGCATCCTTTGCTGCCCCTCAGATGGATTGGGATATCAACCAGGAGCTTCTGCGCGACAAGATCGCCAGCATTATCACCGCGCTTCTGACCCTCATCGGTATGAAAGATATCGACCCTCTCCGCTCGCGTGAACACATCCTGCTTTCCAATATCATCGAAAATGCTTGGAAGCAGAAACAATCACTCAGTTTGCAAGATATCATCATGCAAACCCAGGAACCACCCTTCACCCGTCTGGGCGCGTTTGAAGTGGACACCTTTTTCCCAAAAAAGGATCGCTCACAGTTAGCTCTTTTGCTCAATAACTTCCTGGCCTCGCCCTCCTTCCAAACCTGGATCTCAGGTCAGCCGTTGAATGCAGAGGAGCTGCTCTATGATAAGAACGGCAAAGCCCGCCATAGTATTTTTTATATCGCCCACCTGGATGAAACGGAGCGTATGTTCTTTGTCACTTTGCTTTTTGCAGCCGTGGAATCCTGGATGCGCCTGCAGCGTGGTACCGGCAACCTGCGCGCACTTATTTATTTTGATGAAATTCTGGGTTACCTGCCGCCGGTAGCCAACCCTGCTTCCAAACCGATCATGATCCGCATAGTCAAACAGGCACGTGCATTCGGTGTGGGCTTAGTATTCGCCACCCAAAACCCGGTGGATGTGGACTACAAAGCCCTCTCCAATGCCGGTACCTGGATGATCGGTCGCCTGCAGACTGACCAGGATAAACAGCGCCTGTTAGATGGACTGGAAGGTGCAGCTGGCGGAGTGTCACGCAGCGATTATGACCGCATCATTTCTGCACTAACCAAACGAGTCTTCCTCTATCAGAACGTGCATTCCAAAGCACCACTAATCTTCCAAACCCGTTGGGCATTGGATTACCTCGCAGGACCATTGACCCTTAACCAGATCCCGGCTCTCAACCAGCTGGCAGGCGTGGCACCTTTTAGAAGTAAATCAAAAAAATCAACTGAAGCTGAGGACTTTTCCTACGTCGGTTCAAGGGCTAATGCTTCAACAAACACCATTACCACAGCCGAAAAACCAAAATTGCCTGTGGAAATTCAGGAATTTATTCTTCCCTCTCAAAATACCCCCCGCCAACCCATATACCGACCCGCATTAATCGCGCAGGCGGATGTGAATTATTACTCCCGCACTCCCAATGTCAACTTCACCCGGACTTATGCCGTACGGATTTCCAACCCTGGGATTGGCAGCATAGATTGGGAACGTGGGAAAATCGATCCGATTGATCTGAAATCCCTCCCTCAATATCCCGTTTTCAATTCCCAATTTGATTTATTATCAGATAACCTAAAAGATCCCAAATGGTATAGTGCCCGTTCGGCCCAATTTGAAGAGTGGATCTATGAAACACAGGCAGCCATTGTCTATGTTCATAAAAAATTGGGTATTGTTTCTGAAGAACAGGAAAGCCTGGATCATTTCAAAGAGAGATGCCTCCTGGCGATGGTCCAAAGTGCTCCAAGCGGGAATACCACTTTTGATAATAAACGCGCAGACCTCCAGCGGAAAATTGATGCCCAGCAAGCCAAGGTTAATCAATATCAAAATGATGTGACCCATTACACACTGGAAGAAGGCGGTCATGTATTAGGAACAGTGATCAATATCTTTACCCGTGGCAGAACAACAGGAGCCAGTTCCACAATCTCCGCAAACCGCCGTCGGTCAGCAGCTCAAGCCAAACTCGACGGAGCCAAATCAACCCTGGTTAGTCTACAGCAGCAATTGGCTGCTTTGCAGGGAGATCCACAACCCGGTCAAAATCTATCACAAAATGATATTCAGGAAATTAAAATCGCCCCTTCCAAACGCGATATTGTCATTAAAGCATTTGGCTTGGCATGGATAATTAATTAATTACATTTCTTGACGGCCGGAAAGAGCCCTTAAAAGCGTGCTCTGATCAGCGTATTCCAGGTCTCCCCCCATCGGCAGGCCGCGAGCCAGGCGGGTAACCTTCACCCTGTAGGGCTGAAGCAGCTGGCTCAGGTATAACGCAGTGGCATCCCCTTCCATACTGGGATTGGTGGCAATGATGATCTCTTTCACCTGCCCACCCTTTACCCGTTCGATCAATGGGTGAATTTTCAGATCATCCGGACCGATCCCTTCAATCGGGGATAAGGCCCCATGCAGCACATGATATCGCCCATGATAGCCAGCCGTGCGCTCGAGGGCCAGGACATCCAGAGCCTCTTCCACCACGCAGATCAAGCCGGCATCCCGTTCCGGGCAGGCGCAAACATCGCATAGATCCTGGCCGCTAAGGGTGAAGTTAAAACAAACCGAACATTGGCCAATGGATGTCTTTAAATTCTGCAGTGCACTGGCCAGGTCATCCGCGATCTCATTGGGAGATCGCAGCAAATAAAAAGCCAGGCGTGAGGCAGTCTTTGGACCAACTCCAGGCAGACGCTCCAGAGCAATGACTAATCGTTGAAGAGGTTCAGGAAGCAGCTTCATTTAAAAACCCAATCCGGATAAACCTCCGGTCAAAGGACCCATTTTTTTAGCCGCCAAATCGCGAGATTGATCCAGGGCTGTGTTTATCGCACTCAGCACCAGGTCCTGCAACATAATCACATCGGCATCTTTTATCAATTCCGGGCTGATCTCCACTGCCTTGCATACCTGCGCGCCGGTCATAGTAACTTTTACCACTCCACCGCCAACACTGGCATTGACTGTTTCGACTGCCAATTGTGCCTGTGCTGCCTGCATCTGTTCCTGCATGAGCTTGACCTGTTTCATCAAGTTGCCACCGCCGCCGCTGCCACCACCGAATGGGGCTTTAAATCCTTTTGCCATAATTTGGTCTACTCCTTTTCCGGGTTATCCTTTCCTTCTTTGTTTTTCGGCTTGCCCTGATCCACGATCTTTCCACCCATGGAAAGAGCTGTTCCAACAATTCCTTCCCTGTCGATCTGCAAATTTTCTGTGATGGTTTTATCATTGATATTCACAACCGTGCAGATGATGGGGATATCCACATTGGTGATCTCTTTAATTTTCTCGCGGGTCAACTCAATATGTCGGTTATTTTCCATTTTAGTTTTCAACAGGTCACTGGCAAAACCAAGCAGCAGCATTTTATTATGCATACTGACAAGTTTGGATGAGGTCAATAACGCTGCGGTTTCCGGGGAGTTGATCTTCACCGCTGCTTTAATATTCAACCACTGCTGAAGGATCTTCTTTAAGTCATCGTTTTCAATTTCTCCAGCCACTTTGATCACAGCTGGTTTTCCGGTATTGGCCATACTCACGATTGACTGTTTAATCGGAGCAGGGATAGGATTTTTGCTTTGAAATGCTGGAATATTTTTTGGTATTGACCCTTGAGGATTTGGCATATTTTGCCTGGAAGAATTCATTACGTTTGAAGGAGATAAAACACTTCCGGTTTCACGATGGGGAATGATTTTATTTTCCTCTGCATTCAATTGAGGATTTTCTTCCAGCGCTTCAGTGAGCGCCAATTCCAACTGCAAGGCTGGCTGCCAGCCGACCTGGGACATATACGCTGCCTTGTTAAATAAATTAATGTCGTTCACCAACACTGTCACATTGAAGGACTCCGCCTGGTCAAAGAGTTGCTTTTTCATCTCAGGCGTAACTTCCAACTGATCACCATTTCCCAGTTTAATGAGCATCATCGAACGCAGATAATCAACCACCTGGCGGGCAAACTGGCGCGGGTCAGTTCCACTATCCAATGCCTGATGAATTGCCACCAACCCCACGCTGACTTTCTTATTCGCCATTGCTTGAACTAAATTAATCACATGCTCACTGGTGGCAGCCCCCAAAACGGATTGCGACAAAACCAGGCTGATCGTCTCGCCCGTGGATGCCAATTGATCCAATAATGAAATAGCATCTCGCATACTGCCAGTTGCCTGGCGGGCAATGAGGGTTAATGCTTCAGCCTCCGCGTTAATCTTTTCTTGCTCCACGATTTGCTTAAGTTCTCCCAGAATAAAATTTAGAGGAATGCGCCTGAAATCATGCCTCTGGCAGCGTGAAATCACCGTCGCAGGGATCTTATGCGCTTCAGTTGTTGCAAGGATAAAAATGGCATGCGCAGGAGGTTCTTCCAGGGTTTTTAACAGAGCGTTGAATGCTGCATTGGAGAGCATGTGCACTTCATCAATAATATAGACTTTATACTGCCCCTTGGAAGGCGAAAAATTGATCTTTTCACGCAAAGCGCGGACATCATCCACACTTGTATTGGAAGCAGCATCAATCTCGATCAGGTCCAAATAGCGGTTTTCATTGATCGCCAGGCAGTTTTCGCATTGGTTGCATGGTCTCTCAGATAAATTCTCCGCCTGGCAGTTTACTGCTTTAGCAAGCAGACGCGCAGTGGTTGTCTTACCAGTACCACGCGGACCGGAAAATAAATAAGCATGTCCGATCCGGTTCTGGCGGATGGCATTCTGGAGGGTATGCACCACATGCTCCTGTCCAACCACTTCCTCCCACCGCATCGGACGCCATTTTCGATAATATGCCTGTGCCATACTGCTTCCTTTTTTAAGACCAGATTACAATATAGTATCATTTTAATCCAAATAGAGAAAAAAAGACTATTTGATACGGTTTTAAGGATCTCATCAGATGACTTACCTGATTGACGGCCATAACCTGATCCCGCATATTCCTGAATTAAGTTTGGATCAGCTGGATGATGAAATGGAATTGGTCACTTTGTTGGTGAATTTCGCCAATAAAAAGAAAAGTCAGGTTGAGGTCTATTTTGATCATGGAAATTTGGACAGCGAGAGGGATTTTCAACGTGGACGGGTTCATGCTCATTTTGTTTTACCTCCCATGATCGCCGATAATGCCATCCTCTCCCGCTTACTGGGAATTGGCAGAGCCGCTAAAAACTATATCGTCGTCACCTCCGACCAGAACATCCAAACCCGGGCAAGGAGAGTTGGGGCTGCGGTAATGTCCTCACAAAATTTTGCACAATTATTGCACAATTCAATTGACAAAAAATTACGGGGCTATTCTGGACAAAAACCAGCTGACAATGAAAATGAGATTGATGATTGGTTGAGATTATTCAACGAGGGAAAATCAGATCCTCCCAAAACTTAACAAAATGTTAATATCAAATTGGACAATTTAGGTATAAGATATCTTCAAGTCACCAAGAAAAAATGGTGACGAACCACCAACGAAAGCCAGCGCGCCCCTCCTCGCGGTGGCTGACCTAACAAAGGAACTGGTGGCTTCCTCCCTAATGACCACCGGGCCTCTAACCCGGTGGTTTGTTATTAAGGACTCGAATCGTTTGATTCATTTTTTATGTTAGAAATGCTATAATATGTTCTTGAGCCCCAGTAGCTCAAATGGACAGAGCAAAGCACTCCTAACGCTTAGGTTGTGGATTCGAGTTCCGCCTGGGGCACAAAGCAAACGCCTGAAAAATATTTTAGGCGTTATTTTTTTTTAAGAGCAAATTCCATATAAATCATTGATTTTTACTTGAAACCGTACCCCATAATTGAACCAGCGTATAGCTGGTCACCGATACATTAGGGTCATTCATCAATACATCACATTGCTGCGGTGCCTGGTCAAATTCATCGGCTTTTATGATCCCGTTTTCTAGAATTGAATCTCGTAAAACCCTTGCCAGTTGGTTCATCCCCATTCGGTAAGCATGCCCTTTAGGGAGAGTCATTATTGCCGTACGGGTCTGCAGATCTTGTATATTTTCTTCTTTGAATAGCGATAAATGACGCTCTATGGCATTCATTCCGCTCCCATGAAGTTCAAATATCGCAATAAGCGCCTTTTTTATTTTTTCCCAAGCCGGGTGAGAAGGAATACAATTCCAGGAGGATAAATCAGATTCCTGGAAAGCCACCACCCCTCCTTGACGAGTGAGATTGATCATATTTTCAAATAATTGGGCATCCTGACCTGCCAGGGTAAAGACAAATCGAGCATGGGTGAGATCAAATGAATGACAGGTAAGCAAATTTTTGTAGGCATTCTGTAAGACTACCTCCACATTACTCAATTTTTTTTCCTGGATCATCTTAGTCGCTGCCATAAGATGAATTGGGTCAGATTCAATGCCAACCACCCTGCCTCTAAGTCCCACTTTTTTACTGAGGGGCTCCAGGATACCCACAGGACCGCAACCCAGGTCAACACAAAGCCAACCGGGCTGCACCCCAATCTCATCGAGCATCGAATAAGCTTCCTTTTCCCATACCGCTGCCTGAATGCTCAAACGTTGCACTTCTGCATTCTTTCCTGTTTGTAAATATATTCTCTGTTCTTTCATTTTTTTCAGCCCAGGTAAACCAACTATTTTAATTCACAAACCAGTATGTTACTGTAAAATCGGTCTAACCTAAATATGCTTTGTATCAGAAATTGGGGGGGGGTTAAAAAAACATGAGGGAATATCAGATAGTCTAATTTAATCACTCTTCATTTTCTTCATCATTATCTTCATCATCTTCATCACCGTCTTCATCTGATTCGTCATTCAGATCTTCGATCTCGGGAAGCTGACGCACCCAGAGGATGAGAACCTGTCCATCCGCAGTTTCAGCTGAGCGAGCCGCCAGGATGGGAGCTTTCTCTTCCAATCCCATTTCATCACGGTAATGCAGGTACATGGTGATCCCCTGTTTCCAGGCACGATGACAGCGTTCCACAAGCGCGGGACCGTTAAAAGTCCGCACTTGAGTTAATGTCAGGTCATATAACCAGGGGCTCTCATTCAAGCCCAGCGCCCAGCCATCGTTGACTGATTCAAAAACAGGTGGTGGACCTTCAATTATCGTGATCTTATCTTCCATTGGTTCTCCGGCAGGTGAATATACCATAAATCAAAAACTTCGAGTGACTACTTAATCCGCTCGAACATTTCTTACGAACTTTTAATATTTTGTTAGCAAATTTCCAATACAACTTGATTATTATCATATCAAAATATAATTTTTTCGGAGGAAAAAATGAATATGTATATCCGCACTCCATTCGCAAATATGCCGCATCCGCATATGCACCGGTTTGGCTCCTGGGCTTTTGCCGAAAGTGATGTGTATTTCCCGGTGAATGTAAAAACCAGTAAGGATGCTTTTGAAATTACCGCGCTCCTGCCGGGCCTAAAAGCTGAGGATGTTTCCATCCAGGTCGTCAATAAAACGATCACGCTGGAAGGCGAATTCAAATTTTCTGCAGATGAGAAAGCTGATTATTTGATGAAGGAAATCCCCGGTGGAAAGTTCAGCCGCACAATTAACCTCCCTGATTTACTTGAGGCCGGCAAGGCAGATGCGGAGATGAAAGACGGTGTGCTGACCCTGTGTGTCCCCAAAGCAGAAGTAGCCAAACCCAAGACGATCAAAATTACCGTAAAATAAATTCAGGAAAGAGAATTGTCAACAAACAGCGGAGAAATCCGCTGTTTGTGTTTAAAAATCCCGGCTAAAATAAAACCATGGACCTCAATAGTCTTAGGAAAAACCTGAATGGTTTACCCATTGCAGATATTCGTTATTTTCCCAGCACCGGTTCAACCAATGAAGATGCTCTACGCTGGGTTAGCGAGGGAGCCAAAGATGGTTCCCTTGTGATCGCGGATCAGCAGACTTCCGGACGCGGGCGGCTTGGACGAAAGTGGGTGACCAACCCGGGGTCAGCTCTGGCTTTCACTCTAATTCTGCGGCTGACCAAAAAAGAAATCGACCACCTGCATCTTTTCTCTCCCCTGGGTGCCCTGGCAGTCTGCGAGACGATCAGGAATTATTACCACCTTCAAGTGCAGGTGAAATGGCCAAATGACGTACTGATCAACCGCAAAAAAATATGCGGGGTATTAGCCGAATCCCTGTGGTCAGAAGGCAAACATAATGGATTGGTTCTGGGCATTGGGATTAATATTTCACCCGCATCCATACCAGACCGAACCGAGCTGCTTTTCCCAGCCACCTGCCTGGAAAACGAGTGTGGTTATTCGGTAAATAGGGAGGAGTTTTTGCGTGCAGTTTTAGACGAATTCTTTCAGCTCAGACCTATGCTGGGCTCAACCAAATACATCCAATTATGGCAAGAGCATCTGGCTTTTAAAAATGAAGTTGTACAGATCGAGAACCCTGAAAAACAAACTGTTGAGGGGGTTCTAAAAGGAATAGATGAAAAGGGTAATCTCAGGTTATTACTCGCAGACGGTAGCGTTGCGGTTTTCTCAATCGGTGATATCAAACTTCGTCCAAAATAAAAGGCATAGTTCAATATCCTGATAAGATCTGGTCATGCATTTCCTCTCCAGTACAGGAGAGGAAAATATTAATTATTTTGCGAAGGACCTATTCCTCTTCCTCGTCCTTATTTTCACCCTTATCCCCATCTTCGTCTTCTTCCTCGATCATCGTTCCGCCCTTGTCCGCCTCTTCTTCTTCGGCATCAAATAATTCTTCCTGGACACCCTCTCCCACTTCCACTTTTTCTTCTTTGACTTTTTGTTCGATCTCAGTTTCAGATACTCGTGCCAGAGTGGAGACTTTATCCCCGTTTTCCACATTCATTAATTTTACACCGCGCGTATTTCTTCCTTGAGATTTAATGGCTTTGACTGAAAGACGCAGTACAACCCCATTTGTTGTAATAATGGTAACTTCATCTTCTTCTTTAACAACACGGGCAGTTGCAATGGTCCCGATGGTCTTTAGGGCAGCAATATTGATCGTGGTGACGCCCTGTGTTCCACGGCCGGAAGTGCGGTAATCCTTGATCGGTACGCGTTTACCAAAACCTTTTTCGGTGACAACCATTAAATAACCATTGGGCACGGCCACTTCCATGGAAGCCAATTTATCATCGGGTTTCATGCGGATCCCTTTTACACCACGGCCAGTGCGGCCCATCGCGCGGATGGTCTTTTCCGCAATACGCAGAGCTTTGCCGTTAGCCGTTATAAGAAACACATCATCTTTGCCGCTGGTCAACCGTACCCAGCCCAGTTGATCACCTTCTTCCAGGGAAATGGCAACCAACCCGGAAGGACGCACACTGGCAAATTCAGAAAGTGCCACCCGCTTCATGGTCCCTTTCGTGGTTGCAAAAGTAACAAATTCAGCCACTTCAAAATTAGGCACGGAAAGAGCCGCCGTAATCCTTTCTCCGTTTTCCAGAGAGATCAAATTAACGATGGGAGCTCCCCGATCGGTACGTCCAGCCTCCGGTAATTGGAACACCTTTTCGGAATAGACCTTGCCGCGGTCAGAGAAAAATAATAAGGTATGCAAAGAGCGGGTTGGAATGAGCATGACAATTTCATCCTCTTCCTTGACAGCCTGGCCGCTAACCCCTCTGCCGCCGCGTCCCTGTATTTTATAAGCACGCGGGGAGACAGCTTTAATATACCCATTGCGGGTGATAGTGATTAAAAGCGACACATCCGATACAAAATCTTCTTCTTTATAATCTTCTTTTAATTCAGCGGAAATGCGTGTACGGCGTTCATCACCATATTTATCACTGACTTCCTGCAATTCAGTTCGGATCACCCCCAGGATCTTTTTGGGATGTGCCAGGAGGTCTTCAAAATAAGCGATGCGCTTTAGTAATTCGTTGTGTTCATCTTCAATTTTCTGACGTTCCAGGGCAGCCAGCCGGCGAAGCTGCATATCCAAGATCGCCTGCGCCTGGATTTCACTCAACTTGAATCGCGCGATCAACCGTTCCTTGGCTACTTCGGCATCCGGGGATTTCTTAATAAGATTAATGACTTCATCCAGATTGGCAAGTGCAATCAATAACCCTTCCAGGATATGGGCACGGTGTTTGGCTTTTTCAAGTTCAAATTGTGTGCGGCGGGTGATCACTTCACGGCGGTGGTCAATAAAAATCTGTAATGCGCGTTTCAGGGAAAGCAATCGCGGTTCCCCGTTAACTAGCGCCAGCAAATTAATCCCAAAGGAAGTTTGTAGGGAAGTGAATTTGTAGATGCGGTTGAGTACCCGTTTGGGTTGGGCGCCGCGCTTGAGTTCAACCATGATGCGCATGCCGTTACGATCAGACTCATCCCGCAGGTCACTCACTTCTGAAAGACGATTATCGCGCACCAACTCAGCAATTCGTTCAATCAGCGTGGTTTTGTTTACCTGATACGGAATTTCAGTAATTTTAATGGCGTAGCGGCCGCCTTTCATTTCTTCAATTGAGGCGCGTCCCTGGATCACGATCCGGCCGCGACCCGTGCTGTAAGCCTGCAGGATGCCTTCCACTCCGATGATAGTACCTCCGGTGGCAAAGTCAGGACCGGGCAAAAATTTCATCAAGTCTTCCACAGTGACATCATCACTACCGGATTGATGATCCAAAAGATACATGATCGCATCACACAATTCTTTTAGATTATGTGAAGGGATATTGGTAGCCATGCCCACTGCAATACCGGAAGCGCCGTTAAGGAGCAGATTGGGCAAACGCGCCGGTAAAACCGAAGGTTCTTTAAGCGAACCATCGAAGTTATCTACAAAATCGACTGTTTCCTTATCCAGGTCAGCCAACATTTCTTCCGCCATGAGTGCCAGGCGGGCTTCGGTGTAACGCATGGCAGCCGGGGGATCACCATCAATCGAACCAAAGTTACCCTGACCATCGATCAACTGATAGCGCATGGAAAAATCCTGAGCCATGCGCGCCATCGCATCGTAAACTGCCATATCGCCATGTGGGTGGTATTTGCCGAGCACCTCGCCAACAATGCGTGCAGATTTCTTGTAAGCTCCGGAGGAGCGCATGCCCATATCATTCATGCCGTATAGGATGCGGCGGTGAACAGGTTTAAATCCATCGCGGGCGTCCGGAAGGGCGCGCGCTACGATCACGCTCATGGCGTAATCGATATAAGAGCTGCGCATCTCGTGATCGATATCGATTTGTTTTACCAGGCTATTTTCCATGCAGACAGGTCCTCGTCCTCTTAATTAATTTCCAGACCAATTATAACTTACGCAGCTCTTTTCGCCGCATTCGAATGTTTTTTTTTAAACCAGGGAAGCTTCCATTATAATTGGCTGCATGCGCAAAGTGATTTATATTTCCCTGTTGTTTTCGTTATTCTTTCTGAGCAGTTGCGCTCCCCAATCTTCCTCGATAACCAATCCCCAGGGTAAATCTGCCAGTGCGTACATTCAAAATAAAGGATCGGACACGCTGGTCAACCTGGCACTTGCCTGGGCTGAGCACTATCAAAGCCTGTATCCTGAAATTGAGATATCGGTCACCGGGGGAGGAACGGGTACCGGATTCACGTCACTGATCAATGGAACAGTGGACATTGCCAATGCTTCACGCCAGATCAAGGCAGAGGAAGTGCAGCAGGCAAAAGCCAAAGAATTCGATCCGGTGGAGTTTACGGTCGCCAATGACGCCATCGCCGTGATCGTCAATCCTGGCAATCCGGTCGGTCAATTGACCCTCGACCAGGTTTCAAGAATTTACCAGGGGGTAATCAATAACTGGCAGGAGGTGGGAGGAGAAGACCGCCCGATCGTTCGCCTATCCCGCGAGACCAATTCAGGTACCCATGTTTATTTTCTGGAGACAGTCATCCGCCTGGGCGACGCAAAGAATAAATTCTTCTTCTCAGCGGATACTCTTTTGCTGCCCTCCTCAGAAGGTATTATTTCCGAGGTTCGCGACAATCCAAATGCCATCGGTTATGACGGATTGGGATATGTCACCCTGGAGGTAAAGACCATCGCTCTCGCAAAAAAAGTGAGCGACCCGTTTGTAATCGCTTCTGCGGCTTCCGTAACCGATAAAAGTTACCCCATCTCACGCAGCCTGTATATGTACACGCGCGGCCAGCCCAGCGGCGCGATTAAGGATTATCTTGACTGGATCAAATCCGCTGAGGCGCAGAAATTTACCATTCAGCTGGGTTTTGTACCCCTGGCGGCGACTCAATGAAAAATAGAAGCGAAGCCATCATCACCCACGGAATTAAAATTGCCGGTTTCTCCAGCATAATTTTTCTTTTGCTGATATTCGCTTTTCTGATGAAAGAAGGAACCCCCGCTTTAACAGAAGTTTCTTTAAGTGAATTGTTTGCCACGCGCTGGTACCCGATCGAGAAATATTTCGGCATCCTGCCGCTCATCGGCGGGTCGCTGGTGGTGACCTTCTTCTCAATCCTAATTGCCCTGCCCTTCGGAGTGGGAACAGCTGTTTACATCGCGGAGATCGCTCCTCAGGGAATCAAACAACTTCTCAAACCTATGATTGAGATCCTGGCTGGCATCCCATCCGTGGTGCTCGGCTTTATCGGCATCCAGGTGCTGGTGCCTTTCATCAGACGGTTTTTGGATCTGCCCACCGGACTGACCGCTTTCAGCGGCGCATTTCTCCTGGCGCTCATCTCCATCCCAACCATCGTCTCGATTGCCGAGGACGCATTATATGCAGTTCCACTATCGTACCGGGAAGCTGCAATTGCCCTGGGCGCCAGCAAATGGGAGACCATCTGGGGTGTTACCCTGCCGGCGGCACGCACCGGTGTACTAACAGCTGTGATGCTGGGTATAGGACGATCGCTGGGTGAAACCATGGCAGTGATGATGGTTACGGGCAACGCTCCCGTGATGCCCACTCAGTGGATGTCCTTTTTCCTGCCTATCCGCACGATGACAGCCACCATCGCCTCCGAGATGGGTGAGGTGGCTTCCGGCAGCACTCATTACCATGTGCTATTCTTTATCGGCATCATCCTGTTTGCATTATCCCTGATCATCAATGTCACCGCTTCATGGGTCAGTTTCCGAAAGAAAACCCGTGAGCAGTTGGTATCATAATATGAAAAGCATCTCCCTCAAACCCCGAATAAACAAGCAAATCACCCAGGTGGTGGGATTCAACCTTGTCCGCCTGATCGCGTTGCTGACTGTGCTGCCTGTTGTGGGTATTGTGGTTTATATCATCATCCAGGGTGCCGGCACTCTATCTCTGGAATTCCTGACCCAAGTACCCACCAATGGAATGCGTTCGGGTGGGATATTCCCTGCCATAGTGGGCACCTTTTACCTGACCATTGGGACAGCGATTTTCGCTGTTCCGCTGGGAGTGGCAGCCGGCATCTATATTTCCGAATACGCCAAAGACAGCCTTTGGACGCGCATCATCCGGATTGCCATCATCTCATTGGCGGGTGTGCCTTCGGTTGTGTATGGGTTATTCGGCCTGGGATTATTTGTCATCTTTCTGCGCTTTGGCACCAGCATCCTGGCAGCCTCGCTGACCCTTTCGATCATGACCCTTCCAGTGATCATCAGCACCACTGAAGAAGCGCTGCGCAGTGTACCGGCCCGCTTCCGGATCGTCGGGCGCTCACTGGGCGCCACCCAATGGCAAACCATCCGCAAGCTTATTTTGCCGCAGGCACTGCCCGGAATCGTGACCGGGGTCATCCTGGGATTGGAACGAGCAGCCGGTGAAACAGCGCCAATCTTATTTACCGGTGCCGCTTTCTTCTTACCACGGCTGCCTTCTTCAATACTAAGCGCCACCATGGCACTCCCATACCATATCTTTGTCATTTCCACCCAGGTTCCGGGTATGCCAGTTCAAATCCAGTATGGCACGGTACTGGTGCTGCTTATCTATATGCTGGGAATGAACCTGGTCGCCACCCTCATCCGCAACAATGCCCGCAAGAACAGGCAGTGGTGAAATGAACGAAAAAGCCCTGATCATCCGCAACCTGCGCATCCAATATAGCGACGGACTGGAAAGTTTACGCGGCATCACCCTGGATGTGGAACCAAATGCCATCAACGTATTTTTTGGTCCGGCAGGCGGCGGCAAATCGACCATCCTGCGCACCATTAATCGGCTGATCGACCTGGATGATATCAAACAAATGGACGGTGAATTACTGTTCCATGGTAAGAACCTGCTGGACGCTGATGTTGACGTAACCGAACTAAGGCGCAAGATCGGGGTGGTATTCTCGCGCCCGATCCCGCTGCCTTTGACCATAACCCAGAATGTCAGTTTTGGCCTGGAAGCAGCCGGGGAGAAGGATAGAAAAATAATGGATCAGCAGGT
The DNA here is from genome assembly GCA_964571135.1 of uncultured Anaerolineaceae bacterium. Lineage (GTDB taxonomy): Bacteria > Chloroflexota > Anaerolineae > Anaerolineales > Anaerolineaceae > CAZMZW01. The sequence goes on along the minus strand of CAZMZW010000001.1, from coordinate 609,057 downwards.
GGAAAAAGGATTGAAACAGGCTTTTTTATGGGAGGAAGTGTATGATCGTTTGAACGAGCCGGCCAATACGCTGAGCGGCGGCCAGCAGCAGCGGTTGTGCCTGGCACGGGTTCTGGCATTGGAACCTGAGATCATCATGCTGGACGAACCCACTTCAGCGCTTGACCCCATTTCCACCGCCAAGATCGAGCAATTCATGCAAACTGCCAAGGAGAAATACACATTCATCCTGGTGCCCAACAACGTTTCCCAGGCAGCCCGCATGGCGGATACCGCCGCTTTCTTTTTACAGGGGGAACTGATCGAGTATGGGGTTGGCAAAGGCATCTTTGTGAATCCCAGGGATAAGCGTACGCAGGATTATATTGAAGGACGTTTTGGATAATGAACTACCACGCTTATTAGACTCTGCGAGCCCCAAAGGGGCGTGGCAGTCTCACAAAGGTCATTGTGTTTTTTTGGTATAATCGGTTTGAATTTGGGCGCGTAGCTCAGTTGGTTAGAGCGCACGGTTCACATCCGTGAGGTTCGGAGGTTCGAGCCCTCTCGCGCCCACTTTTTCCCAATATAGAATAAAAAGATGTTCACATTCGTGTCCCTACGAGATGCTGCGCAACCTTTACCGTTACTTCACTATGAACAAAGCTTGTCTCCCCTCCCCTTACGGGGATGCTTCGCGATCCGCTCAATGACTGGATGTCATTGTGCTTCGGGGATCTACGCTCTTCGCCCTTGCGGAGAGCTTCGAGATCCATCTCGCACCCACTTTCCCCAAAAAATTCAATAATTTAGAAATGTGTATTCGTTTAGTGGACTAAAGCGGACAGAACCGGACACTTTAAGCGAAACGAATATAGCAATTTTCTAAACCCGACAAATCCCGACACTTTGGAAAAATATTCGTTCCCTTAGAAACGAATAAGGAATAATGGTTTTATTATTTCGTTGATTTTTGCGGAACAAGAATTCTGGTTCCCAGAGTAAAGAGGTAAAGAAGATAGCCAAGAACCGCCGCCAGGGAGGGGCTGGATTGGTAGCCAAAGAGTGCCTTAAGGATCCCGCCAGAAATTGATTCCTCGCTGAGGATGGGAGCAAGATCCCAGACATGGTCAATGAGTTCAGGGATCCAGCCGGCTTCATTGAGCTCATGCACCGCCAGACCAACCAGTCCGGCAGCGAAGAAGATGAGGAGAATATTTGTCACCTGGAAAAAGCGCTGCAGGCTGAGGCGGCTTGAAAGGGAAAAGATGATCCACCCAAGCACAGCTGCCGAAGCTAATCCGAGCAATGCACCCAATGTCGTGTCAGTACCACTGGAGGCGAGACGAGCGGCGAGAAGGAAGAGGGAAAGCTCCAATCCTTCGCGGAAAACGGCAAAAAAGATAAGCGAGAAAATAGCCACTTTGTCTTTACCGCTGGCTGCCTGTGCAGTTTGAGTTTCCAGTTCGGTTTTTAGATTGGCGCTGTGCCTCTGCATCCACAGGATCATCCAGGTGAGCAGAGTTGCTGCGGAGAGCATTGCCAGACCCTCGAAGATCTGTTCGGCTCTACCCTGAAAGGAAAGGCCGAGCCGGTCAAGGAGGAAGGACACCGCCACGCTGAGCAATACCGCAACCAGAACACCACCCCATGCCCATAACCGAAGGTCAGTGCGGTTGATCTTTTTGAGAGCAGCCAGGACAATGCCAATAATGAGGGCGGCTTCCAGCCCTTCACGCAAGGAGAGAAGCAAAGCAGACAGCATAAATCACCTATATTATTAATATTTATGAATTATATCATTAATATTGTTGAGAGAAATTAAGACACGGTGGCGCATACCACCATGTTGATATTGAAACACGGCGGCGAGGACGCCGCCTAGAGCGAGAAAAATCCCTTTTTAGGGGACATTTCTACTTTGGTGTAACAATGAGATCCTTGAGATCGCTTCGGCAAAAACCACCTCGCGAAGGAAATTGGGCAGCCCCAGGAAACAAAATCAGCTATTTCTTTTTATCTTGTTGGATTAAAATCTTGACAGCTTCAATGGCGGTGGTGATCAAACCATCCAGGTTTTCCTTGATGACCTTCCTGACCTCCGGATCTTCCGCTGTCTGATTGGCAATAATTTGCATTACCCCACCGGTCCGTTTGCGGTAAATGCTGCCCAGAATAAAAAAGACGGCTGCTTCCATCTCAGAGCAAATGGCGCCCCCCATTGTCCACGCCTTCCAGCGCTCCTGAAGTTGGGATGCCACCGGCATGCGTTCCGGCTGATGCTGCCCATAGAATGAATCCTTGGATTGAGTGATACCGAGGAAATAGCGCTGATGCAATCGTGTGGCAGCTTCTTTTAGCGCCATGACCACTTCAACATCCGCCACGGCGGGAAACTCAATGGGCATGTATTGCAATGTAGTGCCTTCATCACGGATGGCAGCGGTAACGATGGCCAGGTCACCCGCCCTTTCCTCCGGCTGCATACCTCCCGAGGTTCCAACCCGGATGAAAGTATCCGCACCCACCTGGATCAATTCCTCAAGGGCTATGGCGGTCGAAGGCGCGCCAATTCCGTGAGAAGTCACCGATACTTTTTCGCCCAAAAGGGTGCCGGTATAGGTCTTATATTCGCGGTTGTAAGCGATCAATTTGGGATTATCGAAATGATTGGCGATCATTTCGCAACGACCTGGATCACCAGGAAGCAGCACATATCTGCCGACGTCCCCTTTTTTTATCTTAAGATGAAACATAACTTCAGGAAATTCCATTGCTCCTCCAAACCAACTTGAATGCTACCATTCTATTGAACTATCCACCAAAAATCAAGTTGCTGATGTATTTTAAAAATTAATTATCCGGTTAGTTGTCCACTATAATGGGAATAATGCTATTTAATAGGAATCCGGTTTTAGGAAAGATCTGATGTCATCCAGCTACGATCAGACCTACTTTGAAAAATTGTATCAGATTGAAGACCGCCATTTCTGGTTTAAAACCAGGCAGGCGATCGTTTCGGTTTTAACCAAACAGATCATCTCTGATTTCCAACAGGGCTACCTTGTGATGGAAATAGGCTGCGGTACAGGCAACCTCCTAAAAACCCTGGAAAATACCTGCCTCAATGGAAGTGTTCTTGGACTTGACCTTTTCTGGGAAGGTTTGGCTTTCGCCCAAGAGCGCACAAAAGCCGGATTGATCCAGGCGCGGGCAGAATGCATGCCTTTTTCCAGGGAGCAATTTAACCTGGTCGGGATTTTCGATGTACTTGAGCATCTGGAAAACGATGAGTCCATTCTCCATAAGATCCAGGAGATGCTGAAACCTGGTGGAAAGCTGCTGCTGACAGTACCGGCACACGGAGATCTGTGGAGCTCCTTTGATATGGTCTCCTACCACCAACGCCGATATACGACATCCGAACTGACCGAAAAGCTGATCAGAAGCGGTTTTACCATCGATTACTTGAGCGAATGCATGCAGGTCCTCTATCCGCTGGCAAAATTAAGACGAAAGGCGCCGATTCTTTTGGAACCAACAAAAGAGAAGAAAAGGTCCCAAAAGCGTTTCAAACAGGAATTAGCCGTTATGCCCGTAATAAATGAAATCGCATTTCAGGTTTTGAAAATGGAACTCAAGCAAATCAGACAGCGCAAACCGATCGCAAGAGGCACATCCATTATCGCCATTGCCAGCAAGAAATTCGGTTAGATCAAGCAATCCACCCAGCCATCTCTTAAACAGACCAAACGTTTCTTAATTTGTGATATAAATTCAATATCATTTTTTATCTTACTGTGGAGTAAATTGAATGGCAGGTAAAATACGCAGACTGGTGCTGGACACCCTGAAACCGCTCGAATTGAGCATTGTGGATATGGCCCGGCAATTAAGTGAATTGGAAGGCGTCGGAGCGGTTAATATCAGCATTGTGGAAATTGATCATAAGGTGGAAAACGCCAAGATCACCATTGAAGGGGAAGATATCAAACATAAAGTGGTGTTTAAATACCTGGATGATCAAGGGGCGTCAATCCACTCCATTGATGAAGTGGTGGCTGGCAGAACCATTATTGATGATGCCGCCACACTGCAAGACTGATCCTGTTTAGATGCCCATTTTCATCCCCCATCATCCATTTCGCCGCATGCTAAAAACGGCCAAAGAATATAACGATATTGCGGATATCGGCGAGATCGGCCGGCGCTATTTTGCGATGAACGCCTTTGATGGCATATTGACCATCATGGGTGTATTGATGGGTAATATGGGCGCAAAAGTTACTTCCCCACATATCGTGCTCACTACAGGTCTTTCCACCTGCGTTGCCATGGGTATTTCAGGTCTATGGGGCTCCTACCTCACTGAGTCAGCAGAACGCAAACGCGACCTGGAAGAATTGGGCAGTCAAACGTTAACAGACCTGAGCAACAGTAAGCTGGGACGGGCATCCCGTTATGCGGTTGTGGTGATCGCCATCATCGACGGACTTTCCCCATTTCTAGCCGCCTTATTGGTATTAATCCCCTTCTTCATTGCCGAGGTTTTCCCTTCGATTCAATCGGTTTACCTGGCTTCCCTGGGAGGTGCGCTGCTGGCGCTATTTGGCCTGGGAGTTTTCCTGGGGAATATCTCACGTGAAAACCTGATATTAAGCGGTCTTAAAACCATTATCGCAGGGGTACTTTCAATCCTGATCGGCCTCCTGCTGGGACACGTCTAATATAAAATACAAGGCGCAATCAAACGGCAAGCAAGGGGAGAACCTGATCGACAATTTCTTGATTATTGTTGGGTAGCTGGGCCAGTTTTTGCAACGACCATTCTTCAGTGTGTTCCACCACCTGCCCAGGTTGCACCAATTGCATCGGCGCCAGAGCCTCCAATTCCAAATAGCGGTCATTGGTCCAACATTCTTCCATACTGCCATTATCAGCATATTTCTGTCCTGGGAAAGTGGCAATTCTCTTACTGAACAAGTCTGACCCGCGCAAATAAGCCATCACTCCCTGCGTTGAATTCAAACCAACCTTCAACCAGCGGGTTTTGTTTGTGTCCTGGCGCACAAGCAGGCAGTTACCCATCCATTGGATGCGGTCATCAGCCATATCGGTATAATCCCAGGCGCTAAAAACAAGGCTGGGTTTAGGAGCAGGATTCTCTTTATTTAATGTGAATGGGATAATGCCAATTCCACCTGGGGCAAAAGCAGTGATCGACCAAGGAGATAATTCCTTTTCTGCTTTGCCACAATTACGCAGCCGGTGAATTATTTTTACCTGATCACTTTCCTCCAAGAGGTAGATATCCATTTCTTTCTGGATCAGAGTGGTACTTTCTACAGGTTGTACCAGACGGATGAATTTTTTTTCATCCATTATTTCAATGGGACCATTATCCGGATAATAACTATCTGGGAATTGCTCAGGGGCATTCCACAGGCGGTGTCCGCCATACAGCTGCCATTGATCTCCCCCAGTTTTACCTGAGGTTTCAGGGAAGAGGACAAACTGGTTCTCCGCGCCTTTCCATCCATAATGAACGATGCGCGGACCAACATCCGTGGTGAAAATCAGCTCGATGTTGTTATTTGAATAACGGTAACAATTCGGCCAGCCCCCAAAGGGAATCTTCTCCAAATTAATCATTTGCTTACACTCCTTTAATAGGATAGTACTTATAATACTATTGAACATTCAATTTTGGAGGAATCATGCACCCTATCGAAATAAAACCAGGCATTTTTTACGTTGGCGTCAATGATGAAAAAACCGAATTGTTTGACGGCTTATGGCCAATTAAGAATGAAGGTGTATCTTATAACAGTTATCTGATCAAAGATGAAAAAACCGCCGTGATCGAACTCAGCAAAGACGTGACCACAGCTGATTATTTCGACAAATTGAAGACGATAGTTGATCCGGCCAGCATCGATTATGTAATCATCAATCACATGGAACCAGACCACACCGGCGCCATGGAAGAAATGCGACGCCTGAACCCGCAGGTCACGCTGGTGGGCACAGAAAAGACCAAAGCCATGCTGGCTGGATTTTATGGCATTACGGAAAACATACAGGTTGTGAATGAAGGGGATACGATCAACCTGGGCAGCCACACGCTTCAGTTCTATTCCACGCCCAATGTGCACTGGCCGGAAACGATGATGACTTTTGAGACCAGCCAGAAAGTGTTGTTCTCCTGTGATGGTTTTGGCGGGTTTGGAAAATTAGGGGATGGCATTTTTGATAATGACTGTAAGAACCTGGACTGGTATGAACAGGAAGCCATGCGCTATTTCTCCAATATCGTCGTCTCTTTCAGCAAACCGGTATTAATGGCAATTGCAAAACTAAGCAATCTCCCCATTGATATGGTAGCTCCATCACACGGATTGATCTGGCGCAAAGATCCCCAACGCATCATCCAGCTTTACCAGAAATGGTCCATGTACCGGGAAGCCGCTGAACCAGGCATCACCTTTATCTATGGATCGGTGTATCACTTCACCGAAAAAATGGCGCTGGCAGTAGAAGAAGGAATAAAAAAAACAGGGATCAAGGTTAATAAATTTAATGTTTCCACAACGAATGTCAGCTATATGCTGCCTTCCCTGATCTCGCTGAAGGGGGTGGCCATTGGCGCACCGACCTATGAAGGACGACTTTATCCGGCGATGAACCATGCGCTGGACATGGCAGCCTTCAAACATTTGAGCGATAAAAAAGCCATTTATTTTGGCAGCTACGGCTGGGGCGGGGGTGCATTACGCCATCTGACCGAAAAACTGGAATTGATGAAATGGGAATTGACTGATAATTTCGAATTCATTGGCCGGCCAACAGCTGATAACCTGCAGCGAGGGAGAGAAATGGGAGAGAAATTTGCCAGGAGTATTTTAGAGAAATAATTATTACCTGAAATAATATTCTGATACATCTGCTCCATTTTTGGTATTTAAATATCCTCAAGATCCGTTACAGTTACCCATTGAAGTTTATACCTGGTGAATTTCCCGCTGATGAAGCCCCTAATGGTGAACAAACGGAAACCTATATCAAATTTCAGCGTAGATAAGGATAAATAAAAGCAATCGTTAAGGAGATCTCAATTATGGATAATAAAGGTGCGATCATCGTTGGTGTAGTGATCATTGCACTGGGAGCACTGCTTCTGGTCAATCAGTACCTGCCCACTCAATTTGATATTTTCTCTGGCAATTTCGTTCTAATCGGGTTGGGAATAATCTTTCTTCTGTCCGCATTTTTAACCGGCCGCAATGGGCTGGCCATCCCTGGCTGCATCCTGGCTGGAATTGGCGGGATCCTCTATTTTCAGGAATTACCAGGAAACTGGCTGAACTGGACTTATGCCTGGACACTCATCCCCGGCTTTGTGGGCATAGGCATCCTCCTTTCCGGGTTTTTGGATCGTAGTCACCCACACTTTGAAAGTGGCGGTCTGGTCCTGCTGGCGATCAGCGCTGCCGGATTCCTGATGTTTGGCGGGGCGCTTGGCTTGGGATTGGACGCTGCCCAGTATTGGCCGGTGCTGCTGATTGTGGCAGGCGTTGTTGTATTGTTGAGTGCTCTAATTCGCCGCAAATAACGTGATTAAGTATTTTTGAACCATAAAGCCAATGAGTAATCTCGTTGGCTTTTTTTCTTTTTAACCATGATGCTATAATCCCATTATCTTTCATCAGGGAAAAGTTATGGCAACCTATCTTGGCAAAAATTTAATTCACCAGATGGACACACTTACTGTGCAGCCAAACTGCATGGCGATCTGGGGACTTGGGCAAATGGGGATAGCTATCAAAAGCAGCGATGGACGCATCGTTTATATTGATCCGGTACTCACCGATGTTGTGGCTACCAAAATCCCGTCAGCGGCAGAAAAATTCACGCGTGCATTCCCCGCCCCGCTTAAACCGGAAGAGATCACCAATGCGAGCTTTGTATTGTGTTCGCATGAACACCTTGACCACACCGACCCTTTTACCCTGGCACCTTTGGCAAAAGCCAGCCCGCAAGCAATTTTCATTACCAGCGGTTGGGCAAAAGAATTGCTGGATGAAGCCAACATCCCGTTGGAAAGAAGGATCATTCCAACTTTCGGGCAGCCGCTTGATCTAAACGGCATAAAGACCAGCATCATTCCAGCGGCGCATGATGAAATTGAGTTCGAGCCATCCAGAGGTTTTCGGTTTTTGAGCTTTCAAATTGAATGGGGCGGCGTCCGCCTGTTCCATTCCGGCGATACGCGCGTGACTTCAGAATACCTCACCCATTTACACACCTTACCCTCAGCGGATGTAGCCATGGTGGCTGCCAACGGACGGGATGAATACCGTAAATCCCTGGATGTACTGGGCAATTTACATCCAGCGGAAGTGGTTTGGCTTGCAAAGGAAATGGGCTGGGATGTGGTCATTGGCGGGCATAATGACCTGTTTGAGTGGAATACCATTGCCGCCGGTTCACTGGCAGATGCAGTGCATAAATACAACCCCCGCCAGAAATACCGCTGCCAACTACAGCCGGGCGAGCTTTTTTACTATGTGAAATAGCAAAATCCGATCCCTCTGGATTGAGGTTCTTTTCTTTCAAATAAAAAAGGCTTCGATTATTTAGGCAAAACAGTGAATTTTAATTCACCAACTACCGTGCTGCCTATAAAGGCTTGAACTTTATATTCACCCACCTGCGCCTGCGTCGCAAATCGACCACAACCGCGCGAACTGCCATCCGTTTTAGTGGTAAATACTGAACCGAACTGATTGGAGGATCCCTCCGGTGTCGTCATCCAGAGAATGAAGGGAGTGCTTACCCCTTTTTCAGTTTTAACCCAGAAGAAGGTTTGGGGCGATTCGCTCTGAATAATATTGGTCAATGGTTTACCCAGTGGGTCTTCCCCCCTGGTAACATAAACCACCAAAGAAGGGAGCGTACCCGTCGGTGTCGCCGGCATGGAAGACTGCCCCATCGAGAAAGGTCCCTTGGCACCCTGCAAGATAGCCGGGATTTCCTTAGTTAGATTATTGACGGTATTAACCACTGAATTATAAAAAACACTGCCGAAGATCAGACTCGCCAATAAAATGAGTATGACCGTTGTGACCCAGGCACCCAAACAACCTACACAGCCACCGAAAAATGCTTTCAATCCAAATTGGCTAATATCTTTTATATCGATTTCTTTCTTTGATTCATTCATGGATTAATTTTAACATAACCAGCGTCAATAATGCCACCTTGCAGGATGATAGGCAATGCAGGATAATCACTCACAATAATGAAAAAGTCCTTAGTAATAGCCGGTAAAAGAATCAGTTTGCCCACTTTTGTCCCAGATGGCACTTTTGGGGTTGTTCGTTCCATTGATGCCCAGGACCTGGAAAACTGCGGTATCCAGGCTGTGATGATGAACACTTTTCACATCATGCAAAAACCGGGTTCTTCCACCGTCCTTGCTTTGGATGGACTGCATCATTTCAGCGGATGGGAAGGACTCATTTTCACAGATTCTGGCGGTTTTCAAGCTTACTCATTAATGAAAGAAAATTCCAGGTTTGGGCAGGTTAACTCAGATGGGATCAGCTTTTTCCCGGAGGGCAGCCAACGGAAATTTTTGCTGACTCCGGAAAAGTGCATCCGTTTGCAGGTTAATTATGGTTCCAACCTACTTTTTTGCCTGGATGACTGCACGCATGTGGACGAACCGGATGCCGACCAAAAAACAGCGGTTGAGCGGACCATTGCCTGGGCAAAACGCTGCAAAAAAGAATATGAGAAAATCATCGAACAAAAGAAAATGGAAAAGCACCAACAGCCATTATTATTTGGCATCGTTCAGGGCGGCAATTCATGCAAGCTGCGTAAAAAATGCGTTGATGCCCTGCTGGAGATCGGTTTTGATGGGTATGGCTTTGGCGGCTGGCCATTGAACAATGCCGGAGAATTAGTGGAAGACATGGTGGCTTATCTGCGTGAAATCGTCCCTACGAAATATCCTTTGCATGCCCTGGGAATCGGTCACCCTGCATTTATTGCTAAAAGTTTTTCGCTTGGTTATGATCTATTTGACAGCGCCATGCCCACCCGGGATGCGCGGCACGGCCGCCTGTATCGGTTTACAGGTTCTTCCGGATTGGAGGGAAAAAACTGGTGGGAATATATTTACATTCACGACCAGCGACATATCAAATCCAATCGGCCGATTGCTGAAAATTGTGGCTGTCACACCTGCCAGCATTACAGCATCGCGTATTTGCATCATCTATTTAAAATAAACGATAATCTCTATCATCGATTGGCAACCATCCATAATTTATATTTCATGACCCAATTATGTAAAAGACTGCGACAAGCTGACCATGACTGAAAAGGATAAACTCAATTTGCTGGTAGACGCGGTTCTAAAGAAATCCAAATACAGCAAAATTGACATGGATTTTATCCGGCATATCGGAGAGCAAGAAATAGCCAAACGTGGCTCATTTAAAGAAGCGGTTAAAAGCACTTGCAGCAGACTTCACCAGGTGGGTGGAGCCTTTTTGGAAAACCGACCCGATTTTTCCCAATGGCTGACCGAATTGAAAACGCTGTCTGAAGACATTCACTCGCCAGGGATCATGCAATTTTGCCAGGAAAAGATGCGGACGCACGCTTCCACCAATGAACGGCTGCCAATTGTAAATGAATTTTTTAACCGCTGCCTTGAACAGATTACTCCCATACACTCCCTGCTGGATCTTGGCTGCGGACTCAATCCTCTGGCGTTACCCTGGATGCCCCTGGCCAAGGATCCGATTTATCACGGGATCGATGTTTTTTCAGATATGATCCAGTTTGACCAGCAATTTCTTCAGCACGTCCGCTTGCGCGGAAGAGCCAGCTGTTCAGATATCCTGGATACGCTACCCAAGCAGCGCTTTCAGCTGGCTTTAGCACTGAAAATTCTCCCTCTTATTGACCAGATCGAAAAAGAACGCACCCATGATTGGCTGGAGAACATCCCTGCAGATCATCTGTTAGTAAGCTTCCCAATTTTCAGTCTGAGTGGAAAAGGCAAAGGCATGCTGGAAAATTATTCCACCCGATTCAGCCAGATGATCGAAGGCGGCAATTGGAAAATGGAACGATTTGATTTTTCCACCGAACTGGCTTTTTTGCTTCATCGTTAGGGAATCAGAAACAGATTTGGAAAACAAGCGATTGGATCAACTTGTCGAAAGTATTCTGCAAAACAGGAAATACCGCGAGTTGGATATTCCAAAAGAGACTGTGATGGATTTGATCCAGCGCGAAACAGATTCTGATCCGGATGAAAAAACAATGATGAAGAATGTGCGCAAGAAAATGCACAATATCATTGCACCTTACCTGGGTGACCCCAGCTACTCTGAAGCCGTTGCCTGGCTTGAAACAGCCTATATTTCCAAAAATGCGGATGCGATAAAACAAACATGCATACAGATCTTGACCCAACACGCATCCACCCGCGAACGGGTGCCCTATTTAAAAGATTTTTATCAACAATTATTTAATCTTATCGGCAAACCCGGAAGTATCCTTGACCTGGCATGCGGGCTCAATCCGATCTCTATTCCCTGGATGGAACTCCCATTGCAAACCAGCTACCATGCTTATGATATTCATACCCCCAGGGTGAAATTCATTAATCAATTCTTAATTCTGGCGGGCAGGCAACCCCTGGCAGAAGTGAGAGACATTCTGGTGAATCCACCTGCAATAAAAGCCGATGCTGCCTTTTTTTTCAAGGAAGCCCATCGGTTGGAGCAGCGCCGCAAGGGCGCCAACCGCGACCTTTGGCAATCCTTGAATGTGGATACACTGTTGGTCTCCCTGCCCATCAACAGTTTAAGCGGCCAGCATGATCTCAGCGGACAAATGCGCCGCCTGGTTGAAAATGCCATTCGGGGTTTCTCCTGGTCGTTACAAGAAATCATTATTGGCAACGAACTTGTTTTCTGTATCCATAAATGAGTAAAAAGAAAAAACGACCAATCATCGGCGCTGTAGGGCATTTACTGGAAGACGCAATGGCGCGCTATCAACCGCTTCTTGACGCAGAGAATTATAAAAAGCTGCAAGAAGAATTATTACAGCCACTCTCTCCAACTATGCGCATTAATTTGCTCAAAAATAATCCGGCAGTCATTTCGGAAAGGTTGCAGAATCTTTATAATTGGAAATTAACCCCGATAGCATATTGTCCTTCCGGTTTCCGGGTTGATCCGGGGGAAAACTCACTTAGTAATACGATTGAACACCGCATGGGTGATTTTTACATTCAGGAAGCTGCCTCCATGCTGCCAGCGGAATTATTCGATGTGGTTCCGGACCAGCATCCTTTAGTGCTGGATATGGCAGCATCCCCCGGCGGCAAGACCATCCATCTGGCAGACCGGATCAATGATCAGGGCTTGATCATCGCCAACGATTCCAGCCATTCGCGCCTCACTGCCCTGCAGATCGTTCTTCAGAAATGGGGGGTGATCAACCAGGCAGTCACCAGCATGCTCGGAGAACTTTTTGGAGAATTGTACCCCGAAGTATTTGATCTGGTGCTGCTGGACGCACCCTGCAGCATGGAAGGACTTCGCACAACCTCTTCCCATCCAATGCGCGCCATCAGTGATAAAGAAAGACAGCGTCTGGCGCAGAGACAGCAAAAAATGTTGGAAAGCGCATTGCGGTCTGCCCGGGTAGACGGACAAATCGTGTACTCCACCTGCACTCTGGCACCAGAGGAAGATGAATCTGTGCTGGCGGCTGTATTGGAGAAATTTCCGGATGTGTTTGAAATTGATAATATGCAATCCAGGCTTCCTTTCCCTGCCATAGGATTAAATTCAAACGGACAAATCCATTATCCTGAGGAAGTCAGTCATTCCATCCGTTTGTGGCCACATTTGTGCCATACAGCAGGATTTTTCGCTGCCCGGTTGACCAAGAAAAAACAAATTCACAACCGAAACGTACCCAGAGCCCATCGGTCAAAACCATTTGAGTTTTCCCGGATACGTGAAAAGGATATGAAATCCCTCTGCAAGATATTGATAAACGAGTATGGATTTGAACTTGAAAAATTAATCGACCAATTGGATCTATCGGTATCTTCTAAAAAAGATGAACTATTCTTGTTTCCTAACAAGATCATGAAAGATATTAATGACCTATATCCGGTTTCCCTGGGGTTGCGATTTGGCAGCTTCAATGGACCAGAATTTTCTCCCTCCCATGAATTTTGTGCACGGTTTGGAATACAGTTTCAAACAGGAAAGATACTCATACCGGATGAACTTCTCCCCAATTGGCTGCGGGGAGAAGATCTGCGCGGTTTTACCACCCTTGAGTTTCCAAAAGGAAAGATTGTGATCGTCATTGACAAGCATGGAAGGAACCTTGGGCGAGGCAAAGTTCAATCTGCCCAACTGAAGAACTTGCTACCCAACCGCCTTTTCTAACAAAGGGTTTTCCAATTCATATAGAATCAGCAGGCTGGCAGCCATGGCAGCGGTTTCCATCCGATAAATCCGGCTGCCAAGTGAAAAGGTGGTACAACCTGCTTTTCTCATAAGCGCAACTTCACCTTCGGCAAACCCACCTTCCGGGCCGATAAACAAATTGACCTTTTTTCCGGGCTCCACTTTAGGAAGCAAGGTCCGCATTAAATCACGAAGCTGCAGATCTTTTTCCCCTTCCCAGGCAGTAAGATTGAAATCTCTTTTAGAAGATACTTTCTTAATGGCTTCCTGGATGGTGATCACTTCACGCAAAACCGGAATTCGCGCACGGTCGCATTGCTCGGCAGCCTCCTGGATGATCTTTTCCCAACGGCGGACGCGGCTGGCATCCATCCCTTTTTCACGAGATAACGAATAGGTGCTGACAAAAGGAAAAAATGCCGTAACACCGATCTCGGTACATTTTTGCAAAATCCATTCCACTTTTTCGCGCTGGGTAAGCGAGAAAAATAATCTCAGGCGGATGGCGGGTTCACCGCCTGCTGGAGACTTCTCAAGAACACGACCCACAACTCCATCAGGGTCAACCCTTTCCAATTGAACGGAAAACTGACTGCCCAGGTTATCCAAGACTAGTACCTGCCCACCCGGTTTCAGGCGCAGGACGTTGCGGATCTGGCGGGCGGTCAACTCCGGAAATATCACCTGGCCAGTCTGAGTGTTTTCAGGGGGAATAAAGAATCTATGCATACTGCACCTTATGAGAACCCTTCCAGGTTGAATTATACTTGCCTAAAGTGAAAAAGTCAGCCAACAAACCAACGAAAGAACGGGCTTACCATTATTTTGACCTTGTAATGGTGCTGTTCGTTACCGTATTGATCACCAGCAATATCGCCTCCTCAGCGAAAATTGTTGATTGGGGTTTTTCGATAGGAAATATTCGCATGGCTTTCGATGCCGGCACGCTTCTCTTCCCGGTCAGTTATATCTTCGGGGATGTATTGGTGGAGGTTTACGGTTTCAAACATTCGCGAAGAGTGATCTGGGCCGGGTTCATTATGCTGGCACTGAGTGCATTTCTATTTTCAGCAGTGCGTGCCATGCCGGGTGAAGCCAACTGGCAAAGCTATGCCGGGCAGACATCCTATGATTCCATTCTGGGCGGAATGAGTTCAGGGGGAATCGTGATCGCAAGTTTACTGGCTTATCTGGCTGGCGAGTTCAGCAATTCCATCATCATGGCAGTGATGAAGGTCGCCACTAAAGGACGATGGCTATGGATACGTACCATAGGCAGCACCATCGTTGGAGAAGGAGTGGATACGATTATTTTTGTTTTGATCGCCACTCTGGCAGGAGTATTTCAGTGGGAAGTATTTGCCAGCCTGGTGTTAACCAATTACCTGTTCAAGGTGGGTGTGGAAGTCCTGTTTACGCCCATCACCTATAAAGTTGTCGGATTCCTGAAAAAAGCAGAGAATGAAGATTACTACGATACCAACACACGCTATACGTTGATCTAATTAATCTTCCCTGCCGCCGATCATTACGCAGTATTCCCCCAGAATTTTTTCTGATCCCATTTTCTTGCTTAATTCAGCCAGAGTACCCCGGTAAACGGTCTCAAATTTCTTAGTCATGTCATTGGCGATCGCCGCTGGACGGTCGCCAAACACAGCCAGAGCATCTTCCAAAAAAGCAATCAACCGGTAAGGGCTTTCATAAAAGATCAAGGTATGGGTAGATTCCTTATCCACTTCCATGAAACGCCGGCGTGCAGAGGATTTGCGCGGCGGGAAACCGCGAAATATGAACGCATGCGCGGGCAGACCGGAAAGGACCAGGGCTGTTGTGACCGCTGTTGGACCAGGGATGCAGGTGAGCGGGATCTGATGCTCAATGGCTGCACGCACTATGGAGTATCCAGGATCAGAAATAACAGGAGTGCCGGCATTACTCACCAGGGCAATATCCAACCCCTCTTCCAATTGTCTAATGATCTTGGGAACTTCTTTTTGTTCGTTATATATATGAAAAGAAAGCTGGGGTTTGTGAATGTCAAAATGCTTAAGGAGCACTCCGGTTTTTCGAGTGTCCTCCGAGATTATCAAATCAACTGCCTTGAGGGTTTCCAGAGCACGCAGGGTAATATCACTAAGATTGCCGATGGGGGTTGAAACAATATATAGCAAAATTTCACTTATCCATAAATTTCATGACCAGAGAGGAATCATTTGTCAAAAGATGATTTTTTCCGGTTTAATTTATTAAATAATGTACTGAATTCCTTATTGCGGAAAGAAAAATTCACTCCATCAAAACTGCCCCAACTTTTTTCACTGGCATATTTCATCATAGACAGAATGCTGTTTTTAATAAGCAGATAGAAACCAAAACCGATTGCCGATCCGCTAAAACTGGCAAAGATGGATAAGCCAATATTATTATGGGTTATGGAAAGCACTACTGCAGAAAGGATCCCAATCACCACGATCAATTGAATAGCCTGGTTATCCAGGATGCGGCGGGTTTTAATTTCTTGCTTGCATTGCCGGCAAATGGGAAAATAAAAATTATAGATATGATCTTCATTCTTGAGAAATCCAAAATTCAAACCAATCACACGGCTTTTATCTATCACCACCGGGTAATTGCCAATTATTTCCGGGCAACCACACCAGGCACATAGAGATAATGAATTCAAATCATTATTTGGCAGCCGATTTTCAACCCCGATCATTTTTTGCATAATTCAAATTATAATAATTCATTATATACCCAATGACAAAATCACCCACCCGCGAGCGGATTGACCCCGCAGCAATCGATACCACTCCCAAGCGGCGCCCGGATTGGATTAAAGTTAAAGCACCCAGTGGAGAAACCACTGCTCATTTACGGGATCTGATGCACCGCAAAGAACTGCACACCGTTTGCGAAGAAGCCAACTGCCCCAATATGGGCGAATGCTGGGGTAGCGGAACGGCCACCTTTTTAATACTGGGGGATATTTGCACACGACGGTGCGGCTTCTGTGACGTGAAACGCGGGAAACCATTCCCCCTGGATTACGACGAACCCGAACGCGTGGCAAAGGCAGTGCAAGCCATGCAGCTCAAGCATGCCGTTATCACCAGTGTGGACCGCGATGATGACAACCTGGGAGGCGCCAGGATATTTGCAGCTGTCATTCGCCGCATCCGTGAACTGGTACCTGGCTGTTCCATTGAGGTGCTCATCCCGGATTTCAAGGGTGAATTGGAAGCGCTCAAGTTGGTGATGGACGAGCGGCCGGAGATACTCAACCACAACATAGAAACCATCCCGCGCCTTTTCAGCAAGGTGCAGCCGCAGGATCACCTGGAATGGACTCAGGCCGTGCTGACCAACGCCAAGAAAATGGATAGCGAAGTATTAACCAAATCCGGGTTGATGGTTGGATTGGGAGAGACAATTGAAGAGATCAAAGAAACAATGCAATTATTGCGCGGATGGAATGTGGATATCCTCACCATTGGCCAGTACCTGCAGCCCAGCCGGCACCACCTGCCCATTGAACGCTATTACACACTTGAGGAATTTAAGGAACTAAAGGATTTTGGGATGAAAATTGGCTTCCGATGGGTGGAAAGCCAGCCGCTGGTACGCTCCAGTTATCATGCAGCCGAACAAGTGAGCGCCTTAAGCCCGGTCCACAAGAAATTGTACGGATAATCCGAATTTTGACAGGGAATGTCAGCAAAACCGACACATAATTGCGCAAATGCCTTTATTTATCTGATGTTGGTTTTATTGGGCTGAAATCGATCCACTCAATCTTGTTTTGATTTTCAAATCTTTTCGCCATCGTTTGCAGGGATTGAATATTGTTATCAATCAAGATGAAATTTCGTCCCATTTCCAAACAGGCTGCGCCAATGGTGCCGCTGCCGGCGAAAAAATCCAGCACGGTTTCACCAGGGTTAGAGGATGCTTGAATGATGCGGCGAATGACCCCGAGTGGTTTTTGGGTGGGGTAACCGGTTTTTTCTTTTGAATTTGTGCCAACAATGGTGTGCCACCACGTGTCGGTTGGCAGTTTTCCTCGTTTGGCTTTCTCCTCTCCCACCAGACCGGGTGCCATGTAAGGGATACGTTCAATCGCTTCATAATTGAAGATGTAATTAGCTGGATCTTTGGCGTACCAGAGGATGTTATCGTGCTTGGGCGGCCATTTCTTACGGGTGCGGGCGCCATAATCGTATGCCCAGATAATTTCATTTAGAAAACATTCCCGCCCAAATATCTGGTCGAGGAGGACCTTACAGTAATGCACCTCCCGGTAATCGATATGAAAGAAGAGACTTCCATTGGATTTTAAGATTCTGTGGGCTTCCCGCAACCGCGGCTCAAGAAACGCCAGATAATCATCGAAACTATCCAGGTAACCCTGTTTGCCTATGCTGATGGTGTCATAGCGATTTCCCTGAAATCCGGTGCGGTCGCCCTTTTCTGAACGGATGGTTTTGATCTGCTTACGGGTTTGCTGCTTGCCAGTATTGAAAGGAGGATCAATATAAATCAGGTTAATTGATCTATCTGGTAATTCTTTTAATATCGGAAGATTATCACCAAAAAATATTTTATTATTCACAACCTGAAATCCTCTAAACCAATTTTAATCCAAACAGCGCACTATTGTTAGCGCGCTGTTTAAAGATCTTATTTCTAATTCCATCAAGGTGCGGTCGGATTTGACCAATATGCCAGATTATCCACCTTAATAGAGAAATTCTTGGTGGTCTTGGATCCCAGGAAGAAGCCAATATATCCTTGAGGGAAGGAACTATCTTTAAACTCACCCACAAGGACGCCATTGATGAACATGATCAAGCGGTCATTGATGGTCATCATTCCAATGCGGTTGGTCTGGTTGGAACCGGCGCGGATCTCCGGGCTGATCGTCCAGGGGATGAGAGAGACCATCGAACCATTCTCTCCAACCTTTCCATCGTATTTACGCAACAGATATCTCCCATCACAGGTAATGCCGAACTGGTATCCCTGGTCAGCCACTTCCAACACTGGCACGCGGAACATCAAACCATAGTGGTCATTGGCCTGGCAAACCCCGGTAGTGAAAATTGCCTCGACGTAATTATTGCCCAGGCTGCTGGTGGGAGCCAGGCGCCAGGCATCCAGGGTAGTCCTGGCAATAAGCGTCATCACACCATTCGCAATGGAGGCGCTGGAAAAAGCATCCGTATCCACCGCCCAACCTTTATTCTCATCGAAGGAATCATTCCAGATCGATTTACCCAGGTAAATTGCCGGATCGGTGGATTTTTGTGTTGGTAAAGGGGTAAAAGTCGGCGCTATCGTTGGCGCGACTGTCGGAGTTTCTGTTGCTGGAATAGCGGTCGAAATTGGCGTAAACGTTGGAGCTGTGGTCAAAGTAGGAGGTATGGGGGTTTCAGTTGCTTCCTTGGGGAAAGAAGGCAGCGTTTCGGTTAACGTCGCTGTAGGCAAGTCCTTGGGCGCTTGCGTGGTTTCTTTGGTGGCTTCCCTGACGACCTCTTTAGTAACCATCTGGGTGACAAGCTGCGCTACACGGGTTTGCAAGTAGGCTTCCTTAAGCTGTTTCACCTGGGGGATCTGATCACAACCTGCCATCAGTCCGACCAATAAAAGCGAAATGATAATGATAAATTTTTTATTCATGATTTTTAAAACTCTCCTCAATATTAATTGTATTCCTATTTTTTATAACCAAATTTGCGCAACAAGTCCTGGCGCCAGGCAATATCCTCCTCCCCTTCAAGTCCGCGGGATTTTTCTCCATCCACCACACCCAGTATCGCCCTTCCTTTGCCTGCGTCCACAACGATCACGTTTGTAGGATTAGCCGTCGCACAAAAGATATGGCATACTTCCGGGCATGCTTTGACAGTGTTAAGTATATTGACAGGGTAAAAACCTTCACCCAGGAAGATGATAAAACTGTGCCCGGCACTGATTGCCAGCGCATTCTGCCTGGCCAGTTCCAGCATGGCCTCATCTGTTCCAGACCAGCGCACCAGGCATTTCCCGGATGCCTCGCAAAATGCCAGACCAAATTTGATGCCCGGCACGGCAGTCACCAGGGCTTCATGCAAGTCTTCGACAGTTTTAATGAAATGAGTTTGACCTAAAATAAAATTGACCGCTTCAGGTTTTTGGATCTCGATAATTTTTATATCCATTTTTTCCGTTCTGATTGTTCCCTACTATTTATTTTACATGATAAATTAAATAATATTCATTATTTAAACACTTTTCAGAGGATGTATATTGGATAAATACTGTTCAAGCAGAAATCTCCTTATTGTCGGTTCAAGATTTAATCCATGTTAATCACCCCTCAGATGCATCTTTTCAAAAAGAAAATCTTTTTTTGATGAATAGGGGTATCATTTTGTTGAAAATAAAATATTAATTGGAACCCTAAAAAGGAGAACATTATGAATATCATTGAATACATCCAGCGCGAAATGGCTGGAGTCCGCCGCGCAGTCGACAGGACTATGAAAGATATGTCACCGAAGTTATTCAACTGGGCGCCTCCCGGCACGGCAAATACCATCAGTGCCACCTTCATTCACTTAATGAACGTGGAAGATAATTTCATTCAAAAAATCATCCAAGACAAACCAAGCGTGTGGGAGAGCGGGGCGTGGAGTGAAAAAACAGGCGTCCAAAAGCCGCCGAGCATTGGGGAAGACTGGAGCGAATTTAAAAATAGACTAATTCCTATCCAGCCGCTATTGGATTACAAGTTGGCAGTTTGGGCTGCGACAGATATCTATCTGGCCACCCTGACAACCAAAGAACTTGACCGCAAGGTGAAATTTGCAGGGGGAGAACGCACTGTGGCTGAAATGCTGATCTTATCCGCTTCGCAATCACACAGTCATGCTGGTGAAATTGCCGCCCTTAAAGGGATTCAGGGGGTCAAGGGTTTGCCTGTTTAAGAGCAGGTATCCCTTAGTCAACCCATTACTGATCTTGTGCAAATCGAATCCATTACAAGTGATATTGTATGGGTACTATGGATGCTGTCTTTATTCTCGTAACTGACTCTTAATCAGCAGCCCGACCCCTCGAACGGATAAGGTAAAATTAGTAAATTCTTTATTAAGGAACTCTTTTGTTCGAAATACTCTTTCTCGGCACTTCCGCATCAGCTCCTTCCATTCATCGCGGTCTGCCATCCCAGGTGGTCAAACACAATGAGCATCGCTTCCTGGTTGACTGTGGCGAAGGCACTCAGCGCCAGATTCTTCAATCCGGGATTGGGTTTAAAAGACTCAATCGCCTCTTGATCACTCACAGCCACCTGGACCATATCCTTGGAATTGGCGGGCTGGTTTCCACTTATCTGCGGTGGGAAGCGATCAGTGAATTGGAAATTTATGCAGGGCAATCCGCCCTTGATCGGATCAGCGACCTACTCTACCGGGTGGTCATCCGTGGCGCTCAATCTCAATTTCCCATCAAAATGATCCCTTTACAAACTGGTCTGGTTTTGGAGGAAGATGATTTTTCCATTTCCGCGTTCCCGGTCAACCACCGCGGACCAGATTGTTTTGGTTTCATTTTCGAGGAAAAAGGCAAGCGCCCATTTCTCTCGGAAAAAGCGGAAGCGCTCTCGATCCCTCAAGGACCCTGGCGGCGCGACCTGGTGAACGGACAAAGCGTGACTTTACCGGATGGACGCACGATATCACCCGATATGGTTTTGGGTGAGCACCAACCCGGCACGCGCCTGGTGATGGTCGGTGATGCAGGCGAGATCAACAGCCTGATCCCTTATTGCCAAGACTCGGATGGGCTGGTGATTGAAGGCACGTACCTTGAGGAAGAAAAGGAAATGGCGCGGCAGTTTTCGCATCTCACCGTGGGAGAAGCAGCCGAATTGGCAGTAAAGGCCAATATTAAACAACTCTATATTACCCATGTCTCCCGCCGATACCGTGACAAGGATGTTGAAAAGGAAGCTTTGAAGGTTTTTACCAATACCCACCTTGTCCATGATTTTGACAGCTTTCAAATCAAACGCGAAGAAATACCTTAGGGATTCCAAGATTTGCCCTTTATTTATATTATAAGGTCGTGGAAATCCCAGAATTTGACATAATTAAATAGTTATGATATAAAACAACAAGTTCAAACTGAAAAGCCCTAACGGGACTCTTATCCAGAGAGGTGGAGGGACCGGCCCTTTGAAACCTCGACAACCCGATAAACACAATAAAATGTGGTTATCAGGGTGCCAACTCCGGCAGAGAAAGATTCTGGAAGATGAGAGGAACCGCATATTTATTAAATGCGATTGCCCCTCAATTCCTGAGGGGCAATTTTATTTTTTTGGAGGTTAGTTAAAATGGATACTTTTATGGAATCGCCGAAATATCTATTCACATCCGAGTCAGTCACTGAGGGTCACCCGGATAAATTGTGCGACCAGGTTAGTGATGCGGTAGTGGATGCCTGTATCGAACAAGATCCGCGCTCACGGGTAGCCTGTGAATCTGCCACCAAAACTGGCTTTGTGATGCTGCTGGGTGAGATCACCACCAATGCGGTCATCAATTATGACCAACTGGTGCGCAAAGTGGTGAATGAGATCGGATATGACCATACCGACAAAGGGTTTGATGGCAACACCTGCGCAGTCATCACTGCCATGTCCAAGCAGTCCGGGGATATTGCCCTGGGGGTGGATAAAGCCGCTGAAGCCAAGAGCGGTGAGATGACCGATGCCGAAGTGGAAGCGATCGGAGCTGGCGACCAGGGAATGATGTTTGGTTACGCCTGTAATGAAACCAAGGCTTTGATGCCCATGCCTATTTACCTGGCGCATAATCTTACCCGCCGACTCAGTGTAGTACGCAAAGATGGTTCGCATAAATGGCTGCGCCCAGACGGAAAAAGCCAGGTAACCATTGAATATCACAAGGGAAAACCAGTGCGGGTGGATACTGTTGTGATCAGTACACAGCACAGCCCGGAGATGACGCAAGCGCAAATTCACGAAGAAGTGATCGAAGATGTGATCCGCCCGGTGATCCCGGCGCATATGCTGGATGAAAAGACCAGATATCTCGTCAATCCCACCGGTCGCTTTGTCATTGGCGGACCAATGGGTGATTCCGGGGTAACCGGCCGAAAGATCATCGTGGATACCTACGGCGGCATGGGTCGGCACGGAGGCGGCTGTTTCAGCGGCAAGGATCCCACGAAAGTGGACCGCTCAGCTGCATATGCCTGCCGATGGGTGGCCAAGAACATTGTAGCTGCCGGCCTGGCTGACCGCGTAGAAATTGAAGTGGCTTATGCGATCGGTGTTGCCCGTCCAGTAAGCATCAACGTGGAAACCTTTAACACCGGCAAAATTCCGGATGCGAAAATTGCCCAATTGATCAACGAATATTTCGACCTTCGCCCGGGAGCAATCATCCGCGATCTAAACCTGCGCCGACCAATTTTCCGACAGGTGGCTGCCTATGGCCATTTTGGACGCGATGACCTGGATCTAACCTGGGAAAAAACTGACCGTGCTGCCGCTTTGAAAGCTGCTGCCGGCCTCTAAGGCCACAGGTTTAATAGTAAAAGAGACTGGTTAAACCAGTCTCTTTTTATTTAATCTTTAATATCGTTCTCTCCAAAATCCAGCACCGGCCTTACCCCGGAGCCCGGGTCCGGTTTGCCAATAATGTCCATTTGTTCCAATTTCTCCACCATCCGCGCCGCCCGCATATATCCAATGGATAATTTACGCTGAAGAAGGGAAATGGATGCACGTTCTTCCTTGCGGACGACTTCTATCGCTTTTTGGAGCATCTCATCCTCACCATCCATTTCAAGTTCTTTCAATGGAATATGAGGTTGATCAGAAAATGCCTTATATTCAACCCCGGGTTCTTTTCCCAATACCTGGTCCTGTTTTTTCTGTTCCTCACCAATTTTTTTCCAATAGGCAATTACTCGTTCAATCTCATGATCTGCAACAAATACCCCCTGAAGCCGTTTAGGCACTCCCATTTCCGGCGAATGGAAGAGCATATCCCCTTTACCCACCAGGCGGTCTGCCCCGCTTTTATCGATTCCCACGCGGCTGTCTGTACCAGAAACCACGGCAAATGCGATCCGTGTGGGAAAATTGGCTTTAATTTTTCCGGTAATTACATCCACGGAAGGGCGCTGGGTGGCAATAATGATATGAATTCCGGTTGCGCGGGCCATTTCAGCCAGGCGGTTCAAAGAAGTTTCAGTTTCAATAGGTGAAAGCATCATCAATGTTGCCAATTCATCGATAGCCAGGACAATAAAAGGTATCTTCACTTTTTGCGTGGTATTATATTCGGAGATGTCCCTGACTTTCAAACCTTTAAATTCCTCAAGGCGTCTGTCCATTTCCCTGACCAGCCATTTTAAATATCCAGGTACTTTTTCAGCATCAACAATTACTGGATTCATCAAGTGGGGAATGCCGTTATAGTTGGTCAATTCCACTCTTTTTGGATCAATCAAGAGCAGTTTAAATTCATCCGGTGAGTACTGCATTAAAAAACAGGTTAGGATGGAATTTAAGCACACAGACTTACCCGAACCTGTCGAACCGGCGATCATTAAATGAGGCATTTCCGCCAGGGATGCGGTATACGATTTTCCAGAAACGTCCTTCCCAAGGACAAACTTCAGCTCACCATGTTTGTTATGGAAAGTTTCACTTTCCATTCCTTCTCTCAAGGATACAAGTTCAAAATCATTATTAGGCACTTCAATGCCGATATAAGATTTACCCGGCACGGGTGTTTCCATCCTGACGCTGCGCACCGAAAGTGCAAGGGCTAAATCACCAGCATGGCTGCTGATTTTATTCACCCCCACCCTTTTTGGTCCGATCCGGCGATCCAGTAAACCCGGTTCCAGACAGAACTGGGTAAAGGTGGGACCATGATGAATTTCAACAACTGTGGAGGGCGCACCCATTGAAGCTAAAGTCTCTTCAATGATTTTTGCCCGATGTTTATCCAGGTCTGCTTGAAAATTTATTTTATTAGGTTGATCCAGCATCTCGGTAATGAGCGGCGGACGAATCAATGAGTTCGAAGAACGTCGATGAATTTGGAGACCAGGTTGAGGAAAACTCTCTGGCTTGGTTTGGGTGAAAGTTTTATTAAGGTTTTGACTGCCTCGTTTGTCGAGTTTTCGGCTTAATGATTTCAGAGAGAGTCGTGAATTCTTAAGTTCATTGAGCGGGATGAATCCAGCATCTTCAAGAGATGAAGAACTATTGCCCAACTTTTCCTTATCCTTAACGAGCTTGGGGGGAGTTATTTTATTCACCCCTTCCGTCACCAGATTTTTAGTTTTACTGGCTGAATGGGAAAGATTGCGAAAAATATCCGGAATGGAAATATCAAAAGCCAGGGCAAGCGCAATCAGCGACCAGGCTAATAGCACTACAAATCCTCCCAGATCTCCAAGAGTGAGTGTCAGAATTCGTTCAAAGACTGCCCCCAGAACCCCGCCGCCGGTGCCAGATTGGACCAGAGCCCACCCTCCACCGGAAATCCAGTGCATCCAGGTAAAAATATTAAAAGTCAATAATACGATTCCAAGCAATCTTTCGCTGGAGATCACGGGTAAACGATTCTCATTGCGAAATACCAACCAGATTCCAAGAACGACGAAAACAATTGGCAATAAAAAGGCGCAAAAACCTGCAATCTGCTGTAATATTTTTGAAATTCCCCCAAATAGTCCGCCCTCTCCACCGGTAAAAAGACTGACCAGTGAAAGTAATCCAAAAAGTGTCAGGCCAATACCCAAAATGTCCAATTTGCGCTCAGGTGAAATTCGTTTGACCTGGCGGACTAATTTCTGAGCAGAGGTATTTTTACGACCTTTTCCACCTGGAAAATTGAAAGAAATCAGAGGAGGTTTTTTGGGATTGCTTCGGCTTTTGGTGTTTCTAGTCACAGGTTTTTTTCCGAAATATTGTTCTAATTATAGCACCCGTATGATCCATTGGAAAAAGGACCGTCTAAACCGGTCTGATTTTTATTAAAACTGTCTCTTATTTAGAAGATAAGCAACGATCCCAGCTAACAGGGCAAATGATCCCACCATCAATTCAAAAACACGGATCGTACTTATTTTTTCGATTGTGACTGAGACAGGGTGAATTGCTAAAGTAGATAAGATTGACCCGCGATCATTTGAAGGTGGAATTCCAAGAATCGGACCAGTTCCACCAATCCCGGTTTCAGGAGCTGACATTGTATCTTCCGATGGAGACGCCAGGGAAGGTGCCAACTGAGGTGAAATGGGTTGAGTTGGAGGGACAGCCATCTCACTGCTTAATCCAGGAGATGCAATATCAGGTTGAGGGATCGTATAGGCTGAATTTGCTCCTCCCTGTCCATTGCCGCCACCTCCACCTTTACCTAGCAATTCGGGTTGGGAAGATCCCCAGATGATGATTATGGGCGGTTCATTTGATTTCGCAACTGGAGCAGCCGCCGCAGGCACTTGAACTACCTCAACTCTTTGGAACACAGGTTGTTGTGCCGCAAAGGGAAAATAATCAATCGCTAATAGAACCACCAAACCCAGCGTGGCAATTGCCGAAGATAAGCGAAAAAACTGGAAAAAGGATGGGAAATTACTCTTTTTTTTATTCAGATCTGGAGAGAGAGTGAAATTATGAGGAACAGGAAGCTGGGTAAGGCTGCTGAGTATAAGGTGGGTGCGCTCTAATTTTTCATAAGTGTCATGAAAAGCAGAATCAGAATCAAGACGCTCTTCCACCTGGCTCTCTTCTGAAAGCGAAAGCTGACCATCCAAATAAGAAGAAAGCAGCTCAAGATCTTTTTCTAAAATTGGGTTATTCATGGCTGCCCTTACGTTTAAGACGGTAATCAGCTGGTAAAAGTTCCCAAAACCCCAGCAGACAATCCTGGAGTGATAAACGGGCCCGAGCCAACCGGCTTTTTAGAGTTCCCAAAGGTTTCTGAATGATCTGGCAGGCTTCCTGATAGTCCAGCCCCTGGATATCCACCAGAACAACAACTGTGCGGAAATCTCCGCTCAACCCTTCAATACACTTCTGAATGGCGGTTTCCAGTTCATGCTTTTCGGTTTCGACCTCCGGCAAATGATGTTCATCTTTTAAAAGAAAAGGATCATCCATTTCCTCTTCATTATCATTGTTTATAGAATCAAGAGGCTGGCTTGGCTGACGCTTTTGCCTCCGCAATTCATCATAGCAGCGGTTGGTGATGATCCTTAAAATCCAAGCGCGAAATGAACCCCCACGAAAACCTCCAATATTTCGATAAGCAGAGATGAATGATTCCTGGGTGGCGTCTTCCGCCAGGTGCTCATCAGCAAGGATGCGGACAGCAACATTGAAAGCCTGTTCCTGATAAAGTAGGACCAGGCGGTTAAACGCATCCAGGTCACCTTTTTTTGCAGATTGAATCAGGGCCAGTTCATCCATAAATAGCTTAGAATTTTCCTGAATTTATGATTTAGGCATTATATCGTACATAACATTTTCCTGAGTTTTCAAAATGGTATAATCAGGCAAATTCAAAAACCAGCCCGGACATCCAATCCGGCAGCTCAATCGAGCGGGTTTCTCCTGCAGGGGTCGCGAGACCGTAAAGGAGACGGAGGCAGCCGTTACCGCCCAATGAGACTGAAATTTCTCAGTAAAAGCAGGTGGCACCACGATCACCCCTCGTCCTGCAGACAGAGGGGTGTTGCATTTAACCAAGGAGAGAAATATGCTGGATATCAAATTAATCCGCGAACAGCCACAGGTGGTTAAAGAAGCGCTTCAAAAACGCCAGATGGAAACAAATATTGTTGATCAGGTCATGTCAATCGATGCTCAACGCCGAAAATTATTGGTTGAGGTGGAAACACTCAAAGCTGAACGAAATGCTGTCTCTAAAGAAATAAGCCAATCCAAGAATTCCAAAGAACGGGAAATAAAAATCATATCGATGCGTGAGGTAGGCGAGCGGATCAGTAAATTAGACGAGAAAGTGAATCTAGTGGATGAGGAGTTGAACAAATTAATAGCCATTATTCCCAACATCCCGGATGCGGATGTGCCCATTGGAAAGGATGATACCCAGAATCCCGTAATCAAAACTGTGGGGGAAAAGCCCATTTTCGATTTTCCACCGCTTCCACATTGGGATCTGGGAACCAAACTTGGCATAATAAATTTTGAACAGGGCATCAAGATCACAGGCTCACGATTTTACGTTCTAAGCGGGGCGGGAGCCCGCCTTCAGCGAGCTTTAATCGCCTGGATGTTGGATCTACACAGCCGACAGGGATACCTGGAAAAATATCCCCCTTTCATGGTGAAAGGTGATACTTTATTTGCCTCCGGACAACTACCAAAATTTGTGGATAACCTTTACAAAGACCACGAAGAAGACTTGTGGATGGTGCCGACCGCCGAAGTACCTTTGACTGGTATTCATATGGGTGATGTACTGGATGGAAGCAAATTACCTTTCCATTACACTGCCTATACAGCCTGTTTCAGGCGTGAAAAAATGAGCGCTGGAAGGGACGTACGCGGGATTAAACGCGGTCACCAGTTTGACAAGGTGGAAATGTACACCTATTGCAAACCGGAAGATTCCGCCCGCGAATTGGAAAAAATGGTGACGGATGCCGCCCAAACTTGCGCGGATCTCGGGCTACCCTATCGCATTGTGCAGCAATGTACAGGAGATCTGGGTTTCAATGGAAAAAAAGCGTTTGACGTTGAGGTATGGGCGGCTGGATGTGCAGAATGGCTGGAGGTATCTTCGATATCCAATGTAGGTGATTTTCAAGCCAGGCGGGCAAACATCAAGTTCAAGGATTCCGACGGCAAGAAAGACTTTGTGCATACCCTGAATGGTTCAGGTTTGGGCTTACCGCGCACACTGATCGCCGTTCTGGAAAACAACCAGCAGAAGGATGGAACAATCCTTATCCCGGAAGTCCTTAAACCGTGGATGGGTGGAATCACCCGAATAGAACCTGAATCATGAAAATATAATTATTTCTCCCCTGCGTGCCTTGCCGTGATAACCAGATACAGCGCTATCGATCCCGCCACCGCCGCATTCAGTGATTCGATCTTTCCACTCATGGGTAAAAAAGCAAGAAAATCGCAGGACTTCCTGGTCAATTCGCGCAAACCCTCCCCTTCACTGCCGACTACCAATGCCAAAGGACCTTTAAGCGAAATGGAAGCGATCGGTTGAGCCGAAGAGTTGAATTCCAGACCGACAACCCAGATGTCATTCTGTTTCAGCGCTTCGATCGCCTGAGCCAGGTTACTCACCGCTATGAGCATATGCTCGCTTGCGCCTGAGGAGGCATGCACCACACTGGGAATAACACCCACAGCCCGGTTGGGTGGAATAATAATTCCGTGGACGCCAAATACTTCTGCACTACGGATCAGATTCCCAAAATTCTGCGGATCTTGAAGCACATCCAGGATCAAGATGAAGGGTTTTTCGTTTCTGCTTTGAGCCAGGTCAATCATATCGCCAAGGTCAACATAAGGGTATGCACTCACCTGCAGCGCGACGCCTTGATGATTTTCCGCCAACCCATTCAGCTGATTGCGGTCCACATACTCTATTGGAATATGGGATTGCCTGGCTAACTGATTAATATAAGTGATACGCCCTTTTTCATCCACCCCTTTGGCCAGGAATAATTGAAAAAATTGCCGCCGTTTAGCAGCCAAAGCTTCATAAACAGGGTTGCGTCCTGCAATCCATTCTTTCATTTCCAAATTAAAATTGTTCCACCTAACGTATCTTCAAAACCCATCCCTGTACTAGTAGAAAAATTCCTAATTTCGTCGGAATCTTTATAATTTTTTAGTTTTCTCGATACATCACGTGCATCTTTTAACTTTTCCCCGATTAATTGCAGATCGGCATTTATACTTATTTGATATTCGATTTGATCGATAATCTTTCTAAATTCTTCGGAATTTTCATATGAAGAAGATTTTTTTAATATTTGGACTTCTTCAACCAATAGATTTTTAAATTGATCAATCGGATGGGCAATTTGAGAGTCAACTTCTAACTTTAATCCTAAAATTCCAGCCAGTTCGCGCAGTGCCGTTTGACCTAAAGATAATTGATCATAGGATGCGCCTTCATCGCGTAAGGTGTTGATTACCCGAACAAGATTAAACATGGCACTCAAAGCGCCAGAGGTATTGAAATCATCCTGCATAAAGGTTTCAAAATCTTTTTTAGCAGTTTCAATCTCACCCTGGAAAACAGAAAGACGCTTAGCCGCGACCCCTTTTACTTCAAGGAGAGCCGATTTAAGAGCTGAACGCAGCCGTTCCAATGCACTTTCCGCCTGTTCGATGACCTCACCATTAAAGGTCAGGGGATTGTGATAACCGGAATTAAGCACCATCATGCGCAAGTTATCTGTGGAATGTTTGGAAAGAAATTCTTCAATCGTGACCAGATTGCCCAGTGATTTGGACATTTTTTCACCGCTTAACCTCATCATACCATTATGAATCCAAAAACGGGAAAAGGATTTGCCAGTGGCAGCTTCGGACTGGGCGATCTCATTCTCATGATGAGGAAAGATTAAATCATTCCCGCCGCCGTGAATATCGATCTGTTCACCCAGGTGGTTCATGCTCATTGCGGAACATTCGATATGCCAACCCGGACGGCCCTTTCCCCAGGGGCTGTCCCAGGCAGGTTCACCCGGTTTAGCTGATTTCCATAATGCAAAATCCATTGGGTCTTCCTTGCGCTCATCCACTTCAATCCGGGAACCTGCCTGCATATCCTCAAGTTTGCGCCCGGAAAGTTTGCCGTAATCCTTTAATTTACGTACCCGGAAATACACATCCCCTTCTTTTGGATAAGCGAAACCTTTTTCGATCAGATCACTTATCAGATCGAGAATATTTTTCATCTCTTCGGTCGCGCGCGGGTTAACCGTGGCAGGTTGAATGTTTAACTGCGTTAAATGATTATTAAATTCACCTATATACCCCTGGGATAACTGGTACGGATCCACCTTAAGGGCATTAGCACGCTGAATGATCTTATCATCCACATCCGTGAAATTCATCACATGACGGACCTCATACCCGGCATGCTCAAGATAGCGCCGAATAATATCAAAAACCAGAGCGGACATGGCATGCCCGACATGCGCCTTGGCATAGACAGTAGGGCCGCAGACATACATTAATACCTTTCCAGGTTGAAGGGTTTCAAAGATCTCCTTTTTATTGGTCAAGGTGTTGTAAATCTGGATGGGCATGGGTGCTCCTATTTGTGACGCTTTTTAGAAGTTTCTTCGCGGGGTTGGGCAAAGATCATCCGGCCAGCCGCTGTTTGGAGCACTTTAGAAACCTCAACGGTTATTTCTTTATTGATATATTTTTGTCCATCTTCAATCACCACCATGGTCCCATCGTCCAGGTAAGCCACCCCCTGACCGGATTCTTTACCCTCCTGGATCACTCGCACGGGCAAAGTTTCTCCTGGCATCAGAATGGACTTAACCGCATTGGCCAGATCATTAATATTAAGTATCTGTGCACCCTGCAATTCACCAATTCGATTGAGATTAAAATCATTTGTCAAAATCGGTACATGCATCTGTCTCGAGAGAGCAATCAACTTCTCATCCACTTCACGAACACCTTCGACGTCCAGATCGACCACTGTCACCGAAATGCTTTTGTCTTTTTGCAGCTGGGAAACAACATCAATTCCGCGTCGTCCCCGTTGACGGCGCAGGTTCTCGGACGAGTCAGCGACGTATTGAAGTTCATTTAATACAAAACGTGGAATAATCAAAGCACCCGGCAGAAAACCGGTTTTGGCAATATCCACGATCCGGCCATCGATGATCACACTTGTATCCATCAGGATGGATTTATCTCTGCTCCAGCGTGAGGTGGATTCCTGACCAGCGCTGCGGGATGATCGCCGAAAAGACCGCATCAGGTCTCCAAAATCATCGGCGCGTGATTCAGCGATCGCAATTCCCAGGTATCCAAAGAACAATACTGCAATAAAAGGCAGTACTTCTTTAAAAGGTGAGGGCATTTGCGCGATCGGGATAGTCACAAGCGCTGCCAGCAGCAGACCAATGATCAATCCAACCAGGGCTGCCAGCAGTGATTGCCCCGAGATCTTGGTTAAATAAGAACGGACCCAGATAACCGGGTGAATGGTCATGTAGGGAAATATAAAGAAACCCAAGACAGCCAGGACGGCTGCACCCCCGATGGAGTAAGGCACCCAGTTTAAGGTTTTGTCAATGAGGGTTATCAGGTACTGCGCCAGAAAAAAACCAATAATTGCAAAAATAATAAGTCCAAGAAAACGAAAAATAAGTTCAGCTTTCTTCATAGAAATTTCCTTTCAAAGATGTTAAAGTGCGAAATTAATTAGAATAATTGCGCGTTGAAATCATAATATCATGAGGCCATTCAATAGTCAATTGAATTTGAATAAGATTGTATTAATTCTATTTACCGGAACCCACAAAGATTAATTGACAGAGGTATGGCAGCATGCTACAATTTGAGCGCTTTTCTGCCCCCATTGTCTAGCGGTCCAGGACGCGGCCCTCTCAAGGCCGAAACACGGGTTCGAGTCCCGTTGGGGGCACTTCTTTTGAAAACCATACCGAATCAAGACTAAAAATCAACAAGCAAAAGCCATTAATAAAACGCAAATTATTCATTTATCTCTACTGTGTTCCAAGAGATGAATAAAGAGGTTTTGCATTTTAAGAAGGATCAGGCGATTGCACCCATAACACTTTTTGAAATTGGGAATGAACATTAAGCGAATATTTTCACAACAAGGTATCCAGTAAATCCATCATCTCGTTATCACCACCCGCAGGAGGTTTCCAATCCACTTGAACAACCTCTGCGCCCTGTCCCTTCATATTTTCCGCAAAACTTTCCAGGCCAAGATTGATGATGATTAATGGTTGATGCAACAGGTCATTATTTTTTTCAGGCATGTGACACCTACCGTCCTTTTATTAATTCTGCACAAAATTGAGCAGCATCCGCATTACTATTAAAAACCACCACTCCCGCCTCAATAAGCATTTTTCTTTGCAGGTTTAGGTCCTGGGGGTCACCACCGGTACCGCAAATATTGGCTACCACCGATAAAAACCCACCGCTGTCCTTAACATTTCGTTTGGCTTCAATAATACTATTTAATAAATCACCAACAGGATCCATAGACGCTCCATATCCAAGTATAAAATCCACCAATAAAACAGCCACTTGCGGATCACGGCTTTCAAGCAAAATCCGCCGTTTGCGTTCAGTTCCATCAATCATCGGATGAGGTTTGCCCTGGGTATAATGATCATCACCCATATCCACAATGCTATTCTCACAACTGTGGTCCGGGTTTTCCATTTTATTTTTCTTATCCAATGGAGCATTTGAATACGAGATAATCCCGGCGGAACGCAAAACTTGCTGGGTCTGATAAGTATAAGTACCCCCTGCCATGATCCCGCGTAAATACTTTTGTTCAGGCTTAAACCCGGTTTTTTCCCGTGAAATTAGTTTTGATAGGTCCTCTTTATAAGATTTTTCAATGACCATTTCAGCCCCAGCAAGCCGAACTGCCAGATTAACTGATTCATCAATAAGACTGACATGATTAAAAGCAACTCCCTCGCCATCCAATTTTTCCTGATGACCAAGGAAACATGCGATGATCGGTTTTTTGCTCTTTTTAAACCTGGCAACCAAGGTTTCAATTGTTTTTAAAGCAGGTGGTTTAGATAAAACGACGATAATCCTGGTTTGAAGATCAGCGTCCAAAAGATCCAAGGCAGCCAATGTAGTCAGGCCTCCAATTATTTCAGAAAGATCATGGCTACCCGTACCAATGGCCTGAGAAATACCACTACCTCCGTTGTGTACCTGGCAGGTAAATTCCTGCAACCCTGTTCCAGCTGAAGCAATGATTCCAATGGAACCCCGCCTGATAGAATTGGAAAAACCCAATCCAATACCATTAATAATACCTGTGCCGCAGTCAGGTCCCATTACCAGCAAACTTTTTTGCTTACCCAACTTTTTTAATTCGAGCTCATCATCAAGACTGACATTGTCACTAAAGATAAAGACATTCAATCCAGCGTCTATTGCATTACGAGCTTCCCGGGCTGCATATTCTCCCGGAAGAGAAATGACAGCAAGATTCGCATTGGGTTTTTCCGCAAGACCCTCCTGCAAAGTATGAAGATTTGAAATCGGTGCATTTTCAATTGCAGCCGTGAGCCAAAAATCCAATCTTGCAAGGGCTTTATCTACAAATATCTGGGATTCAGCCACAACTGCAATAATCAAGTCATTGGGCTGGGCTGATTCTATTTCCTCATTTATTACATTAATATCCTTTAGGAGTTCTTTATTCTTTTCAGAACCCATCAGCATGGCAGATTGAGTTACGCCTTCTTCTTCGGATAAGTGTTTATTTATTCCCATTAAAAACACTGAATCATAGTATTGGTTTTTTCTAATCACAAATCCAGAAGCCATAGAAATATTCCTTTCTTTCGGATATCAACTGTTTGGGCTTAATTCATCTGATATTTCTTACCGAAGGCAATCAATCCTTGCTTAAAACATTCGAACGGCGCTCGCACCAATCCGGCTCCAATGATAGGGTGTCCTGGCTCTTTATGCGCCATGGCAGTATCAATAATGGGAGTGATATTGGTCTGCACCACCTTACGAATATCAATGCCAATGGAAGTGCCAATAAATCCCAGTGCCGGCATGCGGTATGTGGGATGGACTGCCACGGTAATATTCTTCATTTCACGCGTCCATGCCAAAGCCTCTTCAGGCGTTCCACCCACCAGACTGAGAATTCCCGGTGCTCCACCTATAACGAAACCTCCCCAGCCAACTGTTTCGGTGATAGCAGAATCACCCATATCCCGGCCTGCATCTATAGCAGAATAACCGGGCAGGAATAAACCATCCACAACCGGTGAAGGAGCAGTAAACCATGCATCACCCAAACCGCTCACGCGGATACCGAATTCTGTTCCATTACGAGCCATTGCGACAACTACAGTGCTGTATTCGATATTCATGGCTGGATCAGCAATTGATTTCCCGCTGGCCATCGACAAACCTAAAAAGATCAGCTCATGATGAGTGATATATTGCAATGTGCTGATTAGATCTCCTTTTGGAATATCCACCTGGGCAAGCGCTACCGCCATAGCATTGGCAAATAAACTGGAAGCTGATATTCCACGGTTATGCAGTTCATCACCCATTTGCAATGCTTTCGTGATGATAGGCTTAAGGTCCAACCCGCCAATTTTTTTCAGCCCTTTTCTCAGAGTCGGTGCCCAAACATCCCGCCATAAACGCAAACCTTCAAGAGCTTTATCGCTGTAATCACCAAATTGCTGCATGCCTTCCACCTGCCGGCAATAGGCACGATTACCAAAGGCTTTATTCTCAACAACCCAAACTGGTGAAGAGGGAGAAATAGTACCTGCCATCGGTCCAACCGATTGATGGTGATGATTGGGTTCAAGTTTAATTTCCCCCTGTTCAAGCTGTGCAATGGCTTCTTCAGAAGTTTTTGCCCAACCTTCATATAAGACCTGCCCAATGATTGCACCTTTCTGCGCCCCACACATTTTTGCCCAGGTAACTGGAGGTCCAGAATGGGTAATGAGTTTCCCCTTCATACTAGGAATGACGTCCCCGGCAGGTGCAATATCCACCAAGCAAGGTTCGCCTGCGATTATCCTGCGTGCCGCTTCTGCATTGGCCTCTTCAATTTTTTGTTTGATATCCATGGATTTCCTTTCCTGTTTTACTTTCTTTGATCTGCTCGCCATTCGTTGATTTGGACTCAATAAAATAATCAATAATTACATAAATTTTCCATCAATTTCCACTATGGCAGGCATTCAAGAGAATGCCTGCCAGTATGAATTTTATTCAACCACTTTTATTTAGGTGAACCTACCATACCTTGTACGAACCAGTTCACATTGCTCATAAGGTCATC
The DNA here is from genome assembly GCA_964571135.1 of uncultured Anaerolineaceae bacterium. Lineage (GTDB taxonomy): Bacteria > Chloroflexota > Anaerolineae > Anaerolineales > Anaerolineaceae > CAZMZW01. The sequence goes on along the minus strand of CAZMZW010000001.1, from coordinate 573,431 downwards.
AGTCAGGACTTCTCCAGCTTTGACAACCACATTGCCGCTCTGGTCTTTAATAGGTCCTTTGAACGTAACGACGGTACCCGCATCCAGATCGGAAACGACCTTAGCAAACTTATCCTTGACATCCTGGGGAACACTGGGACCCCAATCCGATAAATTCATGCAGCCTTCTTTTAAGCTGCAGCGCAGGAAAATGGGTTTCCAGGTTTTGTCTAAAACAGTCGAAGTGAGCCAGGTCAGCTTACCCCCCAGGGAGAAACCGCTTCCAATGATCCAATTTTTGGGAGCAAATTGCTTGGCTGCCACATTTTGAAAACCGATGGAATAGACGCCGCGGGTTTCAGCAGTGGAAATAACGGTCGAAGGTGAATCGACATGCATGGTGATCACATCTGCGCCACCATTAATTAAAGCATTGGTGACCTCTGCTTCCTTGGCGCTGTCGCCCCATGCATACGTGAATTTAACTTCGGTAACTACTTTTGGATTGACTGATTTGGCGCCCAGGTTGAATGCATTGGCAAAGGTTAGAGTCCAGCCCAACGGCATAGCTGCCACAAAACCTAACCGGTTCGTTTTGGTCATCAAACCGGCTGCCACACCTTTGGCGTACCAAACATCTGGTGGTTTTGCATAGAAATTGGCAAAATTAGCACCCATCAACCAGCCGCCGGCATGTTCGAAGATTACTTCGGGGTACTTCTTGGCCAGCTCGAATGCCGGATTTTGATGACTGAAAGCGGTGGCAATGATCATCTTGGCGCCCTGCTTAATCATTTGCTCAATTGTGGAGGTTGCACCGGCCTCGTCATAAACATTCTCGACCTCAACGATTTGAACACAGTCGATTTTCTTTTTGATAGTCAGAACACTTTCATGAAACGCTTGATTGTAACCAGCATCATTGATGGGTCCACCATAAGTAGCACCAATGATCAGGCAGGGAGCTGCCTTGACAGGAGCTGTGGTGGCTGCGACAACCGGAGCTGCAGCTGGAGCTTCAGCTGGAGCTGCAGTTGGAGTTGTTGTTGCACAAGCTGACAGGCCAAAGGCCGTGATCAACATTATGGCCAAAATACTAAAAAGTTTTTTACTCATATCCTTCTCCTTTAATTCGAATTGAATTTTCAACACACAAATTCTTCAAAAAACTTTTGTTTCATCCACCTCCTTATCCATTAATACAAAGAAATCATTTTGAACCCTGAAAAACACGCCCAAGACTCGCAGGAGCTGTCTGTTTACGATTGCCGCCCCATGCAATCAAGACCAACAGGGTAAGAATATAAGGAATGCAATCCAATAAAAAAGGAGAGATATTAATGCCACTATTTTGAAGAACCAGTTGGACTGCAACCGAAGCGCTGAACAGCAAGGCACCCGCAATCGCCCGGAGTGGATGCCAGCGAGAAAAAATGACCAGAGCCACGGCGATAAAACCCCTTCCACCAGTCATATATTCTGTCCAGTTCATCGCATAAGCTATTGCGATATGAGCAGCTCCCATACCGGCCAACATCCCCCCAAGAAAAAGTGACTGAAATTGGAGCATGTGTGGATTACGACCTGAAGCATAAGCGATATCTGCATTTTCACCAACGGCACGCATGCCCAAGCCCCAACGGGTTCGAAATAACAACCACCAGACAAAAAAAGCGATTGGGATTACCAGGAAAATGAGGAGGTCAAATTTAAAAAGACTACCATACAGGGTGGGTAATTGAGAAAGGCCGGGTAATTCAAAGCGTGGAAGAGCATGGATGCTTTTGCCCACATATGATTTACCGATCAGGGCGCTTAATCCAAATCCGAAGAACATGACCGCCAGACCACTGGCAAGCTGGTTGGCCTTACGCGTGACAACCAGAAAGCCGAAAACCATGTTCATGAGTGCACCGGCAATCATAGCCGCAAGAACCCCCAGATATGGATTGCCGGAAAGGACTGTGACAGCAAAACCAGAGGCGGCACTGACCAAGAGCACTCCTTCAAGACCAAGGTTGACAATACCGGCGCGTTCGTGGATGACCTCTCCCAAAGCTGTATAGAGAAGCGAGGTTCCTGAAAAGATCGCGCTTGAAAAAATCCCCAGGAAGGATAAAAGAGTCATGATTTTTTACCTCGTGTGAATGTTGGACGAGCCAGCACGATAAAAAGGGTCAACGCCAGCAAGATATTTATGATTGAATAGGGAACTCCGCTGGTGATCTGTAACAAATTTCCTCCGGAATAAATCAACGAAATCAAAAAGGACATGATGAGGATTCCAAATGGGTCACCATTCACCAGCCAGCTGATTAGAAAACCCATAAACCCCCACCCTATTGAGAAATTGGTCAACATGAGACCATAGTAACCAGATGCCTGCACCATGCCTGCCAAACCAGCAATAGCACCTCCTGAACAAAAGACAAGGATGATATAAGTTTTAAGCGGGATGCCATTTCTACGAGCTGATTGGGGATTTCCGCCAATTGCCCTCATTTCCAGACCCCAACGGCTGTACTTCATAAACAACCAGAAGGCGATCAATAGAACCAGACCGATCACCACACCCAAGTTAACCCTCGTTCCGAAGAAGGATGGCAGCCGGGCAGCTGGAACAAAATTAGCAGTCTTGTTTGTATCCATTGCAGAATGCCAAAAACCAAAGATTAAAAATCCAATAATCTTGGGAGCGATAGAGTTCATTAACAACGAGGTAATAGTTTCATTCACGAGACCAATGGATTTCAAATAAGCTGGAACAAAAGCCCATAACGCGCCACCCAGCATACCGAGCAGCATCATCATTGGGATTAAAAGCCATGCTGGAAGAGATGAAAAGGTCAGAGCACCCCAGGTGGCAAAAGCAGCTCCAATGTATAACTGCCCTTCAGCGCCAACGTTAATCAGCATAATCTTGGAAGGGAGAGCAACTGCCAGTCCAGTCAATAAAACAGGCGTCATGGCAACAATTACTTCTGAAAAACCATATGGACTTCCCAAAGTTGAGGCAAAAATATCTCGATAGGATTGAATGGGGTCTTTCCCAATGATTAGCAAGATTAGTCCAAACAACACAAAAGACATCACAATCATGGTTAAATAGCGAAGGATTGTGCTCGTAAATCCAGGAAGAAGGTTATTCTTTTTTTGAAGCATTTCAGAATTATGAGCCATGGGAAACCTTTGATCCGGTCATTAAATGCCCGACCTCTATTAGATTTGTCTGTTGTGGAGTGAATCGGCCAACAATGCGCCCTTCAAAAACAACGATCAGCCTGTCGCTCAATGAAAAGAGTTCTTCCAGGTCCTCGGAAATCAACAAAACACCGCTACCTGAATCACGGGCATCACGCAATGCCTGATGGGCTGCCAAAGCGCTTTGGACATCCAACCCGCGGGTGAGGTAAGAGGCTATGATCAGTTTTGGATTGTATAAAAGTTCGCGGGCGATGGTCATCCTCTGCAAATTTCCCCCGGAAAGAGACAAAGCAGGTGCAAATAACTGAGGCATTTCAAAACCGAAATGGGTGAAAGCGCTTTTGGTATCATTGATCACTTTTTTCCAATTGATCCTTAATCCACCCCATTGCGAGTATAGCCAAGTGCGGGTTAAAGCCATATTCTGGATAACAGGCAACCATCCAGTTACTGCCATCTGCAACGGGTTTTCCGGAATAAAAGCCACACCGCTCCTTCGCACTTCACTAATAGACCAATCGGTGGCATCTTTTTCAAAGAGAATTTTTCTTCCCTTGATACAACGCTCCATCCCCAGAACAACATCCCCCAACTCCTTCTGCCCATTGCCGGAGACTCCTGCTACCCCAACAATTTCACCTGGATGAATTTCCAGATCAATATCCATTAGGCTGACGCCAGTAACTTCCCCTTTGGTATCAATTTCCTGCAACCTCAATAACGGTGAATCCGATAAAGGAGTTTTTTTTGCGATCTGGCTGAAGGAAGGCAGGGATTTGGCAAACATCATTTGGATAAGTTTTCCTTCGGTTAGTTGTGGGCGCAGTACCACACCGCTCAACTTACCTTTCCTTAGTACGGTCACGCGGTCAGCAGAGTCCATTACCTCATATAATTTATGTGTAATGAGCAAAATGGCATAGCCATCTTTTCTAAGGTTTTTCAGAATCTGGAAAAGAGATTCCACCTCATGCGGGGCAAGCACACGGGTAGGTTCATCAAGAATGAGAATGTGTGCTTCCGATAGCAACAACTTCAATATTTCCACTTTTTGTAGCTGCCCGATGGATAATTGCGAAACCAGCGCATGTGGATCTACTTTCAAATCATACCGGTTTGAAAGTGAAGTAATGCGGCGGCAAACAGCTTCAATATTCAGTAAAAGTTTGAGATCTGGTAAGAATAAAGCAATGTTTTCTGCAACAGTAAAAGCCGGGATCAGGTTGAAATCCTGGAAGACCATGCCGATCCGGTATTTCCGCGCATCATTTGGAGTTTGAATTTGGACAGGTTTGCCATCAATCAGAATTTCGCCACTATCAGCACGATAAAACCCATAAAGGATTTTCATTAATGTGCTCTTGCCGGCACCATTCTCGCCCAGCAATGCATGAATCTCAGAACTATAGATATCCAGGTTTATTCGATCATTTGCAAGAACACCTGGAAAACTTTTAGTGATATCACGCAAGCTCACTTTTGGGAACCCGTTTTTATGTGGTTTTTTTGTTTTTAAAGGCATTAATTCTCAACCTGGGTAAAACTTATCAAGAAGCATACGTAAAGAACATTATCAAAGATAATGTTTTCCTACAATTCCATCATAGTGATTGGGACAAAGAAAAAAAAGCGTAGTAATTTGGGGTTTATTTGATATTAAGCAAGTAGTTTCTACGGATATCCGAAAATCATTCAATCAATTTGTGGTTCTTGGCATAACGCACCAATTCCACCCGACTATGCAATCTGAGCTTTTCAGATAAATTTGCGCGGTGACCTTCCACAGTACGGACACTTATCGACAATTCAATGGCAATTTGACGGTTTGTGTAACCTTGTACGAGCAATCGCAAAACATCAATCTCTCTTGGGGTTAAAGGCTCCAATTCTGGTATGGAGTTGGCAGGTTTATGTGTTTCTTCCAACAAACTACGCATAACAGAAGGATCCACATACATATCACCGCGCATAATAATCTTTATGGCTGAGATCAACTCGGACTCAGCTGCATTCTTAATAATATATCCAGACGCGCCACAACGGATAGCTTCTTTCACCAAAGCCTCATCTTCATGGACGGTGAGAATTAGCACATGAACATTCTCAAATTGCTTTTTAATTCTACTAGTTACACTGATACCATCTAAATCGGGCATGCTGATATCCAGGACGAGAACATCCGGTTGCAACTGCCTGGTCAATTCAACTGCTTCCACACCACCACTTGCTTCCCCCACTAATGAAAAAGTGGATTCTGCAGAGATCAAAGCACGTAATCCGGTACGCACAACGGCATGATCGTCTGCAATTAAAACCCTAATCATTGATCGGCACCTCCACCCTTACCATAGTACCCTTCCCTGGAGAACTTTCAACAGTCAATTTTCCACCCAACATTTCTATTCGCTCATGCATACCGAACAACCCAAGGTGATCTAAACCGGTTGAATCCGCCGGGATAAACCCAATACCATCATCCTCAACAATTAATACCACTTGATTATTTCGACATGTGAGCAATAAATCGACACGGGACGCTTGTGCATGAAGAACTACATTGGTAAGCGATTCTTGAGCGATTCTGAAAAGAGCAGTTTCCATAACATTAGGAAGCCTTCTGGATTGCATCCCGACAGATTCAAATTCCACTTTTAACTGAACTTGCTGAATAAAATCTTTAACATATTGCTCCAAAGCCGGCACCAGACCCATGTGGTCAAGGCTGGCTGGGCGCAAGTTCATAGCCAAACGATGTAAATTACTCTGAATTTCACTGGCAAAGTGTTTAAGTTCCTCCACATGCCCATGCAAGGAATCAGGTTTTTGACCTTCCCTTTCCAGCAATCCTAATTGGACCATAAGGGCTGCCAGTAATTGACCGGATTCATCGTGCAGTTCCCGAGAAAGATGCAAACGTTCCTCCTCCTGAGCCTTCATTAAACGCTGTGAAAGGGCATGCAATTGTTCATTCCCCGAACGTACCTGGTCAAACAACCAGGTATTTTGAATGGCAACGGCAGAAAGGTTTGCATAGGACTGTAATAACAATTGCCGATCACTGTTATAAAAATCCTTCTGCCTGCTGAGTAATTTCAAGGCACCCAGAAATTTTCCCCCAAAGGTTAGCGGGAAAATAGCATATGCAGCAAATCCAAAATCTGAATGCGTTTCCGGTTGATTAAAAATGACAGGGGATGCGCCTTCAATTGCTTTATGCCAGTCGGCTGATTCTTCTGAAAATTGAGCAAGTTTCCAATTATCTTTCCAGCTTATTTTGACTTTTTCCACATCAGCCAGGTTAATTCCAACATTAGCTATTGTTTTCAATCTGCTTTCACCTGGAATAAACGTTTCAATCCAAGCTGCATTTACGCCCAATTTCTCAACTGCCAATTGGCAAATAGTGAAAAATGTGCTTTCCCGATCAAAATTTCCCAGGAAAGTTTTGGATGCGTGGTTGAGGGTGTCAAGATCATCGATCTTTTGTTGTAATTCATTGTCTGCTTTACGTCTTTCCAGAGAGGCAGCAGCAAGGATAAGAGACGTCAGGGAAACAACTGCCATGAAAGTTTGCAACAGGACCAATGAGTCATTTAGAGATTCACGCGAATAAGGGCCCAGCCCCCTGGCAGTACCCCAAATAGCAATACCGGATATCAAAAATATAGCGCCAGAGGCACCGCGCTGTTCAAAACGCAGAGCTGCCCAAATGATAAATGGGAAAATAACATAGATCAACGCTTGTTCAGCGATCCCCAGAATGGGTTTATTTAGAAATACGTAACCAGTAACAAATGCAAGAAACACAAATAACAATAAAGCTTCCAAATAACGCCGTTTGACCTGCTGCAGATTCGGCGGCGACGTCCAAATGAGTATTAAAGGCGCAATAACGAGTGCACCCAGAAGGTCTCCAATCCACCAGGTAAACCAGATCGTTCCAAAAAACTGCCAATTGCCATTGCCCGTGAGCATCAGAGTCAAACCACCAATTGTTGCGCTGATCGCTGTACTGAGCATTGCAAATATTGCCAAGCCAACCACATCTTGGATGCGGCTCATTAGATTATCAAAATTAATGAAACGCTTCAAAAGGTAAACACCGACGACAGCTTCCAGAGTATTGCCAATCGCGAGACCAAGAGAAATGTTCCAGGGTGTGACCTGCAAAGTTGAACCAGCCGGTAAAAGCGATCCCAGGGCAACCCCCAAAGCGATCCCTGGCCAAAGATCAATACCAAAAACGAGCAAGACTGCCAGTGCAATGCCAGTAGGTGGCCAAACCGGGGAAGTGTTTTGCTGTACGTAAGCCATACTTAAACCCACCCGCGCACCCAGATGGTAAATGACCGCCAGGGAAATAATTTTTAATAAATAAACCGCTACTTTCTTAATTGGAAAAGCTTTTTGTTTTTTCATTTTGATCTATTTTAGATTGATTTTAATTTATTTGGGATAAACCCAATCCTTGAATTGGTTTTCCAGACTGCAAGCACATATCTCTTCCGCGGTCTGTCGGAATCCAGCAGTGGAAACAATTCCCCACTGGAATTTCTGGTAATAGGTATGCAGGAAATTTGAAAACAATCCCCTGTCCAGTTTCTCCTGCAAGAATTCAATAAACAAGGGTGCACGTCCATAAATTATGGGCGAATACTGTTCTACCTTATAAGCAGAGACAGGTAAACCGATCGGTATGGGTTGAGATTGGATCCTTTGCCAGCGCTGCTGCCAGCTAAGACGATACTGCTTTGCAGCAGTATCACCGCGTAGGTCCTGAAAATACATTCCAGTTGCAAACTGGGCCATACCTTCATCAAGCCAGGGCTCATTCACCTGATCGCTGCCTATGATATTAAAGAACCATTGGTGGGCAACCTCATGGGCAACAACAGATTCCATAAACATGCTATTTTCCGAACCGGTCAAAGGATCATACAAGTCAACTGATAATGCCACAATACCCGAATATTCCATACCTAAAGCACCCTGCATCGGCGCACTCACCAGATCAAGTTCAGTATAAGGGTAAGGGCCAAACTCATTGGAATAGATTTCAAGAGCGTGTCTTGCGGTGGCAAGTACCAGATCTGAATTCACTTGAAAATTCTGAGCTGCATAACTATTGATAGTGATCCCCTGCCAATTAGCAGTAGTGATTTTGTAATTTGGGCTGGCTGCCAAATAGAAATCACGCACCGGTCCCGCCAGATAGGTTTCAAAACGGCGCCCGTTTTCTTTTTTTTGAGATATACGCACGCCGGACGCAGCCATCACCAAAGATTCAGGGGCATCCACCTGTACATCAAAAAAACTGGTGTCGTTAAAGGTCAAATCACCCATCCTCACTGGTTCACTCACCTGCCAGCCTTGCTCGTTGAAAACAGGGATAAGCGGGATAAATTGATACAGGGAGAGAATTTCATCTGCATAAACGAATAAACCATAGCTAAACTGGGAATCCGTAGGCACTTCTAGTGAATAATCTAAATGGAATTGCAACGATTCTCCAGGTTTTAGCGGTTGGTCTAGGACAAAACAGGCAGCCGTATCATTAAATTCCAGTCTGGGTCGAATCACTTCGCCGTTAATCGTTGCTTTTTCAATCTTTAAATATGACCCAAACGTATTGGGGAAGAGCTGGATATATATTTCAGTCAGATTGGTAGATTCATTATTTGAATATTGGATAGATTCGCTCCCAATAAGGGATTTAAAATCATCTGCAATACTAACCTTAACCTGATAGATGCTCGCTTTTTTCATAAAAAGTGGGATATCTTGTTGGGATGGAAGTAAATTGGCTTTGACCACCTGTGAAGCGATCGGCAAAAGATCCGTTGGAGATATCTTAGGAAAAAAAGTCGGGATAATTGAAGATGTTTGAGTCTGCATGGAATTGCATGCAGTGATTACCAATAAACCTATTAGTACCAATAAAAAAGAGGGTTTTATTAATTTCATTTTTCTTTTCTCGCCTTCAATAAAGCATAGGAGAAACCTATAGTACTCTAAAATAAATTATATTTTAAATAAATAGAATCATTTTTTACATCAATGATTATTCGTTCTTCGGGAAAAAGAGTATCATACTTATGTTCCTTCTTTTTAAAATTAATAATTTGAAATTATTTTGAGGAATCAAGTGACTAATCACACAAAAAGAACGGGCTTTGTTTTTTTAATTTTTCTCTTCTCATTCTTAAACTCTTGCAGCATTTCCCTCCCAACACCGAGCCATTCATCCTCTGAATTACAGCGAGAGCCAACCCGCCAGGCAACTCAGGACACTACCGTTCAGGAAAACACTGTTATCCCTAATATAATCTTGACAAAATGGGATCTCTGGGCAAGCGGTAAAACCCAATTGCGCGGAGCCAACATCTGGCAATCATTGGTTCTGCCGGAGGTGGACGCAGATACCAAAGGATTTGACAAGGTGGGACCTCCTTTCATTCAAGAAGATTTTAACCAGCTGGCTGTCCTGGGGGCAAATTACATTGTTCTTTCAATACCCGGTATATTCACCGAAAACCCACCTTACCAGGTTGACCCTGTACTTCAACAAAATTTGGATAACCTGCTGGAAATGGCGGCCAAAGCGGATCTATTTGCAACCATTGCCTTCCGCACTGGCCCCGGAAGAGCAGAATGGAGCTTATGCTGCAAGGGTGAAGCGGATTGGAAAGGATATTTCAATGATAGCGTCTGGAAGGACGAAGCAGCCCAACAAGCCTGGGCAGCAATGTGGAAGACAACAGCAGAGCATTATCGCAATCATCCTGAAGTTGTGGGTTATGAATTAATGGTCGAGCCAAATTCGGATGACATCTTACTAAACATATCGGACCCAAAGGAGTTTTATCCTCTTCATTCAAATTCTCTATTTGACTGGAATCAATTCTATCCAAAAATTATCGGCACCATCCGTGAAGTGGATCAGGACACACCCATCATTGTAGGAGGTGCAGGATACAGCAATGTCGACTGGCTACCCTATCTACAACCTTTTCCAGGGAAAAATATTGTCTATGATGTTCATCAATATCAACCCGATCTGCTCTATACACAACAAGAAACATCCAGCCGTAATAGATATCCGGGAAATTATGATTTAAACGGTGATGGTCAGATGGAACAATTTGATCAAAAATGGCTTATGGGTATATTTCAGCAAGTTCTAACTTATTCCACAACTAATAAGGCGACAATTGCCGTCAATGAGTATGGCATAGAACGGTGGGTTCCCAATGCAGCCAAATTCATCTATGATCAGACCGAAATTTTTGAAACCAATGGCTGGAACTATGCCATCTGGGAATGGTCCACTTCCTACCTGCCTTATAGTCAATCGGTGAATGAATATAATTTCCGGTTCGGGCCTGATCCATCAAATAATGTGAACCTGGTTCCTAATGAATTGCTGGATACGATTAAATATTTCTGGCAAAGGAACCTGATCCGTCCTTCCAACGCTGCCTGGAATAAAAAATCCTGAGATATACCTTAAAGTTGATTATGGGCATAAAAATATTTTTTGGCAAGCTCTGAAACCATCACATAGGTAAGAGTGATTCCAACAATCACCAGCATAATCTGCAGCGGGAGAGGAGAAAAACCCAGTACGACATCCAACGGAAGAAAAGGCAATGAAATTGTAATTACAGCAATGATGAAGGTGGTGATCAATAAGCTGCGCGAAGGCATGCTCTGATAAAAGCGTTTCCGAGTTCGCATGATCAATAACACAAAAAGCTCAGTCAGCACCGATTCAATGAACCAGCCGCTATGAAACTGAACTTCGTTGGCATGCAGGATCAGCAATAAAGTCCCAAATGTCAGAAAATCAAAAAAGGAGCTGATGGCCCCAAATAAGAGCATAAAATTACGGATGTATTTAATATTCCAATGAGTCGGTTTGGCCACCATTTCCTCGTCCACCCGGTCTGTTCCAATATTGAGACTGGGGATATCAGTAAGGAAATTTGTCAGTAGAATTTGGGTGGGCAGTAATGGTAAAAAGGGCAGAAAGAGCGATGCGCCAGCCATACTGAAACTATTCCCAAAATTCGCGCTCGTAGTGATAAAAATATATTTTAGAGTGTTGGCAAAGGTATTCCGTCCGTATATAACCCCTTTATTTAAAACAGAAAGATCCGTTTTCAATAAAATTAAATCTGCCGCTTCCTTGGCCACATCCACAGCTGTATCGACCGAAATACCCACATCCGCAGCATACAACGCCGGGGCATCGTTAATTCCATCGCCCATATAACCAACCACGAATCCCCTTTTTTGTAACGCCTGGATGATGCGTTCTTTTTGATTGGGATCCACCTCCACAAACAGATTGGTTTTGGGAGCAGCGTGCCACAATGCTTCATCCGGCATTGAATCGATCTCAGAACCGGTTAGAACACCTTCCAGCTGTAGATTGATCAACTGAGCGAGATGCAGGGTAACAAGTTTATTATCCCCGGTGATGATTTTTAATTTCACCCCCCGGCTCTCCAATTCACGGATGGTATCTATTACCCCTTCTTTTGGGGGATCAAAGAATAATAAGAATCCGTGAAAGGTCAGGTCATGCTCATCAAGACGTGTGTAGTCCTCCTGTGGAGGCAGGATGCGGGATGCCACACCTAAAACGCGAAACCCTTGTCCGCTCCAATCTGAAAACCTTTTTTGAAGAAGTTCTTTATAATGAGCATCCAATGGCATTTCCTGGTTTTTATCAAGCACTTTTGTACAGGTTTCCAAAACCTGATCCACTGCCCCCTTCATGACCATCAGGTTTTTACCCTCACTATTGGTGACCACAATACTCAAACGTTTGCGAACAAAATCAAAGGGAATTTCGTCAATTTTCTTATAGTTACTGACATCCAGTTTTTTTGAGGCAACGATCGCTTCATCGAGGGGATTGGATAATCCGGTCTCATTAATAGCGTTCAAATAGGCTAATTTAAAGACTTCTGCAGAGTCGACACCATTAATATCATGAGCACCATCCAGATGCACTACCCCCTGAGTGATTGTTCCGGTTTTATCAGAACAAAACACATTCATACTACCCAAATTTTCAATCGAGGATAATCGGCGTACAATCACGCCATTTTCAGCCATGATCTGCGAACCCCTGGCTAGGGTTACGGTAACGATGGCTGGAAGTAATTGTGGAGATAGTCCCAATGCCAGGGCTATGGCAAACAACAAAGAATCAATCACAGGTTTACCAAAGATGATATTGAACCCAAGGACGAAAAGAACAATGATCAACATGGTCGTGGTAAGCAACCCGCCAAATTGGTTGATACCGCGTTCAAAGTCTGTCATAGGTGGTTTAAGTAAAAGTTTCCCTGCAATTTGACCAAAAGCAGTGGCCGAACCGGTTTTGACAATTAATATTGTGGCGCTTCCGCTGCGCACATTGGTACCCATGAAGACATAATTACTGCGCTCAGCCATGGCAGCTGAAATTGAGACCACACCAGTTGATTTTTCCACTGGATAGGTCTCACCGGTCATTACCGATTGGTTCACATAAAAATCCTGGCAGGTCAGGATCACCCCATCAGCCGGGATCAGGCTGCCAGCTGAAAGGGTGACGATATCACCCGGAACGATCTCTTCTGCAGGAATCTCAAAGACCTGGCTTTCGCGCATTACATTGCTTTTAATTTGAATACGCTGACGCAACTTGGCAGCCGCGGAGCTGGCGGAATATTCCTGGTAAAAACTCAATAAAGAACTGCCCAGCACAATTGCGAGAATGATGGCAGCATCCACCCATTCTCTTAAAAATGCCGAAATGAGGGTTGCCACGATCAATATCCATAATATTGGGTTCTTGTATTGACTGAGAAGAATTTGAAATGCACTTGCCTGATCACGGGTGGAAAGTGAATTTTTTCCGTAAATCTCCAGGCGGGATTTTGCTTCCTTTTTTGAAAGACCATTTTCATTGGTAGAAACCTGCTTCAATAATTGGTCTTTGGTCAGGCTCCAGGGGAATTCGATATTGATCGTTTTCATAATCACCTTTATTCGTATTACTGATTTTATCATCAGGGGTTTTTTCGTAAAACCCAAACTGGTAAATAACAGCAAAAAACCGCCCAAAGAGCGGTTTTTTGTTTTTTGGCTGCAGCGTCCTCTATCGACTTACGAGGAGGGACGCTGCAGCACTAGGTTTACTACTACACATAGTGCACATCACCTCCTCATCCATAGGATGGCGAATATCAAATTACTTATTCAATAAAAAATAGTATGTCATAATTTCAAGCAACTGTCAAGCAAGGCAGACTATAATAAATTTTCAAATGAAGTTACCTAAAGACATTCGTCCGGTTTTCAAGATAGGTTTGGCACTAGCAACTCTGATCCTTTTCTTGTTTTGGCTGGTGCATACTCCGCCAGGATGGCTGGGTAAATTGCAGGCCATCGGTTATTCGGTCTGTCACCAAATTCCATCGCATTCTTTCAAGATTGGCTCGATAACATTTCCCCTTTGCAGCCGATGCATGGGTATGTATTTGGGTGTGTTCTATGGGATGGTCGTTTTATCATTAACCAAGGGGAAGATATCAGGAATTCCCTCAAAAATATTATTGATCATTTTTGGAATTTTAATAATTGCATGGCTTGTGGATGGGGTCAACTCGTTCTTTTATGGAGCTCTTGGGAAAATCGCAATTTACACACCTACTAACACTTTTCGTTTAATGACTGGATTTGGAATGGGTTTATGTATTTCAGCAGTTTTATTTATTCTTTTCAACATTACCATTTGGAAAGACCTCAATAAAATCTCACCAATTGATAAGAAGACACTTTTCATTATGGGAGCAGGAGCGATATTAATTATTTCTTTGATTTATCTCAACAATGAAATCTTGATGACTCTTTTTGCGTATATAAGTACGATAACGGTCATCGCATTATTAACTATTCTATATACTATTGTTTGGGTCATACTCTTGCATAAGGAGAACAGCTTCAGAAAATTTAGAGAATTGCTGCTGATGATCAATGCCGGTCTTTTTTGTGCCCTATTGCAGGTTATCCTGCTGGATGCTGTTCGGCTGGCGCTGACCGGTACATGGGCAAGTTTAGTTTTATAAATTATTACGGAGGTATTAATGGATGTTTTATTAGGAGTCTTTTCCGCATTCGGTCTATCCGCAAGCGCCGGATTGAATGCCTATATCCCGCTTCTGGTGGTAGCACTGATGGCGAAGTTCACCAATCTGATCCACCTGGATGCTCCCTGGGACGGACTTACCAGTTGGTGGATCATCGGGCTGCTGACAATTCTCTTAGTCATTGAATTCTTTGTGGACAAGGTCCCGGTGGTGCATCATGTCAATGATCTCATTCAGACATTGGTCCGCCCGGCAGCCGGAGCGATCGTATTTGCTGCCAATACCCATGTGGTGTCAGGGATCAGCCCTGTTGCTGCTCTTGCGCTGGGGCTCATCGTTGCAGGAAGCATCCATGTAACAAAATCGGCGGTCATCCGGCCGGCAATCGGGGTTGCAACTGGTGGCACAGCGAATGTTCCGGTAAGCATGGCAGAAGACGCCACTTCCACAGCTGTCTCAGTGGCATCCATTATTGCACCCTTTTTGGTCTTCCTGATTTTGATTACCTTTGTTAGCTGGGCATTCTATTATTTTTTCCTCAGGGAAAAGCCAAAAAAACAACGTTCGCGCAGCGAATAACCGATCAATCCCGTCCAAGCAGGTTTTCAAATCTGAATTGGGCGGGATTTTTAAATAACTCTTTTAATCTTTCTAACGCACTTCGAGCATTATCCTGATCCTCAAGAGAAAGCTCTAATTCTTCAAATTCGTTTTCATCTAAAATCAATTGACGTCCATCGGGATAGACCAAAAGATCAAGCGCCAGGTCATCATAGGCAATTTGACCGGGTTGTATTAAAGGAGGACGGGTGACATTGCAATACCAGCCCTTGATTGCATCATTATCACAATCATGAATTTCATAAATATTAAACCAATGGTCAACTAAATATAACTCTACAAAACGGTCATTTTGTTTGAAAATCATTCCATAAAATGGCAGATCAGATCGGTTAAAGCGCGCTTCGACAAGCATTCCGGCCTTAGCCACACGCAACTGCCGGCCTGAATATCGCCACACCTCCCTGCCGGTATGATCGCGCTTGATCAGAATAACATCCTCAGACATAACACAACACGGATTCAGGTGAAAAGAACACCTGGATTGATGAACCAATTTTTTGATGGTGTGGTGATATAAATTTAATGATCTGCCCGGATCCATAGGTAATTTTGATTAAATAACCATCCCCACGGAAAGTCACATCAATCACTATACCTGTAATAGTATTACTGGTTTCTTTTTGCTTGACGATTTTTACATGGTCGGGTTTGAGAACCAGTATGACTTTTTGCCCAGATCTGATATCAGGAATCAGCATGTTGCTTTGGAATAAACCTTGCGCGGTTTTAATGTTCAACGGCAAGACAGATTCTATCTTTCCGGGTAATTGATTGGTGAAACCCATAAAATCCGCCAGCCATAGGGATGAAGGATGTGCCAAAATATCTTCTGCAGTTCCCTGCTGCTGGATTTTACCTGAATGAAGAATCGCTAATCGGTCAGAAACAGTAAATGCCTCTTGCTGGTCATGGGTGACATAGATTGCGGGAATACCCAATCGATGCAAAAGGACGCGCAATTCACCGCTAAGTTGTTCTTTCAATGAACGATCCAGTGCCCCGAGAGGTTCATCCAACATTAACAAACGTGGCTCAGGAGCCAGGGCGCGTGCCAGGGCGACCCGCTGTTGTTCTCCACCAGAAAGATCAGTCACACGGCGATTTTTGAATGCGGACATATCCACCATTTCCAGAGCCTCAATCACGCGCTTTCGGATTAATTCCTCTGAAACTTCCCGCATACGTAAACCAAATGCAACATTTGAAAAAACATTCATATGAGGGAATAAGGCATATTCCTGAAACATCAAACTAAAATTCCGCTGATGCACCTGTAAATCATCAATTGGCTGACCCTGCCACAGAATGCTCCCTCTTTCAGCAGATTCCAAACCAGCAATAATGCGAAGTAATGTACTCTTGCCACTGCCAGAAGAACCAAGCAGGCACAAGATTTCGCCTGCATGCACTTCAAAACTAACTCCACGAAGTAAAGATTGGTCTTCGTAGTGTTTATGAATATTAACCACTTCTAATAATGATTGCATATTAGACCTTTTTTTAACCATTATTAATATTAATACGGTCAATTACCAACATCACCAGGGCACATAATATCATGAGGATGGTCGCCATTGCCAAGGCCTGACCATAATTGAGCGATCCAGGTTGACTTAAGAAACGAAAGATAGCCACCGGTAAGGTTGGAATGTCCGGCCGTGAAAGAAAGGACGTAGCTCCAAATTCTCCCAATGAAATTGAAAAAGCGAATAATGCCGCTATTGCTGCCGCGCGTGACGCAATGGGTAATTCAACTTTGAACCAGACCTGCCAGGGAGAAGCACCGAGGGTGGCAGCCACTTGTTTGAGAGAAGAAGGAATGGAAGCCAGAGCTGGCTGCAGCACACGAACCACAAAGGGCAAGGCAACTAAACTATGCGCAATTGGGATCAGGATAGGATAATAATCACGCGCATTGGGCAAAGTGGTAAATACAATAATGAATCCCAGCCCCAATGTTACGGCTGAAGTACCCATTGGCAGCATGATCAACGGATCAAATAGTTGATTCCAACGGCTTTTTTGCAGGAGTGCATAGGTTGCCAGCGAGCCAAAGAACAGGGCTAATAGGCTGGCAGCCAGGGCATAAAAAAAGGAATTACTCAGAGCCTCTATTGGTGGTACGTAGAACAAGGACTGCTGACGATTAATGAACAATTCCTGGTAATACTGAAGGGTGAATCCGGAAATTCTAATGCTTCCTGGATGCGCTATCTCCACCTGGGTCAGCGAACGGAAAACCAGGGAAACTAATGGCATTACCAATAACATGATCAATAACATCATCATTATCATAAGAAAGGCTTTTTCTCCCCACGATTTAATTTTGCGATTATTTAAATGTGATAAGCGCGGCGTTATCGGTACTGGCAGCCCACCTCCTCGACGTAAGATCAATATAGTCAGGATTAAAGTGCAACCCAATTGGATCGCGGAAAGCCATGCCGCCAGCGGCAGGTTAAGTAATTGCATGGTTTGATAATATATTTCAACTTCCAGAGTTGCAAATTGTGGTCCACCCATCAGCAGAATGACCCCAAAACTTGTGAAATCAAAAAGGAAAACCACCAGAGCCGTTGAGGTCAGGGAGGACCGCAATAACGGCATAGTCACCTTCCAAAAGCTGCGCCAGGGAGATGCGCCCAGAGTGCGGCTGGCTTGTTCTAACCTCGGATCAAGCTGTTCGAGAGATGACCCAACCATACGGATAACAACGGCAGTATTATAAAAAACATGTGCCAGAAGGATCGCAGCCAGAGTATTGAGAATTTGAATGGGTGGCTGACTAAGATGCCAAATTTGCATTAACAATGTATTTAACATTCCATTCGGACCAATGATCGCATTGAAACCCGCCGCTACGACAACCGTTGGAAGAATGAATGGAAGTGTGGATAAAATTCGGAATATCTTTTTCCCTTTGAAATCGTAACGGCCAAAAAGAAAAGCAGCTGGCAGTCCTACCAGTATGGTTAGAAATGTGGAGAGCGCAGCCTGAAAAATAGTGAATCCAAGAATGGATCCCACGCGCTGCCAAGGGAAGCTGGTCCATCCTTGACCGGTAGACCGAAGCGCTAAGTTAAAAATAGCGGTCAGGGGATACAGAAAGAACAATCCCAAAAATATTAACGGAATGAACCAGAGCAGCCAGGATCTTTTTTGCAAAGTCAATCCCTTATTCCAAAACTACCTTGCGCCACTGCTGAATCCAGTTATCCAAATTCGCGGCAATTTTTTCAGGAGCAATAAAAGCAGGTTTTTCTGGCATTTGCACATAATTAATAAATTCAGCAGGCAGTGATGCACTTGCATAAGCCGGATACATATACATTTTCAGTGGAATGTCTTCCTGAAAAGTCTTGCTGAGCATAAAATCCACAAATTTTTGCGCCAGAGCCAATTGGTGAGTGCCTTTGAGGATCCCCACAAATTCAATCTGGCGGAAACACATATTGGTCCCAACCAGGGAAGCTGTTGGCGCTGCATCCAATTTTTCGCTTGAATAAACTACTTCAGCAGCAGGACTGGTATTATATGAAACTACAAGAGGTTGCTGCCCTTTCCCTGAAGAACCGGAGAAATTTGTTGAATAAGCGGTATTCCAATCATTTACCACCACCAGTTGATTTGCGCGTAATTGCTGCCAGTAATTCAGATAACCATCTGGTCCATAATTCGCAATTGTAGCCAGGAGAAAAGCTAATCCTGGAGAGGAAATTGCCGGGTTTTCTACAACCAGCAGCCCCCGATATTCAGGTTTGAGCAGATCATCCAAGGTTTGAGGGATTCCTAGTTTCTTCTCGGCAAAATAGGCTTTATCATAATTGATACAAACGTCACCAAAATCCACAGGTAAAGCGAAATGATTTTTATCCAATTGAAATTGATCGGGAACATTAATAAGCATTGGGGAAGAATAGCTTTCATAAATATTAGCAGCTAATGCGCGGGATAAAAATGTATTATCCACCCCATAGAATACGTCCGCGATAGGGGAGGATTTAGTTAATATGGCCTGATTCAAAGCTGAACCTGCATCACCGCTCAGAATAAAATTGACCTTGACGCCATTCGTTTTTTCGAATTCCTTAATCACGGCATCGCTGACTGCAAAATTATCATGGGTCATAACGTTTATTTGGACTGGTCCACTTTTGGCGCAGCCAATAAAGAGTAAAAGGTTAATTAGTAAAACCAGGCTTAAAATTCTTTTATTCATTTCGTACCTCCAAATCACTAAAGCTTTTTAATTTTTTTCGGGAATGGATGACGATCAACTCGCCATCCGTTAAGGACACTTTAGCCTTACTTTCTACCATTTCATTACTAATACCACGCGTTTGATAAGGCAAAAGGTTCCCTCCTGTAAGAGGATACTTCAATCCTACAGTAGTAATTCCTTTTGCCACTGAACCAAAAGATAAAAGTGAAACTATATCGCCAATCTCACCATTGATCTGTAAACCTTCAGAATATAAACTCTTCTTTAGATTCCACACTTCTTCATAACCATCATCCAATATAATCAGATTATTCGCGAGAAAAGGGGCTTTAAGTAAAGAAAGATTGCCCAAGGTCTGATCCAATCGACCACCAAGACCAGCAACGATCAGGACGTTTGGGTAACCACGGGTGGCAGCTTCACGTAATGCCAATTCCAGATCGGTTTTATCCTTCTCGGGAGGATATTGCAGTATTTCCACGTCCGAATTCTGCAATTGGATCAATTCTTTCTTTTGGATAGAATCCAAATCTCCTATGACCAGGTCAGGGATCAAGCCGAGCGATTTCATATGGTGATGGCCACCATCAACTGCTATAAGAAAATCAGATGAAAAAAGTTGTTCCTTAATTTTTTCTGCATCGCATAATTCGCCATTGGCAAAAATAACTGCTCTTTTATGCATATAAAAAACTCCCTTACCTGCAAGGGAGTTTTGTTCTGGTCAAGCTCCCTACGCCGGCATTATCCGGATCAGGTTTAGCGGGTCGAGGGTTTGAGCGCCCTCCTCTCAGCCTGGCAATTCAGGCTCCCCGGAAGTGATACTTATTATTATAAGAAGTTCCCCTTAATTGTCAATCTTCGCAATCAACAATTTACCATCTGCCGCCTGCCATTTCTCACTCTTGTTCTTTAGATTCCATTACTCTAGGCTGGTTAGTTTTTCGCGGATAGGAATATTTTATTTTTGGGTCACCTTTCCAAATTTTTGTTAATTCCAGATAGGACAAATAAAATTTGTTTTTCCATAAATTGTTTTAGTACTTATCTCATGTTTACTGGAGCAGGAATTTTCTTAAACATCTCAGCCAACCTTTGTTCCGCCAATTCTTTTTGATAATGGTCAGGTTTTCTTGCGCCCAAGCTTTCCACAATAAAAGAGGCTGAGACTGCTCCATACGCTGATGCCTGCAAAAAATCACGGGTGAGAATAAAACCAGCCATAAATCCCCCACAAAAAGAGTCACCTGCACCGGTTACATCCACCAGATGCAGATTTTCCACAACACCCATGTGCCATTTTTTCCTTTGTTTTACATCAATGACCCAAGCACCCTGTGATCCGTATTTAATCACCGCTAATGAAACCCCGCAGTTGGAGATCCAGGGCCAGAGATCATCGATATTATCGGATCGAATACCGCTCAATAACTGAACATGTTCAACGCTCGGGATAAAAATAGGATTGAGTTTTAAACATTCAATAATTGCCTCTTTGCCAGCTTCAAAGAAATGCTTTTCAACATCCAGTGAAACAATGGCACCTTTACCAGAAAAAAACCGGACCAGCTCCAATTGACGTTTTGGGTCTGAGGGAGCCAGGTGAACATAATGAACGTCGCGCCAGAGGTCGGGCACATAATTCACACCCGGACTTAATTTCGTAGTCAGCGAAAAATCATCCCATTTAAATATTCTGCTGCCATCATTTGAATAGAAAGCCCGGGCATGCATACTTGAGCCAGGATAGGCAGTCAAACCAGCCCAATCTGTAGATTCTGGATTACAGGTAGCCAAATCCATCTTCTCATACGGATAATCCTGCCCAACTATTGTTACAACACCTATCTTCGTTGGCCAGATGGAAGCTCCCAAAGCTGCATAAATGGAATCTCCTCCAGGAATCCGTTCGGCTACCAGCCCTTCCCCCTCACGGTTAATATCATCAATCGTTGCCTGTCCAATAATTAATAGGTCAGGTTTCAACTTCGGTAATTTGTGATAAACAGATTGATCATTCATTTGATTATCTAAAAAAGAGGGTCAATCAATTGATTGAGAATCAATTGAAATGTAATGAGAATTATTTTGAACAGGATCGGGAAGAAAGGAAATTACATATCTATGCCGGTTATCCATCCATTCCAGGCTTTCTTGTAAAAAACCCTTCAAGAAGTAAAACCTGGCTTTATTTATTTCTGGGGAACACTCTAGCGGATGAGTAACGATAATTATCCAATTGCCTTCTTGCTTTTTCACATGTATCTTACAATTCAGATTCTTTTGCAGCCAATTGGTTTCTTTTTCTAGCTCACCGCTTATTTGATCTTCCAATAGCTGCATGCGTTTCTCAATTGAATTATCAAGAATAATTTGCGGATCATTTCGGCGTAAATATTGAAACGCCACGCGGCCTATCCGCAAATAAAATCCTTGAGCAGTGAGCAAACCGTATTGCTCGGTGATTGAATCCAGCAAATCCTTAACCTCTTTAGAGGTCAATCCAATACAACTTTTACCTGACCATCGAAGATCAAGGAATCCTGTTTTTTTCAATAGTTTCGCCAATTCAAACGTTCCCAGCATCTCAAAGGTGCCATAATAGATTGCTTGAGAAAGATCAGCTGAGATCATCAGGGATTTGTGGTTTGAATTAAACATGAATGAATAAAAACCATTTTGAGTATAATTTCATCGCAAAGTATTTTACCTGATATCCCAACATTCAGAATGAAAAAACAAAAAACTTTAATCATCTTTAATCCCTCAGCTAATCATGGGCGTGCCAAAGAACTGGAAAAGACAATCCATGGTATGGTAAAAGAATATGGGGGACTGGATTGGGAATGTACAGTTGCGGTTGGTGAAACCGAGGAGATTGCTTTTCGGGCGACTCACAGCGATTACAAACATCTCATTGCCATCGGTGGAGACGGTACAACGCAGGAAATTGTGAACGGTTTGATGACAGTCCCTAAAGAAAAACGTCCATCCTTGGGGATAGTGCCTATCGGTTCCGGTAATGACTTTGCAGGAAGTCTGGGTATTTCCAAGGATTATGTCAGCACATTAATCTCAGCGCTAACCGGCAAAGCCCACTCTGTGGATATCGGATTACTACAGACCAATACTGGAACAAAACGTTACTGGGTGAATGTGGTCGGAATTGGATTTGATGCCATTGTGGATATCCGTACCCGTAAAATGGTTTTCTTTACTGGATTCTGGTTATATCTTGCAGCGGCTATTCAAACCATTTTACGTAACCACACACCTTACCATTTTAGTGGAACACTGAATGGAAAGAAGTTTGAACGTAAATTATTAATGCTGATCATAAGCAATGGAAAAAGAGAAGGGGGTGGGTTTAAAATTGCCCCACTTGCCCGTCAGGATGATGGTGAACTGAATTATGTTGGAGTAAATGTAATTTCCCGTCCACGGATGCTATTGACGCTCCCTTATTTCTTGAATGGAACCCAGGATCAATTGCCATATGTCGAAACCGGGAAATTAAAGAAACTGGAAATTAATGCGGATCATCCCATGCAAATTCATGCCGATGGTGAAATCATCGCCGGCTTTGACTCTCGTATTACTGGATTGACTATTCGGGTCGTTCCTTCAGCGATTCAAGTAATCTATTAATCAATCCATGCCAAACCTGAAAGCTGCTCTCAAGGATAAAGACACCGGTTTTTTACTAATCACCTCGGAATTCTGGGGGTTGGAAAATATTGCCGAAAACTCAGAAACACTCCCGGCTAATCTGATCAAATCAATGACCAATCGAAATCAATTCATTGAAATGACCGAAGCATTACCTCCCCAGGTTAAAAAAGCCTTTGATTCACTGATTAAAAACAATGGAAAAATCCCCTGGGTTGAATTTTGCCGGCGCCACGGCGAATTACGCGAAATGGGTCAGGCCAAGCTGGAGCGTGAAAAAGCTTACCGCACGCCAATATCAACAACCGAATGGTTATGGTATCGCGGTCTATTATTCAAAGCATTTTTCGATGATGGAATGGGACTACTGGAATATGCCTATTTGCCAGAAGAATTCATGGCAATGGTTATCCATGAATCTTCAAATCCTGATTTGGAGACCTTTGGAAAACCAAAACAAGCTCAAAAAATAAAACAGGTTCTACTTGCAAACGACCGAATCATCGACCACTCCTGCACCTTGTTAGCTGCATTAAGAATGGGTTTGAAACTTGATGATCATTGTAAATTCAATATACCGGTCAATTTATTGGCTGAAATTCTTAAAGCTGTTGGTGTATTAGACTTTTTAAGACAACCCATCACTGATCAGACAAGAGCCTTTCTGGAAACCACCCGCGCCCAAGCATTAATGCAATTGTTCAATTCCTGGAAGATGAGCGAAAACCTGAATGAGCTCTGGTTAATACCAGAATTGAAATGTGAGGGAAAATGGAAAAATAAGCCTTTGGCATCCAGGCAGGTAATTTTAAAAATATTGAAAGATATTCCACCCGGTCAATGGTGGGATTTACAGGCATTTATTACCAATATCCATGAACGCCAGCCTGATTTCCTGCGTCCCTCTGGTGATTACGATTCCTGGTTGATCCGTAATCGCGCTAGTGGAGAATACTTGCGAGGGTTTGCCAACTGGGAGAAAGTGGAAGGGCAACTGATTCGGTTCTATATCACCAATTGGTTGCATTGGCTGGGATTAATCGATCTGGCTTCCGAAGAAAAGGACGAACAGTGCACTGCTTTCCGCCTGACAGGATTAGCAAAATACTTATTTAACAATCAGCCCATCCGGGGGCTCAGAGATGAGACTGAAAAAATCACATTTCGTACCAAAGGTAACCTATTTTGCCCGCGGTTATCTCCACGGGCAATACGGTACCAGATCGCGCGATTCTGTGAATGGGGAGAACAAAAAGAAGATGGTTATTTCTACAGCCTCTCTCCGGTTGCACTGAAACGGGCAGAAGCGCAGGAATTACAGGTCAGCCAGCTCGTAACCCTCTTGAAAAAATCTGCTAAACCGCCTATCCCTCCTTCCATATTACAAGCCCTGCAGCGATGGGAACAATTTCATTTGCAGGTGAATTTTGAAAACAGCATAATTTTACGGGTTACCGAAACAACAATCCTCGATCAATTGGAAAAAAGCCGAGCCAAACGCTTTATTCTGGAACGCATCTCCCCAACAATAATACTCATTAAACCTGGTGGAGAAAATGTGGTTCAGCAGACATTAACGGATCTTGGTTACTTGTCTCAAATCCCTCCTTCCTTATAATTCAATAAAACATCTTTTACTAAAGAGGCATTAATGGCAAAACGATTTGAATGGATCCAAAACGAGGTAAAAAACCTAAAGGAGGCTGGTTTATTTAAAACCATCCGCACTATTCAATCTCCACAAGGTGCCTGGCTGGTGGTAGACGATAAGAAAGTACTAAATCTATGCTCCAATAATTATTTAGGCCTTGCCAATCATCCCCGATTGGTAAACGCCTCCCTGGAAGCGATTAAAAAATATGGGGTTGGACCGGCTGCCGTCCGTACCATTGCAGGTACCATGGATTTACATCTTCAATTGGAAAAGCGGATGGCTGAATTCAAGAAGGTGGAATCAGCCATCACTTTCCAATCTGGCTTTGTTGCAAACCTGGGTACCATTCAGGCTTTAGTGAATAAAGATGACGTGATTTATTCAGATGAACTCAATCATGCCAGCATCATTGATGGCTGCCGTCTCTCAGGGGCTCGGATCGTTCGATTTGCCCATTGCGATGCGGATGATCTGGAAAAAGTGATCGTCGAAAACGAAGGCAGTTATCGGCGTGCATTGATCATCACGGATGGTGTCTTCAGTATGGACGGTGATATTGCCCCGTTGGACAAACTTTGGGAAGCAGCGAATGCTCATGATATATTACTGATGGTGGATGATGCTCACGGTGAAGGTGTTCTCGGCAAGGGTGGCCGGGGTATTGTCGATCATTTTAATTTGCACGGCAAAGTGGATATCGAAATCGGTACATTTTCAAAAGCTTTCGGCGTGGTGGGAGGAATGGTCACAGGAAACGGGGTCATAATTGACTGGCTTCGTCAAAGCGGCCGACCTTTCCTTTTTTCATCCGCAGTCACACCTGCAGACGTTGCCGCCTGCCTGGCAGCGGTCGATCTACTGGAAAGCTCAACGGAACTCGTTGACAAGCTATGGAAAAATACCCATTATTTCAAAAAAGAAATGAGGAACCTGGGATATGATATCGGTCAGAGTATTACCCCAATTACCCCCGTATTGCTGGGAGATGCTGTTCTGGCTCAACAGTTCAGTCAGGAATTATTCACATCGGGTATCTTTGCCACACCCATCTGGTTCCCCACCGTTCCCAAAGGCAAAGCACGAATCCGCGTGATGATCTCAGCCGCTCATAGCCATGAAGATCTTGATCAGGGTTTGGTAGCTTTCGCCAGCGTGGGACGAAAATTGGGTGTCATACAATAAATTAAAAGACTATACAATAAAAATCCCGCTTGCCAGCGGGATTTTTCATTTTTTACTTGTCCTTCTTTATTTCTTTGAATTTTGCATCAACCACACCTTGCGGAGTTTCAGCATCTTTTGGCGTTTCTGTCTTTTGCAGTTCAAAGGTGTATTTCATCACAATTTCCTGAGGACAAAGCTGAATGAATAACTCTGTACCATACCAAATTACAACCGCATCATCAATTGGCCCTGGGAAATCAAAAGGGCTAACAACATAAACCAGACTAAAAATCGGGATGATTTTCAGCCAGGCATTAATTCTCTGGTCTTTCATTAATCGAATGATCAATTTAAAACGCAATAGTGCGTTTGAAAAGAAGTTATCACCCATATCCTGCCATCGTAAAATTTTATTTCCGCTCAATAGATTCTCCAAATTCGCAATTAATTATTCAATATCATTTACGAAAAATGAACTGATAAGTTGTCTAATATTTTATGTTTGGTTTAATGCACTTATTAAAGTAGAATAACTATAATTCATAAACGCTTCTAATTATTACCAATGAGCCTTAAAAACCCATTCACCCAACAAAATTATTTTGTAATTGTTTTTTTAATTCTTGCCGTTGGCCTGGCAAGTTTTTTCGTATATCACTTTCGGATCATGTCCCCAACAGATAATGATTACGGTTACCACATTCTGGTTACACAAACGCTTTTAAAGCATGAACCAGTACGTGGTCTTAATCTTTCTCACCCACTTATGCAAATCGCACAAATTGGTTTGTTATGGATCTCACGAAGCAGGATTAATTTATGGGATGGGACAGTTCTTTTAATGGTGGCCAGCAATGTCATACTGGCTTTGAGCATTTATTTCTGGTTTGGAAAGCAGAAAAAGCGGGGCAGTGATTGGTTGCGAGCGTTCTGGGCGGCCACCTTGACTTTCATTGCGCCTTTTCTTTTATTTACCTTTATTGATAACAGGTATTATTTTGGCTATATTGGATTGGCAAATTATCATAATCCAACAATTCAGCTTTTACGTTCATTTGTTATTCCGATATATATTCTAGCGCTTCAGGTATTTAAGAAGGAAAAGAATCCCGCGTGGATGATTGCTTTAGCAGCATCTCTAATGATCCTCTCAACTTTAATTAAACCCAGCCTGGCAATATGCCTTTTACCTGCTATGTTTTTTTTCTCTGCTTTAGCTATTCTCCAAAAGAGAAAATTAGATTGGAGATTAAATATTTTCGGTTTCATGATTCCAACAGTATTAACCCTAAGCTGGCAATATATCATCGCTTATACGGGAAGCGCAAATGCAGAAACCGGAATCATCTTTGCTCCTTTTATTGTGGAAAGTGCCTTTTCAGGATTTCTACTTCCCAAGTTCCTTCTTTCAATTTTTTTCCCTTTGGTAATTTTATTTATCTTAAACAAATCATTATTAAAAGATTTAGAGATGCAATTTTCCTGGTTTACATTTTTATTGGGTGCAATCCAGGTCTATTTCTTTGCTGAAGGCGGCCAATACTTGTATGATGGAAATTTTCGTTGGGGTGCACAAATCACCCTTCTGTTATTGTTCATCATATCTGCTCGATTTATGTATCAACGATGGGGAAAAACAAATATTCAATCAGTGAAAGAAAAAATAATTGTATATCTGGCTTATCTGCCGCATGTGGCGAGTGGAATCGCTTATTACCTGTATTGTCTGTTGACAACCAAATACGGTTAAGACTTTTTGTTAATCTCTATATAACCTGCGTCGTCTCCAATTAATGATCGGGGAAGCCAATTTTCTCAACCAATACTTTAGGACAATCGGAGCCAGCCTGGAACCTCCATCCCGGTAATGGACCCTCAACATTTCCGGCCAGCAACGTTCATCTGCAGAAATTGTTTTAGCCTCTTCATGCAGGCGAAAATTTGCCCAAATTCGTGGAATATATTTCAATTGACTAATTTTCGCCAATCGAACCCATAAATCGTAATCCATTGCGAAAAAGAAACTTTCATCGAGCGGCCCAATTTTTTTCCACAAATCTGCCCTAAAAAATGATGCCTGTTGTGGAATATGCACGTATCCTCGGCGCAAACCAGCCAAATCTGTCTGGCGAGCTGGGAACCTACCCACTACCCGATCATTTTCATCGATAAAATTTGCATCCCCGTAAACAAGACCATTTTTTGGATTTTCTTGTAGAAATTCCACTGCTTCGGATACTGCATTGGGTTGGTAGGTATCGTCAGAATTCAACCAGGCTAGGATTTCTCCGTTGGCATGTGCAAATCCTTTATTAATTGCTTCTGTTTGACCACAATCCCTTTCGGAAACCCACCAGGAAAGCCTGCCTGAATATTTTTCTATTATTTTCTTACTATGATCTCTTGAACCCCCATCCACGACAATGTATTCAAGGTTTGAATATGTCTGAGCAAAAACGCTCTGCATGGTGCGTTCCAAGAATTTTGCCTGACCAAAAGAAGGAGTGACAATCGATACCAGAGGTTTTATGGTCATGGCCGATCCATTGCTCGAATACTCTTAAGTCCGTAAAAATCAGCCGCACACTTATTTGCCCAAAAAGCCGGATCCGGGGTGATTTCAAAAATTCCATTGACACTATTCATTGGAATTAGATCGATAGAATTTTCACTACTTTCGACCGCATTTTCTATGATCAGTTTTCGAGCATCCCAGGTTTCCGCTCTTTTTTGTGCAACTGGAATGGTGGTCCAGGTTTGAATTGCAGCCCGCAAGGGATAAAAAGTGACCAAAAATCCAATAAGTAATATCGAAACCAGGCATGTATCTACTAAACGATCGATAAAAACATGGCTTGCCATGCCACTGAATCCGCCTAAACTCATCATAAGCACAATGACCACAGTCCTGCTTAAGATCAAAGCGCGCGGCTCAGGAAAAGCCATCATGCTATAAACCGTTGGCGCACTGATACAAAAAAGAAACCAAAAGGTAAGAATAAAAGCTATTACGAAAAACAGGATCGTATGCTTGTTTTCAAATATTTTTTTATTTTCTACTGACAGATGATAAAAAAGGAAGAACATGATCAAAAAAACAATCAGGTTTGGGATAACTAAACCGCGCGCTGATTGCACCATAAGGATCCCCGCATTGATGATTGAGGTGGAAAGAAAAGTGAGCAGATCTTTGGCCGGATGTAAATACTGCATTCGCACCAGGTTTCCAGGAGAGACAAAAATGATTACTCCCCCAATAAAGGCAGCCAAAATGGTGCAATAAAAGAAGGTTGGGATTTTTTTTATGGATTTATGCCTAATCAATAAATAGATTCCCATTACAAACAAATACCCCATTAAAAGGGCGGCAAATGTTTCTGATGTACCCATTGCAAAAAAAACGCTAAGTGCAGAAACAATTCCCCACACCCATTTTTGCCTGGAAGATAAGGGCTGGTCCCCAAGTTGTACTAAAACCGATGCATTGATCACAGCAAAAAGCACCATCGGGGCAAAATAACTCACCATACCAGACCGCCAGTACAGGCTTTGAAATAAATTTGGCGCTTCAAATAAAATAAAAAATGTGGCTAATTCTCCAATGAGAATGGATACCAGCATCGAATTGGAAAGATGGATCCTGCCAAGGATAATTTTCACATTCCAGGTGATGGCGGCTGCCAGAAGAATAATCATCACCCCAGGATAGAATTGAACATTCATAAAGCCCAGTTGATCCCCAATAGCCGAGAGCAAAAAAGCAGAATAACGATTCGACCAGGAAAGATAATTTTCCTTTAAACCACCGATCAGGCCATAGTTCTTTACCAACGCGGAAAAACAGTAATCATCCGCCCAATAGCGGGAAAAGAAACCAAGATAGGCATAGACGATTAACGCAATCAATAACGCTATCACACCCAGAATTATTATTAAATTAAAAAGCTGCAGTGTCCTTTTTCGATCAAGTGGGCATTTAAAAACTGGCATATGCTTTATTTTTCCTTCTTCAGATCGAAGATGATAGATCGCATATCTTGAAAAGAGATATTGTATTTATCAAAAAGGATTGCTTTCAATTCCGGCTGTTTCTCCAGTTCATCCATCAGTGTCACCACAAAATAATCCCTGCCCTGAACTTCTGATTTGAAATAATTTTCGAAGTTATACGTCTGACCAGCTTCCTGGCGAATGCGGATATCTTCAGTATTCATCCAATTCATCGGGGTTATCCTTCCCCAATAAGACAGACGATATCCGTAATCCTCACTCAATGCCACAACCTTTGAATCATTCCCAAGGCGCTGACCCATCTCCTGCCAAAAGGTAATCTCCTCGTTATAATTCGTGCGCTTGAGCGTCCGATAAGCTTCATATCCATAAATTGCGGTCACAAATACGAGAAGGATTATCGTAATCCGACCAAACCAATGACTCTCGTTATTAATTGAGAGTAATTTTTGAAATAAAACTCCGACCCCGATACAGACCATTAAATAGACCGGAAGGTTGTAATAATCATGCGTGGAAATGTGATAAGAAAGGGCAAACCCGAGTAATCCGTATCCTATCAAGGCTCCTATAAGCATCCATCTCCAATGCTTATCTTTATTAAGGAAAATACCCAATAATCCCAAGACCAGCCATTCCAGACTGATTGCAAGACGAAGGGTACCAACCCAGCGTAAATAAAAGCCAATTTGAGTCCATAACTGGGGAAAAAAGCGCAGACTGAATTGTCCTTCATACCCACCGACGATTAAATTTGCATACACTAAAAACAAGGTATATGGCAAGAGGCATAAGAACCCTATCAGCCATAACTGGCGGTTTTTCAACAGATTTGACAATTTCATACGGCTGAACAATAATCCCAGCCAGATGCCAGCCAC
Source organism: uncultured Anaerolineaceae bacterium (assembly GCA_964571135.1). Lineage (GTDB taxonomy): Bacteria > Chloroflexota > Anaerolineae > Anaerolineales > Anaerolineaceae > CAZMZW01. The sequence continues at coordinate 542,876 of CAZMZW010000001.1, read as the reverse complement.
GAAAAATATTGCCACAGATTTTACAAAAATTGTCAGGCCGCCCAATAATCCTGCGATTATTGCCCAACGCCATGTTTTTTTATTATCCCATTGTATTGCAGACCAGAAAGTAAAAACAAGGCCTGCCACCAAAAGAGTCTCTGGCTGAAAAGAACGGCTGGCGTACACTGTGTACGGGTAATACAAAAACAAAGCCAGGGCAGCCAACGATCCTTCTTTCCCAGCGATCTCTCTGACAATTAAGAGGATCCCAACAGCCGCGATCATCCAAAATAAAATTGCATAGAGACGGGCAACCCAAAGATAGACACCCCCGGTTATTTGGTAGGTCAATGCTACTAACCACTCCAATAAGGGCGGTTCAACCAATCCTTCCAACTTCCACTGTTGGATCGCGGTTTGACGCTGCCATTCCGGGATTTCCAAATTGGGATTGATCGAATAATACATCCCGCGTGCCATTAAAGCAGAGTGTAATTGACGGGTAGGATGAAAATCCAGGGGAGCATCCTGAAGGTCATAGATACGGACTGTAATCCCGCCGAAGATTAATCCCACTACTAAAATGAGATAAATTATTTGCTTCCGATTTTTCATGATGCTTGTCATTATCGGTAAAAAATACCATCCGATTGCAGAATACTTCCGTCCAAAGGGGAATAGAGCGCTTCCATATTTCCTGCAAATTTAAATCCACTGGTAATTAAAGAGCGATAGATATCATCGAATAAAGGTTGACCCTCATACAAAGGACGGAAGGACATCTCAATCATCACCCAATCAACATTCTTCAAGGTATTTACAGCGCCTGTCATTACTTTATCTTCATACCCTTGAACATCGATTTTCAGAAGAATAGGAGGAACTAGATTCATTTTATTTAAATAATCATCCAATCGCGAAATCGGGACAGGGACAGCCCGGGTATTTGCGGAATGCGGAAAATTCTTCTTGTGAAGCTCCCCCATCGCAAGAATGGATGAAGATTCACTGAATTCACTTTTCCATATTTCCATCTGACCGCTCTGGTCACCAATTGCTGTCTGAAATGCTGTGAAATTCCCAAAAGGGGTCAGGTTTTTCACCAATCGTTCGAAGCAATCAGGCAGAGGTTCAAAAGCATAAATCTGGGCATCTGGTAAAAATGCCCGGGCAGCAAAAGAAAATGGACCGGCATTGGCACCCAGGTCAATAATGGTTTTAAAACCACGTGATTGAAACCAGTTTTTATGAGTTTTCCAATGGATCAACTCACGCGGTAAAGACCTTTGGGTAAATGTCCAGTCGAGAATTTGTCCAAAGAATTTCGGGAATTCAAAAGGTAAAAATAAATAATTAAATCCCTTTATGGTTTTATCAACCCAAACAGAAAGCATACGCGTTATTCTCCATCTTTCTTTTTTCGCCAGCGTGGATGGAGTTGTTTCAAATTACCCAAACCAGCCATGGCTGCGAGCGAATAAATAATTCTATACCATTCCGGTAAGGCTGTTAGCGGATCTGAGACCAGGCAATGTAAATATGCTTTAAATGCATCCCGGGGCTTGTCTCCGTCCAGTAAATAGCGTGCATTGAAGCGGTGTGCTCCTGCTAAAATTTTATTTTTATTTTTTTCAACTAGACTTTTCAGCTGAGGATCATGGCGCATCCAGCCAATTATTCGAAAAGCTTCTTCGCCAAATGCTTCTGCCTGGGCAACATTTTTCGATTGACTGTGAAAACGGGCGGCGGAAAGCGTTTCCGGGAGATAGAGCATGGGGGCTTGTTGAGCCAGGCGCAGCCAAAGCTGATGGTCAAGTAAGTATTGCAGCGAAGAATCCAAAAATCCGATTTTATCCAAGATCTCTCGACGGATAAAAACCGATGGTTGTCCTATAATGTTAAACTTCATCAGATCAATGAGTTCCCATTGGCGGTAGTGCAGCTTGTTCATCTGGTGTCCGTCCGCATCCACTGCCAGGACATCACCATACACAATCGAAGTTGATGTCTGCGTTTGAAAAGCAGCAACTGCTCTATTCACTGCACCAGGCAGGTAATAATCATCCGAATTTAACCAAGCAACGATTTCCCCTTTGGCGCGTTTTAAACCTTTATTGATCGCCTCCGCTTGTCCCTGGTCTGGCTCCGAAACCCACCAGGTTATCCTGCTGGCAAATTTTTTGATGATTTCCTGAGAACCGTCGGTCGAATTTCCATCCACAACCAGGAATTCAATCAAAGGGTAATCTTGTTCGAGAACAGATGCAATGGTTTGTTCCAGATACTTTGCCTGATTATAGGAAGGAGTAATAATAGAAACCAGCGGTTGTTCACGCATGTTTAGAACAGCCGGTCATAATCTGTTTTGGGAAAAACGGTCAGGTTACCATTGACCGTCGCATCTAACACTTTGCGTCCATCTTTTTCAAAGGCCGCCTTGGCCATGCGATATGCCAATTCCGATGTTTCCAGATCAGGTAATTGCCAGCGGAATCCCTTTCCGAAATAGGTGGAACTGAAATGGTTGGGGTCATCCCCCTGCGAAACCACCGTTTCATTGGGTTTACCTTTGGTTGTAAAACTATGGTCGACACCAATCAGCACTACTTCTTTGAAACCTAGAAAGTAAGCCAGTTGGAGGGCAATAAAAGTAACAGTGGCGCCTTCCCATAGGCGACCAGTTGCTTTTTTTGAAAATTTTGGTCCAGTATAGGTTGTGTAAAGAAAAAAAAGATCCTGACTTGGTTTTAACCATTGGTGTGATCGCCAAGATACAAATTTTGGCATCTTAAGATTTAGGATATCAGCAGCGGTTTGTTCTATCACCAGGTCGTTTATTGAGACAAAAAAAGAAGTGGGAAATCCCATCTCTGGAAAAGCCAGGTAAATGCGGTTCATCCCAAAGGTAAATTCATTTTTTAACTTGGTGAGATCGGTTTTACGCAAGCTGGGACCATTACCGATGATAAAGCAGCGTTCACCTTGATATTTATTTTCACATTCCTGCAATCTCTGAATAGACTCACGGCGCCAGGGATGGAAAAAGGCATCCGGTATCTCAGGCAAACGACTAAAAAAATCCCGACCATTCTTTAAAGTGGATAGGATTGGATCTGGTAAATTTTCCTTCAGGAATTTGCGCATTGATTATTCGGTGCTCAAGCGGCAGGTTGCTCCGCCATCCACAACCAGTGCCTGGCCTGTCATAAAGGAAGACTGGTCATTATCTGCCAGGAAATAGATAGCTGAAGCGATCTCTTCCGGTTTGCCTATCCGTCCATTGACTGTCTTGCGCGCCAGGTTTTCCAAGCGCTCTTTTACATCAGAACCACCCAGATGTCCACGCGTCAGGCCAGAACGCAGCATGGGTGTATCCACCGCACCTGGCAAAATGGCATTCACCCGGATATTATCCCTCGCAAATTCAATTGCCATGGCGCGCGTCAGCGCCAGCAGACCACCCTTGCTGGCAGCATAAGCGGAGATATTAGCTGATGTGGCAATGGCATGTACCGAAGAGGTATTGACTATTGCTCCGCCACCTGCCTCTTTGAGCATTGGGTAAGCCAATTTTGCACCCAGGAACACAGAACGTAAATTGGAAGCGATGACATCATCCCATTCTTCCAATGTCGTTTCCACTAACGGCTTGGAAACCTGGACTGCTGCATTATTGACCACTGCATCAAGCAAAGGGCTGAATGCATGCGCTTTCTTATAAATAGTCTCAATATCCCCAGGATTGGCAATATTGGCTTTAATGAATAATCCATTTACAGGATAATCCGGACTAAACTCCTGCCGGTCAACCCCGATCACTTTCCAACCTTTGTCGGTGAAATATTGTACCGTTGCTCTTCCAATTCCTCCTGCAGCACCGGTGATAAGTAATACTCTTTGTGATTGTCCCATGATCATTATTCCTTAATAGGATTGCTGATATATGAACCTGACTTAGGCTCCACAAATATTGGTAATAAAATAGGCGTTCATTTTATCTTCTTTTGACCAATCCGTATTGATATAAGGGGCGCAAAATTGCCAGACAAACGCTTGCTCATTACGGATCAGGGCACCAACCTCGTTGGCCAGATCAACCCGATGGCCCTTCGCAAAACCTTCATAAAACGGCATCCATTCAGAAAGATCCATTGGTCGAAGACCCAGCTTATTGACCTCTACACCCAACTTGATTATTTCCTGCCAATCTTCCCTTTGGCGAGCTAAAGATGCTTTTTGAAAAAAATAACACCAATCATGTACAGGTTCCTGCCCAAAAATCCCAACAAGCGGTTGATGATTTTCACCTTCAGTAGCAATCAGGCTTGCCCTGGAAAAAGGGTGTAACGATCGGACTGCAGGATCTTCATAATTTGAGAGTTCAGATTTCGACCCATCGATCACATGCATACATACTCCTGAGCCGGGCATACTAAGAACCAGCATTTGTTTAAAATCAATGGTGAACTCCACACGGCGCACATGACGTCCAACCGTTTTTTGAAAAAGCATCAATGGTAAGGTTTCCATATTGGGTACTTCAGCTGCAATTTTCAATGGACCCAGTTCGGGATGATAAATCATATTTGCGGGAGCCCAGACCTCATAAGATTCTCTTAATTGAAATAACTGCGGGGTGAAAACGACCAGGGTCGTATTGTCTTTGATATTGGGTGCCCGCCAGGAAAGCTGCCACCATAAAGTCCTTTGCATTTCCCAAAATTTGTTGTAATAAACACCATTGGCATACTGTGTGAAAATCGCCACAGCAAATAAGCCAGTCATAATTATTAGTCTGATATTACTTTTCATTTCGATCAAGTAAATCAGTCCCACAATAAACAAAACAACACCGAAGATCAAAGGGAAAGTGTAATGATCGTACGTGTATTCAAAATTTATTTTACGATCCAAAAGTATCATTGGTAAAGAAACAAAAATTACAACCATTAAGCCAATTAATACTGCATCTTTTGCCCAAAATCGATCTTCGAAATTCGTCTTGTTTTTTGATAAATAATAAAAAAATCCAATGGCACTAATAATAGAGATTAAAAAGATAACAACAAATTCTTTCTCGGTTAATTTAAGTCCCAAATTATAAAGCGGGACTGCCCATGCCTGGATTATCGTATTATAAATTCCAGAAACACAATTGGATATTATCCTTAAGACCATGTTCAATGGGTCAGCCGAATATAGACTGATAATTCGACCCACATCTGTGGTAACTCGTGCATTTTTAAAAACTAATAGTCTCCACACCATGAAAAGAATCAACATTAAGAAATATGGGATTAATTGTTTAATAATGCCCTTTACTTCATTCGGACTTTTTGATACCTTATGATTCTTTTGATCAATAAAAAAGATCAGGCATATCCTTACTATTTCCATGCCCATTAAATACTCAAATAAGACCAGGTAGAAAAATCCTGTGATTACCGATAAAATAACAAAAATAATTTTCTGCAGAGCTTTATTGGATAAAAAAGCATAAATGCTCATCGTTATTGAGAATAAGCTTAAACCTACTGCAATAAATAAATTTATAGAGGTATCCGCAAAGGGTTGTTCTAAATAACCGGGATAAACAATAAAAAGGGATGCCATTATCAAACAGGGTATTTTTTGCTTCGGCCACAATATTTGGATTAACCAGTAAAAGAGTAAGGATATAAACACACGGGTAATGAAAGCAAATAAATGCCAGGAAATGAGATTGCTGCCTAAAAGTTTATGAGTGATTGCATATAAAACCCCAAGTGCGGGCCGGTCGATACTAAACATTTTTATTAATGTATAAGATCCCTGGGTTGTTCCAGCCCAGATCTGATACCAGTCGTCCCGATAAAAGCCCTGATGACCAATGAATGGCAAATAAGCAATTGCTGCAATACCAATCAATATGAGTATGGGGTAGAAAATTTCACTCTTACGGATTTGTTCAAAATAGTTTCTTGTCTTTCCCATTTACATGGCCTCTATTAAAACAAAAACCTAATGGTTATTAACCTCAAAATTCACGCGGAGTTTAAATCACTGATTTTTTATTTTTTCTAAATCCGGATGTGGAATAGATAATCCATTCAGTAAGTTCAAGATTGTGTTCCAATGCACCCGTTCCCAGGCAGAAGGGCTCGAGTTGGAGTTATGCGGAGCTAACATCACATTATCCATCTTCTTAAGTGGTGAATCTTCAGGAAGAGGTTCCACTTCAAAGACATCCAAAGCAGCGCCAGCCAATTTTTTTTCCTGCAGGGCTGTTATTAAGGCTGTTTCATCGATGATAGGCCCGCGAGCAATATTGATGATCACCGCATTCGGTTTAACTAAATTGAGCGTTTTTTCATTAATCAAATGCCGGCTGGTTGAATTAAGTGTACAGTTGATGCTGATAAAATCCGACTCATGAAGTAAAGTTTCTAAATCAGTCATTTCAACCCCATTTTCCACCAAAAAATCCGGGGGGATGGGGATAATGTCATTGCCCATTAATTTCATACCAAAGCCACGCGCTCGGCGTAAAACAGCTTTTCCAATATTTCCCACTCCAATTACACCGAGAGTACACTCGCTTAGCGAACGTCCAGGGATTTTTTTCCACTCCCCATTCTTCACTGCCCGATCCATCCAGGGATGCGAGCGCGCAAATGCAAGCATATAGCCAAGCACTGAATCCGCAACCGGCAGGGTGAATGCATTAGGAGTATTAAAAACACGTATTCCGAGTGATTCTGCAAATTTCTTATCTATTGAATCAATCCCGGTACCCCACTTGGAAATTACTTTTAACCTGGGAGTACATTTCTCCAATACCTGAGAAGTATAGCAATCATCACCACAAATAGTAGCATCGAACTGCCCGGCATAAGCAAGGATTTCCTCTTCCTTTAGCCGTTCGTGTACTTTTGGAATGATAACATTACAATCAAATTGTTCCAGTATTGGAATAAATTGGTTCTTGAAAGGAAGCATATAAGGAGCAGTGAATAGTACAGTTGGCATATGTTAGATTTCTTTTCTAATAAATATTAAAAGTTATTTCTTGGGGATTATACCAATGAATTTCCCAAGCGGGATTTCATGATCATTTCGGCGATGGTAAAATCCTCTTCCTCATCAATATCCCAAGACTCACTCTTGCTGATCTCAAAAAGGTAAGGCTTTTCACCAACGCGAGTTCGCCGAATTTCCAAAGTCTGACGCGTGAAACCATAAAAACAGGAATTTTCTTCATATACAGGTGGTAAATCCTGGGTCTGCAATAATATGGAAGGGTTATGATTAATAGGCTGTGCAAGTGAATTCCACAGACGGGCTTGAATGCGTGTTACTGAAAATAATGAGTCATATGTGGGATAACTAGTCATAAATAATTGAAGCGCTTTGTGGATTGTATCAGCGGTTAACAAGGGGTTGGTGGAATGAGTTTGTATATAAAGGTCTGCTGGAATCTGACCAGTATCAAACATTAGAATTTCATTCATAGATATGTTATCTGCGCACAAATGTTGCGGACGATCAATCACATGAACTTTTGGAAACTTTTGATGTAATTGTTGGATGATAACCGGGCTGTCAGTATCCACGACTATATCGTTGATTAATGGAACTCGATAGAGGGTTTCGATAATATGATGAAAAAGGGGCTTCCCTGCCAAATCGCGATAGTTCTTTCCGGGTACCCGCTGACTATGGTGCCTCATAGGAACTAGGGCAATGATTTTTTTTATTTCCATTATTTTCTCCCGGTTTTAATTATTTTTCCATCGACCGATCGATTTTTTCATAGGAGATAGGTTCAATTTCCCGTACTTGATTTCCTTTGGATGATGGTTCAGCAGCACGTGGATAATAAAATGAACGTTTTAACTGCCAGGTGAGCGGCCCAGATTGACGATATCCTTTATATGTTCCCCAAAACTGATTCCAGCGAAAACCAATTATTTTAATGATTTGTTTTATTAGCTCTCTCTGTCTAAAGGCTTCATGCAGGTCACTATCCGCATTGGTAAAAAATAAGCGCAAAACATCCAGAAAATGAAAATTTTCAGTTGGATAGATTTGTTTAAAAGCCATGCCTTCACGTCTGTAACGATTATAGATTCCCTGGCTGGATTCATTATGTACATGCACAATTTCTGCATCCGTTACATAAACGATGCGAAAATTTTTCTCGATAGCCCGTTTTGCCCAGGCAAGATCCTCCAGGGCGGGCAAATTCTCATTATATGGTTGTTTCACCCATAAAGTCCGGCGGATAGCCGCATTCGCATTATTACAAAAAGGATGGCGTTGCTCAGCCTGGCTATTTTGCGGATACCAGTGAGTAAAGATCTGTTTTTCGGAAAAGTGCGAATCACTGCTGCCACGCTGTTTTCCATAAGTCAGCGCTACTTTTTTATCTGTAAAAGGTTCCATTAATTTTTCAAGCCAATCCGGGTAGACCGGATAGACATGCGCGCTGGCAATTACCACGAAATCCGCTTTCGCTTTTTCAATTCCCCTATTTAACGAGCGGCCGAAAGTGAATTCCTTTGGATTAATTGACACAACCTCGGCATCGTATTCCTGTGCAATCTGGATTGTGCGATCGGTTGATCCGGAATCCACCACGATGATTTGAATATTCTTGATCGTCTGATGAGCAATTCCATCCAACAAACGTCCAAGATGTGCTTGCTCGTTATAAGCGCGAATCACGATGGAACAATTGGGTTTCATGGTGTGAGTAAAAAACCTCTTCGATGTAAAACACCATTAACTACAGTCTTAATAGTTAATGATTGATCTGAACTCAGTGATTCAAATGGAAAATCTTTAATCCGTACAAATCCATTCCACACTTCATCGGATTCAATAAAATCGCCAAATGGGAGAGAGGCCATGAATAACTGACTGAAAAGCACCAACCTTGCATTTCTGATGAATTCCTTGGGAAGAGAAATCACCTTTTGTTGTATAAATTTCCGCAAAGTCTTTTGGAATTCATCAATTGTTTCAGGGAAATAGACGGTAGGCATCTGGGTATAACGCGATTTTCCAGCACATAAAACTGGCTTTCCTTTAATTGTAGCTTCCAATCCTACAGTGCTGTTATACACCATTACGAATTTGGCTTTTTCGATCAATTCATAAGAACTGATCATTTCATTCGAATGGATGAAAGTTACATTATCAAGATTAGTGACATCATTTTTTTCCACCCATTGAGCTACGCTTTCACAACTTTCCTTTCCGGGGCGCAGCTCATCTGGATGCGCACGAATGATAAAGAATGTTTCAGGATGCGCGTGTATTTCCTGTAGGACAAGATCCAACCAGGTGAACATGTGGGGGAAAACCACATTTGCATGACTCTGGCTGGTGTCAAAAACCACATTTGTAAATATTGGTACATATTGCTTAAAATTAGCTGCTTTTTGCCAGAATTTCTCGTCCAATTTGTGCATTTCCGGCCAGAATTTAATCCCAGCAGTTGAAAAATTACCCTGGAATCTCTTTGCCAAATAATCATCCAGGATTTTGTTTTGATCAGCTAACAATTCAAAATTCTCAGGTAAGTTCACTGAATATGCCGTTGCATCACCATCAGTAAAAAAAGCAGAGAATGGCTGCATTCCCACTTCATGAGTAATTACAAGGATACCCCTTTTTTTTGCTGCCCAGCTCACCAATGCTTCCGGATAGAACATGCCATTGAAGACAACTACAGCCTGGGGTTTTTCTTCATCCAGCAATTTTTCGAATTCTTGCAGCATACTGCAACCTGAAAGAATATAATCTCTAATGATCAATCGAGTGGATTCATCATCCAAAAGATTGTGCCGGCGAAGGATCCAACGGATTGAGGGTAAGATTTTTTCTCCTAAAGGATACCCACGATAGGTGAATTCAAGTAATTGATCAAGGGTTAATTCTTCAATTTCCTTATCTAATTCCGGTGTATCTGAGAATCCAAACCATTTGACATTTTGATTTTTGAATATTCCTTCCGAATTGCGGACACATTCCCGACAGGGAGGATTGATATGAACATTCTTTTTATTTGTCCCAAGCACACACCTGGAAAGTCCCCGGCGGCAGACAAAATGAATAACCGGTGTTCCTCCTATTTGAATACCGTAACTGGACAGTAATGAATAAGCGGCATTCAGACTTAACCCCTCCAAACGAGTGGAGGCATTAAAGAATATCACCGGGGAGATGATTTTCGTTTGGGGGACTGATAGTTTAAATTGCCCGGAAAGCTTGGTAATCCGCTTATGATTCTCCCAAGTTCTCTTTTCGCGTTTAACGCGATCCGATAACCGTTGAACGTAACTCATCTGTTCAATATTCTAATCAGAGGTTGGTCATGTTGGATTATGGAAGTAAATCTCTTCACGTTAGTTGTAATAACGGCGAAGGCGTTTCATTGAGGGTTTTTCACTATCATATACCTTTTTAACGCCATCTCCCATGGATTCTTCGGTTACCCGGATATATTTGACCAGGCGCTGAAATCCGGTAGGTTCTACAGAAGCGGATTGATCACTACCCCACATCGCCCGGTCAAGCGTAAAATGGCGCTCAACCAGGCAGGCTCCAAGAGCTACGGCCACAACTGAAGTGATTAAACCCACTTCATGGCCAGAATAACCGATCGGGCAACTGGGGAATTTTTTCCGCAGAGTTCCGATCATGGATAAATTTAATTCCTGGGGTTCACAAGGGTAAGCGCTTGTGGAATGACAGATAAGCAAATCTTCCAATCCAGTCACAGTCACAGCTTTATCAATTTCTTCAATTGTGGACATACCTGTCGATAGGATTATCGGTTTTCCGGTGGAACGTACTTTGCGTAACAATTCATGATCAGTCAAAGACGCGGAAGGCAATTTATAACAAACCGCATTGAACTTTTCCATGAAATTTACAGCCTCTTCATCCCACACTGACGCAAACCATGTAATTCCGATTTCTTTGCAAAGCCTATCAATTTCACGATACTCTTTTTCGCCAAATTCCACCTTCTGGCGGTACTCAAAATATGTGATGTACCCCCAGGGGGTTTCGCGCATCTGGTCGCGTTGATCCGCCGGGGTACAAAGCTCAGGAGTTCGTTTTTGAAACTTAACCGCATCCACACCGGCATCTTTTGCTGAATGAATCAGGTCTTTGGCAATATCCAGATCTCCATTATGGTTAATCCCAATTTCTGCCACAACATAGGCCGGGTGGTTATCACCGATCGTACGATCACCAATTTTTATCTCTCTTGCCATTGCATCACTCCTTGGATAATCAGGTTAAGGTTTTTTCTATGCGAGTGTTACGAAGCTTCCGATCAATCGCATATCGCACTGCTCAGTACATTTGAGCCCGGGGGTCAGGTTTAAATGATCATTGCGGAATTTTTTATATTTCTCACCATTCCAAATCTCTGATAAAGTCTGGTTTTTTGCATCCCCCAAGATGATCTCATTATTAAAATCTTCCACGCATTCCACCGATTCACCGTTGGATTTGATCGTCATCGAAGACCAAGGGAACTGACAGAATTCAATCCAGTGTATTGAAGCGGTCTGTTGTTTATTATCTTCATACCACATCTGATCCTGGCTTTTGAGATAGACATACGCATCCATCCCTTTGAAGGCATCCTTGAGTTTCTCAAATTCTTCCTGCTGCCAGGATTTATTCAGGTTAATCATAGTGATAACAATCGTGGTCTTGAAATTTCGCTGAGCTTTCAGGTCCAGTAATTTAAGAATATTTTTATAACTATCTGTAAAATTGGATTTTTGCCCACGGACTTCCTTATGGCGCAGGTCATCCACACTTTCAATGGAATATTTGATGTAATCCAAACCATTCTCAAAAGTCCGAATGGTCCTTTCCATATTAATGTTCGCAGGATTACAGCTAAAGTAACTATGTAATCCCTGTTTGGTCATCAATGCCACATAATCAGGAATATTTTTATCCAACAGCGGATCACCATAACCATGAAGCACGATCACTTTGGGGATTATATAAAGAAAAAAATGGTTTTCACTGACATCGTTTTTAGAAATTCCATATCTCAGTTGAACAAAATCCTCCCAGGTTTTCCATTCCTGGTCATTCCAGGGTCGAAGTTGGTGGATAATTTTTTCGAATAGATCAGATGTCATAGTTTCGATCGGTCGGGTCATCATCGTAGTACGGGGACACATTTCGCAGCGCATATTACAGGCATTTGTGGTCTCAATGTTATAAACCACTGGTTCAGGGCCGCGATACTCCTCCAGCTTCTTCCAGAGGGATTCACGTTCAACCTTTTGACCTTTCAAGAGAGAATTCTTGAGGTCAAATATTTTCATATAGAAACCAATATCAATCATGCCTTACTCCAAAAAATGAATATCATCAGTAAATCTCAGGGCAAGTATTATAACCTGTCCGCATAATCCATTCTAAATGCCTATTTTGACGGGTTTTCAAAATGACCGATCAGTAAATCACACAATTCACGGATCGCACCTTGTCCACCATTTTTATCAAGGACAATATCTGCCTGCTGCAATACCAATGGGTAAGAATTCGCGGGTGCAAGCGCACAACCCACGATTGGAAAACAGGGTAAATCAATAATGTCGTTGCCCACATAAATAATATCTGCGGGATCAATACCCTCATTCTTCAGTGTTTCCAATAAAACTGCAGCTTTATCCATTACACCCTGCAGAAAAGGTATATTCATTTTTCGGCAGCGGGCAGCCACTACCGGGTTGATTTCACGAGAGAGAACTAGCAATTTGACACCTGTTTTTTCCCGTAGAATTCGTAAGCCGAGGGCATCACTACGCAAAGCAGCAATTGTTTCATGCCCATTTTCATCCACCCATACACGATCATCTGTTAGGACTCCATCAAAGTCCATCACCAGCATTTCCACTTTTTTGGGCAGGTTTCGTTTCATCTTACCTGGGAAAACCATATCCAGATTGCCATACTTAACCAATCGTTCACCGTTTTCCCAATCCAGCAAAGTATCGATATCCACTGTATAGAGGGGGTCAATCACAAGCGGCCAGATGTTCTTACCGCTCATAGATTCTTTATCCAGGATAACTTTTGGGCGGATGGCATCAATATGCCCGGTCTGCCAGTAGACATCTGGCAACTGCTGGCGTGGAACATTATAGGCTTCTTCAACACCCTTTACTTTTATCAATGGCGCCAATCGGCCTTCTGGATTGATATGCCACATCTTATACGGATTCTGCCCAGCCATTACCACACCACGAACTGAATCTGCATGGGGATGGTTAAGCAGTATTTTCACCGCATCATCCACACATTGGTGCGGCCGTACCGGAGATGTTGGCCGAAGCTGAACGACCACATCAGGGTGGTAATTCTGTTCATCTGCAAGCCAATTTAATGCATGTTGGAAAACCGGAAAATCCTGTGTATTATCCTGGGAATATTTCGCAGGACGAAGAAATGGAACCTCTGCCCCGTACTCACGCGAAATCTGTGCTATTTCCTCATCATCGGTAGAGACAACTGTGCGGTTTACGAATCTTGCCTGCAATCCTGCCGCTATGCTGTAAGAAATCAGGGGATATCCGGCAAATAATCGAATATTCTTATGAGGAATGCTCTTGGAGCCGCCTCGTGCAGGGATTATCGCTAATACTTCTATTTTTGATCTCATATTTACTCATTTAAGAATTGCTAAAACGTCGAATCCTAGACTGCACATGCAAAGAAAATTTGAAGCAAATTAAGAAAAAAACCCACATTTCATTAATTACATCCTGAATTACCATTCGACAATTATTGGGAATGGAAATGTAATTCGAGTTAAATTTTTCGTTCTGACCATTATAATCCCCGCCCGGTAAAACCGCATTAACCCGAACACTATCGGTTTTGTGAAAAAAAATCCGTTGAAATGGTCAATTATATTTACAATTAGCATCCGCACAATTCTTTTTCTACCAACCGCTGCATATTTATTTAAGAAAGATTGTGGAGCACACAGTCTAAGTATTTTTGATCCAAAAACCCGCTTTTAATGATCTGTAAATGATATCCGCTATTCTCTGGACAAAGATGCCATCCTGAAGCGAACAGAGCGGTTGAGTATTGCCCTCAATAACTTTTATGAAATGACGCATCTCATCTAAATACATCTCATTTCGGTCAAACCCTTCTTTAAGGCAAAAAACCTCCCATTGCCTGGTTGAATTATGGAAAAGATGAACAACACCATCAGAATTATCCCATTTGATCATTCCTCCCGCACCCGTAATTTCCAGAAAATGCTGTGCAGGTTGTTGGATAAAATCCAGATGAAGGCTTCCCAAAACTCCTGAAACAAATCGGAGCATGATCTCAGCTGTGTCATCAACTTCAACCTCAAGGTCACTGAGCTTACCTGTGAAGGCGTTGACCTGATCGATCTCTCCCAGCAGCCAATGCAGATAATCAATTGGATGACACAATGAGAGAACCACTCCACCACCCAGGTCACTGCGGGCACTGTATCCTTTGCGGTAATCCTCCCAGGGATGCCAGCCAGGCAAATATTCACTCCATTGGCAACGTACATAGATTACTCTACCAATCTCGTTCTTTTCAAGCAAGTTCCTGATTTTCTGCAAACCCGGATGAAAACGAAATTGAAAACCCATGAAAATATTGCCCCCTCCAGAAATTACCGCCTTTTCCAGTTCTGGAATTCTATCCATATTATTGGAAATCGGTTTTTCTAGAAACAGGAAACATCCCGCCCGAGCAGCTGGGATGGCAACATCCAAATGTAGAGCAGTCGGATTGGAAATAATCACCGCATCCGGTTTGGCTGCCAATGCACTTTGGAGATCAACTTCCATTGGAAAACCATCCAACTCTTCGTCCGGCAAAGTGCTCAACTTTGATCGATAGAGCAAAATATCCTTTTGACCCAGGGTTAAAAGGTTTTTTAAGTGCCTTCTACCAATAGAGCCCAAACCCGCGATCAGAAATCGCATCAGAAAATCCTATAAATTCCTGGTTAAGCGTTAATAATCTTAAATAAACGGTTATAGAGGGAATAGGCGATCTTGCGCACGATCGAGCTCCGGTATAAACGGGTACTTAATCGGGGAGAGGATTGAGTGACTTTACTCGCTTCCACTTCAAAACCGTATTGTTTGATCTCTTCTGCCATCTCCGGGTTGATCAGGTTACCCAGCAGCCGAATAGTGGGTGGGTTGGTGCATAAACGCATATATCCCATCAAATCAATTTGCAAGTCCAGTTCCCGCATTTTTCCCATTAACTGACTGTACCAAACTTTTGGCAGTGCATCCAATATCACCGATTTACGGGTCACGAACTGGTAATGCCCGGCTGATATTAAAGTGGATAAACCTTTATAGGTAACCTGGATGTCTTCCAGTCCTTCAGTTTCTTTTTGATATTGTTCCCAAGTACGGCCGGTATTATCAATATAATGCTGCTCCAGATCTTTGGGTATCAGCTTTCCTTTTTTTACTTTCACATCTGGCCGTTTGGCAAATTCAAGTGCTGTGCTAATCCCTTCCTTCATATGAGGGCGGATATACATGCCGCTGACCATTCCTACTTTTGGGTAAGTTTCCATTATTTCCAGATGTTTTTCCAGCCAGCCTGGCAGGAAAAAAATATCATCATCACTATAAGCAATGATTTCTCCTGGCGCTGCCTGGAACATGATTTGCAAAGCGCCCAGTTTACCAATATTACGGCTAGATAGGATCAGGTAATCAATCTTGTTTTCATCCCGCAACTGTTTTAAATAATTCACCACTTGTTCAGAACTGTGATTATCAAACACCATCAGATCATAAGGTTCAGGAGTATGCGCCATAAAACTCTCGAGGCTGGTGCGCATCACCTCGAAACGCCTTTCAAAATAACCGGTGTCATTGGGCATATGCATCAACATGGCAAGGGTGATGCGGGAAGGCTTGTAATCGGTGTTTTGGCTGCGAGCAGGGTTCATTCCTATACGCGGCATTTTAATTTCTCCTTGTTTCTCATTTCGTTTTCAATAAGGATAGGATGAAGCCAGCTGTGCGTCTGCCGGCACTGGCATCCGTATAGGTACACTCATCCCGAATGAATTGGCGCTGCTTTTCCACATCTTCCTGCGGACTTCGCAGGTAAAGGTTGATCAAGTCGCGCAGCTCAACCTCATCCACCGCTACCCGACCAGCTCCCGAATCAATGAAACGTTTGTGCGTTGGCCAGCCGCTGATCTGGGATAAGGGCAGGTAAAACCGATTGGGTTTATTCCAACCACCCGGAACATCAAAACAAACGCTGATAATTGGAGTTTCATGAATGGAACATTCCACAACCATTGTGGAATAAACGGTCAAGAAAATATCGGAGTACGCCATCATTGAGCTTTTCTCCGGCATGTCTTCACCGGAATAATAACCCAATTCGCCGCCCAAAGGAACAGGTTCTACCACATGGACATGGGGTAAATCCTGTGCCAGTTTTTTAATTCGTTCACGTTCCCCTGCAAATAATGGATCATCCAAAAAGTGATTGGGATGGAGCCGGATGAGAAGTTGGCAAGGTTCGATCAACGCATCTGAATTTACCAACCGGGCAAGCGCTTCAATATTCTGGTAACTTGGAGAAAAGGTTGTGAAACTGCAAGCGTAACTTAGCAATTTTCGTTTTGGGTCGAGATGATGAAGAGCATAATACTCTTCCTTTGAAATCAACCACTGGTGCTGAAAATAACCATCATAGGATGGGATTCCAGCTACATTCACACGGTTTGGATCCCAATCCGAACCATTAATCAATTCTTCTTTTTGAATTTCAGACCAGCAGGTAATCCAATCGATTTTTGAGCCCGACAGGCTATAACTGCTGGGATTATCCCAACCTACAATCACAGAAGCAGTTGGAATCCCACGCCGGGTCGACTCGCGCATTAAAAAGCGGTCAATTCTCCACGCAGGAGTACTGGCAATCACCAGGCTGGGCTGGTAGCGGTCAAATAATTCACCGTATAATCCCGGTAGTGGAGGCGTGTAGTGCATTTGTAGTTTAACCAAACCCTGCCGAATGATGCGCGACCTGCGCAAGGCGTTGATCGCCAGTTTCATAAAGGTCATAAGCGAACTACGTCGGCCTGTGGCTTCCATCTCCACCTGGCGTACATGGCTATCCAAAGCCTGCACATTGATTTTATTAGACGCGCCAACCCTGCGTAAAAAATTCATCCACCACTGAGTGGTCGGCGAAACCTTTTCCAAATACTGACGTGCCTGTTTCATTTGCAGCCCTTCAATGATCAGCCCGGGCTGCTTGAAACGCTGGTCGATTTTATCCACCAGCTCATCATCGGTTAGTAACACAACTTCAATGCCTTCATAGAGAAGAGAAGGCACAACTCCACTTTGTAAGAAATAAACGATCGCCAGGCCATGGTCAGCACTGATAAAAACGCGTTCCGGGTTCATAGCTCAATCATCTCTTTTGGTTTTTTAAAAACAATGTGGTAACCGGTTGGGGCTGGATAATTAGTTTGATGGGGATTTTTCAAATGTCCTCGTCCACTGATCAATTCCAAAAAAAAGTTATCTACGGATATCTCAAATAAAAAGAGACGGGCTATTATACGCTGAAAGCGATTGAGGTTGGGTAATTCCCAAAAACGATAATAACGTGCAGTTTCCCCTATTAATCCTGCGGGATCATAGAATCCTTCCATCAGCGAGATCTCGAACCCGATATCCTTTCCCATTTTTTCCAGGGCAAAATGGGTATATCTCGCGTAATCCACAGGAGCCTGATGTATCTTAAGCAAGAACGGGATGGTAATTACCGCTTGCCCACCTGGTTTGAGCAATCGAAACACAGTAGTGAGCAGGGTTTTCGGATCAGGCAAATGCTCACACACATTAAGCAATGTCACACAATTAAAAGTGTTTTCTTTAAATGGAACACACAGACTGAGATCGCAAACCAGGTCAATTTCAGGGTAGGGATATATTTCAAGAGCCAGGTATTTTTTACCGGCAAAGATTGCGCCGAAATCACCACGCCCTGCCCCAATATCAAGAATCAACGCCTCCGCATCCATTGTGCTCAATTGTCTTTCCACAAATTTCCAATTTGCCTGACGCCAGCGCGAACCTGAATCTGCGGACCGATCTAATTTTTCTGAGGGAATGATATCTTGGGGAATTGGGGTGAAAACGGGTTTTCCATTTTGGATAATAGTTTTCAATCCACAAGACACACAAATCCAATATTGTGGATCCTGACGATTAAATTCAGAGCCACAATTTGGACAGATAATTATTTTTTGAAGGGATTCATCCATGAGATAAATGAAATCTGCCTTTAATTCTTAATTTTCAAAATACAGTCTAAAAATCCTATCATGCAAACTTAAAAGGACTTTTCTAATCAATGGGATATTTTTAAATGCTTTTTTGTTCGATTCATCTTCAATAGTTGGGTGCTTCTTCGGTACACGATTGCTCATGTTTTGTACCAGCGGTTTCTCCGTCATAAGACGCAAATAACCGGCTTTATTAATTTTTTGGTCAAGCTGCTGAACCTGGCCGAGAGGTTTATCCATCTCTAAAGGAGTGAATTGATTCAATATTTTTTTCCAACTTACAAATTGAAAATGATTGGCTCCTGCAAATGCTGTCAACCCCTTATAACTAAAGCGGTAATCCTGCGTGGATTTATAAAGATTTTTGACCTTGGAGGTTGAATAACCCATCGTATCAGCGAAGTCCTTGAACTCGGCGAAGGATATCAATTGACCTTTTTCCATTTTTACTTCTCGGGTCTTTTTTGCCCATTGTATCGTTGAAGAATACAGGTCTGAGCTGGTTCTCATTGGCCGGGCAGTTACCATTCCAACCTTGGGATAAGTTTCTAATATTTGCACACAGGCAGATAGCCATCCAGGGAAAAGTAAAGCATCGCTATCACAATAAGCGATAATCTCGCCCGGAGCGCCCTGAAAGATCAGATTCCAGGCGCCGCCCTTGCCAATATTTTTTTCCGAAAGAACCAGGAATTGGATTTTTCCATGATTTTGAGCATCCAATAAAAATTCTCGGGTTTCCTTACAACTGCCATTGTCAAAAACCATTAAGTCATAAGGCAGATCAGAATTTTTCCAAATACCATTCAAACATTCTTTAAGCACTTCCAATGTTTCACGGTAATACCCACTTAAGAATGGCACATAGGATAAAACCGCAACAGTGATTCGTTTGGGTTTAGGTATTTTTTTTATGTTTTTAGCTGGATTTTCACCGACCCGCATGTTTTTCTCCCGAAATTCTGATTACTACCATACCCTATTTTATGATACTTTCTGCTTTTCATCCGATCAATTACCCGATGCATTTGGCGTATAATTTTTCAAAATTCATTATGCATAAAAAACTTCTATTTTCTTTTGTTGTCATATTTATTACCCTGGCTGCCTGTGCACCAAAGCCAGCCTCAACTCCAGTTGCGCAAATAGCCGCAACCCCATCCAATTCTCCGCGTACACTCACCATCTGCCTGGGATATGAACCAAAAAGTTTGTACCTTTACGCAGCCTCATCCCAGGCTGACTGGAGCGTATTGGAAGCTATCTACGATGGCCCAATAGATATACGCAATTATCAGGCTGAACCGATCATCTTGGAAGCACTCCCCTCTTTTTCCAATGGTGGAGCCCATTTTTCAAGTGTGAACGTGAAATCTGGTGATCAGGTTGTAGATATTCATGGGAATGTTTTGGCTATCTCCAAGGGGATTGAAGTTTTTCCACACGGTTGCACAAACACTCAATGCGCTATCCGATGGGATGGGATCTCAGCCTTGCAAATGGATCAAATTTCCGCAGTCTATAAATTAATTCCAGGTGTCAATTGGTCCGATGGCCATCCTCTAGGTGCACAAGACTCTGTTTATTCCTTTCAGTTAGCAGGTGATCCTGCAACCCCCGGTATTAAAACTACAGTTCTCCAAACCTTGACCTATACATCTTTGGACGACCTTACGATTGAATGGAAAAGCAAACCCGGGCTGCTTACGCAGACTTTTGAAAATTATTTCTGGATCCCCCTTCCTCAACATGCCTGGAGTAAATTCACATCTCGCGAATTACTTTCTAATGAGAATTCAAACCGCCTCCCATTGGGCTGGGGACCGTATATTCTCCAGGAATGGCAACCGGGCAAATTTATCCGCCTGAAAAGGAACCCGCTTTATTACCTCGCAAATCAGGGTTTACCAAAATTTGATACTCTTCTCTTTAAGTTCATTAATGTTCAAGGAGATACCAACCTTATGGGGGTCCGAAGAGGAGAGTGCGATATTGCCAATCAAACCACCCTGATGCTCGATCAAACTGAAAGGCTGGAATATTATTTGAAATATTATTCCATCCCGCAAATCAAAAGCTTTTTCGGAAATGGACCTTCTATAGAATATTTGATCTTCAATACTCAAAGTCCAAATAGCATAGGAAGCAGCCGACCATCTCTTTTAGCTGAACCTCAATTACGGCAAGCTGTAGCCTACTGCCTGGATCGACCAGGAATAAATAAAGATTTCTTTAATCAATTAGCGCAAATACCATTGTCGTATTTCCCCCAGGCGAATCCATATAACTCCACTGATCTTCAACCCTATACCTACAATATCGCAAAAGGCCAGTCGATTTTGGATAGCTTGGGCTGGAAGGATGCAGACCACGATCCCCAAACCCCGCGAATAGCCTCCAGCGTGACCAGGATTGAAAATGGCATTCCGCTGACCTTGAAGCTTATAGCAGACCAATCCATCTGGCGGAAAAATGTGGCCAATTATGTTGCCAGATCTCTTCAAAAATGTGGGTTTGAAGTGGAATTAACGATTCAAAAAGAGAACGATTACTTATCTCCTCAGGGTTTTTTCTGGCAGGGTGATTTCGACCTGGCACTTTTTGCCTGGTCATCAGGAAAAGTACCCCCCTGTTACTTACTGTCCAGTACTTCTCAGGCAATATTGGATAAACCTCTCGGCTCACCCGATTTCAATATTGGCAAATATTCCAACCCTGAATTTGACCAGTTATGCCTGGCATCGTTACAGCCTTTAGTCGATAGAGAAAATCAGGTCAATCTGCAGGGAAAAATGCAAACCATCATCAACCAGGATGTTCCCATTTTACCGATTTTTGCATATTTGCAGGCGGATGTTGCCCGTCCAGATTTCTGTCCGTATGAACTGGATATCAGCGCCAGAAGCGATCTATGGGATATTGAATCAATGGATTATGGCCCCGAATGTGCACCACAAGCCCGCTAAAACCTGTGTTTTTTTCTTAGCCAGCTGCGAATAAACTGGTAGCCCTTCTTGGGATGAAATAAATAATAAAAGGTCATACCCAGTAGCTTTGAATGCCATTTTACGAGGGGGTAGATTTCCAATTCACGCCAAAGTTTTTTGGGAGTCCGTGATGCATTAAAAATTTGCCCTTTTTTTATTTTATGGGTTGCATCTAATAAAGTAAAAATTGTTTGATCCCCTCCAGCCAGTACAACATTTTGTTTAGTCTCAGGCAATCGGTAATGAGGCTGCCCGTTCACCAAATGGCTGTAATCGTGACATTGATGAACGATCATAATATCATCAGAGGCATCGATTAACGGCCACCCCTCCCACCGGCTTTTAAATAGCATCCAATTATCCCAACCGGCTCGGCCAATGGCAAAATCCGGCACCTCCGGATAACATTCTCTTGGAAAAATAATATAATCACTTCCCATGGGAGGATGATGACTGCCCAACTGTCTGGTCCTTAGGGCTATTTGGTTATAAAAGTCTTTTGAAAAAACTAATTTTTCTTTTATCTCCAGGTCCCAGCGCTGACCTGCAATAACAAATTTCTCAAATTGAGCAGCTACTACTTTCAAGGTATTTATAAAATTTGGCAGCAATAAGATATCGGTATTTATGATCGCCAGATATGGACTAATAGAATTTTTTCTTGCCAAATCAAACATGGAGCTGATCAATGGAGTGCCAAGGTGGTTGCGTTTAACCTCAGGCAAATAATGGATCCCGTAGTTCGCGGCTGCCTTGTCGACCCCTTCTTCATCACCAATCAGGAGCACTTCCACTTCAGTACCAAGATTGACCCAGGAAAGCAAAGCATTACTTTGGATCACCTTGATATGTGGGTTAACAAATGGTTTGGGAGTAGTGAAAATGGTTAAAAGAGGTGGATTCATTATTTCTTTTTTTCAGCTTTTACCCGTGAGTCCATATCAGTAAAGGATTTATGTTTTACCTGAGCATTGATCTGCATTAATTCTGGATTATTTTCCAGCAATTTAATTACATCTTTCCAAGAGAGATCCATCCGGCAGCCAAATTTTTTTGCCAATGACTGAATAAAAAGCAGATCCTTCTGGGTATCAACCGTCCAGCGGTAAGCTCCATAATCAACATCATTATTTATAATTAAAACCTTGAATCGGTCTTTTATTTCATATAAATATGGCATGACATGCTCACGCTCATATAATACTGTTGATTCCTTCCAAGCCCTTTCAAGCGCAGCCATGGAAACCACTTCCACATCCAGACCAATCGGATAGGTACGTTTGAATGGAGGTGGGAGACGGTTGGCTGCGAAATCAGCAGATGAATCCAGAAATGCAGTCACTGTGGAATCAATCAGAGTTGGATCAATTAATGGACAATCCGCGGTTAGACGAACAATTACATCAGCCTTATAGAGCATGGCAGCTTGATAATAACGGTCCAGCACATCCGCCGAACTTCCCCGAAAACAAATAATATGATTCTGTTGACAATATTGTTCGATGGCATCATCAATTGTTTCAGTTGTGGCAGCCACAATTATCTGATTGATCAGCGTGGCTTTGCCCGCTCGTTTGATTACCCAGGAGAGCATTGGTTCGCCGCAAATTTCCATCAGAACTTTACCCGGCAAACGGCTGGATCCCATCCGAGCTTGAATGATAGCAACAATTTTATTCATAGGATTTATTCGTTTTCAATAAATATTACGCTCAATGATTTTAGGTCAGGTCTTTCCTTGCCGCTGCTTTATACGTGGATAATAAAATGAGGAAATTTTTTTTCCAGTCAGCTTTTTCTAAGGCAGTCAGGTGTGCATTCTCTCGAATAATTTGCATATTAAACCTCTGTTGGTAAATGCTCAATAAGGTATTTTCCAGATCTTTTGAATCCCCATCCTTGAATAACCAGCCCTGCTTTCCAGGAGTGACCCATTCCTGATTAGATACAATATCTGAAACCAAGACCGGGCAGCCACATCCAAACGCTTCCATCAGGGAAACCGAAGACCCATCACTATGAGATGCACTTATGTATAGATCAGCCGCCTGGTAATATTTCGGTAGATCTTCATACTCAATTCGGCCGGAGAAAACCACCTTATTTTGCGTACCTGCATCCAGTACCATTTTCCGCAGCATTTTTTCCTGTGATCCACCACCAACCAATACCAAACAGGCATCGGGCATTTGTCCAGCAGATTGGCAAAAAGCTTTAACGACCAGGTCCACCCCATATCGAGATTCCCAATTTCGAGTGCATAAGATTACAAAATTTTTATCCCAACCTAATTCTTTCCGGTTTCCTGAGGATGGATCGGGTTGAAACCGTTGCAAATCAATCCCCCAGGGGAAGATGGATGTCTTGTCTTTTGGAAAGCCAACTATTTCAGCTTTGTTTTGGACTGCCTGACAATCCCCGATCAGCCAATCGGAATGCTGCAAGGTGAATCGGGTAACCCACTGCCACCATAAATTTCGATCTGCTTCCATGAGCAAATCAGTTCCCCAGGACATGCTGATCAAAGGGTGGAAATCGGCAAGAGCGGCAATAAATGCGACTTTTTGAATGGGACCGGCATGAACTAGATCGGGTTGGATTAAATCCAATATTTTCTTAAATTCATACTTTAACCTAAGATAATTCAACCAGCCATTCGGTTGCCCATAACCAGCCCATTCCACGATATGAATACTCTGCGGAAGGTGACGATTTTCCAGAACCAGGTTTCTTTCCAACCTCCACCAATGAACCTCATGACTTGTCTTGGCGAGAGAGGATAAAAAACGGTAATCATGCGGGCTGTAACCTTGTGAACAATAAAGAACTTTCAGAGGATTTCTCCTGAAAATGGATTAGGTTATTTAATCAGATCAGTCCAGAGTAATTCTTTCCCGAATTGAATATCATGGTTTGCTTTTAACCCGATCACTTTTTGGATTTCATTGGGTTTAATAGCGCCAGGTGTGGCTGGGCGAAGAACATCAATCATTTCCCGGTCAAAAATTTCACTTGCTTTAATATCTCGGGCTGCGCGTAAACAACGGCGCTGAATGACAGCTGTTTCCTTCTCATTTTCTGCCACCATTTTTTCCGAAGAACCCAGTGCATTTTCCAAGCGGCGGGTGTTTTCCACCATATCCGCCCAGGAGGCGGGATTCATGGCAAATTTATGGTCGGGTCCTTCGCGACTGTTATCATCCGTGAAATGCTTTTCAATTACCCGGGCACCAAGGGCAACTGCACCTAGAACGGTGGCATGGCCGGGAGTGTGATCGGATAGGCCAAGAATCACTTTCGGGAACATCAGGGCGTACGTCTTTAGCACGTTCAAATTAATATATTTAAAATTTTCAAGGCTGGCGGTGTAATTGGTATTACACTGCATCAAGACCAGTTGCTTATTGACCTCCAGGATCGTATGCACTGCCTGCTGTACTTCGCCAATCGTGGAAGCGCCTGTGGCAAGGAAAACTGGTTTACCTTTTACGGCCATACGTTCCAGTGCCTCCAGCCAATCGATCTCACCCGAGCCAATCTTAAATGCCGGCATATAAGCATCCAGCTTATCAATCGCTTCAAAATCATATGGGGAGGAAAAATAGTCAATCCCGACTTTGTCACAGGTTTCTTTTAAAATCGGAGTCCATTCGAAAGGGACCGAAGCATTTTTATATACTTCAAAGACCGATTTTTTCCAAGAGGATTGATGCGATTGCTGACCGCCCAATTTGCGGAAACCAGCATCGGAGACAATCTTGGGAGCCAGAAAATTCTGAAACTTGGCAGCATCCGCGCCTGCTTCTTTGGCTAGTGCAATTAACTTTTTTGCCCGCTCCAGGTCTCCATCGTGATTCGCAGCAATATCTGCAATAAAATAAGTAGGATAGCCCTCTCCAATTGTCTTTTTACCAATTTTAATCAGCATTTTTGCTCTCCATTATCTGGCGTGTTTTCATCACTTGATAAAAAAGCTCTCAGTTTCTCTGGATAGCCTTCTTCAAATAACTTGTGAAATTTCAACAGACCTTCATCCTGTCCTGGCATTTCTTGTCCCAGGTCTTGAAGTAGTTTGTCTATGCGCAATGTTAAATTAGGAGAACGACGTGCATTCAATCCACCTTTTCCAACATTAACCGCTTCGACCAGATTTTCGTTCAAATCAAATAGTCGGGCGATCCTGACCCCAAAATCATATTTGGTCAGGCTTTCCGGACTCACTACATGATAAATGCCCTTTAGATCCTTTTTAATCATCCCGAAAAGGATTGAGGCTAAATCCTGAACAAACAAGGGACAGAAATTCACATCATTAAATCCAAACACTCGCGTTCCTGCGGCCAAATTGTATAAGAAGAATTCTGCCAGACTGCGTTTACCCTGGAGACTATAACCATAAAAATTCACCCGGACGATCAAAGCATCCGGGTTGGCACATGATACCCCCTTTTCCCCTTCTAATTTAGTGTGTCCGTATACACTTAAAGGATTAGGCAGATCTTCTTCAACGTAGTTTCCGCGTTGACCATCAAAGACGGCATCCGTGGAGATATGCATCAGCTTGATATTGCGCTTTTTTGCAATCTCAGCTAATGCAATTGGTAAATCGATATTTAAGAGTTCGGCAGTCTCCGGCTCCTTTTCGCAAGCATCCAGATTTGCCATTGCTGCACAATTAATAATTACCTCAGGATCTGCTACGTCGACGCAATCTTTGATTTCTCTTGAGTCCTTCAGATCAACCTGGTTTACGGTGAATGGAACATTCTTTAAAACATGGGAATATACAGTTCCAACCACATTTTCATTGCTGGCTGCAAACAAAGCCAGGTTTAAACCTAATAAACCGCTGACCCCGGTGATCAGAAAGCGCGTCATATCTTCTTTCCTGGTTATTCTTTCATAAATGGTCCAATGATCTCACGAAGCTGGTCCACACTTAACCAATCATCGTTTGTGTTGCTGGCATAACGATAATCATCAGCGATGAGTTTGCCTTTCTTTTCCCATTCATGCCCAAACCAAAGGGATTCCGCTGGCTGGACTACAAACATATCCTCTAATTCAATCACTGAACGAGCTTCATCTTCGGAAATCAGCACTTCATGAAGTTTTTCACCAGGCCGAATCCCAATGATCTCAATTTTGGCTTTTGGAGCAATTGCCACAGCCAGGTCTTTCAATTTCATGCTGGCAATTTTTGGAACAAAAACTTCGCCCCCATGCATTTCTTCCAGGCAGCGGATCACAAACCTGACCCCCTGCTCAAGGGAGATCCAAAAACGGGTCATGCGCTCATCAGTAATGGTGATGGATCCATTATTCTTCTGTTGTAAAAACACCGGCACGACGCTTCCGCGGCTGCCAACCACATTCCCATAACGGACACAACTAAATCTGGATTTTCTCCCTGCAGCATACGCGTTGGATTGAACAAAAAGCTTTTCTGCAGCCAGTTTTGTGGCACCATAAAGATTAATCGGATTAACGGCTTTATCCGTACTTAGAGCAATCACGCGCTCCACATTTGTATCCAAAGCCGCATCAATTACATTACTGCTACCCAGAATATTTGTTTTAACGGCTTCCATGGGATTGTATTCACAGGCAGGCACCTGTTTCAGAGCAGCAGCATGAACTACAAAATCTACTCCTTCAAATGCACGTTTCAGCCGCGGGTAATCGCGAACGTCACCAATAAAATAGCGTATGGAGGGGTGATTAAAACCCATCACGCGCATCTCGTGCTGCTTTAGCTCATCCCGGCTGAAAACGATTATTTTTTCAGGATGGAACTCATTCAGCATTACCTCAATAAATTTTTTTCCAAAAGATCCAGTACCACCAGTGATTAAAATTACTTTTTTTTTCCAGTCCATTTCAATTACCTTTTCAATATTTTTCCACTCAATTTATCGCTGCTTGTTTATTGACTACTACCAGCGGGTATGCCCCATTTTCACCCAAATAATGAGGAAATCGTTCCTCGAGCCAGTACAATAATTTTAGCCAAAATTTACCCCCTAACTTGGAATGAACCAGGGCACGTAAAAACCTAACATTGACGCTTCGCCAGACAAATATGTCGATTAGGATTTTTCCAGCTAATTTTTCCTTAAGAAAAGGGGCATTGAATTCATCCACAAATGTTCTCTCGGGTTTGCCCTTTTGTAAATTTGAAAAATCTTTCTTATTTGCATGGTCTGTCTTTGTCTGTTTTTTAAATTTATTCGTGATACTCTCCATAAGAACCATTATTCGATTCATCTTCTGCATAAGAGGTGATTTCTTCCAGCCATTGACAACAACTCCACTTGCACCTGACGAGAGAGTTCGATACACCTCGTAATAAGCCTTTATTTGATCATCAACAGTGAGATGATGCAGGGTATGCAAAGAGACAATCCCATCAAATATATCCTTTGGGAAAGGCAAATGTGTCACATCACCCAGAATACACAACCCATGCTCTTTCAATCGTTCACGCGCTTCAAGTAAAGCGGTAATAGATACATCCAGACAAACCCGGTATTCGTAACCTGCTGAATAAGTTAAATATTCTGGATATTGAACCGGACCAGACCCAGCATCCAATAAGAATTTTCCGGCAGGATTCAAGTAACGGTTCACTCTCAAATGACAGCGATGGATATATTCTCGAGAAACTGGCCGCAAGTCTTCAAATTGGGTGTTTTGATAGAGATTTTTCTCCACCTTTTGCCAACCAACTTCATCGTAAAATTGGCGAACTTGTTTTTGAATTCGATTTTCTGTCATCTTTAATTTAATAGCTCATTCCACTTTCTTTATCACGTCCCAATCCATTGGTTCACCAACCAAATAATTAAAAGTGGCTCCGAATTCTTTTCTGCCCACCTTGCCAAAGACTTTTTTCATTGGAAATTGAGTGTAGTCATTTTTTAAATGATGCAGATGCCAGGGAAACGGTCGCGGAAAATTAAAAAAGAACCTATATGCATATGCCCAGGCAGTCTTTACCTGCTCTTCACGAAGACGAAACTCTTTAGGATAAGTCAGGATTGTCCCCAGCTCTTTAAAATATCTTAACCAAGAAATGGGGTCAATAGTAAAACCGCGTCCACGATAATGAGTGTTACCACTCACAATTACAGGCACACCACTCATCGCCATTTCCAACCCCACTGTTGTTGTATAGACCAACCCAACATCAGCAGCTGCGATCAGGTCGTAAGTATTTACTTTTTCTTCTGGTTTGATCAAATGAATTTGTTCTGGCAATTTTGGTAGTACGTTTGCCACAACATCCACCATTGAGGCTCCATGAGTGAGCACTTCTCCAGGATGAACCCGAATAACCAATTGAACATCCGATCGGCCGGCAAAATATTGAACCGTGCGTTCAATCCATTCTTGCATGGATTGCGAAAAAACCTGCCTTCCCAGCGTCAAGCTGTCTCCCAGCACATTCGTGGCCAGCAGAACGACTGGACGATTATCCAGACCCAATTTTTCACGCGCCTGCTGTACTCCTTCTGCTGGAATACTCTGCCACAACCGGGAAAAGTTCTTCCATACTGAGGCTTTTTTGCGAGATTCAAATAACGTATGAATCTTCACCGATTCATCATTTGTTAATGGCTTATTCTCAAATGCTTTCCATAACGCATCAGAATCCTGCCGCATCACTTTATCATTTTGAGCAAGCCAAATACGCTGTTGTTGATTGTCAAATTCATAACTAACCACCGGAATCTTCAAGAATTGCGCAACTTCATATACAACCCCAAATTCAAAGATGGTCCCATTGGGAACAATGACCACATCCGGTCGATTACTCATTAACCAGGAATAAATAGATCTTCCAGCGCTTAAATTACGCGTCTGCCTTAACTGGAAGATTGCACTTTTTTCATCCACATGTTCCACCTGGTCGGTATACTGTGCATCAAATCGAGATACCTGGGTTATCTTTTCTTCAAGTTCTTTAGGTAATGATTTATAACTGGCGCTTGTGGTTAAAAAGGACACAGGTTTAATGCAGGGAGTGGCTTTTTTTAATACTCTTTGTGCATATAAATTCTGTCGGCGCAAGTCAAAACGATTAATGGGAGTGAACCAATCAGAATACGGAAGGTAACCAAGAGTAACATCATGGCCATCTGCTGCCAACCCCAATCCTAAAATTGCCGCGTGGTGCAACCAGATATGCAGGGAGGAAAATAAAAAGATCTTCTTGCCTTGATTCGAGGTCTTTCTGCATTCTTCCACTTCAGCACAGATTTCTGTGAGGTTTTGATCCAGGAAATTTAATGAAAATCTGCTGGTGATAGTGCCATTTCGATGTCTGATTAACCAATAGATTTCTGCAGTTAATGGGACTTCTCCAAGAACCCGTTTAATAAAATCCTTGGTGGATGCAATGGAACTTTTACGGTTTTTTTTATGAGAATGTTCTGGCATTTATTTAATTTCCTCAATTTTCCAGTCCAATAATGGACGAATCGGTCCAAGACGTTTTTCCGGCCAATGCATTCCAGGTGCCCCGGCTGGATCAACGTTAAAAAGCAATGCCTGTTCATCCTGAAAATAGCGCTTTATTTTATAAGAACTGGCATTGATCCCTACTACAAAACGCCCTTCATTAAAGAAATTTGCGGGTATCTGACAGCGGCTGATGTATTGGCCTGCGGGGCGCTGGGTGTGCGTTTCAAATTTCTGCGGGTCGTCTGTATCGAATGAAGTGAAAACAAATTCACCCCGCGCACTGGTAAGATACACTCCAATCCGCAGCCCGGTTATGGGAGCCTTAAGAGAATACTCAATTTCCACACTAAAAGGTTCCACAGAACGGATAGTATCCGCCACGTGACCGGCTCGGTTTCGGATACGCACAGCTATAGGGTGAAATGGATGGGCATTATGCGGAATCTCATTCTCATTCCAGATGCGCTGGCCTTCCTGAGTTAATCCATGCGAAAGATAATAATCAATGGCTTCAGTTGTAGACGCCCGCATTAAAAGCTGACCTTTATCGATCACCAGGGTTTCTTCGGTCAATCTTAGGATGGCCGACATATTGTGACTGACAAAAAGGACGGTGCGGCCTTCCTTGGCCACATCGCTCATTTTTCCCAAACATTTGCGTTGGAATTCAGCATCACCTACCGCCAGGACTTCATCCACAACCAGAATTTCGGGTTCCAAATGTGCTGCGACTGCAAATGCCAGCCGCAGGTACATCCCACTGGAATACCGCTTTACAGGTGTCTCAATAAATTGTTCGACTTCGGCAAAGGATACAATTTCATCAAATTTTCGGTCAATTTCAGTACGCCGCATACCGAGAATAGCGCCATTAAGATAAATATTTTCACGACCAGTCAACTCAGGGTGAAATCCCGTTCCCACCTCGAGCAATGAACCAACCCGTCCATGGATTTCCACTTCACCTTCTGTTGGTTCAGTCACCCGGGATAGAATCTTTAATAAAGTGCTTTTCCCAGCACCATTTCTACCAATGATACCCAATACCTGTCCCTGCCGGACAGTGAATGAGACGTTTCGCAACGCCCAAATATATTCACTGTTGTTGATATTTCTGGATAAGCGTTTGCGGGTTCTGGAAAAACTTTCCGAGATTGTTTCGCGCAATGTATTATATTTTAATACTGGCACGCCAATACGGTATCGTTTTCCTAATTTTTTAACGCGAATGGCCAAGTCACTCATGAGCTGTTTTCACTTCTTTTCTTAAACCATATCTGCAAACAGACGTTCAGTTCGTTTGAAAAAAAACAAACCGCTGATTAATAGAATAATGGCGACCACTACTGAAACGATCAGATCCGCACCGGGTCCTTCACCTATCCCCAGGAGCGCCCAGCGGAAGCCATTTACCACACCTGCCATTGGGTTGAGTGAATAAACCAATTTCCATTTATCCGGGATCATTGTAGAAGAATAGGCAATGGGTGTGACAAACATCCAAAATTGAGTGATGAAATGAGTGGCGTAATTAATATCGCGGTAAAGTACATTTAATGCAGACAGCCATAACCCCACCCCCAAAGCAGTCATCAGTGCCAATAAAAGAAAAAGCGGCAGAGTCCAGATATTGCTCGTGGGTGCAATTTGATAGAAAAACATCATACCAATGAGCACAATAAAAGCAATAAGAAAATCCACAATGCCCGCCAGAATGGTAGCCAGGGGCAAAATGATGCGCGGGAAATAAATTTTAGTAATGATATGAGAACTGGAGACCAGCGATTTACTGGCATCCAAAAGCGCCTTGGTGAAAAGGGTCCATGGTACTAGAGCTGTAAAAGAAAATATTGGGTAAGGAACATTATCAGAAGGCACTTTAGCCAATCCTCCAAAGAAAATACTAAAAACCACCATCGTCAGGAAAGGTTGCAGCACCGCCCAACTGGCACCCAGCAGAGTTTGCCTATAACGAACCTTCAAGTCGCGCCAGGTCATAAAATAAACCAGTTCTCGGTAAATCCAAAGATCTTTCAGATCAAGCGCTGCCCATCCTTTGGACGGTTTAATCAGAATTGTTTTTAGATCAGTTTTAGCTGCCACATGTTCTCGATATTATTTATTTAACATCGTTCTTGTTTAATTCGAACCACTCAATGGTTCGGTGCAGTCCTTCTTCAAAGGACATTTGCGCCCGAAATCCAAAATATTTCTGAGCACGGTTAACATCCAATCCACGGCGAGGTTGACCGTTAGGTTTGGAGGAATCCCAAACGAATCGACCGGCGTATCCGGTTAACCTGGCGATCAGAAGGGTTAATTCTTTTATGCTGATCTCAACACCTGAACCCAAATTCACCGGTTCAGAATCATTGTATTTTTCCGTTGCCAGTAGAATACCTTCTGCAGCATCTTCTACATATAGAAATTCACGCGTGGGTGAGCCATCTCCCCAGACATTCAACTCTTTTTCACCCTTATCCCGAGCCTGCACACATTTTCTGATTAAAGCAGGAATAACATGCGATGAACTGGGGTTGAAATTATCACCTGGACCATAAAGGTTGACTGGAAGAAGAAAAATGGCATTGTACCCATACTGCTGCCGGTAAGATTGTGCCTGAACCAAAAGCATTTTCTTAGCTAGCCCATAAGGGGCATTGGTTTCTTCGGGATAACCATCCCAGATGTTTTCTTCCTTGAAGGGTACCGGAGTGAATTTTGGGTACGCACAAATTGTTCCAATGGCTACAAATTTTTCCACTTTTCTCTGCCAGGCAGCGTGCATCAATTGCACACCCATCATTAAATTATTGTAAAAAAATTCAGCTGGGTGTTCGCGATTTGCACCAATACCACCAACCTGTGCAGCCAAATGAATGATCACATCCGGTTTGGAATCCTCCAGCATTTGGTGAATTGAATTTAAATCCACCAGATCATATTTTTCAATCAAAGGCACAAATATTTCTTGCGCACCCCGTTCCTTTAATTTTCGACAGACAACAGAGCCTAAAAATCCAGCTCCGCCTGTAACGCAAAAACGGCGATTTTGGAAGTAATTTTCACCTGTCATTTTTGCTAATCCTCAACTAGAAATATTTTTAGACCTACTATATTCATTTTTGGGCTTTGATGGTCCGAAACAACATGCAAACCCTGTTCCAAGCAGGTTAAGCGGCAAATATCAGCCACTTCTCCGCTCCCTTCCACCTGCACCTGGTGGATACTGTGCTCTTTTAAAGTAGTAATAGCTTTGAGGGATCGTTCCCGCACCAGGCGATAAAGTGTGAATGAGGATTGGACGTAATCGATCATTAGATGTGCCCGCAAAGCGATACCTTCCGGGGTAATGATATAGCGCAGTTTGTGCCTTTCGGCTTTTTTAACCTTAACATATCCTTTCTGAATCAACCGCTTCATGTGCCAGTTGACAGTGCCGACCGCTACACCCAACCGTTCAGCCAGGGTCGCCTGGGTGGTATCCGGTTCAGTCTCGATATGTTCCAAAATGGTCAGATCAGCTTCAAGTTGCTGCATTTTTTTCTGTTCAATATTCAATTGTTGAATTATAAACTCTGTTCGGAAAGTGGTCAAGTAATTCTGGGGTTTGTGAAAACCAGATTTTTGATTGCGTAATTACAATCTAATGATTGGGCAACAGTCCGCCAATTATTTATCTGATATCAGACAAAACGAACTACTTAATTCTTATTCGATGTCAGGAGGGTATGCAGATGAAACTAAACCTTATTGGTTGAACCACCTATTAATAAATCACTTGAAATAGTGAGAAACTTGGATTTGAAAATACTTTTTTCATATCAGCAGGATAATAATTTTTCATGGAAAATTCTTCTGGCAGCACAAGATAATCGGCTATGTGTTTCTTTGAGAACTCCAACAATCCATCTAAATAAAGTTTGCGGGAATTACTCGCTATAATTTGATTTAATTCCTGAAATTTTTGCCACCAGGTCAATAGATCAGCCTGGTTCGTGAAACTTAAAATGGCTCCGTCCTTGTAGGAGTAGACTAAAGGTCGCAGCGCATAATAGCGTATTACCAGCTCGGAAAGATCTGTTGATGCCATGATTCGGGAGCCATTGGGTGTGTTAGTCTTTACCGCCTCTAGAAATTGAATCCGTTGCTTTAGGTTATCCTCATCCTGAAAAGGGCAGACTAATCGTCCCGAAGTCCAGCAGCGGGCGGATTGAACAAATGCAGGGTCATGGAAGAAATCATTGCGCAGGCTCCAACCCAGCAATAACAACAAGCTCAGACAAATAAACGCAGGCTCAACCATTGGTTTGAATTTAATAGCTATCTTTTTCCCAATGATTAATTGGAATTCGGATAATAGGTAGAAAAACGAAATAAGCAAAAGGGGAATTGAATAACGCAGACTTCGAATCAAATCCACCTCAAGAGGCATGCGTTTCAATGCATTTGCAAGTCCGTGGTCAACAATTGGAATGACCACTCCCACAAAAAAAATACCAACCCACCAGGCTGCCAGGACAAGTGTAATTTTATTTTCATTTTTCTTTTGTGCAATAAATAAACCAATTCCTCCCAGAAAAACAAATACCCAGATCAAAGCAGTGAGCCAATCAGAAATAATTGCGATCTTGATGAATTCTTTCAAGCCCAAATTGAGGTCCAATAAACCAGTGATAAAGCGCTTGCGCATAATGGTCATGAGTTCTTCATAATTGATCATACCCTGCGTGCCAAAAGTTGTAGTGGAGAGATAATTAATGGTGAAAGGCGTAATGATAATTAAGAAAATCAAAGCAGTAAAAATTATTCGCAGGATCTTTTGTTTTACAAGCATTTCCGGGGCAAGGAACCACAAACTAAATAAAACCGCCAATCCCCAGGCAGGTAAACTCACCGGGTGAGCATAGACCAGCAGTCCCGTGGCAGCCATCAACCACGGCCATGATTTTGGGTTTTTCCCCCACCTGATCACGGCCGTGAGAAGAAATGGCAATAATGATTGAAAGAGAAACCTTGGGATCATGTCCCTCATTAATCCCCAAGATTCTCCCATGTTTAAATTTACAGGCACAATGATTATTAGAGAAAAAATCACAGCCCAGAAACGATTCTTAATAATTTCATAACCAAGCAAGTAATATCCAAGCAAATGAAGAAAAGTTAATGGAAATATCAAAAGAGCAAATGGTGAGCTGTAATTACCCAATATTTGCCCCAGCCAGCGGATAAGAGGAATGTGGATTGTGTTGTAATGGGCAAAATTGGTTGGGTTCTTTAAGAAAGGATCATTGCTAAATAATTGGGGATGATCGAGTGCAGCCGCAAAAGAGGAGATATTCGCAGCGTCGCTGCCCGATAGTAAGTAATCCTTAAAATGAGTCCCAACCTGCCCAAAGGTGAAAGCCGATGAAAAGATGATAAAAATAAAAATGACACAAAGGTCAATCACCCAGGTTTTCTTTTGATAACTATTATTTTTGGTCATCTCATATTAATCCGATCTTTGTCAAATGATATTTGAGCATGAACTTAAATCCAATAACCTTCTAAATTTAAAATCGTTATCGATTGAAGCACTGGCAATCTCTCTGATGCAAGGATTGGAGAGGGAAAACCTTTGGGCATCACTCAAGTTACGCCACCAGCCCTGGTCAACATACAGATACCTGAAATTATTTTTAATAAATCCCTCCAGGGAAGGATTACTGGAGAGCTCTTTCCATAAAGACGTTGTTCCGCGATTCATACTGGAAACAGTCAACAATCCCGTCACGGCGGTAGCCCGCCACTCATTGGAGCCCGGGTCAATTATCAAATCCTTCTGTGAAAGCTTTCCCCAGACAGCATTACTGATCTGTGCATCTAATCCGTCGATACCTTCAGATAACACTGGTACAAGGATCGCTGATTGCTGCATCCAGCCGTTCACTACTCCACTGACCAACATCAATCCGGTGCAAAATATTGCTAACCACCAGGTCGATCTACCCCATAATCTATCTTTGTGTAAAAAAGTTTTTATTGAAAATAATAACCAGAATGGCTTGGAATGTTTAAACAATTCCGCAATTCGTCTAGTCCATTTACCCCAGAGTTTATCCTTTTTTAATAGCATGATAATAAAGAACAGAATCCAAAAAGACAATGCGTGCTTGCAGAAACGGGTAATATCACGTTCAGAAAGATTATAGGAAACGAAAATTGAAATAATGAACCCCACCCAAGTACTGGTAATCAGGATACCCGTCATCCAATCGTTCTTCTTAAATTTTTTCCATGCCCATCTGGTAATAAATGGAGCAAAGAGAAGGATCGGTCCAATTTCAAATAATCCGACCATCAATTGGGGCAAGGAAAAAATATTCAAGGCACCAAAATGCGCGGAAAAAATGGAAGGCGGCCATTGAAAGGAAAAAACACTTTCAGCAGCAGAATGAATAATTACAACTGGCTGGTTGCCAATCGCATTTTGAAAAATACCTTTGAAAATACTTAAAAGAGTCCCGCCTTGTAATATTGCAAATGGTATAGAGATTACTGCTGCAATCACAAAGAACCAAAAAGCCCTCGTCGAAAATTCTGGTTTCTTTAGTTTTATGAATATACCGATAAAACCTATTGAAACCATAATCAAACCATAAGTGGATTCATAAGTAAGCGCCAAATGCGCCAGTAGAATCGCCATTATAGGTATGGCTTTAATGGATGTGAACTTATAGGAAACCAACCAAAGCAAGGCAAGAATGATCAACGCCAAAGGCCATTCTCCGCCGTGATTCAATATATAAGCAGAATTCAATCCATTGGAGAACCCAAAAATAACAGGTGTTGGCGGTCCACCGCCAACAAACCATTGGGCAAACAGTGCTTCTGAAAAAGGTAAATTCAGATTCTGGCTGATTCCTGCAAAGTTTATCGATGTGTCGAGGCTTTTTAAGAAATCAGCCGGGAAAAGCATTAATAAGTAGCGAGTGCCCCCCATGAATATGAATAAAGCCGTGCCAATAACCACTTTCCAGGTATTATCGAGAAATCTCTTAAGAATCAAAGCAATCAGGATTAGAGAATAAACCCAGACGATGGCTTTGGATATATCCAAAGCGCTCCATGGAAACATATTTCCAAGCTGCATCAGACTACCCCCGAGTAATTCAAAACCGTAATGGTATGAGAAATCGTAAAACGCATTTAGCATGTATTTGGGTGGTAAATTTCCTGCTCCTATGGTTGAAATCGCAGGAAGATGATGATAATCATCATAGATCCCCAGCCCTCGTTCGAGTAGAACTGTATAGATCAGCAACCCTAGCGCAAGGAAAAATAGCGGAGAGATTTTTATTTCGCTTATATCAAGCAATGGTTCTCCAGACCGCCAGGCAAACATCAGACCAATGACCAGAACAATAAATGCTGGAAGAATATAAGCAAATCCTATTTCAAACCATCCACCGATTAGATTAAGCAACCAGAGATAGATTACCAATCCCAGGCCAAAACCGATTAGCAATCTTTGTTTTTTTTCAAGATTAAAAGCATGGGTGGCAATTAACCACCCTCCCACTGTCCAAACCAGCGCAATAATTAACCAGGGAATGAATCCAAAATAATTGGATTCGCGAAACCAGTACATCCAACCTCCAATGAAAAGAGATATCATTAATAATACCATCAGGGATTTATAAATCTTTATTCTATTAAAACTTTCAGATCCCATTCTCGGATATAATCTTCCTATAGAACTTATTATTTATTAATTCTTTATTTTCATGCCAAACGAACTCACTTCTCTAGAATATCAAAAACGACTTCGCTCCCACCTTGACCAGAGAGCATTAAAATTATCGAGCTGGAGTGGATGGGGAAGATATTACCGCTCGCGGATACAATCCGTCTATCAATTCCTGATTCCGGCTGGAATGAGGGTATTGGAAATTGGCTGTAGAAGAGGGGATGTGATCGCATCTGTAAAACCCTCTTACGGCGTTGGAATTGATCTCTCGGCAAAAATGATAACCTTGGCAAAAAAGCGACATCCTGAAATCCATTTCCAACAAGCAGATGTTCATAACCTGAAGCTTAACGAAACTTTTGACTTCATTATTTTCTCGGATACCATCAATGAACTATGGGATGTGGAATTAGCATTCAAGCAATTAGGCAGCCACACCAAGCCTTCCACTCGACTGATTATTAATTACTTTAATCGCCTGTGGCAACTGCCCCTCGATTTTGCCAAATTTTTTCATCTTGTCACACCTACCCTGGAACAAAACTGGCTTTCTGTACAGGATGCGAATAACCTTCTCAACCTGGGTGATTTTGAAGTGATCCGCAACTGGGTTGAGGTGCTTTGTCCACTGCCCATTCCACTTATCGCACCGTTATGTAATCGTTTTTTAGTGCGTTTGTGGCCTTTTCATGCAATGGCAATGACTTGTTTCAGCCTGGCGCGGCCAAATCCAGCCAAGTTCAATCTACAGAAAATATATTCGGTTTCGGTGATCATCCCAGCCCGTAATGAGGCGGGCAATATTTCCGCAATCTTCAAGCATACCCCGCAGATGGGCAAAGGTACACAACTGCTTTTTGTGGAAGGGCATTCAAAAGACAATACCCGCCAGGAGATTGAAAAACAGATCAAAAGAAACACAGGGATCAAGGCGGAATTAATTCAACAGACTGGTGCTGGAAAAGGGGACGCCGTCCGAGCTGGGTTTGCCAGAGCCAACGGCGAAATGCTGATGATCCTGGATGCGGATCTTACGGTCAAGCCAGAGGATCTGCCCCGCTTTTATGATGCGTTGGTAAGAGGCAAGGGTGATTTCATCAATGGCGTGCGCCTGGTATATCCAATGGAAAAACGTGCCATGCGCTTTTTCAATTTAATAGGGAATAAAGCCTTCAGCATGATCTTTTCTTTTTTACTGGGTCAGTCAGTAAAAGATACCCTGTGTGGTACCAAAGTTTTGTGGAAAGCGGATTACGAAAAAATTGCTGCCAACCGTTCTTATTTTGGCGACTTTGACCCATTTGGTGATTATGATCTGCTCTTTGGAGCCGCAAAATTAAATTTAAAGATCGTGGATATGCCCATCCGCTATCGTGAACGGACTTATGGCACAACCAATATCCAGAGATGGAAACACGGCTGGCTGCTTCTGCAAATGGTTTTCTTTGCAGCCAAAAGATTAAAATTTATTTAGTATTTATAATGACATGATCAGATCCAGAAAATTCTCTTATCCGAATTGGCTGGTAAACAGTTTTATCTTTCTGATTGGGACGGGGGTTTTTGTTTTCATTCTAGTCAACCGTTATCCTTTTCCGCTACGACCAATGGCTTTACAAGTTCGCACCGGACTTACTCTCCTTGCCCCTATTGCACTATTCGCTTTCTTTTTGGTTTTTCGCCTCAAAGGGTTTTGGGGCAGATTATTGAGTTTCACCCTGACAATGGGATTATTTTCCCTGGCGCTTTCAGGATTGTGGGCGAGCGGCAGTACCGAACCCCAGGTAATCAGCGGCTTATTACCCACG
This sequence comes from uncultured Anaerolineaceae bacterium, assembly GCA_964571135.1. GTDB lineage: Bacteria > Chloroflexota > Anaerolineae > Anaerolineales > Anaerolineaceae > CAZMZW01. The sequence continues at coordinate 503,525 of CAZMZW010000001.1, read as the reverse complement.
ACTGATGCAGGCGGCTATTATTATGATGCCCTGCGTTTATTAAATGGGGTTCGATTTTCAGATTTTGGTTCCAGACGGCCCATTTTCCCTGCACTTATTTCCTTCATCCTTTTTATTACAGGCAAAAATTTACAGGCAACCAATGCACTTCTTGTTGGAATTGTGGGGATTGCCTGTTATTTTGCCACCAGACAAGCCCGAAAAATATGGAGCCCACTCTCCGCCAGCATATTCTTGCTGTTCATCTTCTTCTTTATTCGCCGATATACAGGCAAAATTATGACCGAGAACCTTGGCCTCGCTCTTGGACTAATGGGGTTTACCTTTTTCATCAATGGAATCATGCGTAAAGATAAAGTGATCATTTTAATAAGTGTCCTGTTACTCACTATCGGTTTAAATATACGTGCGGGTCCTTTTTTTATTCTAATTGGGTTTTTTATCGCAGCCAATCTGCTATTTAGACAAGGGAAGAAATGGGATAAAAGCTTTGCATTGCTTTTAATCTTGATCATCATCCTTGGATTTCTGATTAATTATGTTGTTTTTCTGACCATTGGTTCCCCATCTGGTTTGCCCTTCTCAAATTTCACATATTCCCTGTATGGGTTGGTAAATAATGGGGGGGGTTGGACAAAAATATCGGCTGACCATCCTGAGATTTTTTCCCTGCCTGAACCGCAGTTGAGCAATAGAATTTATCAACTTGCCTTTGAATCTTTTATAACCAATCCCTTTGGTATTGTAATCGGTACACTAAAAGAATATGGGATATTGTTTAATTTTATTGATTCGAACCAAAGCATTTATTCCTTTGTGTTTGGTGAAAATTCATTAATATTTCATCTGACCCAGGTATTTATATATATTTTTGCGGTCATTGGGTTGGTAACAATCATCAAGAAAAAAAAGCAACCATTAAATTATTTTCTCCTTTTAATTTTCGCTGGTTTTTTTCTTTCCATACCCTTCAGTCCTCCCGGTGATTCAAGCAATATGCGCGTGTTTGCGGTCGCGATTCCCTTTATCGTTTGTCTGCCGGTGATTGGCGTGGAGCAGGTTACTAAAAAGATTTCCTGGTTATCGAATAATGAAGAGAATGAAAATGGAATTGGATATCCCAAATCCGAGTTGATAGCTACCTCATTATTAATGATCGCATCAATCGTTGCCCCGGTCATTATCCTTTTCTCCAGCCATATGTTCAATCCAAAACCTAATCAATGCAATCCGGGGCAAGACCTGGTATATATGGATCTGCGCCCAGGTACGTCCACCCAGGTTTTACCAGAATCAGAATTCTTTCTTGATTGGATGCCCAATTTTCATCATGGCCGCTTTACGATAAATTTGCATGCCATGTCAGTTGGAACGGTCATTGGGGAATTTGAATCGCTTCCCGTACCAGTTAAGATCGCCAGCGGGATAAACCTAGCAGACAATCAGGATCTTTTTTTAATCAACCAGGATAGAATGAAATTTGATCTTCTCGGGACTTACACAATTTGCGGCAAATGGAGTGACACTCCTACCGTTGTAGGATACAGTCCCTTTTTTTATGCTGAAACATTCACCATATATCCGAATTAATTAAAAAATTTATCCGCAAGGTAATTTGAATCGAAGCTGCAAACCATATCACAATTTATTCTTACTTAACAGATTCTTACATATATTTAAGAGCCTACAAAAGAACTAGAGGAATTCTTTCAATAATTTTATTATTACAAATATTCTTTTCGATTTTTTTCCAGATAATTTTTTAATATTAAAGGTTGAGAATCGTTGGATTTCTTTTTTTCTTTTTTATGAATTGGTTGGTCAGGCATAGAGGACATATCCAAAGAGAATGCCTGGGTGATGAACTGCACACCCAGGGTGATTGGTAGAACAGCCAATAATGCCGTACCGCTGGTGGCAGGTTTACCAGTTAATGTTGAGATATGCCATTGAATTATTCCCCATAAAAAACCGAAGGTGAATAGAGGAAATCCAAGCAAAAAATATAGAGATGCCGCGCTGAAATCATATAAGAAATATTGGCGATACAAGCGGCGAATTAAACCCCGAGCTAATTTGTATGGGAATTTTATAAATTCTTTCCCCTCTGAAAGCGAACTACCCTGATCGCCGTATCGTGCCGGTATGGGCACATCCATGACACAAGCCTGAAGACGTCTTAACTCTAGCAATAAACTTGATTCAAAGAAAAAGTCCTTCGAAATATTGCTCGGGTTTATTTCAGTCAGAACAGACCTATGAATGGCCGTATACCCGTTGGTTGGATCAAAAATGTTCCAATAGCCGCTTGCCAGTTTAGTAAGAAAGGTTAAACCCCAATTACCAACCCGCCGGATAATTGGCATTGTTAACAACTCAGACGCATGTAAAAATCGGTTGCCCTTGCAATAATCAGTATCTCCTCGCAGGATAGGATCCACTAGTTCAGAGAGGTAAGAAGGATCCATCTGGTCATCGCCGTCCATTTTGACGACAATATCTGCGCCCAGCTGGAGTGCAGCAGAATAGCCCGACAGCATTGCTCCACCCACCCCCTGATTGCGTTTATGATGAATAAGATGCAGTCTTGGATCGCGAATTCCTTTTACGATTGAGTATGTTTTATCTTTGGAAGCATCATCAACGACAATGATATGCTTCACATTATCAGGGATATTCTTAATTACTTTTAGTATGTGGCACTCGTTATTATAATTAGGAATTACTACTGTTAGACAGATCTTTGATAAAGAAAACTCTTTTTTTTGAGGAATTTTATTCATGGTTTGACTTAGGAAATAAATTAATTATATCGAGTATTAGAATAAAGTTCTATCTTAGCAATTTATATTTTTCACCTTAATATTCATATTTTCAAATACTACCTATTTATTTGCAATTCATAAATCCAAATTATTGAGCACGAACAAGCCCTTGATCAGTCACTTTATATAACTGACTTCCAGAAATCGAGTATCCTGGAAATAATTTTCCATAATCTCTCCAGAAACTCTCATCCGCTTCCGTAATCAAAACAAAATCAAAACCTTTGTTTATTTGATTATTGAATTCATTCATACTTTCTTGAACCGTAAATCTACCATAATTACCCCTTGATGTTGCTATTGACCAGCCATCTCTTTGAATAATATTTGGGCACAATTCAAACCTGAGAACTGCATGCTCCAATCCCCTGCTATTTTGGTCAATATTATATATGAATGTCCTTGTTTTTCCATTATATTCAATCGAAGGATATTTTAATATCGTTTGACTAATTTCTGATCTTTCACTTATTAATTCCTTTGGCGGAACTTGAAAATATATTTGTTGTTTAATAACCAAAAAAAGTAGAATGAACATTGAAATTGGTATAAAGGAAATTAGTTGTAAATATTTTTGTTCTTTAATATCATTGATTGTCATATTTAGAAGAAAGAAAATAATCAAAAACCACCCGAGCAAGTATTCAGAGATATACCTTTCAAAACTTGCCAATCTCGCACTTTCAGAAGGTGAAAAATAGAAAATTATGGTTAAGGCCAATATAATGATATCGATTATGAAAAACGATGTCAACAATAAGTCGATAATTAATATTTCTTTCTTCTTCTTTTTATTTAGAAATGAAAGAATTATTCCTAAAATAATCAGGATCCCTGTAATATTTAATATAGTTAATGGACGATTTAATCCTTGATTATTCCTTCCATTAATCAATATATCTATAGAACGAGACATTAATACCGAATAATAGTTGAAGTCTTTTATTATCCCCGTTACTTCAGGGAAATAGTAATTATCATTACTATTATAAAAATCCGGGGATAACATATTATTTATCGATAAATGAATTTGCCACGAGCCTTGAATAATTACTGTTAATAGAATAAAAAGTAATGTGAAGAGAATTAATTCTTTTTTTAAGGTCGGTCCATTTCCATTTTTTTTGCTCACAAATAGCTGATGGCAAACCACGAAACAAAAAATACATCCTGCAAAAAAAAGCCCCCAGATTTTAATTAACTGAATTGCAGAAATGATCACCAATAAATAGAAGAGATTTATTTTTTTATCAGTGAAAATTAAATATGCAATACAACCTGCACCGAATAATATTCCCAATAACACATCCACATATAATGAAAAGAACATCAGAGGTAAAAAAGACAATAGGCGTAAAAAACACAGAATTACAACAAATAAGGTTAACAATCTATGCCAATCAAATTCGGCAATAATTAGATAAATTCCTGCCAAGATAAAAATTGAATTTGCATAATACACGTGACCTTCTGTATAACCTACAACTCTAATAATAAAATATTGAAAAAGTGAGAAACCAGGAACATAATATGGGAATACGGAACAAAAAGGTTTAACGGGCAATACATTTGTTATTGCTATTTCTTTTATTAAGGTTCCCCAACTAGTAAATTCATCCCAACTATGAAAAAGATAATCCTTTGTGATAAAAAAAAGGGCTATTATCAAAATTGAAAATATTACAAATCCCGGTTTGATTATTGGGTTCGAATTACTTTCTTTACGGTCACTTCGATAACCATTTATGTAAATCCAACAAAAAATAAAGACTATCAGGATAAAAGAAATAACATCCGAAAATAATAATAAGAAAGTAAGCGCATCGTATCTTATTGGCGTTTTCACTAAAGCTAAATTTGCCGAATCACTGAAAAGATCTTTCTCAATTTCATTTCCATTGACATTTATTTTTACCTGGCCGCTACTGTTATCTGTAATAAATAAAATTTCAAAATTCGATACATGATTACTATCAAAATAGAAAACGTCTTTTTTGACTTTCTCATCAATTAATAAACAAGTCAGATCATTTATTTGAATGATTTGACTTTTATACTTATCTTCTACTATTTTTTCTTGTGTTATGGAATCTTTTATCTCAATTAATTTAATATCTGATCCCGCGGATGAGTTATTCTTATTTCCTGTATTGATTATCTCGATCATGTTGGTTTTTGGTGGCAGAGGAGTTGTTACAAGCAACTTTGAAGGAATAAAAATGAATGCGCAAATGATTGAAATAGCTAATGATGTTATTAATATTTTTTTATTTTTGGCAATTGATTTTGAAATAGAGCTGTATGTAATTAGAAAAAGCACTGAAATTATTACTAAAATTCCAACCAGGATTGAAATTTTTATTTTGAGAGGTTGGTTCCAGTAATGTGCAATACGTATTGAAATTGATATTGAGAAACAGAAAATCAGAGGAATCCAAAAAAGAATTGCACCACTTTGACGTAAATTACTCGCGGTGCGGATCAATTGATCCTTTTGCTCTTCTAATATCTCCCCCATCCTAATAAATCCAGAAAATATTTTTGTTCTGATGATATTAAAATAATTAAATATGTAATAAACAGACAACGCCAAGCCGCCAAAAATAAGCAAGTCGGTGGTCAGGGATAACAAATTGACTATAGCAGCGAAATATTCAGCAATAATAATTGCTGAAAACAAAAATATTGGGATTATGGAGCCAGGAATTTTAAATTTTCTATTTATAAAAATGCCATAACCCAAAAAGGAGAACAATAATATTATTAGACGTAAAACTTCATTCATACAATCCATCTTTTGAGATTATTACTTTTTTTATATATTATTGAACTCGCGAAAAATATTTTCTTTTAACTATAAATGAGAAACGTCACTTGATCAGACTAGCCAAACCAGTCAGGCATCCATATTGAAACAACAAATCACCCTCCATTTTCTTTCCCTCAAAAGAAAGAGCCCCACCAGGGTATTCATCCACCTTACTGAATGCAAAATCAATACCATCAATGCTTTGCAAAGTTACTGGACTAATATCTATGACATAAGGAATGTTTTTGGATCCTTTGACTGGTGAAAAATCTGTGAATAACCAACCGGAAGATGGGATTTTCGGGTCTTCAACAACCTGGTCCACAACTAATGTATTGGTGTGCGAGTCCGTCAGTGTGATTTGCAGCTTATTCTGTGGACCAGATACTTTTTGATTGATCCAAAAACGAAGCTGGGTAAGGTTTTCACAACTGACGGAAAATGTCTGTTGAACAGATGAATTTTGAGATAATGTTTTATTCAAGCTGTTTTGAGGTGACCAATTCTTATAAAGTGGTTGATAGCACAAATCCAAATTATAGAAACTGGATCCGCAGGTCACATGATAGGCAAGGAAAAAAGATGTAATGAAAATGATCTGGATAAAGATGGATGCGATTATAAGAACCGTTTTTTTATTTTTTATCAGATCGGTTTTTGGAATTAATGCCAGGAAAAGGAGCGGGGCACTGGCGGTAAAATAACGGCCTTGCATACCTGTAAAAGAATTATTGGAAAATGAGGTGAGGTAGAAAACAAGAATTGTAGCAAAACTCATCAAGAAAAATACTGAGAGAAGCGCGATTCTTCTATGTGAAATGAAGAAATCGTCACTTTTTTCACTGATAACCGCTGCCAATAATAAAAGCGGGTATAAGAAATAAATGAAACCTGGCAATCTCCAATAAGAATAGCCGCTTATACCTACCCAACCAATAAAATAATTGGAGGCCTGTGATTTTAAGTTTGTAATGATCGATTGAAAAAATAATAATGGCGTTTTGAAAATACTTATTAATTGGCTTGTTGGAGTATTTACAACCGATTGAGAAAATGAATTTTTATCTGTATAAACTATATAATTCCAACCGACCATAAAAATCAATACAAAGAATAAAATAACGGAAATAAGAAGAAGTTTCTTAATCTGACTTCCAAACTTTTTTGCAGGAATAATAAATAAAAGTAAAAGAATAGGAAGACTATTTACTTTGATAAAACCAATCGATAAAGCTAATGTACATGTTATCCACATTTCCCGAGTTGATAAAATCTTTTCTTTATCCCTGGCTATATATAACAACCAACCGATAAACAAAAAGCAAACCCCATTATTAATTGATTCAGGTTGGACTGTTGTCGCTTGAATTATTGCCATCGGTGCAATGGCCAAAATACCCAAAACCCATTTCCCTATTGGAATAACCCGAACAGCCAAATAGACCAGGATTGCATAGATTAATAAATAGGAAAACCTTAATAAATAATAGGTTATTGCTACCTGAATATCCAGCAGGCGATTGAAAAGACCCATTATAAATGCCTGGGGAAGATACAACAGGGGGAAGTAGGTAGCCCGGGTGTTATGGAAGATCATATTATTCCAATCGATCCTTGCTTTGAGCTGGTCATTCCATTGATTTAAGTTGATAGGGGCCAGATTTTTTTGTTGTCGATAAGAAAGTTGGTAAAACACCTGGGGAAAGAACGGTCCCTGGCTTAAGTATTGGTTGGGTAATAACACCCCTTTAGACATCTCCCAAATCCTCGCAACGTGGGTATCTTCATCAAAACCCGCGCCTATCGGGGTGATCAATAAATTAACGAATCCAAATATCAAAATAATGAACAGGATAATTTTTTCTGGTTTGAAATTATTCATATCATCTACCATTTCCCTAATCCCAAAAACCATAAATATTATAAATGATTCCCACTCAAAAAACTTAGTGAGTAAATAAAAACGCTGTTTTAAAATGTCTGATCAAATCTTGTGTCATACTCCTAATGGATAATTCAGATCTGGTGAGATATAAATAATTAATAAATTCATTGGCGATCCAATAATTAACAAAATGCAATTGAACAAGTGCAATAATTATTTTGAAAAGCGAATACGCATTCCCATGCTGTTTTTGTTCATAAAATGAAGGTATATAATTCTTCATTCAAAATTATTAGTAATGCCACCGAGTGAAAAAATGCAATATCCAAAAATTTCGATAATTACACCTTCTTTCAATCAGGCGGCTTTCATAGAAAGCACAATAAATTCTGTTCTATCTCAGAATTATCCGAAATTAGAGTACATCGTTTTAGATGGTGGGTCGACTGATGGGACGATAAATATACTGCATAGATATGATTCAAAAATAAGATGGGTTAGCGAAAAAGACCATGGCCAATCAAATGCACTAAATAAAGGTTTTAGGATGGCATCAGGAGATATTTTTGCGTACATTAATTCCGATGATACTTATGAGCCAGGCGCATTACTGAAAGTTGGCGAATTTTTCAAAGAACACAATGAAGCACACTGGGTGACAGGTAAATGCAGGATTATTAACAAAGAAGGGTTCGAAATTCGAAAATTCGTAACTGCATATAAAAATATGTGGCTAAAAATTCATAGCTATAATGCTTTGCTTGTTCTCGACTATATAAGTCAACCCTCGACATTCTGGAGTCGAGAAATAGTTAACAAAGTCGGCCTTTATGATGAATCGTTATACTATACGATGGATTATGATTATTCATTGAGAATTGGGAAAACATTCAAATTGAATTTAATCAATGATTACCTCGCCAATTTCCGCATTCACACAGCTGCAAAATCAGGAAATATTCGAGATCATTTCAATGCTGATTACTCTACTGCATCAAAGTATATTAATTGCAAATTTCTAAAAATATTACACAAATTGCATAATGAATTAATAATAAGAGCTTATGGATTTTTATAACCTACATTAATATTATTTTAAGTATATTTAAAAGTTTAGAATATGAGCTTCCTGCCAATCCCTTTGCGAATTTTGTTGAAATGTGGAATCGTGACTTACAGAGGGTAAAAGTACTGCTCCAAGAGCACAAGTAAGAAATGAATTTTTATTCTTGGCATATTTCAGCATCTCTAAAACCGTGTCATTTTGGTAAAGTCTATTTGAATTGGCTGGATTTAATTAAGGTAGTTCTACTTCTGGCAATGGGCAACCTGGTAGACAGAAAAGGATCTCAGCCCAAAAGCTTTCAGGTTTTCATATTCGACATGTCGAAATTGATTTAGAGCGCTTTTACGAATCACATCCTGGTCCGAGAAGTGGAAATTTTTAATACGGTAACCCAGAAGGCTGTATAAAAACGTCATCAACGGCCGATCGATGGGCACTCCATAAACCAATTGTCCGCCTGGGCGGATTATTCGATGCAACTCAGAAAATGCCCTGGCTTGTTCGTCCGGCTTTAAATGTTCCAATACGCTAATAATCAGAACTGTATCAAACTCATTATTTTGATAAGGCATATTTAATAAATCGCCAGAGGTCAGGAATGTATGGATATTGCGGGTCTGAAAATAATCTCCAATTTTAGCGATTGCCGCGGGATCATTTTTTTCAATGCCGTATATCTGATGATACATACTAACCAGATTGGGAAAAGTCAACCCAGAACCAAAACCAACCTCCAGGATTTTTTCTCCACCGGTACATTCAGCGAGGCATTTCTCCAGCCGCCCCCTATACATATTCTTAAACCCGGGCACAAAATAAAATTTTAAGGGATCGTGGCTGTCAATCGGGGTGTATTCACTTGAAGGAAAAATTTTCAGTTTTACGTTATTTTTTTTCATTAAGAGAAGCTCAATATTTAAAGAAATTGGATGTCTGTTAAATTATTTGGTTGAAGAATGAAATACGTTTTATTTTACTATCGAATATTTTTTATCAGAGAAATCGCAAGGCAAAGTCTTTTTATATAAGCGAATCTTTAGATTTAAGATACCGAAGGATTAAGAAAATATGAATTCGCAATATTTTCTTCTGTCAATTCTTTTCTATAACGATCAATGCAAACATTGCCCACTTATTGATACTTTTAGTAAATAAATTCTCAAAAGATCTCCAAAAAGAAAAACTCCAATCCGGCATCATTTGTGGGGAAGAAAACCCACCACTCAATAAATACCGGAAAGGCATAAAGGGTTCAATTTTTATTATTCTTAATTCTGGATATTCCCTATTAAATAATTCACGATCCCGTGAAAACACAATCCACGGTAATGCCTGGTTTGAACTGGATAGCGGACCATTTGAAGAAAATTCCCAATCCTTAGCCTCAGGCTCAAATGGTTCCTTGTGCAATCTTCTATAAATCATGCTGGACCATGAAGTATGCCAGGGTTCAATTAATATTATCTTCCCGGTATTTCTAAGAATTCGGTTCGCTTCCGAAAGAAAACGACGGGGTTCCGGAATATGGTGAAATACATCCGTAGCAACGATCGCATTAATTGAACTATCCATAAATGGCATAGATATTCCATTTATTACCGCATTGATACAGGGTAAATAAAAAATGTCAGATTTGATTATTGTGGATATATAGTTCTCCAGAAATCCTGCACCTGATCCGATTTCGATAACATTTCCTTCAGATTCATTTAATTCAAAGGCAATTTTTTTATACCATTCTTGATAGATAAGATTGATAAATTGATTCTTTTTTAATAATTGAATTCTTTGGATCGTTATTTCTGGGTCATCCAGGTTTTGTTTTTTTAAGGTTACTTGATTCATTTTTTTATGTTTTCAATTATTAATAATTTGAAATAAATTGGTTTATGCAGCTTTGGCTATAAATAGAATAATCATTCCAAATATCATGAAGAATGTGGTCAGGGTTTAATAAACAGGGGGGAATAATTTCATCATTAAAATATATCCAATACTTGTCAGTTTTTACAATAATGAAATAGGCTTCATCATAAGTTTCATTTGTTTTGGAAATTATCATTACTTCCGATGAATTCGGAAATATTTCAGGTGAACTTGCGCTTCTCAACATTACATCAGTTCTACGCTCACCAATAAAATAAAACAATAATCGGGGATATTCCTGAAGATAATAAACCGTGTTTTGATTTATCGGCTCTCCATCCCCTCTTTCATAGAACCTGGGGTAATAGCCAATCCCTTCTTCAATTTTTACAGAATTACTTTTTAATATCGAGAGTGTTTTCTCTTTAACACTTAAAGGGATATTTGAATTCTGGATGATTGGGTTTATTTTATTGATCAAATTAATTTTTGATTGGTTGGCATAAACACCAGGAAAAGAATACACAAACCAAGGTAAGGAAAGACCGCATATAAAGATAAATACAACCAATAATAAGATTTCTTTTTTGGAATTACTAAATTCACTAAACGCATCGGTATGATTTATAAATTTCCTGGGACTGTTTTGATGACCATTGATATTTAATACTCGCAATAAGTATTTCACGAATTCAAAGAGGCCAACCCAGAAATACAATAAAACCACCCAATCAATCGGGATTGTAAAACGCCACCCGGAAATGCGCGTGATTGCGCTGCTGAAACAAAATCCGAGAAATAAAATTAATGGGGTAAAACCCACCAATCCCAGGGAAGTATACAAACCAACAATGCCAAGGATGATCATTAATAAAAAAGAAATAAATAAAATTACCTGTTGGGCATTCGGATTCTTGTCCTGATTTATCCAAAAGAGATCTTTGGCCAAGAATACATCATCAAAATTTACTATTGGTTCCTGTCGCAAGGGAAGTATTTGTACACTTGAGTAAATATTATGGACAAAATGATTGCTTATAAAACCGAGCGTGTCCATGGGGTGACTGATCATGGTAGATATCACCTGGGCAAACATGCCTTTATCTCCTATGCCAATCTCAGAAATTATTATGTTTTCAGCAACAGGCACACCTAAGATTCTTTTCATAAAAACGTTGCTGTATGTCTGGTCTTCAAGAAGAAATTGACCCGATATTTTATAATTCCGGTAAAGCCATGGAGAAATAATCAGCAATAATCCCAGGAAAAATAATAATGATTGAATTAATAATTGTTTCTTGACCTTAAAAAGGTTCAGCAGGAATATAAATATAATAAAAGGGATTAATATTAATGACTGTGATCTCAGTAGTGCAAAAATCCCTAATACCCCCCCCATCATCAATGAATAAATAGGCTGTCGATGGGTTGATCTTTGCCATTTGATTATTACCAACAATAATATGGATAAGATCAGAGCAGTTGGCAATTCAGTCATCAACAATTTTGAACTCGAGGTCGTTGTCAATGAAGACACGGAAAGGGTGTTGACCTCCCGAAAGAATACGCTCAGCCCCAATACAAAACCCATGATGCGATTATTCAAACCAACCCCGATTAAATACATGATTGCGGGTGTCAGGGCGAGGACCATGATTTGAAGGAGAACAATCATTTCATATTTCTGTCCCCCGATAAAGTGTAAAACTGCCAGGAAAATGGAATATAAAGGTTTTCGAATTATATATTGATCCTGTGCCATATTCCCATCGAGGATACTTAATGAATTTGAATCATAAATACGAGCATCAGAAAAAGGATATTTTTCAAAGTTGGGAGGTCTTACAGTAGGAGTGAAATAAGAATTTGGAATTGGTAGCGAATTCCAAAAATAAATCGTCAAGGACCAAAGAAAAATAAAGACAAAGATGTCAACCAGCCATAGCCGCTTTTTAGAATCAAATTTAAAAGTCGGTTGTTCTGGCTTTATCCAATTTTGGATCAAGAAAATAAAAGAGATTATCGCTAATAGAAATATAATTTGCCATTCCAACATGGGTACCGGAGGATTAGCGTCCCAATATGCAGAATCTCTTATTGACCCAATTCTTGTAAAAAAAACAAAACATATTGCTAACAAAAAGACGATGATAATAATGGCAAGAGTCCTTTGAACTCTCTTTTCCAGTTTTAAAATGTCTCGATAAGATTTCCATTCTGGGATCACAAGGAAGAGAACAATATTGGCGCAACTGAAAAAAAGCCAAATTAATAAGGGTTGAACTCGAACCATGTAAGGTAGGATTTCTGTATTACGGATTAAGGGAAACAGAATTTGATATATTGAATCAACTATTAATAACCCAAAAGCGGCTATTTTAATCCTTTTAATAGTCTGTATATTGCCAAATATTTGAATGATTTGCAAGCTTACATTGCTTTTTATTTTTATCCCAATACCAAATATTATTGGGATGGAAAACAAAACAAATTGGATAATTATTATTAAAAGGCGATAAGGTGAAAATCCAAAGATAAAAGATTGATTAACATCTTTTGGAATAGTGACGATCCATAATAATGTAATCAACCCCAAAACCGATTCTACCAGCAAAAATAAAAGCAAATTCGTATTTACAATATTTTTTTTTTGCTTGTTTGGATTATTCGCAATTTCTTTCATTTCACATTTTTAAAAAATTAGACAGTTTGAGTGATTATTCTATTGGCAACTTCTAATATCCATTAAAATGCGTTCTCCGCCTGAACCATCCTTATAATCTGCAAGAGTTTTTATGCAACTATCTTGAAAGCGTCTGCCCACACTTGCCGGCAGTGATTTTAGATAAGCCATGTCAGTATATATATAACCATAACCGGCTTTTTGCAAATCAACCAGTTTAGGATTATTCACCCGTGCTAAAAATTCCGTTTTATATTTAAACCATTCAATCGCTGCATCCGTAGGACGACCAAAAAGCACAGCTGAGCGGATCGGTTCTGGATCAAAGACCATATAGTTTTTGTCCAGCTTATTCCAATATTCGCGTAAAATTTTGGCGTCCAAATCTTCATACCCCATGCTTAGCATTGGTTTTTGCATAGAGATCATCTCAAGCCCGAAAATCATTATTCCGCCGAATAAGGTACAAGTTACTAAGACCCCAGTAATGATCTTAATCGATTCTTTTTTCTTAGCCAGCCATACAAACAATAATGGAATTGCAAAAAATCTTAACACCACTGTGAAATAATTCTGAGCTCGTGTGATTGACCCAATACTGCCGGCTTTTAAACTCAATTCGAAAAATGATAAACCCAGACTTATTAGAAGCATGGCAGCCAAAATGGCTTCAAACCAGCGATTTGCTTTTAAAGCTCTTGCGCCCCAGATCAACGCCGGAACCAACAACAGCAGCATGGGACCAATTTCAAGAATCAACACAAAAAGTTGAATGGGATTAACCAGTGAGAGAACCCCCAAATGGGCATCTACAACTTTGGGAGGGAAAGATAAAGAAAAAACCACATTTTGGTAAGATTCATCTGAAAATTGAGCCACCTGTGATTTTGAGATCATTTCCTGGAACATACCAGTAATCACACCTCCTTGAAAGAGAACGATGATCCCGGAAATAAGTATGGCTATGAATAAATATATTAATTGTCGGGGAATTCGGATAGTCCGATTCTTAACCAAGTAAACAATTGTCACTATGACCAAGCCAAGCGCGATCATCACAAACGTAATTTCATGAGCCATTGCCAGGGCAGCGAGAAGAATTGTATATAAAATAGTCGCTTTCCAATCTTTCCAGCGGTTGAAGGTGAGAAGGAAAATAGCCAGGAATAATATTGGATAATTGGTTGTTCCCAGTCCTATAGCAGTAGTTGAGTTAAAACCATTTACAAATGCAAAGGGGATTGTATATGGCCCGGTACCCTGCGCTGCCCATGGACTCGTAAGGGCTGAACGTAGAGATGAGCCACTATTTAAACCACTATCCAGGCGGGAAATATTATTCCCAATAATATTTAACACCGAAGAAGGCAGTAATAACATCAGCCAACGTGTCCCACCTGCAAAAAAGGTAAACACACCAGCTGCAATACCAGCCATTCTATTGCGGGTAATCCGAAAAACCCACAATCCCATTAATATAAGACTAAATGTTAGAAAAAACGCCCGCTGAAAGTCCAAAGCAGTCCAAGGCAATAAATCACCGATTCGCATTAATTGGGCTGAAAAGAGATATGGGAAGTAATGATAGTTATAAATAACATTGGGATCAAGCGCAAAATGGGGTGGGAGATCCCCAGCCGCTATTTGCGAAACCAGCGGAAGTACTGGATATTCATCATACAACCCCATTCCCACTCCAATACTAGAAAATATAAGGAATAAAACAAAAACCACCAACCAGATCCAGATATTTACCCTGAATGAAAATAAATTTCCAATATCCTTCCTTGATTTAGGGAAATTAAACAATAATCCTATCATCAATACAACAATTGCAGAGGTATAGCAAGCTGTTAGCATGGGTAAAAGCCTGCCCAGTAAGTTCACCAGCCAAGTGACAGTTATCAATCCAATGGGCACACCCACAAGTAATTCTTCATTCGGTTGCAAACGGAAGAATGCCCTCACCATCCATATTCCACCCAATCCGCCGGCGGCCATCCAAATTGCCAATGGAAGAAATCCGGTTAATCCTGAAAAGATGTCGTTCATAATTGACTTTTCCTTTGATCCGTAAATTTATTCTCGATGGCCAATATCTTTTGCTGGAACACCACCGACAATTCGATTTTCCGCCACATCTTTCACAACTACTGCTCCGGCTGCAATTACGGCACCATTACCAATGGTCACACCACCCAAGATTGTGGCATTAGCACCAACCCAGACCTCATCACCAATTGAAACGGGTTGCATAACATGACCCTGAAGCGGCACTGGTACTGCGCGGTCTTTGTAATTATGGTTAGATGATGCTATGCAGACATTTGGTCCAATCATCACATAATTACCAATCCTTATTCCACCGCGCCCGTCCAAGATAGAACCGGTATTGATGGATACGGCTTTGCCCACCATAATAGCATAAGTATGGTAAATGTACACGCCTGGATAAATTAATAAGAAACCACCGGTATGCATAAGCAGTAATTTATGGATTAGAAAACGAATACTTACCCCCAGCATCCCAGGCAAGGAACGCGTGAGCCAACCTAGATACTCTTCCAGTTCAAGATGGATCAAGTGGGATTTATATGTTGCAAAAAAGTTAGAAAATACATTTTTTTTCATGACAATATCTTATTCTTCTTCATATTAATAAATTCAAGTTATATGAATGACAAAAAATATTTTGGTGGCCAATGACTATAAGTATTATACGGGCAAGCACTGTAAGCGCCTGGTCTGTGTCTTTATCGGAAACCTCACTGAAATAGGGGGAGAGATTGGTAATCGACTTCTCCAGAAGATCCTTCCTAAAACTGGAACTATGGCAGCTTGATTCATTGTGATCAATGACGATTCCTTTTATAAATTAAAAGTATTGATGAATCATTACAAGGATTTGTACTTTCGGATGTATCTATCAAAGAATATTTCATTATATTGATCGGGTTAGAATCAATTGACCATTTTTGGGATACTGCCGGACTTAAAATCAGGAAATCCGCTTTATCAATCCAACGCTGTGCCAATTCGTCATTCCAATATCCATTTTTTTCAAGAACATCAACATCGCCACCAATAAGATAATTGTATTGTAAATTTAATTGAACAGGAAAGAACCGATTGTCAGGTAAATATAATAATGGCGTCGGAACGGTTCCTTCCCAATAGACAAGTGCACCGTTTGGTAAAAGGAATTGCAGTCTGTGCCCAATAGCTTCATTACGAACCAACACATCTTTTGAACAAATACCGATTGAACCTTTTCCTGCCATTATTAATGTGGGTGTTAATAATAATCCAATCACCAATATTTCAATCAACAAAATGGCGAAATAATCCTTAGGTTTATTGATTTTTTTTAAAACCATCCACAACGCAAAGGAAATTACCAATATTAAGGTTCCCGCAAAAGCACCCGCCACAATTGGCAATAAGTATTTCTGAGCAGTTGTGCTGATATTGAACCTCGCCGAAAGCACATCCCATAATTCATAATCACTATGAAATGGGGGTTTTAAACTTGGTACTTGTATATTCATCAATCCAGGAGCAATATCTGTACGAAGACTTAGTCCAATACCTGCTGAAATCAAAATGAATAACACAGCAAAAATGACAATTGAAAAACCAGGTTTCAGTCCACGAATGAATTTGAAAAATAAGGGGATCAGGATGATACCTACTGGCAAATAAAAAGCTAAATAAGCAGGAAAACTATATAAAAAATTATTTTCTCGTATACTGGCTAAATAATGGATGCCCGTGAGAAGCGCAAATGAAACGGCAAGGAAAGCCATTATGCGATATTTCTTTTCCAAAAACATTTCTTTAAAAGGAATAATGATGATTGCAGCTATTGTTATTATGAAAGGAATAAAGAAATAACGAACTCCATCAAAAAAAACCTGGATTTCATCAATCGCAGAGAAATCTTTATTGAGCAGAGGTAAACCAAATGTGCTTTGCACTCCAGGTATTCCCGTGAGAGCATGAACAATAGTGTTGAATATCTTAGGAAGTTGAGGTTCCCAGATAGTGGTATATATTTGGGGCCAATAGATGACGTTGAACAGAACGAAAACCAGAATGCCAATCAATACCGGCCGCCAACCCTTCCTTAACCCATTAATCCATAAAACAAATATCATTACCAGGCCAAAAAAAGGAAGCATATTCTGCCGGATCATGGTTGTGAGAGCCGCCAGAATTAAACCAGCACATAATTGCCAGAATTTTTTATCCTCACCCAATACAAAAAACAAACACCACGCTACCAATAATGCGGAGGCCACCTGCGTCATTGCACGCGTGTAATAAATTATCCAGGCGGGAGAAATCGCAAATAAGGCAATGCTGAAGAGCGCCCACCATTTTCCAGCCAACCTATTAACGGTCAACCATACCCCTATTAACATTAATATACTTAGGATGATCGAAAAAATTCTGCCGCTGCGTAATCCGGGTTCTAACAGGATTTGGGATAATCCAAGGGTCATAAATGAAAATGGGGGTTTGTTGGTAATTGGCCCATAATCCTGAAATGGTTGATAAGTGCCATCCAGGAACCATTTACCCTTCAGTAAATAAGTGGTCTCATCCATTACCGGTTGAATGTTATGAGCATATTGAATTGCCAGGAGAACATAAATCAAAATCGTGACAATAGCAAATGCAATAGGCAAAAGTGCAATAAGTTTTTCTTTGTAATGAAGAAAATAACTGTTTTTAGTTTGGTTTACTTTTCTTTTCATAAAACAATATTTCAGGTTCGAAACCTAGAAAATGCTAAAACATATTATCGGGGTTTGTATCACCTCATAAAAATCGAATGATCTACTCACAATACACACATTAACCAACCTGAAATTTACATGAGATTAAAATGACCTGATAAGTTCTACTATTAGGAATCAAGACTAGGAAAATACCTCTTCTCATCCTTCTGCTCTCTTTTTTTCTTCATTCTGTCTACGCAAAATAGAAGGTAGGAAAAAAGCTCCCGGAAGACTGTTGATAATAAAAGCCATACGAGACAATACCGCCAGTGCCAGGGCACCTTGTAAAGATACCCCACCGAAATTGGAGTAAAGGTATGTAATTGACATTTCCTGTATTCCCAGACCGCCAATGGAAAGCGGGATTAAAGTCAACAAGTAACTGAGGCTATAGATTGAAGCCACCACCCAAAAAGGAATATTTTCGCCAACTGAACGGAGAAAAAGCCAAAACATACCAAATATTAGCGTTTCATGAATAAGTGTGTAAACGAAGGACAAGAGCAAATTCTTGGGATGTCTAAACCAGAAAAGAATGTCCTTTAGTAATTGACGGAGAAAACTTAAAAGTTTTTCCCAGAGCTTGTTGAGTGCAAGCATGAAACCACTAGAAGAAATCGCAAAGGGTGATGATAAGGCAAACGCAACGGATGGGATCGGATGAGATAATAGATAAATTCCACCTGGAACCATTATTGACATACCAGCCATGCCGACAATGCGATCCATGATCAATGAAGCCAATACAAGTGCAGAATCCACTCCTAATTGAACCATGCCAACGAACCGTACCAGGTCTCCCCCTATTGAAGTGGGTAGAAAATTGGTGGCAAACAAACCGGCGTAAGTGAGTCTAAGGGCATCTCTATACCTGACTGGTTTTTCAGATGTCTGAAGCAAAGCATACCAGCGGGCAGCCACTACCTGACGTGAAATGAATAATAATGCCAGTCCTCCCAGAGCATAACCTGGAGAAGCAGCCTGCAAGGTGCGAAGAAAATCATCCCTGCTATTATAAATAATGAATGCAAACATTCCGATGGCGATGAATGTAATAATCCAACGCCACCAGGGTTCTTTTTTTTTCTGTGTTTGATTATTCTTATTCTTTTTCGGAATATTATTTTTCATATGTAATTTAGGAAGAGTAGGAAAGAAATAAAATCCTTATTCTATTTAGTTTTTCTAAAAACAAATTGATTATTTGCTTGTCCAAGACCAACAGTTTTTGTTTTCAAGGTTTCATAACCTCTATTGTTGAAAAAATCAATGACAGTTTGTGGTTTTGCTACTTCAAAGGGGTATCCCCCTACCCAATCTACAACATTATGCCACGGACTCATTCCCCTTTTCATCTTATGGTAATTCCTCCATGAATCAAAAGGTTTTAATTTAATTAGATCAATAACAAACTTCACACCCCAAATACAAATTCCTATCAACCAAACTAGAAGAGTCTTTATAATTTGTGGTGATTTACAATACAATTTTTTCACAAACCGCCACAAAACACTAATGATGCCTTGATCATTGTAAATTGCAATAAATAACCTTCCACCTTTTGGCTTTACTAATTTGGAAATAAGATCAAAGGATTTCATCATATTTCCAGTATGGTGAAGTACTCCCCAACTATAGACAATATCAAACACACCAAGGTTATTAATATATTTTTCATCTAGAATTGAACCTTGTTCAATATGCCATCGTTTATTATCAAAATTAAATCTTTTTCGAAGTTGTTCGGTACACCATACGCATGAGGGATCATAATCGAATGAATAGACCTTGGCTCCCAATTGCACAGCCGCCAAGGACATAATTCCACTTCCTGACCCCACATCAATAAATGATTTTTCTTTTAAATCTTTTATCTGTAAAAATTCTTTTAGTGATTTTTTACATTCGTTTATTTGCTCTTCATTCAAATTCTCTAAAAAATTTTGCCAATTTTTTCCAAATTCAAACCTTTCTCCCTCCAAAACCTCGTTTTCAAACGTTCTGCTATTCTTCATCATTCTCCATTCTTGCCAAATAATTTTTATGTCTGCAATTATTATATATTCCCAAACAGTGACGCAATTGTATTTCTATTTCCGTCTTGCGTAAATCTCAACACCACTGGCGCGCAGCCAAGTGATTGGCTGATAGTATTGCAAAATAGGAACTGTAACATAATTTACCCAGGCGTTGTTTTCCTCCGGGAAAGATGCAGTACTATCTTTGAAGACCACATATTGTTTATTCATCACGATCAAGGTAAAGCGTTGATTTTTCAGGTCAGTATAGAATTTGTCTAAATACTTTTGATTATTCGAGATCGCCATCTCCATCAGGGTCAGCAATTCATAATCCGGCACTAACCGAACATTTTTAATGTATTCAAAGGTCAGCAGCTGCCGCTCAGAGATGAACAGTACCTCCTGACCAGAGGCAGTCACTTTCTGCACTGTAGCATCCAATCGTTGTAAATCCTGATAAGCCGCAGATTTATCAAAGACAGGGAAAAGTTCCCAGTTCATCAATGCCCAGGTGGGTGGCATCATTACTAACGCAATTAAAAGTACATTTGGAAGCCATTGATGTAGATATCCAACCTTTTTTTCTTTTCCTACTCGGTCAAAAATGAAATAAGCGCCAGTACAGATTAATAACAGTAAAAATGCATCCAAATTATGCAGATTACTGCCTCCGCCAATTTTAACGCTGACGATTAACCCACCCAGAAAAAAGACCATCAATATGGCAAGGATAATTACCGTTCGAATAAAATGAAGCGGGGAATTCTTTCTAAAAATATGGTGTGCAATAAAAATAATCAAAGGCATACAAAGCAAAAGGATGCCTGTAAGTATTCCCATCGGAAATGTAGGGCTGGGCAATAACCGATACCAAAGCAAATCAGAGGTGAAGCTGGAAGCGAAAAGGCCGGAATCCTGATTGCCTGAAACCGGGATATATACTGCCTGGGCGATCAGGCTTGCTGCGATACCGCTTAAACCAAATAGAACCAAGCTTTTAAGATAATCCCAAAACCCATGGGATTGATCATAGGGCTTTTCCAACACAAATAACAGGATAGCTATTGCAGCAGGGACCGGAAACCAATTTACCCGGCTGATGCCCGCCCACAAAGAAGCAAGAATAACAACAAACAAGCTTTTTTTAAGATAATCTTTATCAAATCCCCAAAGTACCAGGATCGCGCAGACCATCAGGTGATAGTAAACAGGACCTTGCAATAAGAAGATGAAAGCCCAGGCTGCCAGCGCAGTCACTTTGAGCCAATTGCCTGAATGCAATCGCCTTACCAAGGCAAAGCAGCCCAAACCAGTCATGGAAATCCAAAGAAATATTTGCCAGGTGCGATGTATCCATAAAGGAAGTTCGTGGATCATGAACGGTAAGGACAGAATCAGGTAGCGGCTGGGGTGCAGAAAAGACCAGGGGATTTGTTGACCATAAATTGTTTGGCTAAATGGCAGGGAGGAGTAATAAAAACGGCTGCCTTCTGACCAGGCTAATGAGAAAGGGTAAGTTGTTAAATCCCGCAATAAACTAACTGATTGGTAAACGGCGCCGGTCAATAAGATGGAAAAAATAAACAGGTGAATGAACTCTTTTGAAGGAATTAAAGATTTTAGAGCAAAGGCAGCACAAAAAGCCAGGAACCAGAGCACAGCTATTCGAAAAAAAAGACTTGTAAAATGCGTCCCAATTTGGCTGAAGACCAGATAAGGAAAAGCAAAAACAAATAAAGAAAAAACCAACAGATTGAACCATTTGAGCGAACTAATCTTTTTGGTCAGATAGGCAAATCCAGTTTGAATCTCCTTTAGATGAGAAGTGAAGGAAAACAATGTAAAAACTAAGCAAATGAGAAAGAAAGCTACCCATATAAAACCAATTAATTTCCACGAATTGGAGTAGGCAAAAGTTCCATTCTGATAGTTTTGAATTGCTGCTCCACCAACCAGAACTAGATTCAGGATTGCGAGCAACCGCATCAATTGAACAGAATTGTAGTAATAGATATCTTTCACAAGTCTACCCTTTTACTTGATAAAAAAACACATCGGGAGAAAAAAGTTTCTTCAGGTAGAAATTTGATTTTCATCTTATAATTCAAGAAGTATTTTATTTTTGTAAGCCTGATAGTATTATAAAGTCAACTAATCAATAAATGATATGCTTTTTTAATACCCGGAAAAGTAAAGGCTTCACTATTTGAATCCCGGGACATGCAATAAAATGATTTTAGGAGAAATGGATGAGTAAAAAGAACCGAAAGAAATTACGTAACAATGAGACTGCAGTCAGAAATAACACGATCGCCGCCAATTCGTTGGCACAGCGCAGCAGTGATTTTAATCCTGACTATTCTTATGTCATCAAGGACTTAAAACGAATTGGTACCCTGGCTTTATTCTTCTTGACCATACTGGTCGTACTGTCATTTATTCTACGATAATAAATCTTAGGAGAGGAATATATGAACCGCATGTTTGTCCCCGGCCCTGTAGATGTTGCTCCCGAGGTGCTGCAGGCGATGACCAAGCCAATGCTGCCGCATCGCAGCAAGGAATATGAGGAAATTCATCGGCGTGCAGCGGAAAAAGCACAAAAACTTTTTTTCACTCAATACCGCGTATTCCTGGGTACCCATTCTGGATCGGGTATGCAGGAAGCCGGCGCACGAAACTTTGCTAATAAAAATATATTATGCTGTACCAACGGCGCTTTTTCGGAACGCTGGTATCAATGTGCGGTCGCCAATGGCAAGCAAGTGGATCGGCTGGATGCGGAATGGGGTAAAGCCATAACTCCTGACCAATTGCTGGATGCGCTTAAGAAAAAACATTATGAGGCCATAACCATCGTTCATAATGAAACTTCCACCGGTGTAGAAAATCCCGTGGAAGCATTTTGCAAGATACTTAAAGAAGTCAGCCCGGATACCATCATCATGGTGGATGCAGTTTCATCGCTTGGGGGAGTGAAAATTGAAATGGATTCCTGGGGAATTGACTTCTTGCTGACATCCTCACAAAAATGTTTTGCCCTACCTCCTGGACTCTCCCTAGCCGGTACCTCCGATCGCGCCCTTAAGAAAGCAGAGAGCGTCGAAAACCGAGGATGGTACTTTGATCTTCTGTTGATGGAAAAACATCGGCTTAAAGATTCCACACCGATGACCCCTGTCCTGCCGCTCATCTATGCCCTCGATTTTCAACTGGACCGGATTTTCGCTGAAGGATTGGATGCCCGTTTTGCCCGCCACGCCGCCATGTCCCAAAAAGTTTACGATTGGGCGCTGGCAAATGGGTTGCAGCCTTTCCCGGCAGATGACTGCCGCTCCAAAACTGTGGTCACGGTAAAAAATGATAAAAAATGGGTAATTGGGGATCTGAATAAATTCCTATTGCAGCGGGGAATGCGAATCGCCAATGGTTATGGTGCAATTAAGGACATCACTTTTCGCATTGCCACAATGGGGGAAACAAGCCTGAAAGATGTGGATGAACTACTGGTTGGTTTACAGGATTTTATGAAACAATAACTCGTAATTACAGATTATGCAATAGGGCGCAGGTTTAGCGCCCTATTTTATTTAACTAAGCAAATATTTTTTTAAGAACAACTCCATTTTTTGGTAATAATCAATGATCGTTTCTTTCTTTCGAAATCCATGCCCTTCCCCAGGATAGGTCTGGTATACATGGGGAATTCCTCGCCGATCCAGAATTTTTGCTATCTCCTGCGATTGATTAACCGAGACCACAGCATCATTTTCACCATGGAAAATCGCGACTGGGTCTTGAATCTTATCCGCATGTAAAAATGGTGATCTTTGTTGATATCGTTTCAGATCTTTTTTTAGATCCCCAATTAGATATTCATTGTAATGTCTTTCCAGTTTATGAGTTTGCTGGGCATCGGACATCAGATCACAAACCGGGTATGCACAAATTCCGGCTTTGAATAAACCTGGATGCAAAATTAGAGTATTAAGAACCGTAAAACCACCTGCACTGCTTCCCAGGACAGCCATCCGTTTTTCATCTGCCAATCCCTGTTCTACCATAGCCCTGGCAGCACCCACTGCATCCTCTACATCAACTATTCCCCATTGGCCGCGAATGGCATCCTGATAGGAACGGCCATAACCGCTGCTGCCACGGTAATCCACAGCCACCAGGGCATATCCACGCGAAGTAAAAAATGCCCGTTCTGGCACATAAACCAACAGATTATTCATCGTTGGGCCAGCATGCACTTCAACGATCAAAGGCGGCTTGCCCTTTGAAGTAAACTCCGGATTCGAAGGAGCAAAATAAATGCCATGAATGGTGGTTCCATTATGTGCCTGCCAGTGGACAGGCACCGGTTCTGGCAGGAATTCAGAGGAAAAATCAAGGGGAGCTGGAACTGAAAGGGATGTTAGCTTTCCTTCCTGCCACGATACCAAACGCTGGGGTTTACGCGGAGAAGTGGCTCGGAATAACAGCTTATCGCTTTCATGGGAAATATCCAACTGGCTGATCCAGGTAAATGGAGCAATTGAAATCTGGTTCTTATTGCCATTCTTGACGCGCACTTCCCATAAAGAAGCCTGCCCTCCCTGGATCTGGCGGTAAAAAATACTCTGGCTGTCTACACTCCATCCATAAGTGCGTTGCCCCTGCACCCAGCCTGGGGTTCCAAAATAAATCCCGTCGCCTTCCACCAATACTCGCTTTTTTTTGTCCTTGAGTTTCATTATCACAAGTTGATCCCAATCACCCTTTGTCGTAATAAAACTCAGCCATTTGCCATCCGGACTAAACAAAGGCTGTGAAGCAGGTTGATCCTGATTGCCTGCCACCCAATCTTCAGAAAATAACTTGATCTGCATTCCGCCCACTTCCCCCAGTTTTATCCGGCTGGCCTGCCAGGGTAAATTAGGATGATCCCATTCCACCCAGGCAATTTGCTCGCCTTCAGGATGCCATACCGGCTGCATATAAAAATCAGCACCGCAAACCAATGGAACCGGCCAACCAAACCCTTTGGCATTTACCACACCGATCAGGTCTTTTTCACCATCACTGAAAACAAACATTGCCCAGCGTTGATTGGATGAAATCACAGGAGATGCCATACTTCCCCAGCTAAGAGTGATGGGTTTTATTTTTCCAGTCTTCCACTCCCGCCTGTATAGCCGGTCATCCCGATTTGCAAAAATAATAAATTCGCTGCAAAGAGCAAATTCCCCTCCACCATATCCCACCCGTCCGCAAACATCATACTCTGCACCGGTCAAATCCTGCACTGCCTTACCTGGCCGCGAATAATTCAGGTGACCCTTACCTGAAATGCTTTCCAGCCAAATCCATCCTTCATCATCAGACTCCCAGCGGGCATCCCCCAAGCGCAATCGCCCGCCCAGCGTTTGTGCAGAAATTGGACTAGGCCATCTACCAAACTCACAAATTTTTTTTATTGCTAAAGATTTTTTCATGGTTTTATTGATTCGACAATAAATAAAAACTCCCCACATTTTTTTGCAGGGAGTAGAAAGGTCTATTCTTCACTTGGCTGCCAGAATTTTTTTAGTTTTATCTTTTCTCCCTGTTTCAAATCTTTCCATGATTTAATATCCGCTTGAAAATAAGCTACACTGGCAGTGGAAAGACTCTCCACTTCTCGGGATAATACCTGAACAAGAGCTTCCATACCGGGATTATGACCAATCACCATCAGTACTTTTATAGAATCAAGTTGAGAATGAATTAGCTCCAAAATAGCCCCGCTCTCGGCCATATAGAGCTTATCCGTGAATTCGATTTCCTTTTTATAACCGCTTTTATCAGCTACAATGGCAGCCGTATCCGCTGCTCGGACTGCACTGGAAGAAATTATTTTGTTCGGGGTTAATTCTTTGTTTTTTAATATTTTGCCAATCGTTGCAGCATCCTTCATACCGCGTTTTTTCAATGGACGCTCATGATCAGCAACTTCGGCTTCTTTCCAACTGGATTTAGCGTGCCGCATAATTAATAATTTCTTCATTTAGTTTCTCCGTCACCAAAAATTGGTGATATTTTTAGTATAACATAACGTTATTTTGAGATTTTTTTTAGCTATAATCAAAAAAATGGATGAAAATAAAATTCGGCATAAGAATTTCATCGATGAAGAAATAGAAGTGGGTTTTAATAACCCTCCACTATTTTCCAAAGAACCTACCTGCCCTGATTCTTTCATATGGAGAAAAAATCAATTCCAAATAGTCACCTTTATGCACACTTGGTTTGATTTTGAACGCCATGGAAGGATGACGCAGAATATGAAACCAGTACATGATGCCCGAGCGCAGATAAAAGGCTCCTGGGGGGTCGGGAGATTTTACTTTCAAGTTGTAACCAGGGAAGGACGCCAATTTGAAATATATTTTGACCGCGCTCCCTCAAATGCAGCCGATCGCATTGGACACTGGTTCCTTCTGGCAGAAATGGATTCTGATTTTCTCTAATTATTCTTTATTTAATACAATTATTAGATAATATCAATTTCATTATTGACATTATTTATATTAATGGTAATATATTTTTGTTTTATTGAATTATTATCGTAATTATTGATTTGATGGAGAATATATGAACCCATTAATCTACAAATGCCCGGTATGCAGTGAAGATCTGGTAATTACTCATTTATATTGCTCCCACTGCCGTACTACCCTTGAAGGAAAATTTAACCTGCCCAGTTCACCTTTCAGTAAATTAAGTCCTGAGCAGATGCAGTTCTTGCTTACCTTTATCCGCTGTGAGGGCAAGTTCAACCGCATGGAAGAAGATTTAAAGCTCTCCTACCCCACATTACGCAGCCGATTCAATGAAGTGCTTCAATCGATGGGTTTTGAAGCAGAAGAAGAAGCCAGGGAAATTCTCTCACCGGAAGAGCGCAAAAAGATTTTAGGTGAATTGAACAAGGGTCGGATTTCAGCAGTCGAAGCCCAAATCCGTCTTAAAGGTTCAGCCAAAATTTCCGAAAAATAAACTATGATTGGCGGGAAAGGATGTCAAAATGGATGAAGAAAGATTAATGATATTAAAAATGCTTCAGGAAGGCAAGATCACTGCAGATGAAGCAGCCAACCTACTGGACGCACTTGGTTCGGGAAAAGAAACCAAAAAACCAGGTGAGGAATCCCGGGAAAAACAAAGCGGTAAACCCGGTCGGTGGTTCCGTGTTGTCGTTACCGAAACTAAAACTGGGAAATCGCGTGCCAATATCCGCATACCTTTGGGAGTGATCAATGCTGGTATGAAAATGGGCGCACATTTTACCCCGCAAATTGATGGGATGTATAGCGATCAAATTTCACAAGCCATTCGATCAGGCGTTACAGGCCAGATTTTGGATGTATTTGATGATGAAGATGGCGAACATGTTGAAGTTTTCATTGAATAAACGATGAGCTTTCGGCAGAAAGTAACGGGGCAGATCAATGGGTCCTGGAAAAGGACCTTTTTTATAATCTGGATCGGCCAGGCTTTTTCTCTGTTGGGAAGCAACCTGGTGCAATTTGCTCTGGTTTGGTGGTTAACTAAAACAACCGGTTCACCAGCTGTTTTAGCCACCGCAACATTTGTCGCTTTGCTGCCTAACGTATTTCTGTCACCATTTGCAGGCGCCTTGGTGGACCGCTGGAATCGGCGCAAAGTGATGATCCTTGCTGATGCAAGTATTGCCATCGCCACACTTGTTTTGGTCATCTTGTTTTGGAGCGGACTGATCCAAATATGGCATGTTTATCTAATTATGTTCATCCGCGCCCTGGGTAGCACTTTCCATTGGCCTGCCATGCGTGCTTCCACTTCACTTATTGTTCCAGAGAAACAACTTTCACGTATTGCTGGATTAAATGAATCTTTGGGGGGATTGATGAACATCGCTTCGCCTCCCCTGGGCGCCTTATTATTGGAAGCATTGCCTATGCAGCACGCGCTCTCCATTGATATTCTCACTGCCATACTTGCAATCCTGCCACTTCTTTTTGTTACCATTCCCCAGCCGAAAAAGACATTATCAGAGAATGCAATATCCCCTAAACAACTCCTGGCAGATGTTGCCGAGGGATATCGATATATGGTCAAGTGGACTGGTTTGTTTATTTTAAGCATAATGGCAACGATCGTAAATTTCATGATCAATCCCGCATTCACACTTACGCCTTTGTTGGTGACCAAGTATTTCAATGGCGGCGTATGGCATTTAAGCTGGATGGAATCTGTATTTAGTATTGGGGTAGTGACTGGTGGTTTAGTTTTAAGCGTATGGGGTGGGTTTCAGCGTCGAATTTACACTACCCTTATGGGTGTGACTGGAATGGGGTTGGGTATTTTGCTCATTACTTTTGCCCCCCAAAACATGTTCATCTTAGCCATAATCGGGATGGCTGTTGCTGGTTTTATGAACCCCATCACCAACGGTCCAATTTTCTCTATCATGCAGACTCGGGTAGCCCCGGAAATGCAGGGTCGGGTATTCACTTTGTTGAACAGCCTGACATCTGCCATGTCACCGCTTGGAATGTTGGTGGCTGCTCCCGTCGCTGAACAATTTGGGATTCGGGCCTGGTTCCTACTGGGAGGGATTAGTTGTATTCTCCTAGCGATTGTTGGGCTGCTTATTCCAGCGGTTGTACATATTGAGGATAATCGTACACCGCAAGTATTTACAGCTAAATAACCTTTTTATTAAAGTCCCCTCTATAGTCTGAAATAATTACATATTCAAACCTTTATGCGAGACTACTTATTTTAATTATTTAAAGATAAATTTCGTGGAAGTGACCAGAGCAATCAGGATAGATTCGTTCAGAATAACCGTACTTAGTTGCATTCCTTTTTTCTCAACCAGGGCAGTTCCAAATGGCGCCTCAACAGCTTGATAAACAGGTCCAGCCAGCCAGGCAAAGATCAGTCCCCCAACAAGTCCTCCCAAATGTCCCCAATAATCGATCCCTGGAATAAACCCAATGGCCAGGTTGATAAAAATAATAATGGCAATATTAATCAGCATGGGCTGGGCAGCCCGGCCAAAAAAAACACGATTACGATACACATAGATCGCCTGAGCAGCGATCAAACCAAAAATGGAGGTTGAGGCTCCCAGGGAAGGCTCATTGGTGAAAAGGAATGAAAGAACATTCCCAAAGACTCCTGCAAGCAAATATAAAGCCAGAAAACGACTCTTGCCATAGCTTCGTTCAATCACTGGCCCAATTATGAAAAGAGCATACATATTCATTAATATATGCAGCACGCTACCATGTAATAAAATTGGGGTGATCAAACGCCACAATTGACCCTGTAAAATAAATTCATTGATCTTTGCAAACCAAAGCTCAGGAAGGTCATAGCCCAAAACAACACTGGTAAAATATTGCAGCAAAAATACCAATACAGTCAGGGCAATAAGCCCCATGGTAACAGGAGCCATGCCTCTGCGTCCAGATTGAAAAAGGGGCTGTGAGGTTGGAGAATTTGAGGGGTCTGGTGAATTTAAGCCGTTGTTTTGGGGAAGGTTCTCACTCAAAGAGCAGCGCTCCTTTGTTGAATGCGGTGATGTTCCGCTTTGATGATCACTTCGATCACATCCACAGCTTCATTTAATTTATTTTGCTGGTTGATCACCACATAATCAAAAATGGAAACTTTATTAAGTTCATCTTTTGCCTTGTTTATCCGCACATCCAGGTCATTGGGGGGTTCGCCAGTACGTCCTTTGAAACGTTCGATCCACTCATTTTCATTGGCAGGCACCAAAAAGATCAGCAGCGCCTCCGGATAGAGTTTACGGATCTTTTCCGCTCCCTGCACATCCAGGCGCATGATCACATCCTTGCCACTGGCAAAGGCTTCTGCCACCTGTCGTTTGGGAACACCCTTGTAATCTTCATAAACATGCGAAAACTCGATCAATTCCCCCTTTTCAATCATTTCTTGAAAATGTTTTTTACTAACAAAAAAATAATCCACTCCTTCTCTTTCATTCGGGCGTGGCAAGCGTGTATTAACAGTAATCACAAAATGAATTGGGAGATTACGCCTCATCATTTCATGAATTACTGAATCCTTGCCCACACCTGAAGGACCTGAGATTACAATCATCAGGGGTTTTTGCTTTATTACATTAAAATCAATCGGCATAAATACTTTTACTCGGTTTTTTCATCAAGGAGGATGATCTGATTATAATAGATTTCGACTTGATCTCAGGAGTTATGCATGCCTACTTATGAATATTACTGCCTGGACTGTAAAAAAAAGTTTGACCAATTCTTTACGTATTCAGATTATGGCAGCAAGCCAGCCATTTGCCCCTTTTGCCAAGGGAGCAATTCAAAACGAAAAATTGGGCGCATTCGAGTGGCAAAATCCGAAGAAAATCGACTGGCAAGCATGGCGAACCCGGAAGCTTTGGATGGGATTGATGAAGATCCACAAAGGCTGGGCAGTATGATGCGTAAAATGAGCTCTGAAATGGGGGAAGATATGGGACCTGAATTTAATGAGGTGGTCGGCAGATTGGAAAAAGGCCAATCACCCGAGCAGATTGAAAAGGATATACCTGGTCTTGGTTCAGTGGGGATGGATCCGTCAATGAGGTCAAGTGGTCTCGAGGGTGACTTCTAATGGATTTTTTTTACGAAAAAAATGACTTAATACATTGAATTAATCTTTTCTAGTATTTCAAATGACGTGATGCTGGCAATTCGGTTGAGAAAATCAGCCATGCTCCGGCTCTTTTCCCGCAATAAACGAACTGCTGGGCCAACCGGGTCATTACCCGCCGCACCTAAAGGTGATTCCGCATAAGCCCCATAAAAAGCAAAATACGCCTGGTTTATTTTTCGGATCTGGTACCCAGTTTCCCAGAAAACCTGCCGTTTCATTTCCATGAATTGTTCCGCTTCCTCAACCTTGCCCTGCGATAAAAGGTTATCCACTTGTATCCGGGTTGAATGCATTTCCTTATTAAAATCAAACGATGCCTGGTCTTGATTTAAGTTGCTTTTTACCGCAAATATTCCCACTTGCGAATAAAGAGAAGCGGGTGCCTTGTCTTGATAAAAATAGCGGAGAACGGCCTGGCTAATTTCAGAACCACAAATATCTGCGGCAGTTTCATTCATAGCACGCAGTTGTGGATTATCCCCATAATGCCAACCCAGAGGTTTGAGGGTGAGGTAATTATGAACCCACTCATGCGCAACCGTTTTTAATAAATATTCAAGAGAAGATTCTCGAAAGACCATGGTGGGATATACACCCACACCTCCCAGGGGGACAATCAAAACCGAAACATCCAGCCCTTTAGCCACTTCAGATTCAAGGTCATCCATTTGGCTGGTGGATAGACCTGGAATTAAAGAAATACTGGCATCTTCACGGATCACGGTACGCGGGGAGAGGATCAATTGGTCCGGCAGACTGGTAAGTTTGAAAAGAACGGGCGGCATGGGTTGTCCGGCAATATCCAACCCTTTTGCGGATAGTATCACACTGATCTGGTATTGAAGCACAGATTCTGCCAGAGGTCCTTGAATATCAAATAATGCTTCTTGTTTTTGTTTTTGGATGAGCAAGGAACCTGATTCTGCTTTTGGGTTTTCTATTTTCGGGTTGGCGTAGTTTTGACGAATTTGTTCATCCAGAGATTTAATTTGATCAATCAGACCTAATAGATCATCCACAATACGCCGTTGCTGCAGAGGATTAAGGTTTGTTTGCAAACCTAGGGAAGCCTGGCCAGCTTTTTGCCATAGAGATTGGATGGTCCAATAGAAATAATCAAACTCGAATAGGCGTGTATAAAATTGAGCTCGATCATTATTATCCTGCGGATACCAGACGCTCTGGCTGGTGAGCAGAAGGATCAAACTAATGAACAGAAATCCCCTGATGATTTTGAAGGTTTTCATTATGAGATTCTTTCCATTTAAATTATAGCTGAGTCCTTTCTACGCAAAAACACCGGGAATACTTTAATAAAACGTTAACGGAAATCCCCCTTGACATTTTATTTTTACAGTGTATTATATACACTGTATATTTTAAGGACACCATGCCAAGACACAAACAAACAGCGGATCAGATTGCCTCCATGCAGAACAGAATTCTGGATGCAACTGTTTCTTTATTGGATGAACATCAGCCAGAAGAGATCAGTATCCGGAAAATTGCCGAGCGGGCTGATATTTCCCATATGGTTATTTATACCTATTTCAAAGACCGTGATGAACTGGTAAAGGCAATTATTACGCGTCAGGAGGAACGGATTCGCCAGCGGTTTGAAGATATGCTTAAAAATACAGACGAAGGCAATATTATTGCAAAATTAAGAACGGCTTTTTCCGATTATATTAATATCGCCAAGGCACGTCCCAAGCTTTTTCGTCTGTTATGGGTTTTACCGGTAAAACTACCTGAAAAATCTGCCCACGGAAAACAATTTTTTGAAGACCAGATCAAATTATTATCTGATCTTTTTTCAAAAGGCCAACAGCAGGGAATATTCGTTATGCATGACCCACAAGTAGCCGCTCTGACTGTACTCGGAATCATCAATGCTCCGATGTTCTTATTTCACTTGGGCCGAATGTTTGACTCGAAACTACGCGACCAGGTAATTAATGAAACTCTGGATATAGTGATGTGCTATATCACTGGAAAATAATTTATTTTAGAAAGGTATTAATCATGGCAACAACTAAAAAAACTGTATCGAAAGAAAAAAAGAATCTTGGGGAGAAGCCTAAATTCAAATTACCCTCCCTTTCCGGATTATTCGCCCAAATTAAAAGCATGGGCAAGAAAGCCTGGCTAATTGGACTGGCAATTGTAATTTTATTGGGGGTTCTTTTTGTTGTAAACAACACCAGACAAGCGCAGCAGAAACTGCTGGCTGCCATGCAAACAGTGGCTGTAAAAAAAGGTAACCTGGTAGCCATTGTGGGTGCTACTGGAGTTGTGAATGCCAATCAAAGCGCATCCCTCCCCTGGCAAACCAATGGTCGTGTGGCAATGGTCAACGTTAAATTAAATGACCAGGCAGTCAAGGACCAGGTATTAGCTGAACTGGATCCCACATCTGTATCCCAGGCGATCAATTCCGCCCGTGCTGATCTGGTGAATGCCAAGCGGAATCTGGAAGATGTTCTGCAATCGAATACCGCAGAAGCGGACGCTTATTTAACCTTGGTCAAAGCAGATGATAAAGTGAAAACCACTAAAAATTCCCGCGATCACTGGAATTATTTAAACTCGGATTGGAACAATGTATATAGAGCGCGCAGTGAATTCCTGCAAGCTGATAACGAATTAATCAAAGCAAGAAATGCATTTGATGCGGCAACCCTATTGCCATCCAGAGATGCCAGCCGAAAGGCGGCTGCGGATAAATTAGCGGCTGCCCAACTGGTTGATGATAAGGCTTTACGAGCACTTAATGTGTTGCTGGGCAGGACCTATGATAATACCGTTGCCGAAGATTTTGCCAATTATGACCTTGCCAAAGCAAAAGCCGTTGATGCCCGCCGCACATGGGAACGTCTGGCAAATGGACCCAATAAGGATGATATCGAAGCTGCACAGGCAAAAGTGGATGCAGCTGAATCTGCTGTAAAAATGGCGAAGGTCACAGCTCCCTTTAATGGTACGGTCACCCAGGTGGATGCCAAGGCTGGCGATGAAGTCAACTCAGGCATTGTATCCTTCCGAGTGGATGATCTTTCCCAGTTGAAGGTTAAAGTGGAAATCCCGGAAGTGGACGTGAATCGTGTTAAAGTGGGGCAAAGGGTTGAATTGACTTTTGATGCAGTCCTGGGATCCAAATACACCGGCACGGTCACTGAAGTTGAACCGGTTGGTACTGATAACCAGGGTGTAGTCAATTTCACAGTAACCATAGAACTAAATGATGGAGATGGAGAAGTTCGTCCGGGCATGACCGCTGCGGTCAATATTGTGGTGAGTGAAATCAAAGATGTCTTAATCGTTCCAAACCGTGCAGTCAGCAAACGTGGCGGTACGTACACAGTATTCATAATGAAAAACAATCAACCGACTTCCATCCCTGTGGAGATTGGCGCATCGTCTGACGTTGAAACTGAAATTACCAAAGGTGACCTCAAAGAAGGAGATCTGGTTGTTGTGAATCCTCCATCTCAACTATTTACAGCCGGTAACAGCAGTATGCCAGGTAGTGGTATGCCAGGGTTCTTGAGGTAATTTATGAAAACGGATTACGTGATCCAGGCAAAAGAACTTTGCAAGATCTATCAGATGGGTGAAGTGGAAGTTCGTGCCCTGTGCGGGGTAAGCCTGAATATTAAACGTGGAGAGGTCCTCGCTATAATGGGTCCATCCGGGTCAGGGAAATCAACTTTGATGAACCTGCTTGGATGTCTGGACCGTCCTACCCGTGGTGAATATATTTTGGATGGGGAGATGGTATCTCATCTAAATGATGATGAGTTGGCAGAAATACGCAATCGTAAAGTAGGTTTTGTATTTCAGAACTTTAATCTTCTGCCACGCATGACCGCCCTTGGAAATGTGGAATTACCTTTAAGGTACTCAGGAGAAAATGGAAGCCGTCGTGAAAAGGCTAAAAAATCTCTCCAAGAAGTCGGACTGGCTGATCGAATGGATCATAAACCCATGGAACTTTCGGGTGGTCAACAGCAGCGAGTTGCCATAGCTCGTGCATTAGTGAATCATCCCGCCATTATCATGGCAGATGAACCCACTGGCAACCTTGATTCAAAATCAGGCAGAGAGATCATGGATCTGCTTATTAATCTGAACAAGGTCAGCGGTACCACATTAATAATCGTGACCCACGACCCCAATGTGGCTTCCAGAGCCAGACGGGTGATTCAACTATACGATGGCCTGATTGCAAAGGATAATGAAAAATGAACCTCGGACAAGCAATTCTCGAAGCCCTGGAAACTCTGAATGGCAATAAACTTCGTTCCGGATTAACTATATTAGGTATCGTGATCGGTGTCGCAGCTGTGATCGCCATGCTGGCTGTGGGTTCAGGTGCCCAGGATACTATCACCGGTTCCATCAGTGGAATCGGCACCAACCTGCTATTTGTATTCAAAGGGAATACCCAGCTAACGATCCGCAATCCAAGAGCACTAACCATGGGAGATGTAAACGCTTTATCTGATCCTCTTCAAGCTCCTCATATAGACAAAGCTGCCCCTGTAATTCAAAAGACCCTGACCGTATCCTTTGAAGGGCAAAGTTCATCGATTCAAATATCCGGAGTGACGCCTGATGAGCAAAGTGTACGCAACCGAATTCTCACCGAAGGTGATTTTATTTCAACAGAAAACTTGAATGGGCGAGCCTCCGTAGCTGTCATCGGACCTCAGGCAGCAGATAAATTATTTGGGACGCATACCGGGATAGTGGGCGAAACAATCCGCATCACAGGCCAGCCTTTCAGGATCATTGGCATATTGGAATCCAAAGGTGGTGGTTCTTTTGGCAGTCAGGATAATGTCATCCTCGTGCCATTGACGACTGCCAAAGCCCGCTTGATATCCCGAAATCTGGATGAAGTGGATATCATTTACATCCAAGCCACCAACTCAGATAATGTAGCATTGGCACAGACGGAAATCCGCCAAATCTTGAGCACTCGCCACCAAATTCAACCCGGCGCCGAAGACTTTACCATCTTTACTCAACAGGACTTCCTCTCCCTGGCTAGCACAATAACTGGCGTATTCACTGTTTTTCTGGGTGGAATTGCTGCGATCTCCCTTCTGGTAGGCGGGATCGGCATTATGAACATCATGTTGGTCTCAGTCACAGAACGGACTCGCGAGATTGGATTACGCAAAGCTATTGGAGCTCATAAGCGTGATATCCTGATTCAATTCCTGGTGGAATCATCATTGCTCAGTTTATTTGGCGGGATGATCGGGATAGTGTTTGGCTGGTTGATCGCTTTTGTCGTTGGTAAAATTGCTTCTGCAAGCGGTACGCCCTTCACTCCAACCGTTGGACTTAATGCCATTCTTCTGGCAACCATTTTTTCTACAGCAGTAGGGTTGTTCTTTGGGCTTTACCCGGCGAATCGGGCAGCAAGCCTGCAGCCAGTGGAAGCACTCAGGTACGAGTAAAAAATATTTATGAAAATGCCGACGGGGTCGTCGGCATTTTCTTTAAATGTCCTGCCGATATCAGAAAACCGATATTTGACAATAGTAAATCGGTTTCCTGACACTATAAAAAAACATGCAATTATGAGAAAATAAGGATATTAATATCAATCAGGAGAGGTATTATGAGCAATTGGAAAATTCTACTAACCGATGGACTCGAAGAAAATGGAAAAACAATTCTATCAAAAGAAGCCCAAGTGGATGATAAAAAAAATATTTCCGCTGAGGAATTATTGAAAATCATCGGTGATTATGATGCCGTTATTGTGCGTGGTCGCACTAAAGTCACCAAGGATGTCTTTGATGCAGGCAAAAAATTAAAAGTCGTTGGTCGCAGCGGAGTGGGGGTGGATAACATTGACTTGCAAGCGGCTAAAGATCACAAAGTGACTGTGGTAAATGCGCCCATTGCCACCACGCGGGCTGTGGCGGAATTAGTGATCGGAATGATCTTAGCTTTGGCACGTGAAATCCCGCGTGCGGACAGCTCAATGAAACAAAACCAGTGGTTGAAAAAAGAATTTGAAGGTGCTGAATTGAACGGCAAGACCCTGGGAGTGATTGGCATCGGACGCATTGGTTCCAGTGTGGCTAAAATGGCTTCAGCATTGGGGATGAAGATCCTGGCACACGACCCGGTACTCTCTCCTGAATCAATCCGCTCTGCTGGCGGAGAAGTCAGCGCAATGGAAGAATTGTTACAAAAATCGGATTTTATAACCATTCATACTCCGCTCACAGATTCCACTCGTAACATGATCGATGTTGCCATGCTTGCGAAAATGAAAGAAGGTGTGCGGATTATTTGTGCAGCCCGGGGAAATATTATTGATGAAGCGGCTTTGCTGGCAGCCTTGAACACAGGCAAGGTGGGTGGTGCTGCATTGGACGTTCTCTCAACCGAACCCCCCGTGGATAATGAATTAGTGAAACATCCAAAAGTGATCTCGACCCCCCATATTGGCGGGCAGACAGTGGAAGCCCAAATTCGAGCTGCCAATGATATTTCCAACGAGGTGTTGGCTGCCTTGCGTGGTGCGCCTCTGCATTGGAAAGTCGCTTAATTAATTTACAAAGGGAATAAATAATGGAAGACAACATCAAACGACTTAAATTAAAACTAACAGAAATCGCAGACTTATCAGCGGCGGTTGCTCTTTTAGATTGGGATCAACAGGTAAATATGGCATCTGGTGGAGCCGAAGACCGCGGAGAACAATTATCCACACTGGAAAGCCTGATTCATAAAAAAGCTACTTTACCAGAATTGGGTAATCTGTTAAATAATCTGGAATCAGATTTTTCAAATTTGGATGCTGATAGCGATGAAGCACGCCTGATAAAAGTCGCGAAACGAGATTTTAATAAACGCACCAAAGTACCCAATGAATATGTGGCTGAATTTGCACGCTTAGCAGCTGTTTCTCACAACGTCTGGGAAAAAGCTAAAAAAGAAAGCAGTTATTCCATATTTATGCCTTATCTGAAAAAATTAGTTGAAATGCGCCGACAATATGCCGGTTTCTTTAAACCATATACCCATGTTTATGATCCGTTATTAGATGATTTTGAACCCGGATTGAAGACTGCGGAAGTGCAGGGAATATTCGATGGTTTGCGAGTTAAACAAGTGGCTCTGATCAAAGCCATCAGTGAAAAACCCCAGGTAAAAAATGATTTCCTAAAGTTAAATTACCCGGAAAAGGGACAGTGGGATTTCGGGGTTGAAGTCATCACCGCGTTTGGCTATGACTGGAATCGCGGCCGCCAGGATAAATCAGTACATCCATTCACCACTGGCTTTGGTTTGAATGATGTGCGCATCACAACCCGGGTAAGTGAAAATTATCTTAATCCGGCATTATTTGGCACAATGCATGAATGCGGCCATGCCCTGTATGAACAGGGAATTGATCAGAAATATCGGCGCACACCCATCGCGGGAGGGGCTTCCATGGCTGTGCACGAATCCCAGTCACGCATGTGGGAGAATCTTGTGGGGCGCAGTTTTGCATTTTGGAAGCATTTTTATCCGCGCTTAAAAGAATTCTTCCCCACCCAATTAGGAAATATAGACCTAGATACTTTCTACAAAGGTATCAATATTGTTGAACCATCCTTTATCCGTGTGGAAGCCGATGAAGCCACTTACAACCTGCATATTATGCTGCGTCTGGAGTTGGAAATCGCTTTGATGGAGGATAGTTTATCTGTTGCTGATCTACCCGCGGCCTGGAATGCAAAAATGAAAGAATACCTGGGCATTACCCCCGCCAATGATGCTGAAGGTGTCTTGCAGGATGTGCATTGGTCTTCCGGGTTATTTGGCTACTTCCCCACCTATGCACTCGGTAACCTCGTCTCAGCCCAATTATGGGAAACCCTGCGTAAAGATCTGACTGACCTGGATTCACAGATCGAAAAAGGCAAGTTTACTGATCTCTTGGACTGGCTGCACAAACATGTGCATCAGTACGGCGCCAAATATGAACCCCAGGAATTGGTCCTAAAAGTAACGGGATCCAAAATCAACCCGGATGCCTACATTCGTTATCTTCAGGATAAATTTCACAAAATTTATAATCTGGACTGATAAGTCTTTCCATGATTCGATAAACACACAAAAAATCCTGCTGAAGTTTAGCAGGATTTTTATTAGATATTTAGGCACCCCCCGAACCATAAAGAGCAGGATCCGTTGGTGTTTTTTTACTTGGATCCCAAACATACACCCAATCGCCAACATTCGCCCAGTCATACAGCCAATGCGAATCTCCAACCGAAATATTAACGCAGCCATGCGATTGTGGATAGCCAAACATGGCACGCCAATATGCTCCGTGCAAAGCACGTTTCTGATCATAATACATAGTCCAGGGTACATCCTGCAGAAAGTAAAAATCCACCTTGCCGGTCTCAAAAGCGCCGGTCATTGTTTCAAGAGGTTTTTTCTCTTTAATATTAAACAAACCGGGGCGAGTGTAATAGGGTGCCACCCCAGTGGCGATCAAAGTGGCAAATACTAATTTGCCATTATCATGTACGGTTAGAGTCTGTTGCAGCAGATTGACCTCAATCCAGCGTTTATTATCCACCCCTTCGGGAGTTGCAGCATGAATATCTACCACTCTGATATAACGGTTCTCCACCCAGCGCCCAAGACCAATCATATACCAGGTGATCGCACCCGCTTCCACTTGGTCATATACCTGCACAATCATTTCGCGCGTGAGTTTTTCCGACAGCATCTTGGCATTGTAATTGGGTGCAATACGCGGACTGGTGGAATCCACGATCCAGCCAAAATCATTTATTGGCTGTTGATTGAAAAGCAGTCCTTGAAAACTGGAGTATTTGGTAGGCGAAGCGCGTACCCATTCTCCTTTATCGGTGATCACGTAATTGTTATTGTTAACTACGGCGGCGGATTTATACGAAAGGTATTGCAATTGACCTGGTTGCATTTGGCGAATCCGATTAATTCCAGCCTCTGCCGATTGGCCATTGGGATAAAAAGTCGCCTGGTCGGGATAAGTGAGGTTTAGCTTTGCATATTTCTTGTCTAAAATTACCAATCCAGCGTCTGGTTTTACGGAAAGCAATGGTCTAAGTGGCAGGTAAAGACCCTTATTCGCCAAATCGGTGAGCGCTTTGGCTGGCCCAAGAAGGGAACAATCCAGCGGTGCGATTAAATAGACGTCCGGTTTACATAGAGGCAGTCCGGTGACCAAGACCTCGGTTGTGATTTGTTGAGCAACCGGGGTGACTTGGGGAGTTCCTGGTAATGATGCTGCTCCGGTAGGAGCGATTGCCGGGGTAGCGGTCGGTGATTGAATACCTTGCGCTCTGGTTATACCCGTAGAGAAGAACAGACCTGACATAA
Organism: uncultured Anaerolineaceae bacterium; assembly: GCA_964571135.1. Lineage (GTDB taxonomy): Bacteria > Chloroflexota > Anaerolineae > Anaerolineales > Anaerolineaceae > CAZMZW01. The sequence continues at coordinate 463,483 of CAZMZW010000001.1, read as the reverse complement.
TGATCAGAGAAAGTAAAATTAATATTTGTTTTTTCATTGGTGCTTTTTGATATTTGATTTAATAACCATCCTATTTTATCTTAAACTATTCATGATTCAGTCTGGGTCGGATTTGATTTCATAGATCAAGTCCTCAACCACTAAATATCATATCCTTTTAATTAGTATTAGACAATTTTTCATCCTTCAAAAATTTTTTTTATTTAATTTAGCCAGGGGTTAATTCCATTAAATATAGCTAAAGTGTTAGTGCTATAATCTTTTTCATTATGCTTCTTATAGATATTTGAAATGCGATTTTTAATAACTGGCGCTGCAGGCTTTCTGGGTTCCCCTTTAGCCAATCGTCTGGCAGGGGAAGGACACAATGTTGTTGGGCTTGATGATCTTTCCACCGGCAGCCCTGACCGCTTGTCTCCCAAAATAAATTTAATTCGCGGGGATGTCAACGATCGTCCAAAACTATGGAGCCTACTCCAGGAAGTGGATTGTGTGTATCACCTAGCAGCCCGCGTGATTGTACCTGAATCCATCCTATACCCGCGTGAATATACTCAGGTGAACGTTGGGGGCACGGTATCTTTAATGGAAGCGATGCGGGATGTGGGGGTGCGCAGAGTGATCTTTATTTCTTCAGGTTCAATATACGGAAATCAAAGCATTCAGCCTCTTAAAGAGACTGCCCGACCCAATCCACGATCCCCATACGCGGTTTCCAAACTCTCTGCAGAGTATTACGTCCGAACAATCGGTGATCTGTGGGGAATTGAAACAGTGTGTCTGCGCGTTTTTAATGCCTATGGTCCAGGTCAACGTTTGCCACCTTCTTATGCACCTGTGATCCCATATTTTCTTCATCAGGCAACCCAAAACGGTACTATTATCATCCACGGCGATGGCAAGCAATCACGAGATTATGTTTACGTTGATGATGCAGTCGAAGCCATGGTCAACGCCGCCATTGCACCTAAGGCCAACCATCTGATCATTAATGTAGGCAGTGGTATTGAAACATCCGTTAATGAGATAATGAAACTGGTTTTGGATGTAACCGGTCAATCACCAGAAATCATCCTCAATGCTCAGCATGAGGGAGGACCTTCGCGGATGTGTGCTGATATCGAAATTGCTAAAACAAAATTAAGCTATAAACCGCTCATCTCCTTGCGGGAAGGTCTAAAACTAACATTAAATTTGGATGAACATTTTAAGAAGTGATTTAACCCCATTTCTTTTATTTCTTGTCGCCTGATGATAAAATAGGGTTTCGAAAAAAGAAGTAGCATACTCCTATCTCGATATTATCAAGCTAGATTCTTTCAAAACATATCGCTCCTTGGGATTCTGCCAGCTTCATATTAAGAGGCTTGCCTTCTTTAAGCCCATGTACTAATAGGTCGCAGAGATAATTCCACTTGAAGTTTTATTTGGGATAATCCAATAATAAAAAGGATGGACAATGCCAAAACCAAACATTGAAACAACCAAAAAAATGTACAAGGATGCTTTCACCATCCGACGGTTTGAAGAAAAAGCCGGTGAACAATACCGATTGGGGAATATTCGCGGTTACGTACACACTTACATTGGAGAAGAAGCCATTGCAGTCGGGACAATCTCTGCCTGTCGTCCGGACGATTACATCACAAGCACCCATCGCGGGCATGGACATGCCATTGCCAAGGGACATGACCTTAAACTCATGTATGCAGAATTATTTGGCAAGGCAACCGGCTACTGCAAGGGACGGGGGGGTTCGATGCATATCACCAGCATGGCTCAGGGAAACCTGGGTGCCAATGGAATTGTTGGCGGCGGAATTCCCATCGCAGTTGGTGCAGGAATGGCAATAAAACAAAAAAAGAGGGATCAGGTGGTATTATGCTTTTTTGGTGATGGTGGTTCAAATATTGGCGTATTTCATGAATCTCTAAATTTGGCAGCTTTATTCCATTTGCCAGTCTTGTTCATTCTAGAAAATAATCACTACGCTGTAACAACTCCAATTGAATCAGCTACTTTAGTAGAAAAACTTTCCATCCGTGCTGAAGGATATGGGATGCCCGGCATCACCCTGGATGGGAACGATGCAGTGAAGATCTATGAAAGCATGGAGGAACCCATCCGCCGCGCACGACATGGCGAGGGTCCAACTTTGATTGAATGCAATACATACCGGCATAGCGGGCACCATGTCAATGATATGGGATTGTATATGCCCAAAGATAAAATAGCATTTTGGAAATCAAGAGATCCTCTCATAATTTTAAAGGAGTACCTCACTGAAGCAGGCGTAAAAAACACTGAGATTGAAAACATTAATCAAAAAATAGAAACGGAACTGGATGAAGCCATCAAATTTGGATTGGAAAGTCCAGACCCTTCCGTCGAAGAGTTCCTGGCAGAAATCGCCGAATAAACACAGAAATAGTAATAAATAAAAAAATAAGGTATCTCACATGGCAATCTTAAAATTTCGTGATGCACTCAATCAAGGCCTGCGTGAAGAAATGACCAGGAACCCATTAGTTTTTCTAATGGGTGAAGGTATTGGTGAAAAAGGAGGATCCTATAAGGTTACTGATAAATTGTTCGCCGAATTTGGCGCCAACCGCGTAATGGATACTCCCATCTCTGAAGCTTCCTTTGTCGGTATGGGTGTTGGCGCAGCTCTCCTGGGTACACACCCGGTTGTTGAACTAATGTTTGTAGATTTTGCCCTTATGACTCTTGATCAATTGATGAACCAGGCCGCCAAACTAAATTTTATGACCGGCGGACAATGCAGAGTTCCCATGGTAATTCGCACCCAGGGTGGTGCAGGAAATGGGCTGGCAGGTCAGCATTCACAAAGCCTGGAGGCAATGTTCTACCACATGCCCGGTCTAAAGGTGGTCATGCCCTCCACACCCTATGATGCCAAAGGCTTGCTTAAAGCATCCATACAAGATAACGACCCGGTTGTTTTTATCGAACATAAACTTCTTTACATGACTGAAGGTGAAGTCCCAAATGGAGAATATGTGATCCCTCTTGGAAAAGCTGACATCAAACGTGAAGGTAAAGATGTAACCCTGATCACTTATTCCCTGATGACCCTGAAATGCCTGGAAGCGGCAGAGATCCTTGCCAAGGAAGGCATTGAGGCTGAAGTAGTTGATTTGCGAACCTTATGCCCGTTGGATAAGGAGACCTTCCTCAATTCAGTCCGCAAAACAAGCCGGGCAGTGATTGTGCATGAAGCAGTGAAACGGGGTGGAATAGGCGGTGATATTTCCGCCATTATCATGGAAGAAGCCTTTGATTCGCTGGATGCTCCCGTGATGCGGATCGCAGGCAAGAACACAACCATTCCTTATAATCTGCACCTGGAGAGATCATCCGTTCCGTCAACAGAAGATATCGTTGCCGGTGTATATACTTTATTCTAATAATTAAGACAGGGAGTCTATCTAGTGATTACCAAAGTGATTATGCCCCAGGTAGGTCAAGACATCGAAACTGGCAGGATCGTCCGCTGGCTAAAGAAAGCTGGCGATCAGGTAACGAAAGGGGATGTCTTATGTGAGGTCGAGACCGAGAAAGCGGTGGTGGAAGTGCCATCCCCTGCGGATGGATATTTACTTAAGATCCTCTTTTCAGAAAATGCGGAAGCAAAAATATTATCAGAAATTGGCTGGGTTGGTGACCTTTCAGACTCAGTGGCTGAGACAAAAGCTGCCAATATTCAATCCGAAAATGCAAAATCAGGTTTAAAAGAACCGGTGACCCCAACCATCCAAACCAATATTTCGTCTGCAGATACAAATCAACTAAAAGTATCACCGAAGGCCCGTAACATCGCTCAACAGCATGGCGTTGCCATTGAACTGGTCCAGGGTACAGGTCCGCAGGGTCGCATTGTTGAAAAGGATATTCTGGATTTCATTGATAAGCAAAAACAATCAATTCCACCAATCGTAACAACTGCTCCATCCATTAGCGATAAACGGATCATTGAGTTGAATAAGATCCGCAAGATAGTTGCCCAACGTCTGCAAATGAGCAAACAAACCATACCTCATTTTTATATTTCCGTATCCGTAGATATGTCCTCAGTTCTGAAAAGACGCAAAGAATTGAACGAGCAATATGAATTACCGAAAGAAGAGGCGATTTCAATCAATGATTTTATTGTACGTGCCTGCGCTCTTGCCATCATAGATTTTCCAATGTTAAACAGCAGCTTTTCAGAAGAAGGGATTATTCTTTGGGAGGATATCGATATTGGCGTTGCGGTTGCTTTGGATGATGGTCTGGTTGTACCGGTAGTTGAGAATCCCGATAAATTTGATATTAAGATACTTTCGAAAAAATTACGCCAGGCTGTACTGGCAGCCAAGAGCGGAAAGCAACTCATCACCCGCCCCGGACGTTTTACAATTTCAAACCTCGGTATGTATCAGGTGGATGATTTTGCCGCCATTATCAACCCTCCTGAGGTTGGTATCCTGGCTGTTGGATGTATTCAGAGACTGCCAGTGGTGAATGAAGACAATACCTTCTCAGTGAGGGATGTGATGACACTCACCCTATCGGTTGACCACCGGGTGGTGGATGGAACTTTGGCTGCAAAATTCATTAACCAAATAAAAAATATATTGGAAAAAGGAGTAAGTTTTTAGATTTACGAGACAGATGGAATTGATACCAATCTCTCAATTCTAATTCACGTCCAACTTGAGTTCTGCGCGCATCCACGCAACTAATTCGCTGATGGTTTTTTGATCCCGCAACGATATCAATTTTTTTTGCTGGCTAAATATTTTTGCCAGATGACGTACCATATTGAATTGCTCGTTGGGACGGCTATTAGCCAGCAAAATGACAACGAGAACTTGTAAATCCGTTTTTGGGTTTTCCATACTTTTAAAGATCACAGGTTCGGATAACATTGCAACCGCAAGGGCAGGTTGATAGACTTTCTCAAAATCAGCATGGGGTAAAGCAATATGAAAAGGTTGGGTGGGCAAACCGGTTGGATAGGATTGTTCTCGTTTATAAACCGCTTCACCATAATTGGCACTCACCGCTCCCTTTTTCTCTAATATTCCAGAAAGTAAAAAAATTATATTCTTTGACGATTCTGGTTTCACTTTCATTGCTACGCAATCATTATCAAAGAGCACCATTTCGTTACCTCAATTTATAATTATTACTAGAATTAATGACTCAAGAATGCTTTTTCACTCGTCTCAAACTCAGTTATTAATTATCTCATTGGTAAATGAAATTGTCATGCTGTTTTCTTTTGTTTTATGATTTTCGCATCCTCATGCATTCTTCAAACCAGTAGTTAGGGTTGAATAAATAATTCGTAATGGTTGGTATTTTTCAAATAAATAGCTCTATTCTAATTTCATCTTTCAGCATGAATCCTATTATTCGAGGATATTAATAATATTCGAAAATCATCTTTATAATTGCTAATATCTATCCCATTTCTTTGGATAAACTGGATTTATTTTTCTCAACTGATACCTAACCAAGTTTCATAGGTAAGAAATATGATAAAAAAAATTCTCTCCCCTGATTTCTATGACCAGTCTGTGGTTGCCGTTGCCCGCGGTCTTTTGGGAATGCGTCTTGTACGCAACCTGGATAATTTGACTATTGCCGGAATTATTACTGAAACAGAGGCCTATGATGGTGAAAAGGATATGGCCTGTCATGCTCATGTTGGAAAAACCCAGCGCAATAAGGTGATGTTTGGTCCACCAGGTCATGCGTATATATACTTTACTTACGGCATGCATTGGCTACTGAACTGCGTTACGGGGATTGAGGGCTATCCGGCAGCCGTGTTGATCCGCGCTATATTTCCAACTGAAAATATCGGGGAGGTCGCCAGACGTCGTTTTCCTGCCAAAGAAAAAGATAGGTGTAATGGTCCGGCTAAACTTACCCAGGCATTTTCCATTGATAAACAATTGAATGGTGTGAACTTGTGCTCAATAAAAAGCCGCTTATATATTGAACAGGCAGAAACAATTCCAGACAAGTTTGTTATTGCTTCGCCGCGGATAGGCATCAATTCCGTACCAGAACCCTGGCGCAGCAAACCCTGGCGTTTTCAGGCACTTCCGCCAGTCAACTGGTTTGAACAACGCTATCCTCATAAATAGAAAGTCATGGTATAAAAAGTGTATGACAGATGCTAAAGCTGACCTGACGATTCCCAAGTTTGATTTCGACCCCACCCAGGTGATTATTTATGGGGGTGGGGGATTAAGCAAGATGGTTATAGAGCATGTACGCGTGGTGGGGGCTTATCAGATAGTCGGTATCATTGATGACCAAATCCCGGTAGGTACCGACATAATTGGTTGTAAGGTTATCGGTGATGCAAATAAGTTGGCAGAATTATACAAAGAAGGCATCCGTACGGCATTCAATTCGGTGGGCGGAATAGGCAATTTCCTGGTGCGTTTGAAGGTTTTTCAGACCCTGGCCAAAGCCGGATTCACCTGCCCAGTTTTGGTACATCCCACAGCTCATATTGATCCCAGTGCCATACTCGAACAAGGTGTACTTGTCTTAGCCAAAAGTTATTTGAGTGGAAACGCACGAATTGGAATGGGTTCATTAATCAATAACTCCGTGGTGGTTTCCCACGATAATAAGCTGGGGTCTTGCACAAACGTGTCTCCCGGCGCGATGCTGGCCGGCGATGTGATCCTGGAGGATTTCGTTCAGGTGGGTATGAATGCCACGATCAACATCGGCGTCAGGGTAGGAACACGCTCCATCATCGGTAACAGTGCAACCATCAAAGCAGATGTTCCAGCAGACACCCGTATACATGCCGGAAGTATCTGGCCGCTATACGAAAAAACAACAAGATAGAAAATTTTAATCATGTTCAAAAAAGCACAACCACAATCCTCCGCTCCGACACCCAGCGTGGAGCGTATCACTTCAGTTTTGGGTAACGGCATCATCTGGAATGGAGTAATTCATGGCGCAGGAGGGGTGCGCATCGAAGGTACCTTTGAAGGAGAAATTGCCATCAAAGGCATTCTGGTAGTAGGTGAGACGGGCCGCGTGAACTGCGCCGACCTGCGGGCAAATACCGTGGTTGTTGCGGGGATTATTAAGGGTAACATAACAGCAGAAAAATTGGAGATCCGTGCCACCGGCCGTGTTTGGGGGGATGTAACCGTAGTCGCTTTCGCAAGCGAGGAAGGTGCCTTCCTACGCGGTCAGGTAAAAATGGAAGAGAAAGTGGAACTCAAGTTGGAAAATGAAACCTTGCCAGACCAGATTGCTCCCCTGATAGATCAGAACTCCCAGTCATAAAGACCACAATTCTTATACCACGGGACTGATTTGAATATTGGGGTGATGCATTTAACTGGTAATGATTCAACTATAGGTTAATCGTGATCTTGCGCCGCCATAAAAATTCCAGCACTTCAGGCAACTAATCTCGCAAATCTAACCTTTTGTTTTTAATTCGCAATAATTTTGCGTCTACTTAAGGTTTTTTCTGACGTTTTTGGCTCAATATGATCTGGTATTTTTGTAATTTCTTCACCTTATAAGCCTGCATTATTGAAACAACAATTAGAACGATTATTAAAACCAGGATCCCAATCAGTCCTATCCACGTCCATTGCTTCAGATTTGCGGCAATGGGTTGCGGAATTTTTACGGGTTCATTTGCCCCTGTTTTCGACTGATCAAGTGGGTTTACTGAGATAAATTCTGGAAGAAGTTTTTCATCCTGAATAAGCACAAAATTACTATGAAGCATCTGTTCACGCTTGGCAGCATCCAACAAAGTCTGCCCGGCTTTTATTAACCCGTCTGCATTTGCACCCAAAACCAAAAGAGCTTGACTTTGTGGAGAGGTGGGAAGATTAAACAGTTCCAAATAACCCAGAGTTTGACCATTTTTCACATCATATGCAATTTTTAATTTACTGATATCCTGCAGACTGCCGTCCGGGTTGAATGGAACTGGCAACAAATCATTGACTTTGGCCGCAAAAGGAATTCTGTTGGTAAGCCCGATGATTAATAACCGTTTATCTTTGCTTGATTCCAAATTAAATCCATCCGGAAAACGGACAGATAAATGGTAGGTTTCACTTTGCATTTCAGCTCCCAGATTAAATGTCAGGGCAGCCGCAACCTTCCACGATTGCAGGTCATCTTTTCCAATAACGATCGTGGTTGAATCTAAACCTTCATCAAACGCGAATGGTTGGGGATAATCACCAATACTGTAGAGAATTCTCCATTTGTTGGACTCTTGACTCATTGGGATATGGATATAAGAACCTCCGAAAATAGTGATCCAATGGTCAGAAATCCCTGGATTTGTGCACATATTACGAGAGGTCAGGTTAGTTTCAATTTCGATTCTATTAAAAATAGTCTTGATCGCGGAAGGGGGAATGATGAAACGAGCCAGGGTTGTCTCGGAGGTTTGGTCACTAAAACGCACACTTCCAATTGGCATACCATTAAAGCTTACCCACAAACCGGATTGATTGTAGTCGATCAACTTGGAATGATTGATATATAAATCCAAATAAGCCTCAGAGGAAAAAAGACCATTTTTTGAGATGGTGAAAGGGATCTCCAATCGATTCTGGCCATAATTTGTTATTTCTATGGTTTGTTGGTTTAGTTCTGAGAAAAGAACATTATCTTTTATTGCAGGTTGAGTTCCATTTTGAACTATTTCTTTAACAATTACGATATTTTTTTCCGATGAAGATGCCAAGCTTCCTGAGCTCACCGCAGTTGCCGCTTTGATGACTCCCGAATCTGTTTTCCCAGTCACAACCAGTAAAACTAAACCTGCTTTCCAGGGTGAACTAAATCCAATCACCACTCCTTCATCATCCGATGAAGGCAAAGAGGCAATTTGACTGGAAACTGTACTTCCGAAAGATGAATCTTTTATCTTTCCTAAATTGGTAAATGTTCCAACTACGACTAGGTTATTGTCCGAATTGCCGTCTTTGCCCAGGTGATCAAAAGTTGCCAGATCAATGGTCATAAAACCTTTGGAGAACTTGCCAAAACCGGCGACGACATTTAGGGCTGCTTGAAGTTCACCTTCCGATGGTTGATCTGGAACCAAAATAGTCACTTTTTGCGGTTGGATCGATCGATCTTGAAAAAACGGGCTGGGAAATTGATTCAAATCAGGCGGGAATGCATTGACCTGATATTGAAAATGCAGTTTTGAGGATGGCAGAATGGTTACAGTGCTTGCAACATCATACCCACAGGATACCGAAGCATCCCAGCGAAATATTAATTCGTTCAATCCTGGATGGGCTTTATTTTGAAAACTTTTTTCATCCAGGTTAATAGAATATGAATAATCACCCGAATCCTTCAATGGCAAAGAACCAAGCCTTGACCCGTTCAACCAAATACTCAATTCACCCACCACGATGTTTGAGGGGATGGCAGCTGTCTGTCCGGCGATGAGATTAGCGAAATAATTCGAAATATCTAAATTGATCAAACCGCCTGGTTTTACCTCCCAGGATGCTGGCAAGGAGAAAACCAATTTTTTCTCTTCAAATGATCCATTTAAAACTGAGTCTGCTGATAATCCAATCTTTGAGAATTCAATATCCTGGCTCTCCTCTGGTAATGCCTGCACAAATTGAGCCTGGGCATAACCGCTTGAAGGCAGACTAAATGTAACTAAAAAGCAGGTAATAAAGAACGCGCTAATGATTAATCTCGGTCTCATGGTTACTGACCCTTCTTGTCATCCTGATCATCCATGAAAGGTTCATAAGTTGAATCTGTCACCTTTTTAAGTTCAGACTGGCTCTTTTCAATGATCTCATCGAGACTTTCATCTTCACTACGCGTGGCTAGACCATACGCAGGCAGAAGATCCACACTTTCTTCCTTGTTGGCACCAAACATCATTGATTGCGCAAGAACTGTTCTAACTCTTTCCATCGTCTTTTTAGCGGGTTCTTTAGGCGTTCCCGGTAAAAGAATTGCGAAAGCACATTTATCCCAGCGCCCAATAATGTCATTTCCTCGCAGTTGATTGCGCAACAATTCAGTTACTTGATGCAAGATCTCATTAATTGCAAAATCGGGAAGAATGTCCACCAGGTCACGAAAACCTTCCAATTCAATCAGAGCCATGGAAAAAACCTGAGTGACGTCTGTGAGCGCTTCCCGTTCAAGCAAACGGGCAAAATGCTTATGTGTATAAGCGCCAGATTGTTGGTCAATAATTGTACGCTGCAGAAAAGCAGTCAATGGAGTGCGGATTTGTTCACGGAAAATGGCTAAAAGAAGGCCGGCCAACAATCCAATCCCGCCAGCAATTAAACTCATCCGGATCGGCTGGGGAGTGAATGGCGCAGATGGCACTGTCGCTGGATCAAGGATATTAATTTGAAACACTTCGTAATAAGCATTAATAAATTCAATTCCTTTTTTACCAATTAAGTTGGCTAAATTGGATGCCGTTGCCGGATCAGGTCCTTCCACGGTGAGTATAAGGATAATTGAGTCAGGACGCAGGGCTGTTGAGCGGCGATAGTCTTTCAGATCAGCCAGGGTCAAATTGATATCCTTTAATGCAGACCCATACACACGTTCACTGATAATGACATCACCGTAGGTGGAAAAGATCTTGAGAGTATCCAACGCGGCCAGAGCACTGACTGCATCCCGGCTGCTGGGGAGATTGGGGCTTGGAGAAATTATGAAAGAGGTTTCGGTACGATAAAGCGGTAATGTATTTAAGGAAAGTATTAAAGCGATTGCGACCGCGATAAGACCGCAGATTAAGATTAACTTCCAGCCGCTGCGCACCATCCTGAGAATATATTGAAGGACCATTTTCAACCGCCTTTATTATTAATAATACCTGAATTCATTATAGTTAATTAATGGGAGGTGCAAGTACGAAATGGCGTCCCCAGCTATCATCATTATTCCTTGCAATGCAAGTTTGCAACGCTATATGAAAGTCACCTTTATAGATTTCGATAAAGAGATTATTCGCATTGAGCTTTTCACCGGTTGAAAGATCAATAAAATCGCTTCTAGGGCTTCGGGGGGAAAGTGCTTGGAATTCCCTGATTTCCACAACCTCAAAATCATCATAAGAGCCATCCCCCCAGATGACTGTAACAGCATCCCCGGGTTTAAGATCAAAGAATAATGCACCCGCCAAATAATTATGAGCAAGAAAACCATGGTTTTTGGCAACAGTATAGGGTAAAAGAAAATAAGTTACGACACCATCGATAGTACTGACAAAAGCTGCATCGTTAGGAGGTTGATAAACAACCCGCAAGGCCAGTTTACGGTCAACATAAATTCCGACCACCTTTTTCTTGTCACCATTCTGTATTGCATTGACAAATTCATCAAATACACGTTTTGCGGGAATCGGGGGTGCTTCTGTCGGTGTTGGAGTGATAATCATTTTGTCTGAAATTGAAGCCCGTGTTGCCTCCAAGGTTGGAATACTCTCGCCGGGAATTGGAATGGGTTGAGTAGGATTATTTACCATCAGAATAAATGCGTCGGATTTATCAGTGACACATGCTGGTGTAACAATAAATAACATTAAAGCCAAAAAAATCATCAGCCTGGTTCTCATGTTGAGTACTTTAAATAATATCACGTAATGAGTGTTGAATTATTTATGCTAATTGGGTAGGGTAAAAAAAGAATATGATCTTCCTATTAGTACCAATTATTTCATTTTGAAAAAATATTGAATTCTGATTCCAAATCCCATTATCCTGCCGATTCAATTTTTAAATTACAATTACAAATATTTTTCTCACATAACTATGAATATCTTTAATTCCAGGACTATCCTCCTATCATTAGGCATTCTAATCATAATCTCAGCCTTAACCGGCTGCAGTAACGTTTCTACGCCATTGCCCTCCACCCCACTCATTTCCGCACTATCCACAGTATTTGAAATCTCGGAGTCAACCCTGATACCTATACCCACGGATACGGTCCAACCTTTGCCTGCTGATTTGGCCGAACTAAAGATCGATGGCATTAAAACAACCGCCGAATATGATGCCCACGTAAAAACCTGGGTTTGGCGAAATAAAAAGGGTGAGATCAGGCGAATGCTTGATCCACTCACAAACCACATATTTGCCCGTACTTCAGTAGCCTTTGATCATTTGACTTATGATATTGACTTGGCATTTAAATGGGAGGTCAATCTGGTCAGTTATGCCAATTACGGCGCACATGCCCCTTTTGGATCAGCCTACATTCAACTGCTCAAATTAAAATATCCACAGTCTCTTTCGCAGGCAGATGAAAATACAGGCATTGTTTTCAGAATCATACAGGGTTCCTTGCAGGAAATACCAGATCCATCCCAGGTGAGCCGTTCGGCAGACATCGGGACTGAAAAAGAAAGGGCCTTCCTCAAACCAGTTTTTTCACCAACGACTAATGAATATATTTTCACTTTTTATATGCAAACGGATATTGAGACCAGACCAGGCGCCATCAACATTTATACCGATTGGATGCTGAATTTTTGCCTGACTCCGGAATTTCCGCAAAACCCCAGCGGGTCCTGGGGCGTCGCTGTATACAAACACCTCATTAAATAAAAACAGGCACTTGTGAATGCCTGTTTTTATTACTACTAGAATTTTAGATATTCTTCAGCATACTGACCAACCAGCGGGACTGGGGTCATTTTCCCGCCGAGTGCATTCAGGATGCCTATGAGCCATAGAGCAAAGAGCCCAAAGCCAAGAAACAATGCAACCAACCAGCCGACGAAGGGTATGCGTCCGATGATTGTATTAAAGACACTGACAACAACGCTCAGGATCAGCAAAAGCAGACCCTGCTTCACGTGAAATTTCACGAACGGATCATCTTTTGAATCAGTCAGTAATGGTACAAAAAATATAATATAAGCAATGGCTGCCATGGTCGTATTCTTTGTCGAAGTGGGGGTCGGTGTGTTATTAGTCATAATCTCATCTCCTTGAATATTTATTTGTAATCATTGTAATCATTTATCCAACATTCTCTCTTAGAGGATTGTTAATATTAAACCGTGCGTTTTTTAAGAACTGGATCAAATATCATAATAAATCTCGATCTCGTACGGATGCGGTCGGCTGATGACCGCCTGGTGTTCCTTGTTCCTGGTTACGATCCAATAATCAATGAATTCCTGGTTGAATACCTGTCCAGCCAATAAGAAATCATGGTCCGCTTTAAGGGCAAGGACAGCTTCACTCAACATTGTCGGCAGACCCTTGATGACCTCCTGTTTTTCGAGTGGCAGCCTGGAAATATCCCCCTCGAACGGACCAAACCCCGCCTCCGTAGGATCGATCTTTTTCAAAATTCCATCCATCCCAGCCATCAGCATGGCAGCCATCGCCAGGTACGGGTTACAGGTCCCGTCAGGCGGCCGGTACTCCATGCGCACCTCGGACGGGTCGGTGGCGTATTTTGGAATACGGATGGCAGCGCTGCGGTCGCCTGTGCCAAAAAAGCAATTGACCGGCGCTTCAAAACCGGGTGTCAAACGCCGGTAGGAGTTGGTGCTGGGATTGGTAAGCGCGGTCAGCGCCTGGGCATGGGTCAGCAGTCCGCCGATGTAATAGAGTGCGGTCTGGCTCAAGTGGCTGTATCCCTTTGGGTCATAAAAGACATTTTTGACCCCCTTGACCAGCTGCTGGTGAAAATGCATCCCATTACCAGCCTCGCCAAACAGCGGTTTGGGCAGGAATGTGGCGGTCAACCCTTCCTGGAAAGCTGCCATTTTGACAAAGTAACGAATCAGCATGCTCGCATCCCCGGCCTGGGAGGTGGGCATCAGGGTGGGTTCGATCTCGTTGTGACCGGGACCGCCGGCTTCATGGTGATGGTATTTCACCGGGATGCCGATATCTTCCAACGCCACGCAGATCCGGTTGCGCAGATCGGCATGCATGTCACTCGGAGGGATGCGGTGATACCCACCGTGCAGGGAAATCACGTACCCCTGCGGCTGATCACATGCGCTCCAATTTGCTTCGGGCGAATCAAAGCGGTAACTGGCATGGTTAAGCCCGTTGCTGAACTCGGTTTTCCCAAAGATAAAGAACTCAAATTCCGGCCCCCACAGGCAGCCATCTGCCACCCCGCTGGATCGCAAGAACTTTTCAGCCTGGCGCAGCACCTCGCGCGGGTCAGAAGCGAATTGTTTCTTGCTTTCGGCTTCGTGGATCCCAGCGATAAAACTTAAAGTGGTGTCTTCAAAAAAAGGGTCGACGAAACCTGTAGCGAGGTCCGGGATGAGCACCATATCGCCGGCCGTGACCGGTTTGAATCCCACCGCGGAAGAATCGAACCCCACACCGTCCCGCATGAGCTGAGGGGTGAACTGATGGGCGGAAATGGTTACATGGTGCCAGCGTCCGGCGTAATCGCCCCATTTAAGATCAATCATGCGGATCTCGTTTTCCTTGATGAACTTTTGAGCGCTTTCAAATGTCTTGAACATCATTCCTCCTCGGCGATCTGTTAGAAAACTTTCCCTTCCAGTTTATTGTATCGTACGTCCCGTTCCAATGGAAAGACATCCTGTATTTTTCAACAAAGCGCCTTTCCCCCATCTTTCCTGTTTGCCCGATTGCCCTGCCCCTGTTAGAATCAAAAGGTTTGAAAACCCAAAGAAAATGAAATAAACCATGCCATTTAATTTTTCCGTGCACGGACATTTTTACCAGCCCTCCCGCGAAGATCCTTACACCGGGCTAATCCCGGACGAACCCGGCTCAAGCCCCTATGCCAACTGGAATGAATGCATCCATGACCGCTGCTACCGCCCCAATGCTGAACTGGGTAACTTCCGCAAGATCAGTTTTGATTTCGGCCCCACCTTGCTGAAGTGGCTGGAAAAATACCAGTCCGAAACCTACCAGCAGATCCTGGACCAGGAACGCGAGATCTACCAGCGCTACCAGGTCAGCAACGCAATGGCGCAGTCCTACTATCACATCATCCTCCCGCTCGCCAGCCGCAGGGACAAGCTCACCCAAATCCTGTGGGGCATCCAGGATTACCATCACCGGTTTGGGCACGCACCCCATGGACTATGGCTGCCGGAAACCGCCGTGGATATCGAGACTCTGGAGATCCTAGCAGACGAGGAAATCCAGTTCACCATTTTAGCCCCCTGGCAGTCGGATGTGGAGCACGTCAATACCAACCAGCCCTACCAGGTCGAACTTCCCAGCGGTAACAATATCGCCGTGTTCTTCTATGATGGTTACCTGTCGGGACAGGTCAGTTTCTATGCCGCTGCCACCACCAATGCAACTGAGTTCATAAATGATCACGTGGTCACCGCTTTCCACGGAGATGATGGCTCGGATAAGCTGGTAATGATCGCCTCCGATGGCGAGCTGTACGGCCACCACATGCCCTTCCGGGATAAATTCCTTGCATATTTATTGGATGGCGCCGCCGAGTCCGCAGGGTTAAAGGCGATGTTCCCTGCCCAGTGGGTTGAGGAGCTGGACATCCAGGCCGCCGTGCCCATCCGGCCGGACACTTCCTGGAGCTGCCATCACGGGGTGGAACGCTGGCGGGGAGTCTGCCTGGATGGACCTCACTCCACCTGGAAGGCGCCGCTCAGGAACGCCTTTGACAAATTAAGTGAAGTCATCGACCAGGTCTACCTGGATCTCACCAAGCCCTTTTTCAGCGATCCGTGGGATTTACGGGACGAGTATATCCAGGTCCTGCTTGGGAATGCCTCCGCCGCGGATTTCATCCGCTCACACGCAAATGGGAAAGTTGATCCTGCTTCGGTGAAAAAGATCGCGCTGCTGTTAGAAGGTGAGAACAACCGTATGAAGATGTACGCATCGGATGCCTGGTTCTTTGAAGAATTCGACCGCATCGAACCGCGCAACGCCATCCATTATGCCGTTTACGCCGCCTGGCTGGTTATGCTGGCTGTTGATCGGGATATTTTCTCACCCCTCAAGGACGACCTTTCCCAGGTGGTCAACCTGGATGGCAGGATCTCAGGCAACCAGATTGCACTGGCTTATTGGCAGTGGCTTGAAGCACAAAAGAAGCCGGCTTGATTCTGGCAGTCTTATTTCCCCAAATTCTCGATTAACTTCTGTACCTGGAACTCAGAAATCTTTTCCGCTTTGATCATCTTTTCAATGATCTCATAGATGGCCAGCAGACGTTTGGCACCAATCCCCATGGTTTTGCGCTTCTTGCGCAATTCATCCAAGACTGCCATACTCATCAGCCACCACAAAAATTCCTGGATGCCTTCCTGGTTGAAATACAAAATATTTTCATGCTCATTAATATTAAGGAATTCGCTCACAAGCGGATCAGCGACCCAGGATTCGATACACCCCGGCAAGCTACCCGGCTCTTTTTTGTATTTCCATTCCTGGATCGCGGTGAGCATTTTCACCGTGATCACCAGGTGCGCGGCATTCCATTCCGACCTGCCCATCTGCAACATGCATTCATTGACCACCGAGGCGAAGCGCCACTGGTCAAACAGGACCTCGCTGCGGGGCATCTTCTTGCCATTCCCGGCCAGGTCGCCCATAAACACCCAGGTGAAAAGCGCCAGCCAGCGGTCATCGCTGAAACCCTTGTTCAAATAATCAACCGCCTTCTTGACCGACTGCTTTTCTGGTTCCGTCATATGCTTATCCAGTGCTGCCAGGGATAACACCGCCGAGAAGCGGCTCAGCATCGCTGCGGTCAATTCTTCATTGATCAGTTTTGTGCCAATCTTGCCCATCACCCCTTCCAGCAGGTGCAGGTATTTGTTTTCGGCTTCATTTAATAATTGCTCGGGTATCTTCTGGTCATGGCCCGCATGGCGGTTCTGCAACAGCCAACCCAAATATCCCGAATTGGCGATCTCACGCCAGGGACGCAGCACCTGCTGTAAAGGAAGCTCCACCCGCAGCTGCTCAAGGTTGGGTGTGCCGCTGCCATGCAAATGTTCGCATACCTTGCGCCAGGAGTGTTCCGGATCATCCGTAACTTCACGGAAATCCATGAACACCAATGCCTGGTAAGCCCCCAGCTCCAGCTCCAACCCCTTTTCGCGGATGGTGTGATTTTCGCGGATGTATTCCAGCCCGTTCAGGAAATCACGGAAAATCAGGAAAGTGTTGCGGTCCTTGCTAATACCTAGTCCAACCCCCAGGGTCACCTGGCGCAGCCCCTTACTCTCCTTATCAAAATAAGCACATGAGATGCGCAGCCAACCGTGGGTATCCCCGAATTTATTGTGCACCACCACCAGGGAACGTTCATAACCGGTGCGGTTCGAATAGGCAAACACGTTCTCATTGACCCTGCCGCCGTGGGTGAAAAAGTCATAAAGGCGGAAGTTATCCACCCCGGAGAATAGATAGCGCTTCTTTAACAGCGGGAAGATGATGCGGTTGTGCTGCCAAATCAGCCCCTGGTCGGGCTGTTCATTATTGTAAGCCCGCTTGAATTCCATCCCATATTTCTCGGTGAAGCCCTCGATCTGTCCGTGGCCGAACATGGGCAGCCCGGGCATGGTCACCATCAACAGGCAGATGCCAAAGTATTTGTCGCCCCTGCCGAACTGGTCAACCGCGGTGCGTTCATCCGGGTTGTTCATGAAGTTGACAAAGCGCTTGAGGATCTCCGGGTCAAATTCCAGGGTGTTCTTCATCACCTGGCGGTATTTGCCGTTCTCCTCATCGCGCAGCAGGTTCATAAAGGCGCTGTTATAGACGCGGTGCATGCCCAGCGAGCGCACAAAGAAACCTTCCATCAGCCAGAAGGCTTCCGCGAGGAGCAGGGTATCCGGGACCTCACGCCCGACCCGCTCCACCACTTCACGCCAGAACTCTTCCGACATCAATTTATTGAACTGGGTCAGGGTCATCCCAAATTCACTGCGGGAGGGAATGGACGCGCCCAAACCCGGCTGAGGGAACCACAACCTTTGAAAGTGG
The DNA here is from genome assembly GCA_964571135.1 of uncultured Anaerolineaceae bacterium. Lineage (GTDB taxonomy): Bacteria > Chloroflexota > Anaerolineae > Anaerolineales > Anaerolineaceae > CAZMZW01. Next base: position 445,457 of record CAZMZW010000001.1, on the reverse strand, counting down.
CGCCTAGTGAGGGTCATGGCGGCATCAAAGCGGATGATGGGGAAGCGCCGCGCCACCTGGATGATGTTCTGGATGACCGCCTCGCGCACCTCCGCCCTCAGATAGTTAAGCTGGGCGGTATCGTTCCAGGGCATGCTGGTGCCGTCATTGCCGTGATAGATGTAGCGGTCGCGCCCGTTGCGCTTATCGTGGTATTTAAACACCACCGCCGCATCGGAATGGTCGTAATAGCGGTCCTCTAGGTAGATGCTGCAGCGCTTGTCCGAGCTCAGGTCGGGTCCGTTGAAGGTATAGGTAGGGAACGGGCTGTAATCCAGATTAATAAACCAATCCGGATGGTCATAGACCCACTGGCTGTCGATGCCCATATGGTTGGGGACCATATCACTGGCCAGGCGGATGCCGTGCTGGAAAGCGCGCTGGCGCAGGTTCTCATAAGATTCCTCACCGCCCAAGTCCTCCGCAATGCGGTAATCCGCCAGGGAATAGGCCGAGGCGATGGCTTCCGGGTTGCCGCACAACTGCTTGATGGTGGCAGAGGCCTTGCTGCGTTCCCACAGGCCGATCAGCCACAGGCCGCTGAAGCCCCATTCCGCCAACTGATCGAGGGTCTCCTCGGGAATCTGGTCCAGGCGGGTGATCGGTCGGTTGAACTGCTGGCTGAGCTGGGAGAGCCATACATAGGTGTTCTTGGCAATCAGCACGAGGCGCGGCATCCAGTCACTGTCCTGGCTGAAGCGTTCCATATCATTTTCATTGTGGTCATAGAGCGGGATGCGGATTTCGCCGGGACCCAGCTCGATGCTTTTGTGCTCCTCGGTGATCATATCCAGGGAGCCCAGCAGCTTCATCAGGTAATGGCTAAGCAGAAACCCCCAGCGGTCACGGATGTATTCCAGCTGCCCTTCGAGGGATTTGGGTGAGGCGATCGCCGGACTGCGCAACATATCTATAAGATTCTGGTTGTCCGGCCCAAAAGTGGGCAGGTCCATGAAAAAGAGCTGCAGCTCAGCGATGATCTTGGGATAATCCGAAAACTCCTTGAGCTCTTTATCCTCAAAGAATTCCAGGTAGGGTTTAAAGGCCGGGTTCTGGTTGGCCAGCCAGAGCATGAGCAGTTCCTCCACGGCCGTGCCACGGTGGCTGATCTCGTCGCTGGAGCCCTGCAGGTACTCGGCCACCTTCTGCCTGCCCTGGAAAACCGCCAGGGGCGGGAACTGGAGGGTGAAGAGGGTAATCGTTTTATCCAGGTTTTTCTTGCCAACCTTCTTTTCCAGGGCTTCGAGCGCCCGGCCGTAGAGCTGGTTGTATTTCTGGGTACGGAAAAGGGAAAAGACAAAATGGAGGATCTCATCGATCAAGCCCATGGCATTGATCTGCCCGGCGCTGACTGCCAGTTCTGGATGGACCGCCGCATCGCGCACCTGGTTGATGTTCTGGGCAAACACCCGCCCAGCATGAAAATTGGCAAAGATCACATTGCCGTTGGTGGCAAAGAGGGACTCGTCGAAATGGTATTTCTGGCGCGCCTGGCGGGAGATGTGAAATTCCATAAGGTTTCCTTTAAGGGTTCAATAGGATTATAGCAAATCCCTGGAGCTCAACAGAATGAGGTTAAGGTACTTACAACCCTTAAAGAAAAAAGCTACTATTATCCCTATCAGTGTGCGATGTGGAGAGCTTCAAGAGATTGCCGCGACAATCATCGATTGTCTCTCAAAAACGAATGGGGATCACCTTTGCGGAGGGCCCAAGCTATACTCAAATCCGACTGGTTAATTCCTCTATTCGAATTCTGGATTGCTCAATTTCTTTTGCGCTTGAACCGGAAGAACCACTGATGGTGACCTTTTGGCTGCGGCCGGTGGCCTTATCTCGCGCGGCGACATTTAGTACACCATTTGCATCGATGTCAAAGGATACTTCAATCTGGGCAATTCCTCTCGGTGCGGATGGGATGCCATCCAGGATAAAGTGGCCGAGGGATCTATTATCGAATGCCACTGGCCGTTCGCCCTCTAAAATATGAATATCCACCTCGGTCTGTCCATCCTTTGTGGTTGTGAATATATTGCTCTGGTGAGTTGGGATAGTGGAATTACGTTGGATTAGAACAGTCGCCACACCTCCCAGGCTTTCAATTGAAAGCGTCATTGGCGCAACATCCAACAGAAACACATCCGTTTCTTCACCACTTAAAACACCCGCCTGGATGGCAGCCCCAAGAGCAACCATTTCCTTCGGTTTGACGTCCTGGTGCAACTCGACACGAACATTTTTCATGACCAAATCCTGTATCCGGGGCATGTGCATCAAGCCGCCCACAAGAACCACCTTGTCGATATCATTGGGCCGCAGATTGGCATCTCTAAGAACCTGCTCGACAGGAATGAGAGCCCTGTTGATCAGCTCATCAGTCAATTGCTCGAGCCGGGAGCGGGACACCTTCATCTGCAGATTCTTCAGCCCGCTGGCATTCGCGCAAATGCAGGGCAGGTTGATCTCCGTCTCCATGAGGCTTGAAAGTTCCACCCTGGCTTTTTCTACCGCTTCCTTCAAACGCCCAATCACCTGGCGGTCACTGCCCAGATCGATACCCTGTTCTTTCTTAAAATCTCTTAAAATAGCTTCAATCACTCGCTGGTCAAACTCATCACTTCCCAGGGTGTTATCCCCGCTTGTGGAAGCCACTTGCCAGACGCCATCCCCGATATCGACAATGGAGATACTGATAAACCCGCCCCCCATATCCACGACCATCATCATACATTTTTCCTTTTTGCCAAAATAATGCGCCAGGGAGAAAGCGGTTGATTCACTAATGATCCTCATCACATGCAAACCGGCGATCTTGCCACTGTCCATGATTGCCTTGCGTTGAAAGGAATTGAAAACCGCAGGAACGGTGATGACTGCCTGGCTGACCGGCTCATTAAGGAAAGCCTCTGCATTTTTCTTTAGTTTTGTCAGGATGACCGCGGTAATCTCTTCCGGTGAATAATTTTTGTTGTCCATTAGAATCTGAACATCTCCCTGTTTGGTCCCGGAGAGCTCAAAGGGTAAATAATTAATGGATCTTTTAATTTCAGGATCATCGAACTTATGCCCCAGTAACCGCTTTACCGAGGAGATGGTATTTTTAGGATTAAGAATGGCTTGATCTTTCGCCTTCCTCCCCACCAGAATCTCTTGATCTGCATTCACCGCCACCACCGAGGGTAGAAATAAATTCCCTTGAGGATTAGGGATCAAAGTGGGTTTGCGGTTGATCATCACCGCAGCCGCAGAATATGAAGTGCCCAGATCTATGCCAATGATTTTTTCCATAATTTTTGTGGCTCCTGAGGTCCATACTGCCTTAATTCTATTATAGTGGAGGGGTCTTTATCCTCCCTTACCCCACACTCCGTTCAGAATGACATGGAGACCAGCAACGCTTATTATGGGATGTTTTTCGTACTGAGATTGGTTAGATGTCCTCCGCACTAACTGCAGACATCAAATTTCTCCGGTGTAGTTGTCTCTTTTACCCAGCAACTTACACAAACGATGCGGTGACAAGACTCACAAATCTGTCCCATTAAAGGTGTACCCAAATCAATTTTTCCGGTAATTTCGCCGATACTGACCACATTGTCATTGGCATACTTATCGGGGAGAGGCTTTATTTCGCTTTCACATGCAGCACACTTCGGCAGATCAATGGCAGGCATTTTTATCCTCCTTGAAAATAAAACCTGTTAATTATTGTCTGCTCAAGGAATAACCATACTCATTATACAAATATAATCTTTCCAGTTCAATCATTGAAATTAGATTTGTATTTAAGGTTGTAGAAAGATTTCCGCATCACTTTCAGCAATGGGAACAATCGCATGCATGGATCAGGTCTATGGCTTCACGGATTTAATATCCAATTCTTGCGAAACCCAGCTGGCCATTTTCTGGTAATCCATCATTTCGGGTGACGAAGTGTCCACGAGGAAAAGCTCCCCTATTCCCATCGGTTTTGCTTTTTTGGCAATCTCGATCAATTCAACTGCAAATTCTTTTCCGGGATGTCCGGGATGACGCACCCCCACCCGGCTGAGATATCTGGAGGAAAGGATCTCACCGGGCGCATGGCACCAGATCTCTACAAACCGGTCAATCCCGGCGGTGGCAAGCCCTTGCACAACCCAATCATACGGCGGATAGCGGCACCAGGTGTCGATGATGACCGAGGCATTCAAAGGGAAATTATTGATCACCGCCCAGATGACGGCCATGCCAGCCCGACCGAGCATCCGGTTGTACTCCCGGTCGCCAGTACCGATCACATCATAGAGGACCTCCTGAATCGTATCCCGCGCCAGGATGGGCAGGTTGAAACTTCTTGCCATTTCCCGAGCGATGGTGGATTTGCCGGAAGCGGGCGGACCATTGACAATGATTGCTTTTCTTTTTGGGGGAAGAGAATTCATATTAAACCTATACTTCGCATCAGCCGAGTAACTATTCAGTATTTTACCTGTCAGATCGTGTGATATTCCATTATTTATTGATTAAAGTTCCAATCCATGTTTGATACGCGGACTTTGGACTTATCCCATATGTCCCCCCTCTTTGGGATGTGGTTAAATTCTCAGGGGGTTTGGGTCCGACAAATACTTTCTCAATCACAGACCTGTTTTCAAGATCACATATGGAGACATTCCATGTGATTTGGACAGCCTGGATATTGGTTGATTCTTTGGATTTAATATCGAAATAAGTCTGCCCTGTTTTCCGATCACTCGCGTAAATAATCGCGATCACCCGCGCATTGTTCTTCCGTTCCTCTGGTGTATTCAATTTCTTCTGAAATTGTTGATCCCCTGCATAACTAGCATTCAAACGGCCATCATACATCATCCATTCCTGGTCAATTTTACTTATATCGCCTTTGGATGGTGAGTCGTTCCTGATAGAAGATTGGCATGACGCAATTATGGAGCTTATCCACTGCGTATCAGTGTGTTGTTTCTCACGAACTAATGAAATATCATGTCCAAGATAGAAGATACTGAAGACAAACATTACCACACTCCCCACAATCGCCAAGACCGCCCAGGTTCGATTTTTTGTTTTGAAATCTTTAAAGAGCAGTATCCCAAGTGGAATGATATAAACCGACGCGAACAAGAAAATAAAACCGAGGAAAGAAGATGGAGAGTATTCCTTGACTCCAATAAGTGATGCTAAAAAGTACCAAACAAGTATAGGGATCACCAGGAATATTATTATGCCGGGAATATAGCTCATGACAATTTTCCTTTAACGATCAGGTTAACTATATTCAAATTCAAGAACTTGTCCACACTGGAGACCTTTACCGTTAAGCATAGGATTCAGAAGAATCTATTCTTATATTATGATTAATCCAGTTCTCAATCAATGGCTGATCCCTTAGGTAGAATTTTGTTCCTTCTTTCCGGATACATAAGAGGCCAGATTGCTGAATCAGGTATGATAAATGGGAAGTAAGAGTTCTATTTGAACTATATATAAAAAGAGGTTTGTGAATGTATATAAAAAAGACCAATGGCGCTAACGAAAAATTTGAGACCACCAAACAATCCATCTGGAAGAAATTGCCAAATGACCAACTGATCATTGAGGCATCCCTATGGTCAGCCGATGTAACCCGACTGGCCGATGAGATCAAGAGGGTGGATGCGTTTGCCGATATGTATCACATTGATGTATCCGACGGGCATTTCGTCCCCGGTTTCCTATTTTTTGCGGACCTGGTGGCAGCCTTGCGCCCCCTGACGGCCCGACCATTGCATGTGCACCTGATGACCACCAATCCACTTGCGCATATTGCTGATTTTGCGTCGGCGGGGGCGGATCTAATTAGCGTACATGCAGAAAACGGCACGATAGTACCTGCTGCGCTTGATGCGATCCGCCATTTGGGTATTGCAGCGGGGCTGGCTCTCGGATTGGATGTACTGCCTGAGACCATCACTCCCTATCTGGAGCTTGTCAACCTGGTGCTAATGATGGGCACTCCCATGGGCGTGAAGGGAGTCAAGCCTTCGAGCCATATATATGATCGGGTTAGAAAGATGAAATCACTGATCTTCCAGGAAGGTTTGGATAAGCAAGTCAAGGTCTTTGCTGACGGCGGGATCCGTGAGCATACCGTACCGAAGCTGCGGTCCGCTGGTGCGGATGGGGTCATCGCAGGCTCGATCGTTTTTAAAAGTACCAACCTGGATGAGACATTTAATTGGCTGCATGAATTAAAGAGCTAATAAACGAAGACGGTATCTGGAAATAAATAGTTACTATAATTTCCTTCTGTGGTCTTGTATAGACGTTGTATTCCTAATAAACCTGGTGAATTCTTTTATTAGTTTCCCATGGTTAAGAGCAAGACCTTCGACTTACATTAGGAGAATTCTATTTTTGCCGATAATATTTATACAATCCGATAAATGCAAGTAAAGTAACAATTCCTCCTGATAAAAGTCTAACCCAAGAGGAACCTTGTGTGTTTTTAAGGAATAGAAAAATGACTGGAATCAATAACTCCAAAAACAAGATCAGCATACTTGCAAGAATGAAGTATCTGGCTGTTACAAATTTCCATGAAGCAACCATTGCGCTAAACGCTGCAATAGCCAATATTAAACCAAAGCATAGTAATGTATCGGACACTTTTGAAAATACCAATGTATTTTCAGAAGAATCGAGAATATTTTTCAGGGATTTGGCATACACAGCATCAAGTAAAGTCGCACCAAATAATACAGCCGTAGTCCAAGCGTATATTCCCACAAGTAAGGACCGCAATCTTTCACTCATATCTTTATTCTATCAAATCCGGAAAATACACTAAGGTTAAATGAAATCACCCCACTCACCCTAATCTAAACGCCATTCATAAGGGTACAAAGCAGGCGTCAAGAATGATGCTCCTCCCCTGAAGGGTGTATTTCACAACCCCCACAGGGTTAGTTGCGATCACCACGAAGTAAGAAAAATACGATTCTTAAATAGATATTTGAGATTGCCACGTCGCAACGATCGCTCCTCCCCTATTGGGGATACTCCGTGATCGCAAAGACAGAAGGGATTATTACAAGATCTCAAGCTGCGGAAAAAACACGGCGGGCAATGGATCTCTCTTCCGGACAACGACACGATATCGTTGGCTACGGGGATCTTCACACTTTGTTTAAACAAAGGGCTACGAGATTGCCGCCCCATGCCTTCTCCGAAGGCTCAGGGCAAGCGCCAATCTTCGATTGGCTCGCAAAGACAACTGAAGTTGATACAGGAATCTATGCTGAGAGATAAACAGAATCAATGATCCCCATAATCACAGAAATAACGCAGGCATCCGGGTCATTGAGCATCTGCCTGGCTCCGCCCCCCTCGCGATTGATCAGCACGGTATCGCCAATGCCAGCCTGGGAGTTATCTAGGGCAATGAAATCCTCATTGGGCTTTTCGCCCTCGGTGAACATTGGCTGCACCACCAGCAAGCGGCGGTTCTTAAATGAGGGGTGACTGATGGTGGTCACCACGGTACCAACGACTTTAGCTAAGATCATATTTGCTCACGTATACTGCACCCAGCCGGGTTTGAGGGTGAAATCGAAATCGCCGTCCGGGCGCACATCCAGCTGATCCACAATCCCAACCAGAGCCAGGTCAACCGGGACAAATTTAATTTCGGTCAGCGCCAGGGAGGCTTCGCGCGAACGGACCATCACGCACAAGTCTTCCGGTCCGGCATCGACTACATCCGCAGCCACCTGCAGTCCGCCGACCGGCTGCATGTGTTTATCCAGCGGCTGCACCAGCAGGAGCTTAAGTCCCTCCGTGCCGGGGTACTTGGATGTGCATACCGCTGTGCCTTTAACGCGTCCAAATAACATGGCGGTTTATTTCAACCCGATATCGGCAGCCACCCTGTCGATGATCTTATCGATCAGTGCCGGATCAATGGACGATCCCAGCCTGGCCTTGACGGCTTCGTGCACGCGCATCTTGATCTCTTCCAGGCGGGGGTTGGCAGGCAGGCCTGCAAAGGCCGGTCCGCTATTTGATGAAAGCGGCTTGGTGATATAAGGCCGGACGGGCGCCGCCGGAGGCGTATCTGTGACCTGCAAGAGATCCATGCCCAGCTTTTTGGCTTTTTCATAAGCCAGCTCGGTCAGGACCACATCATCGTTGACCGCGATGCTGTGGGTGCCGCGCTGAAACATGTCCTCTATATCACGTTCGGTAAAAAATGTTTTTGGCATTTATTTCTCCCAAAAAATGGGTTATTCATCCTTACCAGTCAGGCTTTCCAGCGCCTGGATGGCAGCATTCTTAGCACTCACGATCTCGCTTTCAGTTCCGGAGAGCCACATGCGCCCAAAACGCCCAACGCTGGAAACATGGATGATCTTGATGCTGGCTTTCTTTTCGGCTTCGTTGCAGGCATAATTGATGTACGCTGCCGGAGCACATTCCAGCACCAGCATGGTCTCACCGGGAACCAGCATGCTGCCTTTGCGGAAGCGATTGATGAGCTGCGCCTGGTAGGGGTCGATGCGGGTGATCACCTGCACCGAGGCGATCTTGGGTCTCACTCGGTCGGCTTCGGTCAAACCGAGACGATCCAGCACCACCCGCCCGGACTCAATGACGGCGGCCTGGTTGAGGGAATGCACCTCGAACATACCAAACTCGCGCTCAACGATCTGGGCGCCGGGCCTGGCTTCGGTGGCTTTGACGGCAATATCGACCATGCGGAAGGCTTCATTGCCTGGCGCCATTTCGATATATAAGGACGCCATACCTTCCACGGGCAGGTCGCCCTGGGTGATGGTGCCTACGAAAGCGGCATACTGCGCCTGCATGCGGTCCAGCAGGCAGTAACATCGTAATGAAAACTTATCAGGCATATCTGCCTCCTACTTCATAAATTAGCGCGCATGGCGTACCTGATGGGTGGGTTGGAAAAACAATTCCTGCACCACCCGAGCCAGTGCTAGGGTTCCATGAAAGTCAGCCACGCGCTTAGCCTGGCTCCACAACTTATTGCCTATCTTATTTAGCGCCGATGGTGCCCTTTGTATGCTTGGGCAGGATCATCTCAACGTCCTCATGAGGCCGTGGGATGACATGGACGCTCACGAGCTCGCCAACACGTTTGGCAGCTGCTGCACCTGCATCAGTTGCAGCTTTCACCGCGCCTACATCACCGCGCACCATGACAGTCACGAACCCGCCGCCGACATACTCGGAACCCAGCAGGGTGACGTTCGCGGCTTTGACCATGGCATCTGCCGCTTCAATTGAGCCCACGAGTCCTTTGGTCTCCACCATTCCCAGAGCGATTAATTCAGGATTTACAGCCATTTCATACTCCTTTTCACGAATTTAGATTTCTATTTTTGACTCAAGATCGAACCGATCACTTGCCGGACGATCGCTTCCACTTCGCGGGCACTCGGCCCGGAATCAGAACCCGGCGTAACCATCGCTGCCGCAGGGGGCAGATTCACCTCGTACGCCAGGCGCTTCACATTGTAAAGATGGTGCACACTCACGTTGTCTCCAGTAATCGAACCTCCTTCGCCGCCGGATCCCAGGGTCATTGAGGGCATCAAGCCAGTGGTGAACCCCACTGCACCCAGTGTGCCCATGGTATTGACCAGAATGCGGAAAACCGGTTTTTCCAATCCAAACTGCATGATAATATTTTCATCGGTGGCGTGGATGATCTGGGTATGCCCAAGGCCACCAAAACGAATAAGGGCAATCGAGCGCTCACAGCCTGCCTCCCAGCCATCTTCCTCGTACCAGCCCAACACGGTGGTGAGCTTTTCGCGGGAGAGCGGTTCTTCGCGGCCGGTGCGCGTCAGCCGTACGACAATGATGCGCGCCGCGCGCGGGATCTGGAAGTCAGCCAGAGCTGCCAGAAATTGAGCCGGCTTGCCCACTGTGGCGGTATTCATACTGCCATCCGGGTTGAAGAGCAGCATGCGCAGCAGGTCGGTCTGCTTTTCATCCGCAAAATAAGCTCCCTGTTCGACGAACAGGCGGGCTAATTCGGCTGCGATGGGTTTATCCGCCACCACCGATTGCTCGGAAGCGCAAATAGTGGAACAGTCAAAAGCCTTGCTGGCAACAATATAACGCGCCGCTTTCTGCAGATCCGCGCTGCGGTCCACGTAGACCGGAACATTGCCAGGACCAACACCATACGCCGGCTTACCGACGGAATGGGCAGCCTTCACCATCGGGGTGCCGCCGGTAGCCAAGATTACGGTGATGTACTTGTGCTGCATCATTTCCTGGGTGCCCTGCAGGGAAATATTTTCAAAACAGCCGATCAATCCCTGGGGTGCGCCAGCTTTTACCGCAGCCTCAGACATCAGGCGCGCTGCTTCCAGCGTGCATTTAGCAGCCGAAGGATGCGGGGCGATGACAATGCCATCGCGGGCTTTGACGGAGGTCAACACTTTGGCAAAAACCGTGGAGGTGGGATTGGTGCTGGGAACCAGCGCCGCAACCACGCCCATCGGCCAGGCGATCTCAACCACCCGGCGTTCCACATCGTGGCGGATCACACCGACGGTCTTAATGTTCTGGATGCTCTGCCACAGTAAGCGCGAGGCAAATTCATTTTTAATTTTTTTATGTTCAGACCAGCCATATCCGGTCTCGTCACTGGCCATACGGCCCAGGCGTTCGGATGCCTGGAAAGCGGCTTCCGCCATGGCGGCGCACACACGGTCAACCTCCGGCTGGGTGGCTTTAGCCCACACCAACTGGGCGTTATGCGCATTGGTAGCCAGAGTGCGTGCTTCTTGTATGGAGGTCAGGTCTTTATCGAGATTCATTTCATTTATCGCTTAACTTTTGCGAAAAGTTTCTTTTCCTTCGACTTCGAGCGAATCGATCACAGCCATCACCACCGCGTCCACGGGGGTATCTTTGGTGATATTGGTCTGGCGGGCGCTGGAGCCTGAGCAGGTCAATACCAGGTCGCCAATACCGGCGTCCAGCGTATCGACGGCCACATATGGTTTTCCGGATAGAGCCCCGGTTTCATCCGTCTGGCGCAGGATCAACAGCTTGCGTCCCACCAATTTTTCGTCCTTGATCGTAGAAACGGTCGTTCCGATCACTTTGGCAATCAGCATGGTTTGCTCCTCATGAGATCAATACACTTTTGCACCCGGCTGGGTGGCGGCAGGTTTTTCAGCGGGACCGCCGTGAACGATCTTGACACCTGCACTCGTGCCGATACGGGTCGCGCCGGCTTTAACCATCTTCTGCAAGTCTTCATCGCTGCGGACCCCGCCGGCGGCTTTCACTCCGATGGTTGGACCAACCGTGCGGCGCATCAGCGCCACATCTTCCACGGTTGCACCAGCGGTTGAAAAACCAGTGGAGGTTTTTACAAAATCTGCCCCGGCTTCCTTGGAAATGAGGCAGGCGATCTGTTTTTCTTCATCGGTTAACAGTGCAGTTTCGATAATGACCTTAAGAATGCCACCATTGCTATGAACAGCATTCACCACGGCGCGGACATCCCTGGCTGCAATATCGAGACTACGGTCTTTAATAGCCCCAATATTAATGACCATATCGATCTCACTGGCGCCCTCCTGAAGCGCCTGTTCGGCTTCAAAGGCTTTGACTTCCGGAGTGGTGGCGCCCAGCGGGAAACCAACCACAACCGCCACGCCCACACCGCTGCCCCGCAAGAGATTGACACATAACCTGGTATGGGTGGCATTGACACATACAGTGGCAAAATTAAATTTGCGCGCTTCAAAGCATAATTGGGTCACCTGCTCGCGGGTGGCTTCAGCCTTTAATAAAGTATGGTCAATGTATTTGGAAACATTGGCATCGGTGGGTACAGCTCCCAGAGTGGAGGAAAGACGTTCGGCACCTGCGCTGATCACCTGCCCGGCTTCATCAAAGCAGGTCTTGACGCACAGGTTATCGACGCACTCCACCTTGCAGTTCTGCCCGGCTGGTGTGGCAGAAGTTTTTTCCTGCTCAAGCACAGCACTCAGCACTTCGCGGGTGATGATCTCAGTTAAGGTTTCAATACTCTGTTTATCAGGTGACATAGGATTAACCCTCTTTCAGGAATTTCTTTTCCACTTGCATGATCTTATCGACACGGGCTTGATGGCGGCCTCCGGCGTATTCCGTTGACAGCCAGGTCTTGACAATCAGTTTGGCCTGGTTTAGACCGATCAGCCCCGCCCCAAGCGTCAGGTAGTTGGCGTTATTATGCTCGCGGCTGTTGGATGCACTGGCATAGTCGTATGCCATGGCCGCCCGCACACCCGGCACTTTGTTGGCAACCATGCAGGAACCGATCCCGGCTCCGTCGATCATGATGCCCCGCCAGGCTTTACCTTGGCGAACCTGTTCCGCCACCGCCAGTGCAAAGTCCGGATAATCCACGGCTTCCTTACTGTTGGTGCCGCAGTCAGTGACCTCATATTTCAATTCCTTGAGGTACTCGATCAGGGCAGTCTTCATTTCGAAACCGCCGTGGTCAGAGCCAATGGCGACAATCTTTGAATTGGATTTGGGGGTTTGGGCTGCCGGTTGATTGGCAGAAACAGGAGACGGCGCCTGCCCGGTCTGCTGCAGTACGCGCTGGACAATTTCTTTGATCTCGTTGTCAGATATATTATCCATAGTTGTTTTTATACACTTGACTTTAAGTCTCTTTTGATAGATAATGTAACTGGTAATGACCACTTAACATCTTATCCAATAATATCACGAGAAAATGACAATGTCAAGTGTTATTGACCCAGGCAACATCATTCCCAAATACTATCAATTGACCAGCATCCTGCGTCAAATGATCGAGGATGGCGCCTGGCATCAGCATGAACCCATCCCCTCCGAACGGCAATTAGAGGAACAATACAATCTGAGCCGGCCCACCATCCGCCAGGGGATCGACCTGTTGGTACGGCAGGGATTCCTTTACCGGGTCCATGGCAAAGGCACCTTCGTTTCGCCTCCAAAACTGCAAAAGGGGATACTGGAGCTGACCAGCTTCAGTGAGGATATGATCAACCGCGGATTAAAACCCGGGCAGATCTTCCTGGAATTTGGCTTTACGATGCCGCCCCCACAGGCAAAAAAACATCTGGAGCTCACTTCTGGGAGGCAGGTATTACGGATCAAACGCCTGCGCACCGGGAACGACACACCCATTGGGATACAGGATTCCTACCTGGCTCTGCAGCCCGGCCAGGAAATCACACGCGAAGAAGTGGAAAAACGCGGCTCGATTTATACAATTTTGCAGGAAAAGTTCGGGATCTTCCCATCCGAAGCGGATGAAACCCTGGAAGTCACCCTGGCTTCCGCTGAAGAAGGAAGCCTTCTGGAAGTACCGGAGGGAAGTCCGTTATTATTAAGCGAACGGACTTTATGGACACAGAATCGTAAAGCAGTGGAATTTGTGAAAATCCTTTACCGCGGTGACCGCTATAAATATACGGTCAGATTGACCAGGAAATCTTAAGTGCGGATAATTCTTTCGATCGATGGATTTTGAAAGCAGAAATTAGGGTGTGGCTGATGCCATCAAATCAGGGTGGGAGACTATGCGCATTCGGTTGGGAGGCCAGTAAACTGCCAAAACTTTCCCGACAAGGTCATTGGATGGCACAAAACCCCATACATGACTGTCTGCTGAATCGACACGATTATCACCCAGGACAAACACCGAATCAGCCGGAATCACCCACTCACCGGTGTAATCCGATGGTGTGACAATGTAAGGTTCGTTGAGGGCATGACCATTCACCCAAACCTTTTTATTTACAATTTCCACCTTGTCTCCGGGCAGACCAATGGCACGCTTAATAAAACTCAATTTTGGGTCAAGGGGGTAATGAAAAGTAAGAATATCGCCACGTTCCACTTTACCCAATTTATAAGCCAGTTTGTTCACCACCAACATATCCCCTTCTTTGAGAGTTGGGAACATGCTAATATTTTCCACGCGCACCCTGTCTATGACCAGATTAACCAGAAAAACCAATACTAAAGCGATTAACAGGTTTTTGGCAAAATCCAGAACGACAACCTGCCACCCCTCTTTTTGAGGCTGGGTTTCAACGTCCTCTGAAGGCAGCGAGACATCCTTTTGTTTATCCATGATAAGGGAAGGATTATACCTTAGCGCTTGCGGGGACGCATAATAAAATGCACCGGGGTTCCGGTGAAAGCAAACTGTTCCCGTAACTGGTTCTCCAGGTAGCGCAGATAAGAAAAATGAGCCAATTTGGGGTTATTGACATGCAGCAAAATAGTAGGCGGGTTGGTTTTTACTTCGGTGCCATAATAGATCTTGAGGATATCACCTGTCCGTGATGTGGGGGCATGCAGGTCCTGCGCATTCATAAGAATTCGGTTTAGTTGGGAAGTGGGAATACGAGCGAGACGCTCATTTTGCACTTTCATCACCGCTGGCAACACCTGGTCAACGCGCTGACCCGTTTTGGCAGAAATATAAAGAATGGGGACGTAATCCATGAAATCCAGGGCGTGACGCATATTCAATCCGAAAGTCTCCATGGTGTAGTTATCTTTTTCAATCGCATCCCATTTATTCACCAGCACCACCGTGCTCTTCCAGGCATCCTTGATGAATCCGGCTATATGCAAATCCTGCTGGCTGATCGAGTCGGTGGCATCAATCAGCAATAAAGCCACATCGCAGCGCTCGATTGCCTGCATTGTGCGGATGACACTATATTTTTCAACCCCAGGAGAGATACTGCCCCGCTTGCGGATTCCGGCCGTATCGATCAAGGTGATCGGTGTGCCTTCAAAATCAACATGAGTATCCGTTGCATCGCGGGTTGTGCCGGCAATTGGGCTGACAATGGCACGCTCTTCCCCTGCCAAACGATTGAGCAAACTGGATTTGCCTACATTCGGTTTACCCACAATCGCAACCTTGACTGAAAGGTCTTCCTCTTCTTCAGTAACCTGCGGAAGAACGGCGGTCAGCTCATCCAACATATCCCCGGTACTGGTGCCGTGCAGGGCAGAAATTGGGTAAGGTTCGCCCATACCCAATTTATAGAACTCCACAAATTGATCACGCAGATTTTTATTGTCTGCTTTATTAACAACCAGCAGAATGGGCGGAAATGGTTTTCCCTCGCGTTTAGTTTGATTCTTTCTCAGGATCTGGGCGATCTCCTGGTCAGCGGAAGTGACGCCATCGATTGCATTGGTAAGAAATAAAACCGCATCGGCATCCCGGACTGCCAGCAGGGCTTGCAAGCGGATCTGTTCGATATAATCCGCCGACCCAATGCTGAGCGGGTCTTTTCGGCCTGCACCAGTTGGGTCAATCCCACCCGTATCGATGATATGAAAATTTATCCCATTCCACAATCCATCTGCAAACAGGCGGTCCCGGGTTGTGCCAGGAGTATCATCCACAATCGCCAGGCGCTCGCCAGCCAGCCGGTTGAATAACGTGCTTTTGCCCACATTCGGACGTCCAACAATAGCTACAATAGGTTTTGCCATATTTTTTTGGTATTAGTTAATTTTTTAGTTCGAGAGTGACATGAATTGACCAGGGGTTAATTTTTTCTATCCTAAACGTGGGTACCTCGGTCTGGATTTTTACCTCCAGGTCATATTGGCCAGCAGATAATCCGGTCAGGTCCACAGTGGAACGAATCGTTTGACTGCCGTTCAGCAAGGATGCCCACGAGGATTGGGGAGCAGTGAAAATGAGTTCAACGTTGGTTGGAATTACACTGGTAATGGTGAATTTTTGATCCAATCCAATTACTTCCAAGGGTATCGGGTTCGGAAATATCCGCTTTTCCAATGGATCAGCCGAATTGATAGCTATTGCCCAAATCACAAAAGCCATCAGAAATGCAGTAAGGAATAAGGAAAGCGTCTTAAGAAAACGCATGCGAATTGGATTTGCTTTCATTGTTCCTCATCCCGGTCGCGCCCAAGCACATGCTCCAGCCGGGTAATGAGTGTGGAAGAAGATATCAAACTGGATTGGTTATAAAAAGCTTTAAGATAATTTTCCAATTTTTCAGCGCTGATCCGCTTAAGCAGACGACCGCGGTTTGCCATGGAAATTGTACCGGTCTCCTCTGAGACCACAAGCGCGATGGCATCGCTAACCTCGGCAATACCCAGAGCTGCACGGTGCCTAAGACCGGACTCTCTTTCAGGGGACTGATTGAGCGCTTTACTCTTCGAGAGTGGCATGACGCATCCGGCTGCCTGAAGCCGATCACCCACCACCACTACCGCGCCATCATGCAAGGGCGTGCCAGGGTAAAAAACCTGGATGAGGAGCTCTGCTGTAATGCGCGATTCCAATTTCACCCCGGTATTAATATATTCATTCAGATTATCCAGGCGCTGTAAAACGATCAACGCTCCGTAATGGTGTTCTGCCAGGCGGATGCAGGCGCTCACGACAGCCTTGATCATGGAATCAACTGCATCATTGGAAAGAGGCGACCTAAAAAGTAAAACGCGTCTAAAACGGGCATGCCCCAGTTTCTCCAGAGCCCGCCGAATTTCAGGCGTGAAAATCACCGGGATGGAAAATATCAGTGCCGGCATGGCCGTGCGGATGAGCCAGGACAAAGCGGGTAATTTAAAGATCGAAGTGATCAGACCAACGATGATGACCAGAAGAATTGTTCCACGAAGCAGTACCATGGCCTGGGTATCACGCAAAGTAATCAGGATGGAATAGAAAATCACAGTAACGAATAAAATATCCAGAATACTTAACCAGGTAATCCGTTGAAATAGCAGGGCGATATCAGAAATTATGTTGGTCATCAGGATATTAAATCAAAGTGAATGGACTTTCGGAAATTTTTAGCCATTACATTGTACCCTGCCACCCCGGTTCTTGCGACTTCAGTCTTCCAAATATCGAAAAGTTCTTCATCGGGGGAGAGGACTTTATAGCCATTCTCCACCAATTGCCCATTTATAGCTGAAGCTTTTTTACTTATAGGGAAAATAACCGCCTCACATAATTTCTGATTGGCGATCAAATCAATTTCATCCAGCCATTGTCTGAGATCAAACGGTTCTTTTTCATTCATGGTAAATAAATAAAGCGGTTGGAGGATAAAGTTTTCAATATTCACCACCGACAACATCACTGGTTTCTTATCAGGCTGGTTAAGGAAGCACTGAAACTTCACCAACATTTCAAAATAGCTGGAACGAGTATGCAAACCCACGTTTTCAGAATCGCGATGTGCGGCTGAATTAATCCAATTATTGACCCATTCCACGGGTTGGGCAGCTTCCACTATTTTTTTCAGGAAAATTGAATTTGTGGGCTGCAGAAATCTGAGTGAGCGGTTAATGTTTTTCCATTCCTGATATCGATCAAGCTCCCTGCCCAATTTTGGGTTATCGGATACCTGTTGGGAAAAAACAGCATTGACCTGTTTCCAGGTGAACTCTGGACCACTGCCGTTATCAATAACTACATGGGCTGAATGCAGTTTGGTTTCTGGCAAGGATTGGTGTTCCACCCGCTGCAGAACCTGATTGCGGGTCATCCCCCGATTCTGCATAACACGCTCGATTTGAGTATCGAGAGGCACATTGACAAGCCAGAGGCTGTCGCACCCTTCCGCCAGACCAGATTCAAGGAGCTTGATGGCTTCAATAACCACAAAAGGTGAAGTGGATTCGGAAATGATCTGCCTTCCAGCAGCTTCCACGGCCGGGTGGATCATATTCTCCAAAATAAGAAGGTTCTCTTTATTGGTAAAAACAAGGGAAGCCAGCTTTTGCC
Source organism: uncultured Anaerolineaceae bacterium (assembly GCA_964571135.1). Taxonomy (GTDB): domain Bacteria; phylum Chloroflexota; class Anaerolineae; order Anaerolineales; family Anaerolineaceae; genus CAZMZW01. Next base: position 427,606 of record CAZMZW010000001.1, on the reverse strand, counting down.
GTTCAATCTCCCCCTTTGCATTTAACAACTGTGATCCAAATTGGGCAATCACTTTTTCATACACCGGACTGCCTTTTAACAGGGCTCGATGAGCCAATGCATCAGCGTCAATACCCAAACCACCCAGGCGCTCCAGCATCTTACGCACCAGGCTTTTTCCCGTACCAATATTGCCGATGATTCCGATCACAAAGGGCTTTTCTGGAGGGGTCATAGATTCTCCAAAAGTGGATACTTAGTTAATTATACGGTCTTAAGCCTAGACCCCTGAGAGAGATCGTATTGCTGCTATTTGCGAATGCAACCTAATTCACTTGAAAAATAGGTTTGAGCGAAATTTAAATCCACTCCGGTAGGATTGAGCTGATTAAAAATCCGGCTCCAAAGACTGCATAAAGAAGGTTGATCACTTTTAGAATCCAGGGTGGCTGAACGGAAAAGGTCCATTGCCTTTTGCCAGTCCTGCAGGTTTACCAGACCTTCAATAAACGGGAACCATTCTTCGGTGATGGCTGGTTTCAGCCCCCGGTCAACAACCTGCGTGTAAAGTGCGCCGACTTCTTTCCAATTCTTAAACTGCCTGGCCAGTTCCGCCTGTTCAAAATAAAAACACCAAGTATGGGCGGGTTCTTTACCAAATAACTGGTAAAGATGTTCCCGGTTTAGAGGTGAAATTTCCGGTGTGACCAATTCTGGTTCAGATAGCACTGCTGCTTCAGAAACAAAGGCAGGGACCTCTAAATTATTCTCTATAAAGGAAGGATCAAGCAGCTTCAGGCAAGCTGGAGGTGAATAATAAAAAGCCAGCAGATGCAATTGCTCTCCAGAAAAGTCACCAATTTGGTGGCCGACATCAAGGGGCTTATCTTTCACCAGATCGCCCAATTCCTTGGGGATGCGCTGCTGGTTAAAGTACAGGTAATAATCAATTTGTTTTTTGGCTTCATTGCGGCCGTAAATCCAATTGATCCCTGCCGAAATGGAATTTTCGCCTTCCATGGGTAAAGGGGGGGGATTGGTGATGAAATGAATTCCCGTTTGCATGGACGGGATGCGCCATTGCATTTGCCAAAAATAGGTCTTTAAGTTTTCGGTTTCCTGGCGATAAAGATTAACGGTTATAAATTGAAAACCCAACCCGAGGGCGAGGGTGAGAGACAAAACGAAAGTCCGCGTTAGATTATCACGGAAAACGATAAAAGTAATGCCCGCCAGGAAAAGGCTGATCCCCAGGATAAACGGGATGACAAAACGGTTTTCCGTGCGGAAGCCAAAATCCACGCTGTACCTGGATAACCAGATAGGAAGGCCTCCCAGTAACAGGGCGGCCAGTCCGATCAACCCTGCCATTCGGCTGGTAATTCTTTGAGAATTTGTCTCTTCTTTTTTATGTTGCTTCATTGATATGAAAAACACGAATAAGAAAATAAATGAAAGCAATACCAAACCAAAGAAATATGCTGTGATTATCAGCTGTTTCGGCTCATAGATTTTGTCAAGAAGCACCGGATTATTCCAGGCAGTGACAAATAGATGATAGAACGATTTCAAAACTTCCCTGCCCAGTTCGATAAGGGTATTCAGAGGCTGTTTTTGCAGATCCTGTAACACCCAGGGCTGCTGAGAAGTGAGGGTTGCCTGAAAGAAAAATCGCCAGGCAATGGCACCCATAAAAATCAGCAGGTACGGGATCCAGTGCAAAAGCGTCCGCTTGAACCTTTCTTTTGGATCCTGGGTTGATGGTCGCAATGCCAACCACAGAAAAAGCGGACGTAAAAGCTCAAGGAAAAAGAAATATTCGGAAGCCACTAAATTGAGAATTGAAGTGGCCAGTGAAATAAAAATGAAAATAGCTTTCCACCTGGGCTGCTGAATCGCTAAAATACAAAACAATAAGGATAAGAAAAATACATTGATCTGGATGACGATCAAAAGAAAAACCAGGGGTTGGAATAGAATCAGGTTACCGGGGTAAAAAGCAAATAAAAGGCAAATCCATTTGGCCATGTTCCTCTGGTCATAAAAAACTTTTTTCAGAGTAAACCAGAGAGTTGTCACCCCTGTCCATTTAAGCAGAAAAAGAACGATATGCCATTGAAGCGGGTTGGGGCCTAAAAAATTATTAATAAAATCATAAACCGTGCCCAGATATGGCCGATTACCCATAAAAAAGCGGGTAATGTAATCCAGGCGGTAGCTCAACCAAAAATAATGCCAGTCATCGCTATACAAACTCAGCCAGGGAATAAGGACGCCAAAGGAAACCAAAGCCAGAATGAAAAGAACGAGAGGAAAATAGCGATCCTGACGTAAAGTTTCGATCAATCTGGCAATTGGGGATGGGACTGTTTTATACATCAGATCATTTTGATTCATTATTGATAGGAAGTATTTTAATCCAAAACCGGGTCATTGGTCGATTTAAGTACAAAAATTTCATTTGCTTGACAAGCCTATCCCTAACGGGTAGAATTTCTGCACCAACCTGCCGAGATAGCTCAGTTGGTAGAGCACGCGACTGAAAATCGCGGTGTGGCCAGTTCGATTCTGGCTCTCGGCATCTCAAACCCCTGTATAAGGGGTTTTTTATTTTTCCACGATTGAGATCCATTTTTTCATTCTCTTAATGATATAATTTTTTCATCATCTTCGAGTTCTTGAACCTGAAACCTGCCGGGCATGGTTCATTAACCGATAGGGTAAAACCGGAAACAGTTTTGCCTCCCTTATTTGGAAAGGAGATGGGTCTGATTCATTTGCCTGAGCGTTTGGGTATGGAATGATCAAGACGGCCGCCTTTCCGCGAGCCGTCTTTTTATTTTGCTGCCAAGGAGTAAACCAGTGAAAAAAATCATATCAAAGACCTCTTGGGTAATCCTGATCGCCATCCTATTAGTCAGCTGTACTGGAGCGAATTCCCAAACACCAGCCGCCTCCAACCAGGTCATCCTGACCATTACCAGCGCTGATAAGACCATCACCCTTAACTCCAATGACTTCAAGGCGGCCGGAATAGCGAGCGGCTTTGGCGGGATTATGACGACCACTGGCAGAATCTCAGGGCCAAAGCAATATGCCGGTGTGACATTGACTGACCTGATCAATCTGGTATACACAAGTGATGAACCCATCAGCGTTCAGGTGGAAGCTGAAGATGGGTATGCCATCAGCTTCTCTTCCACCCAATTAACCAAGGGAAATTTCATCACCTATGACCCATCCTCTGGGGAACAAAACAAAATTGAAGGGTTAAAAGTAATCCTGGCCTCGGAACAAGACGGTCAACCACTCAACAAAGAGAACGACGGCACATTGAGACTACAAATCATCAGTGAAAAAGCCAATCAGGTCACGGATGGGCACTGGTCGGTAAAATTTATTAATAAGTTGGTCATCAAACCTCTGCTCCAGGAATGGTCTGTCAATCTGGAAGGCGCAATAACTGAAACCATGGACCGGGCAACCTTTGAAGCAGGGACCGCAGAAAAATGCCACCAGGTCATCTGGACTGATAACCTGGCAAATGAATGGATGGGGATCCCCTTATGGCTCCTCGTCGGGAAAGTGGACGACCAAAATCCTCATGGCACCGGTGCATTCAATGACGCATTGGCAAAATCCGGTTACACGGTGGAAGTGGTCTCAAAAAGCGGGAAATCGGTCACGTTCACGAGCCAGGAGATGGCCAGAAATAACAAGCTCCTGATCGTCTATCTGCAAAATGGCAACCCACTCACCGATAAGGATTTTCCGCTACGCCTGGTGGGAGATGGTGTGCCTACGGGCAGCGATATTGGGCAAATTAAAAAGATCATTCTGCATTTTCCCAAATGATTAAATCGGCATGAAAAAAACAACTTTTCAAATTCTGATCCTTCTATCTTTATTTCTATTAGCAACCCTATTCTCGAGTTGTACCAAAATACCTGGCTCGATCACGGTGATCAATTCCGTTACCGGGGAAGAAAAGAAGGTTGGAATTGAAAAAAAGAAAAATCTGGAAAAATATGCGGACGATTCCGGCAATATTGCACTTGAGCGGCTATTTCATTCTCTTGGTTATCAGGCAATCAACCAGGTAAGTTTTATTAACCTTGATGGATCAGAGAATAAATATTTCTGGAATGAAATTGCGTCCGGTACAAAATGGCTCGCAGATGGAAGTATTTTAATAAAAAAAGAGTCCAATCAACCAAAAGAAATAATCGTGGAGCCGTCCCCGCAAGCAAACCCCATTGAATTCTCCATTCTTGATCTTGCACCAACAGTCCTTTCTTCCCTGTCTTTACCTGGAAACCCTGAAACCAAGACTCCCGCTCTTTTTTCCAAAAAAACAGCACACGTGGTTTTGATCCTCCTGGATGCTTTTGGAACCCTGGATGTGAAGAAGGCGGAACAGCAGGGATTAATTCCAAATCTAATGGGATTGAGCAAACCGATGATGGGGCTTTCGGTCTATCCACCAGTGACCAGCGTGGTCACTGCAGCCCTGATCACGGGAGTTGAACCGGAAGTAAACGGTGTGGACCAATCCGGCATACGCTCCACGAAGACGATGACCATCTTTGATCAATTACGAAACAATCAAAAGAAATATACGGTGATCGAAGGCAATTCGCTGTACCTGGCCAACCTGAAAGCCGAAGACCTGGTTTTATCAAATGACGATAACCAGAACGGAACAAATGATGATGAAGTATTTCAAAATGCAATCAATAAAATCCACCAAGGGATACCAGATTTCTTGTGGGTGCATTTTCATGGCCTGGATGACACCGGACATGCTAATGGTTCATGGACTCCGGAATACATTAAACGGGTAAAGAGCATTGACGGGTACATCCAACAAATTGTGGATGCCAGTCCAAACAATACCTTGTTTCTACTCACGGCAGACCACGGCATGCATTCCGGTATAGAAGGCCAGCGAACTGGCGAGCATGGGAATTTAATCGCCGAGGATATGCTCATTCCTTTATTTACCTATTTTAAACCTTAGGAGGCGAAAAAAATACTTTTCCATATCTAATAAGGAGATCGTATGCAACAAAGAATAAAAAAAGAAATCAAATTTTTGTCCGTATTCATATTATTGCTAATTGTGCTTAGCGCTTGCGCCACCCATCCAAACGTGGATTGGAAATTTAAAATCAGCGGTGATATCAGTAATCCCCTGGTATTAACCTATGCCAACCTGGCAAGTATGCCGCAAAAGGAATTAAAAGACATCCTCATGCAAAAAACAACCAGTGAAGACACGATCAATACCTGGGTGGGTGTGCGTTTGGAAGACATTGCCGCGAAAGCAGGCGCGGACCCGAATTTCGCCACCATTCTGGTCAGAGGGGACGATGGCTACGAAATGGTTATCAGTAAAAATGAATTAAAAGGGGCGATCATTGCACTCAAGATGGATGGCAATTGGATCGCAGAAAAAGATAAAGCCCACGGCCCCATCCGATTGGTCTGCCCGGATACCGCCGCCAACAAGTGGATCTATGCATTAGTTGAAATTCAATTTAATAATCAATAGGAGAAGAAATGAAAACATTTAAGACGATCATCGTAATCAGTTTATTGGCCAGTTTGCTGCTGGCAGCCTGCAGCCCGAAAGCAGCCCCGGTTTCTGTACTTAAGATTAGCGGCGGCAAAGCGGAAGTGAACTTATCCGGCGATGACATCAAAGGTAAAACCCAGGTCGAAGCAGAGTACACTGGCAAAGATGGAAAGGTCACCAAGACCACCGGAACATCCCTGAAGCTGCTTTTAACCGACATCACAGACGCCAATACTCTCACATTCGTTGCCAAGGACGGTTATTCAGCGGAGATGAGCGGAGCCGACCTTTTAAAATGCGAAACCTGTATTGTCGCTTTTCAGGATGGCGGCGGTCTAAAAACAGTCATGCCTGGCTCCACCGGAAAATTACAGGTCAAGGATCTGGTTGAGATCAAGATCAAATAGCCAAAGATAATCATAGGATTAAGCAGATCCAGAGGAACGACCTCTGGATCTTTCTATTTAATATTGCCTGTTTGCTTTTCTGATACAATTTTTGGCATGGATTTTTTACGCAAGTATGCCAGATTTTTATGGATCGGCACTGCAGCGGCTTTTGTAATAGGAATTCTGCTGCTCATTCTCTCTAATGCAACTTCTTCTGCTCTTTCAATATATATTGATGGACAGGATAAACCTCTGAAAATTACCACCAGCTCCAACATTCCAGCCGTCTTCCTCAAACAAGCAGGAATAGTACTTAATGCCGAAGATCGCATTCTAGTGAATAGCATCCAGGTTCCCGCTGACAAACCAATAGATAACATCAGCAATAGCATCATCCAGCTTAGAAAAGCCCATCTGGTTGACCTGACCCTGGATGGAACAACATCCACTTTTCGATCATCAGCACCCTCGCTGGGTCAGGCATTATGGGAACAAAGCATCATTTTGCAAATCGCAGATTCCATTTCCATACCTCTGGAGACTCCACTCACCGCTGATCTTAAAGTTAGCATTCGCCGCAGCCAACCCATCCACATCCAGGTGCAGGGCCAGGAGATCACTCTACCAACGGCCACAGAAACCATCGGGCAGGCACTGGCGCAGGCTGGCGTCTCCCTTCAAAACCTAGATTACAGTATCCCAGGCGAGAATGACCCTATCCCGGCTAACCGCACCATAAAAGTGATACGCGTTCGGGAAGAAATCACCACACAACCCAAGACCATCCCTTTCACCACAGAATATGTGGCCGACCCCCTGCTGCAAATTGACAGCCAAAAAGTGGTGCAGACTGGAGAATATGGTTTGCGAATTGCGCAAGTACGGGTGAGGTATGAAGATGGAAAAGAAGTGAGCCGTAAAACCGAAGCCGAATGGGTTTCCAAGGTACCGGTAACCCAAAAGTATGCCTATGGCACAATGGTTAATGTTCAAACCCTCTCAACCCCGGATGGTAGTATTCAGTATTACCGCGCCATCAGCGTTTATATCACCTCATACCACGATACTGGCAATCCGACAGCCAGCGGTAAGTGGCCTGCCAGAGGCGATGTGGCGGTAAGACCGGAATGGTACAAGTATATGAAGGGCGCCAGCCTGTATATTCCTGGGTATGGTATTGGTACAGTCACGGACGTCTGCCCGGGCTGCGTGGGTAAGCCCTGGATCGATGTATTCATCCCAACTGCCGAATATGTCGGCTGGCATACAACCCAGATGATCTATTTCCTCGCACCAGCCCCGATCAATCCTTTATGGGTGCTGCCATAGACCTGCCAAAGGTGAACATTCCCTCTTTACTTCGTAAGTACGGTCTATCCCCGCACAAGGGGTTGGGCCAAAACTTCCTGATCGATGAAAATTACCTGGAGCAGATCATTCAATCAGCGGATATCTCCCCGGAGGATACAGTTCTCGAAGTAGGTGCGGGTACAGGCAATCTGACCCGCTGGCTGGCGCAGACCGCCAAACGGGTGGTGGCGGTGGAAATGGATATTCAACTGATCCCGCTGCTCAAGGAAGTGACCGGTGAAGGCAGCAAGATCCAGATCGTGGCTGGAGATATTTTGCAGCTCGATCCAGCCAAACTCATGGGGGAAGATGGTTACGTGGTGGTTGCCAATATTCCCTATTACATCACTTCTTCGCTCTTCCGCCACCTGCTGGAAGCCCAGTTAAAACCCCGCCGAATGGTCATTACCGTGCAGCAGGAAGTGGCAGAAAGAATATGTGCCGAACCAGGCAGCCTGAGCCTTTTAGCGCTCAGCGTGCAGGTATATGGCAACCCACAGATGGTTTTAAGTATCCCGGCGAGCGCTTTTTACCCAAGTCCAAAAGTGGATTCAACCACTATAAGGGTTGACCTCCATCCTCAACCATTGATCGCATCCGACCAGCTGAATTCTTTTTTCAAGTTGAGCAAAGCCGGCTTCAGCCAGAAACGCAAGATGCTGCATAATTCTTTAGCTGCAGGGCTGGGCTGGCCAAAAGAAAAGGTGGAACCTCTGTTAGAACAGGCACACATTGATCCGCAGCGCCGCGCACAAACACTCAGCATGGATGAATGGCGCCGACTGACTGAAATTTATTACTCCATCACCTTTTAAGTTGCACCTTATAAAATGTATAGTGGGATGAAGACTCTTAATTAATTGAACGGTATACGTTCCAAATGTTCTGGCCGTTGCTTAGCTCTTTTTCTTTCTTATAATGGGTATCAACATAATCAAATATGGGTTTGAGTCTAGAACACATCTCCAGGCTTTGTCTTTCGATTGGATCCAACGGATCAATCATACTGTAAGGTGATTCTGGATAAATAAGCACCTGTTTATATTTTGAAATTTGAGAAATATAAAGATCAACCATCTCGTTGGTGACATATCGGCAATCGAGCAATCCATTAATGGCGACGAATTTTGAGTTAGCGGGGATTTCCAACAAATAGTTGTAAAGGGCAGTACCCCAGATCAGCATGGGTTCATTTTTTCCAATTTCGTTATCCAATTCATTTAAAAATTTTTCATCAGGCGGCGGCAGCGATTTAAGCGTTTGCCCAAGATTCATGATTAAAAATGGGATTATGATGATCAAAAAAGTAATAGAGACAGCTTTTTCCATTAATACCATATTTGTTTTTTGCGATAATTTTTCTTTTAATGGATTAATGATTAATATTAAAGCCATCCCAAGTATCAGGGTTATGTAAGGGATAAGAGTAATTGCGTAATGAGGAAAATCCTTTCCAGAGATGTTGTACAAAATCAATTCCATGCTAAAACCAAAGGCGATAACCCACAGCTCGTTAATCCTTTTTTCTGCCCACTTATTTCGAAAAATTATTGCACTGAAGACGATAATTCCTAATGCAAAATAAACAAGCTCTTGTGGGATTTGCAGATACTTAAATCCTACTCCCACATTATTAGGAATTGAAAATTGTTGCGGTGAAGTATAAATGAAATTAAATACAAGCGCATTATCAATGAATTGCGTAAAAGCGGAATTGCAGATCAAATATATTGAGAATATACTGAAAGTGATTAGGAATCCCAGAGTTATCGGGAATAGGAAATTCCATGTTTTTTTCAGGTTCTTTGTAAAAATCCCATTAATAATTACAACTAAATACATAGAAACATAAATAGAAATATATGTAGCTTTCAGCAAGAAACTTAAACAAAAGACAAAACCTATGAATAGCAGAGAGATTTTTTCTTTTGTAGAATTCCCATTTTCAATTCTGTGAAATAAATAAAAAGCCAGGAAAAAAAACAAAATGGAATATTCCTCAGTAAAATTTCCTCCTTCGAGTACTGGGTTTAATAAAGCACAAAACAAACTGACGCAAAAGATACTTACAATACCACTTTGTTTGAAAAAGTATTTAAAAATTAATATCAATACAATAAAAATTGAGAGAACTTCAAATGCCCAGACCCCCCATGTCCCCAAACCAAAACTTAAACCCATTGCATTAATCAGATATATGACTGGTCCCTTGTGTTCCCAGATATCCCGATACACCATATTACCCTGCAAGATATTTTTCCCAATATAGAGAAATAAACCTGAATCTGAATTTGGGAGAGCTTTGCCTGGACTAATTGGTAAATAAATTGAAAAAACAGAATATAGAATAAAAAAACCACAAACAAATATATATATCAATTTTCTGATTGAATCTTTGGCAGGATCAAAATGGAAAAATCCAAACGCAAGACAAAAAATAAAAATAAAAATAGCCAAATAGGCTGAAAGTTGGGAAATAGCATTATAGAAGAAATATCCAGGTACTTCAATGGAGATAATTGCATGATTATCCGATGCTTCTGATGAAGGATAATAAATTTTTAATTCATAAGTTGTTTGAATAACTATTTTTGAACCATTTGTAACTTCCGTAAGATCAATCACGATTTTGTTCCATACCCGTCCACACCAGGAGATATTTCCCTCAGGAAATAAACCAATGCCTTCTTCTTCAAGGCGTGAAGAAGATGAACGATTGAATTGCCGATAACTAATATCTTGAAATCCTGAATTAATATTTCTAATTTTTATCGGTTTCCCATTATCAGCGGCAGAAGGGACACGGAGCTCAAGACAAGTGCTCGGGGCAATTAGATAGCTTTTTGGATTCTTGAAAATGAATATTGAGATGATGGTTGCCAATAAAACATAAAGTAATAGAGATTTTGTTATTAATTTCTTAGGTTGGCGAATGTTTTTTATGACGAATTGGTAATAACCAAGCCCGGATAGAATTCCTATCCCAGTTGAAAATAACAGGAACTTTCCGCTGATGACCTGGGGAATCTGAAAAAATAACAAATAACAGAGCAAAATGGAAGATATCGTAAAAAGAATTGTCAAGAGAAATACGGGCTTCAATCTCTTAATAACATTCAACATTTGTAAACCCAAAAATCTGATTTAATGTAATTCCAACTTTATCACAATTTATTTTTGAGATTATTTCATTATGGAAAGGTCGCGGTACAACCCCCTAAGCTTCCAGACGCGCATAGCAGCTTCCCATTGTATATGGAAGGACATCTTGGATTCCCCAAAGCGGCGCTCAGCAAAATAGATCGGGATCTCTTTCATTTTAAATCCCAATCGATTGGTCACATAAGCCATTTCCACCTGAAACACATAGCCATTGGAGCGGACCCGCTCGAGAGGTAAATGGCTCAAAGTTTGGCGCTTCCACAGGCGAAAACCACCGGTGACATCCCGGATGGGCAGACCGAGGATGGCGCGCGCATAAAAATTACCAAAAACCGAAAGTCCCTTGCGCCAAAACGCCCAATCCTTATCCAGGCTCCCACCGGGAATGTAGCGTGAACCAAGCACCATGTCACAATCCGGCAATGCCTGTACAAATTCCACCACTTTTTGGGGAGTGTGGGAAAAATCAGCATCCATCTGTCCAATATAATCCGAGCCATCTTCCAGGCACAACCTGAACCCCTGAATATAAGCGCTGCCCAAACCAAGCTTGCCCGAACGGTGCAGTACTTTTATTTTCCCGGGAAAAGTTTTATTGTGTTCCTCCGCAATTTGGCCAGTGCCATCCGGGCTGTTATCGTCCACCACCAGCACATGCAGGTCTTTTAAAGGCAAGGCAAACAGAGCCGCCAATAATTTGGGCAGGTTTTCAGCTTCGTTATAGGTTGGGATGACCAGGGTTGTTTTCAAATTAGTGGCCTTGGATGGTTTTTTCTTCGCGATTATACCTTGTGTTGGGATTCCTTTTCCCTACGATATAATTAATATTATCAGCTTTTGTCTTTGCCGGATGAACTGGCTGTAGTAATTTCCGGTGTCAGCAATATTGGGCGCCGGGTATAATTAAATACAGGCTGTAACCTCTTCCAGGTGAGTTTCAGTGCAACGAATAAGCCACCAGTTCCAAGGAGCAGAGGAAATGGATCGTTTTTGGATGATCTGGATGGATGCGGCCTTTTATGTACCTTAGAAAACCATAAACAAAATTCACAAAGATAAAGCTATAATAGGAACCTCTCAGCCTGGGTAATTCATCGATATTGTGGTAAAAATCAGCCCTGCTTTTGAAATCGAAAACCTCTGATTTCAGGGTTAAAATAAAGAAGTCAAAAAGGAGACGATGATGAAAAAAATCTTAGTGATCAATTCACTTTTACTGGCCTTCAGCCTTGTCCTTACCGCCTGCACCACTGCCGCAGCCCCCACCCAGGATCCAAATCAGCTCGCCGCCCAGGTGGCGGCGCTGGTGGACGCCCAGGTTGCCACCAAGGTGGCTCAGGCGCTGGCGGCGATCCCGACCCAGCAGCCAGCTCAGCCGACCAATAACCCACTAATTCCAACGATTGGACCAATCCCCACCCTGGCGGCGGTAAACGTTCCCACGCTCTCTTTGCCGGGTGTGGCCACCGGCATCCCCTGCCTGGCGACACCCCGGAGTGAGGGCGAAAACTATCCGGATGGCACAACACTCTATCCTAATTTTGCTTTTACAAAAAGATGGACAATATCGAACCAGGGCTCCTGCACCTGGAACGCCAATTACAAGCTTAAATTTGTAAGCGGGGATCAAATGGGCGGTCCGTCATTTATCCTTTTTGGTAAAAGCGTACCCCCCTGGCAGACTCTTGCTCTCGAATTAAATCTAAAAACAACCAATTCAGTAGGCACATCCACCGGGTACTGGGGGCTGTACGATGACAAAGACACCTATTTTGGTAGAGTATGGGTATCGATTAATAGAGTCGCTATAGTTCCCACTGCCAACACCTTCAGGGTCACCGGTGCAAATACAGTAGTAAATAATGCTGCTCCTGGAGCCTGCCCGTACGCCTTTGTTTTCACATCCACAATTGCTGTGAATCAGGCGGGTACAGTTACCTACCACTGGGTCCGGGATGATGGCAGTATTTCTAGTCCTTCCGAATCGCTGACCTTTAGCGCAGCTGGCTCCCAAACCGCAACATACACCTGGAATCTAGGCGCATCTGGCACATCATGGGTTAAGATATTTATTGAAAGCCCCAATAATCAGGAATGGAATCAGGTGACTGTCACCTGTCCATAATTTACATATTATTGAAAAAATTATGAACTGAATCAACAACTAAAATATTTTGTTCATAAGTAACAATTGTCCATAAAATAATAAAAGCCATGGCCAAAACCATGGCTTTTTCATTTAATTGGGAACTTTTTATGATCCAAAGCGTCTACTAACCAATGCGTATAACCTTGCATTAAGGATTAGAATAAAGCAGTCAACAGGAGTAAAAATGAGTAAAAGATTGTTACCGCTCTCGATCGCCCTGACATTGGGCTTGGTCATGATGGCCTGCAACCTGCCTTTTTTCAATATTGCCTCACAGGATACCGGGCTGGTAGCCACCTCGGTCGCCCAAACCGTTGCGGCTCTGAATAAACCAAATCAAAATGTGTCCACGCTGGCTCCCCAAATCCCAACACTGGGACCAGCCCCCACCCAGACGCTTTCACCTTTACCAACAGTTGCGCTGCCCCCCACGGCAACCCCGCTGCCATGCAACTGGGCGAAATTGGTCAGTGAAACAGTTGCAGATGGCACCTCCATTAACATCAACACCAACTTCAACAAATCCTGGCGGATCAAAAATGCTGGCACCTGCACCTGGAATTCCAACTACAAGATCGCTTTCTATAGCGGAGAAGGAATGGGCGGACCGGCTTCCAAATTATTCGGACGCAGTGTGGCTCCAGGCGAAACCATTGATCTTATCCTGCCGCTAAAGGTCCCCGCCACTGCCGGCACCTATAAGGGATACTGGCATTTGTACACAGACAGCAACGTTGATTTCACCACCTCCTATGGGATTTGGGCAAGCATCATTGCGGTCAACCCGGCTCCCGCATTCGCAGTAACCGGCGTTGCTTTCTCGGTAGACACCAATGCCTACACTGGCGCATGCCCGCACGTTTTCCACTTTACTGCGGCAATCAGCACCAACGGTCCTGGAACGGTCACTTTTTACTGGACGCGTGATGATGGCTCTTCCGCCGCTGAGCAGTCGCTTGTGTTCGGAGCCGCAGGTACTCAGACAGTTGCGTATGACTGGAGCCTGGGTGCTCCCGGTGCATCCTGGGTAAAGCTGTACGTCAATAATCCCAACCACCAATTATTTGGTACGGTAAACGTCACAGTGACTTGCATTTAAAATCAGATAATTTTACAAATTGGCACAAATAGTGCTACTTATAAAGTAAGGTTTTTACCTATAAAAGGAGTATAAGATGAAAAATAGAATCGTTCCCTTAGCCATCATTTTTGCGCTCGGATTGTCAGCCATGGCATGCACTGTACCCATCAGCATTGCCACCTCCCAGCCCGATCCCAACCAGGTGGCGATCCAGGTGGCACAAACAGTTGCAGCCATTAATGCCCAGCAGCATCAGGTGCAGCCCACGTTAGCACCGGCACCCACGCTGGCACCCCTGCCCACCGCAATGCCGCTGCCGCTGCCGACCGCCATCCCGCTGCCAACTGCGACGGTAACCCCCTGCAACTGGGCAACCGCTGTGGATGTCAATTATGTGGATAACACGGACGTAACCCACAGTACGGTATTTAGTAAAACCTGGCAGTTCACCAACGTGGGTTACTGCACCTGGAATACCAGTTACTACCTCGCATTTTATAGCGGTAGCCAAATGGGCGGGACTTCCCCCACATACCTGACCTCCAGTGTAGCGCCCAATGGAAGTATTAACGTAACCGTAACCATGACCGCTCCAGCCACTGTCGGTACCTTTACCGGCTACTGGCATCTCTATACGAACAGCGGTTATGACATCGGACCAGTTTGGGTGACCATCGACGTTATCTAACCCAGAAAACAGGAACCAGTTTATGACTGGAAAACAAATTTTTTCAAAGAAACACCACAACAGTAATTTGAAAAGTTTTAAAATGTAACTGACCGAGATATCTAATACTCTTACAGATGCGCATCATTTCTTCACAGGGAGAAGAGAACTTGATGCGCATCTTTTTTATTGACACAATAATTACATACGGTATAATTCCTGCGTTCGCGGCGCACTAGCTCAACTGGCAGAGCAACTGACTCTTAATCAGTAGGTTCAGGGTTCAACCCCCTGGTGCGTCATAAAAACCGCCTTGAGGCGGTTTTTTTTCTTAATCCCTATTTTGTGGAAATCAAGGACACATCAGGTACTCAGAGCAACTGACAATGATTCAGACGCCCGTCAGTAGCTTGGGTCATCCGACAATGATACAGGCGCCCTGATTATCAATCTGTTCAAATTCAAATGAGGTAGTGAAGAGAGAGAATATTAATATGTCATTAGGCAATATGAAATTTATCTAGTTCATTTGGATATGACGTTACCACCTTTCTGATTTTCTTCAAAATCGCCTATTCCATCCTCCTTCTTATTATTATGAATAGAGAGTGTTGGACCGGAATAGCGCTTCCAACTCAGCATCACCTTTCACAGCCCGACTCAAAAGGCTGCGGCCGCGTTCATCAATTTTCTTCACTAGTTCCTTTTCATCGGCTGTCAACAACACTCCTTCCCTCACCACCATATTCCCATTGACAAAGACGGTATTCACGTCCCGGCCATTGCAACAATAGACAATACAATCTAATAACGAGTAGGCAGGAGTGGTGGATATTCGATCAAAATTAAGCAAGATCAGGTCTGCCAAGTAACCAGGTGCAAGTGTACCCAGTTGGTTACTCATCCCAATGGCGGCTGCCGCATTTACTGTCACCATCTCAAGAATTTTGGATGATGGCATTGCCTGCGAGTCATTGGTCAGCTGTTTTTGGGCCGCTCCGACCATGCGTAATTCACCAGTCAGGTCCATGACATTATTACTAGTGACTGCATCGGTACCGATAAGCACATCAGCGCCTTTTAAGATCATTTTCCAGGCTTGAGCCGGTTTCCCACCGAGTGAATGTGCTATTGGGCAATAGATGGGATGAGTGCCGGTCTTAGTCAGGAGGTCCATCTCGGTCTCGCTGATAAAAATGCAATGAGCTGCAAACACATCCTTGCCTAGAAAGCCAATATCCGCCAAATATTCCACACAACCTTTACCATGTTGGTCCTTGATGTAGGATCTCTCCTGTGGCGTCTGTGCCAGATGCAAATGCAACCCAACTTCTTCCTCATTGGCGACCTGACGCAATTTTAAAAACCATTCGGTTGATACAGATTCCGTCGCATGCGGTCCCAACCAGGGAATGACTAATGGATTACGACCTTTCCAACGCCGAACAAAATCAATCCCTTCCTCCAGTTCCTGCTCTCCGATAATTGGACCGATGCGACTCATAAGGGTATGCGCAATGATCCCACGCAAGCCCAATTCGACCACTGCCCTGGCTGTCTGTTCTGCAAAGAAATAATGGTCCACAACCGTTGTCGTACCACCCAACAAGGCTTCCGCCCCACCTGCCAGGGCTCCAATATATACTTCGTCAGGTTGGAGATTTTTTTCAACCGGCCACATCACACGATATACCCCATCCGGGATAGCCAGGGTAATTCCCTTTTGGAGGCTCATCGAAATATGGGTATGACTATTGATCAGACCAGGCAATGCCACCTTTCCGGTAGCATTAACCCGTTCCGCCTGTGGATAAGTTTTGCGCAATTCCTCCAGCTCACCGATAGCACTGATACGATCATCCCGAATGGCAATTGATGTTCCATAAAGGATATCGCGCGTGGTGTTCATGGTCACAACCGTTGCGTTTTCGATCAACCAATCCTTACTCATTGCTGTCTCCTTTGCATTTTCATATTACCAAATATTTTAATACATTACTATATTGCATGTATTGAAATTAGTTTTAAAATAAAAGTTCTGATAATATTAGTACAACAATGAATTCCAACAAGAATTGGTAGACCCCGGATAATTTAAAGTTTATAAATACCCCGCGATAAGTTTTACATTCCTTGATGGAAAATAATTTTTTGTAAAGGATTTTTTATGACAAAAACGATTGCACAAATATATGGAATCAAGTCTGTCTCAGACGCGAAAATGGTGACAGAAATGGGAGCCGATCATTTGGGTGTTGCCTATGGCTCTCCCAGGTTCTTGAACTTTGACCAGGCCAGAGAGGTTTTCAATGCCATTGGAGATAAAGCAGTAAAAATTGGATTGACAATTTCTTATGATCTGGAGGAAATCGTCACGATGGTCACAACGGTAATGCCTGATATTCTACATTTGTCAGGTGATATCGCGAAATTTACTCCCTCCCAAATTGTCGAGCTCAAGAATCGCGTTAAAGGTTTAAAAATCATGCAAGCCCTACCTGCAAATGACCCAAAAATATTTGATTATGTTAAGGAATATGAGCCCGTTTCTGATTTTTTCCTCATTGATACTGTTAAAGAAGGCGCTGGTGATATCGGAGCAACCGGACTTACACATGATCTACTCATAGACAAGAAGATTGTTGAAATGACAAAAATTCCCTGCATCATTGCCGGTGGATTGGGCTCTACCAATGTGGCAGAAGCTATTCGAATTGTTCGGCCGTATGGAGTGGATTCGCTGACCAAAACAAACCTGGACACACCACAAGGAGATCATTTTAAAGATCCGCTAAAAGTAAAAGCCTTTATTGAGTCTATTCGTAAAGCTGGATAAGAATTGGTACAAGGTGTTTGTGTCCTGGGGGATACGGCTGTTGATCTGATAATGCGCCTTTCGCAATTCGGTGAAGGTGAAGAGGTCACAGTTCAAAAACCTCATCTCCATCCCGGTGGTAGCGGTGCCAACACTGCTGTTGCCCTAGCTCGACTGAGGATCAACACTCAATTCATCGGTACGATAGGCAAAGACCAGTACGGTCAGGTGGTTGTTGACGATTTCACCAAAGAAAACGTGGAAACCGACCAGCTCTTTCTTGATCCAGCTCTTTCCACGGTTTGTGTGTTCGCTTTTGTGTACTTAGATGGCGAGCGGTACCTTTGGGGATGGCCACTTGAAAAACAATCATTTTCCTCCATCGAATTCAAAAAAATTAATTTGGAAAGAATCCGTCAAGCAGGCTGGCTGCACACTACTGGTCTGCTATTAGGAAAAGAATCAAGCGGGAGAGATACCACTTTAACCATTCTGGAATGGTGCGAAGAAAATGGGATCATCACTTCCCTGGATTTGAACCTGCGCGTCAGCAAAAAAGTATTCAAGAAATCCCATCAGGATGCCGTCATGCAGGCGATTAAATACTCAACTTATATACTGGGTTCCGATCAGGAATTCTCACTCCTACATAAATCCCGCGATTGGGAAAAAGCTGTGGCAATGCTTCAGGGAATCCATAAAAAAGTGATTGTTCGACGAGGGGCTCTTGGGTCGATTTTTTTTACAGAGGGTCAATGTATCGATTCACAGGCTTACCCGGTTAAAGTGGTTGACACAGTTGGTGCCGGTGATGTTTACAATGCAGGATTCATAGCTGCAATGATCAACTACCAGGATGCAAAAATTGCACTTCAATGGGGAAATGCATCAGCCGGATTTTCAATTTCCAAGGAGGGGGCTAGGACAAGCCCTACTTTGAGACAATTACAGAAATTTATAGGTAAATATCAAAAAAAATAGGTTGGTGCGAACGATGAAAAATTACATTATGGATTGTGATCCCGGGCATGATGATGCAGTCGCCCTGATCCTGGCGGCCAAACATTTGAACCTTCTGGGAGTCACCACTGTTGCAGGAAACCAGACAATTGAAAAAGTTACCAACAACGCATTAAAAATTCTTGAGGTGATCAAGCGGACAGACATTCCCGTCTTTCCGGGTTCTCAGCACCCCTGGATTCAAAAACTTGAAACCGCACCCCAATTCCACGGTTCATCAGGATTGGATGGCCCCCAACTCCCCGAACCAACCTTCAAAGCGAAGGGAAAACACGCCGCACAATTTATTGTAGAAACAACCAATGCGCATGAGAAAATTTCCCTAATCGCCACCGGACCACTCACGAACCTGGCAACCGCCTTACAACTGGACCATCGTATTGCCAAGAAAATAGAAGAGATATTTATTATGGGCGGTTCAGTGACCTATGGGAATTGGACACCAGCAGCGGAATTTAATATTTATGTGGATCCTGAAGCAGCTTACAAGGTATTCAACTCTGGCATACCCATCAAATTATGTGGATTAAATCTTACTAGGCAAGCATTTGTGACTGAAGATAATACAATGAGGCTTCTTAAGGAAATAAACAACCCAGTAGCTCTGTTTTGTTATGATCTCATGAAATTCTTCATCGATTCCAGTTTTAAAAGATCGGGCATGCGCGGTGCCAGCTTACATGATGCTTGCGCGGCGGCATGGGCCATCGATGAAACACTAATCAAATCCGTGGACATGCACGTCCAGGTTGAATTGAAGGGAGAATTCACACGTGGAATGACCGTATGTGATTACCGGCATACAAGCGGTAGTAATCCCCCTGTAGATATTGATCACGATCCCATTAAACATCCCTATGGAAAAAGCCCTAATTGTAAAGTTGGTATGGAATTGGATATAAATGCATTTTTCTCTCTGCTCCACGAAACCATTCGAAGCTTTTCACACTAATCAGGTTATCTTTTTCTATGCAAAATCGCGATAAAACCTACTTGGGATATATTGCTGTCATTTTGTGGGGTACGGCTGGTGCGTTCATTCGGTCCATAAGTGAAGAAGTTGGTGCATTCAACGCGGGTTTTTATATCTATATTTTAGGTGGTCTGATGACCATGTTCCTGACACCAAAAATTCGGAAGAAACCTGTTGCTGCGACAAACGAGCTAAAACCAACGTTAATTTGCGGTTTCTTTTATGTCATGTATGTCTTGACCACAATTTACTCGATTGCCATCTCAAAAACCAGGCTGATAAACCTACGGGTCGGCGCAGTCCATTCCCTATGGCCATTATTCACCCTCATTTTATCCATCCTGTTGCTGGGTGAGAAAAAAAAGCTAAGTATTTTTGGTTTATTGTTCTCCTTCGCGGGAATATTGGTTGTGGTTTTGGGTGGCTCCGGGCAGGATGTGATCGGTTCTTTTTCCGGAGGAATTACAGATCTCTTACCCTTCATTATCGGATTTTTGTCCGCAGTCTGCTGGGCTTTCTATTCAAACCTGGTTAAGAAATATAATATTGAGGATAACAGAATTACCGGTCTTTTTATGTTGATTTCGGGTTTATTGATGGGATTGTTTAGTTTATTTATGATCGAACCATCTGATTGGAGTGTAAGTGTGATTTATCAAATTACGTATCGGGTTGTGGTTACTCTTTTCCTGGCAACATACCTTTGGAATCAATCCATGCTAAAGGGAGATATTTATAAAGTTGTGATGGCGGCTAATTTTCAACCTATGATTTCAGCACTCTTATTTGCACTTATCCTGGGTGTGAATTTGAATATAAGCATCCTAGCAGGAGGCGCCTTATTAGTAATTGGTAATTTTTTACAAAATTCAACTGGGAAGAAAAAAATAATTCTTGAACAGTAAAGATTTTTTGGACACTCATCGGAAATGTTTATCGAATTAGAATATTTTTACAAAAAGTACGTATATAATTTTCATTACATGCATTATTCAGGGTTACAAATAATCGATAACCATTTATCATCAATAAATTATTAAGGTCTCACTTAATTGAATTGATAGAATATTAATCAACAACACTATTTTTGATTTCTGGGAGGAAAAATGCCAAATGGATTCCATGGGAAAATATTGATGGTTGACCTTTCCAATCATTCATTTAAGGTCGATTCTCCTGAGGAAAGCTTTTATCGAAAATATATGGGGGGTAGCGCCATGGGTGTGTATTATCTGATAAAAAATACTCCCCAAAAAATCCATCCTCTTGATCCATCCAATACTTTATGTTTTTTTACCAGTGTGCTTACCGGCGCACCCATATCTGGTTTATCACGGCTAACGGTTACTGCCAAATCCCCTCTTTCCAACCTGGTGGGTGATTCGCAGTCCGGCGGTACATTCCCGGTAGAGTTGAAATTCACCGGGTATGACGGCATCGTCATCAATGGCAAATCTAAAACACCGGTCTATTTATGGATCACACCCGAAAAAATTGAATTCCGTAATGCCAGTCATCTGATGGGAAAATTCACCGCAGATGTGGAAGATATCATCCGAAAGGAATTGGCTGATGAACACATCCAGGTGGCTCAATGTGGACCTGCCGCGGAGAACGGAGTTCTCTATGGTGCAGTGATAACAAACGCAAACAGGGCAAATGGACGCACTGGAATGGGCACGGTGATGGCATCCAAGAATTTAAAGGCAGTTGCCGTGTGTGGCAAGGTCAAACCGGATTTCTTTTATCCGGAGGGAATTAAACAGCTTGCACGGGAAGGTGTCAGACGTTTTCCCAAAGTATCCCTCTCGGACTTTGGAAAATATGGAACTGCTCGGGCGGTTAAAAGTAAAAACCTGATCGGTTTTCTGCCAACCAGGAACTGGTCCTCCGGTTTCCTGGATAATGCAGACCGCATTTCTGGCGAAACCATGTATGAGACTGTACTGAAAGACCGTGATACGTGCTACGGTTGCGTAATTCGTTGTAAACGAGTCGTCGAGATTAATAACGATGAATACCAGGTTTCCAGACGATATGGGGGTCCTGAATACGAGACGATTGCCACACTTGGATCTTATTGTGGAATAACCGACCTGGAAGCCATCTGTTATGCCAACCAGCTCTGCAATATGTACGGCATAGATACTATGGCATGTGGAGCGACCATCGCCTGGTTCATGGACTGTATTGAAAAAGGATATCTCAAAGATACTTACATTAAAGATATACCTTGTCGATTTGGAAACGCCCAGGCTATGGTTGAGCTTGTCGAAATGATTGCCAAACAGCAAGGCATTGGGAGAACACTTGGACTAGGATCTGAACGGGCAGCAGCTGAGTTGGAAGTTGGGCAGGATTTGCTTGTTTCGGTCAAGAACAGCGAAATGCCTGCGCACATGCCGCAGGAAAAGAGGAGTCTGGGTTTAATTTATGCAGTTAATTCATTTGGTGCAGACCATAATTCATCAGAACATGATTATTCATATAATCAGTATTCGGAGCATATGGCTTCTTTGGGATTAATAAATCCACAACCGAATACCAGTATCAATACTGAAAAAGTGAAATTTGCTCTTTACACTCAATATTTTTACAGCCTCTTAGATACACTCGACTGTTGCAATTTTGTGTTTGGGCCGGTCTGGCAATTATACCGCCCACACGAATTGGTTAACCTGGTCAACTTGGTGACTGGTTGGAAGTCTTCCTTATCGGAACTAATGTTGGTAGGTAAGAGGCGATTAAATTTGCTCAGGGCATTCAATGCCCGCGAAGGTGTTGGTGGTGATGCTGATGTTGTTCCTCCCAAACTTAATCAAAAACTGGCAGGAGGGGTAACGGATGGTATGTTCATTCCCAGCGGTGAATTAGAAAAAGCTATAAAAGAATATTATCACCTAGCAGGTTGGAATGAAGATGGTAAGCCATCGGTCACAACACTTCAAGAATTAGGTCTGGAATGGATAATTTGATATTGTTTTTTGCTTTGCTTTTATTTATTCACGATCAATGATTATCCATTCAATGCATTTAGATTTTAAAATACACAGAATGCGTTGATGCTCTATGTATTATGGATCTTATTCATTCATTGTCTTTATTGAAAGGGTTTAAATAAAAATTCCAGGGCTTCATAATTCCGGAAATTAGAAAATAGGGCTGCGCTGTGGAAAATGACGAAATTCACGCCACTACCGAAGTGCAATTTGCAACGACTTTCCCGGTTATATTTTCAAATCAAAATAATTTTTATATATCCACTATGGCAAGATCCAGATTTATATTGGGATTGAAAATGTGGACAATATCATTGCTGATTTCACCGAGGCATTAAAGACGATTTGAGCATTTGATATTGCAGTATTTTAGGTTCAGAAGAATCAAAAGGGAAATTATATTTAATAATTATAAGGAATATTAATTATTCAGAAATTTCTACTTTAAGCATTTGTTCTTTATTATTTCTTCCAAAGAAAAACCAGGTGAGGTAGAAGGATATACCTAATGTGACTGCTGAAATCAATCCAAGCATAAAAAAGGAATTGGCAGCAATCAATATGCCGCCTAGTAAAGCTGCCAACCCTGAGCCAATATCAAAAGTTGCCTCTAGCCAGGCAGAGGTAGCCACACGGGATCGGCGTGTAGCAATGGAAACAGCAAAGGCAACCCCCAATGATTGGGCCAGGATTAATGATGAGCGGAATAAAAGATAAGCGCTAGCCCCCAACCAGGGATTGATGGTGAGGACAGTAAGAAAGGCAAAAAGAGCGGATAATAAGCGGCTGACCATTATCACTTGCAACGTTGATATTTTTTTTGCTAATGCCGGGCCAATAAAAAGTAACAGGATGGTTGGAACGATAAGCAAGGATGCGGATGTACCAAAGAATTCTAGATTGGATTGATAGTAACGGACAAAAATTATATTAATGAATAGTGTTATGAACATCCATCCCAAACCGATAAAAAATTCGATAACAGCAAAACGAACTGTATTTGTATCAATATTATTAAGATAAGGAGAAAGACTGATTTTATGGGTATCATGTGGTTTATCTTTTTCCAGCAGAAACAAGGGGTAGGTAGCTGTAATTATTAGGAGACTGAATAAAACTAAAATTAATCTGTAAGCCAGGGTTTCATCTATCAAAAAACTGCCAATCAGTTTGGGTAAAAATCCACCAATCAGGGTACCGATGGAAATACCTGAATAAAAAACTATGCTGGCAAAAGTGAACGCTTTATTTTTCTCTTCAAACACGTAATGGGAAATGAAGGGTACTTGAATAATAAAATAACCGCAGGCCATGACACCGGTGAGGAAAGCGCCCACAAGGATCAAGATGTGATTGGAAGACACCACTCTTAAAAGGTAAGCAAAGCCAATTAATGCATTAGTCAGGATCAATGCGCGCTTATTGCCGATCTTCTCCGCCAGGAAACCAACGGGAATGGCTGCCAAAGCCTGGGCAAAGGGAGTAAGGCTTAAGATTACCCCGAGAAATTCAGGATTAATTCCCAACGATAATATGTATAAATTAAATTCGGTTTGAAAAACACCAAATCCAATGTTAATTAGAAAAATTGTGACTAGGTATAACTTAACATTACGATTTAATCCCCGTATGCTAAGATAATATTTCTTAATACTCGGAATCACGAAAACCTTGCCTATCCATTTAACCAGGTATTTAAAACTAATGAGGCGTATTGCTTTTGATCAACAGAAAGTACAACTTTGGTTTTATTTATTGAAGAGAATTGTTGCCCTTTCGAATAACGCCTGCGATCTACAACTGTCATACCACGTGTATATTCACCAATTGTTTCAATAAATACAGGATACCTCTTAATGACCGCAATAGATGGCTTAATTGCCACAGCCATTGCCAGCAGATCAGGCGGTGAAGCAAATTCATCCGCTTGAAATTGTTTTCTGCCAAGTTCTTTACGTATCGCGGCTTCTCGAGATAAGATCATCCAAACCATTTCACACCACAACTTATTACTATTTGCCCGAACTTGAATGGCATCTTTCTTATTCAAAAATCCACCGTTCGATAGAGGATCCAGAGGAACCATTGTTTTCGGAATGGCACTCTCGAAGACAATTTTGGCAGCTTCTGGGTCTGCAAATACGTTAAACTCAGACATGGGAGCGAAATTTCCTGAATCTAATCCCCCTGCCATCATGGTCAGCCTTTGTACTTTACTAATAATGCATGGCTCTTTTTGAATTGCCAGAGCAATATTGGTAAGTGGCGCTAATGTGATCCATTCCAACGGCTGACAGGCTTCCATAGTGACCCTGATAATAAAATCAACCGCATGTTCTTTTTCTATTTTTCTTGTGGACTTTGGAAAAGGAATTCCACCTAATCCATCCGAGCCATGCGCATAAGCAGCATTCGCCGATTTTTCAGGTAAAAAGGCAGAATCTGCCCCAGCATAAACAGGTACATTCTTTCCACCGTGATCAACAACACGTAGAGTGTTGTTAATCACCTTATCCAGGGTGACATTGCCATTCACACAGGTGATTCCAATTACATTCAAGATTGGTGAACGTATCGCCAGGAGTAAAGCAACCGCATCGTCCATGCCAGTATCACAATCGATGATTACATTTTTTACCAATTCTCCTCCAAAAGAAAAAAATTTTAGAATTAAATCATTATTGATTATCGTTTACCTTATTGGATTTTTCCAAATTAAATGATAGTAAACGAATGTAAAAACAACTCGTAATAACTACTTTAAATAGAATATTATTTATGAACCCTTACAATTCCCAACTTAGAGGTTATCTCTTTCGTTAGGCTTTCTTTAATTAGTTTCAACACTCCCACAGAATCAACATTTACACAAATATTCACCTCAGATCGATTTTCCCATCGATGGTCCCAATCCGCAGTTGTCTGACCAATACAACGACCTTCTGTTTCTATAAAAATCGGTGCATGACGTATTTCAAAAAGGCCAGGATTGATCACATATGCCATAGCAGAAGGATCGTGGGCATAAAATGCACCATTCATATGGTAATACTGGTTAAAAAAACGTTGATAACAGGGAATAATTTGTTTAATTAATGTTGTTTCTGGATTTTCTACTTTATATATTTCTTCTAAGAGGGAAGGGGTGATTATCGTCTTATGAGTGACATCTAAGCCGACCATAACTATCGGACATCCTGAGGAAAATACAACCTCAGCAGCATGAGGATCACGATACATATTTGCTTCAGCGATCGGATTCACATTTCCTGGATTTGCCACCACCCCTCCCATAATTACAATGTTTTTTACTTGGTTAACCAAATTTGGATAGAGGCGCAATGCAAGGGCTATATTAGTTAATGGACCTAGCGTTAATAATGTTATTTCCCCCGGATTATCTCGAATAGATTTTACAATGAACTCAGCCGCAGATGGTTGGATAAACTTGCTTTTTGGAGATGGTTGATTTGTATTTCCCAAACCATCTTCTCCATGAACAATGGTTCCTAGTGATTGAATAGTTGTAACTAGAGGCAAATCGCTGCCGCGTGCAACTGGAATAGTATGAGATTCATCCAATTCAGAAAGGCGAAGGGCATTTTGTGCCGTAAACTCGCCTTTTGTATTCCCAAAAATAGTGGTTAGTCCTAGGATTGATAATTTCGGAGAGTTCAGCGCCACGCAAAACGCAATTGTGTCATCAATTCCTGGGTCAGTATCAATAATGATTTTTCTCTTCATTAGAATCTCCTGAATGATAAAAGGTTTAATCAGACCGAAAGATTTTTATACAATCCATAATCAAGGATAAGAGAACTATACAACATACCAATATTATGTTTCCAAATATTACTAATGAAAAGAAATGGGATTCATATAAAGTTTTTTATAAATTATTCTTTTCGATAGTCCTCTCTGATTTATTAAAAAAGATTTGGTTAAATATCGCCGCAAGAATCATGGTAACGGCAGCCATGAAAAGGGGAAATCGTAAATTTGACCTAAACATAAAAAATCCAACAATTGGCGCTGCAATAGCAAAACCCAACCAATAAGCAACATTTATCCATGAAGTGACAGCAGTTCTATATTTGATTGTTGTAACCTTGGTTGCAAAAGCCAACGCCAACGGCTGAGACATTTGAAAAATGGGTATCATGATCCAGTAAGCGAACGCCCCAACCATCGGAGTGGAAGTGAAGATAAAAACCATAAGAAAAACTACAAATATCAATCGTGCAGTTGTTACTACCGTCACACTCCTCCATCGGGACACTAATAAAGGGCCGATGTTGACCGCTATCATGATAAAAATAATGGTTAATGCAGAAATTGTTCCGAAAAATTCTCTACTACTTCCCAGATGATTAATAAAGTACAGGTTCATAAAGGGAGTCAGGCTGCCAATAGATATTCCCAGACTCAAACAAGTAATTACCTGTTTAAAGGTGAATGAATTCATACCTCGAAAATATGGATGAAAATCTATTTTTCGGGTTTGGTTCTGATTATCTTCAGATATTTGAAGGCTTGGTATTATTGCGGCGAGAAGGAATATTCCTGATATTATAAGGGTCAAACGATACACAATGAATAATGAAATATTCAAACTTAAAAGAATATTTGGAATGATTACTGCAGTAAGCGAACCGATCGATATTGACAGATTGAAAAACAAACTGCTTAGGCTGTATATTCGTGAATGGTCATCAGTTGTTGAGTTTTGTGCAAGGAACATCAAATTTGCGATAAAATCCCCGGATAGGGCCAGACCATTAATAAATGCAGCTAAAAAAATAAATCCGATGTTTGTAGTAATGACTTGAAGAATTAAAGCTAAACCCGATACCCCATATATCAACAAAAAACTTTTCTTGAAACCGATAATTTCAGTCAGATATCCGATGGGAATTGAACCGATGGCGTATGCCAAAGGACTGGCACTTAGAATTGTGCCAATCATGTCTGCGGCAATTCCCATCTCAACAAGATATAAATTGAATATGACCAGGTAAATTCCTAACGATAGACCATAAAAGGATTTAAAAAAGAAGCTTATCTTTACGTTTTTATTGATTTTTTTCATAATGTGTGTTATTAGTTGTGGTTCAGATAATTAACATCTTAGTATTTTCATGCGGTTCAATCCAAATAAGCAAAAGATCATGGATTAAGTAAAAATCTTTAAAAAAGAAAACAAGACCGGTTTAATTATTTATTTCGGTCGTGTTTCCAAGATATTTATACACAACTTTAGATTGATTTGTTCTTAAACTGTAGCTTGTTCTTTTTTCTTATCTATTTCGTATAGAATCCGAATTGCTTCACTTCCCATGATTGCCAACTTTTCGATATTTTCCTCTCCATGATCTACATCTTTTTGAGGATCAAATTTTTTATCCTCACCTGAAACCTTGAGCATATTGTCCAATACGACCGAAATTCCACCTGCGCGAAGACCCCAAACGCGGGCAAGCACAAAAATAATACTGGCTTCCATTTCGGCTGCGATAATATTCAACCTTTTTAAGTCTTCAAAAAAGTATCTCCAATTGGATTGCCAATAATTATTGAATGAAGAACCCGGGTGTGGATGTCCTGCGTAGAAAGTATCGGCCGACCGGGTTGTACCCACATGAAAACGATATCCCAACCGATCACCTGCATCGATACAGGCACTGACAACTTCATGAGTTGCCACTGCAGGAAACTCAGGTGGAGCATACAAGTGGGATGCACCATCATATCTGGCAGCTGAATCAAAGATGGCAATGTCACCATTTTGAATATAATCCTGTACAGTTCCACATGTACCGATACGAATAAAAGTTGTTGCACCCACCCTTGCCAACTCTTCCATGGCGATGGATGTTGAAGGGCAACCAATCCCGGTGCTGGTGCAGGATATGGGTGCTCCCTTATAAATGCCAGTATAAGTAATATATTCGCGGTTATCGGCAACCTTATGGGCTTCATCCCAGTGCTTGGCTACAACTTCAACGCGCTTGGGATCTCCTGGCAATAATACATATGGTGCAATATCCCCTTTAATAAGCTTTATATGATATTGTGGCAACATCTCTTGTACCTCCTAAAGAATTTCAAATAATTTTTATTATATTGATAATAAGAAACTGATATTGATATTTCCGACAAATTATTAAAATCGTTGTATATAAATTAAGGTAAAGTGATATTAAATTCTTTTGCCACCGCTCTAACTTGATCGAGGGTAGGCACATTTTGACCACCTCCTAATTTTTGAACCTTTGCCGCACCCACACAGTTGGCAAACTCAGCACATTTTCTTAAGGAATAACCTTTTACTAGACCAGTCATGAATCCAGCTGCGAAACAATCTCCTGCAGCTGTTGTATCCAAAACCGGAACTTTTAATCCGGGAATATGGAATAATTTACTATCGTCAGAATAAAGATCGCATCCATCCTTGCCTAATTTGATAACCACAGCCTTAGCACCAAGTTCAAAAAAACGTGAGAAATTTCTAAAATTCAATAAATTGAATTCCTCGCCCGTCAGAAAAATATGAGTGCTTAAAGATAAGATTTCGGTTTGAAGGGCAGGATCCAATGTATGGAAAATTGGTCCGGTATCAAAACCTCTAAAAAGACAATCCGATTTGGCAAACTCATATGCATGTAAAGTCATTCTGGCAGAATATTCATTTTGGAAATTATAGCCAGAAGCATACAATGCAGATGCACTTTGTATTTTGGTCACACTCTCTCTATCAAATTCATACTCAACATCCTCTCCAAAATAACCGAGGAAAGCGTGATTGCCTTTCTGGTCAGTAATAACAATTGATCTTGAAGTACTAGCAAAAGTTTGAACCAATGAAAGATCAATCTTTTCTTTGGTTAATATTTTTTTTAATAATTGCCCCCAAAAATCATCACCTAAACATCCCAAGGCAAAGACTTTGGAACCCAATCGGGAGGCGGCAATCAAAAAGTTGCTTCTTCCGCCTGCATCAGGGTAGCAATTATGAGATAAGTAAAAATTACCCTCTGTAATGGGAAAATTAGATATTTGGGTGATCACATCCACAACCAAATCTCCAATCCCTATTATCGAATTCTCAACCTTCACTATTGAATCCTATTTTCTATGACATACTTTGTTAATTCGATCGCATTTTTGCGAAACTTATACTCACCATTCACTTTTTCCAGAGTGTTAACGATTTCCTGAGGAAAACTGCCAATCCCTTTCCAACTGCCTGCCATAGCACAAGCCATCGCCGCGACTGTATCCGCATCACCAGAGAGCGCGGCTGCATAACGAGCACAGGTCATTGGGTCCCCTTCAGCCAGAGCAAATATTCCAAAAGCAGCCGGAACTGCTTCACTAGTAGCCAGCGTACTTCCAATAATGTCATAGAGATTGATTATCTTTTTATAGGTATCATCTTCTTTCCTTGCAATCTCCACAGCCAAAGCAATTCTTCGAGCAATATTGGCACCCAACCATGTATTTCCGAACTTCCTTCCTTCGTTTGCACCCCCGATCCCTGCAGAAATGATGGAATCGAGCGATGATCCGGGAATGATCGCTGCAGACACTGCCGAAGCGATCGCTGCTCCTCCAGAGATTGCCACACTAGTGGCATGAGTGGGAGTGCAGACAGTCACACTGTCTTTTATTGCCTGATCGATATTACCCGGATTAATCAGTCCAATTGGAGATATGCGCATAGCTCCACCATTGGTATCCCCCATTTCGCCAGTTTTGTATGGATCCCCTCCCGATAACAAAGATTGTATCGCCCGGCGAGAGCTGGGTCCAACGTGCGGATTGTTATCACCATCAATAAATTTGTACCACTTGAGAATTGCGTTAACAGTCATTTCGACGGTTACCTGATGGCAATTTAATATTTCGCGGACCAAAAATATTGCCTGTTGAGTATCGTCAGTGATCTCCCCAGGTTCTAAACCAGCATGAACTGGGTGATCCAAAGGACCAGGCTTGAATTCATTTATCCAGCCACCATAATATGACCATGTGTCTTCAGGTCTGAAATAAGCTGGCATTGCATATGCATCCCCCAGGGCTTGACCGATGATCCCTCCATATATACGATCGAATAAATAATCAAAATCGAATTTCATGCTGTTTTTATTAAAGAATACATTTAATATCAGTCCCAATATATTTTTGCCAGATTTTTTTATCACATAAAATCTATGATTCTGGATTAATAATATTTATCAAGATTCATCTTATTTTTTCTTTTGGTCCTGTTCGTACAGTATTCTTATCGTTTCACTACCGGTGATTGCCAATCTCTCGATATGCTCAATTCCATGGTCTATGAACTTTTCCGGATCATGTCTTCCCAATTCGTGGGCTAGTTTGGATGATTTAAAAACATTTTGCAGAACAACTGAGATACCTCCTGCTCGCAAACCCCAGACGCGGGCTAGCACAAATATAACACTGGCTTCCATTTCACCAAATAAAATATTCAAGCGGTGTAAATCGTCATTGAAATTTTTCCAGTTCGATTGCCAATAATTATTAAAAGACGTGCCAGGTTCTGCTCCACCCGCATAAAAAGTATCCCCTGATCGGGTTGTGCCGACATGATGCCGATATCCCAAACCATTAGCGGCTTCAATGCAGGCGCTAACTACTTCATGTGAGGCAACTGCGGGGAATTCCAGAGGAGCATAAAGTCGGGATGCACCATCAAACCTTGCTGCTGAGTCAAAAATGCCGATATCACCGACATTGATATTCTCCTGCAAACCCCCACAGGTTCCTATGCGTATAAAGGTAGTGGCTCCGACTCGTGCCAATTCCTCCATGGCGATGGATGTGGAAGGGCAACCAATACCGGTGCTGGTGCAGGATATTGGCGCGCCTTTATACACCCCAGTGTAAGTAACATATTCCCGGTTATCAGCCACTTTGTGGGCTTCATCCCAATGTTTAGCAACAATCTCAACTCGTTTTGGATCTCCAGGAAGCAACACATAGGGGGCTACATCCCCCGGGATTAATTTCAAATGGTATTGTGGTAACATGGCGGTCTCCTTTTTATTCTTTATGAAGGTCCTTTTCATGAAGTATGCGAATTGCTTCACTTCCCATTATTGCTAATTTGTGAATTTGTTCATCGCCATGATCTATAAATTTTTCAGGATCATATTTGCCTTCATCTAGCGATCGTTTCATAGATCTCATCACGTTTTGAAGAACAACTGAAATTCCACCGGCACGAAGACCCCATACGCGTGCGAGTACAAATATGACGCTGGCTTCCATTTCTCCAACGATAATATTCAGTCGTTTAATATCTTCAAAATGATTATCCCAATACGATTGCCTGAATCCATTAAACGAATCACTTCCAACAGGGGTCATGGCATAGAAAGCATCTGACGAACGAGTTGTTCCTACGTGAAAAGGGTATTTCAAACCTTTGGCTGCATCAATACAGGCACTCACAACTTCATGTGTGGCGACTGCAGGGAATTCTGGCGGTGCATATAAGTGCGATGCGCCATCAAAACGTGCAGCTGAGTCAAAAATGGCAATATCGCCCACATTAATTTTTTCCTGAAAAGCTCCGCAAGTGCCGATGCGGATAAATGTGGTTGCACCCACCCGAGCCAACTCTTCCATAGCGATGGACGTCGAAGGGCAACCAATGCCAGTACTTGTACAGGAAATGGGTGTTCCTTTGTATACGCCGGTATAGGTGATATATTCACGATTATCAGCAACCTTATGAGCCTCATCCCAGTGGCTAGCTACGACTTCGACCCGTTTGGGATCGCCTGGGAGTAATACATATGGTGCGACATCTCCAGGAACCAGCTTCAAGTGATATTGTGGTAACATGAGTTCCTCCTGAACTAAAATTCTCTTCTATTTTTTTGTTTTTAGTTGATCTTTTTCGTACAAAGCCCGAATCGCTTCGCTTCCCATAATTGCCAGTCTTTCAATGTTCTCAATTCCATGATCGATAAATTTCTCAGGATCGTACTTTCCATTTTCCTGTGCCCTTTTTTGGGATTTGAAGGCATTTTGGAGTACAACTGAAATACCTCCCGCGCGCAATCCCCAAACGCGTGCGAGAACGAAAATAATGCTGGCTTCCATCTCACCCACAATAATATTCAGCCGTCGTAAATCATCATTGAAATTTTTCCAATTCGATTGCCAAAAATTATTAAAAGAATAGCCCGGATCAGGCTTTTTTGCATAGAATGTATCCCCCGAACGAGTGGTGCCGACATGATAGTGGTATCCTAAAAGTTCGCCCGCTTCAATGCAGGCACTGACCACTTCATGAGTAGCCACGGCAGGGAATTCGGGGGGAGCATAAAGATGTGAAGCTCCATCAAATCTGGCTGCTGAATCAAAAATGGCGATATCACCGACATTTATATAATCCTGAAAGGTTCCGCAGGTGCCAATGCGGATGAAGGTAGTGGCACCAACTCTTGCAAGTTCTTCCATAGCAATTGATGTTGAAGGGCAACCAATCCCGGTACTGGTGCAGGAGATGGGTGCTCCCTTGTATACACCCGTGTAAGTCACATACTCCCGATTATCAGCCACTTTATGAGCCTCATCCCAGAACTTAGCAACGACCTCAACCCGTTTGGGGTCACCCGGTAAAAGCACATATGGAGCGACATCCCCTGGAACCAATTTCAAATGATACTGCGGCAACATAGAGTCCTCCAAAATTAGTTATTTTATTTTCTTTTGCTGATCCATCTCGTACAATATGCGGATCGTTTCACTACCCATCGTAGCCAATCGTTTAATATGCTCTTGCCCATGATCAATATGCTTCATCGGATCATATTTTTCACCCTGGCTTTCTACTTTAATAATATTATCCAGAACAACAGAAATCCCACCTGCACGAAGACCCCATACGCGTGCGAGTACGAAAATGACGCTTGCTTCCATCTCACCAAAAAGGATATTCAAACGGCGCATATCATCAGCTTGATTCTTCCAATTTGATTGATAAAAGTCATTAAATGAGTGCCCGCCAGCGTAAAAACTATCATTTGAGCGAGTTGTTCCCACATGATGGCGAATACCCAATATTTCTGCAGCTTTAATACATGCACTAACCACTTCATGAGTAGCAACTGCGGGGAATTCCAGAGGGGCATAGAGGCGGGACGCGCCATCATATCTTGCAGCTGAATCGAAGATGCCAATATCACCAATGTTTATATATTCCTGATGTCCACCACAAGTTCCAATACGGATGAATGTTGTCGCACCTACACGGGCTAGTTCTTCCATCGCGATAGATGTTGAAGGGCAGCCAATACCGGTACTGGTGCAGGAGATGGGAACTCCTTTATATACACCGGTATAAGTGATATATTCACGATTGTCCGCGACCTTATGAGCTTCATCCCAATAACTGGCAACAAGCTCGACCCTTTTGGGATCTCCTGGAAGTAAAACATACGGTGCGACATCCCCCGGGACCAATTTCAAGTGATATTGCGGCAACATTTATTTCTCCTTTATTTGTATTTTTCCAAGTTTTTTTATTTATGTTGATCTTTCTCATACAATATCCGAACCACTTCACTACCCATAATTGCTAATCTCTTGATATGTTCAATGTCATGGTTGATATATTTCTCAGGATCAAATTTCCCATCAACTTTGGATTTTTCAAATGATTTAAGAACGTTTTGAAGCACGACTGAAATTCCACCTGCTCGAAGACCCCACACACGTGCAAGAACGAAAATGATACTAGCCTCCATCTCACCAACAATTACGTTCAATCGGCGCAAATCCTCATAAAAATATTGCCAATCAGATTGCCAGTAATTATTAAAAGAAGAGCCAGGGAAAGGGGATTTTGCATACAATGTGTCCGCCGAGCGGGTGGTACCGACATGATAACTGTAACCCAACCGATCACCCGCTTCAATGCATGCACTTACCACTTCATGAGTAGCCACTGCTGGGAATTCCAGAGGGGCATAGAGGCGAGATGCGCCATCATATCTTGCAGCTGAATCGAAGATGGCGATATCACCGACATTAATATAATCTTGAAAAGTTCCACAGGTTCCAATGCGGATGAATGTTGTTGCGCCTACGTGGGCTAGTTCTTCCATCGCGATAGATGTTGAAGAGCAGCCAATACCGGTACTGGTGCAGGAGATTGGTACTCCTTTATATACCCCTGTGTACGTAATATACTCACGATTGTCAGCAACCTTATGAGCCTCATCCCACTGATTGGCAACGACTTCAACCCGTTTGGGATCACCAGGAAGCAACACATATGGGGCTACGTCCCCGGGAACCAGCTTTATGTGATACTGTGGCAACATATCTTCCTCCTATCTAGAAATAATACGGTCTTTCAAAGTATTTGATGGAATACTATTATTAATTTTCAATCTCAGTATCTTTTTTAAAGACAAAGGTTTCAATATATAAACAGTTGTGTGGTTTTAAAGTAAGCCTTTTAAACCATTAAACTGACTATGACAGGTCACCTCTTATATTTATCCTCCCTTACATAATCGTTGCCAAGTACTGATCCAATTTTATAAGTGAATTCGGCTCCACAATTAATAATTCACTCTCAATTTATACAAGGTGTTAACGCTTTCAGTAAAATTTCAGAATAAATTTTTCTTTAAATGGCTTGGTCGCCACCACTTACATATGGCTTGCCGGCTGCCTTGGGTGCCTGTGGATTCTTCGATGTTAAAATGAGCATTAATATTGTAAATATGTAAGGTAACATCTTATAAAAATCAGGTGACCAGCCAAGTGCGACTAATGCAGGAATGACAGTATAGGATGAAGTTATTGTTTTAGCCAGCCCAAATAAAATGGCAGCCAATAATATTCTGGAAGGCTTCCATTGCCCAAAAACCAAAACGGCAATTGCCAACCAGCCATAGCCAGAAACGTTTCCATTGAACATATCAGTTGTAGGTAATACGAAAATGAGCCCGCCCATACCTGCTAGAAAACCTGATATTAGTACCCCATAATATCTCAACTTTCGAACATTAATTCCTACTGAATCAGCTGCATAAGGATTCTCGCCGCAAGCACGAAGTTGCAGCCCGAACTTGGTCCTATATATCACTACATACGAAATGATCAGAATTAGCAAACCTAACCATATATGCAGATATGTATTCGTGAAAAACAACTGTCCTATAACCGGAATATCTCCAAGTAGCGGTATTTTTTTAATAAGAAATGTATTCATAAAAAATATTCTTGAATAAACAAAAATCATTCGCGTTAGATATATCACCAATGCAGGAGCGATCAGGGTCAAGGAAATGCCACTGATGATTTGGGATGCATTCAAGGTGATGGAAGCAAATGCATGAAATAGCATAAATATCAGTCCTGCAATACCAGCCACTAACAAAGCTGCCAATATTTGGCCTTGTCCTGACCATGCATTTTGGGTTTGATTGATAAACAAAGTACCACAGAAAGCCCCAACAATCATAGTCCCATCAAGTGCAATGTTTACGATACCGGAACGTTCGGAATACATGCCTGCCAGAGCAACCACCATTAAAGGGATTGTAAAGAACATCAGCTGTTGAATAATAAAATATCCTAGATTCATGGTATTTTTCCTTCACTGTGCTTGTTGAATTTTTTTGTAAAATTGACAAATCCTCTATTGATGAGTATCACAAATGCGCAGCAATAAATGATGGCTGAGGTTACCACGCTCACAATTTCAGGTGCATAACCATACAATTGCATATTTAAACCGCTTACTGTAATGTATGCCAGGAAAAGGCTGGAAAATATTGTGCCAATTGGGTTACCTATAGCGACAAGTGAAGCGGCAATACCAACCATAGGTTGAGTTGGGATTGAATCCACAACAACCCAATAATTGTATGTGGAGGATAGAAAAAACATTGCTCCTGCTATACCAGGAAGCGCACCGGCTATAGCCAGTGAATAAACGGTATTTCTTTTTGCATCGATCCCGCTGTACGTACCCGCATCCTTGTTATTTCCAACCGTGCGAATTTCATATCCAAAGGTAGTTTTGTTCAAAATGATATAGATAACTATCGCCAATATGATTGCTATAAAAATTGTAGCGTCAGCTCCGGTTCCGGGAAAAATTTTATCAAGCCCTAGTCTCGGAATCTGTGCTGATGGTGCGATAGCTTGAGAACGATTGGCAAGAGGATTATATAATTTTGCCATAACAATCAAATTTACAAGATGCAAACCCACATAATTGAGCAGAATTCCGACAACTATTTCGCTGATATTAAACAATGATTTGAGCAAACCTAATAATGACCCCCACATCGCACCTGCCAGGGCGCCTGCCAAAACTGCAACCAGGCAATGTACACTCGCAGGCAGCCATGTCCACACTATTCCCACATAGATTGCAGCGACACCGCCAATAATGAATTGGCCAGAAACACCAATATTAAATACACCCGTCTTGCCGGAAAATCCAACCGAAAGCCCGCAGATTATAAATATCGCTGCATAAGTGATGACATTGCCAAATCCGGCGAAGCCATCACTGATGGCACCAGTTAACAGCGCTGTAAAACCACTAAGGGCATTTCCCGGATTGCTGATAAATAATACTAAAAAACCAACCAGCAAACCGATGACGCATGCTGCAATCGATGCTATCAGATTGGAAGGTTTTCTGACTTTAGTTTTTCTTGAGAGTATCATCCGAATCACCGCCTTTTGAACCAGCCATGTACATGCCAAGTTCCATCATATTGATTTTAGAAGGGATCAAATCCGAGACTACAATTCTTCCATCATGGATAACAAGTATTTTGTCACTCAAGCTCATCACTTCTTCAAGTTCCAGTGATAGCAGCAATACCGCCTTACCTGCATTTCTTTGAGATACGATTTGATTCTGAACAAACTCAGTGGCGCCCACATCCAGCCCGCGGGTCGGTTGCACAGCAATCACCAGGTCATGTTCGCGTTCCAATTCACGCGCCAAGATAAGTTTTTGTTGATTACCACCAGACAGACTTTCAGCCGTGGTTTCCCGGCCTTGTGCAGCCCGCACATCATATTTTTCAATGAGTTTATCCGCATAATCATCAACAGCGGCTTTTTTAATAAAGCCGTTCTGTTGAAAACGGTCATCAAAATATTCCTGCAAAACCCCATTTTCACTAATGCTAAATTCCATCACCAGACCATGCCTCTGCCGATCCTCTGGAATGTGAGTCAAACCATGCGAGTTTCGATAACGGATATTCTTTTTGGCTACATTTTCTCCATTTAATAATATCTCCCCCGTTGAAGGGATGATTCCCGTAATTGCTTCGACAAGCTGTGTTTGTCCATTTCCATCTACCCCGGCAATGCTGACAATTTCTCCTGTCTTAATGGAAAACGATGCGTGATTTACCCTCAGTTTGCCAGTTATTTTATCCTTGACTGTGAGGTCTTTTACCTCGAGAATCGTTTTTGTTTTTCCGTGGAAACCTTTTCCTTTGTTGACATTCAGCAGCACCTTCCTGCCCACCATCATTTCTGCCATTTGTTCCTTAGAGGTTGAAGCGACATTAACAGTACCAACTACCTTACCCCGCCGTAAAATAGTACAAACATCGGCGACACGCTTGATCTCTTCGAGTTTATGGGAAATGAACAGAATCGTCTTGCTTTCTGCAGCCAGACCATGGATGATCTTGATAAGTTCATCCACTTCCTGAGGTAATAAGACCGATGTGGGTTCATCGAATATTAAAATATCGTTTTCACGATACAGCATTTTCAATATTTCCACTCGCTGCTGCATACCAACTGTGATATCCGATATACAACTTTCCGGATTTATCATCAGCCCGTAACGTTTACTGAGCTCCATCACTTTTTTTCTGGCAGAAGACATATCCAGAAGCTTGTTTTTGGTTGTTTCGACCCCCAAAATGATATTTTCCAATGCAGTGAAATTTTGGACCAATTTAAAATGCTGGTGCACCATGCCGATACCCAGGGCATTCGCGTCATTCGGATTGGTGATCTTGACTTCTTTTTCGTTTATTCTGATTGTCCCCGCATCATGCGAATACAAACCAGAAAGAATGCTCATCAGGGTCGATTTGCCCGCCCCGTTCTCGCCCAAAAGTGCGTGAACCTCGCCTTTTTTAATTTTCAGAGTGATATCATCGTTTGCTACTATGCCAGGAAACCTCTTGGTGATATTCAGTAGCTCCACTGCATATTTCATCTTCAGCCTCCATTGGTGATAGGCATGATCCTATTCACTAAACTTAATAACCTTCCATTTGACAAAATAAAAAAGAAACCAAGTTGTAAAGGGGAATACCGATTAATGATTTTCATAACTTGATTACTAATAATATATATAGATGAATATTTTACTTTTGTGTCTTTGATGTGATCGTTTGAGAGGTACCTTTTATAACCCAGTGTACCTCTCATTGATCTTCAAAGTCGCTCTTACTTTGCGAGGTTACATAACCGTAATAGTAACAATCACTGTGGGAATTAGGTCTGCGGTTTTGTAATCGGTATCAACAGGAATTTTTGAGGCAATTCCGCCAGCATCTGTCTTTAATTTGGCGAGAATGGCTTCATAGTCTGCCTTTGTGAATTTTGTGAATCTCCATGTATCCTTGTCGGTTGGCAGGTTAACACCATCTTCTTTGGCAGAAAGGTTCACTTTTACTGCGCTGGTAAATTTACCACTGAAATATAGATCAAGCGCTTGGTAAGTTGAATTAGCAAGGTTTTTAGTTGCGGAGGTGAGCACATTCGTGGCATCCCAACCCTGGTTAACATCCACGCCTATAACCCATTTATCTGCGCCAACTTGCTTAGCAGCAGAACTTACCACACTGGTCACATCACCAGCAGCAGCAAAAATGGTATCAATCCCGCTGCTGTACCAGGATGCGGCATAGGTTTGGTTTTCAGGAGAAACATTAAAGTTGCCAAGGTAGTGATAGCTCATTGTCACATCGCCCTTATTAAGCCCAAGCTCCTGGGCAGCAACATCAGCACCCCAGACATAACCATAACCAAAGCGGACCACAGCGGGTACCGCCATGCCACCAAGGAATCCGAGCTTTCGTGAGCCATTCTTAACAGCAGCATATCCGGCCAGGAATCCAGATTCTTCTTCGGCATAGTAAATCGAGTAAACGTTCTTTTCCTGTCTAAAGGTTTTCCAGTCTTCGCTATGCGGCTCACCATCAAGAATCACTAATTTAGTTTCAGGATATTTATCCTGGGCTGTAAAAAATGGGGATCCCCAGGTGAAACCGGGAGCAACTACGATTTCCGCTCCACCTTTAACGGCCATGCCAATACAATTGACCATGTCGGTGGTCGAATCGCCGGTTGCCTTGTAATACGCATAAGTCTTACCTTTATCAGCGGCGTATTTCTTGATACCATCATAGGCACCCTGGCAGAATGAACGGTCATCAATGTTACCGGTGGCAGAAACGCATTCAGCGATTACTGCGCCTTTAGCGGCTTCCGCAGCGGCTGGTTTGGATACAGCTGGAGCAGCACATGCCGATATAGACACAACCATCGCTAAAATGAAAACAATACTTATTAGCTTCTTCATCTAGAAATCTCCTTTTAACATAATTTGTTTAATATTGGTCTTTCTATTAGCACCCTATCTTTTTCTACCCAAATACATTTTAACTTTAAGAAAAGATGCACCTCCTGTTTAATAATTATTTTGGGCCAATTTCATATGTTTTTTATTGCTTCGCAGCCCAATTGAAAATATTCCTTCATAACAATTGAAGTGGATAGATCCTCAATGTCGGTGCTTATACTTAAAATCGAACCTCCTTTGCGTAATCCGGTTTAAGCAATATATTCCCTATTACCAATACTTTATGAGCACCATACCAAAAATTCACTTTTAATTCAACCTCTTTAGTTCTCCTGGGAGGAAAATGCGAGGAATTATAACTCCAGGAACTAGCCGAGCATGATATTATTGAAAAATCTAATAATTTCATTTTATTAGATTAGTTAATAAAATACCATCAATGTATAAACAGGACAATAAATAAAAGGAAAGTGATTTCTTACATTACTATATAAAAAGGTATGGTCAAGATAAGCTAAATAAAAAATGAACTGGAGGCACATTATTAATTTAGGATTGCAATTTTTTCTCTTAATGCATAAAGAGCCGCTTGAGTCCGATTATTTAGATTTAATTTTGATAATATATGATTGACATGGAATCGAATTGTGCCTTCACTCACCCCTAATTCATCTGCAATTTCCTTATTTGATAGTCCTTGGGCAATTCTTTTAATTACATCGATCTCGCTACCTGTTAACTTATCTGGACCATTTTTATTGTTAATTGAAAAAAATAGCTTTTTGACTACCTTATCAGCCATGCCAGGATATAACCAAGTTTCCCCTGCGTATATCTTCTTTATTGCATCCACTAATTCCTCAGGGGCAGTTTCCTTAAGCATATAACCTTTGGCACCTTCTTTAATTGCTGAAATTATATTTTCCTCCTCACTAAAGCTAGTGAGAACTAGTATATTGACATTTGGATCAGAAATTTTTAATTCCTTGATCGTTTCGATTCCGCTTTTCCCCGGCATAACCAGGTCAATTAATATAATATCTGGCTTTAATTTTTTATACAATTCGATAGCTTCAAAACCATTTTTCGCCTCACCCACAAGTTCAAAATCGGTTTTTGGAGCTATCATGCTTCTTATACCCTCTCGTACAACCGGATGATCGTCAACAATTAATATACGTATCTTTTTCATTTATTTCATATATTACTCTTCAAATTACTTTTTTCAAATGGTCTTTAATATAGGTTTAATTTAGTTTTTATATCAAAAGTAATGGGTGAAATTTATTTGTGTCATTGAGATCCGACTATTAAGAATAATATTAATTTTTCTCCTCTTTACTATATAATAAATAGATCAATTCTATATAGAAGGTATCTATTAAAAATACCATAGGTCAAGCTGGTAGAGAAACAATAATTTTTGTCCCCTTCCCACTCTTGCTAGAGATGAAGAATTTTCCACCTACTCGATTCGCACGATCGCTCATATTTGATAACCCCATACTATAGCCATCAACTGTTTTCCGTTTATTGAATCCCAAACCGTTATCTTTAATATAAAAATACACCTTTCTGTTTTTTTTATATAAACGAACATCTATTTTTGTTGCATTTGAATGTTTAATTACATTATTAAGAGCTTCTTGTACGATACCAAAAAGCTCTTTCTCTATTTCTTCTGTAAAATTAGGTATGTAATCAATGATCAAATTTGTTTTAATTTGAAAATTCTTTTCTAGAACGTCTAGTCTGTTTTGGAGAGCCTTAATAATACCCTCCTGACCAAGAACTGACGGTTTTAGTTCATAAATTAATAATCTCATATCATTCTGAGTTTGAAATATCGCATCCTGCATACTTTCTAAAATCTTTGCGACATTATTGATTTCCCCATTTTTTGTGTAATCTTTGCATCCATTGATCATCAAGGAAATACTAAAGAGTGATTGATTTATCGTGTCATGCAATTCCCTTGCTAATCTATGTCGTTCTTCCAACTTTACTATATCGCGTAACATCTTGTTAATATTTTCTTTTTCTAATGCCATTCCAATAAGCCCGGATACATTTGTAAATATTTTATTTTCAATTTCATCAATTTTCAAAAGTTCGTCTGAAAAAACAACCAGTATCCCAGTAATTTTTTTATCTTCAATAATTGGAAAGGCATATCCGATCTTATTTAGTTTTAAAGGAATATTTTTACATAAGGTGATTTCATCAAAACCTATTTTCAAATAAGGAGTCATATCATTGATGAATTTTTCTAGAATGATTTTTTGTCCCGCAAGATTCCAATGGCATGATTTAATATTTTTTGTTTGGAATGACTTACTAACGTCAAATACTATGCTATTGTCCTGATCATTAAATATCAAAGCACAAATAAAACTTAAATCATATTCCTTAAATACCAAATCGATTATTTTTTTTATTTTTTCTTTCAAATTTATATTTTCGCTGACAATAGATGTCCCTTTATATAAAATATTTAATTCTAATTCCGCCTGCTTTTTATTAGTTATATCCTGATTTGTGCCTACAAATCTATAAGGTTTTTCGTTTAGATCTGTTTTTATTGCCTTTGCCCTTGCTTGAATCCAACGCCATTCTCCGCTTTTAGTTTTAGAGCGAAATTCAGATCGATATATTTGTGAATTTCCTAATAAGAGCTGATTCCATGCACCTAATACTTTTTCCTGATCTTTTTGATTAAGAACTTCGATAAATTTTCCCTCTGTAAATTCCTTATTACTAAATCCAAGAATGTTGGCATAAGTTGAATCAAAAAATGTTGTATCTTTTTTGTAGTCATATTCCCATAT
This sequence comes from uncultured Anaerolineaceae bacterium, assembly GCA_964571135.1. Classification (GTDB taxonomy): domain Bacteria; phylum Chloroflexota; class Anaerolineae; order Anaerolineales; family Anaerolineaceae; genus CAZMZW01. The sequence continues at coordinate 384,981 of CAZMZW010000001.1, read as the reverse complement.
GCCAAGGTCCGCAACTTCCATCGCACATTTCCGCATTTCTATAATTTTACAAAGATTTCCTATACTTTTTATCAATTCTGTTAAACAAGACACTCTGATTAAGTAAAAAGTATCTTCACTAACACTAAATTTAGAAATATTTATTTCAATTTCATCATCTTTCTTCGTCTTACCACCCACACCGATTTTATTTTTTAAAGGATTTTGATCTTTAAAAAAGAATTTACTACCAATTTCAATAGGCGTGGTTCTACTTAGTATTTTTTTAGCTTCCGGATTAATAAATATAATTCTTCTCTCTTCATCTAAAATCAATATGCCATTCATCAATTCAACATAATTTGATGGTAATAATTTTTCATATTCATCAATATTGGAATAATGCGACTTTAGCAGCGCATTTTTTGTGTGTTTTTTTATCTTAGTATTCATTTTTTCGATCAATCATTTTTCTCATTACAGATTATTCTCAGGTTTTAATAGTGAGATTATTTAAAGAAACTGATTTAATTTTCTGAAAATCCACATGTTTTATTATAATCAAATGCATTCTTCCCAACATTTCCCTAATCCTAAATAATCTATTGAACACATTCATAATTATTAAAGTCATATTGTCTCAGGATTATAGATTAAATCAGTTCTTTCAGAAATGCTTGTCATAATAGAGCCGTCTTTCCGATTTATAGTGCAAACATCTAGGACATAAAGGACTCTAAGTACGCAATAGAAAAATACTTCAATATGTGGAACTGTACTGATTTTTTACCACTTGTAAATATATATTAATCTTACCGAAAACTGACTCTTAATCAGACGCCCGTCAGTAGATTCTCCTGTTCACTATTTGCATCTGACTCTTAATCAGTAGGTTCAGGGTTCAACCCCCTGGTGCGTCATATTTTCTTTTTTGTGATCAGCAAGATTCCTCTGAGGGGCCTCACTTTGGTCGCAAACGTTTACTCCCTAATGCGTCACATTTTCTTTATAATTTTCATACGATATCTAGAAGAAAAAGTAGGAATATAAATTAAACTATTTTTCCTTGTCCCAATGGTTGCACGATGCAACCTCGGGACGAGGACCTCCGCCCTTCATTCGTATGAAGGGCTTCGGGGTGCGTCACTAAAAAACCGTACCTATACCGTATTTTTGTTTATTAACACCCACCGTGGTGTTTTTTCCGGCACCGTCGTGGCCCAGGAAACCGAAGATCTCTCCCTTTCGCACTTCAAGCGAAAGGGCGTCCACTGCCACTATCTCTTTGTAACAATGGGTGAGCTGATTTATTGTGATTTCGGATTTGTTCATCGTAAACCTCACTTTCTCATCGAAAATCTGAAAGGCTATGAAGCCTGTTTCATTCTCTATTGAGGGATTAACCTTCTTTAGAAAATACTATCCCAACCGAACATCTTAATCATTGGCTCTCTAATTACGTCCGGAATTGTGATCAAGATCACCAGAATGCCGCAGATGGATTAAATGCCGTGTGCTTGCGCTATGGGACGCATCGCGCAAGCACAATTTTCTCTCTACCCCCTTACCTGCCTGCCCCTCCAGTACAAGGAGAGCAGGAGCAGCCCGGCAGCAGCCAGCAGGTAGACCTGCGGTGCACCAGTGATGAAATTCATCCCCTGTGTTTTTTGCATTGGACCAATGTACCACCAGAGCAGGTAGATCACTTCAAAGACACGGCTGCCGGAGGAAAGGACGCCCAGCGCAAGCGCCAGGGAGGGGATAAAGATGACTGCACCCACCCACCCGGCCAGACCAGGCAGGTCCCCGTTTGAGAGGAAAACCACTGCCGCGGTAATGCCAAACAGCGCCGTCGCCAGAATGCCGGCCAGCCAGGCAGCCGGAAGCTGGCGTAGCACCGGACGCACGGAAGAGAAGACCATCTGGTAGGTGTTTTCCTTATGCTCACGATTGCCCATTTCAGACCAGATGGCCAACGGCCACAGCCACGCGATTGGCAGCAGGTATGCCTTTGTAGTCTCAAGCGGGCTTGTGAGGATGGCGATGTTCAACCCGGCAATAACAAGCCACCACATCCAGCGGCGGCCATTAAGTTGCATGTGCAGCTCAGCGATCAGCACCCCTAGGAAGGGATTCGCCTTGGCAAATCTGGAAAAGAGCGGCGAAAGGCTGGGCAGCGCGATATGGGGAAACTTTTTCAGCGGCGCGACTGGCTCGCCTTCATTGCTCTCCTCATGTTTTACCCGCAGACGCCGCCGCCCTTCCCGTGAGGGGTCGAATCGCGCGAACCATGCCACCGAGAGCAGGATCAGTCCCAGACCTATGATCGCCCACAACCACTGCCCGGCAACAATGCCAGGGGTCCAGACTAGCCCTGGCCAGTTGAAGACCTTAAATTGAGTGCCGTTGAAGCCTCCGACACTCATCAATCCAATCGTATCGTTCGGAAAGGCCACGCTGGCACCTGCAATCAATGACTCACGAAAGACATTAAGGCCCATCGGGTCTTTGAGGAAGGGCAGTTCCTTCCCCAACAAAAACAAGAACGTGACTGAGAACATCCACAGGAAAAAGTAGACCGTATTGCCCGCCGCCCGACGCAGCCAGGGTACGGTCTCGAACATCACCGCCAATGCGGCGGTCAGCGCCATGTAGGGCAGTGCGACGGCGAAAAACGGCATCAGCAGCGCACCCAGGTCCAGTGCGGCCTCGTTCTTGAGCAGCACCATAATCACCGCCGCGGCCGCCAGGATGAGCACAAGCACGAAGAGCACCAGGCAGTTGCTGATCCATTTCCCGATCAGGTACGCAGCCCTGCTGACCGGGGTGGTAGCAATGATCTGTCCCACGCCAGTGCGGATATCGCGCTTGATGCAGTCACTGACCAGGTAAAAGCCGATTATACCCAGGAAGGTGTTTGTCACCAAAACGGTCATCGTGCCGATCCAGGCCGAGTTGAATTCACCCCGGTAACGGATCAAGAGCAGGTTCGGGTCAGCTGACACCAGGTGCATGGACAACGAGCCGTTGTTGACCATTACACCCATGTAGATGACAGCCGCCAGGGTCAACAAAAAACTGTAACGCCGGGCGCGCTCATAGAAATCTGACAAAGCCAAGTAATAGAGGATACGCAGGGTTTTCATACCGGCACCGCCTGGCGCTGCGCCACCAAGGAGAGGTACACATCCTCCAGGCTGGGCACCACTGGCTGGGCCTCCGGGCAAGGCCGCCCTTCAGAGACCGCCCGCACCTCAATCCCATCCATGCGCCGGATGGTACCACTGACCAGAAACTGTTGTTTGAGGGCGGGCAGCTCCAAACTGGAAGTCATCCATTCCCACACAGAGCCTTCCATCTGCTTGAGCAGCTGCTCCGGACGGGCACGGACTATCAAATGCCCCTTGTGGATGATCGCGATATCCGTGGCGGTCGATTCCACATCCGAGACAATATGCGTGGAGAGAATTACAATCCGCTCGCCGGACAGGTCCGAGAGCAGATTGCGAAAACGCACCCGCTCCTCGGGGTCCAGCCCCACGGTTGGCTCATCCACGATCAACAACTGCGGATCATTAAGTAGCGCCTGAGCGATACCCACGCGCTGGCGCATTCCGCCGGAAAAACCACCCAATGGCCTGCGGGCTGCTTCGCGCAGGTTGACCAGGTCCAACAGGTCGGAAATTTTCCGACGAGCTTTTTCGCCGCTCATGCCTTTGATGGCCGCCATGTATTCGAGGAATTCCTGGGCCGAAAGGTTGGGGTAGACGCCAAAGTCCTGCGGAAGGTAGCCCAGCACCGAGCGCAGCGACTCTGGGTCTTTTACCACGTCCCGACCATTCCACAAAATAGTGCCCCCGGTAGGGGTGGTAATGGTGGCCAACATGCGCATTAGGGTTGACTTACCCGCCCCATTAGGGCCCAAAAGGCCGAGGATGCCCGGGGTCAATTTTAAATTGAAGTCAACCAGGGCTTGTACTCCTTTGTAAGATTTACTCAGATTTTGAGTTTCAATCACCAGTGAATTTATGTTTTTCATTTTTTCTCCTTTCTTTTATACAAATCATTAAAATTTTGTGGGTATATTCATTGTTCAATAGTGACCTCCTTTTTCAGTCCAAGGCTGAACTCCTTGAAAGCGATCCAGTTCGATCGATCTATGACATTTTCCGGTGCAATATGGACCACGCTTATTTTTTGAGCACATTCAAATTCGACTAGTAGAACCTTTTCTTTTACCGACCAGAAGTTGTACTGGTCCTCGGTCAATTGCAGCTTGGATTGCATCTCTTTCAAGGTACGCGGGAGATCTCCATCCAGTCCATTGATTAAGGCTACACCGTGAATTACTGTGGCTTTCACGCGCAGGGTAAGATCGTTCATTTCCTTTAAAAAGTAAAGGCTATCACCTCGACTCACCGGGTATATTTCGGGTTGTTTTGGATTAATTTCTTTGATGACCATGCATTTCACGCCGCTAAGGATCTTCTCCAATTCGCCTGCGTTTGAGTCAAGAAATACAAGATGATTCATTTTTTCAATTCCTTTATTGGATGTTTTTTTTTCCATACTTACTATAAAAGAGAGATCCCTTTGATACATCCATCTACCGGGGAGTTAAAGGGTATTCTTTGGATTGTATTTTTTCTTATACTTTAGTTCAGCATTTGTTTCTAAACCGAAAGAGTTTTATTTTTCGCCTAAAACCAAAATACCGTTGATTAAAAAGTCGAAGACAACCTCTTGGCTATCTTCGACAATTCATAAGCAGCTATCGTTCTCTCTATACTTATGGATCTTTTAATTCTGTGGCCCGTACTGTTCCAGGCTGGTGCATAAAATAGCTAAAATAGCCATCTTTGTCAGTTGAATTGGGTGTACTCTTCTCGGTTTCGAAGAATTCTATTAAGGGTTCATTTGCAAGGGCGTAGTCAGTTGTGAGCATTTCCTTGTAAGTAGATTCCTTATTCAATACGGTTTTAAGGAAAGCGATCATATACTTGGTGACAATGGTATCAACTTCATTTGCCGATAGTGGTTCGGGTGGGCAGTTTGAAGGTTTTGCAGCTTCGAGTATTTGATCATCAATGATCCCTTTATCTTTCAAGACATGAATATATGCGCAGATGCTCGAAAACGAATTGTGATTGGCATATGCGAAATCCACCCGGAAATTGGGATTCCCTTGGATGGCAGAATGCGGCCTGGCTAACATAGATTCAACGTTGAAATGTACTGATTCCAAAGTGCTCCATTCCTGTCCCATTACCATACTCGGGATTTTGATCCTAGCTATCTCATCATAGTGGAGATCATAACTGGGCCCATCGATTGGAATGATCGCTTTTATGCGCGAATCCGGGAGTATGGGAACACAGGTTTCAGGAGGGATGTTGTTCGGGTTCATGCCCATCGACGCATCACAGGCCTGGTCGTCTCCTCCTGCTAATGCCATGGCAGCCAATGCTCCCAGAGAGTGCCCTGCAACAGCAATCTTTTTCTCCTGAATAGTTCCGGACAAAAGATTGTTGGAATGCTGCGAGTCTTCAATCAGCTGAGTCATCAGGTACTGGATGTCCTTGCTTCGCTCAATGTACGTCCCGATCATATATGCTTCAACCGTTGGGTAATACTCCGGTTGTCCCGACGCATTAAACTTATCATCGAATGTGGTTGGGATGGCGACTACAAAGCCATGACTAGCTAGGCGTGTTCCGATTTGGGCATAGGCGAGTGAATCTCCTTGCGCGCCAGGTGAGAAAATAACTAGTGGGAAGGGACCGTGGTTGGAAGCCGTCACTTCCTGATATGCCGGGTCGACACCATATGCCTCGAAATCAGTCGATGAGGCATCCGGCAGGTCCTGTAATGTAGCCAGATTCATTGAATAAACAGCTGGCAACATTGGAATGCCATTGTTGTCAGGCGCAGCCGGATACCAGATAAATGTCTGGATAGGCCGTGCACCCCCGGTAAAGTCACTCCGGGTATTGTCGTAATATGTATTTGCCACAAAACCGACTTTGTAAGGGCCAGCCTGATCGACCAGTTGGCTGACGGCTGCATGGCCGGTCAGGATAATACTGATTGCGGCTGTGACAAGTACGGCGGCGCATAATGTGATGATGATCCATTTCTTTTTCATTTCGAGCCTCCTTTAGGTTCATTAGAAAGACCAATTACTATGCCACTACAATAAAAGAAAAACTCCTCTGGCACATCCATCCGCCGAGGAGTTATAGGTTATCCTTTGGATTGTATTTTTTTCTTATACAAAAGGAGCTTTTTCTTATACTAAAGTAGGATACTCAAATTACAGGGTTACGATTTTATTTTTAATCGCATACGCGATGGCTTCTGCCCGACTGGAAACCTGAAGCTTGGAGAGGATACTGCTGATGTGAGCTTTTACTGTAGCGATGCTGATGAACAGTTTCTCGGCGATGTGCTGGTTGCTGTTCCCCTGAACCACCAGATTCAATACTTCCCGCTCACGATCCGTCAGGTCGATCAAAGGCTGGTGCGTCGGGCGGGTTGCCTGGACAAGCACTCTGGCAGCTTCGGGGGAAAGCGTGGATCTGCCCGAAACTGCATCCCTGATCGCTTTTGCCAGCTCGTCAGAGGTGACATTCTTGAGCAAATAGCTGATCGCTCCCGCTGCCAGCACACCCTGCACGAGAGTTTCTTCCTCGAAACTGGTCATGGCAATGATTTTAATTTCGGGTTGGTTTGCTAATATCGCACGCGTGGCGGCTATGCCATCCATTTCCGGCATCATCAAATCCATCAGAATTACCTCCGGTTTCACTTTTTGAACCAGATTAACCGCTTCCAAACCATTTTTTGCCTCGCCCACCAGTTCCAGATCCTCATAGGCTTTAATAAATGTGGCCAGCCCGCTGCGTACCACATTATGGTCATCCACCAACATCACCCGGGTTGACTTTATTTTTTTCAAGTTTCAATCCTTCCGCGCTGGTTTCCATTCGAGATTAATAGTTGTGCCCATCCCCACCTGGCTTTTAATCATGAAACGGGCTGCGATTGAATTGGCGCGCTCACGCATGATGGTTATTCCCATGTGACCCGCTGGAATGGAGCTGGATTCAAAACCAAGTCCGTCATCCTTAATGATCATACTGAAATGGCCAGGCTGGCATTTCAAAAGAAGTTCAACATTTCTGGCTCCCGAATGCTTGGCGATGTTATTCAATGCTTCCTGTGCAACTCGATAAAAAACTATCTTCGCATCCTGGGTCAATGCGCATTCTCCCTGGATGTCCAGGGCTACCGGAACACGAACGCGGCCGATAAAGGCGTCGGTCAATTGTGTAAGCAGGGTTTTGATGTCAGACCGCTCCAAAGACTCAGGGCGCATCTCGATGAGCATGGTCCGCATTTCCGCGAGCGCACCGCGCGTCAGCTGGCGCAGTTCCTCCAGGCTCTCCAGGCCTTCTTTTTGATCGCGTTTCCAAACCCGAGGAATGACGTCTGCTATAAGGTTGGCGGAAAAAAGGGTTTGTGTAACCGCATCGTGCAGTTCGCGAGCCAGGCGGTTGCGCTCGGTTGTCACAGCTGTCTTTTCCGCCTGCTCATATAAGTGGGCATTTTCCATGGCAACCCCGATCTGCTGCCCGATTGAACTCAATAATGATTGTTCTTCAGAAGACAAGTTGTTTGATCCCTTTTTACCGAGGAAAATGAATCCGAGGACATGCCCTTTGGTTGAAAGCGGGATGTGGACCAGCAAATCGATGCCAGATTTCGCCATCAACCTTCCCTGTTTTTCATCTTTCGGATTACCAATCGGGAAGAAGGTCACTTTGTGGGGATGATTAATCGATTTGCTGTGATCCTTAATTGTATAGGTGCCGGCAAGGTCATTTGCGATACTTGGTTTGAACCCGCGGGAAGCAATCAAGGCAGCCTTGATTGGATCGGTTTCTAATTTAAAGGCTGCGCCAGTGTCAAAACCTAGTTGTTCAACTGTCTTGTTCAATGCCTCTTTGAGGATCTTATGAATATCCAGCGAATGACTGGTAACCGATATGATCGCGTTCATTATCGCAAGCTCACGGGTGCGGTCGGCAACTTTTTTCTCCAGAGTTGCATAGGATTCTGCCAGTTTATCTGACATCAGGTTGAATTGATCAGCCAGGGTTTCAATTTCATCTGCGGTGTTCACAACAATGCGGTGCTTGAAATGACCTTCTGTTACTTTCGCGGCAGCCTGAATCAATTTCTGGATTGGATTCGTAATATGTCTTACACCGATGGTGGTGACGATCACAGGCACAATGACACCCATAGCCAGAAGCAATAAGAGCAACTGCCGATAGGGCAGGGACGGCCGCATCACCTCCACCCAACTTTCTTTATTCAATGCAATCCAGCTTTCGGTACCCAGAAGGGGGTTGATGATAAAGTAGCTAGCTACTATATCTTCCGTTCCAGAACGGAAACGCCCACTCTGGTTCTCTGTATTAAAAAGCTTCTGTAGAATTGGATCTTCAGATAGATCCTTTGTAATCTCGACGGGATTCTCTGAATAAATGATGCGTTGATTGCCATCCAGTAAATAAAAATCCGGACCCATATTCACTGAATTAAACATCTGGTAGTATATGTTCTGAGTGACCGGAAAAACAGTAAAACAGAAATAATCTGCCCCGACCGTGTCGCCTTTCTGACCGATCATCGCAACACCTGAGCAAATGATTTTTTTCCCGGATGATTCGATGGTTTGCAGATCGGTGGCTATGGATGCATTATTCTGTTTTTGAAGAAATCGGAATTGCGGCGTATCAGACCAATCTTGGCCGATCAGGTCTGGTTGCTCGGGGTGGGTCTTAAACACCTTTCCATTCTGATCCAGGAAAAAAATCCCCCCATCAAAGTAATCCAGGTTATTAGCATGGTTGAGGATATTTTCAGCCCTTACTTCTATCGGCTCATCATGACGATTATCGATCTCAAGAAAAACCTGGAGAATTATTGGAACGATCTTGTTATTAAGAGCATTGAGAGCCTGTTTTGCTTTGTCCTGCACTATTTCTTGGTTCTGTTTGATGGCTTGATCGCCTATCACCTTCTGGTAAGAGTAAAAGGTAAACCAGGCTACTGCTGAAAGGATGATGACAGTTGGAATAAAAGACCAGGTAATGATCTTTATGCGCAGGCTTTTCCACCACCTCTGTTTCATCCTCTCTCCTCTATCTTTTATCATAGCACGATTTATTTTATGAAGTTATTGGAATCATTCTTAATGGATTTTTGTCTAATCAATCTTTATGTCCAGGATATATTCAATTTCAAAAATGTTTATGAGTCGCCTTCCCTGTTTCGGTGCAACCGTGGTGCAACGCCGGTGATACTGTGTGGAAACTATGGATGGTTTTTCACTTATTTTGTGTACTGTATGGACGCTGTACTACTGTATGGACGCTGTGGACGTTGATAGCAACTGACTCTTAATCAGACGCCCGTCAGTAGATTCTCCTGTTCACTATTTGCATCTGACTCTTAATCAGGCGTCCGTCAGTAGCTTGGATCGTCCGCATTATAATTAGTTGGAAAATATTTATGTGGTCGGAGAAATATAAGATATCAAGTAGACATATCAAAAGGTAAAACGATTCAAATTGACAGAGAAGTTCTATATGAATAAATATCACACCTCAGCTGCACTTCTATTTTTACTCATTATTTTATTAGGCGCTTGCAGCAGCCCTACCTTTGTCCCCACGCTTTCTCTTCAACCGAGTGAAACTCCCCTAACCACCCGGCTCTTTACCCACCCGCAGTACATTTATTCCCTGAGGTTTCCTGTCGGTTGGCAGCAGGAAGTAGTGGTTCGCGGACCGGGAATTGAAGAGGTTTCTTTTACCAGCCCAAAATACCAAATCTCGAGTGGTTATCCAATTTTAGAAAGCGGAGCAGAATTTCTGGTATTATCGAAACCGCTAGTGGATGGCATCACTGATGCTGAACAGTACTTCACTGCCAACCCTCTAATAAATCAATTAGCTCGAAATCGCGCTTCGCTTGAAGTGGCCGGGTATCCAGCCATTCAATTTGATTATAGTTATGAGGGTGTTGAAGCTTTGATGACACTGTTCATTGCAAATGGAAAATTGTTTCAAGTCCGTTACCGATACATTAATTCAGCAGCTCGACAGGAATTCATGAGTGAATATCAAGCTCTACTCTCTTCCCTAATTGTCTACAACATCCAGTGAAATTCTGATAATACTGACGGTTTTGTATAGAGTCCATAGATTCTCGGGTCGTCGCACAATGATTCAGGCGCCCGTCAGTAGATTCACCAGGGTAATAATCACAACTGACTCTTAATCAGTAGGTTCAGGGTTCAACCCCCTGGTGCGTCACTCAAATATCGAAGATATTGGTAATTTTTAATAACCTCCCTTTTTAAGTCTCAACCTGTTATTTGAATTTTTATCTGGCCGATAAAAACAGTTCCAATTTCTGAATTTAGGATAATGTTTGACAAAAATGATAACAATAGAAAGCATCACACTATTATTTAGTGGAAACGATCACAACAATCAATAATATCGGGATATACTGTTTATAAATAGAATCAGACGTGAAATTTCGGTAATATGAAATCATTCCAAGACAGAATATCAGTAATAACAGGGGCTGGTTCTGGCCTTGGGCGAAGCTTTGCTTTACAGTTGGCTGCCGCCGGGTCTCATCTGGCATTGTGTGACTGGGACATGGATGAGCTGGATAAAACCCGAAGGCTGATAAGGGATGAGGGCAAGCGTATCAGTCTGCATCATGTGAATGTGTCAGACCAAGCTCAGATGGAAAAATTTTCTGCTGAAGTGTTGGCAGCTCATGGCACGGTGGACATGCTGATCAACAACGCCGGCATTTGTTACAGGCCAATAAGCTTTGAAGAAACCACGAACGCCCAGATTGAACAGATAATCAATATAAATTTATGGGGTGTGATCCACGGCATTCGCGCTTTTCTGCCACACCTCAAGATACGCCCGGAAGCCTATATCGTGAACGTCTCCAGTTTGGCTGGATTGGTGGGATTGTTCGGCCACTCTGCTTACAGCATCAGCAAGTCAGCGGTAAGAGGATTGACCGAATCGCTGCAGGCGGAGCTGGCGGGTTCGAAAGTGCATATTATGGTGGTACATCCCGGAGGGGTCAAAACTAACTTGATCCGCAACGCCCCTAATCTGCCGGAAAATGAGCGGGAAATCTCCCACGATCTATTCACCAAACTCGCTTTCTTGGACGCAGATAAAACCGTAAAAAAGATATTGCATGCTATGCTAAAAAAGCGCAACAGCATAATTATTGGAGCAGATGCCCGCCTGATCTTTAGGTTGTGTCAATTATTTCCCCAGAGTTACCCCCGAATTATGCAGGCTTTTTTCAGCTATGCCTCCTTTAAACCAAAGGAATAGTCTGGGAAAACACCAATTTCATTGAAGTAAACGCAGTTTGAGATGCTTCTTAAGCATAACAAATTAATAATGATTGTATGTGGCTGCCCAGAAGTTAGTCTTCAAAAATTCATATTAAGAAGTGGTATCTGCCATGGGTTGAAGCAGTGTTGCATTTAATGCATCTCAGCCCATTTGTTACATTTGATGTTAGGATTAAGAAAATCTTTTTGTCGCCTTCCCTGGTGTAACGCGGATGCAATCGCTGTACTACTGTGTAGACAATATGGACGCTGTGGACACTTTTCTCCCATTTTTGTGTACTGTATAGACACAATAGACGCCGTACTACGCTTTAGACATGCTGATTACTGACTCTTAATCAGTAGGTTCAGGGTTCAACCCCCTGGTGCGTCACAATTTATTAAAATTCACAAGTTGTCTAGAAGTAAAAGATAGGAATCAAAATTAAACTATTCTTCCTTGTCCCGATGGTTGCACGATGCAACCTCAGGACAAGGACCTCCACCCTTCACTGATACGAAGGGCTTCGGGGTGCGTCAAAATTCCAACAAATCCCATAGTTTTCAAGGATTTTTTCACTATTTTTGGCCAAATCTAGGGGTTTTACCCTGATTTCAGTAATAATTTTAGACTTTTCGCATTGCGCCAGGAAATTTTTTCTGTATATTTCATTACCTGTCGATCGATTGATAAAGTGGGATGGATGACTGCACCATGACCCGGGAGGCTTTCTCTTGCTTGGCCGTCAGGGCAGACAAATCCCCGGAGGGTTATCTAAAACGTAATATGTCAGAAATCAAACCCAAAAAAAGCATTGGATGCAAGATAATCAATCCATGGAATCGCCTTCAAACCTTAGCGTTCGCAGTGAATTGTCAGACCAGTATAACCGGGAAGTACGGGGTGCCGAGCTACTTTATCCAATTGCCCCCAGGTGATGCCGTTGCATCCGAAGTGGGCATCATACCAATCGGATTGACGAGGTGATAGGCTGACGTTGTTCTCATCGATGAATTGGCCTTTGATGATGAAACCCTCGATTAAGTAGTTTACGTGAGCGCCTGTAACCGTGTTGTTTTTTAATGTGAAGGTCTGCCCTTCAGGCAACAGCAGCCAGAGCTGGCAATTATCACCTGTGCACGGTCCGGCCTGATCAGGATTCGGGTTGCTAGAACAAGGCGTATTTCCATAAGTTCCTGGTACGGGATCTTTCACGCAAGCGCCTCCCCACATATGTCCTCCAATATTGATCCCCGTATGCAATCCACCACAGCGGCTGTCACCCTCATTGATAATGACGTTCCCGGTGATCTGAACTCCGGAAGCATTGGCTATGTCCCATGGATGGATGGCGATGGCTGCAAAAGCCCCGTAATTCCCTGAGGCAATCTTAACAATGTTATTCGCGATGATGGAATCCTTACCACCAAAGGTTACGATCCCGACATCCGAAGGGTTGATGATGGTGTTGTTGGTGATATGGACGTTATTCCCCTTCGCGGTTATCCCGTCTGACCAGGCACCATCGTCGCCGTCGTTATCGGTATTGGCGCACCCGCTGGCGTGCACGTGGTCTCCAGCGGTATCGATGGTCACATTATTAATGACATTATTGGTTCCATTCCCCACAAAGAATGCAAGTGCGGAACCGCACTCTCCTTGCTGGCTTATAAAGTCGTGCACCACTATTCCGCTATAGCCATCATCAAAGGCGATATTCCCAGGTGAACAATACGGATCATCATACAAATCACACTCAGGCAGCCAGGATCCCCAATTATCACCTACCCCATTAGCGACCTGGTCCCGACCCATGCAAACCCGCACATCCCGCCCACCATCAACATCAATGTACCCAAAATCAATATTATAAATATCCTGGCGGGAGCCAAAACGGGAACGCGCATACAGGCGAACCACATACCCCTTCAGATCCTTGGTTGCGCGCAGCAGGGCATGGTTGTTTGGATCGGACGATGTAAACGTCAGGTCATGCTTGGCCGACATACCGGTCAGGAAGAGGGTCTTATCCACCCGATAGCCCTGATACCCGCTGGTGTTCACACCCGAAGTGAAGACGATCGTATCTCCGCTGCAGCTCGAGTCGAGGGCTTGCTGGATGGCATCGCTATCGGACAATCCATCCATCGGGTTGGCGCCAAAATCGTCCACCTGGATGGTGGCAGCTGAACCAGATTTCATTCCGATCACCCGCACCTCGCGGATGATCTCAGCCCCATCCATGTTATCGCTTATCCGGAAATCAGCCCCATTATCCCGATTGGCAAAATGGGCATTACAAAGATTGAAGATCGCCATCCTGATTTTCCCGCTGCCGGTTTTGACTACCGCCCCGCCGCCTGAGAAGATCCCTTTGGATGTTGAACTTGGACTGGCATCGTACTCGAGCGAAAAGGTATCCTTGCCCTGATCCAGGTAATCCACCTCCACCCGCACATGCTTGGTGGGTGAACCGGCAAACATCTGATCATCATCCACGTTGAATTGAAAAAACGAATCCGGCACGCCGTTCCCGTCAGTAGCTGCCAGCGCGGTACCGTTACCGCTCTTGCGTGCCTTCCCTCCAGCAACTTGGACTGCGATGGTATCCACGTCTCCGCCGGTATCCTGGGTGATTCCTTTGTTAATGTTTTGGTTACCCAGTGTGATAGATACGGCCAGCGGTTTGCTATCAGTGCCTTCCTCGACTGCGGGGGAAGGTTTGGTAGTTGGATCCTTTGCAGAGGCTGTAGTCGACGTAGAAATGCTTGCAGACTGGCAGGCGGCCAGAACAACCACGAGCATGATGGAAATCCAGAATGATGTGGTTTTCATCTGTTTTTTCCTTTTCTTTTGATTGACTACAATAATATTTATTTCATTATAGCAAGTACTCAGGCTGGAAAGCAATGGGTTTCAGATTTCTTTACTCGTGTAAACTACAAGCCGCCTTCCCAAGTGCAAGTCTGGTGCGACTCAGTTGTAACCACAATAATATCGATTTAACAATATTTTCTTTGTGGACAAAATTTTTTGATTTTAAGTAAGTTGTGATACGCTGTGGACAGGCCTGCTAATAAATGGGAGGCAAGAAGTCAGAGGTTCAAATCCTGTCGGGGGCACACTCGGGAGAAGCTTCAGGGGGTTATGGTTCGGTGCTCAGCACCGCTTGGGCGAATGGTCAACTGCGACATGGACGGGAGAATACGCGGCGTCACAAATTTTGGGCTGATGGTTGGCATACCCCCGCAGAATGCTGCACTGATTTGAGGATGACGACGATGATAAGAAGGAACGTCTTATGGATGGGTTCACCTCCTCGTAAATGATCACCTGTCATGCAATTATGATAAGAATTGTTATCTGCTAGTTAGATTTCGGTTATCTTTCCGAAGATAGGTCCCGACGCTGGGCTCTACCCACCCATTTCCATGCTCCTGGAGGAATCATCCCTGTTTTCCACTTGAGACTGCTGTGCCAATTTAATCCCGAATTTTTCCAACAACATCAGTTGCTTGCATGTAGCCTGTAGAGTTGAATCACCAAACAGGTTTACAATACCCCAACTTATCCTATTTCAATGCTGCCGAAAAAGCTTCTACAATCATTTTTGCCTTCCCCAATCCCAGTCTGGTTTGTTTCGAGTGAACCAGCAAGGTGGCGTCGGTAATTTTTCCGGTTTTGATCAACGCCAGAAACTTTTCGTCGTGGATCAAATCCTTTAAAAGTTCAATATTGACATCTGTTTCAACACTGATCTTGTGAAGCAATTCCTGCTCATCCATGAATTAACTCCTTCGGTAGTATTTGAATATTTCCGCCAATAGCCTTCTCGGATTGCTTGATGATCAATTATCTGCCGAATTTACCTTTCGCATAATGCATATATCCCTTTAGAATCGAGATATTGTGTATCTTTAAAGGTTATTGGCATCATCATTCACTCTTTAATTCACTGAAAAACTGACTTGGATGCGATGAATTATTTAAAATTAGATTGAAGGAGTCGCCCTCCCTGTTATAGGTGCAATAACGGTGATACTGTATAGTGACTTTGGACGCAGTGGATTGTTTTACTCTAATTTTGTGTACTATATAGAAGCAGTACTACTATGCGGACTCTATGGACGCCGTTAGCAACTGACTCATGTTCAATAGGTTTAGGGTTCAACCCCTTGATACGTTACTCAAAATACCGAGTAACTTTATATATCCTTGGGAAAGACGCTATAAAGGTAGCATGGGGAATCAGTTCTAAATAATACTTTGGAGAATCCCAAAATGGATGCTTATACACAAAAATGTGTGGAATATTTTGTCTAGTAAAACTCCTGTTGGATATCTGCCTGGGGTATTACTTTGCAGCAAGAGCTCATACACTCATTACTTACTATCCACCAACTTGCATGATGCCTGCAACCAACGATAATATCGATTATCGTATTCTTGAGATGGTACCACGGCCATGCTTTCTGTATAACCATTCCAGGAATTGAAAGTTAATCCATCTTCACCATAATCCATCACCATGCCAGTTAATGCATCCTCCCAATTTTTTGAAAAGCCATAACGAATTGATGCTGGAAATACAATGCTGGCATCATATCCCGGCGAGATATCCATCAGGAATGGGATGCCTGTTTCTAACCAACGGCGGGAATAATCCTTCTTCCAGCGTATCAATTGCGATTCGCTGGGTGAACCGGAAACCCAAATCTCAGGGATGAATGATTGAATCCCGAGAATGGCATTCGTCTGGATGAGCACAGAACCGGTCTTTTCAGGGCTGGGCTTGAATTTACCTGGTGCATTTGAATTTGGAGGCAGAGTATCGATGAAGAATCCGATCCTGACATTTGTGGCTTGGTAGATTGTATCGGCCAGCAGATCGAAACCAGCTGCGAAAGCCCTATGATCGCCGGCTTTCAGTCGGTTGGAAGAGGCATGGATGATCGTCACAGCATAGCGAGGCTCATTATTACGGTCATAAACCTGAGCCCAGCTATCCGCCCACTCTGGATGGGCTGGATTCTTGAGAAATCGGTCGATTAGATTGATTATCTGACTTTTAGTACCGGGGGCAAGGTTGCCATCGCTCCAGTAAGGAAATTCATCCCTGAAAGCCCAGTCTGCGCGAGATTCAATGAAAGGTATTATCAATAGGTGTTTGCCAACCGCAGCCGTGAAGAGCTCATCATGCGAGCCCGGAGCAGTCTGCATGGGCGCAGAGGGCACCCAACTCGCATCGCAAGCAAGGAAATCCTCACCCCAGGAGGACATACTCACGACGTTTAATCCAGCAGAAACCATCTGGTCAATTACGAAATTCCGATTCTTGTCACTTTCCGACCAGGTCATATTGCGGGAATCACTGGGATGGACCGTATACAGATCCAGATTGGAAGCCACAGAGCATCCATAGCGGGAGGAACCATCCCGGGATTGTCCGGCGAAGAACAGGCTGGTCTTGATGCGCTCGTTCTCGAATCCAAGGTTGGCCAACCGCCCCCATATGCCGATTTGCTTTGGAGTATTACTGGATTTAGGAGCAGCGGTGTTGGATGAAGTATGTGGAGGGTCAATAATGATAGCAGTCGGTGGATTCGCACTGGATGGTAGGCGTGCCGTATCAGATGTGAATGTCAAATTACAGCCTGTCAGTATTAAATACGTTACCAATCCTACCCATAATAACGACTTATTAAAACGCATAATATATGCTCCTTTCTTAATAATCGCTTCAGAATGATACAGGATTAAGAAGTTGTATCCCTCCAATTAGTAGATCATGCCAGCCCATGGCTAAAGGGTTGAAATTTATTGTGAGTCAAATTTAATTAAATGGATTTTATCAGAAAAACAATAATTTTAACTAATCAAGACAAATTTGGAAGTACCAGAGAAAAATGTAGGGTTTCACAGTTAGAGATTTATTATCCAAACCTCATTAACAATCAGCCGGTATAAATGCCCTGAGAATGGGGCTTACTTTATTGACTTGCGCGCCAGTTTTGAAAATAAAGTTACCCAAATGAAGGTGGCAACTTCTCGAAATACCTGCATCGTCTCTCAAGTATATTGAGCAATGACAAGTTGCCCCGAAAAAAATGATGCAACTCTCTTACTCACCACGAAGAAAAAATTCCTAATTAAAATTTATGGACATACGATAACGATTGTCGATAAATAAAATCTTTCGTAAAGACATGTTCTCGAGGTACAGAAATTATTAGTCGCCTCCCCTGTTTCGGGTGCAATTCGGGTGCAACACCGGTGATACCGGGTGCACACTATGCAAATATGGACAAAATCAGCCGATTTTTGTGCACTGTATGGACACAATGCTCTCTATGCACGCTGTGGACAGCTTGATATACTAACTCTTAATCAGTAGGTTCAGGATTCAACCCCCTGGTGCGTCATATTCTTCAATGGTAATCAACAGGTTTCCCTCTTTGCGGGACTCCCTTTGGTCAAATTTGTTTACACTATAGGAGTGCAGGTAACTCCTTGGTGCGTCACAATTTTAAAAAGACTCCATAATTTCTATGGAGTTATTATTCTTAGGAATTAATATTAATCTTATTTTTGGGAAATCAAAGGACAATGATTGAGACACTCGTTAATAGATTAGGTCGTTAGATAAAAATACAGCATATCATCAGATAATTACCCTGAATAAATATCTTCTTGTTTCCTTCCAGTTGATACTGATTCCAGTGAATATCCTTGGTTAATTAATGAATCCACAATTATTTCAGCATCTGTATAGTCATAATAACGAAACATATGAGAAAGAACTATTGCACCTGGTTTTGCGTTCTTTGTCACTATATTGAAAGTATCTTTACTATTACCATTACTGCCCATTGTCCAATAAACATGCTGCATCCCCCATCGAGCTGCAATACGTAATACGCGAGGGGAGCCAACACTATCACCGTAAGGAAAACGGATAAATTGGAAACGAAACCCCGGGATAATTAAATCGATGGCTTCAAAACAACGCTCAATGCTTTTGTCAATTTGGCTATCCGTGAGTTTACTATAGAGAGCTAAATGATCCCAGCCATGGCAGCCAAGCGTGTGTCCATCTGCAATAATCGCTTTTACTGCTTTTGATGAGAGATTTATTTTTTGTCCTTCAAAAAAGAACGTGGCTTTTGTATTGGGGTATTTGCGGAAAGCTTTTAGGATGGTCTCCACTTGCGAAAATTTGGCATTATCGTCATATGTCATCATCACCACTTTGCGGTTTGAATCCCCCCCCGTTATCTCGTGTGCAGTTAAAAAATCAATTTTCTTCTGGTCGGTGATATGTTTATAAGAAGGAAGTGCAATGTCTTTAGATTTCGGTGTAAGGGTAACAGAGGATTTTAATTGAATTTCATCATTTCCAGTTTTCTTAATAATGCCTAATTCTCCTTGGGGCGATGCTGTTG
Source organism: uncultured Anaerolineaceae bacterium (assembly GCA_964571135.1). Classification (GTDB taxonomy): domain Bacteria; phylum Chloroflexota; class Anaerolineae; order Anaerolineales; family Anaerolineaceae; genus CAZMZW01. The sequence goes on along the minus strand of CAZMZW010000001.1, from coordinate 366,104 downwards.
CTTTAGAACCATCTGAAGATTCAACAAGGTGACATGCAGTCAAAGAACCTGCAAGAATTCCAAAACCTATAATGCGCAGAAACTTTCTGCGGGTTAGGTATTCATTATTCCTCATATTTTAATTATAATTTTCATTCTATATCTAATAGAAAAAAATAGGTATATAAATTAGACTATTCTTCCTTGTCCCGATGGTTGTACGATGCAACCTCGGAATGAGGACATCCGACCTTCATTCATATGAAGGGCTTCAGGGTGTGTCATTTGAAAATGGAAACTGAACATTTTTTTAATAGGATTGAACTACAGGTTCCTTCTTATCGCCATCATTGTAATATCATCGAACTGGGCTGTGTCCCCAATGAATTGATCCAGTTGTCCTACGATGTTTTTTAGAAGGTTTTCATGAGATGAATTTTCTTCACTTAAGAATTTCATCAAGCGTTCATTGCCGAAAGAGTTTCCATCCTTATTGAGAGCATCCGGAATGCCATCTGTATAGACCAATAGAAGATCATTTTTTTCCATCGCGATTTCTTTAACAGAAAAAACAGCTTCCGGCATCACCCCAACCACCGGTCCGGTTGGCGGGAGAGCGGTTACTTTTCCGCCCTTGCCCAATAAGAGTGGTGGTTCATTTCCACAGTTAATGTAAGTCAGAATTCCGCTTTTAAGGTCGAATAAACCAATAAATACTGTTGCAAATTTTGCATCTTCATGTGTTTCGGTGATGTATTGATTGGTAAAGGAAATGACACGATGCAAACGCTCAGTAGGAGTGAAGGTTTTTAAATTCTTTCCACTGCAAGATAAATCACTGGTAGCTGTCGCCCGGATCAGGCTGCGAAACAAGGTCATGAATAATGCTGCGCCAACCCCTTTTCCACACACATCCCCAATTACACAGACCAAGTTCCCATCAGGGAGTATGAAGGAATCGTAGAAATCTCCCGCAACTTCCCGTGCGGCTTTAAAATATGCAGCGATTTTCCATCCATCGATATTTGGCAATTCAGAGGGAAGAAAGCTCATCTGGATCTCGCGGGCAATTTCGAATTCGCGTTCCAACCCTTTCAAGTAAAGCTGTTCCAGATCATGCAAACGTTTCTTTTCCAGACTGGTGCTGATTCTGGCATGCAGCAAGGTTGGTTCAAATGGTTTGGAAAGGTAATCCTCAGCACCCAACTGGATGCCTTTCACCACACTTCGCACATCATTGTTGGCAGAAATCACAATAACGGGAATGTCACGGGTGGCTGGATCTGCTTTCAGACGTGAAAGAACTTCAAAACCATCCATGACCGGCATCATAATATCCAGCAAAATCAGATCAGGAGACTCAGATCTCACTTTTTCGAGCGCTTCTTGTCCATTAACAGCCGAGATTATTGTACAGTCGGATTCTTCAAGTTCCTGTTCAAGATAATCGACATTGAAGGGTTCATCATCCACGATGAGGATTTTTTGGCCGGTCATATTTTGATTAATCTAAATACTCATTTATTTTTTTAAGCAAAAGCACTTCATCCACAGGTTTGGTCAGGTACTCGTTGCATCCCGCAGCTTTGGCTTTTTCAGCATCACCCTGCATCGCGTGCGCAGATAATCCAAAGATGGGCATGAATTGAAAATATTTTCGAATAATCCGCGTGGCTTCGTAACCATCCATAATTGGTAACGAAATATCCATAAGAACCAAATCCGGCTTATTCTTTTCGGTCATGGACACCCCCTCGACGCCATCCTTTGCGATAATAATGTTGTACTCGTCCTCAAGGATCTGGGTAAGCAGATCAATATTGAGATCAGTGTCTTCGACAATCAGAATGGTTTTCAATTACACCTCTTTTTAGGTCGATTACATAAACTGGAATATGATTATTTCTTCAATATACTATTAATTTCATCCACCAGCTTCTCCCCCTGAAAACCCTGCTTTTTCATGACAAGAGCAACTGTTTTTTTCAGCTTGTTGGTTTCTGCGGGTGATAAATCTTTTACGCTGATGACAATAATGGGCAGATTCCGCGTATGTGGATTGGAGCGCAGGTTCTCAATGACACCGAAACCATCCAGACGCGGCATCATAATATCCAATAAAATGAGGTCAGGGCGTTTTGTGGCCACTGCTTGAAGACCGGCCACACCATCGAGGGCTGAATCCAACTCAAATTCCGATTGTGGCAGAAATTGGCGCAGCATATCTGCGATGTTGGGATCATCATCCATAAGCAGAAGATGTTTTTTTGGAGAGATCTCTGTGCCAAAAACCCGATAGAGCGCCTCCTTGACTACTACTGGATCAAGCGGCTTTAGCAGATACGCTGCCGCACCAAGTTGGAAGCCCAGCGCTTTTTTATCTACTATGGTGAGCAGGATTACGGGAATATCTGTTGTAGAAGGATCTTCTTTCAGGTCATGCAGGATCTGCCAACCATCGATATCGGGCATGAGAATATCAAGCAGAATGGCTCGCGGATGTTCCTTGCGAGCAACCTGCAAACCTTTCTTTCCGGTCTGTGCACCGATAATCTTGAAATCCTGCTGGTTCAGGTTCTCCTGCAAGAGATAGACCGCATCAGGGTCATTATCAATTACTAGGATGCACTTTATTTCTGAATCAGGATCAGGATGCTGGTCAATCATTGGAGTGGGGGAAGATTGCTGGTCTGCGGCGGACTGAAGTGAAGCATCCAAACCTTGAACAAGTTTACTTTTATACTGGATTGGAATCTTGAGGGTGAAAGTAGAACCTTTACCCAGTTCACTTTCTACGGTCAATTCCCCACCGAGCAAATGTGCCAGATTGCGGCTGATGGAAAGCCCCAGTCCTGTGCCGCCATATTGACGAGTTGTGCTTGAATCGGCCTGCTGGAATTCCTTAAAAATACGCGAGATAGCTTCCTGACTTATGCCAATTCCTGTATCGGTAACAGAAATGCACAGGTTGTCCCCATCTTTGCTATCGGACAGGGTGATTTTTCCTTCTTGAGTAAACTTGGCAGCGTTGCTCAAGAGATTGAGAATGATTTGCTTAATCTTTTCCTGGTCGGAATGGATGGTGGTGATGCTCTCATCCTCTTTTTTTTCAAGGACCACCCCGGGTTTAAGAAGAGGTTGAGCCGTATTAATGCAAAGATCTATCAGCGCATTGATCCGGAAGTTGGCACTTAATACATCCATGCGACCAGCTTCAATTTTAGCGATATCCAATACTGTATTGATCAAATTAAGCAAATGCTCCGAGCTGGCAAGAACTTTATTGAGGTTTTCGATTTGTTTTTCAGGAAGCAAACCATCCGCTTTGCGCTTGACGATACGGGTGAAACCAATGATGGCATTCAGCGGGGTGCGCAGTTCATGACTCATATTGGCGAGAAAGGTGCTCTTGGCTTGATTGGCTTGTTCTGCAGCGGCACGCGCTTGCTTGGCTTCATCAAAAAGGCGTGCCTTGTGCAAGGTTGTACCAATATTGGCAGCCAAAGTATTAAGCAAATGTTCATCATTAATGTTGAACATATCTTCCCGTTCAGAATTTTGTACACTGATGACGCCAACAGGCTTGCCGCTGACAAAAATCGGAACACCAAGGTAAGATCTGGTTCGATTGCCAATTGCAACATCAAGTTCCTCCGCCTGGTGATCCAGATTTTGATTAATCAACAGCGGTTTCCCGGTTTGGATAATCCTGCCAGTTAACCCCTCTCCCTTGCGGATGGGTGTCGACTCTTCACCATATGTGTACGGGAAATTTATCGTTTGGCCGGATTCATCCAATAATGCTACATAAGCAATATCGGCTTTAAATACATTACGCACCTGTTCTCCAACCAGATTAATTAAATGACCTGCGCCTAATTCACTTGGCAATTCTCTTGATACGGTATTCACTATGGCAAGCTCTGCAGCGCGCTGTTCGGTTTCCTTGAGAAGTCGCTGGGTTTCTGCAAAAAGGTGGGCATTCTCCAGGGCAGCTCCAAGCGAGGCGGCGATGGTGGTCAACAGACGCAATTCAGATTCACCAAAAGCATTCTCACGCTCATAATTTTCCAGAGATATATCGCCAAGCACATGATCATTACTGATGATAGGTACTGAAACCAGTGATTTGCTTTGGATGGAGCCAGCGAGAGTCTCTGCATTAGCTTTTATATAATCAGTTTCCGTATTCCAAACAACCGGTTTGTGGGTTTTGACTTCAGTCTCAAATATTCCACCAGGAACTGGCGGCCTAGATGGAAATGTAACCCGATTACCACGATCATAGAAATACAGATAATGGACCAGATTGGCTTTTTCATCGTACCAGGTGATACCCAGATCAGGTGTATGGAAGACTTCCCTCAATTTATCACCGACCAGATCTATCACGTTCTGGAAATCCAACATGGCAGCCAGCCCTTGCTGGATACTGTTGATGATCTGCAATTCAGAGTTACGCTGTTCAGTCTCCATAAGTAGGCGCTGGGTCTCATCGCTGAAAGCCAGTTCCATTTGTTTGCGTTCGGTTATATTACGTACTGTAAGAATGTTACCAACCATACGTCCTTTGCGCCCCGGCAATGGGCTTAGTTGATATTCCAACCAAGGGGGCTGGCTGGATCCCACTGCAAATTCAAACTCCATTACAGGGGATTCTTGCAAGAGTTTGATCTGGGGTATTAGGTCAACACCCAGTTGTCCCACCCGGCTGCGGTCGGATATGTTTAAAAGAATGCTTGCGGCCGGGTTAATATCCACAATACGTCCCTGGGCATCCATTACTACGATACCGTCCTGGAGACCTTCCACGATGAGGTCGCGCGCTACAGGCATAAGTTCAAGAAGCTGGAAGCGGAAAACGGCCAAAGACAAGATTAATCCAGTAACAGAGAAAAAGACGGGTGTATGGTCCAGCCCAGGCCAGGGGCTGAGGCCAAAAATATATAGAATACTGCCCGTCCATGGCAGGGGGACTCCAATTAGGATTGCCAGAGCTTGGAGTCTAAAATCATTGCGGTATTTAAAGGCAACTTCCAATAGCAACAGGGAAGCGATCAGGACCAAGCCATACATGTAGATAACCATCACATAATACCAGGGGCCATAACCATAATGGATTAGTGATTCACCCAATAACGGATCGGGGGTCAGGAAACTCCAGTGGAGGTGATGCCATTCATTGGTCACCACAAGCAGCATTGTAACAACCGGGATCACCCACAATAAAACCAAATTCCGCCGTGACAACCAATCTTCGTGGCCGGTAAAGGTGACTACAAATATGAAGAAAAAGACCGGCACACAAAGCACCCCGGGATACGATATGATCGTCCACAACCGATTAGCATATAAGGAGGTGCTATTCGCATTGATGCCGGCAAAGGTTGCCCAGACAATATCAGCCAGCATCATTAAGATCAAAGCTTTCCCCATGGAGCTTTTACGGTGTCTCCAGATCAGGGCTGCCACACCCAGTGCGAGGATGGCACTAACGAAAAAAGGGGCGGACTTCAAGGTTAGATTCATATCGGATTATCTTTAAAGGTTGCTGGAGAGATGGGGTAGATAAAGGGATTGCACCTGGTTTTCCTAAAACTCATCAGCAGAATTGTTAGAACATACCTCTGAATAATTATATATTAGGAAGAAAAATAGATTTCTTCGATGGACACCAGGATGCTTTATCCCTGATGCAACATTTCAAATTTGCGACTAATATTGGCACAAAAAGGAAAAAGAGAAAATGCTTTGTAACCTTACTTATTCACCACGCACGCTTTCCACATCCCCTTGTCTTGCAGCCTGCTGTAGTTTTCCAGCTGCACAAAAATCTGGTCAAATTTTTCTGTCTGGCCGAAAGGAAATGCCACCGCAAAACCCTCCTCGACCAATTCGGCATTGATAAAAATTTCATCCACGTACACATACCTGAGATAGCGGCCATACTCGTCAATATCCTCGTTTCCACATTGCAGAGTGATTTCTTTTCCACTCACCAATTCTGTATTTCTAATTGTTGCTTCCGCTCCAAAACATTCCAACCCTTTGGTGAGATGATTTGTCTCAGGTGTGTTAATCCCCAGGTATCTGATCGTCCGGCCATCTTTCAGGGTTATGGTGTCTCCATCAATCACAGTGTCAACAATCCCTTTTTCCTGACAATTAGCAGAGCCGTTAATATTTATGGCTGCTTTTCGTTGGATCAATCCGCCCAATACAATTCCTGCAATTAAAATAAGCAAATAAGAAATCAGCAAAACTGAAATAAAACCAAAATTCCTATTGAATTGTGATTTGGGAAGGGGTTTTGATCTCAATTTCCGTTGTTCCTTTGTAATCCACTATCAAGCCAGACACGCAAATATTTTTTCGTAAATAGTATTCTTCAGGTTTAAAAGAGAAGGTGGTACGCTGATCTCCCCATATGATTACTGTTAATCTGGCCGGATCAGGATTTTTAGTGCCAAGATCCAGGTAAGTGGGTTCTCCTTGAATTGAGGATGCATATTTTGTGCTCACCACTGGACCGCAAACCGTTTTGCTTTCACCAATATAGTTTTTCGCCTGGTCCCATTTAATTGCATCAGAGGTTGCCAATTCAGGTGAATTTGATGGAGCGACTATAAGTGAAACATTGTTCTCCACTTTTAAATTGTCTATCACTATATAACTGATAGCAGCGATAAACAGAATGATCCCAAAAACTACCCCTGTGATTAACAAATATCTTTTTTGAACAGAACCTTGTGGTACATTTTCAAATTTCTCCCCACAAAAGCCGCATATTTTTGGCTCTGACGCATTATTTTTAAAAATATTCTCACTGGCGCAATGAGGGCAAACTTTTAACCCTATTTCGATCATTCTTTTTCTCCTGCAATGATTAAGTTTTTTTACAAGAAAAAGACATTCCCGAGTATATCCAATCCTCTATTTTACCGATGCATGGGCAATTGCATAGATGGGCGCCACAGCTCTGGTCTGATTTACTCCAGTGAAATATGCTTTCTTAAGGTCCGCGCTGGTCAAATTCTGAATTTGAATGAAACCGCGTTCTTGGAGGAATTTTTCCACCTGCCCTTCTTCAATCCCAAAAGTCAGACCTTCCCCGGTAAATTTTCTCACCCGCTGCATTCGCTCGATCTCCCCATGTTTTTGGGCAGTGTTCAGTGCAGAAGCAAACAGATAATCAAAAATGATCTTACTTCCGGATACCGAGTTCTTCACCACAAATTCTAGGGTTTGGTCCACCGCCTGTGCAGTAAGATAATGAACAACTCCCTCCCAGATAAACAAGGTTTTTAACTCCCGGCGATATCCAAAATCGAAAAGCTTTTGAAGTGTTTCTTCATTAAAATCAATTGGAACAAAGGTGACATGTTCCGGGATAGTTCCAAATATTTTTCCAAGTTTTTTCATCTTTACCATCTGGGTAGCTGGATGATCCACTTCGAATACTTTCACATTTCCTTTTAGTTTTTCAAAGCGGTAAGCACGCGAATCCAATCCCGCTCCCATAATGACCAGCTGCTGAATGCCGGAATCCAGGCACTGCTGCAGATAATCGTCCATGTAACGGCAGCGAGCAACCAGGAATCCGATCACCCCGGGACCTCTCCGTTCCCCGTAACCGGCGAAGAGTTTTCCTAAAATATAGAAGCCCGGGCTGATCAACTGCCTGGCGAATCGATCGTTGCAGATCCTTTGTTCTTCCGGTTTCTCAAATTCAAGAACCCTGGCGATAGCGATTCCTTCTGATGTAATACTTGCCTGTGATTTTTTCATTTTATAACCTCATTAATCATTTCCACCTCTGACAATATAAATACTTATCTTACATAAAGATATATACTTTTTTGGAAAACACCTCTATGATTAATCGCTATTCATCGTTTGTAATCCTATCCAGAATGAATGGCAATATCCCACCTTTGCGATAGTATTCCAATTCCAACTGCGTATCAATACGGCAGAGGGTCGTAAATTCCCGGCATTCCCCATTTTCCATCCTGACCACAACATGCAATTTCTGCCCCGCTCCCTGCAGAGCATTGATGTCCGTTATGGTATATGTTTCCTTTCCGCTCAATCCCAGCAACTGTGCGCTTTCACCTTCAAGGAATTGCACAGGGAGGATACCCATCATCACCAGGTTGGCGCGGTGGATGCGCTCGAATGACTGCGCCAGGATTGCTTTCACGCCCAGCAGAGCCGGCCCTTTAGCCGCCCAATCACGACTGGAGCCAGTGCCGTAATTCTTTCCTGCCAGAATGATGAGTGCGGTTTTATCCCGTTCATAACGTTTAGCAGCTTCGAAAATGGGCACCACCTCACCACTAGGGAACCGTTGGGTATATCCGCCATTCTTTCCGCTCGACAATAAATTGTTCAGCATGGGATTGGCAAACGTGCCGCGCCGCATGACCTCGTGATTGGCCCGGTAAGCGCCATAAGAATTGATGTCCCGGGGCTCCACTCCTTCTTTTAGTAAGTAATTCCAGGCTGGACTGGCGGGTTCGATCTCACCTGCCGGAGAAATATGGTCGGTGGTAATTGAATCCTGGAAGAACGCCAGAACGCGCGCATCCTTGATATCATGGAATGAATCGCGGGATAGTGTCTTCACAAGGAAGGGTGGTTCCCGCAAATAAACCGATTGCGCCTGCCAGGGGTAAGTGATCCCTTCCGGGCACTTCAGAGTATTCCACTGCGCGTTGCGAGTAAGAATATCGCGGTAATTCTCCTTGAAAATTTCGGGATGGATAAAAGTCTGGATTGCGGCCTTGATCTCCTCAGAATTGGGCCAAATGTCTGCCAGAAATATTTCTTTCCCATTCAAGCCATGCCCAAGAGGCTGGCTGGAAAAATCAAAATCCATGCGCCCCGCCAGGGCACAAGCGATCACCATGAGGGGCGATGCTAAAAAGCTGGCTTTAACACTACGGTGGATGCGCCCCTCAAAATTACGGTTACCTGAAAGCACCGCACACGAATACAACCCTTCCTGCTCAACTGCATTTACGATCACATCGGACAGAGGACCTGAATTGCCAATACAGGTGGTGCATCCATACCCGACTATGTTGAAACCCAGTTTCTCAAGATAAGGAAGAAGCCCAGCCTGTTGTAAATAATCGGTCACCACCCTTGAGCCCGGCGCCAGGCTGGTCTTTACCCAGGGCGGTACACTCAACCCTATTTCAACTGCTTTTTTAGCCAAAAGTCCGGCGCCTAACAAACCTGCCGGGTTGGATGTGTTGGTGCAGGAAGTGATCGCTGCCAGCACCACTGCCCCCTGGGGAATTTTTACTTCCTCATCGTTCAACTGAACGGTCACGTAACCAGGGTCTGTTTTCTTTTTTTCAGTCAAATCGTTCTTTTCTTTAAATGAAGAAAGTAACGCTGAAATATTCTTACGCATATCAGAAACAGGGATCAGGTCAAACGGCCTTTTAGGTCCGGCGATCACGGGTGACAATTGACTGAGGTCCACTTCCACAACCTGCGCATATTCCACAGGTCTATCGGCCTCAGACCGAAACAAGCCCTGTTGCTTGCAGTAAGCCTCCACCAGGCGCACCTGCTTTTCATCGCGCCCGGTCAGGCGCAGATAATCCAGAGTGAGGTCATCCACCGGGAAATAGGTGGCGGTCGCTCCGCTTTCAGGGGTCATGTTGGCGATCATGCATCGATCTTCAGCACTGAGGAGTTTGAGCGCCGGTCCAAAAACTTCGATGATCTTGCCCACAACGCCAGTCTTACGCAGAATGCTGGTGAGGTGAAGGGTCAGACCAGTGGGGGTAAGCCCCTGCGGCAGGTTGCCGCTTATTTTTAACCCGATCACTTCCGGCAGGGCGATCTCGCTGGCCACACCCAACAGAGCAGAAATGGCTTCAATGCCGCCCACGCCCCAGCCCAGCACGCCCAGCCCGTTGACCATGGTGGTATGCGAATCGCTACCCAGCACGGTATCCGGAAAAGCCCATGAGAAGCCATCCTCATCCAGACCTGAAGCCACAACGGTCGCCAGATATTCCAGGTTGATTTGATGAATGATGCCGCTTCCGGGCGGAATGATCCGGAGGTTGCGATATGCACCCTGGCACCAGCGCAAGAATTGGTACCTTTCGCGATTGCGACGGAATTCCAGCTCTTCGTTAACCTTTTGAGCCCGTTCACAGCCAGATTCGTCCACCTGCAAAGAATGGTCCACCACGAGATCGCAGGGAATCTTCAGATCCACCCGGCTAGGATCCAGTCCCATCCTCTGCAAGGCAGCGCGGAAACTGGTGAGGTCATTCAATACCGGGATGCCGGTAAAATCCTGCAACAAGACTCGCGCGGGCAGAAACGGGATAGGTGGAAAACCATCCCCAGGATTCCAGGAAGCCAATTGATTTACTGCTTTTTCTGAATATCCTGCCTGCCCCTGGTGGCGCAGCAGCCCTTCCAGCAGGATGCGGTAGGAATAAGGGAGTTTTTCCATACCTGCAAACCCCTGATCGGCGAGCGCATGAAGGTTGTAATAGCGGTAAACCTCCTCGCCAACATGCAGTTCTCTGACAGTTTGAAACAGGTCGTGGATCATAAACATTCCTGAATTGAAATATGCTTACATGGAATCAATGACATGCTGGCCGAATTCACGGGTACCCACGACACTGGCATCCGGGATCAGCCGGGCCAGATCAAAGGTGACCAGTTTTTTTGTGATCGTGCTTTCCAGCGCAAGACGTACTAAAGAAGCAGCTTCCTCCCAGTGGATGAAATCCAGCAGCATTGCCCCTGAAAGGATCAGCGAGCAGGGATTGGCACAGTTCTTTCCAGCCAGTTCATCCGCCGAACCGTGATTGGCTTCAAAAACACCCAGACCCAGTTCAGGGTTGAGGTTGGCGCCAGGAGAGATGCCCACCCCGCCCGCCAGGGCAGCAAAGGCATCCGAAAGATAATCACCGTTTAGGTTGGTGGTCACCACCACATCGAAGGACTGGGGCTGCAGAATGGCCTGTTCAAAAGCCACATCCGCAATGAGGTCGTTGACCATGATCTTCCCGCCCTCGACTGCCAATTTTTTTTCCTCTTCCGCCCGCGCAATTCCTTCTTCCTTTTGGATCTGTTTAATCTGCCGCTGTGTGGAGCAGACATCGGCAAATTCCTTTTCCGCCACATCGTAAGACCACTGCAGAAAAGCGCCTTCGGTGTATTTCATAATATTGCCCTTGTGCACCAGGGTGATCTTTTTACGTTTATGCTCAACCGCCCAGCGAATGGCGGCACGCGTGAAACGCTGGCTGCCTTCTTTGGAAATGGGTTTCAGACCAATGCCCACATTTTGCATAAATGGGATCTGATTATATGCATGCGGGAATTCCTGCGCCAAAAAATCAAGCAGGCACTGATTATCAGGGGTGCCGGCAGGGAACTCGATACCTGTATAGAGGTCCTCGCTGTTCTCGCGGAATATAACCACATCCAAAGGACCCGCCTGCGAAAGGGGTGAAGGCAGACCAGCCATGCGATGCACCGGGCGAAGGCAAACGTACAGATCCAGAGCTTGGCGGAGCAGCACATTCAAGGACTGCATACCGCCACTTATCGGCGTGGTAAGTGGTCCCTTGAGCGCCACCATATTATTACGGATGGATTGGAGCGTGCTTTCCGGAAGAGGGTCACTGCCCATCGCCAACGCCTGACTACCTGCCGGGGCTTTCTGCCAGCCAAGGCTGCGCAGACCAGCATAGGCTTTTGCCACCGCACTATCGAGCACGCGCGTGGCGGTTGCCATGATCTCCGGACCGATGCCATCGCCTTCGATCACAGTCACAGGAATTTGGATTTGCATATTATTCACGATAAAGAAATTCTACCATCCCGACCGCCGGAATTAAAAACCTGATTTATTTTGATAGGTTTTCATTGTCATAATTGGACATCTTTCCTGATTCCATTTGATCCTGAGACAGGGTATAGGCAGAAAAGATCAACCTCTTCACTTAAAGGACAACTGACATGCTCAAAGAAATCCTCGAAGCAAAGATCAACGAAAAACGGGAGCGCATTGCCCGGCTGCTGGCGGAACACGGACAAGTGAAAATTGGCGAATGGACCCTTGCCCATTTGTTCAATGGAGAGCGCGGGCTGGAACTGCTGGTGAGCGATCTTTCTTTTGTGGATCAAGACGGGCTGCAGATTCACGGCATGCCCATCCGTGAGGTCATCGGAAAACTCCCCAGGGCGGATGGTAATGAATACCCCCTGACCGGCGGATTGTATTATTTCCTGCTGACCGGGGAAATGCCCGGGGTAGCGGATGCAATCACCATGGAAGAAGAATGGAAGAGCCGCATGGTGCTGCCTGCGTATGTGGAAAACATGCTGCGTTCCATGCCTCTTGATGAGCACCCCATGACCATGTTCTCCCAGGCCATCCTGGCCATGCAGGCCACCTCAATTTTTGTGCGCCAGTACAACGACAGCCTGCAGAAGGAGGAGTACTGGGTGCCCACCCTGGAGGATGCACTCAACCTGACCGCCCGGCTACCGCTGATCGCCTCCATGATCTACAACATCAAATACCGGAACGGCGACCGCATCCCTCCCAACCCGCAGGCGGATTGGAGCGCCAACTTCGCCCACATGATCGGCAGAAACTGGGACCGGGATTACCAGGAATTATGCCGCCTGTTCTTTATTTTGCATTCGGACCAGGGCACAGGCAACGTCAGCGGGCACACTGCCGTGCTGGTGAGCTCCGCCCTATCGGATATCTTCTATGCCAGCTCGGCAGCGATGAACGGATTGGCCGGACCGCTCCACGGGCGCGCCAACCAAGACTGCCTTAAGTGGATCCTGGAGATCCGTGACCATTTTGGCGGCTGCCCCACCGCCGGAGAAATGAAAGCCTATATCTGGGAGTATTTGCAGCGCGGAAAGCGCATCCCCGGATACGGCCACCCAGTGATCCGCACCACCGACCCGCGTTTCACCCTGCAGCTGGAATTCGGGCGCAAGCACATGCCCCAGGATGAGCTGTTCCGCATTGTGGAACTGGTGTACCAGACCGCTCCCCAGGTGCTAAGGGAACACAGCAAGGTGAAGAACCCCTACCCCAACATCGATGCGGTCAGCGGATCGCTGCAGTACCACTGCGGGGTGCACGAATTTGATTTTTACCCGGTGCTATTTGGCGTGGGGCGGGTGCTGGGCATCACTGCCAACCTGGTGTGGGCACGCGCCCTGCAGGTGCCGCTGGAACGGCCGCAGTCGATCACCCTGGATATGGTGGAGAAGAAGGTCAGAGGGGATTGAGGGACTAAAATATTCCTTCCCTCGGAGAATCCAGACAACCAGAAATATTACGTTAGATTGACATTTTGCCAAACCCGCTCCCTTCCCCTAGCGGGGATGCTTTGCGATTCGCGCGAAGGCGTGAGGCCATCTTCTTCTACCCTCCACAGTTGCGCGCTCCCCCTCTGGAGGGGGTCTTCGAGAAGGCGCTCTGTTTCGGGCATCCCTAAGGGATGCTTCGCGATCTCCGTTCTCCACGCTTGTGGAGAACTACGAGGGGATCTCCGCTCAGCACCCATGTGCTGAGCTACGAAAAACCCGACACCGAAAACGAACGAAATGAGGGAAACATTGGCAGGTAAGAATCATTTAATGATGATGGGGGATCGCATGCGTTTGTACTCAGGATGACAACGATAGAGAGAATTGTCACCCATGAATGGGTGACCTACGGGAGATTGCTGCGCGATCCGCTCAGCACCCATGTGCTGAGCTACGAAAGACCCGACACCGTAAACGAACGAGATGGGGGAAACATTGGCAGGTAAGAATCATTTAATGGAGTACTATGCAGTACGCAGGGCTACAATCCCCTCCGCACAACGACACGACGTCGTTGGCTTCGGGGACCTTCGCACTTTGCTCCTGCAAAGTGCTTCGGCGGACAAAAGCGGACAAAACCGGACACTTTTTACGGAACGAATATCCCTGAAGATGGGCTACACACCCTTCCCCTGACCCTACACTTCGTTCAGAGCTGGCGGGGACGCTGCGCGATGCATGCGTTTGTACTCAGGATGAAAACGATTAAGCGACCTACAGAAAATTGTCACCCATGAAAGGGTGACCTACAGGAGGACTATCTCCTCCACTTCGCGGTATTCACCAATACTTTGGAATATTATCCGTTTTGAGGGAAACGAATGGGTGGTTTATTGCTATACGCAATATTTTATTTAGCAATTATTTTTTAGAGGGAAACAAAATAATCCAACAATACCCTTTTCCCGATATCTTTTCGATATACAAAGCAAAACATTATATAATGCATAAGAGACCTCAATTTATTAAGCATGAATACATGAGTGTATCGGATACAAACTAAAATGCCCCAACCTGTCATTTCTATTGAAAATCTTTCCAAGAGTTACCAACTGGGCACAATCAGTACCGGATCCGCTATTCGTGACCTGAAACGATGGTGGGCTAAAAAACGGGGCAAACCAGACCCCTTTCTTAAAATTGGCGAAGTGGACTATGGCAACCACCAAGGCGAGACCATTTGGGCCTTAAAGGATATAACCTTTACTGTTCAGCAGAGCGAAGCGCTGGGCATCATCGGAAGCAACGGAGCTGGAAAGAGCACCCTGCTTAAGATTCTTGCTCAGGTTACTGCACCTACATCGGGTGTGGTGAAGGTGAAAGGGCGCATTGCCAGCTTGCTGGAGGTGGGCACCGGCTTTCATGCAGAACTGACCGGACGTGAGAACATTTACCTTAACGGGGCGATCAACGGCATGAGTCGCTCCGAGGTGAATCGCAAGTTTGATGAGATCGTTGATTTTTCTGGAGTAGAAAAGTTCATTGATACCCCGATAAAACGCTATTCCAGTGGCATGTATGTGCGCCTGGCCTTTGCCGTGGCGGCTCATCTGGATCCGGAGATCCTGATAGTGGATGAAGTGTTGGCAGTCGGGGATCTACGCTTTCAAAAGAAATGCCTAGGTAGGATGCAAGAGGTGGCCAATGGTGGTCGGACAGTGCTCTTTGTCAGTCATGCTATGGATTCAGTGCGTAAACTTTGTGGTCGCTGTATTTTGCTATCGAGTGGGCATTTAGTTGAAATGGGAGATACGAATACCATTATTGCCAGTTATTTAAAGCTTTCTACAGACAAAGAAGACGTTTCGCGTTGGATACGCAAATCGAGTGATGCTTGGAAAGGACATCAGGAATTCATCCCCACTGAGCTGTCATTAGAGTCTGACGATGGCTCGCCTATTTCTTCGGTGGTTGGTTCGTCTCAAACGATTTGGGTAAAGATTGTTGGAGAAATCAAAGAACTTCAGACTAACCTCGTCATCGGGTTCGCTCTTTATGATTCCAATGGAGCACTACTTTTTGAGAGTTATCAGGCCGATGTGGAAGAGTCAAAATGGCCAGAACTAAAAGTTGGCGAAAATGCAATACGTGCACCATTGCCTATAATCCTTTTAAACTCTGGAAGATACAGAATACAACTGCAATGCGCTTTGCATCAAATGCATTGGATCATTGCTCCCGGTACAGGGCCTGACGTTTCTTTCGAATTAGTGATGGATCACTCTAAATCGCCTTATTTTGGTTTTAATAAACGTGGCATGATCGTTCCAACTCTGCAATGGGAGCAGATTAGATGATTTCAGTCCAACAAAATAGTGGGACAAGGATGAACCTTTTTATTTACATTCCATCATTTAATCGCCCAAAAGCATTAGAAAAACAACTAACCTTGCTATCCGAACAAACAGCCAAGCATAAAGATCAGGTTCGAATTCTTGTGAGTGATAACTCATCACCCTCAAATGCATATGCAATGCTCGAAGAAAAATTTTCCGTTTCCAATATTTCCTTTCGTAGAAATCCTGGCAATATTGGTGGCAATGCAAATATTGCGCTCGGCTTTACCTTTGCTAGACAAAATGAATTTTTATGGATTTTAAGCGATAACGATTTTGTAAACCCTAACTCAATCAAATTCCTACTCAATAATTTGATAGACAATGTCGATTTTATCAATATTAAACCAAATTCCTTAGATATTCAAGAAATTACGCAAAGATGGACAGATGGGTATAGTGGAATTTTAATTGATGGTTGCGTAGGTTTAATTTCCCTCATGTTGTATAACATGAAATCAATATCATCTTATATTGACAGCGCATTTTATTTTCACAATTCATCATTCCCACATTTGGCAGTTATTCTAGCAACAATTAAAGGAAAATCAAAAGTCAGGTTTAGAGTATTGCCATATAATCGAGTGATTAAAACAATTCCTTTTGATGACAATCAACCTGGTGATTATTCCTTGTCTAGCGTAGGAATGCCTTTACTCGTTACTCTAATGACAAAAACCGCGGCAAGCAAGTTTTGTGCAAAATGGTTGTGTGCACACGGGGTCGACTTGCATGCAAATCGTATAAAGCATCCGAGTATTTACATTCAAACTGTTGCCACTTTGAAAAAATACGGGCGATTTAATTCGCAAGTTTTGCTTTTTTGGACATTTGTACGTTACAAGTACAAGTGGATTGTATCGCGATTGAAAAGGGTATTGCCGGGCTTTATCCGACGCAAAATTCGAGCGTTTGCAAACTTATTAGAACGATGGTTTAGATAGATCTGTAGGTAAAATTAAATTAAAAGATTAATTGCCAGTGAATAATAAGCCAATTATTATTATTATTGATCATAATATTCCAGAGTTCTGGCACAACCGAATTCTAAACCGAAATTACATGAGCCAGTTTCCAGGCGGCACAGTATTAACTGACCTTGCTGAGGTTATTCAAAAAGTTGGCTACAAGGTGATGACTGCAGATATTTATCTATCACTACCGGATATTCCCGAATCAGCTTTTATGGTGACAGAACTCATGACACCATATACTAATGAACTATTGCGGAAAGGAGTAACACCAGCTGTATGCACCTGTTTTGAATCGCCGATCATTGCCTATGATTTTTACCATGCACTATCGCACTATGCTGGTCGTTACGAGCATGTTTTTTTATTTGGAGGTGCGGGCTTACGCTTGAAGGATACTAGAACTCAATTTCATTCCTTATTCTGGCCAAATTCACTAAGGCAAGTAAAGTCAAGCAAACCTTGGCCTCAGCGCGCTTTGATCACACTTATCAATAGCAACAAACGGGCTTTCCAATTTAAGGAGGAGTTTTTCAATTTCAAACACCCACGTAGTTCACTAAGACACATTTATCATTACTTAATTAGTATTTTTACGCACTATTTCGATCCTTGGATGCGCTCAGAACTTTATTTAGAACGGCTGCGCGCCATTGAACATTTTTCCCACATTTCTCAGTTTGATCTATATGGTCAAGGTTGGAATGCTCCTATGCAAGGTTTTTATAAGAGGTTTAATAAAAGCATTCGTAGTGCTTACCGGGGAACCATCCCGGCAGGAACCGAGCAAAAGTTGAAAGTGCTCGAAAAATATAAGTTTGTGCTTTGCTTTGAGAATACTGCATTCCCTGGATACATCACTGAAAAGTTATTTGACAGTTTTTTTGCCGGATGTATTCCCATCTATTACGGAGCCCCCGATATAACTAAGCTTGTACCTTTAAACACATTTATTGATTTTCGCAATTTTCCAAATTACCGTGACCTGGAAGAATATCTATTGTTGATGAGCAATAATGAGGTCGAGGGATTTAGGAAGGCTGCAGTAGACTTCTTGGCCTCATCTGACTTTGAAAAATTCACAAACACAACCTATATAAAACAGATCCTTTCCGCTCTTGATGATTCAATAAAACGACATGTCTGAGTTACTGACAATTTGTATCCCTACATACAATCGGCCACTCTATTTAGAAGCTTGTCTTCAAAGTATTCTCACGCAAACCTTCAAGGATTTCCGAATTGTAATTTTGGATAATGCCAGTGAAATAGATTACTCGGAAATCATCAGCCATTTCAATGATCCTCGCATTACTTATCAGCGTCATTCTCACAACCTAGGCGGTACTGAGAATATCAATTTTGCATTTCGTGAATATTCAGATAAAAAATATTTAATAGTTTTTCATGATGATGATTTAATGCATCCTAAACTTCTAGAACAGGAAATATACATCCTTGAAAAAAATAACAAACTTGTTTTTGTATCTACATTATTTAAAGGATTCAGTAAGGAGATATCGAAATATCCATACATACCGCCAGAACCAATAGTAAGCGATTATGATAAAAGTGATTTGGTTAGGTTATTTTTAAAAGGGCTACCGATACATTTCGGATCAACTATGTACCGCAGTAAGAATCTAAAGGGCTACAACTTTGATTACGACAGATTTTCAAAAATCTGTGATCGGCCATTTCTTCTAGATGTGCTTGGAAAAATTAATAGATGTTCCGTAATCTCTGAACAACTTGTCTTTTATCGTCTCCACCCAGGCCAAGATTCTCTAGAATCCGGAAACCTTTCTGATGCAAATATTATTGAGCTCTTTCGGACTTATCGCGAAGCTTTAAAAGAACAATGGAACATGCAAACTGCCTGGCTCTTTTATAAAACAACTGGCTTTGAATTGCTCAATTCCTATTGGCGGCTCGCTCCTGATCATAGAGAGCAATTACTTCCTTTTTTGCAAAAATGCCGAAAGAATAAAATATTTTTATACCCATATATTTTTTATTATTTCTACGGGCATTTACCCCGAATGGTATCCGAGTTATTTAGAAAAATGAAGCATCTAGGGCATACATTCATACATACTCCTGGTATAAAGAAAAAATGATCTGAATAATTTATGAAAGAACAAATTCATTTTGAACAATTAGCAATTTTATATGAAGGGGCATTTCCGCAAACCTCTCCATGGTTAATCAGCAACCTGAAGAAATTTGGAAGAGATCTTATTAAAGGCAACCTGGGCAAAGCTTCTATTCGCGGACCTGAAGCTGTTCGTAAATATCTGTTCGCTGGCTTAAAGAAATTAAATATCAATTTTAAAGCCAATTCACTATTTGGATCTAAAAATCCATGGATTGGTGTGTTGAGCGACCCTGTTCATGCATTGCCATGGGCAATTCGAGAAAAAGAAAGGGGTATTGCCAGCAAATTAATTGCCGGTCCAAATCTTGTAACTGTACCAGAAAATCATGAAGGCATAATAAGAAATCCTATGATTGATATTGTTGTAACACCATGTAAATGGGTAAGTGATGTGTACATTTATTATGCGCCAGAGTTAAAAAATCGCTTGGTTGAATGGGCTGTAGGAGTTGATGAAATATATTGGGCACCCACAATGGCAAAAAAGCAATTGGATTGTTTAATCTATAATAAGCAAACAAACAATGGTAATTTTAATATTCTTAAAAGAATCACCGGTTTCCTTGATTCAAGAAAAATCAGCTACAAAGTTCTAAATTACAATGAGCTTTCTCACCCAATATACTTGGAATTCCTTCAAAACAGTTGTGCTATGATCTACCTCGGTCAAACAGAGAGCCAGGGGATCAGTCTCTTCGAAGCCTGGTCATGTGGTGTTCCAACTCTTGTGCATAACCACAATTTATGGGTTTATAAGGGTCAGCAATTTAATGCTTCAGCAGCACCATACCTAAGTGATCGAAGCGGAATGTCATTTGACAACGAAGGTGATTTTCAAGATGTCTTTGATGAATTTTTTGAAAAGTTACAGGTATTCGAGCCGCGGGAATATATATTGGAAAATTTTACGTTGGAAAAAGCGGCACAAAAATATCTTGATATTTTTCTAACACACCAAAATAGCTTTAATTCACAAACCAATTTTAATTAAGAAAATCAGATTTACAAAATATTAGGCAAATTTCTAGTATATAAATGAACAATAAAGTAAAACTTCATCTCGGCTGTGGCGCGGTCTACTTACCCGAATATGTGAATATTGATTTTCCACCAAACGAACACACAGTACAAAGCCAAACTAAAGTGGATAAGTATACTGATATCACAAAATTAAAATTCGATTCAGATAGTATCAAAGAAATTCGATTACACCATGTTTTCGAACACTTTGACCGCCCCACAGCCCTTCGATTACTAGTGGAATGGTATGATTGGCTATGTGACGGTGGAACTCTTACTATAGAAACTCCTGATTTTGACCGTTGTATCAAAGCGTATCTTACCAGTGACATGGAAGCCCGAAGAATAATTTTAAGGCATCTCTATGGTTCCCATGAGGCCAAATGGGCTGTTCATTATGATGGCTGGTATCAAGCTAAATTTAAGAATCATCTTTTTGCGCTAGGATTCAATAACTTGAAATTTCGTTTCTCCAGCTGGCATGGAACGTACAATATTATAGTCCAAGCTCAAAAAAGCGAGCCTTTTAAAAGTTTGGCAGAGAGAAAAATGCTGTGGAAAAACTTTTCCGTTTGAGCTTGGTTGATAATAGTGAATCTGAATTGAGAATGCTATCAACTTGGATGAAATCTTTTAATACCGATTAATAATGGGTTGATATTATATGTCTTTCGTAAGCGTTATTATCCCAACTTATAACCGTGCAGATTTGTTACCCAAGGCTATCAAGAGTGTTTTACGGCAAACTCATCCACATATTGAGATTAATATAATTGATGATGGTTCCTCTGACAATACTAAAGATGTACTGAAATCCTATGGTGGAAGAGTGAAATATTTCTGCAGTTCACATTCCGGCTTACCAGCAATAGCTCGAAATGTTGGCTTGAGCAACGCACAGGGTGAATATATTGCGTTTCTTGATTCGGATGATGAGTGGCTGCCAGAAAAATTAGAAAAGCAACTTACCGCAATGCGCTTTAATAACTGCCAGGCTAGTTGTACCAATGCCTGGCGCATTCGTGATGGAGAAATAAATAGTGCTTATTTTGATTTTCGAGTACCCAAATTATTGACTTTCAATGATCTATTATCAACTAATTATGTCATTTGCAGCTCTGCAATTGTGCACCGATCAATTCTCTCCGCCTCGGGGAATTTTCCTGAATCAGCTAACTTTAAAGCCATAGAAGACTACGCGCTCTGGTTGAGAGTGACCAACCAAACCAATTGGGCTTACCTACCAGAACCACTCACCATTTACACCGATATACCAGCTCAAAGTATTCGGCGCGAAAGCATTTCAGTATTTGAACAAAAACGGAGGGTATTCACAGATTTTCTAAATTGGTCTAAAAAGACGAATTCACCGCAATCATTTCGATGGAAAACCCGGGTAAGTTTAATAGCCAATTCAATCAAAGAAGCCAGACATACAATTAGCGGATACATTTTCGGTAAAAACGTATGAGGATTCTTCACACCGTTGAATTCTACAATCCCAGTACGGGCGGCGCCCAGGAAGTGGTACGCCAGGTATCGGAGCAGTTAGTCAAACGCGGGCATTCGGTTACGGTGGCAACCAGCTTTGACCCAAAGAGATCCAACCTTGAATTAAACGGCGTTCAAATTCAGCAATTTGACATCCGCGGAAACGCAGTACAGGGTTACCATGGCGATATGAAAGGCTATCTGGATTTCCTGCATCGCGGCGATTTTGAACTCATGATGAATTATGCCGCCCAGCAGTGGGCCACTGACCTGGTTTTTTCCGAATTGGAAAACCTTCCGTATAAAAAAGTCTTTATTCCCTGCGGTTTTTCAGCATTATATGATCCCGCTTATACTGCCTATTTTGCGAGGCTGCCGGATGTACTACGGAGCTATGATCACCTGGTTTTCCATGCTGAAAACTATCGCGACATTAACTTCGCCCGGCAACATGGTTTGACATCCTGGAGTGTAATCCCAAACGGAGCTTCGAAGGTTGAATTTGAGAATCCCGATCCTACTTTTCGGCAGCGTTTCAATATTCCAGCAGATATGCCGTTATTACTGACCATTGGGACACATACGGGTACCAAGGGACACCGCCTCGCCCTGGAAGCCTTCCAAAGACTCAAAATACCCAAGGCTGTGCTTATCATCATTGGAAACACCACCGAAGAACCTGCCAATCTATGGAGCCGTGCGCTTCGCCCGATACTCGGGGCTGTAAAAAGGGGAAACGTGCGACGTGCAGGTGAAATAATCCACCAAACATTCAATGGCGGCTCTGGTTCGGGCTGCCTGGCAGATTGCCGAATGCGCGCCGCTGAAATCAACCGCAATCAGGCTCCCAATAAACAGGTTCTCCTTCTTGATTTACCCAGGAAAGAAGTCATCAGTGCCCTGCATGCGGCTGACCTGTTCATTTTTGGCTCAAACATTGAGTATTCACCCCTGGTCCTTTTTGAAGCCATGGCTTCCCGCACACCATTTCTAACCCTTGCATGCGGTAATGCTGCCGAGATCGTCGAATGGAGCAATGGCGGGGGCTTATTGGCTCCCACCATTCAAAAAAATCAGGGCTATGTCGATGGCAACCCCTCATCGTTTGCCAACCTTGCAGATGAACTACTTGCGGATCCAGACCGGCTTCAAGCCATGGGCGCATCCGGGTATGCTGCCTGGAAAGCAAAATATATGTGGGAAAAAATTGCCGTACTCTATGAAGCACTATACCAATCATTATTATGAATTCCTCACCATTAATCAGCGTCGTACTGCCAGTTTATAATGCCGAAAGATACGTGTTTCAGGCGATTGAAAGCATTTTAAACCAGACATATAAGGATTTTGAATTCATTATTATTGATGATGGTTCAACGGATCATTCTGTAGATATCATTCGTTCGTTTCATGATCCGAGGATCATTTTTTTTCAGAATCAGGATAACCGTGGATTGATCTATACCCTTAACCGCGGCATTCAATCAGCAAAAGGGAAATATATAGCCCGCATGGATGCTGATGATATCAGTATGGCGCATCGATTTCAACAACAGGTGAGTTTTCTTGAAATGCATCCTGAAATTGGAGTGGTTGGATCGGGTTATTTACCCATTGATGAAAATAATATCGCTGTCCGGCCGCCGGTGTACCTGTCAGAATATCCTTTAACGGTTAAATGGTCAATATTAATTGGTAATCCGTTAGCTCATCCTTCAACAATATATCGAACCGATCTTGCGCGTCAGTTGGGAGGATATGACAAACATTTTACTTACGCTGAAGATTATGAGTTTTGGATCCGGATGGCAGAGATAACAAATATTTGTTCCATAAAGGATGTTTTAATTCGCTACCGGGTACGCGATAACGATTACAACGACAGAAAATATTATTCAGACCTTATGCTGGTTACAAACAAAATTCGCCAAATTGCTTTTAGCCGCCACTTTAATGGTCAGATGACTTCTGAGATTTCCGCAGCCATTCAGGGGGCGGGAGGCGGCATAATCACCAACCAGAGCAGGTATGCAGCCTGTTTATTGCTTTTTGATGCTTATATAAGATTATCCGCAGAATCAAGAGCAATTTCTGATAAAGAAAAACAGGAACTTTATAAAACAGCCAGAAATGATATCTTGATAATAATTTGCAGGATCAATAGCGTCTTTTATTTTTTTAAGATCCTGATCTCCCCAATCCTATTTACCCGTAAACAATATGCCCTATTTATGTTCAGGCGATTGACCAATTATATAAAAAGTAAATTGGGAATTCATTTCAAGAAACATGAATAACATCAATTGTTTAAGCACCACGACGTTATAATCAAAATAGGAATTGGACAAACCCGGTTTTATATCCAAATCCCTGGAGGTTATTATAGCGAATGAAGAATAATTCATTTACCACGCCTATTTTGCTAATCATATTTAATCGCCCCAATATGACACGCCTGGTATTTGAAAACATACGTTCCATTCGCCCTCAAAAGCTATTTATTGCAGCTGATGGACCCAGAGAGGGAATAATTGGAGAAAAAAGTATTTGCGAGGAGGCAAGAAGAATCGCATCTGCGGTTGATTGGGATTGTGAAGTTCAAACCTTGTTTCGTGAAAAAAACCTGGGGTGTGGGCTAAGCGTCAGTTCAGCAATTACCTGGTTCTTTGAAAATGTGGAAGAAGGGATCATCCTAGAGGATGATTTGCTACCAAGTCTTTCTTTTTTTCGATTTTGTGAAGAACTTCTTGCCTATTATCGGGAAAATTCCAAAGTGATGCATATTTCAGGCGATAATTATCAATATGGGGTTAAAAGAGGAAGTGCATCATATTATTTTTCCCGTTTTACGCATAACTCGGGTTGGGCAACCTGGCGGCGTGCCTGGAGATATTACGATTTTGAACTTACACCAATAGAGCATAGAATGCACGCGTGGGATGCCCAATGGGAAATGTCCGTAAAAAAACAACACGGCGTCTCCATATTGCCAAATATAAACCTGGTAAAAAATATCGGGTTTGGGGAAGATGCAACACATACCAAGGAGAAGATACGTGTTTTCGATTTGGAAGCTAATGAAATTCAGTTTCCATTAATACATCCTAAACCTATTTTGATTAATTATTACGCAGATCTTTATACCGAATTTAATCATATTCATAATTATTCAAATCCGAATTTATTCTGGTTTTATGTGTTTTTTAAACCAATTGGAAAAATAGTGCGTAGAATTACCAGGGTTTTAAAGAAAAAGCTAAAGATCGCATAATATGATTATTAATTTTAAACATCAGGCTAAAGCAAGTTTAAATTATTACTGGGTAAAACATTAATGAAATTCAAACTAGCTATAAGCTTTGTCATGCCTGCATATAATTGTGCCGAAACGATCAATGAGGCGATTGAATCAATAATTGAAAGTAATTTTCAGGCTGAAGATGAGTTAATCATTGTTAATGATGGTTCCACGGATTCCACACCAATAGTAATTTCCGAGTTACAAAAAGATCATCCTTTTATCAAATTGATCAGCAATCCAGTAAATTTGGGTTGCCCGGCGACAAGAAATATTGGTATATCCGGGTCAAAGAACCCCTATATTTTTAACCTTGATTCAGATGATGTGCTTGCGAAAAATAGCAGAGCCTTACTGGAAGAAGCGATAATCACTCAAAAGGCGGATGTGGCTGCTTTTGGGGAAATTCATTTTTTTGATGAAGATATCGAACATATTACCCATAAGTGGATTTGCAAGCCAGGTGTATTAACCCTGGCAGATTATCTTGCAGGGCATGTCATACCGGGGGGTAATTATCTATATGCTAAAAAAAGCTGGGAAAGAGTTGGGGGATATTATGAAATTGGAACAGGGCTGCATGAATTTTGGGGTTTTGGGCTAAAACAAATAGCCATGGGTTCGAAATTTTATGTGGTTCCCAATTCACATTATTTTCATAGATATGGGGGTGATTCTTTATACACGCGGGAGCGTAAAAAACAAAATTCATCATTGGTAGCCACCCAAATGATTGAGCCTTTTCTAGGTTTGATCGAAGATGAAGATGCTCATTATATTCAAAGTGAAGATGGAAAAAACAAATGGTTTGTTGAGCTTTGGCATAAACCCATCCATGTAAAATATTCTCCTGTTGGTACAACAGGTACGATTGTCCATATTAGAAGACCACTTTATAAAAAAATCTGGAAAAAAATGAGAAGAATGATTTTAAGAAGATAAAAAGATGGATGAAAAATCACCTGTTTTTTAAGCCCAGACCAAAAAATAATTAATTCAGGGAATACTTTTTATTAAAAGAGAACTTAATAATTGGTTTGATTGTATTATGTTACAAGAGCAAGATGTGTGAAATTCGTCATGAAGTTGTACTACGACCTTAAGGTAAGGTTGTTAATAATGTGTTATTTTAGAAAATATTGGTGATTTGTTTGTGAAAAAACCATGAGTAAATATTAATGTCAGAAAAATAATGATCACACCAACCAAGAATTTGATAATGATAAATTGCCTCATCTTCAGCAAAGACCGCGCCATGCAGCTGGACGCCGCGCTGCGCTCCTTCTTTTTACATTGCCTTGACCCGCAGTCCACGCAGGTGCATGTACTTTATAACGCCACCAGCACCCGCCATGCGCGCCAATATAAGCTCCTCACTGCAGATTATCCGCAAGCAATTTTCCATCCACAAAAGAACTTCCGCAGCGATTTTTTTGAAATTCTTGACCCGTTCCAAAGCGATAGATCTGCCAGCCGCCTTTACCGAATCCTGTGTTTGAGCAGCGCCTGCGGTTTCCGTGTGGGTACGCGGCCTGAGATACTATTTGGCCGCATTATCGATCCGCCCCGCCTGACGCTAGCACGTTCTTTGTTTCCGCCGATCCCTCCATCCTCCGGAATCCTTTTTTTAGTGGATGATAATATTTTTGTCCGGGACTTTTTCCTCTCCCCGGCTTTGGATGCCCTAAGGCAGAACCCGGCTGCCCTGGGTTTTTCTCTTCGCCTGGGACATAACACCATCTATTCATACTCCATAAACCAATTCCAATCCCTGCCAACCTTCACCAAGCTTGAGGATGAGTTCCTTAAATATAAATGGTTTGGTGCTGAAGGCGATTTTAATTATCCGTTGGAAGTATCCAGTTCCCTTTATCTGACTTCCACTTTACTACCTTTTCTTGCCGTCCTCCACTTCCGCAATCCCAACGAACTGGAATGCGCCATGGCATCCCGCACCCGTGTTTTTCGAGAGACCTACCCGGAGCTGCTGTGCTACGGGCAATCGGTCACGTTCTGTAACCCGATCAATATTGTCCAATCCTTTCATGCCAACCGCGCTGCGGATAATTTCCACTACAGCGTGGATGACCTGCTCGAACGCTTTGAGCGCGGCGAGCGGGTGGATGTGGAATCCTATAGCGGTTTTAGCCCAAATGCCTGCCATGAGGAAAAAGAGCTGATCTTTAAGAAAAGAGCCACAGTCTTATGAATATTCCCGTGAGTGTTGTCATGCCTGTATATAACCGGCAGGATCTGATGCCAGAAGCCATTGAAAGCATTTTAGGCCAAACATTCTGCGACTTTGAATTAATTATTGTGGATGATTGCTCCACTGACAACACCCGCCAGGTTGCCATTGACTATCAAAAACGGGATGCCCGTATCAGAATCCACCATCACAAAAAAAATATGGGAATCGCCGGAGCGCGCAATACCGGTCTTCATCTTGCTAAAGGCAAATATATCGCCTGGATGGACTCCGACGATGTCAGTATGCCTGATCGGATCGAAAAACAATTCCTGTTTATGGAAAGCCACCCAGAAATCGGTGTTTTAGGAACAGCTGCGATTGTCATTGACGCATCCGGTATATACCTGGGTGTGATGGATTATCCATTGAGCCACCCGCTTTTACTCTGGGCTTTATGCTTTTATGACCCAATCATCAGCCCTTCAGCCATGGTTCGCCGTGACCTGCTGTTGGCATCTGGTGGGTACTCTCTTGTTTTTCCACAGGCCGAAGATTATGAAATGTTTGTGCGCCTTTCAAAATCAACCCATCTGGCAAATTTGCCTGAACGTCTTTTGCGGCTGCGTATGCATGCCACAAATACCAGTGTCGTGCATAGATCCAAGCAGCTTGAAAGCAGTACGGTGATCAGTTCCAAGATGATGTTTGATCTGACCGGGAATGAGGTGCCGATCAGCCCGCTGGAACTCGCCTGGACACGACGGCATATCTCTAATGCTGAGCTGGCTCAAGTTTCTTTAGAAATCCAGGCACTTTATGAATATTTCCTGGGTTTGCCGCTTACTTCACAGGAACAACGTTTGCTTCGCCGCGATTATGCATTACGGATTGCACGTCTTGTTCAAAACTGCACCCATGCAATCGATGCGCTTAAGATTTTTTTACAAGCCCTGAAATATGACCCATTTGCAATTGGTGACATTCTGAGATTAGGTTATAAGAAATTAGTCAACAGGAAATTCTAGATTGCGTATTTTATTCACCAAACAATTTCCCCTGGATGCCCCCGGCGGAGAAACCAGCCATCTGTTTGCACTGGCGCATCAAATGCGGGCAAAGGGAGTGGAAGTTTATATGATGCCAGTCACCAACCACCCCACCCCGCCTGGAATTTGGCCAGCCGAATTTATCCGCGAAGTCCGGCCCTTTGGCATCCACCGCGTTTTCGACAGCTTCGCCATTTCCAAAGCAGCTGCCAATTTTGTCAAAGAGATGCCTGTAGATGCAGTCCTGAGCTGGCAATATGAGACTGCCTTCCTGCCAAATTTTAGTAATTCCCATGATTTTGTTCATGGAGTAGTCGCTGCTGCGCCATTTGGCCTGCTGAAAAGAAAAACGCTCAATAATCCTTTACGAGCGCTCGTATTTAATTTCTTCCACTTTCGGATGCTGCGCGCCGCCGATATCATCTTTTGCCCATCCAATTTTTCAAAGGAAGAAATGGTCGAATTCCTCAGGATTGATCCTAATAGGATTGTTGTCACAACTCTTGGCGCAGACGAGATTTTTCAACCTCGACCCGAACCCAACTCAGATCCAATTCGTAACTTTATTTTTGCCGGTTCATTCAAACCAATTAAAGGGATCATTGATACGATCGAAGCCCTGGCAATCGTCCATAAGCGCGGATACAATGACTGGTCTTTAAAAATCGCCGGATGGGGGGACTATGAAGCAATTCTGGAAATCGCTCGCAAGCGAGGCATAGATAACCACCTTCTTTATTTGGGCAGCCTTGACCGCCCCACACTTGCGGCTGAACTTGCGAATTCTGACCTGGCAATTCTTCCTTCCCATATCGAAAATTTCGGACTATCAATTGCTGAAGCCCAGGCATGCGGTCTGCCAGTGGTCTCCTACAAAGTTGGCAGCATCCCCGAAGTCGTTGAAGATGGTCAAACTGCTATTTTGGTGGAACTATTTGACTATGCCAAGATGGCGGATGCAATCATCTTTATAATCGACCACCCGGCTGCTGCCCGTGAAATGGGAAAAAAAGGGCAGCAATTCATCCGCGAACATTTTTCATGGCAAAAAGCTGCCAGTGAAATACTCTCCACCATCAGCGCAATTAAAACTGAAAAAAGTCGGGGAAGTAAAAAAGAATAATTTGCATTTAACCCGAGCGATGCACTTATTTCCTTGAAACTTGCATTAGGGTGCTGTTCGTATTTTTGGTGTTCTTTTAAATACACTCTTTTGCTCTTTGGTCAATTTTTCAGTGGCATACTGAATGATCAACCGAGCGCATTGATCCTTCCATTTAAGCAGAAAACCTTCCACTAGATCAGGGCTTTTTTTCCAGGTTTCACGCAGGAACCAGCCCAGCCCCTGATGCACCACCTTTTCCTTATCCATCATCATCGGGTCGATGAATTCCAGCAGCGTAGCATGCGGGATATCTGTCTTGAGAACCTTAATCAGCGTGACCGGCACAGCCCGCCGTTTCCATTTAGAGGATGCGCTGCGCCAGGCGGACAGGGCGTCCAGCGACACAATTCTATTCAGCAGAAAAACAGGCAGCACAGCACTTGAGATCGTATCGATGTGCGCCCAATTGCACAGGCCGTGATCCAGCCACCCGCCCAAGCGCTCCAGCGTGCGGGGAGTGAATTCCTTTTCAAAATGGGAGATGAGGTCAATCGCAATAAATCCCTCTTCATATTTACCAGATCGAACCAGCAGATCGCCCAGGCGCAGAAAGCCTTCCAGGCCGAACTCTTCGCGGTTGTCCTTCAGCCAGGCATTGCGCTCATCTGCAATTTCTTTAAGGTTCACCCCGTAGGCATCGTACCCTTCCACAAAATAATAGGAATATTTCTTCACCAGAATGGGATTGGCGTGACTTTGTAAAACCGCTTTAATTTCTTTAACCAAGGCATCAATTTCCAAATTTTCTTCTCTCCTATGCAATATCATCTAAATAATATTTTACAGGAGAATTACATCTTTCTTCCATATATATGACCTTTGCTGATCATAATGGAGGTTAAACTAATAGAACAGGCGGTGCCAAATGAAACACATTTATCAAAAATTCCTGGGAGCTTTGCTGTTGGTCAGCCTGATCGCCTGTACGCCGATCAGTCCTCTGGCAAATTTCGCTTCCATCCCGGAATACCTGGTGCTGATCTCCATTGATGCCGGCCGGCCGGAATACCTGGACCTGGTTTCGATGCCGAACCTGCAGTCGCTGCTCCAATCCGGCGTTTATTACCCGGATGCCTGGGTGGGTTCAGTGGAAAATAACACCCCGCCCGGTCACACCGAGATAGCCACCGGTTCTTTTCCCAGAACCAATGGGATCCTGGGATTTTCATGGACGAACGTGGAAACTGGACAAAAGGTCAACCCCACCAGTTTGGAAGCGATCAACCAAGGCGAGATGGCTGCAATCGTGCAGCAAAGCGGCGTACCAACCATTGCGGGATTGATCAAAGCCAGGTACCCGGATGGCAAGGTGATCGTGGTTACTTCCCATAAATA
Organism: uncultured Anaerolineaceae bacterium; assembly: GCA_964571135.1. Classification (GTDB taxonomy): domain Bacteria; phylum Chloroflexota; class Anaerolineae; order Anaerolineales; family Anaerolineaceae; genus CAZMZW01. Next base: position 335,722 of record CAZMZW010000001.1, on the reverse strand, counting down.
TTATGCCGCCCAGGGATTGGGAGTTGGCCCATCGGATTTCATCCTTTATGCCGAGAACGTAAAAAAGGCAAAACAACCCCAGTCAGGTCAGGGGGTGGAGCTGCCTTCTGCGGGTATCCTGGTCCCAGCCTGCTTAATAGGCCATGAGCTGCCAGCCGATGTGCTGGCGGATCCGGCACTGCGCATGCAATCCCTGATTAATGGCGATGACAGCCGCTTTGTTTTTAATGCAGCCAGGATCCTATTTGAGAAATACCAACCGCGCGCCTTATTGATCAATCTACCAGAAACGGACAGCATTGGGCATAAGACGGGCGGGATCAATGCACCGGAGGAAATCCGCCCGGTGATGGCAGCCATTGATGCGGGATTGGGTGATTTAATCGCCGCGTACAAGAAAGCTGGCATCTTTGAAAAAACCTTGTGGGTGATCACCGCCGACCATGGCATGACCCCCAATACGATCAGCGTGGATGGCCAGGCTATTTCACAGTCATCTGCCTTAGTATGCCCACGGTGCAAAGTAAATGGCTCTTCCCAATATCTGGGTCGTCCCGAATTGGCAATGCGGGTCGCTGAACAGGTCGCCAATTCCGATATCGCGGGTGTGACAGGGGTATATGCGCGGGTGAAAAAAGAGGGAATCTATCAGTATCAGGCTGCGCAGAAAACCAGTGAATCCCTGAATGCCGATCTGAACAAGGCTTACCTGTATCTGCTGAACACTTTTGCCGGACCCAACAGCCCGGATATTGCAGTTGCCAGCAATATCAATATTCTTGGCGTCAATGACACTGCCAACAAGGGCGGCAAACATTCCGCGATGAACTGGGCTGACCAACATATTCCATTGATATTCAGCGGTCCGGGAGTGGCAAGGGGAAAAACTTCAACCTCGCCAGCGCGCCTGGCAGATATCCTGCCGACCATTGTCCGATTAATGGCCTTGAATGCCGGGAAAATGGATGGAATCGTGCTCAGTGATGCGCTGATCAGTCCACAACCAATTTATTCCCAAGCACAGAAAGAGATCAATGATCAGCTCACTCCACTGAGAGACGCGCTTAAAAAAACTATGAATTAATTAATTGAAATATACCAGGTTTCTTTTGATGAGGCCTGGTGTTTTTTTATCAGAATATCGGCAGAGTAACCATTAAACCAAAGTGTTGGGTTTATTTTATAGTGGAAAGTTCGGGAGTTGACCGCTGCATATTAACCAGCATAATTCCGATCACAATTAAAGCTCCACCGATCAGGGTCTCCCAGCCCAAGGATTCCCCGAGAAAGATGGCACCCAGCAATAATCCCACCAGCGGCGGAACATAGGTAACGGTGGATGCACGCGTAGGTCCCACGGAATGCAGAAGGTTGAAATAAAAAAATGAGGCGAGACTGGATCCCAACAGCCCGAGCCAAAGGAGGGCAATCCAGGTAAGGGGCAAAGCCGGTAATATGAGAGGTCTTTCAAATCCAAGCGTGATGCAAAAGATCATCAGGGCGGCAAAAGCATATTGGAGAAATACCTGCAGCTCAGGCGCCAGTCCATGGACTTTGTGTTTAATGACGATTCCGGAAATTGCATAACCAGCAGATGCAACGAGGACAGCTCCCAGACCCAGCAGGTTTTCTATGTGGCTGCTGGCGAGTTCTGGAAGAAAAAGAAGTACAACTCCGCCAAAACCCGTTATCAAACCCAACGCCCTCTGCATAGTGAGGCGGTCCTCCTGCAAAAAAATGGCGACCAGAATGACCGTAAATAAGGGCGTGGTGCTGTTTAACACAGATGCAATTCCAGAAGGAATAAATTGTTCACCCCAGGAGATAAGAACAAATGGGAGAGCTACGTTAGTAAATCCAATGAAGGCAAATATCCCAAGCCAGGGGCGCAGGGTACGCCAATTCGGGCGCAGCTTTTTGTTGAGGAAGATAATCACCAGTATACCCAGAGTACCGAATAAGGCGCGAAAACCAGCCAACATGAAGGGGCTGATTTGGCTCACGGCGATCTTGATCCATAAAAAGGATGTACCCCAGATCAGGCCAGCTCCCCAGAAACGCAACCAATCTTTAGATGACATGAATTAATGATCCTTTGCTGCCTGTCTGTAGAATTTTATAAATAGAGAGAATTACATTCCCTTATTTACTTCAGACTGCTTTAGATTGAAGGGAGGATTTTACTTACCCTTAATAGCCACCAATCATACTCGAGACCAATCTAAAAATCAATTCATTTATTCAAAATATTTGGTATAAACTGCGAGAATTCTTTTCAAACTTGGTCATCCGATTTCTGATACCCAAGAAGAGATTGAAAAGACACTTTTTTTAGTTAGGCAAAAAGATTTGAAACCAAATTAGTGCTTGATTTTTTGAAAATAAAAGATATAATATCAATAGATAATGATACACTGTCTCGTATAGTGAGACGCAAGACTTGGGAAGATTTATACCAAGTTTTACTTTTTACATCAATGATGAAATTAATGAACAGCATCTTTCTTGCTCGCGATAAGAGTTCTATTTTAAAATAATATAAGGAGGTATCAACAGAAAGAAAATAAATACTCAAAAATTTAAAGGTTTTGAAAAACAGAAAAAGTCAAAGATAATATAATAGGAGAATTGAGATGAAACGTATTTGTTTGTTTGTCTTGCTTGTTTCAGGCTTACTATTGACGGCTTGTGCACCAGCGGTTGTTGCAACGCAGGCACCGGCAGCCACTGTTGCTCCCACTGAAGCTCCAAAACCCCTCAAAATGGCGATCATCGGTGCAATGACCGGCACAAGCGCCAGTCTTGGCGAATGGATGAAAAAAGCGGTTACGCTTGCCATTGAAGAGAAGAACGCCGCAGGCGGAATTCAGGGACGTAAAATTGACCTCGTGATTTACGATGACGAAGCCGACCCGACCAAATCTGTCAATATTGCCAAAAAAGTTGTGACCGAGGACGGTGTGATAGCCGCCTGGGCAACCACCAACAGCACTTGTGTTCTGGCAGACCTTCCCATTTTCCAGGAAGCGAAGATCCCCCAGTTCACATGGGGTACCAATGTACAAATTACCCAAAAAGGTAGTGCCTATATTTTCCGATCGTGTCCTCCGGGACCTGCATTTGAAAATTCCCTTGTGGATTATCTGGTAAAGAAGGGGTTCACCAAGTTTGCGATCATTGGCGACAACGGTGCTTATGGCAAAGGTCAAGCGCAATACGAGGAAGATGCACTCAAACGTGCCAATTTGACACCCTTGGTGAAAGAACAACACGGAGCTGATGATAAGGACTTTTCGGGGCAGCTCACCAAGATCATAGCTGCGAAACCGGAAGTCTTACTGCTCGCATCCTCCGAGGTTGCGGCTGGACTAATCGCCAAGCAAGCCCGGCAGCTGGGTTTTGAGGGTCTCATGGCTGGTGGTCAGCCGATGAGCACACCAAAATTCATTGAAACAGCTGGTTGCGAGCCTATTGAAGGGATGGTTTTCGCTTCTGGTTGGCCCGGAACTGAAGCCAATGAGCAAAACAAGAAATTTGCAGCAGCCTATAAAGCCCGCTGGGGTGACGAAGCAGAAACTCACGTTGCCAATGCCTATGACCTCATGCAGGTATTTTTCAAAGCCGCTGACAAAGCCAATCCACTGACCCCTGAAAATGTTGCTGCTGAAATGCATAAGGTAAGTGGGTATGTGGGACTTCAGGGTGTGTTGACCATCACCAAGGAAGGCGAAAGTTTGGCTAGCACGCTTTTGGGAGAGATTAAAGACTGCAAACCAGTGTATTTTAAATAATTCAGTTGCTCGAGTAAAATATCTCTTCGGGGCGGGAAATCCCGCCCCGAAGATTTTTGTAAATCTCATTTTTAGGATTGTAACAATCAAAGGAATGGTTTTATGCAATCTGGCAATGTTCTCATCCAAACAATAATTGGCGGCATCGGCATCGGCAGCCTTTATGCTTTGGTGGCTTTGGGCGTTACCATGACTTATCGATCAATGGGTTTGATCAATTTTGCTCACGGCAGTATTTATATGGTGGGTACTTATCTTGGGATCATCTGGTATCAAGGGATGGTGTTTGGTTTGCATGTACCCTTTGCAATTGCATTTATTATCGGCGTTCTACTGAACGCTTTTTTAGGATTTTTTCTGGAACGCGTCTTCCGCCCACTGGCAGATGTTGATTTAAGGAATATGTTATTGGGAACAATCGGATTGGGTTTTATCCTTGATAATCTCATGATCATCCTCTTTGGTGCAGAAGGATTTGCGGTTACATCACCATTGACCACTAAACCGATCATCATCGCGGGTATTAAGTTTATGCCACAGAATATCATGTTTATTGTGGTTGCAGCTGTGCTCGTGATCGCTTTACAAATATTTTTATCAAAGTCAAAATTTGGCAAGGCAATGCGAGCTTCAGCCATGGATCGTGAAATTGCCAGGACCATGGGAATTCCTGTCAATACAATGAATGCTATAACCTTTGCAATTGGAGCAGGACTTGCCGCGGCTGCTGGTATTCTGGCAGCACCCATCGTCTATGTTAATCCTGCCATGGGAGCAGCAGTCGGCCAGAAGGGATTTGCAAGTGCTGTATTGGGTGGTCTTGGGAACATTCCAGGCGCAATTGTGGGTGGTCTCATATTTGGAGTAGTTGAGTCCGTTTCAGCAGGATTCATCTCCTCAGCGTATACAAAGGGCATCGCCTTCATCGTGCTCTTGATCGTGCTAATGTTTAAACCTTCTGGAATATTAGGGGAAAAACAGGTTGAAAAGGTCTGATGTGGATGAATATAAAAAATAGAACCATCAAAATTGGACTTTATGCCTGTATCGCGATTTTTCTATTAATCTTTCCTTTTATAGCTAAAAGCCGTTATCAGATACACATTCTTAATATGTGCGGAATCTATATTCTGCTGAGTTTGGGTTTAAATATCGCCATGGGTTTCGCTGGACAATTCAACCTTGCCATGGGTGCCTTATGGGGTATCGGGGCTTATACAGCAGGAATATTAAATACACAGTTAGGTTGGCCTTTCTGGATAAACTTCCCTATCGCGATGCTATTCGCAGGATTAGTGGGGGCTTTTGTAGGTTTGCCTTCACTAAAGGTGAAGGCGCATTATCTATCAATTGTTACCATAGGTCTGGGTGAGGTGATCAACCTTATATTGATAAATCAGGAGGACATTACTGGCGGAGTACTGGGCATAGCTGGAATGAAAAGACCGGTATTTTTTGGTATCCCGCTTGAAACAGATCAAAGTTTTTACTACTTGATCCTCATCATCGTAATTCTGGGATACCTGTTGGCAAAGCATATTGTTGCGAATCGGGTGGGGCGATCTTTTCGTGCAATCCGGGATGACCCTCTGACTGCCCAGGCAATGGGTATCAACATTGGTAATTATAAAATCCTCGCATTTTTTATTAGTGCTGTTTTTGCCGGTGCAGCAGGTGCATTATATGCGCATCTAAATGCGTATATCAGCCCGGATATCTTTGAATTAAGATCGACCATGTTCATTATGACAATGACCATGGTTGGCGGCATGGGGACCTTGAGCGGTTCAATTATTGGCGGGGTGCTTTTGCCCATCTTGCAGGAATATTTGCGGGCAATTCAAAACTGGCAGCTGGTTGGTTATGGATTAATAATTCTTTTAGTTGTGCTTTTTATACCCGGCGGCATCATGCAGCTCTTTCAGAACAAAGAATTATTCTCAAAAATACGCCGACTATGGGCTCCTAAACCGACCATTAAAGAAAAACGCAAATAAGGAAGATGCCGATGTTCTTAGAGCTTGAAAATCTCACTATGCAATTTGGTGGTCTTACGGCGGTAAATAAAATTTCGCTTAATGTAAAAAAAGGCGAGATTCATGGTTTGATCGGTCCAAACGGATCAGGTAAAACCACAATTTTTAATATGCTTTCAGGCTACTATAAACCTACCGCGGGAAAAATTACTTTCGAAGGCAGGGATTTGACTGGATTGCCTGCCCATAAAATAACCGATGCGGGATTTGCGCGCACATTTCAAAACCTGCGGTTGTTCAAGAGTATGACGGTTCTTGAGAATTTACTGGTAGCCATGGGCCATAATGCCAAGGCAAAAGTGTTCGAGGTGATTGTCAATCCAATTGCAGCTAAAAACGAGGATAGATTTTTTATTGAAAAAGCCATGAAATGGCTCGATTTGCTCGCTATCAGTAAATTTGCATACGATCGGGCTACCAGTCTACCTTATGGACACCAACGCCGGGTTGAAATAGCCCGCGCTTTGGCTACTGAGCCAAAAATTTTGTTACTTGATGAACCTGCAGCAGGCTTAAATGATGTTGAAACGGATGAATTGACCGATATCCTTACAAAGATTCAAGATTTAGGTGTGACGATCTTTCTTGTTGAACATCATATGAAATTGGTTATGAAATCTTGTGGGATGATCACAGTAATTGATTACGGCAAGAAAATTGCTGAGGGAAACTGTGATTGTGTTCAAAACGACCCTGTTGTTATTGAGGCATATCTTGGCAAGGAGGAAGACAATTGTTAGTCGTTGAGAATATTCACACCTATTACGGCAATATTCATGCCGTCAAAGGTATTTCATTCGAAGTCAAGCAAGGCACAATCACAACATTGATTGGGGCAAATGGAGCTGGTAAATCCACCACAATTAAAACCATCTGTGGTTTATTACATCCGAGAGAAGGATCGATTCTTCTAAACAATCAACCTATCCATAAGCTAGACGCGGATAAAGTGGTGACTTTAGGTATTGGTTATGTTCCTGAAGGGAGGCGGGTATTTCCTGTTTTAACAATTGATGAAAACCTGGATATGGGAGCGTACACTCGAAAGGATAAAACAGAGATTGCCAAAGACAAAGAGAAGATGTACAAGTTATTCCCAATACTTGAGAGACGAAAAAAACAAATGGCTGGTTCTTTAAGTGGGGGAGAGCAACAGATGCTCGCAATTGCACGGGCAATCATGTCAAAACCCAAGTTGCTAATAATGGATGAACCTTCTCTAGGTTTGGCACCTCTTTTGGTTAAGCAGGTATTTGAAATTATTAAAGATCTGAATAAACGGGGCATGACGATTCTGCTTTGCGAACAAAATGCACGCGGTGCTCTAAAAATAGCTGACTATGGCGTTGTGATGGAAACCGGAAAAGTGATATTTGCTGATACCTCCAAAGCTCTTCAAGAGAACAAAATCGTACAAGAATCATTTCTTGGTGTAGCTTAATAATATCGAAAGGAAACATCATGGATAATCACATCAAAGCTGCTTTTCTTGTAGCACCTGAAAAAATATCTATCAGTGGAACTCCAGCACTGCAACCTGGTGCAGCTGAGGTTTTGATCAGCCCCATTCTTACTGCCATTTGCGGCTCTGATGTTTCCTTTTTTTCAGGTCATCGGACGCCTCCCTCATACCCCTTCATTCAGGGGCATGAGGTTGTTGGCAAAGTGATTGCAGTGGGCAATGATGTTACCAAAATTAAAATCGGACAGCGTGTAATTGTTGAACCCAACTATCCTTGTGGGATCTGCACTTTCTGCCGGACCGGGCGTGGGAATATTTGCCCAAATAAAAAAAGTCTCGGTGTATCAATTCCGGGATGCTATGCGACCCATTTTGTCGCACCAGCTGAGTTTAGCTGGCCAATTCCCGATTCAATTTCCAACGAAGATGCCGTAACTATTGAACCGCTCACCGTATCGCTGCATGCATTATGGCAGTCTGAAGTTCAATTAGGTGATACAGTTGCAGTTTTGGGTTGCGGGGCAACCGGTTTATTACTAATTCAAGCTGCGGTTTCACAAGGGGTGCGTGTATTGGCACATGATGTTGTTGAAAATAAGTTAGAAATGGCTCGCCGATTGGGAGCTGAAACCAGCCAGAATAAGGATATTGGCCAATTATGGCAAACTGAGGGTGTCAGCAATATCTTCGATTGCGCAGGTGCCACTGCGACAGTGGAATTAGCATTAAGCGCAGCTCCCCGCGGAAGCCAGATTATTTTGATTGGTCTTTCCACCTCTCCGGTGAGCTTTGTACCCCTTCGGTTTGTACGTGAAGGATTGCATCTCAGTGGTTCATTGATCTATCATCACCCTAGTGAATTTGCCAAAACCATTGCTCTCGTTGAAAAGAATGTTTTATCTCCAAAATCAATCGTAACCCATACTTTCGCCTTTGAAAAAATTCAAGATGCAATGCAAATTGCAAGTAAAGGCGAGGCGGGTAAAATCCTACTAAATATGGAGAGCCGATAAGGGGAAAGGGGAAATAAAAATCAGCCCATCTTATAAAGATTTGGGCTGATTGTATAAAAGGGGAAATCTTTCAGTCTAATTCTTCTGGTCTTATTTTTGATCACGCATTCGTACCATTTTCGTCATATCCCATGGTATGGGAGATCTTCTTTGTGAATATTACCAAAGGTTCAGCATATTCGATAACCCTTTTTTCCGTAAAACGAATCGTGGGACCCGATATACTGATCGCGCCAACAACGCGACCGGTATTATCAAACAAGGGAGCCGATACACTTGAAGCGCCTTCCACCCGTTCTCCATGGCTTACGGCATATCCGAGTTTTTGGATGAATACAAGTTCCTTGCGTAAATCCTCTATATTAATAATAGTTTTCGGTGTGAGCCGTTCCAACCGCATGTTCTTCAGGACACCTTCACGTTTTTCAGAAGGCAAGAAGGCGAGAAATACTTTCCCTGAAGCGCCAGCATATAGAGGCATTCGTTGGCCAACCTGGGTAACAACGCGCATGAAATGGGTACTATCAAGACGTTCAATTAACACGCGCTCATTACCGCTTGGTACATACAAGCTGACCGCTTCCATAGTCTTCTGGCGCAGCTCATCCATATATGGGCGTGCCACGCTTGGGAGATCCAAACCACTTAAATACACTGCACCCCACTTAAGCACTTTGGAACCCAATCTATACCGGTGAGTGGTTTTTTCGCGGGTTAGAATCTCCAGGGTGGTTAAAGTCGCTAACATTCGTCCAACTGTACTTGGGGGTAAATTCAGATGACGTGCTATCTCGCGCACCCCTACTTCAGGCTGCCTGGTACTAAAGAAATCAAGAATTGCAATCGCACGGTGGATGCTCTGGGACTCAACTACGGGCATAAGCTTTATCCTATCTTATTTTAAGGGACACTGTCTCAGATTCATTGTAAAAGATTTATGAAATAAAATCAAGGCTGCATTATTGCAATTTCAATTTTCTGTGGACTGCCTATTACTTTTCGCTAAACTGAAACCAATACGTTGATTTTCAATTACATCCTAAAAAATGGGATCAATTATATTAAACTGAACTGACAGTACCAATCAAATTAATAAGCCTGCAGGTTATTTATCAGATGGCATTTTTAATATTAGGATATAACTCACCAAATTGATTCATATATTTAATTCGGTCTTTGTGGATTTGTTCAGTGATGGTTACATACTCACCTTCACGTTTTTGCCGGCGATACAAACTTTGAGGCTGGAGCAACTCTTTATCATCAAAACCGGGAATATTTTCAGCAATAAAATATCCAAATTGATTGTCCTCTTCCCATGAGATCGTATCCAATATAATATTTTCCAAAATTGTAGAACTGTCTTTAATACCCACTTTCTTGGCGTAACTGCTTTCTTCTCCGCCCCCAATGCAACCGGTGTTAAAAAGATATACATCTACATGGTTAGCCGACTCAAGAAGGTCAAAAAATCGATTGCCCTGCAATGCTTGGTTCTGGCAAAAGAATGGATTGGTCCCAGGCACACGCAAGAATTTTCCTGCTTCTGTTATCCCGCCCGCAGAAGTGCCTGTGGTTTCACCAAGCATGAAATAGGCGGCTGCCTGATCAGGTTTCAATTTTGCAACTGCCGGGATAATGTTGAAATTGCGGTTAAGTAGAATGATGGTAGCCACTTTAGGCAGATCGGTGGGTAATCGATGCTTGATTTGCCCCAACCTAAAAGTACCTCTACCATTCGTTGTATGACTGCCATCATGAAAATCTATTTCGCCATTTTGGGAAACGATAACATTTTCCAGCCAGGATTCTGGGCTGGTTAACGCATCATAGATCACGGGTTCATATTTTCTTTCAAGACCGAAAGTTTTTGCAAAACACCCGTTCTCAGTTGACCGAACTAATCCCCCTGGCAGGAGGGCGCAAAAATCATCTTGAACAGGTAATGAGTTTAGTTGTGACCTGAAAGTGGTGGTTGTTTTGCCCGTACCAGATAAGCCAATAATCAATACCAATTTCTCTTTACCATTGACATCCGGATACACTTTGCAGCCTGCATGCAACCCCAGCCCGCCGGAATTATAGACATATTGATTCCACATGCGCAAACCGCCTTTTTTGGATTCACCGAAATAATCGCTTCCAATAATGCGTGTGGTATACGTATCAAGGTCCACGGTAATCAGGCAATCATTGGGATAACCCTGGATGACTAAATTGGGCGTATCAATCACGGTTAATTCATGATTTGACTTGACCGCAGGCGAAAAATAAAGCTGCTGCTGCATGGCAGCGATATTGGCATTTTTTTTATCAACCAATAATCGGCAGCCAACCTGAGAATCCGCATCAGGACCAATGCAACCTTCGATCAAAATCATCTCGGTTTTGGCTATATATTCATCCTGTAATTTCTCAATTTGCTCATAATCTTTACGGCTAATGCGCTTTTGACCAATATCCTTGTCAGAGACAATCAATGTTGATTCCGCAGACCTGGCTGTGACTCTGGTGTTTACATTATAGTTACGTCGATTGGTCATTGCAGATTGAGGCATTTCTGCAACAAATGAACGCAATTCATCAAATGCTGGATTATTAATTATTTTTCTTGTCTTTGGAAGCACAGAATTAAACCATCCTTTTTCACTTAACATCCTTACCAATTTATTATTACCTCGAGGCTGCAATGTAACCTACATGACTTGGGTATGTCATGTAGGTTGGCAGGAGGTAAAGACCTAAATTACTCAGAATTTGTCAAACTGCAAGGCATTAAGAAGCAGAGATACGCTTTGGAGCAATGCCGTAATTTTTAAAGAAGGCTATACCATCTTTTAAATCTTTCTCAAAATCTATAAATGTATTTGCTTCAATTGAAATGATGCCACTGTAATTAATCTTATTTAGTGCCTGAAAGAACGCTGAATAATCATGGCCATCATCAACGCGAGGAATAACCCGGTTTGGAAATTCGGTTATTGGGTTATCCATATGTACATGAGTAATGTATTGACCATATTTTTCAATATCCTGGAAGGGGTGTTTTTGAGCAAGAAACCAGCGGTAATCAATAAATGTGCCGAGATTGGGTTTTCCAACAATTTTGATATAGTCAAGAGCCTCAGGTATGCCAAGAATTACATTTGATACCCGCGGCGCCAAAGGTTCAAGCAGAATAGTGATTCCTCGCTTCGCCACAATGTCGGCCATCAACCGCATAAAGGCCAGGTTTTTTTCTCGTGCCGCTTCGATATCTCCTGAAGCAGGCAAGCTTCGTGTTTTTCCGTTCCCAAATACATAATATTTGACCCCAAATTTGGCAGCTCGGTCAGCACCTTTATTAAGGAATTCCCCGTAGAACTCGAGGTCGAAACTCTCATCCGCAATACATTTATCCAAAGGAACAGGATTATCCAGGATTTCACAAACCAGGGGCGAATTTTTTAAATGTTGACTTGCTTTTTGAAATTCCGATTCATCAAATTTCATAATTTCATGCATGTGCATTTCAATGCAATCGTAACCGGCAGCAGAGATTGCATCAATATCTTTGGAGAATCCAAAAAAGCTAAGCCTGGGATTCATTTAGTTTCATCTCCTTTAAAATGCTAATCATTTTTCAGAATTACTTTGACATCCTTCGCATTTTCTGAGATAAGCTCTTTGAAAATTCGAGGCCCTTCACTCATTGGATATTCTGAGGTAATAATTTGTCCCAGATTGAGTTTTCCAGATTCGAGTAGTTTTAACCCTTCTTCCATCTCAGTGACATACAAATAGGTACCTTGAAAGTTAATTTCCTTGACCACTGCATGTTTATATTCGAATTCAATTTTGGGCTGCACCAACCCCACCCAGATAACCTTTCCTCCCAGCCGAACTATCTCCACACCAAGGTTTACTGTTGAAGCACTGCCTACACAATCAAAGACAACATCCGCACCGGCATCATTCGTCAATTTGCGAGTGTATGCATCCAGGTCCTCTTTAGCATTGAGAATATCTGTTGCACCACATTTCTTTGCCATCTCCAATCGCTTATCAAGTACATCCACCGCAATGATCGTCTTGGCGCCAAATAGTCTGATACACATGACCGCCAATAATCCAATCGGACCACAGCCGATCACGGCAGCTGTTTTTCCATTTAAATCACCAGCAAGTTTTGTGGCTCGTAATGATGTTGAAAGGGGTTCCAACAATGAGTAATCAGAAAAGGAGTACTTACCTGATAATGGAAATAGTTTTGCGGCAGGTGCCAGAACATAATCAGCCATGGCGCCGTTGTAACTTCCAGCTTTCATGGTGGTTCCAATGATCAGGCGGCGATCACAAATATTGGTCAAACCCGCTTTGCATGCCGGGCACACACCACAAAATAAATTTGTAATAACCCCAACCTTGTCACCCACTTTCGCATTTGTGACACCATCACCAAGCACTGCAACCTCACCAGCAAACTCATGACCCATTATTAGCGGAGGAACTCTCATTGGATTTATTCCGCGAAAACCCGAAAGGTCCGAGCCACAAATAGAGACCGCCTTAACCTTTATTAACACTTCACCCTTTTTGGGTTGAGGGGTTTCTACCTCCTCATAACGAATATCCTCTTTACCATGATAAACCAGTGCTTTCATCGTAATCCTCTTGTCCTTTTATTTTTTATTTTGAATACAATAACAATCATTTGCTATTAAGTTGGCCAGCCGAGAGTATAAATATGTTTTCCGCCGTGCAAGGGACCTTTGAGCAGTTTTTCGATCTCTTCCGGGTCTCGTTGGCTCATCATCTCTGCAGGAGGTAACTTTCCTGGTGGAAAGATCGCTAACATATCATTCATCAATTTCACAAGATAGTCACAAGTTTTTTCAATGGATGGTACGGCTTTCTCCGCAACAGCATCTTTTGCATGCCCGAGCACACCTTCCGGGAATGTTACACATTCAATTCCAACATTGCCAACCGCGCAATGTCCGGGAATCGGATAACCATATATATCTCCACCCCGATCGACATGACCTGGTGGTAGATTTCCTTTTACATCAGTATTTTCAGCATGTTCCATATCGCAAAGCTCGGGAAACAGGCTTAGTGATATTGATTGCTCCGCTTCGCAAGCATGTTGGAAAGGCCTATCGTATGGCCCACCATGCGCCTTATCCATCAGCGTCTGACCCATCACCCCGGGAACATCGACAAAAAATAGCATTGCCGGGACTTGATATTTCTTACCCCATTCATTTAATGCAACGGGTATGGCATACTCCTGTCCGTGCATACTAATGAATATTTGCTTCCGAAATCCGGAATTCCAAAATCCAGTAATGATTGCACGGAGGAAGTCAATAAATACATAATCAGGTAATGGAATAGTAAGTGGTTGACCAATATGATGGAAGGGATGCGACCCATACCAAACCGGTTCGGCCACTGTACACCCGGTCTTTTGGGCGACCATTTCAGCGATGCGGGTCACGATAAATGTATCCTCTCCGATAGGCCCAGCTGCACCATGGTTTTCAGTTGACCCAACCGGAATGATGACGATATCATTTTTCTTGAGCCGTTCTTCCACATCCAGTTTTGTCATCGTTTGATAATAAATCTTGGTGGGTTTATCCATGTGCCCACCTTCGGGTGGTAATTTCCAAGTTGACATTTTTTCTCCTTTATTGATTATTAATGATTGCGATGACTATCCAATTGAGGGGAATAAATCCATACAAATTTTAATACCTCATCACCAGTATTAATGATCGTATGAAATGATCCTGGGGGGTTGTAAATGCAAATACCGGGTTTTAGCTCAATGGTTTCTTCATCGGTCACAAACTGTCCCTTACCTTGCAGAAAAAACATGACTTCTTCTTCTGTGTCATGCTTATGTTTCGGTACCATCCCACCAACATGGGTTTCATTTACACCCACAGCCAGATTTTTGGCACCAACAGTCTTTTCTGAAACCAAGATCCAGCTGGTTCGGGGCGGTTCTTTAAAAATTCCCTCAACATTTTTAATATCGACCCACTTCAATCCTGACATATCAACCTCCAAAAAATAAATACTTTTTACTTGTTAAGGCATTAAAAGAAATCGTTCTTAATTGGAACATCCCAAATACCTTCCAATTCTTCTTGAGTGATATCGAAAACCGCATTGTTGGGGGGCAATGGTTCTTCCCGCATAAATTCCGGCATTCGGTAAAAACGCTCAGAGACTCCTGCTCCTTCATTAAACTTCCTTTCCAGATCCAGGATTTTTGCTCCAAGCAGCCGTATCTCCGGATAGGTTATATCCCAGTCAAATTTCGCTTTGAATAAGCGAACCAACAAATTTGGATCCTTGACGAATGCAGGCCTGATAAAGATACACACGCCCATCGTATCTAAAATTGCTGCCCGAATTTGAAGTTGGCGGGAATTAAACACTTGATTCTTGGTTGCCAATGGGTCATTTGTCTTAAGCGTTTCAAACGCATTTCCGGCGGTATGATCGGCTCCCATGGTAGAAGTTGCATAAAGAACACCATTGCCTTTCAGTCCTCTGGGATCATAGGCTGGCATGGCTTGCCCTTTAATTGAAGGAATACGCCGGATGCCAAAAGCCTGCCCGGTAAATTTGGCCCCATTTCCGAGTATCCTTCCTATATGAGTACCTTTTCCAATTTGCCGGATCATTTCTTTAGCAGCAGCTCCATCCCCAAAAGCTGCTTCGCCAGCTTCCATTGCCACGCCGAGAGCTGCTCCACATTCAATAGAATCAATGCCAACTTCATTGCATAGATTATTTAGTTCACCAATAGTATCCACATCACCTATGCCGAGATTGGGTCCTAACATCACCACGCTTTCATATTGTAGTGATGCTACGATTTTTTCACCCTGGTCGGTTACAAATACATTGGAACATTGGATCGTACATCCGGGAACACAGGGGGTTCCGCTTCGGCCGTTTCCTCCCCGTTTAGCCACCAGTGCAGAAAAATTCGGGCCCGTTATTTCGTCTGTTTTTTCAAATGATCCTTCAGAAAAATTTCGGGTGGGCATAAGCCCTACCTTATTAGCTACATCAAGAATATCCAGGGTTCCATATAGCTTTCGATTTTTACTTTTTGGGTCAGCAACAATTAATTGAGCAATCTCCCTGGTTGTTTCCTTTAATAAAACTGGATCGGCAATTTCCGGGGGTACTGTTACATTCGCGTCAACCACGATCGCTTTTAATCCTTTGGCTCCCATCAATGCGCCCAAGCCGCCCCTGCCTGCATAACGAACCTGAATATCCTTGTCATCTGGACAAGCAATACCGGCAGAATACATCAAGCGTTCACCTGCAGGGCCAATGCAAAGAATCCCAATATTGCTCCCAAACTTTTCTCTTAACATTATTAAAGATTCAGAAACAAGCTTGTAGCGCAACTCAGGAAAGTCAAATAAATTGATGCCCTTACCAGATATATGTAAAACCCGTGAAGAAGAAAGCCGCTCGGGTATATCTTCGATGATAATTGCTTTAATGCCCAATTTGGACATACGTTTGCCCAAGTAGCCACCTGTATTGCTTTCCTTGATTCCGCCTGTCAAAGGGCTTTTTCCACCGATGGAGACTTTACCCGATGTGGATAAGTTTGTGTCTGCAAACCAACCCTGGGAGATTATTAATTTATTATGCCGACCAAGCGGCTCACAAGTTGGTTCGACTTCTTGATCCAGGATATGGGCAATAAAATAGCGCCCACAAATACGATTCAGCTCATCTGATGCTTCTTGCGTCTTAATAACGCCAGAACGGGCATTAATCCGGACAATTTTTCTCATTTAATAGATTCCAAATGCCTTGTTAATCCGAATTTGGCAAGCAACTCATTAATGGTTTCAACTGCCTTGTCCTCCAAAGAGATCCCATTTTCCTGGCTATTGAGTTCTTTCTTGTATTCGATCTCACCAGGTAAAAAAATCTCGGATGCAAAGCCCGCTGTTTTCATGCGTTTTAATTGGGAAAAATATTCTTCAAGCATTGAAGCGAACTTATCCAATTCCAAAAATTTCTGGATATCAATCGCCATTAATACCGCACCAACTCCGGTTACACCATCCAGTGAATGAAAACTTTTGATATTTGGTCCATACATTGAACCTGCTAAAATACCCGAAAAAATATCCACAGCGAGGGCAATGGCTGATCCTTTCGGTCCACCCATCGGCAATAATGCCCCCTTAAGTGCTGCCATTGGGTCTGTTGTCTGATTTCCATCGGCATCCAGAGCCCAATTATTCGGAATTGATTTTCCCTCTCTGGCCGCCTTGCGGATCTTTCCTCGAGCCACAATACTTGTTGCCATGTCTGCTGAAAAAAGCATGTCTTTTCCGGTATAGACAGCGATCGCTATTGGATTCGTACCTAGAAATGCTTCTGCGCCTCCCCATGGAGCCATGGCTGGCGCAGCATTGCATCCCATCATTCCAATCATTCCATCCTTTGCGATCAACTCCGTATAGTATGCAAGAGAACCAAGATTATTAGTATTACGTATCAGAACCAGACTGATCCCAAATTTCGATGCTAGTTTGATTGAGAGTTCCGCAGCAGCTTTTCCTGCCACAGGTCCCAATCCATTCCCGCCATCGATGATCGAAATCGCCGCCTCTTCTTTGACAATAGACGTTTTGGTAGGTAAAGATATCTGGGCAGCATTTGCGCGATCCACAATCGGGGTTAATAAATAAGAGCCATGCGTTGTAATACCCCTTGAATCAGATTGAATCAAGCATTCAGCTGTCGTTTTCGCGTTCTCTGAACTTTCGCCAACGGCAATTAATATTTCATGGACACTTGCAAATAATTCTGCCTGCTTAATCTTTGCCACATTTACCTCACCTATTATTGATTATTCTTCTATTAAACCGGCTGCATCAAAAATTGGTCCAAATTTATTAAACGTTACACTGGAAATACCCGACTTCAAAGTTCCTTCTTTCGCTTTCTCGTTTTCGATCCGCGATCGTGATTTCTCCAATACTTCTGAACATTCTTCCCGTCTGACGACCACTAATCCATCATCATCGCCGACAATCAAATCTCCCGGAAACACCGTCTGTCCACCGAGGATTGTTGGGTAATTGACCAAACCCAATGTGCCCTTACCGGTTCCACGAATGCAAAAACCTCGTGCAAAAATTGGAAATCCGGACGCAATTATTTCGGCGCTGTCCCGGATACATCCATCAATACATAACCCTCCCAGACCTTTTGCAATGGCACTTGTTGCCATAAGATCACCAAAATATCCATAGTCATAGGCGCCACCCACATTCACCACAATAACATCCCCTGGTTGTGCGCGCTCGAGCGCTTTATGAAGCATGATATTATCGCCGGCTGCACATTGAACAGTAAATGCAGGTCCACAGACTTTGATGCCACGGTTGATTGGTTTTATTGCGCAGTCAACATACCCTTTTCTTCCGGACGCTTCATGGATCGTAGCTGAAGCCAAACCTGTGAAAGTTTTAATAATTTCCGGGGATGGTCTCTGAATATTTGTGATTACATGTATCATTGCGTTTTCTCCGTTTTTTTCACCCGCCCATTGCGGCAAAGTAAAGATAAATTTCGTCTTCATTTTGAATTAATTCATCATCATTTAATTTTCGGCTTCCACGTACAACAATCAGATTGGAGGAAAGTTCCTTAGGCAATTTGAGAATTCTACCCACGTTATGGGCAATTAATGGTTTTTTCAGTTCTATCTCTTGACTAAATTGTGTAAGAATTCCTTTTCCAATGAAATTTGCCATTATCCTCCATATACATTTTCAAACCACAAGCATTACTCTATGAGCGAAATGATTGGCTATAACCTAAAGATATTGTCTCACATTGCGAGACGGTGTCTCCACTACTATATAAATTATATCTATTATTACTAGAAAAATCAAGCACTAATATTATTTCGTCATATTTTTTAGATACCTAGAATTATTGCAAACGTAATCAACAGACCATCTTTCTTTCAGGTAAACGAGAAAATTTAATATTATTCAAATCGATCGGAATGATTGCATTTTGCTTAGTACATTAAGCAAACCAGAAATGAAATCTGAGGATATATTTTTTAACCTGATTTCAACATCCCCTGGTTCAACCCATTTGTATCCACGGTATGCCACATAGGTATAAATACCTTCTGACTCTTTATAAGACCATTTTGAAACACAGGATTGCGCATACTTTCAATCGCACTTTTCCAACCCGTAATCCAATCAAAAAAATAATTCGATAATCAAAAATATATAATTTCTTCCGCGCATAAAACCACTATAATAATTCAGAACAAGCATTTCTTATCAGGAGGGAAGAATGACCACGATAAAAGATCAATCCCAGGAACTACAGGGAATATCCAGGACTTTGCTCATTCCCTTGTATTTTCGTGCATTGGAAAATAAATATCCAAATCCACACATTTGGAAATATCTTAAGACACCAAGAATGTGTTTGAAAATGATGAAGATTTATAGAGGCAGGCATGCCTGAAAATATTTTTCACCTGGCGTTTTGGATCCTTATTGGCTTTTTATTATTTATCCGGGTTTATTTTTCCATCAAGGTACATCATTCGGGGGAACAATTAATGCCGGATAAAGGAGCGATTGAGAGGGAAGGCAAAGTTATGTTTGTGATGCGGACAGCGAGTTTCTTTTTGCTGCTGGCTTTGCTGTTGATGTATGCGTTTAATGTTGCCTGGATCAACACCCTAACCTTCCTACTTCCAGACTGGATGCGCTGGTTCGGATTCGTCATTGGATTATTAAGTATGGCATTGCTAACCTGGACTCAGGCCGAGCTGGGCCGGCAGTGGTCTGCACAATTGCAATTGCGCAAAGAACATCATTTGATCACCAGCGGACCTTACAAGCGGGTGCGCCATCCGCTTTACACATCCATGTTCGGGATAGGGGTTGCCTTCGCTTTAGTAACTGCCAATTGGATCTTTATCGGGATGGCAATCTTAATGATCCTGGGTCTTATAGGCAGAGTGGGAAAGGAAGAACAAATGATGATCGAGAAATTTGGCGAAAAGTATAAAATCTATATGCAACGAACGGGCAGGTATTTCCCCAGGTTTATTAACGATTAGGCTTATAAGTCCTTATTGCATTTCATGAGTTGAAATGCTAGGGATTAATGATTGAAACATAATGCTGATCAACAGGGATTTTATTTTTTTCTAAACCCCCATTTTTTCTTCTTCTGGGCTTCATTCATATCCAATCCGAGGGATCCCCCGGGGTTCATAATATGGTGCGGGTCAAAGTGATTGCGCAGCACACGGATCACATCCATGCCGGGTTTACCGATGTTCTCTTCCAGCCAGGGTGCAGTCTGCTTGCCAATTCCATGATGGTGGCTGATGGCAGCCCCCGCTTTTTGGATGGAGTCCAATATGCCATACTGCAGTCTCAGGTATTCGTTGATATCCGTGATCCGGGCAATAAAGATGAAATACAGGTTGGCACCCTGCGGATAGGCATGACTGAGATGGGTCATACAGATGGTCTGCGACCGGCGCTTGACGAAGGCGCGCACCTTCCGGTGAACTTCCCCCATTTGTGCCCAGTTTACGCCACATTCCAATGTGTCGATCAGGATGCCATGATCCAATAAATCTTCACGCATAAAGGGATCGGTAAAGCGGCTTTTTTCCCATGCCTGGGTAATGCCAAAGGCGGTAAGGGTGAAAGCGCCATGCTTTTTACAAATGTGGTGCAGTTTGCGTTTGACCAGCAGCGAGAAATCTGGATCGCCGTCGATGGTGCCCAGCAGCAGGCAGCGCTGCATGGGTTGATAGCCCAGCATGCGCAAGGCTTTATCTGCCAGCGATTCGTGAATATGATAGGTGCGCATGGCCACATCCGTCTCTTCAGGGTCGGAAAGGCGAAAGACCGAAGGAAAGCCAAACTCCCCCTGCATGATCTCGCGGCAGGCGTTGCGCGCTTCCTCCCAACTTTTAAATAAATAGGAATAGCGTCTTGTGCTGGCGGAATCGTGATGGCAGATACGCAGGGTGACATTAGTAAGCACACCAAAAGTACCTTCGCTGCCGATCATGATCTGATCAAAGTCCGGACCGGTGGCTGCCCGCGGGTATTCAAGGGTTTTGAAAGTGCCGGCAGGGGTGACGTATTCCTGGGCAATCACCATGTCTTCGATCTTACCGTAATAAGTGGAATTCTGCCCGGCGCCGCGCGTCACCACCCAGCCGCCCACGCTGGAATGTTCAAAGGATTGGGGAAAATGCCCCAGCGTGTATCGCCGCTTGGCTTTGAGGGTTTCGGGAGCATTATTCAATATGCGCTCCAATTCCGGTCCCCACATGCCTGCCTGAACTGTTATGGTGTGATTGATCTCATTAAAAGCAACCACTTTATTCAGGTGAATGCTCATATCCAGGCATACCCCGCCCTGCACAGCTTCCATGCCACGAGTGACCGTGGACCCACCACCGTAAATGTAGACCGGGATGCGCATTCTATCGCAGTATTTCACGATCTTCTCAATATCCGCCTGGCTGCGCGGCCAGAGAACCAGATCTGGAATGTTTTCCACAATCTTATTGCGCAGGCGCAAGTCATCCAGCATACCGGCGCCATAGGAGGCGCGGGTGCGCAGATAGGATTCGGTATGCGAATTCCCTTTGCCCACCAATTTGGCCAGGGCGGCAATATGCCTGGCAGCCATTCGGATGGGGATCTCTTTATCAAAAAGCTCCATCTTTAAAGCTGGTTTTTGAAAATCGGCATCCGTCATGTGGAAGGACTCTTTGATCAACCGGTACAACCCCTGGTTGGGATGCTTAAAACCCCCGGGATCGCCATATTTAAAAAGACTGCGCCAGGAGCGGGAAGGGGCTTCCTGTTCACACCAGGCAGGCAAGAATTCTTCGGGTTGGGGCATGATCACTCCTTGAAGGGTCTGAAGAGTATTATATTCTATTGAGTATTATTTCATCTTGTTTTGGAGATAATGAGTCAAATTCTTAATCATATGAGATCCCATAATATTAACCAAATGTAAACCAAAACAAGTTTTCAATTCACGATTGTGCCCGCCAGGAAGGTTTGATGATGCGCGGTTTGAATTTTTTGAATTAATGGGTTACAAGATCTACGTAACACAAGCCCTGGATGCCATTGATAAAGGCATAATCAACACACCTATGGATGTGGCAACTATTCTTGAAGGCATTGGACTATCCAAAACTCAATTTGGAGACATTGATGCCATTAATATAATTCAAGATGCTGAAAAAGAAATGCAAAAATTGAATGAGTACAAAAAGAATAGACCGCTCAGATATTTACAGATACACCGAAGCCGATTAGGTTATTACCTAAAAATGAAACTGCTAGGGTATACGGTAGATTATCAGATTATTAATGATTATGCCCAAAAAGCATCAAATTCAGTAAAGACATTAAAAAATTATTCACGCTATCGTGAAGAAATTAATCGCCTGATTGAATGCTTGGAGATTCCTCCTATGCATAAACTAACAAATAATTATTGCCAGCAATCATTATTATTCAAGTGAATATTTTATATTTCCTTATTTGTTGAGTGTCTATACCAGTATTTGGGCAGTTTTTTTCATATTTTACCATGCAGCATAACAGCTTTCGCTCACCCCAAAAAGTTTAGTAGACATTTCTTCCGGCATTTCACCGTTTTTCGCCCACTCCTTTACAAATGGCTCAGGCGAAATTTCAGGATGGTTTTTTAAAATAGTGTCGAGTGTGAACGGAGCTTTAAGTTTATATTCACTTGTTTTTTTGTCTCCTTCATTGCGCTCGGTATAGGCGTAAACAGGAACAGGCATAAATTCGACAAATTTTTTGGTGTTGTCGGAACGATTGGCAATTTTATAGTTGTAGGTGGATAAACTAATAAAGCTTTGGGAAAAAGTAACTTTTCCGCTCGGATTTTTGTATGCCCAGAGGACTATCCAGTATTCATGAAAGTCTACCATTTGGGGAGATAGGTCTGTCTTATCTAAAAGGATATTACCTTCGAGTGGAAAAAATGAAACAACCTTAATAGGTATTCTCTCAGGGTGTCCGTTGTAGATTGCCCTACTTTTATATTCTGGATAGAGAATCTGTTCAGTGATACTTGCTATGGTAACATTACCAGTTATGTCTGTTGCCCATTTGGCATGACACGGACGATTCTTCATGTTATTAGGGGTTACTGCCTCTTTCATAAAGTCGGGATGTTCGGTGTACCATTTCTTGGCCAAACTTGTTAACCTGCCGGAGGTGATATCTTCAATGGTCACACGCGAATAGCCGGGAAACTCTCTATTGGGAAGACTACTCAACTTATCAGTAACAGGAAATACGCCATTTATAATAATTTCTTTTTCGACGGATTTTTCTGTCATGGCTGGTTTTTCAGTTGTTTTTTGGGTTGGTTCTATGGCGGTTACCGCCTGCGTTGCAGTGGCAGCTTGGCCCAATCCTTTAGGGATTGGTGAGCAAGCTGACAAAATGAAAAACACCATCAAAATGTAATATAGATTCCTTTTCATTTAAGCGCGCCTTCCATAGAATAATTCTATAGCAACTCATAAAAAGATAAATATAAATAACCTACGCAAATCAAAAAATCAGGGGGATAAATCCCCCCTGATTTTAAAAAACAACTATTAATCCTTTATACAGCCTCCTTAGCCAGTCCGCCTTTCTCCATCCAATCCCCTCTTACAAAAAACTTGCCATCTTTACCGACCTCAATAACTCCTTCCACGAGCACTTCCCGACCTTTGACCGCTTCTTGACCATTTTTCCGAAAGGAAAAAATATATAAGCGACTTTTTCTAAAGAAATTCGTAAGAGTATTGTAAAAATTCATTTAAACAAGGAATAAATATGGAACCCAGAGCCACGCCCAACCCCAGCCGCCGAGTCGGGTACTTTTTTGCCATCCTCTTCCTGATCGCATTTATGGTGGTCATCAATAATTTACTCGTTTGGGATCTGCCAGTTATCCGCAATTACCTCACCCCCGCCTATCAAGACTGGTTATGGGCAGGCAATCTCTCCCTCGCGGTCGCCATCTTCTGCAATGTTCTTTTCATGGCTTATGACCCGCGCTGGTTCCGCCATTTGATGCAGATCATCCAGAATTCTTTTGCCACATATTCAACATTTTTGTTCTGGAGCATCTTCCCGCTCAAATTACCCTCACCGATGATCGAGCAGTATGTCCGCCTGGGAATGGTGATCGCCTTGGTCTTATCCCTGCTTGGGATCCTAGTGGAGGTCATCCAGACGTTTACCACCTTTTATCGCGACAATTTGAAAGGTCAAGTTAAATCCAATTAATTTTCATTTATTTTAAACGTTTCTAATAATACTCACCAGAAGGTGAGTATTATTTTGCCAGCAAAGATCATCCGGGAGACCTGGATAAAGAAATTCCTTTACCTTTTATCGTTTATAATCCTTGAAACTTTATCCCCAAATTCGATTCACAGAAGAAACCTTATGCAAAACGGTTCAACCCATTTTTATCAGGACAAAATCATTATTCGCGTACGCAACCGGGTGTGCAATACCATCGAGGAATTGCTGACCAGCGATCTTTTTAATGAAGTGCTTCACCGGTATATCGCTGAATTAAAACAGCAGCGCTCGAAAATGCTAGGTGTTTTTTCCTCCGGAGATATTGAGGAAGGTCAAATTGATGTTCTAAAACAAACACTTTTTTACCTGCTCAACCTGCCAGCGGAGAAAGTGGCTAAACTGGTGGAAGGTTCAGCCTGTTTTTTTGGAGACCCGTTTTTATTTAATGAGTTTGTGGAACAGCTCTACAATTACTGGCGCCGCCAGCACCGCCTGGTGATCTGCGATGCGGTCTTTGACCGGCTGGATAAACGCCCTTACCGCACATTTAATGACCTTGTCGAAAGCCTGATGCACATCATCCGCAGCGCTTACCGCAACATCCAGGAAAACATTACCGGCAACCATCCCAAGATCTATCGCCAGGTGAGCGCCGGAGCTGAAATTGGCGCTATTGCCCTGCCCACCCATATTAAATACCCTCAGGGTCTGTACCAATCCCTGGATGAGATATTTATCATCCGCCAGGTGCTAATGTACCCGCCGATGATCTTCAATACCCCCACCAATAAGCGCGAGGGTGTGTTTAAAAAAGTTACCCGTTCACCGCTGGAAGGACTGAAGCTCAATCCCCTGGAATGGTTATGCTATCCTGCCAGGGTCGGTTCGCTGCTTATCATGGTTTATTTTTCAGTGGAATTGTTCGAGCTGGGTTTCTCTTTAAGCAACCTGTTTGACCTGGCCAACGAGAGCGACTTGAAAGCCAAACCGGATGCCGTCTATCTATTTGGAATTCCAAAAAGCCATCTTGAAGAACCCCTTCAAGATCAGACTGTCTTTTTTGATGATGAAATAAATGGGATGCTGGTGGCTGCCATTCCCAATGAAGATGCATTTGCCTACTTTGGTTACCTCAAAAAGATGATCCTGACCTTGCACAATATCCAACGGATGAAACATGCCGCGTTACCCATCCACGGCGCCATTTTTCAGATCAGTATGCAAGACTGCCAGCCATTTACCATGGCACTGGTGGGTGATACTGGCGCCGGTAAATCCGAGACCATCGAGGCTCTCCGCCAGATCGCATGCGGTGAGATTGAAGACTTGATCATCATTGCCGATGATATGGGTTCGCTGGAGATCAATGCACAAAACCAGGTAATCGCCTACGGGACAGAAACCGGCGCCTTTGTGAGGCTGGATGACCTGCAGAAAGGGTATGCGCTTGGTCAGATCGACCGCAGCATCATTATGAATCCAGACCAGGTCAATGCGCGGGTGGTACTGCCCATCACCCGTTATGAGTATGTCACCCGCGGCTGGCCGCTGGATTGCATTTTGTATGCCAATAATTATGAAGGCGTGGATCCAAGCCACCCATCCATTGAACTTTTTTCCACTTTAATCTCTGCCCTGGAAGTATTCAGGCGTGGAGCTGTAATGAGCAAGGGAACCACTTCCACGACAGGGTTGGTGGAAAATTACTTTGCCAATATTTTTGGTCCGCCTCAATATCAAAACTTGCATGATCAGCTTGCCCAGAAATTTTTCCACCGCTTTTTTGAAAATAATCTCTTTGTGGGTCAGCTGCGTACCATGTTAGGCATCCCGGGTCAGGAGCAGACTGGCCCCAAGGCAGCCGCCCAGGCTTTGCTTAAGTTTATTCAACAACGATCGAAGAAACAAAAATGAAAAACCAAAAATCAAAGCCCGAGTTCACCATAAAACAAAAAGAATCTGCCAGCAGAAAGAACCCGGAGAATGCCAATGCAGGTTCGCCTGCAACCGGTCGACCAGCCAAAGGATTTTCATTTCAACGGACATTTACAGCGTTAAAGTATCCCAATTATCGATTGTGGTTCTGGGGGCAGATGGCTTCCCTGGCAGGCACCTGGATGCAGACCACTGCCCAGGGATTCCTGATCTTTCAATTGACCAAATCACCTATAATGCTGGGAATTGTCGGGTTCGCCAGCGGAATCCCATTCTGGTTGTTTAATTTTATGGGCGGAGTAATTACCGACCGCATGTCTCGACGCAATATCTTATTGATCACTCAGACAGCCATGATGCTTCTGGCTTTTATCCTAGGATTTTTAGTTTTCACCGGATTTGTTCAACCCTGGCATATCATCCTGATGGCATTTGGAACCGGCATTGCCAATGCCTTCGAGGCACCAGCACGGATGGCTTTCATGGCAGAATTGGTGGATGAACGTGAGGATTATGCCAATGCCATCGCGCTCAATTCCACTTTTGTCAACCTGGCAGTAGTGGTTGGCCCGGCGATAGCCGGCCTGGTGTATGCCTGGGCCGGTCCAGGCTGGTGTTTCACCATCAATGGCATTTCTTTTATTGCAGTGATCATCGCTCTATGGTTGATGAAGCTTAAACCCTTTATTCCTCATCCCACCACCGATTCCGTTTTGGCGCAGTTAAAGGAAGGGATCAGCTATGTGGCTAAACATCCGCTCATCCGCATTTTAATGCTGATGGTGGTTTTTACCAGTATCGTTGGGCATGCCTATATAACCCTCCTGCCGGCCTGGGTGGTAACCATTTTAAATGGGGATTCTGCACTTAATGGTCTTATGCAATCAGCCCGCGGACTAGGTGCGCTGGTGGCAGCATTGATGATCGCCTCCCTCGGGCGGATAAAATTCAAAGGGAAATTGCTTACGATTGGGAGTTTTGTTTTTCCATTGATGGTTGTTATCTGGTCAACGGTACGTTCCATTCCAACTTCATTATTTTTTATTGCCCTGAGCGGATGGGGATTCATGTTAATCCTTAATATCGCCCAAACGCTGGTCCAGATGAACGTAGAAGATCACCTTCGCGGGCGGGTAATGGGCATCTATACTTTTGCGTTCTTCGGGATGATGCCGGTTGGCGCACTACTCGGCGGCGCTTTGGCGGAATTGACCAGTGAACCTTTTACGGTCCTGATCAGCGGAACTGTTTCCCTGATATTTGCAGTAATTGTCTTTTTCTTTTTTCCGCGGATCAGGGCGATGGAATGAACCTCTTCTTAATTCGCCCACAAAGATCAGGTTGATTAGAGATCATTACATTACATTTCCTTTATTATTCCATTTTTTCCAACACGGGGGGTTGCGGCTTTCTGGTCACCCAGGCACGCACACTGGAGGCAAATAACTCAGGGGCGGATAATGCCCAGTTATGGCTTTCTGCCAATCCGCCGTGCCCTGGAATATTGATCAGGTATGCCTGAGCATCCGGCAGGGTATGTGCCAGCATCCTAACTGAATCGCGCATAGCCCCATGTTCGCTCTTACCTGCTGCAGTCAGCAATCTGGTACTTACTTTTTCCAATCCGGTTGGCATGCGGAAGGTCATTCCCTCCATCATAATATGCGTCCAGGCATCCTCACTCATTGATTGGAAAATTCGTTTGAATTCGGGGAAATATTCTGCCGGGGTGCCAGCAGCATATTTCATATTTAGCCGAATCCACCAATCCCAGTGATCCAGGGGTTTCATGAATAAACGGTGAGCCCAGCGCATGACACCCTCACTGTAAAAACCAAGGCTGGCACCGGGCATGGGGATCATGATCGGGCTGCTGAGGAAGGCGCTTTTCATCACCTCGGGGGCAACATTAAGCATCTCCACTCCAACTTGGGCGCCCAGTGAAAGTCCAACCACGTGAGCCTTGCCGTCGTGAGCATGCTGATGGATCAGATCAGCAACAGCCAGGGCAGCACCATTCATCGTGAAAGGTTTTATATCTGCGCTGTGATCATGCTCCGGAAGATCGGGAACCAGGCAGTGGAAATCCGGCAACAGTTGGATAGTCTTCCGCCACATCCAGGCACCAGCGCCGCCGCCGTGTAAAAAAATCAGGGTTTCCGAATTCTTTGAAAGGCTTTCTTCAAAATAGAGTTCCATGTTTTATTCCTTTGGACACCTTAATTCAAAAATAATTCTAATACCGAATACTCCTTGATTGTCTGATCCATAGGAACAAGCAAAAAAAGGGATGGGATTCAGTTAATCCGACTTCGGGTTTGAGATTATTAGGTAAAAAGACTAATCGGGTGTAAAATAGCCGATTGTCTTTTAACAAAGTGATATAAATAAGAATAGCGTAAAGAAATGAATGAAACCAAGGCTGGAAATATTAATTTAAAGGCAAAGATCCCATCTTTGCCTGTTTCTGTTGTATATGAAGAAATGCGCACCTGTGCAGAAGGTCTGACACAGGAGGCGGCAGCAGAACGACTTTCCCAATATGGTCCAAACAAATTGCAGGAAGCCAAGGGTAAACCTCTCTATGTAAAATTCCTGGCAAATTTTACCCACATGATGGCTATCATGATCTGGGTGGGCGGAATCATGGCTATAATTGCCAAGATGCCGCAACTGGCCATCGCGGTATGGATGGTGAACGTAATCAATGGTCTTTTTAGCTTCTGGCAGGAATTCCGTGCCGAAAAAGCCACTGAAGCGCTTAAAAAAATGCTCCCCACGTACACTCGTGTGCTGCGCGACCGTGAAGAGAAACGTATTTTGGCGGAAGAATTGGTCCCTGGGGATGTGATTCTCCTTGCCGAAGGGGATAAAATCTCAGCCGACTGCCGTCTTGTGGAGCAAGCCCAATTACGGGTGGATCAATCCACGCTCACTGGCGAATCCCGCCCCATCAGCAAGATCACCGAAGCAGTTGAGACGCAGGGTTTAACTCACACCGAAATCCAAAACTTGATTTTTGCGGGAACGAACGTAGCAGCCGGCACGGCCAAGGCAGTGGTGATTGACACAGGAATGCATACGGAGTTTGGTAAGATCGCTGATCTGACCCAGTCAATGGAAGAACAGCTTTCCCCCCTGCAGAAAGAATTAAAAGTAGCTACCCGCATGATTACTTACATAGCGGTTGGCGTTGGAATTTTATTTTTTATTCTCGCCGTAGTGGTTGCAGGTGTGACCTTGACCGAGAGTTTTATCTTTGCCATTGGGATGATCGTGGCTTTTGTCCCGGAGGGTATGCTCCCGACCGTTACCCTGGCTCTGGCAATGGGCTCGCAGCGCATGGTTAAGCGCCATGCCCTGATCAAACGATTATCCGCAGTGGAAACCCTGGGCTGTACCTCGGTAATCTGCACCGATAAGACCGGCACCCTGACCCAGAACGAAATGACCGTCCGTTCACTCTGGCTGCCTGGCAAATCCACAAACCAGCTCTTTGGCAGAACGATTAACGTCACCGGAACTGGTTATGAACCGGTTGGCCAATTATTTGAAGCAAAAATTGAGCTTTCGATCCGCGAGGATAAGCAGCTTTACCAATTGATCAAAGCAGCCTATTTATGCAATAATGCCCGCCTTTTACCGCCGGCAGAAGACCAAACGGCAAAGGAACACCAGTGGACTATTCTGGGTGACCCGACCGAAGCCTGCATGAAGGTTCTCGGAGTAAAAAGCGGTCTGGATGTGGACAATGAGGAAAAGCAGACTCCGCGGTTATATGAAGTGGCTTTTGATTCCCGCCGCAAACGGATGAGCACGATCCATTATGCAGGCCAATCACAGGAAGGAAAATCCATTGGTTTTTATGGGAAAAATTCAAGGGTGGCGTTTATTAAAGGCGCACCCAAGGAAACGCTTGATCTGTGTACCAAGATCTATGTAAATGGTGAAGAACTTCCCCTGGATGAATCCACCCGTGAAGCTGCCATGGCGGCCAATGATGAATTGGCCAGCGATGGTTTGCGTGTTTTGGCGGTTGCCCAACGGACCATCGCGGGTGAAATAATTGAATACACCGATGCAACTGTGGAACATGACCTGGTGTTCCTTGGGCTGATCGCCATGATGGATCCACCCCGCAAGGAAGTGGCTGAAGCAGTGGAGAAATGCCACCATGCGGGAATCCGAATTGTGATGATCACCGGTGATTACGGGCTCACCGCTGAGAGCATTGCCCGCCGAATTGGAATTGTGACCACCAAACGACCGCGTATCATCACCGGGTTTGACCTGGATTCACTTTCGGATGAGGATTTGAAAAAAGCGGTAAAAGATGAAGTAATCTTTGCACGGGTTGCCCCAGAGCATAAATTAAGAGTCGTCACAGCCATCCAGGAACTGGGTGAGATCGTGGCAGTGACCGGGGATGGGGTGAACGATGCTCCCGCTTTGAAGAAGGCAGACATTGGCGTGGCCATGGGCATCACCGGCACAGATGTGGCCAAGGAAGCTGCCAGTATGATCCTCACTGATGATAATTTTGCATCAATTGTGAATGCCATCGAAGAAGGTCGTTCGATCTACTCTAATATTAAAAAATTCACCACTTATGTGTTCACAAGCAATGCTCCTGAGGCCTGGCCTTTTGTTTTGTTTGTGTTGAGTGCAGGGCGAATACCATTGGCACTTAATGTGATGCATATCCTGGCAACTGACCTGGGCACAGATATGGTGCCAGCCATTGGGTTAGGCGCTGAACCACCTGAACCAGGAGTGATGGATAATAAACCCCGCAATATCAAAGACCATTTGATCACCTGGCCGTTGTTATTCCGCGCATATCCTTATCTGGGTACTTTTCAGAGTATTGCCGCGATGGCAGCATTTTATTATATGTATTGGACGAACGGATACTGGGGCAAGTTGATCGACCTACCTGGCAGCGGCGACTTATACCGATCGGCGACAGCCATGGCTTTAGCCGCGGTTGTCTTTACCCAGATTGGCAACCTGTTTGCGCAACGTTCAGAATCCATATCCGGTTTTAAGATCCCGCTGTTTAGGAACCGGCTATTGTGGGTGGGTATTGCCACGGAATTAATCCTGATCGTATTGATTGTGTATACTCCTTTCATGCATCAATTTATTGGGACAAATTCATTCCCCCTGAGCAACTGGCTGTTCTTGGTAACGCTAATACCGATATTATTCCTGGCAGATGAAGTACGCAAGTGGTATGTCAGGCGAGCACAACAAAAGGCAAAAGCAATTAGAAGTAATAGCATCACAAAAAACCCTGAAGGAGGAGAGGCATGAAGATCATTATTATTGGCTGTGGCCGGGTAGGCGCCACACTGACCCACGATCTCAGTCTGCGCGGGCATCAGGTCACCGTGATTGATAACGACCCTTTATCCTTTGAGAGCCTGGGCCCTTCATTTAAAGGTGACAAAGTGGTGGGGGTTGGATTTGACCGGGATGTGTTGGTCAAAGCCGGGATACAGAAAACGGACGCTCTGGCAGCAGTGACTGTCAGCGATGAGGCCAATGTGGTGGCGGCGCGAATTGCCAAACAGGTTTTCCGCGTCCCACGCGTAGCGGCGCGTGTGTATGATCCGCGCAAGGCGGAAATCTACCGCAAACTGGGGATATCCACCATTTCACCTGTCGCTCTGGGAGCGGCAAGGCTGGCGGAATTGCTTTCCTTTACTCATCTGGACACGAAAACCTGCCTGGGTTCAGGAGAAGTGGAAATTGTTGAAGTGGAAGTTCCAGAAACATTGGCAGGAAGAGTGGTGGGTGATATTGATGTACCCGGGGAAGTACGCATCATCAGCGTGACCCGTTCGGGTAAAACATTTCTTCCGGTTGCCAATACCATTTTTCAACCCGGTGACCTGCTCCATTTAGGTGTGGTGGAAGAACATCGCGACCGTGTAGCAGCATTGTTTAAATAAAGAGGTGACAAAATGAAAACCATGATCATTGGCGGCGGAAAAGTCGGCACATTCCTGGCTAATTTTTTACATGAAACCGGCGGTCATGAAGTCAAATTGGTTGAATTAAGGCGGGATGAATTACCGCGTTTGTATGAAGAGATAGGTAAAGATCATATTGTCCTGGGCAACGGCACAGACCCGGTGACATTGGAATCAGCCGGCATCCGCCAGATGGATGTAGTTGCTGCAGTTACCGGAGCCGATGAGGTCAACCTGGTGATCACCAGCCTGGCGCGTTTTGAATTTAATGTTCCCAGAACGATCGCGCGCATCAATAACCCCAAAAATGCCTGGATGTTCACCTCCGATATGGGTGTGGACGTAGCCCTTAACCAGGCCGAACTGATGGGTCGATTAATCATTGAGGAAATGTCGCTGGGTGACATGATGACCCTGCTCAAATTACGCAAAGGTCAATATTCCATAGTAGAAGAAAAAGTGGACCCAACGGCAGTGGTGGTCAATAAATCGCTCAAAGAGATCAAACTTCCGGAGCAATGCGTGCTTGTGGCTGTGATCCGCCGGGACGGCATGGAAATACCGCATGGCGATCTGGTCTTCCAACCGGCCGATGAGGTCATTGCCCTCGTCCATTCCTCCCAATTGAATCAGCTGGCGGAGTTATTGGGCTCAAAGAAATAAATTTTAGATCAGTTGAATATTTAAATAAGAATTACTAATCCTTTTTTGGTATATGAAATTTAGGTCTCTACTTTTTCTTCTTATCGCACTTCTTGTGATAACCCTAAGCGCAGCGTTTGGCGGCTGGGTGGGCGCCACCTGGGTACTTTCCAATTCAAAACAGTATTTGAATGAGAAAACAGGTTTAGTTTCAACAGTATCGCCTGCAGCTTTACCTGCCTCGACCAACAAACTTATCATCTCTCAGACTGAGATCCAAACCACGATCACCGACGTGGTCACGAAAATTGAACCTTCAGTTGTTACGGTGGTGGGTGTTATCAGCGGAGGGTTGACCTTTTATGGAGCAGCACCAGACCAACAGGTAAGCGGAAGTGGTTTTATCATTTCCTCGGATGGATATATCGTCACCAATAATCATGTGGTTGAAAATACGATCGAATTGCATGTAATCCTGAATAACGGCACACAATTACCGGCTAAATTGTTCAGCCGCGATGTATTTTCGGACCTGGCTGTTCTTAAAGTGGAGGGTAATCTGCCAGCCGTGGCTCCCCTCGGCAACTCTGACCTTTTAAAACCTGGTGAAACCGTGATCGCCATTGGTTCACCTCTCGGGGATTTTCTCAACAGCGTCACTGTGGGAGTGATCAGCGCCACCGGGCGTTCACTGGACACTGGAACCGGTTATCAGTTGGAAAATATGATCCAAACGGATGCAGCCATCAACAGTGGCAATTCTGGCGGCCCGCTGGTGAATCTGGCAGGCGAAGTGATCGGGGTGAATACCATGGTCGTGCGCGGAGATTCTTCGAGCGGTAATGCCATTGCCGAAGGATTGGGGTTTGCCATCCCATCCAATTCGGTCAGAATGGTCAGTGAACAGATCATCCAGAAGGGGTATTTTACGCGCCCCTATCTGGGTGTGCAAATTCAAGCGATCAATCCAAGATTAGCATCGCTGTATGACCTGCCGGTTCAATGGGGCGCTTACGTAACCCGCCTCGACCGCAGCAGCCCGGCTGCCCAGAATGGCATCCAAAGAGGAGATATTATCATCAAGATCGGGGAGATCCAGCTTGATGAAAAAACATCCTATTACAATGCGCTGTTTACCTATTCATCCGGACAAACAGTGCCCATTGAAATTTTCCGAGGGAAAGGCGTCATCACCATTAATGTGGTTTTGGCTGAAATGAATTCAGCCAACCCTTGATTTTTCATTTTGCGTTCCAAATAAAACAATAATCCAAGTGAGAAATATTGCAAAAATATCGCCTGATCATATTTGATATTGATGGTACCCTGCAGAATTCAAGACATGCGATTTCCGCATATACGGTTGAGGTAATCCAACAACTGCAAGCGAGAGATATTCAAATTGGCATTTGCACAGGCAAAACACTTCCAGCAGTAAGACCACTGGCAGAAAAATTGAATATCCAAATTCCGATCATCATGGGCAACGGGCCCATTCTGCAATATGCCAATGGACAAATTGTGCACACTTCTTTTTTCAAGGAAAAAACTGTACGGAGGATCATCGAATTAATTTCAGCCTGTGATGCGGATATCACGGTCTTTACTCCTGAAACGATTTACGTCCGCAAGATCACAGACCGGGTGAAAGCCATGATGAGTTTTGGTGCGCCCACTCCTCAGGAAATTTCCGCCTGGGATTTGATGCGGAAGGATATTCATAGGGTTGTTAAATTTGTAATTCTGAATATGGATGGAGCAGCATCTTTGCAGCCAGTCGCGGA
This sequence comes from uncultured Anaerolineaceae bacterium, assembly GCA_964571135.1. GTDB lineage: Bacteria > Chloroflexota > Anaerolineae > Anaerolineales > Anaerolineaceae > CAZMZW01. Next base: position 301,668 of record CAZMZW010000001.1, on the reverse strand, counting down.
TGCGCTGACCAACCATCTGGATGGAGAGGTCACCTATTTTCCCACGATGCCTTATATGCTGGAAATTCTGCCGCCGGGTGAAAACAAGGCAACCGGTCTCAGACGGCTGGCTGAACACCTTGGGATTAAAACAGCAGAGATCATTGCCATCGGCGATGGGGATAATGATGACGTAATGCTGGACCTGGCTGGTCTGGGTATTGCTGTCGCCAATGCCACCCCGGCATGCAAAGCCAAAGCGGATATCATTATTGAATCCAATGATGAAGATGGACCGGCCAGATTCCTGGAAGGCTTGATGAAGGCAAAACTGGTCTAACTTACTGAAATTTCTTTCGTTTCCAATCCTTCCAATGCTTTGGGGGATAGAAGAACCCAGAGTGCGGCTGCCACAAACGGCAGGGACGCGATCACACCGGTGGGCAGCGGTCCAACCAACGGGCTGGGAGACCCTTTGGTTACCAGGGTGCTGATGGCCGCAAAGCCATTAAGAGCCCCGTGCGCAATGACCGCCGGCCAGACACTTTTTCCGCGCAGGGTCAGCCAACCGATCAACACACCCCAAGCCATCGTTACCCAGACCATCATCAGCATACCCAGCCAGGGTGCGCCGAAGTAACCGCTGCCGTAGTTATAGCCCATGGCAATAACCGGCCAGTGCCAGACCCCCCAGATGATGCCGGATACGATCAACGCTTTTTTCACACCCAAATCGAGCAACTTAGGAAGGAGATAAGCCCGCCAGCCGAATTCCTCGCCAAAAGTGGCAATTCCGTTCAGTACCGGTGCGATCAAAATTGCGAAAAGCGATTGCACCAGAATTAATTCAGGGATGCTGATGGTATTGGGATCTTGCCCGGAAAGGGCAATTTGCATCCGAATGGATTGAAAACCACCATCCAGGTGTTGAGGGAAAAGGATAAAATACAGTACAGCACCCAGGGCGATCAAAATTGCAGGGGCAACCCAGGCGGTGACCCAATAACGCCAGGCCTGTTTCACTTCTGGTTTTAATCCATAATCGCGGTTACCCTCGCGGGTGACCAGACGGGTGAGCAGGTTGGCTAATGCCGGCCCCCACATATAAGGACCTGCCAGCAGCAGATATGCCAGGGATAATCCGGAGGTTGAATCAAGCACCGGACTGTTCGCCAATCCTCCGGTAATAAATATTATGAGTGCCGTTACCCATGAAATACCAAAGGCGAAGGCTAAAAATATGATGATTCTTTTTTTATTTTCAGAATTTATTTGCATTTTCTTCTCCTAACAAGGTTTCAATTATACTGGCATATTATTTATAAATAATTTATGGATAATAATAAACCCTGATTTAATAAAATATGTACTCAGGTTATGAAGGTTAAATGATAGAATAGTCATGTAACAGAGAAGACAAAAATAGTTCAGGAGATGATAATGCAGATAGTAACCGATAGCGGAACCGATTATCCATTAGCTTCGGGGAACAAGCTGGATTCCAATGTTCATACGGTGCCTTTGTCCGTTGTGATGGGTGATATCACCTATCAGGATGGCAATGAGTCCGTCCGCAACAATTTTTTCAAGGTTTTAGAATCGTCCAATGACCTGCCCACAACCTCCCAGCCATCCGCTGGAGATTTTGCAAAATTGTACCGTGACCTGGCAGCCAAAGATCCGGATATCCTTTCCATCCATATCTCTTCCGGATTAAGTGGAACGATCAACTCTGCCACCGCTGCAACCAAAATGGTGCCGGAAGCGAACATAACCATTGTGGATACTAAAACTCTTTCAGTTGGCGCTGGCTGGCAGGTGGCGGCAGCCGCCAAAGCGATCCGCGCAGGCTGGCCAAGAGAGAAAATTTTGGCATTGCTGAAGAAAATCAGCGATGACTGCCACAGCTTTTATACTTTGAATGAGTTGAAATACCTGATCCATGGTGGACGCATCAGCCACATGAAAGGGTTGATCGGCTCAATTCTGCAGATCAAACCGATGATCGGTGTGGATCATGAGAGCGGAAAATATGTTCAATTTGGCCAGGCCAGGTCTTTTCAGGGGGCGCTGGAAGGTGTGGTGAAGTTGATCTCAAAAATTTATGACGCTGGCAGCAAGATCCGCGTCCAGGTGGCCCATACTGCCAATCCTGAAGGGGCGGATAAATTGCATGACCTGATCGATAAGGCATTTGACTGCAAATGGCTGCCGATTGGACCAATTTCCTTTGTGCTGGGCGCACATACAGGTCCGAGCATGGTGGGGGTTTGTTTCACTCCCCAAAAAACCTTTGAAAGCCTGCCCTGATCGTTCAAATTTGAAACAGTAGGTTAGACAATTGATATAAGCATCCGTAACAAAGCGGATGCTTTTTAATGGAATTAAATTAAATTAGAAACCGCTTTGATTAATCTTTCAATTAGCCCGGGGGAATGAGTGGCGAAGACCGCAATACGCAAAGCGCCGCCGGGAGGAGAGTTGGTGTAAGAGCGCACAAACTCCACCGCAATACCCTGTTCAAACAATCCATTGCGGATTTTTAATAAGTCAACCCCATCACGCGCAGGCAGGCAAATGATGGGAACGGGTGAATCATTCATTTTCCAACCCAAACCGCGGAAACCCTCGCGCGCCTGGTGGACATTTTGGCGCAATTGCAGCCGCAGATCGGGAAATGTGCGGGCAATCTCAAGGGCGCGGGCAGAAGCGGCTGCCATTATCAAGGGGGGCGGGCTGGCACCTGCCATCACCCGCGAATTGCGGTCAATGTTCTCGATCCAGTCAGTTTTCCCCCAGATCACCCCGCCCCAACCGCCCAGGGCTTTGCTCAATGTACCCGTTGTCTGGCAGCGGTCATTTTCAATTTGATAATGTTCTTTTGTTCCGCGCCCATTCTCTCCCAATACTCCAACGGCGTGAGCATCATCCAGAAAAAGAAGTCCATCGAAGGGTTTAAGGATCTCAAGATATTCCGGTACGGGCGCAATTTCACCGGAAACCGGAAAAACTCCGTCGCTCAGCAAAACCGGGCGCTCTTCAGGATGCAGCTCATTTTTCAGGATCTCCGCGAGCCGTTCAGGATCCAGGTGAGGAAAAACGGTGATGGGTTTATTGGTCGCCTGGGCAGCATCCCACAGGCTGTAATGAGCCTGTGAGTCGATGAAAATATGGTCATTTGCCTGGCAGATGGTCTGGGTCAAAATGGTCATGCCCAGATAGCCGGAGGCAAAATAAATCATCTTCGGTGCGCCAAAAAAAGCGCAGGCTTGTTTTTCCAAATCCACATATACAGGGTGGTCACCGTAACCGCCTCGCGAGGTGGCAGTCGAAAGGCCATATTTCTGCAGGGTTTCCTGTGCTGCCTGAAGTACGGAAGGATGGCTGTGCAGTCCCAGATAACCGCAGCCGGCGAAGTAATCGTATTCGCGTCCATTAAATATCGTGCGCGCCCCCACCTGGCTTTGCATGCTCAGATCCATTGGGATTCTATTGTTCGATCATAAACCGCAAGGTTTTTTAAAGATCATTTAACCCCAACGACACCTTCACATAAAGCCCGGGTGCCTTTGGTGCCGGTTGCTTTGGCTTCCTTCCACAATTCCCCGTCCAGGTAAATCCGGCAGATGACCTCGCAGGGAGTGTCCTTTGTCGAAGTAAAATAATCCGCCTGCATCCAGGCTTTATCTCCAGCCTGCATGGCAACGGTTATTTCAGCATCCGATCCATTGGGGAAAAGGACCAGCTTGGCAGTCTCTTCGGCGCTTTTTTGGATGGTGATCTCTCCCATGCAGAAATTCACATTACTGGCATAGACATATTTAATCTGGTGCATATTCGCAGCAGGAGTGTTTACAGATGTCGGACTGTCACATCCGGAAATGATCAGCATCAAAAATAGAAGGCAAATGGTTTTTTTCATAGGATATCGCTTTACTAAGTATTATAAGCGGAGATTTTACCCAGAACTGCGATTGAATTGTTGATTATCTGAGGAATCGGGGACTTGAATTTTGATTAAAAATCCTTATAATATTTTTGGGGAATTAAATAAATAGTAGTTCTTTTCAATGAATTAGAGAAGGATTAATAGATGAAAAAATTCTTATTACTCATTGTTCTTTCTATATTGTTATTCGAAGCAGTACAACCAGTTTTTGCCGAGGCAGAGCTGGCACCAAAGGAGATACCGCAAGGTTCCAGCAAAGAAAAGTGTTGGGGTTGGTGGGCTTTCACAATATGCGCAAAAAGCATATTCAACCAGACAAACGTTCGAGCCGGAATAAAAGTTTCATATCTACCTTACGCCTATCTGGATATAGTGAAAAATGGCTGCTTCAACACAAATCCCACCAAGCTCCTTGCAAACATGAGCTATTGTGTCACTAATTTTGTAAAACCCACCAAAGCAAATGGCTATAAATCTTCGTTCAAATTTCAGGTGGAAGCATGTATGGGTGTCTGGAGATTCAAAACCTGCAAGAAATCCAGTTTGTTTTCTTTTAGTTATCCATAGGTCAAATTATCGTTCAATATTAAGCCAAGGATGATCATTATGTTTTAGGGTTTGTTAAGGGTGAAATTGGAAAAAATCTCAAGCGCTCCCCATAATGGGGAGCGCTTCTCTTGCGCATTTTATTAGTACAATTGTAGAATAACCAAAACTGGTGTTATTAATAATAGTGAGACCGAAGGGGCTTGAATACAATACCCCTCTTGGAAGCACCCATAACCTATAGCTTAAAGGTTACTGCTCTACCATTAAGCTACGCTCACCTTGAAAATCCCATAGGATGGCGTTTAATAGCCTTTTAATGCCTATATAGGGTGATCACAATGTGCAAAGGATTTTTTCTCAGGCTACTGGTTTATCTTTAAGGTATTTTATTGATAACAAAATAATCAAATTGTGCCGGTGTAGAGCCTTTTGTGGATTGACCTGCCGCCAAACCCACTGACTTCGGCTTCATTGTACTAGTATGAACGCCTATTTGAGTGTAACGACTGCCATCTTCACTAAAAAAGGAGGTATAAGTATCACCCTCGCGTCGCAAGCGCAGAAAAACAGTATCAGTACCGGGAGCTGGGGTTGCGAAATTTCCATCAATAAACTTTCCACTTTTAACATTGTCCATATAGAACCCGTCGTTAGAAACCACGAATGCGCGTCCAAATAGGATATAGTTGGCTCCGTTATAATAAATAATTAATCCGGCAATTTGGAAATTAGCCACAGGTTCAAATATCATTTTTGTTTCCAGCTCAAAATTTCCATCGGGAATTGAACGAACCAACAAATTTCTCGATGCAACATTCCCTGAACCGGCAACTATTTCGAGCCAACCCGGTTTATTGGTAATACTCCACATTTTCTTATTTTCCTTTACCCATTGCCAACCCGGATCGATGGAACCATTAAAATCATCTTTGAAGAGAAGCGGGTCAGGAGTTGGCGAAGGCGCGATAGTGGGGGCAGGAATAATTGTATTAGTTGGAAGAATTTGAGTAGTGGGTCCAGCTACCGATGTGGAAGGGTTGCTGCAAGCCGCAAGTGCAAATGAGAAAATGAGTAAGAAAAGTATTTGTTTTTTCATAAAGTTCCTCCTTAAGAATATTTGAACTAAACAATTGTGAATATTGGAATTATTATACGTCATGAATTCTAAAACGAACTGAAAGTAAACATCATGACGCTATCGCAGAATTCTCCTTTCTGGGCAAAAACAGAACTCCAATTCGAGCGTTGTGGCAATAAATACCTGCAGCCTGAGGCTTGTACTAAAAATCCCCGATCGGTTCTTTAACCCTCATTTCACCCAATCAATTACTGGATTAAAAAAGTGAGAGCGAAGGGGCTCGAACCCTTAACCAATAGCTTAAAAGGCTACTGCTCTACCATTGAGCTACGCTCCCATAAAAAAGAGATTTTAACATAGCCCCCCATTAACGTCAACGCGGATTTCCCTGGGAAACCCGCGCTTGAGTTTATTTTATGCTAAACGCTAATCCCTTGTAGACGGCCGGTCATCCTTGTGTTTACCGCTAGACTTGCGCGGCAGGCGGGCGGATTTTCTGGCCACTTTTTTACCTGCTGCAGGGCTCAACAATACAGAGAGCTGATTGAGCGCCTGTGTATCATATTCGCGCCGCCCGCAAATATCGCACACCCAGGCCGGGAAATCCGGTACGCTGATCAACTCCTCACCCATCCAGGTGAAATAAGCCACTGTAGTTTTATGCATCTGGCCTACACTGCATTCGCTGCATGGAATTTGGGAGGTAGGTTGGGTGTTTATTTTCAATTCTGCTCTAAAATATAATATCTAGAATTATTAATGCAAGGATTATACCATTTAGGAATTTTTGAATTTGCTCTCGCTTTACTTGATTCCCATAAATTGAAAAACCAGTTGCTTTCATAAAAGATCACAACTGGTTTATTAATCGAGCAAAATCCAAAGTTGACCGATCTAAGAGGTTGGCTTCCGGCCGACAAACATTCCACTCCCTATATGGCTGGTAAAATTGAACATCATTCCCGGCTGGCTCAGGATCTGCCGGCTGAACTTGCGGTAAGCCGGATTTGTAAAAAGACCCCTGATGAACCTGCCCATTGCTTTGAATCGATCTCCCATATCGGACAGCTTCATTTCCTGGGAAAACTGGTCGCCTAATTTAAGTTTTCCACTGGTCACTTCCAGTTCGGCCAAACCGGCATTGATCAACAATGATCTCCATCCATCGCTTTCAAGGAATTTAGCGCCCGCCATGATGAGTCGCGCATATTCTTCAAGCTCCGGGGATGGCTGTTTGACCCAGGTGACTTCATTAATGCCCACATAACCGCCCGGTTTGGTCACCCGCGCGAATTCATTTACCCCCTTTTGTTTATCCGGGAGAAAAGCGATAACCGACTCGCAAATGGCGGCGTCGAATGTGTTATCCTCAAAGGGTAATTTCTGGGCATCGGCCACTTTCAGGATTATCTTGCCACCCAATCCAGCCTTGGATACCCGTTCCTTTGCCCGGGCGATCATACCATCAGAGATATCCACAGCGGTGATCTGGCAGCCATATTGCCTGGCGATGTAGACCAGTGAACTGCCGATCCCGCACCCGATCACCAATATGGATTTAGTTTTATCGATATGGCAATGCTCAACTAATTCCCGCGTTGCCCTCTGCCCGCCCATGTGTTTGGTAATGCCAAAATCGGCCTGCAGGTCGAAATACAGATTATCATTTCCCGGTTGTTGATTATTTGCAGTCATTTCATCCTCTTTGGTATAAATAATGGATAAATTATAAAACAAGTTAATAGATTAATCAAGAGAAGGTTAGCAGGAATAAACCTGTGGAATGTCACCTTACAAGGTAGTAATGGATGGATAGCGTCTTTGTTAAATTGAATACTAGCAGCTTCTATTGTTCTGCTAAAAACCACGCAGCAGATTAAATGCTAAAAATTCAATAGTATTTCGATTACAGGATAAAATTGAGCCATCACTAATCAGGTAATTCCCTCGATCAAATCATGTCTGAACCGCTGACACCCACTCAATCGCTAAACGAAATTCAAATCCTTCTCGATGCTGCACAGGGAGATGCGGAGTGTTTTTTGCTTTCCATGAAGGATGCCCAGCTACCCAGCCTAAGCTTCAGCAAGGTCAGCGCAGTGGAGTCCTGCCAGCGCCGCTTTTACATTCAATATATCCTGCATATGGAACCAGATCCGATCCCGGATTATTTTACCAAAGGTAAACTGCTCCATACCGTTATTGCCAATTCGTACCAGAAACTGTCCCAAAAGGCAGCCATCGATCTGGATGAGCATTTTGAATTGATCAATCAAATGTACACTGACGATAATCAAGTTCATTTAATGAATGCTGCCCGTGTTCACCTGGATAATTTGTGGAAAGAGATCGAGGTTGTGGGTATAGAGACTCCTTTTGCCATGCTCATCAGCCCGGACCTGCCCCCTGTTATCGGAGTGATCGACCTTATCCTCAACCAGGGCGGCCGTTATCTCGTCATCGATCATAAAAGCGGCCGCGACTTCTACCCACCGGACCAACTGCAGATGGCTATTTATCGGCAGTATATTCACCATCAATATAATGTTGAGGATTGTGAATTTTTTTACGACCATTATCGCTGGGTAAAGAATCTGCAGCGTATTCGTAAACCGGCTTTTCTGCGCAGTGCCGTGGATCTCCCACCGGATGGCTGGCAGAATTCGCTCGACCGCATCCATAATGCCCATCAATTGATGCAGCAGATCCGCGAAACGAATACTGCTCAAAAAAATGGGCAGTGTTACCGCTGCCCTTATCGAAATATGTGTTAGTGGATAATAAAAGAAGAGGATTTGATGAAAATTAACTGTTATCTTATTTCATCCGGCAAATTAATTAAACAGCCTGCCCGTTCTGAATGGCTTTTCGATGAAATCAATAAAATCGGTGAAAGTTGGTTTGATATTCAGGAACCGAATCCTCAGGAGCTAGCCCGCCTGTTTAAGTCTTTTGAGTTACATCCTCATATGATGGATCACATCCTTAAGCCAAAAAATATTCCCAATACCATGACCTATGGGCAAACAATGCTTTTAGAATATCCCTCCGCGTTTGAAAATGAAGTGAATGGGTCGGGTTACCTTACTTTTTTATTAAAATCCCCCAACCTCATTACCATTCATCCAGCAGCAATTCCACCTCTTGATGAACTCATCCAAACCCTGGTTGCGGGTAGTGAGCATGAAGTCCATCATTTGCCGCAAATTATTTATCTGATCCTTGACCACCTGGCAGATCTGAATGTTCAGGCAGAAATTGATCTGCGAGAAAAGATCCTGCATATGGCCAATGTATTGGTTGAAAAGCCCGGGTCAGTCAAAGCCAATGACCTTACTCAAATACGCTGGGAAGTTGACCGGCTCGTCTCGCTTATTGAGAATCAACTCTATTGTGTCACCAATTTGAACGCTGCCGATACCACTGCTTTACAGGAACCACACCGCAAAGCGTATATTCAGGACCTAATTTCAGAGGCAGAAATTGCCCAGCGCGGAGTTTATCGCCTGGAATCCAGGGTGAATGACCTTTATAACTATTATCAAATGATCGGCAGTGATCTGGTGGAAAAACGCCTGCGTCTGCTTACCATTCTTTCAGCAATTACTTTGCCGCTGGGTTTGATCACCGGCTTGCTGGGTATGAATGTAGGCGGAGTACCAGGGACAACCGCCCAATTCGGGTTTGTATTGGTTATTTTATTAATGATCGTAATTGGGATTATTGAATTTCTGTATTTCAGGCGCAATGGCTGGTTTGACTAATAGGGGTAATCCATTGACAAATCACCTTTTGTATGTGTGATATACTGAATATGCAGATTGTTCGTTAGGATTTCAAAAGGTTCAGACGCCGTCAGATCCAAAATAATCTGGCGGCAATAGTTTTTAAGTAGAGGAAAAATGGAAACAAAGATTTATGTAGGTAATTTATCCTTCAATGCGACTGAAGAAGAGCTCAAAACGCTTTTCTCGCAGGCTGGCACCGTAACCTCCGTGGCAATCATCACGGATAAGTTTTCCGGTCAGTCACGCGGTTTCGGTTTTGTTGAAATGAGCACCCCGGAAGAAAGCCAGGCTGCCATAACCAAATTCAATGATTATAAAATGGGCGATCGCGCCCTCCGTGTCAATCTCGCCAAACCGAGAGAAGAACGACCACGGAAGTATTAGTAATAATGCTGCCTTAGGGCAGTTTCGACGAAATTTCATCAATTTCATCCTTTGGTCCGTAATTTGATCTGCGTAAAGCCCCGCTGCAAGCGGGGCTTTTTCTTATACTTCACCCGTGTGACAGCCGAAAGGTTCTCGTTCCTTTTTAAAAAATATTTTTTAGGAAAAGACCAAAATTCCGTTGAATAGGTGAATTTGACAAGATTATTGATTCTTCCCATTTTCAATTACAATAGGCGGATGATTTTAACCAACACTATTCTTTCTTCTCAGACAATAGCTCCGGGAATTCAACGGATCGATATTTTCCAACCCGAAATTTCGCATAAGGCCAGCCCTGGTCAATTCGTTCTCGTCCACATCAATGACAAAGGTGAAAGAGTACCGTTGACCATTGTGGATACCCATAAGGAAAAGGACAGCATCACCCTGATTGTTCAGCAGGTGGGGAAAAGCACACAGTTGATCAACCAAATGAAAAAAGGTGAAATCATTCAGGATATTCTCGGCCCGCTCGGTACACCAACCGAGATCGCCAAATATGGGACTTGCCTGGTCATCGGCGGGGGTGTGGGAACGGCGGTGGCTTACCCGGTGGCAAAAGCACTGAAGGAAGCCGGGAATGTTTTAGTTGGAATGATTGGCGCCCGTTCAAAAGAATTCATCATCCTTGAGCCACAATTAAAAGAGATCTGCTCTGAGGTCCTCACCGCTACGGATGATGGCAGTGCAGGCTTTCACGGTAACGCGGCTCAGCTTTTAAAACAGCTGCTTGAGGAAGGACGCAAGTTTGATATGGTCTACGCCTCTGGTCCGCTGCTCATGCTCAAAGCCATCACCGAACTCACCCGCCAACCTGCCATAAAAACAATTGTCAGCCTGAACTCCCTTATGGTGGATGGCACCGGAATGTGCGGCGGCTGCCGCACTAATGTGGGCGGCAAGGTGCTCTTCACCTGTGTGGACGGTCCTGATTTTGACGCTCATCTGGTTGATTTTGATACCATCATTCAACGAAATAATGCTTACCGCCAGGCGGAAGAATCCGCCAGGAATCAAGATCCTACCCTTGCCAAACCAGCGGTCAAAAAACGTTTACCGATCCCACGCCAGAAGATGCCGGCTCAGGATGCAAAATCGCGGAGTAAGAATTTTAATGAAGTCAATCTTGGCTATCCGGAAGCCGCCACCCGCCTGGAAGCCATGCGCTGCCTGCAGTGCGGCAAACCCGCCTGCGTGGATGGATGCCCGGTGAATGTTCAGATCCCAAGCTTCATCCAAAAAATTGTGGATGGTGATTATCTGGGAGCTGCGGCGGTTTACAAACACGATAACACCCTGGCATTGGTCTGTGCAAGAGTCTGCCCGCAGTCAGATCAATGCGAGGGCATGTGCATCCTGGCTAAAAAAGGAGAGGCTGTTGCAATCGGCAACCTGGCTCGTTTTGTGCTGGATGTCGACCGCCAGAAGGACAAAGGTACTGAATTTCAAAAGGTTAAGGATTCAGGTCACAGAGTGGCCATTATTGGTTCCGGACCAGCAGGATTGGCCTGTGCGGGCGATCTGGTTAAACTTGGGCACCAGGTAACCGTATTTGAAGCCCTGCATGACTTTGGCGGTGTGCTCTCCTACGGCATCCCGGAATTCCGTCTGCCCAAGACAATCGTCCGTGAAGAGATAGAAACCCTGCGTAAGGCAGGCGTGGTTTTTGAAAAGAATCAATTGATCGGCGCAACATCCACCATCGATGAATTATTCCAGAAAGGCTATGAAGCTGTTTTTATTAGCACTGGTGCAGGTCTGCCTTATTTTATGAACATTCCGGGGGAAAACCTGATCGGGGTATATTCTGCCAATGAGTTCCTTATCCGCGTTAACTTGATGAAGGCTTACGATTACCCCAATTATGCAACCCCGATCATTAATTGTAAGGATAAAGTGGTGGCGGTCATCGGCGGTGGTAATACCGCCCTTGATTCCGCCCGCGTGGCTCTACGCCTGGGCGCGAAAGAAGTGCACGTCATCTACCGCCGCAAGGAAGAAGATATGCCCGCACGCAAGGAGGAATATGAACATGCCAGAGAAGAGGGGATTCAATTCCATTTCCTGTGTGCACCGATCCGCTTCAATGGGAATAGTACCGGCTGGCTGACTGGCGCCACTCTGCAGAAAATGAAACAGGGTGAGGTGGACGCCTCCGGCCGGCGCAGCCCTGTTCCGCTTGAGGGCTCTGAATTTGAAATGGCATTGGAAGCAGCCATTGTGGCTGTCGGTAATGGTTCCAACCCGATCATCCGGAAAACCACACCGGACCTTGCCTTTAATAAAAGAGGAAATCTTATCGTTGATCCTGAAACCATGGCCACCAATCGCCCTGGGGTGTACAGTGGAGGGGATATCGTCACCGGCGGGGCAACTGTCATTCTCGCGATGGGCGCCGGGCGCAAAGCGGCAGCTGCCATCGATTGTTTCCTGCAGAAAAAATAAAGGTTATGCCCATTCGATTCACTTCTCCACCCAGCCGCCTGGACTTCAATATTCTGGTCTGGGATATCGTCCGCCATATCCCGGCAGGCAAAGTGATGACCTATGGCCAAATCTCCGCATTGATCCCCTCACCGCCTAATATGACTGCCCAGGGCTACCGCGCTTTTGGTCCTCGCTGGGTGGGAGGCGCCATGGCTTCCTGTCCGGAAGGTGTTCCCTGGCAGCGCGTGATCAATTCCCAGGGCAGGATCAGCCTGCGCCAAAGTTCCGCACCACAGCGTGAACTATTGGAAAGTGAAGGGGTCCATTTTAACCCTTCAGGAAAAATTGATCTGAAACAATATTTGTATACCCCCTGATATCTATAAGGGGCGCATTTTTTATACGCCCCTAGGATTTGATTGTTAGTCTTTCTTTTTCTTTAATACTTTTTTGAGAACCGGCATGAATTTCTCTTCAATTTCAGCTTCACTGAAGAGGTTTTTAATATAAACAACGGGTGGACCATCCTTATCGACGTTATTCTCGAACGCCGGGGTGGTCACCAAAATATCGCATGAATTAGCCATCCCTCTCCCAGTCGTTAAATCAGCCTGTTCAAACTGAAAATCTCGTTCGTCATATCCATTTTTCTTGAGAACGTTTTGGAGCCCCATCACCACCAATAAACTGCTGCCTACCCCTGCACCGCACATGCATACTATTTTTAACATATTCCTTCTCCTCTGATGGATTAGATGATCATTCAGATCATCAACTTTGTTTTCGGGAGATATCCAATTTTTGAGCGGGATAGACAATACCCGAAAAAATGATTATATCTTAGAAATCTAACCCTTTGGACTTTTTGAATTTTTCCAAGCGTTTTCAGAAATATCGTTCACAAATGGAATTCTGCCAGCATCTGTAAGAAAGTTGCTCAATTTTATTTTTGAATTGACAGTGGACTATTACCCTATAATTGACTTTATGACAAACTGTGACTTATTGATCAATAATTGTTTTGTGTTACAACCGGATTTTACCATCCTGGAGAACGCCAGCTTCTTACGCTTGATGAAGAGCAGATTCGCGCCAAAACCAGCGAACATCTTAAGGAAATCACTGTAAGAGCAGAATTGGGTTAAAATCCGAATTTGATAATGACAATCCAAACGGATCTAAGCCGGGTAAAAAGGTTATTGTCAAAATGATAAATTTGTTTATGTAACAATAAGAAATTCGCTTATTATTATGAGAGAAGGAAAAACCATGGAATCTCAACTTGAAGGGTTCATACTCGAACGAAAGGGCTGCCCTATTCATTATTGGGTGGGCGGACCAGAAGGAAGGCCGCTGGTCGTATTGACACATGGCGCATGTGTGGACCACCGATCCTTCAATGCCCTTGTCCCGGTCTTGATAAAAGATTACCGGGTTTTGAACTGGGATGTCCGCGGGCACGGCCTTTCCCAGCCAGTTGGTGAACCATTCTCCACACCGCTGGCGGTTGAAGACCTGCTGGCAATCCTTGACAAGCTCGGCTGCCAAAAAGCAGTCTTTATTGGACATTCCAATGGCACCTATATCAGCCAGGAGGTTGCTTATCATCATCCCGAGCGAGTACAAGCCATGGTCCTCGCTGATGGAACCTGCATCACCTGGTCCCGGAGCGCCTTTGAAAAGTGGATCATCCGGGCATCGTCCGGGATTATGACTTTCCTTCCCTATGAGACTTTAAAAACAATGAGCCTGCCCATGTTTTCTGCAAGAAAGGATGTTCAGGATTACACATATGAAGCCTTTTCGATGCTCACCAAACCACAATTCATTGCTCTGTGGAATGGGGTCATCTCCTGCTTGCACGAAGATCCGGAATATAAAATTGCCCAGCCAGTGATGCTCGTGCTTGGAGAAAATGATCGGACTGGCGATATGAAAAAGATCTATCCCTTATGGGCAAAGCAAATCCCTAACTGCCAGTTTGAGATCATACCCGATGCCAGTCATTTTGCCATCCTGGATAACCCCGAATATTTTAACCGGCTGGTGTTGTCCTACCTGGCTAAATGGGCTCCGGTTTAAGTCCTCTTTAGCAACCCGTTAAAGCTTGAAGTATCAGCGAGGCAGCCCTTACCGTTCTCAAAGAATTCTGTATGAATACGGTCAAATACGCATTTCTATGATTAAGGCAATGTTCTTGCCCCAAAGCCATGGGATATAATTTTCCCCACCCATTACAAGTTAATTTTTCTCTCCACAGGCAGGCAGCATGTCCATTTTCTATTTTTCAATCCTTCTTACGATCATCTCCAATGTGCTTTACCATATCTTTTTAAAGCTGCTGCCCTCCGGAACTCATCCAGCTGTCTCTTTGATCGTCGCCTACGGCAGCGCACTGGTTGCCTGTTTGCTTTACCTGCTTTTCTTTCCACCGGCTGAAGGTCTTTTACCATCTCTGCGAAAACTTAACTGGGTGAATGTGGGGGTTGGGCTGGCCATTGTTGGCCTGGAAACAGGTTTCATCCTGGCTTATCGTGCCGGCTGGAACATCAGCCTGGCCGGCATTGTCTCAGCTTCAGCAGTGGCGATCATTCTCATCCCGGTTGGGCTACTGGCTTTCAAAGAACGCATCAGTCCCATTAATTTCCTGGGCGTGGCATTATGCATTGGCGGGCTCGTTCTGGCAAATATTGGAAAATAGAATTTTATAGAAATTTGATGCTATTTCTGTCTTATTTTGATTTACTTGTTAATAATTCATTAATAGCTATTTTGCTCAAACTCCCTGTATAATCACTGAACTAAATTTCTTGTATAGGTTTAACTATGTCAGCCAAATCAAAAGTAGCCGTTTTATTCACTGAACCGAAAACCATCCTGGAGGATTACCAGCGCCTGTTTGAACTGGCCGGTGCCAAAAAAGCGCTTGACCCGGGTGCTCAAACCATGCTGAAAGATAACATCACCTGGCATTTTCCCATGCCGGGCGCCAATACCACTCCCTGGCAGCTGGAAGGAACCATTCGCGCCCTAAAAGCGGACGGATTTAAGGACCTGGTCTGCGTTCAAAACCAGACCGTGGTGACCAATGCCTTTAAAGGCGAGGACCTGAACGGTTACCTGCCAATTTTTAAACAATATAACATCCCGGTGCGCTATAACTTCCGCAAGCAAGACATGACCTGGGTGCCTTTCAAACCCAAAGCCAACATGCTGGCGCTTGACCACATCTACCCGGAAGGGATCCACATCCCTGATTTCTTCATAGGAAAGAATATCGTGCATTTACCAACGGTAAAAACACACATCTATACGACCACCACCGGAGCGATGAAAAATGCTTTCGGCGGTCTTCTGGCCAAACACCGCCATTACACCCACACCTGGATCCATGAAACCCTGGTGGACCTGCTGGCCATCCAAAAGGAAATTCATCCTGGAATCCTGGCGGTCATGGATGGCACGACAGCCGGTGATGGTGCCGGTCCGCGCTTAATGCGCCCGGTGGTGAAAAATGTCATCCTAGCCTCCGCCGACCAGGTGGCAATTGATGCCGTGGCTGCCAAACTGATGGGCTTTGATCCCCTCGCAATCAAATACATTGCCCTCGCTCAGGAACATGGCCTGGGGACGGGCGACCCGCACCAGATCGAACTGGTTGGAGATGATATCTCTTCCGAGAACTGGGGATTTAAAGTAGGAAAAAATTCGCATACTTTCCTGGCCTGGCTGGCCTGGTATGGTCCCACCCGCGTCTTTCAAAAACTGCTCTTCCGTACACCGCTGGTGGTGGTTCCCACCTTCATTGGCGAGATGGAACAGGATTATATGTACTGGCCGTTGAAATATAAAAAAGTGGCGGAAACCTGGCAAAAAAATACATCCTGGGGTGAATTATTCCTCAAGTATCAGGATCAGGGTTTTCTGGGAAATTAAATCGGACAGGATATTTTTTTTATTTATCTTTGCCTGTCTGTTTATTCTTCAGAGAGATGGCAATTACAAGGATCATGCAGTGAATAATAATCAAGATAGTTTGTTATATGGTAAATTGGCAGGATTCTATGATCTTTTCGACCTGTTATTTCTATTAGGCGGCAAAGGCAATCCACGTTCAGGTCTATTAGAGGAAATCGGTGATACGAGCCAGACTGTTTTGGATGTATGTGTAGGCACAGCAGCCAGTTCAATCCTGGTTGCTGATCATAATCACAATAACCGGATAATTGGCATAGACATTTCTGAGGACATGTTATCGGTTGCCCGGAGAAAAATTGCCCGGAGAAAACTAAATAACCTTGAAGTTAAACAAATGTCTGCCGATTCCATGCAATTTACAAATAACAGTTTTGACGTGGTCATGATTTCGTTTGCTTTGCATGAATTCGATCAAACGTTAAGGCAGAATATTATTAAAGAAATCACGCGAGTGGTGAAACCAGGTGGAATATTCCTCGTGATTGATTTTGCCCGTCAGGACAATCGCCTGAACCAGTTCTTTTTAAGTTTATGGGGCAGATATGAGCCACCCGGTTTTAATAATTTCCTGGATCTGGATTGGCATACTGAATTAAATGAGTATGGTTTACGCCACGAGAAAGAAAAAGACTATTCTTTTTCCAGGTTGAATTTATTGCGTAAGGTCCAGTGACAATTCTATTACCTCATCAGTTTATTCTTCTCAACTGTAATTTTTATAATTCTCAAAAAACTGTGTGAGACGCACAGGTGAGCGGGGTGGGGTGTGCTCTAACCTGAACTCCAATCTCAGTCCTTTGCTCCAGCTTGCGTCTCGCAAGCGCCATATTCCTCATCCTATGTAATCCATAAAAATGTATCATAATTCAACCCTCGAATTCCTGTGCGGGACGCACAGGTGAGCGATGCGGGTCTCCATTACTGCTTCAGCTTGTGCCCCTCAGGCTTTGGCTCTAGTCTGCGTCCCCACAGGCGTTCCAAGTTTATCTTGCTAGGCTCTAGCCTGTGCCTCGCAGACGTTCCAGGCTTATCTATCCCCAATTTTGTCCGTATTACTGTAACAATCCACAATATTTAGAAAACTCCTTGCATGCGCAAGCATTCTAATTTTCCTGGAATAATTAGAACGGAAATTGAAACTGGTCCAATCCCAGCTCCCTTTTCAAGAAGAGCAGGTCATTTTGTAAATTTGGAACCACGGGCACGCCCTTGATGCGCACCATTTTTTCATTCTCATATTCTTTTTCACCTGCGGTATAGATCCGTGCCTGCCCGGGTGCTTTGGTTGAATTTCTCAAATCACGCAAAATTTGTCCGGTGGTCTTCTTGAAATCCTCAAGTGCAGTGAATGCCTCAATATTGACCGCCATGAAAAAATGGCCTACGTTAAATGTTTTGGATTTACCATCCGCACCAATGCCAGTGAGGCCATACAAAAAACTGCCTGACTGCAAGGCAGCCGATAAGATCTCCACCATCGTCCCCAGCCCGTATCCCTTGTGCCCGCCTAATTGCTCACCCTCGCCCCCCAAGGGAAGCAAGGCGGCTGTCCCCTTATTAAGGCCGGCCATAATTTCGTTTGGATCCGTCAACGGTTGGTTATGCTCTCCAATGATCCAGCCCTCCGGAACAGCTTTTTCTTCCCTCACCAATACTTCTATCTTCCCGCGCTGGGTGATGGGTGTTGCCCCATCAAATAAAAAAGGGAACTCTTCATCGGTGGGCGCACCGAAAGCGATCGGGTTGGTGCCCAACATGGGCTGCACCCCAAAGGTGGGTGCCATGGACGGACGGGCGTTGGTTACCGCCCACCCGATCATACCCTCTTTTACCGCCATTAAGGGGTAATAGCCGGCAACACCAAAGTGGGAAGAATTGCGCACCGCCACTGACGCGATGCCATAAACACGGGCTTTATCGATCGCCATCTGCATGGCGCGTTTGGCAACCACCATACCCATCCCATGATGGCCGTCCACCACGGCGGTGGTCGGGCTTTCGCGCACCACTTCAAACTGGGTCACCACCTGGTGCTGCCCGGATTTGATCCGATCGTAGTAATATCGCAAACGTCCAATGCCATGCGATTCGATCCCCCTCAGATCGGAGGCAATGATCACATCCGTTGAGATTTGTGCGTCTTTGCCAGGCACCCCCAGCGCCAGCAGAACATCCCGGATGAATTTTTCCAGGGTTTCCACCGGTAGATAAACTGTTTTTTCAGCCATGCGTTCTCCAAATTCTTTCAGATAATCTTATCTTAATTTAAAAATATTCTAAATGTTTATTAAAACAAAAAGGCGGTTGTCCGCCTTTTTGTTTTCTGAGAATAGAAACCCACCCTTAAGGGGTGCAAGTGATTTGGAAGGTCATGGGTGAGAATAACTGGTGGTTGGGGGTATCAATATAGATAGTTGCCGAGTAACTTGTTGGCCCCGGCAGATCAATGTTATTAAAAACCCAGCTCAGCAAGACTGTCTGAGTGCTCGCTGCTCCAAAGGTTAGTGTCTGTGTAGCTGTATTACCACCTACGCTTTTTACCCAGTAATATGTTACTGTTCCTGGTCCGTTCGTTGTAATATTGGCCTGGATATTAAATGTCAACGAATGGGTTGCGTTACATTGGACAGCCTGGGTTAGATAGTTTATGGCATAGGTGACGCTGGATACCGCATAAGTGGAGGGTATAGTAATAACGCTGCCTGCAGTGATTGTCACCCAGACCCTGCCAAAGATGTAATTGGTATCCGTGTAAAGCCCCCAGTAACCGGTGTAGGTTCCGTATGAGGCGGGCGCCTGCATCGGCACAGTCACATCCACCGTTCCGCCCGGCGCAACGCTATAAGGCAGGTAGACATAGGCCGGAGCATTCAGCGAATTACCGCTGTAGAATGCCAGCCGGTAGCCGGTATTCCAAGTGCATACCCCCACATTCCTGAACCGCCAGGTCTTATTAAAGGTCTGGTTGAGGCTGAAGTTGGTGTAATCCGGCACCGTGACATCGACCGCGGTAGCCGAATTGCACGGGTAAGGCGTTGCGGTCGGCGCCACATTTACATAGGTCACAGGGGGCGGCACAACTGCTGCCCCTTGAACTTGCGCATTCAAGGCAACCACTGTCTGTGCCACTGAGGTGGCGACGATCTCCGCATTGCTCAGCGGCTGCGGCTGGTTATACTGGTTTTGGGCTACCAGGGTTAGTAAGACCGAATCCGAAATGGATGGAACATCCTTTTGCTGCACCTGGGCGCCAAAAATCGGCAGGGTGCAGGCCAGCATCACGAGGCTGACGATCAAAATTCCCGCTATTACTATTGTTTTCTTGTTCATTTCTCTCCTTATACTTGTATTGAGCAGGCGTGGAAAGTCATGCAATTAAGTATTAAGGATATTCTATACCATTTTTCGGATTAAATGTACAGCGTACAAATACCTTTTTTTAGGTTTAAGCAGCTTTTTTCTTGGTAGTTTTCTTGACTGCTGGTGCTTTTTCCTTTGCAGCAGCAAACGATTGGGCAGCCACTTTTTCTTTGACCGTCGCTGCCGGCTCAGCAGCCGCTGTGATCCTTTTATTGAAGACCAGCAATACGATGCCTGCGATCAAGAAGGTGAGACCGCCAGCCACCAAGCCAAACGGGATGCCCAATAAGCCCATCATCCGTCCGCCGCGGAAAGCACCCAGAATATTACGACCATCCATCATCCCACGGTCCCCACCCCTGAATTGGGGATAATCTTGTTGATTAACCGCAGCCAATTCACGCCACACCAGGTTTCTACCGGCCAGAACAAATCCAACCCCGCCGATAATCGCCAGCGCCCCCAGCACCAGCAGCACGATCCCAATTACTTTTATTGTCTTGTTCATTTTTTTCCTTATTTTGTTTTAAATTATTAGAAGTGAAACCTTCTTTTACAATCCTAAATCCTGGCGGTATGGCAGGATAGTGGAAGTAGTCATTTCACAACCTCATTATAATCATTCGTTCATGTGATTGCGGTCATACGCAACCATTGTTCAATTTATGCACAGTCAGCCTCTTAAATTACATCCAAACACCTATATTATTCAAAGAGGTTTTCATGATAAAAAGCCTGGCGGAACCGTTTTTTTTAGATAATCCATCAATCCTTGCTTATAATAGATATTGCGTGATCCCAACGGTAAGAAAAAGGATTAACCATTGAAACCAGCCATTTCTGAAGTTGCCATTCGAACATACTTTGAAGCCGTGCTTGCGGATGCTGCCTCGAACCCACATGGATTAAAGAAAACCACCGCCAATCAATACTCTGATGAGCGGGTATCCGTCTCCCGAACCTCATTCCAAAGTATCGGGAATGTGGAAATTGCCGGCTGGCTGGTTGAGCCTGAGGGTATCCCCATAAAAGGAGCGGTGATCCAGTTCCCGGGATATTCTGAAGTGCTCTTCCCCCAGGTGGACCTTGCCAGGCAGGGGGTCATTGTATTTTCGGTTTCCGTTCGAGGGCACCATGGCAGCGATAAACAGATCGCGCCGGGATTTCCGGGGCTTTTTACTTATGGGCTTCCCAATGCGGAAACCTTTATTTATCGCCAGATCATTATCGATGTACTCAGAGGGTTTATTGAGCTATCGGATTACACGGAGGGAAAAATACCGATCGTGGCCATGGGAAAAAGCCAGGGAGCAGCTTTGGCCATATTCCTGACTGCTCTCCGTGAGGAAATTTGCGCAGTTGCAGCGGAAGTGCCCTGGTTATGTGCCATTGAGGAATCGTTGAAGATCACGGACACTTTCCCGTATCGCGAGGTCCTGGGCTATATCCGCAGTCATCCTGATGAGGAGCAGCGCGTCAAGGATACTTTAGCTCTTTTCGACCTTTGCAACCATGCCCCGGAAGTGAAATGCCCGGTATTGCTTGGCCTGGGAACGAGTGATCCGATTACACCGATCTCATCCACCCGAAAGCTGGCTTCACTGATCAAAGACGTTACAACTTATGAATACGAAGGAGCCGGGCATGAGGGGGGAGGATTAAAACACCGCATCTTGCAAACTGAATGGATCATTAAACAAATCTCACACCAGAAATAGACACATAGATCACCAGGGCATGCATATAAAATAAGATCATCAACAGGGGGAAAACCCATAATTGGGCTGTTTTCACATCTTCTGGCAGGGCAATATTCTTCTTATCCTTTTTGAGCTGATGATATTTACGCAGATTGCTCATGTAATGAACGATGATCACCGGGGTCAATATCAAGAAGAGAATATTCCAGATCCACAGCCAGACGGGATAGACACTCCAAAAATCCAACCTTGCCTGAGCTTGGAAAAGGGTAATGCCCATCAGTACCGCACCCACAAATCCAAACAGGATCAACCCCAAAAAGCCATTAAATTCCTTCAAACGGGCGACCCACGACCAATCCGCTGCCTTCACTTTTTTCAACCCCATAATGGTAAAAATCCCGATCAGGGCAGAAGCACAGTTGACCAGCATATCGCTCAGACCGTAAAAACGGGATGGGTGAATGCCCTGTTCCAGTTCATCCACAACACCCAACAGGGATGCATAGATGAAAATCAAGAGGAAGAGACCACTTCCTTTGTGGCCTTTGGATAGAGCGGCATAGAGCAGCCAGGTCATCAGGACATATTCGGGAATGTGGATGTGCTTGTTTGGGTTGGAAACCAGGGTCATGATCAAGAACGCGATGATTACGCAGGGAACCAGGAACAATAGGTTCTTTGGGCTCTTCTGTGAAACAAGGATGGCAATGCCATAAGCAATTCCGAGAACAGCCACCATTAGAAAAGGCACTTTTCCGGCAGCATCCTGACCGAAAAAAGTCACAATGTTGCGATAAATGAGATAGAAATCCGGAAGAATGAATGTGTAGAGAGCCACCAGGATCCACCAGGCGGCTTTCAGATATTTCCCGGGTTCAGGGATTAAAGTTTTAGAGCGCATTTCGTTTGGTCAAGCCTGCCGATTGTAGCATAATAAAAGTATTCTACAATTATCAGGGTATACTGACAAAATCAAAGAACGAAATGAGAAAACGCTTATGACAGATATTAGTATGGCAGCCAAAAGTATTGATAGCTATATCGCCAATTTTCCAAAAGAGGTCCAGAAGATCTTGGAACAAGTAAGGAGTACGATCCGGAAAGCTGCGCCAGACGCGGAAGAAACGATCAATTATGGGATACCCACTTTTGCTCTGAAGGGTAACCTGGTGCACTTTGCTGCTTTTAAGAACCACATCGGGTTCTATCCAGCACCTTCAGGGATTGAGAAATTCAAAAATGAGCTCTGTGTTTATAAGGGCGCCAAAGGATCGGTTCAATTCCCATTGGATAACCCCATCCCGTTTGACCTGATCAGCCGGATGGTCAAGTTCCGGGTAAAAGAGAACCTGGAAATAGCCGAAGCGAAAAACAAAGATAAGCGCTGACAAAAACCTGAACGGTAAATTAACGTTTTTGTTATTTACCTTTTACGTATGGCATTTCCTTGACAGCTTCAAATAACTTGAAACGCTCAGAATTACGTGGATGGCGAAGAATGTGTTCCACGCCAACTTCAGGAATCAGATCAGGCACCAGATCACTGCGCACATAGATCGTGTTAAAACCATACATATTGGACCCAACCAGGCGATAACCTTTGCGCCGAGCCAGCTTGACCATCGCAACCGGTGAAGCGCCATGGTAATCAGGATGCACCCCGGGATAAACATAGTTTTCATCGTAAGGTACGACGATATTGCGCTGCCCAAACTCGATATGGGTTTCGATGCACACAACCCTGGGCTTGATACACGTCAATGCATCCCATATCCAGTAATCGTTTCCATCGATATCGATGGACAGCAGATCAACCTCGCCAGAGAAGCCTGAATCCGTAATGAGCTGGTTGATATTGGCACGTGTCACCATGGCATGAATGAACTTTGGGGGAAAAAGTGTTGTGTCTGGATGTGCCTGGTAGAAGTCTCTGCCGTGCTGAATACTCACCGGATTGCCGTCGATGAAAAGACCATGCCAGCCAAAGTTGATGGCAAGGTTAGCACAATTACTGTTGATGCCATCGCCAGCACCAATGTCGATGAAGGTCTTGTTGTAGGCACCAATGACAGCAAACAAAAAGACAAAGATGCCATCCTCGTCGAATTGGGAATAAATACGATAACCGGTGTCGTCGATGGATGGTACCACCCCGGACCGGATTTGAGCTTGATATTGAAGAAATAAGCTTTTTTGAGCAATTTTGGTTGAGTAGGTGGACTTGGCGTCTAAATCAGCTTGCTGGGCTTGTGTAACGAGTAAGGGATTAACAATTTTTTTAATCCAATTCCGTATTCGATTCTTAAACCGATCGATCATTCTGGTTCTCCTTTTAGTTGTGTTGCAGTGTTCGGCAAAGGCGGGATCCGGCCATCCCAGTAATCCGGCTTGAGCACCCACTCCAAAAGCGCAGGATCATTGCGGACCTCGTCCTGATGATATTGATAGCCAGAATCATGAGCCGCTCTTACCCGGTCTTTGATTTCCTGGTAGGGATCAGCAGGTATCGGTTTTTTAGAATTCAAGACCATTTCTATTCGATTTTTTACCATACGCAGCGGGGCTTTCCAATTCATTCGGGTAGGCGAGACGGCGGAAGAAATTTTACCGCCATTAGCCCTAATATCAGTAAAGGAGTCGGAGATACCCTGCAAATAGGCTCGCCGTTCGAAGTAATCGATTGTCAGCCGGCTTTTCGGAACCCGGTGATAGACCAGTGCGGCTGGTTGATAGATCGCCTTCATCCCAAGGGTTTTGGCCTTGCGCGTCACGGCTGACTCGCCGTCACCTCGGTAGCGACGCAATTCCCATGGCATGCTGTCGGGGTTAAATCCTCCCAGGGCATCCAATGCCTGCTTGCGGATGGCAAAGTTCAAGCCCCAGACATAGTTGGGATCCATTTCAAATGATTTATCGCCCAGATCAAGCAAGCTCAGATAGCCGCAATTATTCTGCCCATCCGGTGAATGCACCCAGAAGGCTTCCAGCCAGTCAGGCGGTCCTCCTTCATATTGCGGAAGATTTCGCCCGCCCACAAGTTGTACTTCGGGATCGTGGAACGCCTCACCGACAGCCTTGAGCCATCCCGGTGCAGCAATAATATCGTCGTCAATAAAAACGAGTACATCACTCCTAGCATTTCTAGCCCCAGCATGCCGACCGTTATGAAGACCTGGTGCGGCAACTGAAAAATAAGCCAAAGGAAAACACGCCGTTTGTGCCAGGGCTTCTACCTGTACCTGGAGAGATTTCTCACAACCATTATCTAAAACAAGCACCTCATAATCTGAGGTCACTTGTTGTGCCAGAATGCTTTCTAACGCATTTAGTAAAAACGTGGAACGCATAAAGGTGGGAATAATCACGGATATTTGCGTGGAATTATCTATCATTATCTTTTATTCCAATCAACCCGCACAACACACAAATTGAGCAATAATTTGAGTTTATATCTTTTTAGCCCAAAAGAGATTAAAACCTTCCAGTTTCAGACAGATCTACTCATACGTGGTAAGCCAAAAAGATGGACGCGTTTTTCAATCTGGGTACTCATATTATATTCTACAGGCTGTTGGCCATCCTCCCACTGAATCCACAATTTGTAGTTTTCGGCGTCAATCAACCGGAAGATATCATGTATAGAGGCTCCATATTGAGAAAGCGCCTCCGTATGAACCTCGATAGCCAACTTTGGGTGTGTTGATAGTATTTTCTTGGCTCCCTTCAAGACTTGCACTTCAAATCCTTCCACATCAATCTTGATAAAAGTTGGGTTCAAATGCTTGTATTCATCCAAACAGGTCAGTTCAACTTCTGTTCCTTTACCAGACAGGATAACCGAAGAATTGGATAAATCGTTGATGGTGATTAATCCCCTTTCTGCGCCGACGGCTTTCCTCTCAAGGATCACATTTCTCAGAGCGTTCTGACGAATGTTCTTCTCGATGATCTCGCAATTCGCTGGTGACGGTTCAAACGTCACAACTTTCCCTTCAGCACCAACCCAGCTGGACATAACGATAGCCGTACAACCATGATGACCACCACACTCAAGGACAACGTCCCCTTGCTTAATTAAATGATCCTTGATAAATCGCATCTCAACCCATACAGGATCGGTACTTTGAAGGTCATACCAATCTCGCCCGTCCCTATCACCAATCCAGAAATCGAACTCCACGCCTTCTACGTTCTTCTTCTTGAGGTATGGTTTGAAAGGTTTAATTCTTCTATTTTGAAAGCGATTAACTGCCAGCCTTAGCGCTTTTTTTACAGGTTTAGGCAGCGATCTTTTTACAGTGTCCAAAATATTGACCATTGCTTGTTCCAGCCATTCCTAAATTAATAAGTCAGCGAAACCTTTGTTTCTGCCCACATATAGACAAGGTGTTACGGTTTGAAGTGCAACAAACTTTCTTTATAATTAAATAATTCGGGATGAATATAAAAATTTTCATATTCTTTAAATGAGAATATATTCTTGTTTTTTTCCCTAACGACCAAGTACATGTTTTGCCTATACCACCAATTTACTTTTGGATTATTCCAGAATTTTTCCCTAAAAGCATCAAGCATAATAAAACCCTTTAGTCTAAAATACTTTCTCCAATAATCTGGATTTTGTTCATTAATATGATTCTCACCTGTTTGTCCAATAACCGCAGCAGAAAAAATGATTATGTCTGTCGACCGTGTCAAGAAATCCACTAAATCTTCTGCTGTTTCTTTAGGTAGATGCTCAGCGACTTCTAAACATAAAGCTAGATCAAATTGTGTTTCCAAGTTTAGGTTTTTTATATCTCGTAAATCAAAAACTTTAAACTCGGTATTTGGATCAACCATTATTTTCTCAGAAGGGACATGTACCCCATCTATACCTAAAACAGTTTCAATTCCATTATTTTTAAAAACCTTTAACCATTGCGCCACTCCACACCCTACATCAAGAACAGATTTTGGTTTTGCTGGCAATAATTCCAAAATATAGGGAACAATTTCAAGCGCAGAAGTTGTGTTATGGTCATTGTTATAATGATGAAGAATTTCCATTTTCTTTTATAAATCCTCAATTGCAAACGAGAAACCAGTGTACTTTACTGAATGTGAATCAGCTTTAATATTGTTGTTTTACTTAGTTTACAAGAGTCATTGTTATAACCCGTTTTATGAATGTGGCACTCCCAGCCTTAGAACTACTGATTTCCTCAAACCGGTAAATATATAGATCATTCTTTCGGAAAACAAAACCGCCATCTTCAGCAATAGGTCAATATACTCTCAAACGCCTAAATAGTATACAACCTTACCCCACTGGTTATAGGTATCCAGTCAGCTATCATTTTCTCTGGTTATTTAAACCCTCTACCCACAATTTTAGACGTTTACAAAATTGCTTGCCTTTTTTAAGAACAGCAATTTTACTCATATTAACACGAAACCAGTTTAATACACGCTGGCTGGCTGATTGAGAAATCAAGGCAACCCTAATCAATAGGTCTGGAGCACGAAATAAATATTTATAGAAACGAGCATTATGATTTTCAGGATCAGAAAAAATCGCCAAATCCAATTCTTCCTCCCAACGATTGCTGGGATATCGTTCCTTTTTTAAAACCTTTGCCCATTGCAAGTGAAATTGCGCATGAGCCATCCGGATTTGCCTGGGCATTTGTAAAACTGATACAGGTGGTAGTAAGCGTTTCGCATTAGATCTGGTATCCCTCTCCAACGCCGTAAAGGCTTTTTCGAGCAGTGTGCTCTGCGATAGATCCCTTATAGATCGTATTTTTCCGGCTTGAGCAATCATTTTACGTTCTTTATCGTTTACCAGAAAATAATTAATCTTTTCAAGAGCTTCAAAATAGTTTTTGAAACAGACAATTTCTTTTCCTATTTCGAAAAATTCTTCAATACCCTCCGCATATTCACAGAGCAAAAACCCTCCGCACATCGTGATGTCAAATATTTTTCCTTTGAGTTGATTTCGGTCCCCATCATAAGATTTTGTAAAACAGATATTTATTTTACTGTTACAAAATATTTGCACCATTTCATCATGCGATATATAACCATTAGACCAACCCTTGCCAAAAGTCGAGATTGAAATCCCATCATCAAGAAAATGTTTTACCAGATTAGCGCGGTCGGCCACAAATTTAGAACCAACAAAACTAACGTTGTAAGCCAGATCTGTTGGAGAAGGGATAAAGTCCTCGGGCTCTCCCGTTACAATTAGATGAAGAGCTTTTGCCCCAAGCTGCTGATAGCGGGAAACGGATGCCTTATCTGCAGTAAAGATATAATCCATATAAGGAATCCACCAGCGAGAATAGCCTTCAAAACGAGATTCGTCATCAAAAAACCAGCCAATAACATAAGCACCCATCTTGCGGATTTCTTGAAAAGTTTCCTCAAGCAGCTCATAAGTCCTTGTTGGCCATATCACATATTTGGGCGATTGCTCTTTCACCACCTCAAGGATCCTTTTATTTGCATGAATGGCCCCGTATTTAGCATACGCTTCGCCAACCTCAAATCGAATGACATGGTCAAATATTTTTAACAACGGTTTACCAAAGTGCAAATCCTGGTTAAAAAAGACACTTGCGCCAAGCATATCCGCATACGGTTTTAGCTTTGCATCAGTACAATCTGTCTGAGGTAAGAATAATATGGTCTGGTTGATCATCGGATGTCCAGGCAATGGTTAACTTTTAAAAAACGATTCCATTAAACTTTCTAATAAATTCAAGCGCTGGTCATTCACAAATTGATTGTTGCCAATGTAAAAAGCATTGGTATGCAAGAAATCTGCGTTAGGGTATAGGCTTGGAACATAATACTGCTTTAAAAATGGCTGATGCAGCAGGTTGCCGCTGATCAATGGCCGCGATTCAATACCGGCAGTCCTGATCAACTCCTGGAAGGCCTGTTTTCGTTCCTTCTTACGGAACAGGAAAGGTAATGTAAAAGAGGAAATCCCTTCACCTTCGAGCACGATTAGCTCATCCGGATAACGCTTGCATATCGTCAGAAAACGATCATAGTTTCCATTACGAATGTGAATATATTCATAAATGTGCTTAAGCTGTGCCAGGCCAAGAACAGCGTTAAATTCGGTATTCCGGAAGTTGAAGCCGTCTGTCAAGAAAAGAAAGTCAAAATCAATGTCGGGATAATGTGCTTTTATTGCTTCATGATAACGGGAAGGCAGTTCTCGTGCCAACCCATGTGAGCGTTTTAATACAAACAATTTATACAGAGCTTCATCATCTGTACAAAGCATGCCGCCTTCAACCGTAGTCATGTGGTGCCCCCAATAAAAGCTAAAAGTCCCAGCTGCGCTTAGATTACCAACTTTAACACCATCCCTTGTAGCCCCCTGTGACTCACAGGCATCTTCAAATATTAAAATGTCATGCCCGTTCACAATCTCTTTTATCTTCTGAATATTTGCTGGAAAGCCCAATAAATGGGCAACGAAGATGCCCCGGGTTCTTGAATTGATCTTTGATTCAAGGTGATCGTAATCAATCGATAAATCCTTCAAATTAACATCAATGAACACCGGCTCCAGACCGCTCTGGAGTACTGGAGTAATTGTTGTCGGCCAGGTTACAGCAGGCACAATGATCTCATCCTTATCATGCCAGCCATACAACTCTTTTACAGCATTCACCAGGATGAGATTTGCCGAACTCCCAGAATTCACAAATACGCAATATTTACAGCCCTGCCAGTTTGCGAAAGCATCTTCAAATTCTTTTACTTTTGAATATTGGGTAAACCGTTTGGTCTGTCGAATAAAGGTAACTAATGAATCCAAATCCTTTTCGCTAATGACGTTTTCTTGTAGCTTCCAGTACATCTTATACTCCATCTAAATATTTTTAACTTTGTTTTTCGACAAGTTTCAAGTACCACTCACAAGCTTTTCCAAGCCCTTCTAATTTTTAAGATACAAACCGCGCTGCCATTCAATTGTGGCCTGCAAACCATCCTGCAAGCTGATGAAATCCTTTTTGTGAAATTCTGTATTGATCCTGGTCAGGTCTAATAACAGTTGTTTGGGAGAACCAGATACCCCTTTCTTCTCATCTGGAAAAATAACGGGTACATTAACCAACTGCCCTATCTCCTTGGCCAACTCAGCAATTGTGATGGAAGTTTTGCCTCCAACATTATAGATTGACTCTTTGCCATAAAGAAGGATTTTCCACATTAGTTCCACTGCATCAGTAATATAACAATAAGTACGAACAGCATTTCCTGTATCCAGCAATTCAATCTTATTTTGACACAAAGCCATTTCAACAAATGAGTTTAAGGCCCGCTTGTCATACTTGCGCGTGCCCGGACCGTATACATCCCCAAGACGCACAGCATAGGAATGCACTCCCTGCGAATGAAATGCCTGGCAGGCAGCCTCTCCGCCGCGTTTGCCTTCTATGTATGATGCTCGAGGGTGAAGTGGAGTTGTAGTACCAATCACAGTTTCTGTAAAAGCGGCATTTTTCAGCCCGCTGTAAACCTCACTGGAACTGGAAAATAAAAAATAACCCCCTGGGGTTAAATGCTGTAAAAGCGCAATTGTCGCGGATGAATTAATTTGAAGAGTGGCCGCCGGATTCATCATGAAACGGAGGGGCTGCCCATAACCAGCTAAATGGATAATCACATCTGCATCAATTAACTTGGAATATTGGTTAAAATCGGAAAGATCCATACGGATCACGTTAAATCCCCCCCGCTGGATCATCTTTTCAGTGTGTTCTGGCAATTCAGAATAACATTGCGCGAAAACCTTTATAGACGACCCTAGTTCACGAAGGCAGCAAAGGGTGGCAAGGAAATGGGTGCCGATCAATCCCGATGCCCCGGTTATCAAGATTGTAGCACCATCCAAGGGGCGAAGATCAACTTTTTTACATATATTCTCTGCTTCTGAGAATAAAGAGCTGTTAGGATCCATCACTACCTTTCAAACGATTACCATTTGTAAATAGAGAAAGAATAATTTTAGAAAGGGCCTTTGAACTCAATTGCTTTAAGGTCGTCCCGATAATCCGGGATCCACAAAGGGGTATCTGGAAAGACCATTTTATGAACTTCTGATGCAACCTGACGAGCACTTGGATAAAATTGGTCTTCCAAAGTTGGTGTGGTTGGGCAGGGTGTAGGGGCAAAGCCCATCCGTTTGACCTGGATATCACACGTACCCTGTATACTTTCGACAACCTGGGTGATAATTTCAGCACTGGCACCACATGTCAACCAGGCATTATCAGCTACCAGTAATCTTTTTGTCTTGCGTACAGAATTTATGATTGTTTTAATATCCAACGGGCTTAACCAAATTGGATCAATGACCTCAGCACTTATTCCAACCCCCTCAAGATATTTTTGGGCTCGTAAGCATTCCAGTTGCATATAAGATATTCCAATTAAGGTTATATCCTTTCCCTCAACAGCAATACGTGCTTTGCCGGGTTTTATTGCATAGGGTGGCTCTGGCACAGGGCATTTTTGAAAATGAAGCAAGCGGTGCTCAATAAAGATAACAGGGTTGTTATCTCTGATTGCCTGAATCAAGCATCCTTTGGCATCGTAAGGTGTGGTTGGCACCACAACTTTCAAGCCCGGCACATGCATAAAATAGGAATAAAGAGCTTGTGAATGCTGCGCCCCCTGCCCCCAACTCTTACCGATTATAACCCGGACCACCAATGGAACACTCTCCTGGCCTCCATACATGTAATGAGTTTTAGCTGCTACATTAATAAGTTGATTCATCGCCAACATTAAAAAATCCATGCGGATATGAACATGAATCGGACGAAGACCAGCCAGCGCCATTCCGATCGCCACTCCCGTCATTCCATCTTCAGCTAATGGAGTATCAAAAATACGGTCTGGGCCAAACCTTTCAGCAATGCCTCGAGTAGAACCCAGAATTGCTTTAGGATCATTTACTCCCAATCCCATTACAATAACAGACGGGTCAATTTCCATCTCTTGATGAGTAGCTTCACAGATTGCTTCAATGAAAGAAAGAGAGCGTTCCATAAATTTATTCCCCCGCCAATACATTTACCAAAAGTTCATTTCCATCGGGAAAGGGACTTTCCTCGGCAAATTGAAATGCTTGTGAAATTTCCAAGTCAACTTGAGCCTCAATGTCCAGACGAGTGCTTTCGGTGATCATGCTGGCTATCCTGGGTAATTGGTCATTTTTCATCCAGATTTCCGCTTCATTGAGCGATCGATAACCCAAACCATAATCTTCGTTAGGCCCAACATGTTCTTTCCAGCGATACGTCTTACATTCAAGAAAAACAGGGCCGGTTTTTTTTATTCGCAATGCATCAACAGCATCTTTCGTGAAGTTGAAGATTTCGAGAACATCATTATTCTCAATCCTTGCTGCTGAAACCCCATAAGCTGCCGCGCGTTCTGTAATATTATCTTTCGCCTGGCGGGTTAATTGCGGAGAATGAATAGCATAACCATTATTTTCGCAGATAAAGAGAATGGGTAATTTCTTTAACGCGGCAAAATTTAAGCTTTCATGAAATACGCCTTCGTCAACCGCTCCATCACCGAAAAAACTAACCACAACCGTATCAGATTTCAGATATTTCATTGCATATGCATAACCAACCGCATTAGCAATGGTGGTGCCCACAATTGCAGAAGTACCCATTACACCATGGCGGACATCAACCAAGTGCATAGATCCCCCCCTGCCTTTTGAACACCCGGTCTTTTTTCCATAAAGCTCAGCAATCATTTCATTCAGGTCTCCACCTTTTGCCAGGTATTGGGCATGGCCACGATAGGAGCCAAAAATAACATCGTGTTCCTGTAAAGTTTCACATACCCCAACAGCGATCGCTTCTTGTCCAATGGACAAGTGGATCGGGCTTTTTATTTTATCAGATGGATAGACCCTGGCAATTTCTTTCTCAACACACCTAATTTTGTACAATGATTGGTACAATTTTTCATACATATACAAGCCTTCCTACAATAGCAAATCAGCGTGGTTGCGATACTTATCGCTCGTTGGATCCCAAATAATCCGATTTTGAATTGCCCAAATTAATTCTTCTATACCCATTTCAAGACTAGTTTGGGGTTTAAATTGTAATGCTCGCCAGATCTTCTCAAAAGAAACTTGAATGCTGCGCATGTCTTCCATAAAACTGGTTTCTCGATATTCTACCTTCAGGTCAGGGAGATACGACTTTATTATTTCAACTACTTCCTGCTTGCTTGAATTGAGTTGTTCTGAACCAACATTAAAAACCTGTCCTCTCACATTTGGATCTGGCGCATCCAACACACATAGAAAAGCTTTAACAACATCTCCAACATGCACGAAAGAACGTTGATAATTTTCTTGATATATCGTGAGATTGCCTCGGGTTATTGCCTCCAAAACAAATTGATTGACGATTAAATCAAATCGGGTCCTTGGGCTTACGCCAAAAACTGTCGCCAGCCTCAAACACACTGGAGCAGTAATTTGAGAATCGGTTTGGCTTAACAAGAATTTTTCAGCCTCAATTTTTGATTCGGCATATATTGATTTTGGGTAAAGTGGAGAATCTTCTGTAACAAGCTCGCCTTGTTTAGATTCACCATAATTACTATAACTGGAAGCGAAAATAAGCCTGGAAACCCCGGCTTGCGCAGCTGCAGTAAATATCTTTTTAGTCCCTTCCACATTGATATCCCATACTTTGTCTCGACCGGCTTCTTTACAAACCGGGAACCCCACAATGGCGGCAAGATGAATTACGCTATCCATTCCAATGAATATTTTTTCATCTAAATTGGAATTTTTTGAAACTAT
The DNA here is from genome assembly GCA_964571135.1 of uncultured Anaerolineaceae bacterium. Lineage (GTDB taxonomy): Bacteria > Chloroflexota > Anaerolineae > Anaerolineales > Anaerolineaceae > CAZMZW01. Next base: position 268,574 of record CAZMZW010000001.1, on the reverse strand, counting down.
ATCCGCCTTTATAAATTTAAAATTCCGGTTCCCTAAAAACGGAAGCAATGAGTCGCCTCCAAACCAAAGATCATCCAAAACGGTTACCTGGTCGCCCCTCGCGAGTAATTTCGCAACAGCCATTGATCCGATATAGCCCGCACCGCCTGTAATCAAAACTTTCATCGCCTATCTCCCATGACCATAAAATAATTGCTCCTGAAAATCATGACAAAAGGGACCACTGAGCAACTTCATGGACAACTGCTGCAGACGGGTCCAGTTTCCGTTTTACCACAGTGCCCCCTTCGATAATTGTGAATTTGATTGCATTAAGAATTCTGTCCATGGGTTGATAATCCGAATCAGCCAGCCATAAGTTGGCGCGATACTCGCCTGGATATATCTTTTGGTTCTCCAATACAATGCGAACTTTGAATTCTCCATTGAGATCAATCAGTTCAAATCCGGCATCTTCTGCAACCAAGTTATATACCGGGATTCCATTAGAAGATACAATGGTCACACTCATTTTCCCGGAATGAATGTAATCAGTACTAATGATATTCACATCGAAAATTAAATTATCACCAATTACAAAGGTATCAACGACATTTGAGAAATCGCTCCTTGTCACAACACGCGTAAAACGAGCCCTTCCATTCCCAGATCGATCAGTGATTGGAGATAAGTCAACATCTCCCGCGGCTGTTGTATTAGAGAGGTATTGTGTAACCGTTTCTCTAATGTTACTATCACAAGAAATTTTTCCAGCTCGGAGCAAGATACCCCTGTTACATAAATTAACCATGGCTCCCATATTATGGCTGACAAACAATACCGTCCTTCCCTCTTGCGCTACATCACCCATTTTGCCCAGGCACTTCTTCTGGAATTCCGCATCTCCCACTGCCAGCACTTCATCCACTATTAATATTTCCGGGTCCAAGTAAGCAGCGATTGCAAACGCCAGGCGAACGTACATGCCGCTGGAATAACGCTTGACCGGGGTATCGATGAACTTTTCCACCCCTGAAAAATCAACGATCTCATCAAACTTGCGCTTCACCTCGGCGCGGGTCATGCCGTTGATCGCCCCGTTCAGGTAAATATTCTCGCGCCCGGTGAGTTCATTATGAAATCCGGTGCCTACCTCTAATAGGCTGGCAATGCGCCCTTTCACCTTCACTACACCTGAGGTGGGAGACGTCACCTGAGAAAGAATTTTTAATAAAGTGCTTTTACCGGCGCCATTACTGCCAATGATTCCCAGCGCTTCGCCCTGCTGGACCTTAAAGTTAATATCCTTCAACGCCCAAATGACTTCCCCCTGGCGGTTGCCGTGATCGATCTCACCGACCCTGAGAAAAGGATCCGGCTTGCCGCGTTTTTTTGCCCACCAGCGTTCCAGGTCACGAAAAGCAGTGCCGGTGCTGATTGTACCCAGCTGGTAGCTTTTTGAAAGGTTTTCAATGGAAATGACAGGTTGGGGCATTTTAGACTGTATCCATAAATGAAGCTTCAACATGGTTGAATATCAACACGCCAATCAAGAGCACAACCAGCATAAATGCGGCGCTATATAGTAAATATATCGGTTCCAGCGAACTTGTTCCCAGGAAAGCCAGGCGGAAAACCTCGATCACGGGGGTCATGGGATTGGCGATGATCAACCAGCGCCCAACACCCTGCACAGTTGAGAGGGGATAGATGACCGGGGTGGCATACATGAGCAGCTGCACGCTAAAGCCCACCAGCTGCTGCAGGTCGCGGTATTTGGTGGTGAGCGAAGAAACAATGATTCCCAGCCCCAATCCAAGTCCAGCCATAAGCAGAAGCAAAACCGGCAGCATCAAGATCCACCAGTTAAGATGGATGGAGGTACCTGAAATTATGAAATAGAACAAAAATGCCAGGAAAACGACAAAGCGGATTCCGAAAGAAATAATATTAGAGATGATCACCGAGACCGGGATGGCCAGGCGCGGGAAGTATACCTTGCCGAAGATGGCTGCGTTTTGGGTAAAAGTATTGGAGGTATTCACCAGGCAGGCTGAATAATAACTCCATACGGTGTTGCCTGCCAGGTAGAAAAGAAAGGGAGGCAGTCCGTCAGTGGAGAGTTTGGCAATGTTCCCAAAAATAACAGTGAAAACCACCGTGGTCAGGATCGGCTGGATCAAATACCACAATGGCCCCAGGATGGTCTGCTTATAATACGCCACAAAATCGCGCCAGACAAACAGCCAGATCAGATCGCGGTAGCGCCAGAGCTCGCCCAGGCGCAGGTCCCACCAGCTGCGTTGGGGACGGAGGATCAGATCCCATTGGTACTCTGGAATTGTGATTGTTTCGGCTGCCTTAACTTTTTTAATTTTGGACTCTTTATCTAAAATTCAACAGTTGAATTCTACCGAGCGTAAAACAAACTGTCAAGCAAGGAGGTATAGAAATTCCCTTCTTGAGTATTGGCTTTATTTGATTTTTAGATATAATTAAGAGTGTAAACTGGCTTGGTAATATCAGGAAATCAACCTGAAAACTTCGCCTTTTTTCAGTGAATGCCAATCCAAAAGGAGGATCAAATGGCAGATGTCAAGTTCTACTCACTCAAATCCAAGAAATTCGTGATCATCGACAGCAGCAAAGTCAAGGTGGTAACGTTCAAGAACGGCCGCAAAGCCGCTGAAGCGGTTGATCCGGAAACGGGAGTTAAACTCTTCAAATTTTTATCAGCGGAAGAGTTGAAAAAACTGGAATAAGAAAAACATGGGATGGTTAAAGAGGCTGGCCTTTTGGACAGCCTCTTTATTTTAGGAGTGCAAAGATTGGCATCCCCAAGAGAAAATCTGTAATATCCAGACAAGTTCAACACCTAACAAAAAAATGAAAAAACAAATATTGGTTTTCAATGCCAGCCTGATTACCATGGATAAAGAACGCCGCCAATTCAATCGTGGGGCGATGTTTCTTATGGATGACCGGATTGCCAAAATTGGGCAAAGCGAAGAATTACTGATGCAGGCAGGCCCGGAAGTTGAGCGGATTGACTTGCGGGGTCGCTGGATCCTGCCTGGATTGATCAATACCCACGTGCATACCTCCCAGCAGCTTGGGCGGGGTTTGGGAGATGATATCAACCTGCTCACCTGGCTGCATGAGCGCATCTGGCCGTATGAAAGCAATTTAAGTGAAGAGGATAGCCATACCAGCACCTTATTGTGCGGTATTGAGCAGATACGCAGTGGAGTCACTTGCTTTGCCGAAGCCGGCGGCCAGCATGTCAATGGGATGGGGCGCGCGGTCAGTGAAATTGGGCTGCGCGGAATCCTGACACGTTCCACCCTGGATATGGGTGAAGGATTACCAAAAATCTGGCAGGAAAATACTGATAAAGCCCTTCAAAACCAGATCGACAATTTTGAAAAATGGAATGGAAAAGCAGAAGGGCGCATCCGAGTCTGGTTCGGCTTACGCACCATTTTCAATAACTCAGATGACCTGATATTGCGCACAAAAGAGTTGGCTGATCAATACAGTGTGGGCATTCATATGCATGTGGCCGAAGTGAGGGAGGAAGTGGAGTATGCCCGCCAGACCCGCGGAGCCACAACGGTCACCCATCTGAATAATTTAGGGATTCTGGATAAAAATCTTCTGGCGGTGCACACCGTCTGGCTGACCGATGACGAAATCCGGATGTTTGCCGATCATCAGGTTAAAGTTTCACATAACCCGGCCTCTGCCATGCGCGTGCTCGGTTTTGCCAAGGTGCCGGAAATGATCAAAGCGGGAGTTTGTGTATCGATTGGCACGGATGGAGCACCTTCTAATAACCGCATGAGCATGATCGATGAGATGTGGGTAACTTCGCTCATTCATAAAGGCCGCCTGCTCGACCCGACCGTGATGCCAGCCCAGCAAGTGCTGGCGATGGCAACCTGCGATGGCGCGCGGGCATTATTATGGGAGGATGAAATTGGCACACTCGAAGAAGGTAAGAAAGCCGATCTAATCGTGATCAACCCAGATTCAGTTGGAATGCTGCCCATGCATGACCCGATCGCTAATATGGTCTACGCCATGCGTGCAGAAAACGTGGAAAGTGTGATGGTGGATGGGCATTGGCTGATGAAGGACCATAAGCTATTAACCGTGAACGAAATGGAGATCATTCAAGAAGCCAAACTGAGAGCGAAAGCCATTGCCCAACGAGCCGATATCCATCTTCCCGATCGGTTCAATGTTATCGATAAAAAAAATTATTAACCCAGGATAAGGCCCCGATTCTTAGTTTTTTATCTATTTGGGAGTGATCCGGTATACTTTATCATCCCCTGCCTTTAGCGTTCCGCGACCATCACGATTGCTGGTGGTGAAGTAAATTGACCCATCTGGTGCCTCCACCACATCCCGCACACGGCCAACATTAAGATTCAATTTATCGATCAGGGTGATCTCGTAAGGATTGGTGGTCGAAAATACCAAACGATAAATATCCGCACCCTCCAGCCCTCCAAAGAAAAAGCTGTTGGTGAATTGCGGAAACAAGCTGGATCGATAAAACATCCCCGATCCAGGGGCAACTGCCGGGGTAAATTCCACCAGCGGTGAAATTGTGCCGTCTCTTTTTTGGGTGTGTGAGACCAGCGGCCAGCCATAATTGCCTCCCGGCTGTATGAGATTGATTTCATCGCCGCCGGGCGGACCATCAAATCCTGTCGGCCCATGCTCGGTCTCATACAAAAAATGATTTACCGGGTTCCAATCAAATCCCTGGGAGTTGCGATTGCCATAGGTAAAAACTGGGGAATTTTTAAACGGATTTTCTTCAGGAATAGAACCATCCGGGTTGTACCGCAATACCTTACCAGCTAGTGAGCTGAGGTCCTGGGCCAGATTTTTTTGAAGGGCATCGCCTGCGGAAAGGTAGAGTTTACCATCCGGCCCAAAATGGATCCGCCCCCCTGCATGGTTATATGATGCTGGAACATCATCGATAATGATCCCAACCTCCACAATGGATGTTCCAAGGTCTTTAAGTTTCACCACGCGGTTGACCATTGCGCCATTTTTCGTAGTGGTATAGCAGGCATACAGGAATTGATTATTTTTATAATCAGGGTCCAATGCCAAACCCAACAGACCTGCCTCCTGTTGAACAGTGACCGCAGAAAAGGTTATCAGGGGTTTTGGATTGAGCTGCTTGCCAATGATCTCGCGAATGGAGCCGTTTCTTTCTGAAATCAAGAGACGATCGGTTCCTGTAAACAGGATACTCCAGGGAACGAAGAGCCCCCCGGCAATCACTTCAAGATTGAATGATGTCTGATTGATCGGCAAATTGGTTAAGACAATGGTATGTATTTGGGCTGGGATTGGAAAGGGGGTTGATATCGACGTTTTTTCAGGAGTATTGGTGATAGTGATTTGTGGAATGCCAGTCTTAATTATTACTGTTGGAGGAGTTGCATTGTTGCCCTGGGGAACGGCTGTTGAACCTATGCATCCTGAGAGCAGAATGATGATAACCAGTAAAAGATAAGGGGAAAGAGTTTTTGACATAACCAAATTTTCCTATTCTTTCTGATTACAAATAAAATACTCCTTTTAAGTTGTTATTATTACAGTCCAGGGTCTAGCTTTTTTCGCGGGGCGTGATCCGCCAGCTTCTCTCTCCCATAATTTCTTTTACCTGCGCCACCCTGGCGATAATATTTTTGAACTCTGTATAAAATATTGAGGCAAGGATCAAATAGGAGAAATACCAGCCTTTATTTTTCCTAATTTCCTCAGCCCCCATTCGGTAAGAAAGGAATGTTTGCCCAGGGCCAACGCTCAATGTAAAAATGGTTGTCAGTACAAATACTGGCACCAGCCAATCAATTTTATTTATCCCTCCATACTTCACAATCCAAAAAGCAATGATCGGGAACATTTGAACAGATAACCAGGGATACACTTCACGCCAACCCAACAGATAAACCGCGCCAATTTTCTGTCGCAAATTCAATTTTTTAGAACGGATCGCATATAAGAAATGTTCGCGAGAAACCTGGAACCAACCTTGAGCCCAGCGCATTCTCTGGTTCCACAAAGCCTTGATCGTGCCCGGCGCCAACTCACGTGAGACCAGGTAGGGATCCGTAGCAATGGTATTCCCATTTTCTGTCACACGCATGGAAGAATCAATATCCTCGGTTAGCATGAATCCATGCATCCTTGTCTTGCGTAATAAATCTGTTTTCCAATAACCGTTGGAGCCACCAAAGATGCCAAACCCATACAACCGGGTTCGGCCGGGATGACTGACTGCGTAAATAGCTTCAAATTCCACCGCCACCATGCGTGCCACCCAAGAAGTATCCCCATTACGAACCTGGCAATGTCCCTGGACAATTTCACTGTCCCGTGAAAGCCATCTCCAGGCACGGGTAAACGAGTCGGGCTGAGGATGATGGTCTGCATCAAAGATCCCCACAAATTCTCCGGTTACTTTACCAATTGCCGCATTGACATTTTGTGATTTTGATTCACTGCCCTCCACCCGCAGAGGGACAAAGCGCGGATCAAGGCTTGCTATTTCTTTAAATACATTTTCAATGGGCATATCGCGCGGGGTGTTATATGCCAGGATAATTTGCATAGGAGCCGGATACTCAATCCGTAGAAAGGATTGGATGGTTTCAACAATGGTCATGGCTTCATTGGGCAAATATGCCGCAATAATCGCACTGGCGGGCGGATACGGTTTGCCGGGTTCTTCCGGTGGATCTTTTCTTTTCATCGCAAAGAAACCTTCAACCCAGATCATTATTCCGGTCGTTAATAATGCGATCACCACAAGAATGTACATGAATCTGGAAATATCGACAACATATTTATCCATTGAATAATAAACAAAATAAGGTACCACAAGTGAGAGAAACAAGGTGAACACGACTTGTAATGGGGTACGCAAGTTTAGTTTAAATGCTACCCAAGAGGAAATTTTTTGCTGAGCCTGTGCAGCGATCTTCTTTTCTTCAAACCTCTGGACTTTTTCGTCATATCCTTTGGGTTCCAGGTCTAATTGGGATTCGGAATATTCCAGCGAAATTAATGCTTTATTCCGCGCTTCCTCATACGTATCCCCGCTTTTGAAAATGTAGAATCCAATGGTTGGGGTCAGGCGTAATTGTTCTCCCTGAGCCACAAAATGGTAATCAGCCACATTCCTTAATATACTTTTTAAGCGCTTATTTGCAGAGATGAAATCCATTTCAGGCAGCAAGATCAAAAACCTGCCTTCGGCATCATGTCCGATAATTTCAAGCGAACTTCGCTCAGTTTCAATTATTTCGGAGATCTGCTTTGCAACCGAACGTTCAGCCCGGATGCCCAATCGATCCATTAACCGCGGCAGTTCATTGATATAGAGAAATGCCAGGCATCCTTGATTGCCGCCGCGCGAAGACCGTGAAATCTCTCGGGACGCTTCTTCATTAAACATCTGCTCACTGAGCAAGCCAGTCTGCCGATCCTGGGAAAGGTCTTCCAATGGTACAGGCGGGCGTTCGATCTTGGATTGCACTCGGGCCAATAATTCTTCAATTTTAAAGGGTTTGGGTAGGTAATCATCTGCACCCAGATTCAAACCGGTTACTATATCCTTTGTGGAACCGAGTGTTGTTAAAAGAATTATCGGAATGGATCTTGTGATCTTTTCTGAGCGGAGGGTCCTCAGCAGCGTCAATCCATCCATTTCTGGCATCATTAGATCTGACACGATAAGATCCGGTACGGCTTCATCAATTTTTTGTAATGCTTCTTTGCCATTTGAGGCAGTCGTCACATCATAACCTTCATTTTGCAGCGAAAGTGAAACAAATTGAAGGATGGATTGATCATCATCTACCACGAGAATTGAACCCTGAACCAGATTATTGCTTTTATTCATTTAAACCTCCTGAACAATTGTCAAGAAAAGTGTATTTCACTATGCTCATCAGACTATACAAGAATTATTCATTACATGAATTAATTGCCTTTTTCAAATCATCAAAATAAGAATCGATCGTATTCTTTAAGTCGGAATTCATCTGCTCTTTCGTTCCGGAAAATTCTCGCAAGCAAATTTCAATTTTCTGGGCAGCGTCACTCACATTCGAAAAACCAAAAACGCCGCCGGACCCTGCCAGTTTATGAACGGAATTGAGCAAGTCATTAAATAGGCCGGTCTCCCAATTTCCATTGCTCAAGGAAAGCCATTGCTTAATAATTTGATCAGTTTTGGAAGGTAAATTCTGCTTATATTCTTTCTTAAGCTGATTCATCTTTTCTTTTAGAAGATCAAGGTCATCCACCATAACTCTCCCTCCATATCTTTCTTACCGTATCAGCAAGCGACATCGGATCAAAGGGTTTGGCAATCACACCAATCGCTCCGTAATTCTTATAGGTGATGATTTCCGACGGCGAGACTTTAGCAGTCATAAAGATTACAGGTATCTTTGCAGCATGGGGGATCGTTCTTAGTTTTTCCAGAACACTTATCCCATCCATATCCGGCATCATCACATCCAACAGGATCAGGTCTGCCGATAAAGAATCAGCCTGTTGAATGACCTGACTCCCTGAGCCATAAACCTGGACGGCGAATTTCCCCAAGGTTTCCAATGCAATTTTCGCCACTGTCTGGATATCAGGCTCATCTTCGACCAGAATAATTTTGTTTAATAGCGGGATTGATTTGTTCTCATTATTCATAGGGTACCTTTTTCCTTCTTATCTATCCATTCAGGCAGGGTAAAGAAAAAAGTTGTTCCCATATTTTCTTTACTTATATACCCAATTTTGCCATTCAGTTTCTCAATGATCGCCTTGCTGATGCTTAAACCCAAGCCGGTTCCTCCCTTTCTACGGGTTGTGGAAGCATCCCCCTGGGCAAATCTTTGGAATATTCGCTTGCGGAACTCTTTTGGAATTCCCAAGCCATGATCTGTGATGGTAATTTTGAAAAAGTGGCTCCGACGGGTAACCGAAATTTCAACCTTGCCTTCACTAGGTGAGAATTTAGCTGCATTGGAAAGCAAATTAGTCAATACCTGCATTAGACGGTCACTATCCGCAAAAACCCATGCTTCAGGAATGGAATCAGTGATTTGCAGCCTGACTCCATACTGATCGCTGTATGCGGTGTTAAATTGAATAGCCTGTTTAATGATTGGAATGAGATCGATCACCTTATTATCAAAAACCATCTTCCCGGATTCTGCTTTTTCAATATCTAAAATGTCATTGATCAGCCGAATGAGCCTTTCGCTATTCTTATACGCAATTTCAATCAGCGTTTTTGTCTGCTCGGATAGATCACCCGTAACCCCGCCATTGATCAACCCTAAAGAACCGTGGATGGAGGTAAGCGGAGTGCGCAGCTCATGGGAAACCATCGAAACGAATTCGGATTTCATTCGATCCACTTCGCGTTCATGGGTTACATCCCGAAAAACGAATAGCCGGCCAAGATATTCTCCGCTGGCAGCTCGAACTGTCTTGGAAAATAAGCCCAACTCTCTTCGGACAGGCCAGATCTGGGTAAATAAATCTGAGAATTTTTGGGGTGCATTGTTGACCGTATCGTAAATTCGGGAAATGACGGCCTCAGGGTCTTTAAATAGGTTCTTTGCCTGTGATACAAACGTCTGTAGTTGATATGAATTGATCTCTTCAGGGTCAATTCCAAAGGTTTCTGCAAATTTCTGATTCAAGGTGATGAATTGCATTTCAGGGGAAATCAGGGCAATTGCGCCTCCCGTTGAATCCAATAAAGCCTGTAATTCTCCTTTCTGATTTTGTAGTAATCGATTGGTCACCCTCAAATCTTCATAAAGATTGACTTTTACAATGGATATTGCCGCACGGTTTGCAAGAGCCAACAAATAATCAAGATCTGCCTTTAATAACTTTCTATTTTGTTTATGAAATGCGTATAAAACACCCAAAACCTTTTTTTCAGTACATAAAGGAATCTCGGCATATGAATGAACTTCATTTTCAAGCAACAATTTATGCAAAGTTGATCTGCCGGCTTTAATTTCTTCCACAATTAAGGGTTTGCATTTCTTAACAACTTCCTGATAATGTTTTGCACCAAAAAGGATCTGTTTTAATGCTTCGCTTTTCTCAATGGATCCCAGGTTGATGGAACAAACATGGGGGATTTCTTCATTATTTTTCCAGATCAGGACGCATGCGCCAGCATCTGCCGGGAGAAAGTCCCTCACCGCCCGAACCACATGATTGACCATACTCTGAAGTTCATGTGTTTGATTGATTGCAAGGTCAAATTCCGATAATGCAGTCTGCCGGTAATATTGAATTTCTAATTTATTTTCAAGCCGTTTACGGGATGTAATATCACGCACGATTCCGGTAAATAATCGCCGGTGGTTAAAAACCACTTCACTTACTGCAAGATCGATGGGAAAGATTTGACCATTTTTATTTATTCCAACTGTTTCACGACCAATCCCAATCACCTTGGCCTTTCCGGTCCGTAAATAATTCTTAATATATCCGGAATGTTCTTTTTTATATGGTTCAGGCATCAATACTGAAACATTTTGTCCCACCAATTCCGATTCAGAATATCCAAATATTTTCCCGGTCGCAGGATTTGTATCTCTAATTTCCCCTTTTTCATCGATCAGAATAATACCATCAACAGCCGAATTCAAAACATATCTTAATTTTTCCTCATTGGCGGAATATCTTTGAAAACCTTTCCGGATGATGGCCGCAGAAAACACGATTAATCCGTTCCACAATAGAAACGAAAGCCAGTGAAGTTTAAGGGTATCAACGATGATCTGAAATGGACTAAAATTTGGAGATCCAACGATTATCCATTCTTCCCCTTTATAAAATAATTGAATTAGTGTGTAAGAAAGGATTGCAAAAACGATACTTATTCCGATAAGATTAGCAGAAAAAGTGATTTTTCGATTCTTTTTCTTCATAGGATATTCGAAATGTCATTCTATTTGATAATTAATATCATTTCCAATCATTTTAGCTATAATCAAGAATTGAGCACGCTATTATGATTCTACACTACTCCTGAATGGCTCAATCCAAATATTCAATCAGTAATGCTTTTTGTCTTTATTATCCTGGCTGATGAAATAGAATAGAATATAGAATCAAATCTATTTCAAGATCAAAAGATACTTTCTGGAGGTTAATTATGTCAAAATCAATGGAAGATCTAAAAGCCGCTTTTGCAGGTGAATCGCAGGCAAACCGAAAATATCTGGCGTTTGCCAAAAAGGCAGATCAAGAAGGACATCCCCAAATCGCCCGCCTCTTCCGTGCAGCAGCTGAAGCGGAAACTGTGCATGCCTTGAATCATTTCATCGCTATGGATGAAGTCAAATCCACAGAAGAGAATCTGAAAGCGGCAATTGGTGGAGAACATTACGAGGCAATGACCATGTACCCGGATTTTCTTGCCGACGCTACCGCTGAAAACGACAAAAGGGCAATCCGCACCTTCAGTTACGCCCTGGATGTGGAAAAAATTCATGAGGCTTTATACATTGAAGCGTTGGGGTCCATTGGTAAGGAAAGTGAATCGTATGACTTTTATGTCTGCCCGGTATGCGGATTCACCCATGCCCGTAACGCACCGGATAAATGCCCGATTTGTAACACACCTAAAGAACGATTCATGCTTGTCAAATAAATTTCATCAAGGCGTTAATAAAAAGAACCAGAAAAGAAATAGCTCTGGTTCTTTTTATTTTAGAAGTATTTTTTCTTACGTTCTTGCACACACAGCGTAATGATCTTCATTATCCTCAATGACCACTACCGTAAAACCTGCCTGCTGCAATAATTTCTTCATTTGCTCTTTACCAGGAAGCAAATCTTGATGAATCTCAACCGCAAGCGCATGCTGGTGAATGTAATTTACTTTTTCCCGGCTATGTTCATGCAGAATGAGAAGCACTCCACCCGGTTGAAGCACAAACCGCATTCCTTTTAATACAATCATCTTTTCTTTAAAATGCGGGAAACTGTTATGGCAGATCACGGCTGAAAATGTCTTGTTTGAAAATGGGAGTTTGTGCGCGTCTGCCTGTACCAGCTGATCGCCATTGTGGTTTTTTTGCGCACGCAACAGCATAGCATTGGCAAAGTCGATCTGGATAAATTCAGGTCGGATATATCGCTTTTTTAATATTGGAAGCAGCCCGCCAGTACCTGTTCCGACTTCCAAAACCAGATCTGCTTTTTGAATGTATGCATCAAAACGGGACAAAAGGCTATCCAATTTATTTTGGCGTTCAGGCGGCTGGCGATCGTCCCATTCGGCTGCCAAATGTTCAAAAAATAATCTGGATGTTTTCAAATGCTGTTTGCCTTACATTGGTTATGGTCAAAATATAGTTCTCCATTATAAGTCTGTAATGCATCATTTTATTCTTTAAGCCATCTTCAACTCCTCTTCACACATTCTTTACACAGTCAGGTTATCGTTATGACCATAACCCGAATACTGGGCATTGGAGAAAAAGAATTCTATGAATGCAAAAAATCGTCTGAAATGGCTGGTGAACGGAGTTCTGTTCATTGGTTTTCTCATCACTTATTTTTTGGACCTTACAGGTCTTCAGCTACACCAATGGTTGGGGTTGCTAGTTGGAGCTGTCACTTTGTTCCACCTTTTGAACCATTGGCCATGGGTGAAGGCTATTACGCAGCGCTTCTTTAGATCTTCAACGAACATTTCCCGGTTTAATTACCTGCTGAATGCTTCTCTGGCAGGTGGAATTGCTTTCATTATTGCCAGTGGTTTAATAATTTCTACCTGGTTTGGAGTGAACGGGTCTCTCTTTGAAATATGGAGGTTTTTGCATGTTCTAGTCTCCATCGGTTCTCTGATCATTTTATTGGTTAAATTATTGCTGCACTGGAAATGCATTGCCGGCACTGCCAGGCAATTGTTCCAACGCAAACCGACTACTCACGCTCAAGTGGTTACAACCCTGCAAAGCGAAAATGCGACACTCATCACTCGCCGGGAAGCACTGCGTACAGTGGGAGCCATTTCATTGGCCGGGGCAGTCGTGCTGGTGAAAGCCATGACCTCTTTGAAAATTCCAGGGTTGGAAGATAATCTGATTGAAGAGCAAACAGTTTCACTCTTCCAATCCTTGGAGGATAATCCTGCGACTGTTTCTTCAAGTAAAATGGTTCAATCCACACCAGTTGCCACTTCAGTTCCGATCACAAATCAGACTACCAGCGACTGCACAGTGCGCTGCCCGAATGGCTGTTCGTACCCCGGCAGGTGCCGCCGCTACAGCGATGGCAATTATAATGGCCGCTGTGATCTGGGTGAATGTCTCTGATATTCAATTTCATATCGTCACAAATAATGATTACCAAATCTTTAATGATATAAATAGCCCATAAATTTTTATCATACTGATTGCGTGAGTAACCTATGAAAAAAGTCTGGATCGATACCGACCCCGGAATAGACGATGCATTTGCAATGGCGATGTTGTTTGCCGATCCTGAAATTGAAGTTGTGGGCGTATCCACAATCTTCGGAAATGTGACCGTCGAGCAAACCACAAAAAATGTCCGCATCCTTTTAGAAGCGGCTGGCAAAACCCACATCCCGGTCTGCCGCGGCGCTAGCTATCCTCTGGGAGTTCCCCTCGGTACCTCCCCCTTTGTTCATGGAAATAATGGACTGGGGGATATGTTCCTGCCCGAACCTACGATGCCAGAAAGTAATCTAAGAGCTCCGCAGGCCATCGTGGAGTTGATCCTGGCAAACCCCAATGAGATCACCCTCCTGCCCATCGGTCCGCTGACCAATATTGCCATGGCTTATCTGTTGGAGCCGAAAATCAGCCGATTGGTCAAAGAAGTGGTTATCATGGGCGGGGCTGTTCATTGCCCCGGAAATATCACCCCCACGGCTGAAGCCAATTTTTTCCATGACCCGCATGCCGCCCAGATCGTGATCAGCGCCGGGTGGAAGATCTTCCTGGCCGGGTTGGATGTATGTGCTTACGGCATTATCCCACAAACCCTACTGGATAAAGTCTGTCATGCCAAGACACCACTGGCGCCGTACATCAAAGGATCGGTTCCGTTTTTTCAGGCATTCTTAACCCGCTTTGGGATAACTGAAGGCGTAGAATTTCCGGATGCTCTTGCCGCGGCATATTTGCTGGAACCGAAACTCTTTACCCTGGAAAAAACCCCGCTCTTTGTTGAAACAGAGGGCTGCTGTGTAGGGCAATCCATCCCTGTTCCCTACGGCCGGTGGTTTGAGGATCTTACCGATAATACTCCCTATAAAGCAGATCACTACATCGGTCCTGTAAATGTAATGCTGAAGGCTGATACAAAGGGATTTCTGAAATTAATTGAAAAGCTGCTTACCTGATCAGATAAGCAGCTTGTTCTTTTAGTTTTTTCCCAGCAAGGCATCAGGGGTGAAAGGAAATGGGACGATTTCGCGTACTGTTTTCTCGCCCAAATAATTTCCTTTGGAATCCCCGCTGATGACTAGCCAATCCAGTCCAAATTCAACCATCACCTGGCGGCATTGCGCACAGGGGTATGCTTCCTTTGAACCCGGCCCATTTACTGCGATAGCTTGGAAAACCTTTTCACCCTCGGAAACTGCTTTCCAGATAGCCACCCGTTCTGCGCATACTGTGGCGCCATAAGAGACATTTTCAATATTTCCCCCCAGGTAAATCTTGCCAGACTCGGTCAAAACAGCCGCGCCTACCCTGAAATTGGAATATGGGCAGTGAGCAAACTTGGATGCGTCGACCGCTTCTTTCAATAATTTTTCTTTCATCTCTTGAGAGATCATTTTATTCTCCTTCAATTTAATTTATCTCTATTAATAAATAAAAAGAACCTGGATTTCTTTTTTAATCTCCAGATTCTTTTTAATTTCAATACCTGATCGTGCCCCGGGTTATATTTTTTTGCCAATCACGATCTTTGGAAGCCAAACCGTATTCACTCTTCCGCATTTCAATATCATCTTTTGGCTTTTTATCGAGCTTCCTTGTGATACGGGTTACCAATATCAGCAGGACCGCCGGTGCGCTTGATGAAGCCTGCCAGTAGTAATAACGTCAAGATATAAGGTAATGCCATGAATACTTCTCTTGGAATGATGTTTTGCGGAATTGCGGTCTGCAAGGAAATTTGTAAAGCATCCATAAACCCGAAGAAAAGGCAAGCCAGGAAAACCGTGCGCGGTTTGGCATTTCCAAAGATGACCGCTGCCAATGCAATGAAACCGCGTCCAGCGACCATATTTTCGGAAAATAGTGAGGTCTGTGAAATTGAAAGATAAGCGCCTCCAATGCCATGCAACATGGCTCCGGCCAAAGTAGCCAGATATCGCACGGTAATCGGGTTGATGCCAACCACCGCGAGCGCCTGTGGATTCTCACCAGCTGCTCGCAGCCAAGTACCCCAGGGAGTTCGATATAGGAAAAACCAGATCACCACTGGCAAAATGAGAGCGGGGAAGAGAAGTACTGACTGACCATTGAAGATATCTCCGAGAATAGGAATTTTTGCCAGAAATTCTGAACTGACATTTGGCAGGGTCGGCGCCATTGGGGAATTTCCACCATGATCAAAGAATATTTGCAGCATAAAGCCGGATAATCCGGACGCCAATAAGAAAATTGCCAGACCAGCAATGGCCTGAACACTTTTCAAGGTAATGGCGATGAAGGCAAATATTAGTCCAATCAACATGGCAACAAGGGCTGCCAATAATAACCCGATCCAAGGATTGCCGGTGAAATAAGAACCAAGGGCCGCTGCCAGGGCACCCATCAACATGATGCCTTCAATACCGATATTCAACACTCCCGCGCGCTCATTGATCATCTCTCCCATGCCGGCAAAAATTATGGAAACACTGCCTCTCAGGGTGGCATAAATGAGGGCCAGGCTAAATACAGTTTTAAATGTCTCCAGCCAGTTCATTGTTTTTTCTCCTTTCCAGTATCAAATGCGTGATCCCTCCCTTTGACGACTCGCTCATAACTTGATTCAATCATGCTTTTACCTGCAATGAACAACACCACTATGCCATTGATCAATGTCGCCAATTGGCGCGGGATCTCGGCGTAGACTGACATATCCATGATGCCGGTTTTCAATGCTCCAAACAGGGTCCCGGAGATCAGCACGCCAAACGGGTTCAATAGGGCAACCATGGCCACAGTGATGGCATCGTAACCATAGCCAGGCGAAAACTGGTCAAGATAGTGATGGTGCATACCCGCAATCTCGACCGCACCGGCCAACCCGGCAATGGCACCACTCAGGAAAAAGGACAGCACCATTCGTTTTTCAACCGGGATGCCGTGAAAACGGGCAGCATCCTTATTTTTGCCGACCGCACGCATCTCATAACCCAGGGTGGTCTTTTGAAGCAGCCAGTAAGCCGCTATGGATACCAACACTGCCACGATCAATCCGGCGTGCAATTTTGTGCCTGCGAACAATATCGGCAATTCAGCAGTTTTTTGAATAAACGGGGTAGCTGGAACTACGCCCTCATTCGGTATGACTCTGAGCACCAGAAAATGGGTGAAGAAAAAAGCCGGATAATTCAACATAATCGTGCTTAGGATTTCGTTGATCCCCCGGTAAGCTTTCAGCCAGGCAGCAATCAAAGCATACAAACCTCCTGCCAGGCAACCGGCAAAAAGCATAAGCGGCAAATGAATGATGGCCGGCAGCTTTACTGCGTATCCAACAATCGCTGAAGCCATTGCGCCCAGAAGCAATTGTCCTTCTATTCCTACATTGAACACACCGGCCTGGGCACCAATCAGAAAAGCCACACCGGCGATGGCCAGCGGGATCATCCTGGTTAGAGTATCCGCTGTGTTATATGCATTGCCAAAAGAACCACGTATGAAATAAAAAACGGCCGCGAACGGATTCCGATTTGTGGCAACTAATAACAAACCGATGACCAGCAAGGATAACAGCAGGGCGATCAATAATACAAAGATGGGTTGCCGTTTAATGAAAAAATTTTTAATATTTTGCATGGTTTTCACCTTGTTAAGCAGGAATATGCTTGTACGTACCACCCAGCATCATCAGACCCAACTTTTCGGCGGTGGTTTTGTCCCTATCCACAATGGCGACGATCTGACCTTTGTAGATCACTGCAATCCGAGTGGAAAGCAGTAGGATCTCATCCAGGAACAATGAGAATAAAAGCACAGCCTTGCCGGCATCGCGCTGTTCGATCAGCTGTTCGTGCACAAAATCGGTGGAAGCGATATCCAGGCCGCGGGTGGGCTGGGCAGCAATGATGGTATCCGGAGCGTGGAAAATCTCTCGGGCGACGATCACTTTCTGCTGGTTGCCACCGGATAATAACCGGGCTTTAAAATCAAGACTTGGGGTGCGAATATCAAATATTTCTACCAGTTTCTTGGCATTCTTTTTCACTTCAGCCCAATTCATGACAAAACCATTCGAAAAAGGCCGATGGAGTTGAAGGCCCAGGACTAGGTTTTCCTGCACATCAAAGTCCACCACCAGACCTTCTTTTAACCGATCCTCCGGAATAACCCCAATGCCGGCATCACGCATCTCCCTCACTGGCAGATGGTCAATCCGTTTTTCATGTAAGCTAATTTCACCTTTGGTAATATGCTGGATTCCAATTAAAGCCCGAACGAGTTCGGTCTGGCCATTGCCATCCACACCCGCAATACCTAAAATTTCACCTGCGCGGACATCAAAAGTGACGTTGGTCAATACCGGCCTATGAAAAACATTATTGGCGCACAGGTCCTTGACGCTGATAACCGGTTTTCCAATTTTTTTGGCTGGTGGAGCCGGCCGAAGGAAAACATCCCTTCCCACCATCATACGAGCCAAGCCGACCTCATTGGTGTCTTTTTTATTGACGGTTTTCACGACGCAGCCATCCCGCATAACGGTAATTTTGTCCGAAATTTCCATAATCTCGTTCAGGTGATGGGAAATAAAAATGATGGTGATACCATCTTTGCGAAGATTTGAAATAACCCGGAATAGATCCTCGATCTCCTGGGGGGTTAACAATGCTGTCGGCTCATCCAGGATGAGCAATTTCGCATTGCGATAAAGGGCTTTCAAGATTTCCACCCTCTGGCGGATGCCGACAGAAATATTTTCAACCAAAACATCCGGGGTGACCGCTAAACCATACCGGTCGGATAATTCCTGAGTATCCCGGTTTAATTTTTTCAAATCCAAAAAAACCTTTCCAACTCGGGGTTCCAACCCCAGCATAACGTTTTCCGCCACTGTCATGGCAGGGATCAATTTAAAGTGCTGATGGATCATGCCGATCCCCTGTCGGACGGCATCTAAAGGGCTTTCAATCTTAACATTTTTCCCTTCCAGAAATATTTCTCCATCGTTGGCTCTATATAGCCCGTACAAAAGATTCATCAGGGTGGTCTTGCCAGCTCCATTTTCCCCCACAATGGAATGAACTGTTCCTTTTTCAACCGTTAGATCAACGTGATTGTTAGCCAGCACTTCACCAAATTTTTTGCACATATTCCGCATTTCAAGAATAACTGCCATAATCACTCCTTGCTAGTTGAAATTGGCAGATGAGAACCGGTCTCATCTGCCAATTATACAAATTTACAGTTTTAATTTAATTACATTGTTGGCAGAACAAATGCATCCAACTCAGCCTGAGTTGATGGTACCTTAATGGTGCCAGCTTTTATCATATCGGATAATTTGGTCACCTTGGCCAATAGATCGGCAGGGACTTTATCCTTGGTGTACTTCATTTCGCTGATACCAACACCACCAATTTTCAGGTCACTATTTACTAGCCCACCTTTAAAGGTGCCGTCAAATGCGGATTTAAGTGAATTATAGACACCCACTTCCACATGCTTCAGCATGGAGGTCACCACACTACCCTTGGCATACGCATCCTGGTCGGTGTCAACACCAATTGCCCATAAACCCTTTTCCTTGGCGGCTTCAAAAGTACCCAAACCGCAGGCACCTGCAGCTGCATAAACAACATCCGCACCCTGTGAATACTGGGTTAAAGTGACTTCCTTGCCCTTGGCAACATCGCTGAAGTTGCCGGTATAACCGGACAGGATCTTGATATTGGGATTGACCGATTTGGCACCGGCATCATATCCAACTTCAAACGCTTTGATCAGGGGAATTTCCATGCCGCCGACGAAACCGATGGTGCCGGTCTTGCTCATTCCAGCTGCAACGGCGCCAACCAGGAAGGAGCCTTCGTTTGCAGCAAATGTCAGGGATTGTACATTGGGAGCATCCACGAAGCTGTCAACGATACCAAATTTGACATTCGGGAATTTTGGCGCAACTGCGGTCATCGCATCAGTGAACAAAAAGCCGCAGCCAACCACATAGTTGTAGCCTTCGGAAGCCATCTTGGTCAGGTTGGGTTCGAGATCTGCCAATTCTTTGGATTCGAGCAGGGTGACCTCAATGCCTAAATCGGTCTTGGCCTTCTGAAGAGCATCCCAGCACAGATCGGAGAAACCCTTCGTATCCGGACTGGCGGCTAGACCGCCGAGGTCAGTTATCATCGCTGCTTTAAAACCACTTTTTGCAGCAGGCGCGGCTGCAGGAGCGCAGGCGCTCAGTGCCATGGCAACAACAATACATACTGCCATAAATAAACCACTTTTTTTCATTTCATTTCTCCTTCGTATTTGTTTAAGTTGGTACACTCATTACTCTTGAACCACCTACAAACCTCTTATAGCTACCACCTCCTCCTACTAAGATTTCCATTTTCAATTCCTTCATTTTTTTAAGGAACAATCTGCTTTGCTTTTCGCATGACCTCAAGTATTTGATTGAGCACCATGTCTTCATCAATTTTAGTTAATTTTCGGTCCCACATCAATGGTTCGCCATCCACAAAGGTCGCCGTTACATCACCAGCTGTTGCTGAATAGATCAGATTGGACATCAATCTGCGTTCATCAATCAGATGCGGCGCCGGGTAATCAATGACGGCAAAATCCGCTTTGAAACCTGCCTTAAGTTCTCCCACTGGTGTATCAAAGCCGATTGATCTTTTCCCGTTCCTGGTTAGCATCTCAAAAACAACCTCTGCAGGGAACATATCGGCTTCCTTCGTGCTAACCTTGCCCAGTAATGCCACCAGGCGGGCTTCCTGCAAAATATCGTAAGTGCCGCTGCTGGATTCACCATCACAGCCAATGGCAATATTGACACCCTTTTTATAAAGAGCAGGCATGGGCGGCATTCCGTCGGTGATTTTTGTATTTGTAGAAGGGCATGTAACAACACTGGATTTATATTCAGCGATCAATTCGATATCATGCTCGGTCAGCCAGATATCATGCACCAGCTGGCAGTCCGGACCCAGTAAGCCAAAACGCTCCAGCGCTTCCACTTCACTGCAATTGAAACGGTCATACGAGTTGGCGGTCTCTGTTTCGCCCTCGCAGCAATGAGTATGAATGCCCACCCCAAGTTCATTAGCCAGGTCGCGCGACCCCCTCATCAATTCTTCTGTGCAAGCTGGCAGACCCACCGGACTGACCCTGACAGTGATACGTCCGTCATAGGAATTGTGCCATTTTTTATAAAGCTTACGCATCTCTTCCAACACTTGCGAAGCATTTTGATCCGGTGGCGGACCATCTCCTTCCTGGAAATCGCCATAAGCCGAACAGACATCCGCTCGTAGACCACTATCGGCAATCGCCTGAATGCAAATCTCACCAAAAGGACCGGCGGTTGCCATTTCAGCCACTGTGGAAGTACCAGAGCGAATGACTTCAATACAGCCCAATTGCGTGGCCAAATAAACCTCTTCCTCGGTCAGGTCAAAGTTATAGATCATGGTCGTCAGCCACTGGGTCAGGTGCAGATTATCATAGATCCCTCTTCCAAAGGACTGCACCAGGTGGGTGTGGCAATCCAATAAACCTGGCAGAATCAACTTGCCCTTCAGATCAATTATTTTCGCATCAGATGGGGGAATAATTTCCTTTTCGCTGACCTGCTCAATATACGTCCCATTCACTAATAAATTAATTGGCTTGACCGCATAATCCGGCAGGTGGAAGAAAATTCCGTTCTTAATCAGTGTTTTCATGGAAGGGTCCTATTTTTTACCATGATCCATATGATGTAATTTTACAGCCGTATCCAAAGAAATGACAATTGCATCAGAAATTGCCTGGGTCATTTGTTCGGGTGTGGCCACCAGGTCCGGGCGCTGGTGGCTGCCAGCAGAGCACAGCACCGTCGCTGCCCTTACTCCACGAACCATCGCCAATGGCAATAGTGTTCCGGATTCATTTGAAGTGATCAGTACGCCAGCGTCCATCCAGGGTTTACCCCTGGCAAGATAATCAATATCCGCAAATACTGATTCGGCATAGAACGCATCATGACAGCGTTCCAAACCAGCAAAGACTTTAATTCCGCGTTCTTCAGCAGATTTCATTAAACATTCAACGGTATGAAAATCAGAAACTGCCGGGTATTCCAGCGGGAAGTATTCCCGGGATGTGCCATCCCCGCGAACGGCTGCGGTTATGACCATGATCGCGGGTACAGGTAACCAGGTCTGGATCATGCCCCCCGTTCCAATTCTGATCAGGTTTTTTGCACCAATTTTAATCAATTCTTCCACGGCAATAGCCACTGCCGGGCATCCAATCCCAGTCGAAGTGACACTGACTTTTACCCCTTTATACGTGCCGGTATAAGTGATATATTGCCGCGCATGGGCAACTAACTCTGCTTTGTCAAAATGGTCTGCAATTATCTTTGCCCGGCTTACGTCCCCCGGCAAAAATACAGTCTCTCCCACATCCCCCGGTAATAATTGTATATGATGCTGCTTTTCCATTGTTTTTCTCCTGTTCCCTTCTCTATGCCAGCCCGCGTTCACTCAATAATTTCGCCGCTTCTATGGCAGCCTGAACCATCTTGCGAATATGGCTATCCCAATCGCAGTCATCGGCATTGGGAGTGTAAATTGGGTTTCCACTTGTCAAAATAGTGCCTGCCCGTATTCCATGCATCCCGCTGATGACAAACAGGGTGGATGATTCGTTCTCCAGAGCAAGAACGCCCATATCCATCCAGGGTTGGATGCGTTTCATATAATCACCTATCGCTTGTGGTGATTCCATGTAATAAGCGTCATGGGTGCGGATAATCCCCAGGTGATAGGGGATGCCCAGCTTCTCACATCCATCCACCAATGCCCGCACCACCCGATAATCTGCCACCGCCGGATACTCCATCGAAATAAACTCCTCACTCGTGTGCTCACCCCTCACCGCTCCTGTCGCAATGATCATGTGCCCTGGTTTCAAATATGGCTGGAGTGCCCCGCATGTCCCAATCCGAATGATGTTCTTCGCCCCGATCCGGATCAATTCCTCCACCCCGATCGCCGTCGGCGGACAGCCCAGCCCTGTGCTGGTGCAGCTGATCGCCACCCCGTCTTTCTTGCCGGTATAGGTGATGTATTCCCGCTTCTCTGCTACTTTGTGCGCTTCATCCATTAACTCGGCAAATACTTTCACCCGACCTGGATCGCCCGGGATCAGTACTGTCGGCGCTATATCCCCTTCCTTCATATCTATATGGTGCTGCTTCTCTGCATATATCGATTGTCCTGACATGTCCGCTCCTGTTTTTTACGCCAATGGTTTTTTAGATTTATTTAGATTTAATGGTTTAATTTTCTTTGGGTTTTTTACCCCTATCCACAAACCGGTAAGACTGATTACACCCACAACTCCGGCTAACCAGAAATCGGATAGGTAGCCGAGTTTGTCCGCTAAGAGACCCCCCAGAACAGGAATCACTCCGGACAAGGGTGTAAGCGCTACCTGGCTGACTGCCGTATACATGGGCACCAGATTGACTGGACTGAATTCGAATATTATATTGAAATTGGATATCTGCAAGCCGCTGATCATTACTCCAGCAAGCAGGAATATCAGGTAATAGACAAACAGACTTGGTGCCGTTGCAGCCAGGATGGCAGCCAACGAACCAGCAGCTGCTGAAATAAGCACAATGTTAAAGAATCCCTTATGATCACCCAGCCAACCCCATAGGGGATTTAATACCGTCTCTGATAAGGATAGTAATACAGTGAAAACCCCAATCTGGGAATCAGCCAGTTTTAACCGTTCTAGGGCGGAAAGGGCATAGAATGGTGTGGCAATATCCAGCATGACCATCATTCCCCGCCAGACCAGAAATTTTATAAAGTTGCTGTCAGCCAGAATGGTTTTACGGCTGCTGACCTGCTGGGCCGCTTTAGTAACATGTTTGGGAGGCAGTGTTTCTTTCCATAACCATATCGCCAAAAGTGATACCATGGAGGCTGCGAAAGAAATACCTACAATCCAGGGCATCGCCTGGTAAAAAGGGAACCTGTCCAATAAAAAGGAAAGCAGCCAGCCAATCCCCAATCCCATTAAACCTCCAAAAAAATTAGAGACTCCAAAGAGCAACCCCCGGCGGGTCGGGATGGATCTTCCAAAAAAATCGAGCCAGGTTGGGATGTAGAAACCACTTGCAATTGTCTGGACCCCCAATGTCACAAAAAAGAAAATGACAGTAATGGTACTGGAAATACCCAGGATTGGTTGTAATATGACCAGGAGCAGCATACCAAAAATCCCAAAGCGCTGGATAGAGGCAATTAAAAAGAGATATTTTTTTCTCTCATCAGTTTTTTTAAGCAAACGCGCCATGAAGATTTGCGGCAGTGAATTACCCAGAATGTGGATTGCAGGGATCATGGCGATCAGAATATTTGAATTGGTAAAATGTTTGAGGTAGAAGGGCAAAACCGTGTATGGTGATAACCCCATAAATATGAAGAAAAACATCATATTATCAACCGTAAACCAGAAAAAGTTCCACTTATAGTTCTTTTCAATCTGGCGGTTGTATGTGTCTGACATTATTTTGCCCGATGGTTAATAAATCTGATTATATTTTTAGACTGTCCAGTGTGACAGCTGCATCCAGAGAAATCAAAGTGATCAAATCGATCGCCTTGACGAACTCCTCATCCGGGATTTCCTCATCCGGTAATAGATGGTGACCCACCGGTACCAAAATGGTGCCAGCCCGGCACTTGCGCACAGTACTTAGGGTGAAAAGAGTGGAGGATTCATTTTCCACAGAAAGCACATGGGAATCAATCCAGGGTTTATCTTTCTCCAGGTAATCGATGGCGGCCAATTTTGATTCAGCATAGAAAGAATCATGTGCGCGGATGATGCCCACGTGCGGATTGGCTTCGCGCTCATTGGCGGCTTTTACGAGTGCTTCCAGTACGAAAAAATCACCCACTGCCGGGTATTCCAGCGGGAAGTATTCCCGGGATGTGCCATCCCCGCGAACGGCTGCGGTTATGACCATGATCGCGGGTACAGGTAACCAGGTCTGGATCATGCCCCCCGTTCCAATTCTGATCAGGTTTTTTGCACCAATTTTAATCAATTCTTCCACGGCAATAGCCACTGCCGGGCATCCAATCCCAGTCGAAGTGACACTGACTTTTACCCCTTTATACGTGCCGGTATAAGTGATATATTGCCGCGCATGGGCAACTAACTCTGCTTTGTCAAAATGGTCTGCAATTATCTTTGCCCGGCTTACGTCCCCCGGCAAAAATACAGTCTCTCCCACATCCCCCGGTAATAATTGTATATGATGCTGCTTTTCCATTGTTTTTCTCCTGTTCCCTTCTCTATGCCAGCCCGCGTTCACTCAATAATTTCGCCGCTTCTATGGCAGCCTGAACCATCTTGCGAATATGGCTATCCCAATCGCAGTCATCGGCATTGGGAGTGTAAATTGGGTTTCCACTTGTCAAAATAGTGCCTGCCCGTATTCCATGCATCCCGCTGATGACAAACAGGGTGGATGATTCGTTCTCCAGAGCAAGAACGCCCATATCCATCCAGGGTTGGATGCGTTTCATATAATCACCTATCGCTTGTGGTGATTCCATGTAATAAGCGTCATGGGTGCGGATAATCCCCAGGTGATAGGGGATGCCCAGCTTCTCACATCCATCCACCAATGCCCGCACCACCCGATAATCTGCCACCGCCGGATACTCCATCGAAATAAACTCCTCACTCGTGTGCTCACCCCTCACCGCTCCTGTCGCAATGATCATGTGCCCTGGTTTCAAATATGGCTGGAGTGCCCCGCATGTCCCAATCCGAATGATGTTCTTCGCCCCGATCCGGATCAATTCCTCCACCCCGATCGCCGTCGGCGGACAGCCCAGCCCTGTGCTGGTGCAGCTGATCGCCACCCCGTCTTTCTTGCCGGTATAGGTGATGTATTCCCGCTTCTCTGCTACTTTGTGCGCTTCATCCATTAACTCGGCAAATACTTTCACCCGACCTGGATCGCCCGGGATCAGCACTGTCGGCGCTATATCCCCTTCTTTCATATCTATGTGGTGCTGCTTCTCTGTATGTATCGATTGTCCTGACATGTTTACCTCTCTAAGTTTTCAAACTATACAAATAAATTAATTGAAAGAAATCCTTGGGTCCGTCCAGAATCCAAGAGGGTGAAATAAACCATCCCAAGTTAAATGCAAACTACCCGGGAAGGCTTATGGATTAGGCACGCCAGACCGCATGCCAGCGATATATTTTATAGAAGGGAATGAGGGAATTGAGAAAATCAATCAAACGGTTTGGTGGTTCATTAGCAAACAAAGAATTTTTTTTCATCAGGTAATGATTCCAGAGAAAAACCTTTCTGCTTGTCGATCATCATACCGAATCAAAATTAACTTTAGTGATGTTACATTATATAATGGCGCAAGTCAAGAGATGAATGTATTCAAAATAAAACTTTCTTGATTTGATCATAAACGAAAAAATACCTAAATATCTGAGAAATTTATGATTCTTAAATAAAAGAAATATCCATCGCAGGTATTCAATGTTAACGGATATTGATCTCCACCAACGATTTTACCCAGGCATAACTTTCCAATAGCGGAAAAACAGCCCGGATAGGAAATCCATGCAATACCGGTAAAGGTTGATTGATCATTTCAAATGCCAGAAAATTGTGTTCGTTTAGAACATCAATCAATGAAATGGTTGTTTGATAACCATCTGCACCTATTAAAACAGCTTGATTTGCTTTCTTTTGGAGGGAGGCCTTTTCCAACAGTGTGGCTATTGGGACTCCCGACCAGGTAGATTCATCAATGAAATAGCCGGGGCAGACTATTTTGGCTTTCACTGTCACTTTGGGAAAACAGCGCAATTCTTCGAAATTCAGTTCCAAAGGGTGGTCCACTAATCCGCTCACTTTGAGCCGGTAGGTTGTCAGATCGATTTTCCGAAACCCTCCCGTCAATGGAGAGCAATATTATTTTACAAAAGCATTGATTTAGATCATTTATTTATGGTCAGACTATCAAGGTCTGCATCCACCATCATTGCAACCAATTGATTGAAATCAACCTTTGGCTGCCAACCTAAAACTGATTTGGCATACGCCGCATTTCCAATAAGGGGTACGGTCTCATTTGGCCGATAGAAACGTTCATCAACAACAACATATTTTCGATAGTCCATGCCAAGGTGAGCAAATGCAGCTTCACAGAACTCTCGAACTGAGTGAGTTTTACCAGTTGCAATTACATAATCTCCGGGTTGGTCCTGTTGGAGCATCAACCACATTGCTTCAACATATTCACCGGCAAATCCCCAATCCCGTACAGCTTCCAGGTTTCCCAGACGAAGCTCCTTTACCAGGCCCAGTTTGATTTGAGCTGCATGAAATGCAATTTTTCGGGTGACATATTCAAACCCTCGACGGGGTGATTCATGATTGTATAAAATACCGTTGCAGGCGAACAGCCCATAATTATCGCGATAATTACACGTTAGAAAATAACCGGTCGCTTTAGTGATTCCATAAGCTGAACGCGGATGAAAAGGCGTGTTCTCATCCTGCGGGAAGTGCTGGGCATGGCCAAATAATTCAGATGAACCCGCAAAATAAAAACGGCAGTCGGGAGCTGCCCTTTTCAATACTGAAAGTATGTAATGGGTCCCAGTCACATTGGTACTGAATATCGCAAATTCGTCATCCAAAGAATAGGATACATAAGAAGATGCGGCCAAGTGATAACATTCATCTGGTTTGATTTGTTCGACGATCTGAAACATAGAAGGATATGCCTCGATCGAAGCCGGGTGCAATGTAACCTGATTGATTACTGAAGAAAGGCGCAAAAGGCTGCGATCTGGATTTTCCAATTCACTTGGCATGACGACCCCATGAATCTCATAACCTTTCGATAATAATAGTTCCGCCAGGTATGAGCCATCCTGTCCCGAAATTCCTGTGATAAGAGCTATAGGTGCCATAGATTCCATTCACTAATATTGATAATGCATTTTTTGTTTTTCATTTGCTTTTCATCAATAAATAATTTCGAAATTTCCATTAAGTAACCTGATCCCAGTAGATATGCAATTGTCCTTCCTGTAATGAATATATTCTTTGCGGCTGATTATCTGAGTTTAATTCTGTTATCAATGTATCTCCACTATTTAACCAAACTTTCGAATTTTGAATTTGCTTTATTGGTACTTCAAATTCGTTAACCTGTTGATCATGTAATAATGTGAATGATAATGTGCTCGATCCATAATAAGGGTACAGAATAACTCCAACAATATATTTATTTTCAGATCTATTACTAATTCCAAATGAGCTTAGTATCTCCACTGGTGACTGGGTAGGTTTTTTCACAATAATGTCAGGCAGAAGTAGATTCGTTATTGGGATTAACGATGCAATAATTATTAATCCTATTAAAGAAGGAAAAATTGAATTTGAGCGATTTTTCTTTCCAATTTGACTAGCCTGTATGTAGGATTCTGATTCCTGGCGAGATTCAAAAGCGACAAAAAAGAATTTTAAAATAGATAGTATCCCTAGTCCATAATAAAAGAAAACGACCCAATTAATTGGGACAATATAACGACCGCCAGAAGTTAAAGAAAAACTTAAACCAAAATCATAGATTAAAAAGCAAAAACCTGGGATCAATCCTCCCCATCGATGACGCTGCCAGGCATATACAATTCCTAATGAAACAAAAAATAAATTAACAATGATCAATATTAATTGGGTGATTGGCAAATTTCCATCCCATTGATTACTATCATTCCAGTATTCGCGTTGGCTTAAAGGAATAATTTTTTGATAGGTCAGTGAATCAGGTAAGGCCAATATGGATGTTATTATGTTGTGAGAAAAATGATTGAAATAGAGACCCATAAATTGTTCGGTATTTTTGATCCCTATCATCTCTTCAACCTTTTTCATGATTGGGTCGACTGGGACTAGAATTGAAAGTTTTTTATCTGGGCTTGATAGACGTGAGTCAATTGTGGTAATTGATATTTCAGCAGCGGGATTCATTCGTCTCTCGATCTCACCCATGATTTTTATTAAGAACCAGGGTTGACCCTGAGGATTAATTCCAGAAATAATCCAGGGTGAGAAAACTATCAGAAACCCACAGAAAAAGAGAATGATCTGCGAAATCATCTTCTTTCGAGATTTCCAATAGAAAAGGATAATCAATAAGCCTACTGCCGGTAAGAACAGAATTGGATTAAAACGAATCAATGAAAGAGCGCCTATAACGCCACCCAAGAGGAGTGCGTAACGCGTCTCTTTCGTTTTATGCCACTCAAAAAAGAGAAGAACTAGAATTACTATCCCAAATAATGTAGCTCCCTCTGTAACAAAAAGCTTGACATTTACAGAAGCGATGTTTTTTGAAAGCACAATCGCATTTCTTTGTTGAATTATTAGAAATGTGGCGGCAAGGATTCCAAAAAGCGAACTATGAAATCTTTTACCAAGAAAATAGGCCATCACGGGTATTACCGCTAAGAATAGAATCTGCACCCATTCAAGAAGAGTATAGTCATTTCCAGCAAATAAATGAAAAATTGCTACGATAACCATATATAGAGGTTTATCTGTTAATCCATGAAAATAAATACCGTTTCCAAAAAGGATCGAGATGGCGCCCATGTCGTGTACTCTTGCATCACTATATGGAAAAGGCTGAAAATTTGGTGCTGTTGGTTCTAATGAAAAATAATGGCTAATCATTGGCGTAAGACCCCAGGCCAATACTGTCACTATATAGATTGCAATTGGAATTATTAACATGGCTTTCTTGTTGCTTAACAATTTCGAAAACCATGACAATCTTTTCTCCAGGAACAGAGTGATTATTAACATTAAAACAATGAAGAATAACTGCAGACTACTAACCGGTATTCCTGGCACATTCCATAATCCTGGAATGTTGAGCAAAACGCCAAATTTGGTTACGTATGTAAAAATAAAAAAGACGAGCAATATTATGAACGTCACCCAAAAAGGTCTTAATTTAAGATACCTTTTATGGAATAGAGAAGATAAATTTGTCAACCCATGCGATCTAATCCAATAGGTCAGCCAAAATTGACTCACCATAAGACCAGATGCTATTGCAATTGGCCGCAACCGTTCAAAATAGTAAGCAAGCTTTCCAAATAATTCTGGGGGTGTAAATATTGCGATCCATCCTAGTACAATTATGAAAAATGAAATACTAATAATAATATTCTGGAATAATATATTATGGTTTTTAAATATTATATTAATAACAAAACGGTTTTTGAATGCGAGAATGGCAGTGATAAGAAAAAATAAGGCAAGAAATAATATAACTATAAGGATTACCACTCTTCCTGCGGACAACCCAAAAAGAAATGAATAACCTGGGTCTTTCGGAAGAATCGCAGTAAAGAAAGAAGAAATGCAAAATTCAAAAAAACCCAAAATACCTAATGTAACGCAGTCCTTTTTTTGAAAAATTATTTTTTTGTTATTGTTCATATAAACAATTTCTCCCCATTCAGATCGTACTGATAATGGCAGAAGCAAATAAAATTATAATCGAAACATATTTATCCAATACTTCCTAAAAGAAAAGGATGATGAGTTGAAAGAAGTAACATCAATAAAAGAATACCAGGCAATTAATAAAACCAAAAAAATCGCTATTGTGCATGATGCCCTCATCGTTGCAGGCGGCGCAGAACGGGTGACTGCATTCTTAAGCCAGGTTTTCCCTGATGCAGATATCTTTACGTCCGCCTATCTCCCTGAGAACACATTCCCATATTTTAAATCTAAAAATGTAAAAACCCTGCCCGGTGCGTTTCTCGTGAATAATGAGCGTAAATTCAAACGCCTTTTCCCTTTGTGGTTTTTAGGTTTTCGGTATCTCGATTTGTCTAGATATGATCTAATCCTTTCCTGTTCCACTTATTTGGCAAAATTTGTTAAAGCTCCACCTGGAGTAAACCATATCTGCTTTATCCAAAGTCCATTTCGGTTTTTATGGAAAAGGGATTCCTATTCTCCCGAAAGTCTTCCTTTCCAGGGATTGGCGATCCATTTTATCGATTCGATGCTGCCTTTATTTCGGAATATTGATCGACATTACACCAATCAAATCACCCATCTGATAGCCAATAGCCAGAATATGGCAAAATTCATCCAAAAGGTTTATAGCCGCGAAACGCAGGTGATCTACCCACCAATTGATATCAATCTATATAAATTATCAAAAGAAAAAAAGGATTACTATTTATTTGTAGGAAGATTGTTATCTTATAAACGTGCAGACCTTGCCATCCAGGCATGTGAGAATAGTAAGCGCAAATTAATTGTCGTTGGTGAAGGGCCTGAGGTTGAATCCTTAAAAAAGCTCGCCGGGAGCGAAACAACCTTCCTGGGCAAAGTATCAGATAACGAACTCAAGAAACTTTATTCTGAAGCTCGTGGTTTGATTTTTCCCGGCGCAGATGATTTCGGGTTAGTTCCTGTTGAGGCTCAGGCTTGTGGATGCCCTGTGATAGCTTTCCGTGCAGGGGGAGCTCTGGAAACAGTAATTGAAAATGAAACGGGGGTATTTTTTAACGATCAAACTGTGGAAGATCTTCAAATTGCAATCGACCATTTCGAGCATATCAAATTTGACCAAAACAACATCCGTCAGAGTATGATGAAATTTGATATTTCGACTTTCAATGAAAAAATACATCTATTGGTCATGCAGAACCTTTAGGTGATTTTTTTACAAAAACGACCTTAGCCCGCCCAATACCAATGTGTAAAAAGTATCAATAAATACGCCTGCAAAGGCAACGAAATCGTTATGATCAGGCGGTCCACCCAGGGACGTTTTCCCCATACCGCCAAGAGTATAAAGCACGGAATCAAAGATAAAACATATCTTTGCATGGAGGTTGTGACGCCAGTAGCTAAAGGCAAAAAGAAGGATAATACGGTAAAAAAAGCAAATGAGGGGCGAAACTTGATAAAAACGAGGATGACTAAAGGGAAAAATATAATCGCAGCTGACGTATCCATTAAGTTTCCAAAATTGGATATTTCGCCATAAAATATATTTCCCGTGATTTTATGATTAGTAAGTAAATATTGAATCAATCTGGATATCCAATCAAAACCAATTGTTCTTCCAAAACCTGCCTGACTATGCAAAAACGCTAATGGATCGCCCACTATCTGATTTAAATGGACCATATATGCGACAAGTCCGGAGGTAGAAATTACAGAAGCGAGTATCCCTTTCCAAGCTCCGGGTATTTTTTTTAGATCATCTTTTAATATTTTAAATTGAGCTCTTAGATTCCAGGGCTTGGGAACAAAACGAACCCCTTGTTGCCATAAAGCCTCAAAGAAAATGACCAGTGCGACTAAGAAACCCAGAGATCGCGTTGCTGAAGCCATTGCGCCTGCAATCGCAGCGAACAGCCATTTTCCGTTTCTGGAGTAATAAAAACAGGCGGTTAGGAATAATAAGAAAAGGCTTTCGGTATAGAGGGCTGAGAAAAAGAAAGCCGTCGGAGCAGCTGCAATGTAGAAAACAGCCCTGCCTGCTGTACCTTCATCAAATTCTTCTTTTGTTAATGCATATAAATAAAATAGCGCTATTAAAAAAGAAATATTGGAAACAAATAAACCAGATTTATATAAATTCCCGGTAATTGGTAAAATTAATCTCATGAAAATTGGGTAGAGCGGGAAAAAAGGTTTTACTTGAGGGCTTGTTCCAACATATCCGCCTCGCGCAATATCAAGATAAAAACCGCTGTCCCAGCGGACTAATCCATTCGGAATAAGGTTGCGAGGATTGTAATTCCAGAAAGCGCCATCTGTTCGTATTGGGATTTGAGCCATAGAAAAATAGGAGACGATCATTATCATGGCTCGGGTTGCGATAAAAGCAAGAAGTACAGCTCCAACACATTTCCAATCAATTCGTTTGATTAATTCCCGGAAAAAATAGGTAAGTTTATTATTTTGTAATTTCATCAAGCTATACCTCATCAAAATTCTTTATGGATTAATTCACTCATTTAATACTCGGTTGGAACAAGGACTTTATGTTGGTCAATAAAAACTATTTCCTTTATTTCATGTAATTTTAGTATATTTACATCTATGGGGAGAGACTACAGGTTTATACATTATTCAAAATTTTCTTCAAACTCAGGCTCCCTTTCCACTAATAACCACCCAAATTGTTTTGACCAATATATAAAAATCCATCCAAAGGGAAAAATTGCTTATGTAATACTCATCCAACCGCAATCTCTCCTGGAATGAAACATCATGACGCCCCATTACCTGCCACCAGCCTGTTAATCCAGGTGATACCCGATGAATTAAAACTGCAGAACTACCCATCTGTTTAATTTCGTTAGGCATGTATGCTCTTGGACCGACCAGGCTCATATCTCCACGGATCACATTCAATAATTGTGGGAATTCATCCATGCTAATTTTTCGTAAAAATCGCCCCATACGAGTGATTCGGGGGTCATTTCGTATTTTGTGAAATTTTCGATATTCCTTATTTATTTTTTTATCAATTTTCAATAACTTTTCCAGTTTTATTTCCGCATCAATTTCCATCGTTCTAAACTTGAATAAATCAAAAATTCGCCCCTTCTTCCCCAACCGTTTTTGAATATACAGGATTGGACCTGGGGAATCAAAACGAATTAATAGTGCGAATAAAAGAAAGAGTGGAAATGTTATGATAAGGCTTAAAAAGCAAATGACAAGATCAGAAAATCGCTTGATTCGCCTCGACCAGGGATCAAGCAGATTGTATTGAACTTGAAGTGCAGGGCGCCCCTCAAGATCCATTGAATTCATCGATAAGGAACTGAGTGGTGATTCACTCATTACATATATTATTTTCGGAAAAGTTAGACCTAAATAATGTAATTGAAGTTTCTGATTAGCATTTAATTCGCTTGAGTGTGCTACGAATACTGCCAGGCGGATACCACAATCGCGAATTTCGGAATATAAAGCGGTGGAATTTGGCAAAGCGGGAATACCATTAATCGTTGATGGATGAAAACCTTTATCAAGAATCAACAATAAAGAAGGTTTGAGCGCCATACGTCTCGCCCGCTGCAAGAGAGAGCTAACGTTGGCTATATCTTTCTTATACCCAACAATCACAACCGGTTGATTCCACCAAGAAAATAAAGAGCCTCGGTTATGAATTAATACCCTGGAAAAGGAGATAAAAATACAGGAGAATAACCAGGCGAAAATAAAAACTGATCTAGAGAAGAGCGTGCCAAATCTTAAAATAAATATTACCAAACCTAAAATTACGTAGCAGATTGTAACTATTCTTATAACTTCCTTAAGCTCAACAACACCTGTTCGTCCTCCACCTGGATATAAACCATTAATAATGAATAATCCTATGACTAAAATAAAAAGTACCCAGAGCATTGGCGTAAGAGTATTGACGATTACTTCTCCTCCAACGAAGGGTGCGATAAGCATTCTAATCAGGTATGCGGCAAAGAAGGAAGCTAAAATAGAAAATATGTCAGAAAGAAAAAGAATTATCGAGACCAACCAAGGTTTGTAATTTACATTTGGAATATATTTTGAATTACTCATCTTGGGCATGGCGATTAATTGCTTCCCTCCTTACTTAATAATATTTTCTATATAAATGATTATTATTTCAAAATTATACACTTAAAGGTTTTAATTTTTAGAAAAACATGCTTATTTGCAAGAAAGTTTTGTACTTTTTGGTTTCCTCATTCAAATAAATGAATTGACAAAATAGAAAATCCAAATTATTATTAGTTTTTCTAACTAACCATTAAAGGTTAAAATATGGAAAAACACCTGATAGAATTTGTAAACACATTCGATCTATCATTAAAAAAATTTCAAGATGAAATTGGGGTAAATTCTGGGATTTCTAATTTAACGATCAATCAATTTAATTATATTGATGCAATTTATGTACTTGGAATACCTACAATCACAGAAATTGCCAACAAGTTAAATATTACCAAAGCTTCTGTAACAACAGGAATCATTAAACTTATTAATATGGGGTATGTAACAAAAACCCAATCGAGTGAAGATAAACGAGTCTTTCATGTAAGTTTAACAGAAGAAGGCAGACGATTAATAAAAGCAAAGTATCAGGCATTAAAAGAATACGGGGAGTTTATCAGTGCATCACTCAATGAAGATGAAGCCAGACAGTTTGAAAAAACTCTGATAAAACTGGTCAATCTCTTTAAACAGCCTTATCATTCCAGATAACCTGGCAGAGCAGCTTCTAAGGAGTATTACATGGTGATAACTATATTAACTACTGGTTCAAGGGGAGATACCCAGCCATATATCGCATTAGGTATAGCCTTGAAAAAAGCTGGCCATCATGTCCGGATTGCAGCATTTGAAAATTATGAAGCTTTTGTGAAAAGTTATGGCTTGGAATATCTGCCGATAAAAGGGGATGTGTCCAAAATAGTAACAAGTGACATAGGGAAAGATGCAAGCAAAGCAGACAATCCTTTTAAGGTGTTAATGAGTTTCAATAAACTTCAAACCTATGTGTTTGACCTGCAGAAGGATTTTTATTCTGCCTGTCAAGGTTCAGATGCAATCGTTTATCATCCGGGTGCTCCCATCGGCTATTTTGCCGCTCAACATTTAAATATTCCCAGTATTCTCGCAACTCCTTTTCCCATGACACCCACAAAGGAATATCCTTCATTAATTATTTATGATTCAATTCGACTGGGCAGGGGTTTTAATTTATTGACGCATAAGCTCTTTGAAAAAATAATGTGGTTTGCTTCAAGTTCGCCAATTAAACAATTTTGGAAGAAGGAATTCGGTAAAGTCCCTGAAGATTTTGGATGTCCATTTGGAAAACAAAACACTAAAACCTCGCCAACGGTGATTTCCTGCAGTAATTTAGTTTTTCCACGACCAAAGGATTGGCCAGAGTATGTGTCTAGCACGGGATATTGGTTTTTAGATGAGACATCGGATTGGAAACCATCCAACGATTTGCTTGAATTCTTTCATAGAGGAAAACCACCAGTGTATATTGGTTTTGGCAGCATGGGAGACGCTGCTTCCCTGGCAGATCAAACAACCGAGGTTGTCATTAAAGCTCTAAAACGTTCTGGGCAGCGAGGCATACTTGCAACCGGGTTGAATGGAATGTCGAGAATTGAAAATATTCCCGAAGAAGTTTTTATTTTGGATAGTGCCCCGCACTCATGGCTATTTCCCCAAGTAGCTACCGTTGTTCATCATGGAGGTGCCGGAACAACCGCAGCAGGTCTCAGAGCTGGAGTACCGAGTATCATCATTCCTTATAGTAATGACCAATTTGCATGGGGACGCCGAGTTTTTGAACTTGGAGTAGGATCAAAACCAATTTCAAGAAAAAAGCTGACAGCAGAAAACCTATCGGATGCGATTAATTTTGTTTTAACTGGAGAAATTACCGCCGCATCAAAAGAATTAGGAAGAAAGATTCAAAACGAAAATGGGGTAGAAAAGGCAGCTAAGATCATTAACAACTGCTTTGAGCAAAAAGGTTTTAGAAAAATAATTAAATAATCTTTTGAATAAAAGATCCGTCAATTGCAGAATAAAAAACAATACACCACCCCCATCATCCTCTTTAAACAATAAATTAGTTACTTTAAAATGAGAACTTTACTGAATTTTATCTGTCTTTTTTGGTTTTCTTATTGTTGGTCCAAAACGAGAGTGCCAACATTACTACAGCCAGGGGCATAACAATATAGTTTTGGATCGCACCTGGAGGTGTATGGGCAAACGTGACCGGTTTCATTTGTCCAACCAGCACCCTCAAAAAAGTCTCCATGATGAGAAGCATATACATGAATGGCACAAGAGAGCGATAACGGAAGACAACGACCAATTGGATCAATGCATAAATCAATTGGGCGCTTCCCCAAAGCGCAAAAGCAAAAATAATACCGCTCGCACCACTAACCGTTAGATCCATCCCGGCAATGCTACCTGCCCTACAATCGCGAGTTAAAAGGTGGATAAAACTTCACGCTGTACTGTTGATGGCAATCAAAGCAAAGACATATACAGGTAATTTGCTTCAATGGATGGTGTTTTCTGCTTTGGCAGGCAGCAATCTTTCAAAGATTCTTTTCATTGTGAGGCTCTCTGAATTAATCCACTTTTCTTTCCTCGATCAATTTTTTATACAATTGTGGTTGGCGGTGTTCCAGGAACATGCCAAAACACTGGGATAGATCCAGGGAAACCATGACCATTCGGTTAACATCAAGCGTCTCAACCAGGCAGCCTCCATCTGGGCCGTAAGCATAAGCCATTGGAATAGCGCCATTTTGATGGGTGCAGCCAACGCAGAAAATGCCATTCTCGCTGGCACGAGTGCGCCCAACCGATGTCCATTGTTGGAACTGGGTTTCATGCCACATGCCAGTACCAATCGGGTTAAATATAATCCTGGCTCCTTGCAAAGCATAGATTCGGGCTACTTCTGCAAAGTGGGCTTCATAACAAATCGCCACACCCACGAGGCCAAAATCTGTCTCGACTGCCTGGATGGCATTCCCATGGGAGAAATGTTTGGACAATTCATCGTAGGTTAGCGATGTCTTATGATGCCTGCCAACAATGTCTCCCTGCGGATTGACAACCACGGCCTGTTTGAATTTCTCTCCACCAGTATCCCGGTCTTCCATCCCGCTAATGATCCATTTTTTCCGGTTTCTGGCGATCGCTTGCAGGTCTGGTAATTTTTCCGAATAGATATGATCTTCCGGAAAAAGAAGGATATCTGCTTTTTGATCCATAGTGAATTTTTCCAATTCAGAAAGTGGCTGATCACTGTCTTTGACCGGAAGCGCAATCACCAAACCCACGTTCAATTTCTTTGTCTCCATTTGTACCTCCAAAAAAATTTCAGTTTCTTATCACTTTGACAGAGTGAAGGTCGCATCCGCAGGCATGCCTGCTTTTAGATCATGGTCCGGATTGGCAATGGTGATCTCAACTTTATAGACAGTCGTGCTGCGGCTTTCAACCGTCTGGACAGTCCGGGGAGTAAACTCGGCCTGATCGGATATGTAAGTCACCTTGCCTTCAAATGATTTATTGGGGAATGAATCAACCTTTACGCTAGCTGTCTGCCCCAATTTGACCTGGCCATACTGATTTTCGGAAATATACACATCCAATGTGATCTGATCCAGGCTGCCAATTTCAAAAACTGTTGCTCCTGCTGCAATCACTTCACCTGCATTGACCGGATTGGAAAGCACGATTCCAGATATTGGTGATGCTACCATTGCCTTGTCAAGCTGGATCTTGGCAACCTGAAGGTTGGCCTTTGCCTGTGTCAGATTCGCATTCACCTGCTTTATCGAACTCTTAGCCTGATCCAATGCAGACTGAGCCGATACCACATGCAATGATTGGTCTCCGGTTTGCTCTCGATCGAGCGCATTCTGGGTGTTGATCAGGTTTATTTCAGCAACAGCCACTTTTGCACGGGCATCCATCACCTTGGTTGCTTCGCTTGATGGCAACATTTGGTCATAGGCATTCTTGGCAGCATCCAATTCGGTCTGAGCAGCATCGGCGGCATCCTGGGCTGCATCCTGGATATGATCGGTATCCCTGGCCAATTTGGCATCTTTAAGAGTGGTTTCAGCGATATCGTGCATCTGTTCAACTTGGTTTATCCGTTTTTCAACGCTTAGAAAATCCTGACTGCTGGCACTTTTAAGGACAGAATCCAAGTTTGCCAAGGCATTATCCAAATCCTTTTGGGATATTTCCACCAGGGTTTTTAATGCGGTGACTTTTTCATCCCTTTGAAAATACCACCCGGTGGTTGCGCTATCCGGCGGGGAGGTTTTCCAATCCGAGATTCTTGTGGCTTTATCCTGTTTACGGACAGTTTGCATGGCAATTTCATACTGGGTTTGGGCGCCTGATAATTTTTCCTGCGCGGCATCCAGATTAGCTTGAGCCACCTCAACTGCTGCATTGGCTTGATCAAATTGAGCCTGCAAGAGATTATCTTCCATGTTGAAAAGGACATCCCCGGTTTTTACGGAATCGCCTTTGACTACTTTAATTTCAAGAATTTTTCCGCTGATTTCAGGTGCAATCTGGATAGAAGTCACAGAGATTGTTCCTGAAGCCTTTAAGATTCCAGTATTCGCGCTTCCTGTTGCCGAACAACCACTCAAATAAATCATGAAAATTATTAGTGATACTGAAATCCAACGTTTTGTACTCATTTTTATCTCCTTAAAAATCAAGTGATCCATTTTCTATTATTTAACTACTTCGATTCATTAATGGTCGAAATGAAAACATCTTCCAATGTGGGAACAATCTTTTCAACGCCAATCACCTTTACATTCTCTTTTTCTAAAAGCTTCATAACCGGCTTTTTAAATTTTGCCGCATCAGGCACAACCACATGAATTTGAGCGCCATACAAAGCCACTTCCTCAAATGGAAGGCTTTTATTATTCTGTGCCTCTTTCAGAATGCGGATAGCCCGGTCAGAATCAGAGGTATTGACTTCCAGAACCTGTCCATGCATCCGGTTAATCTTCAATTCCTCCGGCGTCCCCATCGCCACCAGGCGGCCCATATTGATGAACCCTACACGCTGGCATAGTTCAGCTTCATCCATGTAATGGGTGGTGACCAGAACAGTTGTGCCCTTTTTTGACATGGCGTAAATCAACCCCCAGAATT
Source organism: uncultured Anaerolineaceae bacterium (assembly GCA_964571135.1). Taxonomy (GTDB): domain Bacteria; phylum Chloroflexota; class Anaerolineae; order Anaerolineales; family Anaerolineaceae; genus CAZMZW01. Next base: position 229,265 of record CAZMZW010000001.1, on the reverse strand, counting down.
CACGCCGGCTGATTGGATCAACCCCGGCGGTGGGTTCATCAAGAAATATTACTTTCGGGTTATGGACTATGGCACAGCCCAAAGCCAGACGTTGTTTCCAACCTCCCGAAAGTGTGGACGTGACAGCGTTTTCTCGATTTTTCAATCCAGCCATTTCAATGATCTCTCGCTGACGCACAGCCAATTGATCACGGGAAAGCCCGTAAACTTTTCCATAGAAGCGGATGTTTTCAATCGCTGTCAAGTCGTTGTACAAAGTAAAAAGTTGCGACATATAGCCAACCCTGGCCTGCATCTCTTTTTTCTGAGTAACAGGATCAAATCCCAAAACATTGATGTTGCCTTCGGTGGGTTGAATGAGCCCCAACAGCATACGGATGGTTGTGGTCTTTCCGGCTCCATTGGGGCCAAGCCATCCAAATATTTCACCGGCATGGATCTGGAACGAAACATGGTCAACCGCAGTAAAATCACCAAAACGTTTGGTCAGATTCTCTGCATTGACCGGATCACCGGCATGTGTTTCTGATTGAGGCGATTTATCCAGGTGATTATTTGACATTATTTCCTGTTTCCTGACGAGTGATCAGGCTGATGAAAGCCTCTTCCATGCGAGGTTCAATCTGCCGCATTTCACTGCAGGTTATTTTCTGGCTTTTAAGAGCGACTTCAATTTGAGATCTACGCCGTTCCACATTATCCACAAATATATGTAAAAGGGCGCCATAGGTCTGTACTTCCAAAACGCCTTTCATACCAATAACAATCTCACGGGCAGGATTGAACTTTGATGGTTTAAACTCCAGCAATTGTCCCGGAACCATCTTCTTAATCGCTGCCGGTGTATCCAGGGCGATCAAACGGCCTTGATAAATCAATCCAACCCGGTTGCAGCGTTCGGCTTCATCCATATAAGGAGTACATACGAATATCGTCATCCCCTTTTCTGAACGAAGGTTTCCAAGCAGATTCCAGAATTCCCGCCGGCTCACTGGGTCCACTCCCAATGTGGGCTCATCCAGCAGGACAACCTTTGGTTCATGAACGAGACTGCAAGCCAGAGCCAGTTTTTTCTTCATTCCTCCTGAAAGGCGGCCAGCAAGGCGGGAAGAAAAATCTGTTAAACCGGCAAATTTTAATAGTTCATCAATATTTTTCTTTTGCTCTTTACCTGAGATGCCGTGCAGATCCGCGAAGAATCTTACATTTTCCATAACGGTCATATCCGCGGGCAATGCAAATTGCTGGGCTATATAACCGGTTTGTTCACGGATTGAATATACATCATTCATCGAATCAAATCCAAGAATGCTGCTTTCTCCGCTGTCCCGTCTTAGCAACCCCAGGATCACCCGGGTGGTTGTGCTTTTTCCTGCCCCATCCGGACCGATCAGGCCAAAAGTTTCACCCTTCCTTACTTCGAGAGAAACGTGATCGATCGCGGTGACTGTACCCTGCTGCCCTTTAAATTTCTTCACCAGATCACGGGTTGAAATTACAATTTCGTTATCCATGATTTTCAATCCAATCTCTTTTTCGAAACCGCAGCCGCAATGATCAGGGCAATACTGGCATATAACACCAACGAAAGAGTATCTGAATATAAATAATTAAGGCTCACCCCTTTGGTCATGATCCCGCGAATGATGCGGATGTAATAGGTTAACGGCATTAAATTTCCGATAATCTGTGTCCATAACGGCATGGTGGCGCGCGAATAGATGAATCCGGTGAGTAAGAATGTTAATAACTGAATGACACCACTAAACTGCTGTGCCTGTCGTTGTGATTTGGCGATGGCTGAAATGACCAATCCCAAACCCATTCCAGAAATAATAAAAAGAATGGATAGTATAGCAAGGAGAGGGATGCTGCCCTGGAATGGCACGCCGAACCAGAAAATGCCTATTACCAGAATAAAGGCCATGTCCAAAACTGCCACCAGCATTCCGGGGATAAGTTTCGCAATGACCATCTCGAGCGGCCGGGCAGGTGTGGATAACAATTGCTCCATGGTTCCCAACTCACGTTCACGCACAATGGAAAGGGCAGAATGGGTGACCACGATCATTTGCATGATTACAGCGATCAGACCGGGCACAATAAATACCAGGTCATTGATATCCGGGTTATATAATACCCGCGTTATAGTGGTAATGGGCAATTGACCATTGGCCACTCCAGATACCTGAGAGTTTCCGTTCACCTGAACTTTTTGGGCAGTTAGTTCCAGAGAATATTTCTGGGCAATGCTGGACGCCGCGTTATATCCCGATTGAACGCTGAAAGAATCTGAACCATCCAGCAGGATCAAGACGCTGCCTTTACCCTGCAGGACTTTTTCGGCAAAAACAGGTGGGATGACAATCCCGGCTTTAACAGTTCCGGCATCAATTGCCTGGATCACTTGCTGTTCATTTAGCAACACCATTTTCGTATCGAAATTTCCTGAACTGACCAACGACTGGATAAAATCTCGGCTGCGGGCATCCATACTCTGGTCAACAATTGCCGTGGGTAAATGGGTTACAGTCAGGGAAACCGCATAGCCAAAAAGGAATAACTCGATCAGCGGTAGAAGGAAAAAAAGTGTGAGGGTGCGGCGGTCTCTCAGAATCTGCACCATTTCTTTACGAATAAGAGCCTTGAGGCGTTGGAATGATTTCTGCATAATTAATCTAATTTCTGTTTAAAGGTTACGGCTGCCAGGATCATGACAATCACAATATAGATTGATAACCAAACCACCTGGTCAGCAAGTACTGAAAAGCCAACACCTTTGGTAATGATGCCTCTTGAGATTGGAATAAAGAAGGTCATCGGAAAAAGATTTCCAAGAGCCTGGATCGCCGGCGGCATGGTATAGCGTGGGAACATGAAACCCCCCAGGATCAAACCAACCATTAGGAACAGCATCATTAGCTGCTGAGACTGACGCTGATTTTGAGAGATGGAGGAAAGCAGCAATCCCAGACCAAGACCGCTGAAAACATATAGAAAGGAAAGACCGATAAACAGCCAGAAACTCCCCGTAAAGGGGACGCCAAACCAGAATACGCCAATTCCAATCACTGTGACCATGTTAAGCATGGAAAGGATAATAAAGGGCACGACTTTACCGATCATTAATTCCAATGGACGAATCGGAGTGACCAGTATTTGTTCGATGGTCCCGGTTTCACGCTCTTTTACCACCGCCGATGAGGTAAGCGTCAGCACCTGGGTTTGCAAGAGCATGGCTGCCAGACCCGGGATAATGAACCAAAGATCTTTCATGTCCGGGTTATACAGAACCCGCAAACGAGCATCCAGAGATGGCAGAGTCACTGCCGCCATGACCGCTCCACCTGCAGCCACCTGATTTGCAATGATCTTAATTGCGTGCTCCTGACCAACAATGGAAGCAAACGCATTGGCAGCCTGAGAAGTGAAGAGATCTGAGCCATCCACAAGAATCAAAACCTGGGCATCGCCGCGCTGAACATGGTCGGAAAAATTCGGGGGGATCACAATGGCCACGTGGGTGCGGCTGGCATCAATGGATTGAATGGCACTCGCTTGATCTGGTGCACTTTCTACAATATCAAAATAACTCGAATTTACCATGTCATTCAGATAACTGCGGCTGGCCTCATCCATGCTTTGATCGACCACCACAGTGGCAATGTGGCGGATGTTGGTATTGATGGCATACCCAAAGATGATCAGTTGTAAAAAAGGCATGGTGATAATGATCATCAAGGTCGCCCGATCTCGAAGGGCTTGAGCAAATTCCTTTTGAATGATTGCAAGAATTCTTTGGAGCATGGCTATCCTAAACCTTTCTGTACAGAGAGGCCGTTGAACAGGAGATCAACAATGCATTCTGCCAGAATATGACGCTGTTTTGGATTCGGCGGAGGTTCGATTCCGCGTAACACTGGTAAAAGAGCACCAATAAATGTAGCAATGATCATCCGGGCTGCCAGCTGGGGATCAATTGGTCGAAACATCCCGGCAGCTGTTTTTTCAGAGATGAAGATTTGCAGCAAATCCATTACAGGCAGCCAGCGGGTCATCACAAATTCTTTCAGCACCTTATCATTCAACCAGGCTTCCGCAAACAGAACCCGGTTGTACACCAGGTTGGATACAATTTTTTCAGTAATCAGATCGATGAGGTTTACAATTGATTCGCGATCTTTTAATTCATTAAGATGTGCCGATAGGGAGTCAACCATTTCAGCCTGCTCGTTAAGAATTGCCATCAATATTTCCTGTTTACCTGGGAAATAGCCATATAGAGTGCTCTCGCCAATATCCATTAGGGCAGCGATATCTTTTATGGAGGTTCCCTGGTAACCATTTTGCGCAAAAAGTTGAGCAGCGGCATCCATTATCGTCTTGCGTTGACGGGTAATTCGGCGATTACGGCGGGCTTTGGTATGCGTGATTGATAATTCTTCGATCATTCTATTGACTTGACCTATTAGTGGTTAATAAAATACAATTGTTTTTACGAATAGTCATTCGCATTTCGATTACCCATTTGTAACCATTAATATAATCCTCACCTGTGCAAATGTCAATTTTCCGAGTGTCCCATAAACTTGAAAAATCTCATTTAAAATGATCACCAATCAATTTCTATAAGCTTTACTTTCCTTGCTTTATCCAATAATTCATCGCTTGGTTGCCTTCCATATTTTTATGATGTAATATTGTCTCTATGGTTTATTTATAAAAAGCAATATACGAATTATGGAACACAAGGAATTTTCATTTTCATGAAAAACTTTTTATCAATTCATATTTCATCGGTAAAAAAGATCAAACTAAAAAACCTCACTACTATTTTTCTGATTTTCTTTCTATGCATTCTCGCATACGGAATATTGATCCCCTGGATTGGGTTCTTTTGGGATGATTGGGTCTTTGCATGGACAGTAAGGTTTTTAGGCTCTGCAGAATTCATACCTTCCTTCCTGCCATTCAGGCCTTTTTTAGGTCCCATCTTTGCTTTTACCACTTCCATTTTTGGAACATCCCCTCTTGCATGGCAATTATTTGGTCTTTTTGTCCGATTTTGCACGGGATTGGCTGCTTTTTGGTCTTTACGAAAAATCTGGCCAAACGCGAAATTACAGGTCACACTTGTTTCACTTTTTTTTGTTGTTTTTCCCGGTTACAACCAGCAGTGGGTTGCATTAACCCATGTAAATCAGGAAATGATCTCTCTTCTTTGCTATCTCCTGTCGCTGGGGTTTATGGTAAAAGCAGTCCGGACACATCCCGCCAGTCTAAAATACAGCCTGATTGCACTTATCCTCACGTTTGTGGGTCTATATCCAACTGAGTACTTTTTCGGATTGGAATTACTGCGCCCATTTATTCTTTGGTTTGTTCTACGCGAAAAGTTATCCGGTCAGAAAATAATAATATCGAAGACAATTCGTGCCTGGTTGCCATATCTACTTCTATGGATATCCAATGCAATCTTCCTTTACCTGTATCACAATTCACCCTCTTACAATTCATACGGGTTAAACATAGTTTCCTTCTCCAATTCAAACCTCATAACCTTTATCACAAAAACGGTTGAGGATTTTATTCAGACAATAGTTACAACTGGATACAACGCGTGGGCAAACACAATCGCATTGTTAACCAAACCGCTTGCCCAGGCAACGACCTGGATAACCCTGGGATTGATCGCTATCAGTTTCGCAATCACTTTTTTAGTGGTTTCAAAATCCAATGACGACCACCATACTACGCTTTCATCCAACTCTTTCGCCTGGCAAGCAATCACGCTTGGGATAATTGGGATCCTGGCAGGTAGAATCCCATCCTGGTTGGCCGGTTTACCCTTTGAATTAGAATTCAGCTGGGATCGTTTTATGATCTCGATGATGCTGGGAGGCAGTCTTTTCATCATCGGCCTGGTTGATTTTTTTGTTCAACAGAAAAATCGTAAGATATTCATTGCCTGCATATTAATTGCATTCGCGGTTGGCTGGCAATTCATGAAAGCCAATAGTTTTCGGCGTGAATGGGAAAATCAACGCCAATTGTTCTGGCAGCTTAGCTGGAGAATTCCGGCTTTAAAACCTGGGACCTTAATTACCACTGATGAGCTCCCCTTGACCTATGTGACAGACCAATCCTTAACTGCACCACTTAATTGGATCTACGCCCCAGAGATAAAACCGTACAACCTGCCATTCATGCTTGCCTATACAAAAGCCAGAATCGGGAGTGAGTTATTGCCGAGTTTGAAATCCGGCATGCCAATTTCCTCGAAATTTCGGACAATGAAATACACATCCAATACAGATAACGTTGTCGTTATTTATCAAGAGTATCCAGGATGTTTGCGCGTGCTGGATCCAGAATATTCCAACAAGGATACTTTACCGGGCGCCAACTATATGATTTTGGATGCTATTCCGCTTTCCAACCTGGATCAGATCATTACAGATGCTCCTCAACCATTATTACCGCAATCATTGTTTGGGAAAGAACCACCACATTCCTGGTGTTATTATTTTGAAAAAGCGGAATTAGCCCGCCAGACGGGTAAATGGAAAGAGATTGCCTCGCTCGGGGATAAAGCCTATCTAAATGGGTTTAGTGCATCTCAACCAGCAGAAAATCTTGTGTTTATTGAAGCCTATGCGCGAACTGCGCGCCAAGATGTCGCAATTCAACTTACCCAAAAAGTCGCATCTCAGAAACCTGACCTTCAGCCTGCGTTGTGTGATTTGTGGAAAAGGGTGCAGATCATTCAACCAGAACAGGTACTGATTAAGAATAGTCTGGATTCACTTCACTGCGGTGGATAGTAAGATTATTAATTAGCTAGGGTTGTTTGTTTTCCAATTGAAAAACAGAAAAGATTGTGTCATTACCTATTCTAATTTTGAATACTTCATTTGGATAAGGATAATCCTCCGGATGATAACGATAATTCGTTAAAAAGTAATCTGCCTCTTCAGGTTCCGATACATATTCCAGGCGTTCGCGATCAGACGGAGAAAGTAACATCGCATTCTGCTTTCCGGGAGAGTTCGCAACTGCAATTCGAATTTGCTTTGCGGGATTCGATGAGAGCACATATTCCAAACCTTGGCGATATGACAATCCCCAATATTCCATTTCAATATATTGACGAAGATGCAGCTTTCTCATGGTAATCAATTGGTTGAAATAGACCATTTCCAGCGGGTGATTTTGAACCATAAAGATTAGCGGCTCGATTATTGAAACCATCAACAACAGCCCGACGACCGCCGAGAATACTCTTTGTGGTATCTTCCTCCATTGCAAATTAAGCAATACTTTTACACCCATTATTGAAAAAACGATCACGGCCGGGTAGATAAAAAACATTTGCCGCCAACCGTCATACAATACAGAACGCAAAAGCATGACAGCGGCAACTGGAGCAAAAAGCCATCCGGCTAATAATAGAAAATCCCTATTCCCTGTATAAATCAAACTCCATTGGGATTGGATCATCTGTTTTACGAAAGCAAAAAAACCAACGATTGCTAACAGGATATACCCCAGAGGGATGGTGATCGCCATCCATATCGGAATATAATGCCAGGGCAGATTCGCGGCATCGATAAAGCTTCCACGATATAAGACAACCCCACCCCGCCAGGGGAAACGGCTCATCATAAGAAATGCATTTTGGATTTCATTAATCGGATCATGCCAGAGGATGGGCCAGAATAAGTAGGTAAAAAAGCAGGTAAGCAGAAAGTAAATGATAGCATGCCCGAGTGCATTCTGCCATTTCTGTTTCTTAAGAAAGAACAAGTCTAAGAATATGAATCCCAGCGTAAATACTATGATAACCACACCTGGTACACGCAGCGCGATCAGAGCCGCAGAAGAAACGCTGTGGATCGTCAAATGCATAATAGTTCTTTTCTCAAGATAAATGTGAAGGGTTAATATACTGAAAATAAATACAACAAGGAAAGAAATGTCTTTGCTGTTATAAAACGCATCCCCAAAGATCCTCGGGCTAATCACCAGAAAAGCGCACCCCAGAAGCGCCAGCTTCCACTGTTTTATGATCCGTTTGTTGAGGAAGTAGAAGGCAATTAGTCCCAGAAGGAAGAATAAATAAGTAATAAGATGGCGGGTGAAATAGATCTGCTGTTCAGGCATATCTTTTGTGATATTAAACAACAATATTTCAAATAATGGACCATAGTACCTATTTACGAACTGATAAAAAGACTCATTTCTATTTTGGATATATTCTGAATTGAACTGCCCGATGGTTTGAACCGATTCAGAATCCCAATGAATGCCGAAATCATCATAGATAAAAATCCCAAGTATTAGTAAAAACAAGATACAAATGGTGACAATAAACCATTCGGAGCGAATAAGTGAAAGAATACTTTTATTATTAAGAACCGGTTTCTTCATTAAGGTTTTTCAGTGATAACCTTGAGAAATATTTTAGTAAATATGCCAGATACATTCAAGTATCTAACAACCAAAAACCAATGATCACTATTCCCGATTATAGCATTGCAAAAGAATCATGCATTGGAGTGCCATTTAATAATTCTAATATAACGATCTTATATTAGAAGATTTCGAATAACTATAAATCCATCCCATCCACCAAACAAAGTACGTTTGTTAGCGATTCCCAGATAAAAATAAATTAGGGCGAAGAATGAATAATTTTTTCAGGATGCAGTACATGGATTTCAACTTAGTTTAAATATATGATCCTAATTCTGAATCCAAAATAAAAACCACCCTTTCGGACGAATCATCTGGGAGAGCGGATTGGACACAGTATCCCTTCCGGTGGCATTCACCTGCCCTGACTGAAAAGGGATAAAACCAACGACCTCTACCCGTTTCGAGGGTGTTACGCGAAGCTAATAGTTCGAATCATATCTTACGGAATTTAAATCTCTAGGCTTCTGATTTCGGGTATGCCTGATGCTCGATGATTTATAAGTAATTGCGAGGTTAAATTCTATTCAAATAATTATCTGGATCAATTCGTTATCTTCTGGATATGACAGCTGCAATTGCAATAAGAATTAATCCTAGAACAATGTAAACCCATACAACAGGAAATGTATTAAGAAACGTAATGTATGGATTCTGGAGAGTTCAATAATTTATAATCCCACATCTGTAAGTTTTGCAATAGATAATATTCCAGAAATTACACATACCAGACCAACCAGGGAAATTAAAGCGCTCATTTATCCTCCATTAATATTATTCATTAATGTGATTATTTTTTATGCTGCATTTGTCATTCCAGTATTTATAAGACAAATTCAGTTCGTCGATTGGTTCAAAACAATATCATTGCAGTAATTCGTAAATGAAAAAAACATTCAGATTGACCTAGTCTAAGTGCATCAAAAAAACCGCCTTAATGGACGAATCATTAGGAAGCAGTGGCTGGACAACAATTCCCTTCTTCTTATGGTCTCATTCTTTCTGGGTCACTTCGATTAATTGCATAAAAGCATCGACTACTTTGGGGTCGAAATATTTTCCAGATTGTTCTCTGATATACGTCAAAGCGTCCTCTTCTTTCCAGGCATTCCGGTAAGGACGGTCCGAAAGCAGTGCATCATAAACATCAACAATGGAAAAGATGCGTGCAGGCAATGGAATTTTCTTACCTTTGATTCCGCGGGGGTATCCTGTGCCATCCCATTTTTCATGATGACAATAAGGAATATCCATTGCAGGTTTCAGGAAAGGAATAGCGGCAAGCATTTCTTTGGCATACACTGGATGCCGGCGCATTTTTTCCCACTCTTCATCAGAAAGTGGACCGGGTTTGAGCAAAACACTATCGGGAACGCCCAATTTACCTATATCATGTAATAAAGTGCCGCGTTGGATATGGATGAACTTTTCTTCTTTCACATTCATCTTTTTCGCCAGCTGCATAGTTAATTTAATAACGCGCCGGCTGTGACCCTCGGTTTCACGATCACGCAATTCAAGCGTACTTGCCCAGCCTTCAAGGGTTGTTTCATATGCTTCGCTGAGATCGATATTAGACTGCTTCAAATCTTCAAACAATTGAGCATTATCGATTGCAATTGCAGTTTCTGAAGCTAATGTATTCAGAAAATCCAGCCATTCATTGGTTGGCTTCATTAGTGACCGGTGAAATATCTCTAAAACCCCTTTTATTTCTCCTTTGGTAATTAATGGAACCCCAAAATATACAACCAGTTTTTCCTTGGAGATTAACGGTGAGTTAACCAACGACGTTTCAATTCCGTTCAGGTTTTCGATGTGAATAATTCTTTTTTCTTTGGCTGCCAGTCCAGCCAGCCCCTGCCCTACCCGCAGGCTGGTATACATCAGCGCATCCGTTTTAAAACCGCGCCCGGCTGCATATTCCAGGCATCGGGTGTTTGGATTATATAAAAGTACATCGGCCGCATCGACCTGTAATTCTTTAATCGCCTGTTCAAGCAAAAGGAGTAAAGGGACTTGCAGGTCCACCGTTGTGGCGATGGCAATATTGATGTGTTGAAGCGCTGACAACCTGCGTAACTGAAGCTGCAATTGCTTTTCCGCTTTTCGTCTCTCGGCTAACTCTTTTTCGGAAAGGGTGAATAACTGGGCATTCTGGATTGCAACAGAAATATTATTACAAAGGGTCATTAGAGTTGCCTGATCTTCATATACATAAGCTTGATCTGATCTTTTAGAGCTCAATGCCAGCACGCCCAATAATTTTCTTTCAGCTCTTAGTGGAATGATCAGTTCCACTCCGATCTTTTTAAAGGCATCGATCTCACGGCCCCAAAGCGATTTGAACCAGGGCTTAGTGCTTAATTCCTGCCAGGTCAATGGCAATGGATTCTTTTCCAGCCAGTTTAACAATGGGTTGTCTGCCTTTAAAAAGAAGCTTTGAGGCAGATCCTTGCCAATTTGTGCTACCAACCGAAAATCATTATGATCACTAGATTTTAAGAACAAGGCCGCCTTTTTCACGTGCATTGTTTGAGATAATTCTTTTAAAATCATGCTGGTAAGCTTATTTAAATTGATCACTGTTGAGGCTGTCTGACTGACACGCTGCAACATCCTGCCGGAATCATAGCGTTCGCGGAAAAAGAGTTTATCAATCCAAGCCTGAGCAACGTCACGGAAAGGTTGAACCACGAGGGCAGTCAAAATAGCTACCACTATCGAAAGAGAAAAAACCTGCAAACCTGTAAATCCCTGAAAAATCCCCAATGCCAGTTCGATAATTAAAAAGTAACCCGCACCTATTAATATTGTAGGGATGGCATAAAGCAGACTCCTGCGGATCACCAGAGTAATATCCAATAGCTGGTGTCTGAGTATTGCATAAGAAATTAATAGAGCGGCGAGTGCATTGGCAGCGATATCAATTGGATAACGACCCAGGGGGGTGAAATTCGTTAGAGATCCGACGGGTATCAACACCAGACCTAACGACAGATACCGGTATCGATTGCGTTGGATAGCATCCTTGGCCTCTCGATAGACCCTATTAAGCATAATAATATTAAAAAAAGTAAGGATGTATCCTGGCCCAGCCACGAGAGGGAAAATTGGGGTAAATGAAAAATTTAAAATCCCATTTTCAAACCAAACCGCATCGATGGCTAATTTCCCATAAAGGAACAATACAATAGCGAGGATGCCATAAACATACACCCATCCGCCCCACTTTGTCTTTTGCATAACCATGGTTTGAATGAATTGAAACATGCCGACCATTGAAATTACGGCCGCTGCACTCATCACTTTAAACCAGAAGAATATATCTCCGCTTTCAGTCATCACCACCAATGCTGTCAGTGACCAAACCACCATGGAAAAAAGATACAAACGAAATGCTTTCTTCGCGGTCGTTTGCGGCTTTGAAAAAACTACCACCAGGAATAACCCGACATAACTGATCAACGCCAGGAGCGGAATGAGAACTGCAAGGTCAGTGATCTGATGCATTAATGTTTATTTGCCTCCCAATAATCTGTGTAAAACATCTTCCTTGGGCTGCATGCGCGGCGGCTTCAAGTGGGCGAGATCGGCGCCTGCTTTTTGTTGATTCTCCGTAAATACATTGAAAGTATTTGCGGGCAGCTGAGTTATCAACAGGCGCTCATTTCCAAACATATTTTCCATATCCTTAAAATCAGGACATTCCTTTTGCAAAGAAGATCTGATTTTTGCTGCAACAATATCTTGAGCAATATTTGTGCCATCTTTAAATTCGATATAGAGATGCAAAACAGGTTCTCCCTTTGCCATCTCTTTACGGGCAACCCAATCGACATAGGCAATTCCGGATTTATCAATAGCCTCCCAGATGGCTTTCTCGGTAAAACGAGCCATGGAACCCAAATCAATGAGGTCATCTGCGCGGGAATAGAAACGGAACTGCGGAATATTGATCCCGGCTTCTTCATCCTTAAGAGAAACGACCTGAAGCAAGTCACCGACGCGGTAACGGGTGATCACCCCGCCTAGTAGGTTGGTAAACACCAATTCATAAATCCCGGGCTTTAATTCATCCATTAATACGGTTTTGGGTTGGTAATTGGGGTTTTTCTTATTTTTTTCATACTCATCCATTGGGATGAATTCATAAAAATCACAATCCGGGAAGAGGGTCAAACCCTTAAAATTCCATGCTTGGGTTCCAAACATCCCGCCTTCAGTGCATGCATACCCTTCCAGTGGATTCTTACCCCAGTAATGAACGATCCTGTCCCTGTAAATATCGGTATCCATACCACCCGTCATAACACCTTTTATATTCCAAATGTCTTGCGGCAAAAGGGCACGCCGTTTCATTTTTGCCTTCAAAAATCCTCCCCCCATTCGTACCAGGAATTTAGGGTTTAACATTCCAAATGAAAATTTAACTTTGCTGCCGCCCTGTTCAAATCTTTCACCAATTTTTGCCAGAATACTGGCAATGCCAAAGAAATAATCCAACCCCTCGGTCTGGGCCATTTCAAAGCCTTTGCTGATCCGTTCTCCGAAACTCATTTTTTCAGCCTCCGCAATGGAGGGCACAAAATGAACGCTCACTTCATCTTGAGTGGCAAGACTGACATATCCCGACATATATGGGCGGGGAGCTGTGGTTAACATTACTACATCGCCCGGCTCGATGGTGATATCACCTTTATATTTACAGGAAGCCAGGATCATCGCTCCAACTACCACTTCACCTAATTTTGTATACATTCTTTTTGTATAAGGAACCCATTTATATTGTCCGCCCTTCCCTGAAGTGTGGCACCAGATATAGTCATCCTTGGGTAAACCGTCTGCTTTTTGCTCTAATAAGAAAGGGGCATAGAAATCATAATTTGTGAGCGGTACCAATGAACGAAACTCGTCAACCGTTTTAGGAGCCCGGTTGCCAAACAATTTGTTTCCGATTTCACTCCCTTCCAATAATTCGAGTTGTTCAAGGAGTAATCTTTCTTGTATTTGCATAAATTCCTTCAGGCTTAGATCCAGGTGTCCACAATATTTTTCCCAGATCTGTTCCTTACTGCCATTCTTTAACATTTCATCCAAGGTTGTCATTTTGTTTTTTATCCTTTATTTTTTAGCGTTAATTATGATTGGATTTGGCATCCATGATTTCTTCGATTGCATTTCACTCACTTCAATTTCATTGAATCCCAATTCCTGTAATACTGCCTGCCATTCCTGGGTTGTGCGAATATTGGTCAGCGCAGATGCTTCAACCCAGGCTCGGGACTTGCTTTCGGTGAAAAAAAAATAGAAAAAAGCCAGAATTCGAATAAAAGTTTTTACAATTGGATTTTTCCACGATTGTGCTCCACCCACATCTGCAATAGCCAGCTTTCCGTGAGGTTTCAACACACGGTGGATTTCCATTAATAAGTTTTTTACCTCCATATGGTGTGTAGCCAAACCACATAATACAATATCAAAAGATGAACCTGTCAATGGCATCGTCAGGGCTGTTCCGCATACCAATTTAATTCTGCCTTCATCAAACAGGAAAGATGTATTTTTCCGGCCTTTCAGCAGCATATCCAAGGTGACATCCAATCCAAAAATTTGTTTTAGATTAGGAAAGGTTTGAAATAATCGTAAAGGAATAACTGAAGTGCCCGTGGCGACATCAAGGATCACGTCAGTGGATTTTATTTGAACATGATTAAGCAGAATATTCACAAACTCTTCGTAACTCCACCCCCAGAAACGGTTGAGTTCGTTATTCATCTTTGTTTCATAGCGTTGTGACATTTCACTGAATGCTGTAACGATTCTGTCGCGTTCTTTCATAATGCTCACTTTAGGGCAAAGGTATATTTTATCTATTTTATACTATATTCATGGGGTGGCTTCAAAGGTGGATATAAATTGAATATTATCGGATAAAGATCAACCCACAAATCTGAGGTTTTTTTTGTAAAATAGCGGAAGTGGGGGTTTAACCTCATCGGGTGTTATAGACTGCTCTGAATAAAAGTGAAAGAATCAACAACCTCAACTCTACTCAAAGAAGCTTCAAACATGTAATGAATTCCATTCTAAACTCATTCAAATCAAGTCTATAGTTTGTGAAAACATAATACCCATTGATTCATAAACTTAAGGACCTGATGCATAATAAGCTTCTAATAATCGACAACTTATCCAGACATACTGTTATTCAAACTTCAAACAGGATGCTGAAGGGGCAAAACATTAGGTATTTTAGTTGGGAGTTTGTTGTTTTCAAAATATCAATTATCCATTTAAGCAATAGCACCAGAAATGAAACCTGCAAAATGATTGGAATTTATCTTTTGATTGTATTATTCTGAGTAAAATAGTATTGATCAGGAGGATTTCGATGGATACCGAAACCATTTCGATGCTTTGTAACCCATACACCAGGGAACCCTTTGAATTGAAAACGGAAAAGAAACAGGATGGGGGAGAGGAAGATTATTTGGTGGGCGTGAAGACTGGCGAACGCTTTCCTTTTAACAATGGAATTCCAGTGCTTTATGATATTTCACAGTTAGAGGGATACAACCTGCAATACAGTACTTTTTATCGAAAGGCAGCCAGGTTCTATGATGCGGCGCTACGTACCCTTGGCTTTTTTTATGGGAGCGGCGAAGCAAAATTCAGGAAACAATACCTGCAAATGCTTGAAATACAAAAGGATAGCAAGGTGCTTGAAGTATCGGTTGGAACAGGCACAAACCTGTCACTCCTGCCAGAAGCTGCGCGCTGTTATGGCCTTGATCTTTCGTGGGAAATGCTTTTCCAATGTAAAAAAAATTTATCGCGCTGGGATCGCAAAGCCGAACTATTTTTTGGAAATGCGGAAGTACTGCCATTCCGGGATGCCATGTTCGATGTGGTCTTTCATGTTGGGGGGATTAATGCCTTTAGCGATCGGGCTAAGGCCATTTCTGAAATGATCCGTGTCGCCCGTTCAGGCACAAGGGTCGTAATCGTAGATGAGACTGCCAAAATGATGAAATCCTTGAGCTGGATGCCCTCGGCGCGAAAAATGGTGGAGGAATGGGGTGATCGGTTCGAAGCGCCAGTGAGCCTGATCCCTGCCGTGATGCACGAGATCCAGGTGGAAACCATTGTTAAGGATTTTTTCTATATCCTCAGTTTTCGTAAACCTTAAAGTTAATTGTTTTAAATTCAAATTTAAGAAATCCAGATTTTGATCCTAATTTTAACAGGGTCGGTAGGCCAAAATGGATGATTTTACCTTCATCGGGGTCATTCCTCCATTAAATTCTCCACCAATTAGGAAGTCCCTGCTTATTGGTCGATCTGAAAGCATTGTCAATTTGCTACCTGGATTAATTCAGCAGAAGTCCTCACCAGGACTCAGCATGATCTTTTTCAGGAGAGGCGATCGAGAAGTTTTTTTCCAGGAAGGCTGGAAGAACCACTAAAAAAGTGGTTTTGCTACTTTTTAACTAATGAGAAAAACAAGAGGATCACCAACCCGACTCCTGACAGCCCTATCATCACCATGCCCATTGTCTTGATCGGCTGCAAATTGTCCGGAGCAGCCGGTAATGCTTGCGGAGTAGCGGTGAAGGATCCAGGGGTCCTGGTCAGGTTTGGCAAAGGGGTTTGAGGCTGGGTTTTCACTGTGGCACTTGGTGATGCGCTGACTTTTGTTTCAGGTGTAATGGATGCCTGCGCTATAGGAGTGCCCGACCCGCGTTGGATTAGCAATTCCTGATCCGGCCAGATGATGGTGGTACCCGCGGCCATGTTATTGAGCTCCCGCAGCTTGTCGATGGTCGTGCCGTAGGCTTCGGCAATGGTCACCAAGGTCTGGCCATACATCACCTTGTGCTTGATCGTACCGTCCGGTAGCGGGGTGGCGCGGGTCACGCCGTAGATGTAATTCGAGCGGTCGGCAGTAGCCAGCGGGTTTATAGTCGCAGGTGGAATGGATCCGTTACTATCAGGCACTTCCCCGCTGTATCCCTTTCCAATTACCATGCAAACATTAAGTATAAAGATATATCTGCCATCCCCTTGTGCGGCAACTCCACCGCCGATGTCAGTGTAGCGGTTGCCCCAGGCGTTGAGCATCACCTCCTGGTGAGTCCAATCCGACCAGGCGCCATACAGGGCGTCTTCGATGGTGCGGCCGCTGGCCCAGGACTCGTCGCAACGAATACTTGCACCGCCGCCATAACCGGTCCAGGAAACACGGATTGTCTCATTGCTGCCATTGGCACCGATATGCCCGCCCTGACCGGTTGCCACGATCCATTCAGCATGCGTCTGGGCGGCAGACATCACCTGCTGATTGGGACTGAGCGGGTAATATCCCTTGGATGCCCTGTAGGCATTTACCGCTGCTGCAAGGTCGTAACCGGTGGGTTGGCTGTCGCTAGCCGGCAGGTTAAAGGCGCTCGCGCTGATTATAAGAGCCAGTCCCAACAGCAGGACTGCTTTTTTTAAGATATTCACAAATAGATTATAAACCGGGTATTACTCCATTTATTCCGTAACAGATCCAGTCAACGCTCCTGTGGAATGTGTAAGTATATTATCTGGATCCAGCTTATTGAAAGTCAAATAATAAAAAACCTGTTTGATTTTTATACCAAATCATGAACCTGGGTTTATGTTTATGACTTATAGAGGATTTAATATCTGCGACCGAAGGGAGTCCACGAAGGGAAATCTACGAATTGCCCCACATGCACGATAAGGTTGGGGAAAGAATAATGAATGATTCAATTAATTTTTATCGCGTCAGGCTCACATTCCCAGCCTCTTTTGTGCGTGCTTCGCGAGGTTATCAGTATAAATCAGAGCTAATCGGATCAAGTTCATTCGGATCAGGCGATATAATACGATTGTGCCGGCCCTTGCCGGAGAACCCCTTAGAAATCAATAGTCGGACAAATTATTTATGTCGAACGAAACACCTCTGAACTCTTTCCCGGCCAGGGCAGACTCGCTGAGATTTATTTATAAATTTTTTTGGCGTGCGTTTTCCAGCCTGATCATCCTGATCCTGATTGCCTTTTTAACCCTGACCGGATTGTATCTTGCAGAACAGGGGCGTCATGGGCTGCCAGTCGAACTGCTACCAGCGGTCAGAGCTATTCTAAGCCAGCTTTTCGCCTACCTGACTGATCACCCCCAATCTTATATCTGGCACAAAGAAGTGGTTCAAGCCTCCACGCTGGTCTTCGACCTTCTTAAAACAAGCGCAGGGTTGTTGGGTATATCGCTAATTTTCGCTGCACTGTTTGGAACTACCGCTGGAATTCTGGCGGCCCTCTCGCGACGGAACATATCTGCTCCAATCATGCTGGCCATATCAACCCTGGGGATTTCCACTCCCAGTTTTCTCCTGGCAATGTTTTTATGGGTTCTTAATCTGATTGCGAGCCGCGCAGCCGGTTTGGGTCAAACGCCGCTGCCACCGACCGGCTTTGGCTGGGATAATCATCTTATCCTGCCAGCTCTCGTCCTGGCTGCTCGCCCGTTTGCGCAGATCATGCAGGTGACTTATGTCAATATGTTTGACATACTGAACCAGGACTTCATCCGGGCAGTGCGTGCAAAAGGCGGCTCACGGCGCTACCTCATCATCGTGCATGCCCTCCCCAATATTCTTATCCCGGTGCTCACGACCCTTACAACTTCGCTGCGCTTTTCCCTTGCAAGTCTTCCAGTCATCGAGACTATCTTTATCTGGCCTGGGCTGGGGTTGGCGATCTTGCAAGCCATTACGCTCGAAATGCCAACGCTGGTAACCGACCTGACGGTTTCCCTGGGACTACTATTTCTGATCTTGAATTTCATCCTTGAAATGGTCTATCCGCTGATTGATCCTCGTCTGCGGGTTGTACAGATGACACAAGAAATTGAGCCGAGACCATCAATGGCTGATCGGATCAAGAATATCGGCGATACCTTATCAGCCATCATTTCCGATATTGGCGCTTTCTTCTTATTATTGAAACCAAAGCCGGTGCAGGCAAAACCAGAGAAAAAAAGTATTGCTGTGTCTGTAACTTCGGGCATGCCGGACGACCCGCCGCCGTACCGCAGCGAGCGAAAACAGATCCTTCGGGCTACCTTGACGAATATTCCTTTTATTTTGGGAGTTTTAACGGTGATTGGCCTGGCCGTTCTGGTAATTTGGGGGGCGCAGTTGACCCCAGTCAACCCTTACACAAATCGAAATGTGATGATGATCCAGGGAAAAGTATATGGACCGCCCTTTAATCCCTCGACAACCTTTCCATGGGGCAGTGATTTACTCGGCCGTGACATTCAGGCGCTGGTGCTGGCGGGAGCCCGGCAGACGCTGGTGCTTGCGTTTCTCGCAGTAATCGCCCGCCTGCTGGTAGGTATCATCCTGGGTTTGGCGATCGGGTGGTGGCAAAACAGTTGGTTTGACCGGTTGGTCCTGGGACTGATGGCCGTCTGGTCCGCTTTTCCCGTCACAATATTCGCTGCTATTTTAATATTAGGTTTGGGCATCCAGCGTGGAATCGGTGTTTTTATTTTCGCCCTTTGTATCGTTGGATGGGGAGAAATAACACAATACATCCGCAGTAAGGTAATCGCTCAAAAACCCAGCCTTTATATTGAAGCAGCCCGTTCGGTAGGAGCACGTACTCCGCGAATTTTATTCCGCCATATCCTCCCCAATCTGCTGCCGGATATCCTGGTTTTGGGGGCGCTTGAAATGGGCGGAGTGCTGATGCTCTTGGCGGAATTGGGATTTCTGAATATTTTCCTCGGCGGCGGATTTCGCGTTGAAATGCTGGAAGGGACAATCTATAATTATTCGGATGTTCCGGAATGGGGCGCGCTCCTGGCAAACATACGAAACCTGTGGCGCAGTTATCCCTGGGTGGCCTGGTCGCCGGGTCTAGCATTCTTTTTTTCCATCCTCGGATTTAATCTTCTTGGCGAAGGGTTACGCCGCCTCCTCAAAGAAAGCCGCATCACCATTGGTCGGCTGATCAACCGCTATACTCTCATGGCGTTTGTCGCGCTAATTTTCGGTTTGAACTGGATGGTCCAGACCTCAGCTCCGGTTGCGTTATACCAGCCGCAAGCGCGGACCTTCGACGCTATTCAAGCGAGCCATGATATTGCCATGCTGGCTTCTCCAGGCATGCAAGGGCGGGAAAGCGGCACACCCGGAAGTAAGAATGCGGCGGAATATATTGCCAGCCGAATGGCGGAGATCGGGTTATCTCCCGCAGGTTCGGGAGACACCTTCATCCAGCAATTTGCCAATACAAATTATCATCTAACCGCAATACCTTTATTTATGATCCTCGATTCACAGGGCAACCAGGCCGAGACCCTTGTCTATCGCCAGGATTTTGTAGAAGATCCCCTCGAACCCATCCCCGGTTATGGACAGGGTAAAGGACAGATCGTAGGCCTGGCGGTCGGCAGCGGTCCAGCGGAATTTAAGCAGAACATTAATAGTATTGATATGCGTGAAAAAATCATAATCATCAATGCTGGAGATTCGCAGCTGCTGCCCCGACTTTCGGTCGCCGGAATGCTTGTGATCAGCACCGATTCAACGTTTTTAAACCGCCGCTTCCTCAGCCCCTTTTCCGATAGTCCGGCATTCCCTGTATTGATGATCACTCCCGAGCTGGGTGATCGTCTTTTGAAAACAGCTGGCAGCAGCCTGGCCGAATTAAATTCGCTGCGTCACGATAAGGACCCGAACCAAGTGGCTCAAACCAATCCCGGGGTTACGGTTTCAATCTGGTTTCCCAACGAGCCGATCGATTTAAAGGAAACCTGTCAAAATGTGATCGGGTATATACCCGGCATAGGAGCTGAAATGGGTGTTCGACAGGGGGCGGGTTTGGATAACCAGGTAATTTTGCTTTCAGCTTATTACGATGGTCTTGGGGTAGGTCCGGATGGGATCCTCTATCCCGGCGCAAATGACAACGCCAGCAGCGTGGCTTCACTGCTGGAAGTGGCGCATGTATTAAAGAATGGACCTTATCAAGCGAAAAAAACAATCGTTTTTGCTGCCTGGTGCGGAGGCGAACGTCAGGAAGGTTTCAGCGTGGTCAATATGATGAACGCCAAAATTGCGTTTAATCAATTGGAAGTTGAAGCCGTTCTGGAATTGACCGGATTGGCTCAGGGTGACGGTCAGGGAATCGCGCTGGGCAGTGGCACCAGTTACCGGCTCAATCAGCTGATCGTAAAAGCAGCCAGCCAGCTGGGTATATCTGTCACCACCCGCGGTCGGGATACCCACATTGATATCCCGCGTAGTTCCGGGTTCGGCGGGCGCAAAGCGCTTTCAGCTTATCTGAGCTGGGACGGATCAGATTCCCTCGCTCACACAGCTGAAGATCGGATGGAGTCCATCGATCCAAAGAAACTGCAAAAAAGTGGGGAATTGGTCACCCTGATTACTACTGTGCTATCGCGGGAAACAACCTATTAGACCAATTTGACTTCGTCAGTGCTCCGCGAGATTATGCGTTCGAATCAACTTTCTTCGACTTTAGACCTTCAGGCTATCCATTAAGGGTATACCTGTTGATTCATGGTTCAAAAGAACCGGGTGAAGCAAAGTAATGACAAGTACATAACTCGAATCAGAATTTAGAAATATTTAGACTAAACAAATAAGTGTCCGTAATCTTTTGTATTCATAGTGTCGATATATTTCTCACAGCTTTTCATAGGTATGGATGATTTCTCTTATAAGTTTCACTAAAATCTGGTATTGTGATATCGCAGAAGGTCAATAAAATAAATCTTTTCGTTAGTTGTATAATTTATTTATACAAGATATCAGTGATTGATGTTCTCATTAAACCCAAAGCCTGCCACTGATCACCAGTAAAAGGTTTTTTACCAAAAATTGAATAAGAAAAACATGCAAGCCTCTAATGAAAACCGCTATTACGAACTTTTCAATCATATCAATACATGTGTGGCGGTATACGAAGCTGTGGAAAATGGCCGCGATTTTATTTTCAAGGACTTTAATGCAGCGGCAGAGAAGACTGAAAGAACACCTCGTAATAAAGTTATCGGCCGCAAAGTGACCGAGGTTTTTCCCGGCATTCGTGAAATGGGTCTCCTGAAGATCTTCCAGAGAGTTTGGAAGACTGGCAAACCTGAACATCATCCAATCTCAATTTACAAAGATCAACTTTTGATGGGCTGGCGGGAGAATTATGTATACAAGCTGCCATCCGGTGAAATCGTGGCATCTTATGAGGATGCTACCGAGCGCAAGCAGCAGGAGCAGGCGTTGCGAAAGAGCGAGGAAAAGTTCAAGCGCATGGTAATGACCTCCCAGGAAGGAATCTGGATGACCAACGCGAAGAAGGACATTATTTTTGCCAACGAGCGAATAGCAAAAATGCTTGGTTATTCTGTCGACGAATTAATGCACCATAAATCAACGGATTTCATTTTCCATGAGGATAGGGATGATTACAACCTGAGAATGAATTCCCGAACCAAAGGAGTAGCGGAGACTTATGAACGGCGCACAAAGCATAAAAATGGCTCGGCATTATGGACAATTATTTCCACCTCGCCATTATTCAATGAAAATGGGGAATTTGAGGGTGCATTTGCAATGATGTCAGATATCACCGAACGTAAGAGGATGGAAGTGGCGTTGCGTGATTCCGAATCAAAACTGCGGTCTCTTTTCGCATCCATGAAAGATTTAGTAATCATTTATAACAAAGAAGGCCGTTATCTTAATGTTGCTATTACGAATAATCAATTATCAAACAGGGCTGCCGATGGCCTTCTTGGTAAAACCATTCATGAAGTTTTTCCCAAAGAAGAAGCCGATAGATGGGTTAAACACATTCAAACTGTATTAGAGACGCAAAGGACAATGCCAATTGAATATTCTTTCGAAATCGACCACCGTAAAACCTGGTTCAATGCTTCGGTTTCTCCAATGAATAAGGATGCAGTGATATGGGTGGCTCGGGATATCACTGACCGAAAATTGATGGAAGAAAAATCCTATTTTATCGGCACACATGATAATTTGACCAAACTATATAACCGCACTTTTTATGAGGAGGAGCTGGTTCGCCTGGAGAAGAGCCGTCTCTTTCCTGTAAGTATTTTCATGATCGATGTGGATGGATTGAAAACCATCAATGATACCCGAGGGCATGCTGCCGGGGATAAATTGCTTCAGCGCACAGCCCAGGTTCTCCAGGAATCCTTTCGCCCTGAAGATTTGGTGGCAAGGATTGGGGGGGACGAATTTGTGGTTATATTACCCAGGACTACTAATAAAACTGCCAAAAAAGCTCTGGAACGCATTAATTGTTTTCTGGAACTAAACAATAAAAACATGCCTGATAAATTGAAAATCTCCATTGGAATTGCCACTTGCGATGAACAAAGTTCGTTGACGAGCACGGTCAAACAAGCCGATGATCGCATGTACTTGGATAAGAAAAATAAAGATTGATTCTGGAAGAAATCCGGGAGTAATCACAATAAAAACCATCAGGAAAGGTGGTTGGTGGAGCGGGTTAGAGATTTCAGTACCCCTCCCAAGGGGGTTCGCCTATACCCCATAGGGGTAAACCAACGACCTCCGCCCTCCTTCGAGGGTGCTTCGCGAGGTTATGAGTTCGAACCTCATTTCGCTGACTTTAGACCTTCAGGCCACACATATCGGACATGCTCGTTGATTCATGGTTCAAAAGAACCTGATGATGTAATTTCCTGGCGAAAATATTCAATAAATCAGGATTAATTAATTGATGATCTAATGATTATTGATCAATTGTTTTTAGTGTCCACAGAGAACCATGCCATCTAAAGTATCAATACAGTAACATGGCAGTTACACTCGCGAATAGGACGTCCTAATATTTTCAATACCCTTTTATTTAGCATTTTCATTTCGAATTAGAGCACCCATTTTTCGCTTGGCTTATTGAACTGGACCTGGTAGCCCGCCATATTATGTAAGGATATAAGTAATTCTTCCAGATAAGATTTGGATAAGTCAGGAGAAAGATAAACTACTCCGGAGAATAGGGATTGATTGTTTCGCAATATCCCAGCCTTGCGAACATCAGCTACAATATCCTGATAATCTGTCCAAAGGTATACTCCCAATGTCACCCATACGCCCTGCGGGATGACATAGTCTTTTAATACATTCAGCGTCTCGGTAATTGTTTCGGGAGTTTCACCAGGAGCACCGAACATTAGTGAAGCACCAAATGGTAACTTCAATTGGGATAGGCTCTCTAAAGCCTCGCGCACTTGTCGTACTTTATAACCGCGCTTCATGCGTTGGAGCATCTTTTCGGAGGCCGATTCGATAGCGAGATTTACATAGAAACAGCCCGAATCTTCTAACAAATGGCAGAATTCTTTTGTAACACCAATCGGATTCAAGTCACCGGTTCCCCATCGAAAACCAAGCGGCTCGTCATTAAACGCATGGCAAAGCGCTACAGCGTGTCGGCGAGGAATGTTGAAGTTATTATCGCATAACATTATGCTTAGATTAGGGCTGTGCTGTTGAATATCACGAATTTCTGCTAGCACCCGCTCAGGGCTTTTCAAGCGGTAGCACCTGCCCTCCAATTTACTGTACGGGCAATAAGTACAAGCAAAAGCGCAACCTCGCTTCGTGAAGATGGCAGGGGTAATGTTGTGCGCGGCATATTGATCCAGGTCAAAAAGCTCGTATGCCGGAAGAGCTGTGCTGTCTAAATCCTGGACCGGAACAGTTGAGGTCATTTGAAAGCTGCCATCTTTTCGAAACACACAGCCTGGAACAGAATAAATATCACCGCCTTCTGCCAGCCGCTTCAGGTATAGGGGGAAGGATTCTTCTCCTTCTCCACGGATGCCATAACCAACATTTAAGTAATCAAGCCAATCGCAGGCGTAGTAGTTGAATCCCGGGCCTCCCAGCACAATTCGACCATTCGAGTTTTGGTGAACCACTTTCACTATCTCTTTGATACGTGGACGCAGGTCCATATGGCGTGTACCTAACGGAGCATTCGAATCCAACTCGTCGCCAAATACCAGGCGAATTGAAATCCCTATTACATCCGGCTGTAAGCTTTGCAACCGGGCAGCTAAATCACTAGTCAAATCTCTGGCAAACAGGCACTCGAAAACTGATACCTGGTGCCCGGCTTTACGCACTGCTCCAGCAACATAGGCTGGGCCCGATGGAGAAGCTGGTAATGTATTTGCGGAAATAATCAGAACATTCATAGCTCGTTTCCTATTAACCCACTAATTTGCGTCATTATGAATATTGATTCATGGTTCATGGGAACTTGGTGTAGTAAAGTTTTGATGATAATAAACTATTAATCAAGATGCTGGTTTCTTATTAATCTACTGATTGACAGTCAATTTCAAAATTTTCCACAGAGTGTAACAGCGACCATTATTTTCATTTCATGCCACCCAATTAAGCTCGCAATAGGGAAGGCGACTTGCATAATTTAATAATTCGCAATCGAGTATTTTGCCCTCATTAATAAAAAACTTCAGGATATTTAAAAAGGTCATTAATAATGAGAAATAAATACAAAATAATCAAACAATTATTTCTTTATCATTTTTCGAATATCGATTATTACTAAAATCATGATCACCCAGATTAATATATTCCATGCAAAATATGCGACTAATCCTGGGATTTGGAGTAATAAAGAAGATGGCAATAATGCAGCAAGAGCCGCGGCAACAACGCTTCCAACACCATTTAAAGTAATCAAACCTTTTATTATCTTTCTCGAAGGAAAATTATTAAAAGCTGATATTACCAACCACAATGCGATCCCTAAAAAACCCCATCCGAACATTTCCAGCATCCAGCAAATCGAATCAGGGTTATTCATGGTAAAAGCAGCCAATACCTCATTTGGTTGGGCGATTGCTTTTGGAACAAATCCGACCTGAAGTAGATAATTCGTACCAATCAATGATGCAAATATTGATGTAGCGATTAGAGCTGCATCACCAAGAAAACGATCTTTTTCCATCATCAACTGGCGGCTAATAGAAATGAATAAGATAAACCCTGCAAGGTACAGAAATCCAAACCAGTAAGGTAAGGTTTGAATATAATGATATTGTGTGGCAAATGCACTAACATTGGTCCATGAAATTGGATTTGCAATATTTACAATCAGGTAACCACCAGGACCAGATAAAAAGGATCCTGCAATCACAAAAATTGATGACAGTATCATCATTCGAACCAAACTTTTTTCTATGGTTTTTTCCATCGGATTGCTCCTTTTTGGTTATCGAAAAATTTTTACTTCAAATTTACAGATTATCAAGAATGATTTGCGATGAGGAGTCGATTAGTCATAAAATAGATTGAGAAATACAATATATATAAATAATTATACTTTTGAATAATTTATGACTATGGATTTTCCTAAATTTCGTTGAAAATTTCGGCCTTCTGTGAAGTTACCTCTTGATACAAATACTCTGTTGAGTCCCATGATTTTGCACTTGAAAGGATAATTGTACGAATAATTATGTGCCTTTTTCTGGTTGAACAAATATTGATCCCTTATTAAAAAGACAAATCAAGGAGAATGATCTCATGAAGCGGTATCCAAATATCAGTTTTATCGCAGGTAATCTTGCTGTTCTATGCTATCTTGCATTTGCTTTCCTCGCTTTTTATCAATACCCGATATCCTTCTCACCGATGAAGAATTGGTTAAGCGACCTGGGTAATGTCAAACTAAATCCAGGAGGGGCTATCTTCTACAATATTGGGATCGTCTCAACTGCATTGTTGCTGATAATTTTCTTTCTGGGTTTGTCAAAGTGGAAAATTGAGAATAAAAGGGTACAGACCATTATGTTGCTTCTGACCCAAGCATTTGGAATATTAGGATCCATTTGTATGGTGATGAGTGCACTATACCCAATAAACTTCTTGGAAACACATTCATTTTGGTCCACCTATTTATGGATCCTGCTGTCCACGTCATTTGTGTTTTTGGCTGCTGTGCTAAGATATCATCAAAATATTCCCGGTTGGCTCCTAATCCTGGGCATCTCTACTGCGCTGATGGTAATTCTGACGAGTATCCTACCGACCGCAACTGTGCTTGAATGGATCTCGCTTATCCTGTTTCTCAGCTATGTTAGCCTAGTAGGGATCAAGACAAAAAATTTATAGTTCGAAACCAATAAAAATCATAAGTCCTTGCATGGATTGAGGAGAAAAGAATGATGCTTTGCCCGATAACAATTTATTGAGAAATGAGAAATTCCCGCGTTCAAACACTTACGATCTCGAATGGATCCTTGCGAATCAGATGGGTCTAAATTCCCTCTGGCTGACCGAATGGTTATGTCAAGATATGGCACTCATTTCAAACATGCGAGTTCTTGACTTAGGTTGCGGGAAAGGTTTGTCCAGTATCTTCATGGCTAAGGAGTATGGTGTGGAGGTCTGGGCAGCAGATTTGTGGATCAAGCCAACTGAAAATCTTGCTCGGATTCACCAAGCCGGTATAGCAAAACAAGTATTTCCCATTTACGCCGATGCCCGTAGCCTGCCTTTTGCAGAAGACTTCTTTAACGCGATCCTTTGCACTGATGCCTATATCTACTTCGGTACAGATGATCTCTACTTGGATTATCTTCACCATTTCGTCAAGCCTGGTGGTAGGATCGGGATAACCGTACCGGGATTCATGCGAGAGTTGGATGGAAAATTACCAAAACACATCCTGCCATTTTGGGCACAAGAATGCTGAACTTGGCATACCATCGATTGGTGGCGCTGGCACTGGGAACGAACTGGATTGGTGGATTTGGTTTTCGTGGACATGCTGCCGAAATGCTGGTTGCATTGGCTTCAATGGAAGAAAGCTCGCAAAGCAGCGGGGGATCAAAGTCCAGGTCTAGATTCGGATATCCAAGTCTTGGAAGCTGATCAGGGCCAGTATATGAGTTTTATTCGGATGATAGCTCAGCGAAGATTACAAACCACAAATATGGAGTGAAAAATGAATGTTAGAACAGAAGGAATAATCGCAATTGTTGCTGCATTATTGGTCCTTTTTAGTGCAATGTGGGATCCACGTATCTCAGTGGTGGTAGCGGTCGTTGTGTTAGCAGCACTTGGATTCTATAGATTAGTTAAGGAGATCTAGTAAGAGGTAACTTTTCTATCCCTTACCATCTTGTCAATGTGATCATTTGGTCTAACCACAACCAATCATGTATTTTCGGGACGTACTTTAGGTCCGAATCTTATACCTTCAGGTGAAGGATCAGTTGATGATCGCCATGCATGCTCAAATTATTTTTAGGGAGTTATGAGATTATTACCAGACGAACCTGATAATGTAGAGTTCTAGCGATAATACACTATAAATTAAGGTATTATTTCTTTAGTAACTTCCGGGTAATGATCAATACTCCTGAATCCGTGCCATTTGTGCGGCAGGTTCTGCAAATCAGCCAAACCGACGAACGCTGGTCGCGAAGCACCCTGTAAAGGGTTCTTGCTTGCCGGGCACACAGCGATAGTTGATCGATGTGCGTAAGGTGGCATCTCTGCTCTTTTATGTAGGTCTCAATGGCAGTATCAGACGAGGGTTTACGAGCTGGTTTTGACGAATCCACCTTGGTAAATGCTTGGTGGATTAAAGCGATGATTCCACCAAGAACTAACGACCCTGGAAGGATTTTCTTCATGTTCACGGAAAGAACTTCTAATCCATTTTAAAATTGAGCCTGAATATTGCACTGCTATCAGGTATTTTCGACATTGGCGGCTGAAAGAAAATCCCTAAGCACCCTTTGGACTTTGGCTGGCTGCTCATCCTGTACATTATGACCGGCTTGGTCGATGATCACCAGACGCGAGTTGGGTATTCCCGAAGCGAGTTCTTCTTGGTGTTCGGGGGGAAACTGGAAGTCCTCACGACCTGCAATTATCAGCGTGGGTACCTTGATCTCGTTGAGGCGGTTCATTACCGACCAACCCTTTAGAAAATGGGTTGCTCCGTAGATAAGGGCTTCAGGACGCCGCTTTGACATTAATCCCAAGTAAATTAAGTGAACTATTAGCCTGAAGCTGACTTGATACGTGTATGCATTTCCTAACTTCATCAGATCTGGGAACATCTCTTTAGGATCGATTTGGCCGTTTAAAAAACGCCTGGCAAGGTGAACAATCTCCGGGCTAAACCCGCGCTGTGCCAGGACCTTTGATGAATTTTCCTGTGCCCAACGGCTGTCACCACCTGTATCGACCAACACCAGATGAGATAACCTGTTGGGATAACGTAGCGCATATTCAAGGGCGACATATCCGCCAAAGGAATGCCCGAGCACAGCCCATTTTTCAAAGCCCAATTTCTCACGCAGGGCGTCGGCATCGGCAATCAAGTTCTCCCAGGTCATTGTCGAGACTTCTGCCCCTTTGGAACGCCCGTTACAGCGATGATCATAGAAAACCAGGGTGAATTGATCTGAACACGGTTTGAAGGACATCATAGTGAAGAGATCCGCACCTGGACCGCCGTGCATAAGAACCAACGGATATCCGGCTCCAATAATTTTTACGTTCATAGAGATATCCCGGATCGACATTTTCGTCATAAGTTATCCTTAAAAATAGGGTTGGATTAAAAACTCAAATCGGTTGCCTGTTCTGGTTCAATCGCATGATTGCCCAGAAACTTTACAATTTCTGCCTGCACTTCTTCTTCATTCCCAAAGAAGAAGTGCCCACCATCAGGCATAATAAATAACGTCATGTTTGGCATTTGCTCCGCGAGCCGACGTACATTCTCAGGAATAGAGATAGGATCATCTGCAGCATTGATAACGAGTACCGGGGTTTTGATATTGTTCAATGGGTATGGACTGGAGGGAGTTACCGACTCCTTTAATTCGGGCAGGGAATTGTAGCACTCGAGTATCATTCCATCCATTCGTTTACTGACCGGCAGATTTCCTAACTGGATCATTCTGACCTTCGCCTCGTATTCAGGTGTGAGAACAAAACCTTCAGGGGCTAGACCAATTACTTTTTGCATGCTTTTTCCAAAAAAAGTAAATAATGCCCAATAGAGAAAATCACTTCGTAATAGTATATCGAACACAAATCTAGGCGGCATGGACATATATTTTTCACCTGGGGCATCAGGACCAAGAAGCAAAAGTGCTGAGACCCGGTCAGGATAACGAGCGGCAAACCTGATCGCCGAGGTGGAACCGGCTGAAACACCAAAGACTGCCACCCGCTTAATTCCAAGCACATCCAGAAGACCAGCAAAAGTATCCGCCTGCATATTGAGATTGGGGGTTTCCGGTACGGGGGAGCGCAAATATCCAAATCGGGAGACTGATATAATCCGATACTTGGTTATATCGAAACTTTTCGCGGCCCACAATCCCTGGTCAAAACCCCCCATGGCACCGTGTATAACCAGCACCGGGTATCCTGCTCCGGTTTGTGCATACTCGATAGGTCCATTTCTCGTCTCGATTACCTGGCTGCCAAGAGAAATTAATCGCTTCCGGGCAATGCGAATTCCCCTAAAGTAGCGAACAGCAATAATCGTGAAACTGATGAGAACAATTCCGACAATGACAATGATGAATCCGATCCAGAAAAGTGGCATAGTAAATCTCCCGCCAAACCTATTTATTTCATGCGATTAGTGCTGCGCCGGGATCAACCCGTTTTCCATACACTGTAAATTCGCATTCAAGGTAAGGGTTGCCTCACTTATGGTATCCAACTTAAGAAATTATGACTCGCTGAACTTATTGTATAACATTTCTGTATCTTCATTTTCAACGCTCGGGATTTTGTCTGACCAGCGTCGTCTACCTCTGCATTATCCTTTTACCTTCAAGATATAAAAGTGTGTTCCTGACTTACCACTCTTAAATCCACCCATTTTTTGTCCTTAAGGATAATTCTATAATAAATCCTGATTTCTACGTACATGATGAATAGATAAGCCAAAAACGACCATCTCTGCGGTCTTTGCGTTCCCGAGAACGGGGGCACTGAAAGGGACGGTCGTTTTATTTGGTAGCGGGGAGTGAATTCATTTGTTCTAACGGCCAGTCCAGAGAACCACTCTTAAAAACAAAATCCGCCCAGTTGGGCGGATTATTTTAGTAGCGGGAGTTTGAGACGCCTGTACCCCACAGGGGCAAAACAATGACCTCCGCCCACTTCGAGTGTGCTCTGCGAGGTTATGAGTTCGAATCAACTTTCGCTGACTTTAGACCTTCAGGCTACCCTTATCGGGTATACCTGTTGATTCATGGTTCAAAAGAACCTGGTGATGTAAAACTCTGAAGAAAATACACCATATGCAAAAATGTCAATATTGGTTTTTAGTTTATATGATTGATATATAGTGTCAAAGCGATTTCAGCCGAAAAGCACCAAACCAGGGAATGTGATCTTTAAGTGAAAGGATTTATTTATTATCCAGGGTGAAACAAATCATTAATTACTCCCACTTTTTCTATTCGATTAAGCGATTTATGTGTCGCAAGAAAGTGAACTGTAATTGAAGGTTCTTGAAAAACCTGGTTTTGAATCAATTTAAAATCAAATATTATTATTGAGTTTAGCTGGTCAGTAAACGCCGGGTATCACCATTGATTTCAAGCCCGGCATGCCGGCCACTGCCCTCATATATTACTTTGCCGCTATGCTCACTTAGGCGTACGCTCACGGAAGCATCTAAAGTCTCATCCACCCGCTTGCCCATATCCTGTCGGGTAGGACCATAGATCAGCCCACCGCCAGCTTGAACAGTTTGCAGGTCAAGTCTGAAACGCCGATCAGAAATTACCCATTCCACCCGGCCGTTTTTAAGATCCAGGCGTTCAGTATGCGCACCCGTGTAAGTGGCAAAGCGGTACAGTCTTCCCTTCAGCTGGAGCCCGATGATGAATCCGCGGAATGCCCTCCCCAGCCAAGGGATCATCGCGATGGATGCGGTCAGGCAAATTCCTGGAGTTTCAAAATGGTTGCTTTGAA
Organism: uncultured Anaerolineaceae bacterium; assembly: GCA_964571135.1. GTDB lineage: Bacteria > Chloroflexota > Anaerolineae > Anaerolineales > Anaerolineaceae > CAZMZW01. The sequence continues at coordinate 197,695 of CAZMZW010000001.1, read as the reverse complement.
ACCAGATATACCCGGATGGGAATGACCTACCCCAATCTTTTTCGATATAGCCACGCCCGCCATAGAAAGAATGCTCCACACCCTCAATGTTCAGTGCACCATGCAGGCTGTGGTCAAAGCTCAATACCCCATGGTAGCACTCCATAAAAGGGATCCAGGCGAACCAACCCATAATACCCGGCGACATCCAGTTCACTGGCCAAGGTTCCACCCCTTGAAAACTCAGTTTGCCATTTAATTTTCCTAATGTTCCCGGCCGTTCCAATGCTAAACTCAAACCATCCAATTTGAAGATATTTTCACCAATATGCACTTCAAAGGTTCGGCGGTCTGCTTGGAATTGTTCCATTGGGAAGACATGATAAGCAGTCCGGCGTGTGTGCCCTTCCAATACCTGGATAAATGCATGTGCATTTGAGCCCAGAAAAACACCGGGAATGATGGCATAACGCTTATCCTCAGAAGCATTGATCAGGCGATAATACCAACCCTCAAAAAAGGGCGGCTGACGATCATATCCATGGTAGATCTCTGGATGGAGGGTCGCATAAATCCAGCGCTTCATACACACCTCTGTGTAAACTCAATCTGAATAGTTTTAACATCATATGATTGGGAAACCCAATAATCTTTAAAGTTTTTTCCACTATTGATATTATTTTTTATTCTGTCTATCAAATTTTGATATTCTTAAAAGGTGCAATAAAAATCAAATTAAACTATAACCAATCTTATAATGCAACTTCCTTTTTGCATTGTATTAAAAAATTATTGGTTAAATAAATGCTTTGAACTTTCAAAATACATAAATATATCTCGAGATAAATTTGTTTGCTTAATTACCAATTTCTATCATTACTTCATTGTGTTTTAGGAACCAGGGAGTGAAAGGAGGGTCATAGCCCGCTATAAGTGGATCGCCTACTTCTTTGAATCCATTCATCTTGATCCAATTACGTAATTGAGCAATATGCGTCATGAAGTTTTTTTGATTGAATATTCCAGCAAAGCGAATTACAGCCATCGTCTTATCAGGATTTTCTTTAAATGAAATGTTTTTATCCATTGGCTCAGGCAGTGTTTCAAGGGTGTATTTTTGGGGCATGGTGAATGCAACAGTGTAAACCTCTTCACCCGAAACAGTCACCGGTGCGGTCATTGCAATCTTTTCCGGGCTTGGTGTGGCAGTGACAGGCGCGGTCATACTGATCTTCTGTTTAGCAATGTTATTGCCAAAAATGAAATTAGCCAGCGGGCTAAAACCGCGGTTGGCGGCATCATTGTAATCCGCTGCAGATACCTTCACCTCAGCCGTAATAAAAGGGGCGTATCGTCGCAATTCAAATGGATTCTCTTTACGTATTGATTTATATTGTGGTGATTCGATTGACATATAAATATGATACTGCATAACCCTTTTTTCAAACATTAGTAAATTATTAGATTTAAATGATTTAGTACTATCGATCTTACACAAAATGAGTTGCAGAAGGGAGGGATAACAAATAATGGTTTTACCTCCACGTGGCGTTTGGATATCACGTACAAAAATCGTTTTGGGCAAATGAAGCAATATTTCAGATGATCATCCTTGAATGCTATTTGTTTTTACTGTTCAAATTTGATTCTCTATACCTTTTTAAATAACAGAGTAAAGTATCCCAAGATTTCTTCGCAAATAGTACACAAATGAAGGTAATTTTGTTTTGGCGTGGAACTCAGGTACAATAATTTAGACAATAATGAACAACTAATTAGGAGCAGTAAAATGACAAAAGAAACAGCTTTAGAAAGTTCGACCACCACAATAGATGTGAAGATTAATAAATTACGTCGATTCAACTTGATCATGGGTTTTCTCCACTTTGTGCAGGGTATATTCATGATCATAGTCACATTTATCGTTGACACTCCTGGAGAAACCTACCCGGTTTTTTCCAATTATCTGACTTTTAACCGTCAATTAGGTGGGCTGGTAGCTAATCCTAAACAGATATTTGATTTCCCGTTAGGAATAGGAGTAGCGATATTTTTGTTGCTCTCTGCCGTTGCCCATTTCTCTCTGGCTACTTTTGGTTTCAAATGGTATGAATCAGTACTTAAGAAGGGTATGAACCCGGTACGGTTTTATGAGTACGCCCTCAGCTCCTCCCTGATGATTGTCTTGATTGGCTTACTCGTCGGGGTTAATGACATCGGAAGTATTATTGTTATGTTTATTGTCAATGCTTCGATGAACCTGTTCGGCATCATGATGGAATACCACAACCAGTACACCCAGAAGACAGATTGGACGTCATTTATTTTCGGTTGTATTGCTGGGATCGCACCATGGATCGTTATTTTTCTATACTTCATTGGGGCAGTCAATTCTGGAGATGCCAAACCGCCTGCCTTCGTTTATGCAATTGTCCCAACCCTCTTTGCATTCTTCAACATTTTTGCTTTGAACATGTTCCTTCAGTACAAAAAAGTGGGAGCCTGGAAGGACTACCTTTATGGCGAGCGTGTATACATTGTGCTTAGCCTGCTGGCCAAAACTACCCTGGCATGGTTGATCTTCTCTGGAATTTTCGCTCCAAGTCTTTAATCGGTCGTCTTACCAAAAGACATACGCATTGGTGAGTCTCTGGGAACTGGCCAGGATTTCGGTCAAATACGCTATACGCTGCCGTTGCAGCAGTATCCATCCTCACCTAGGTCACCTTTGGGGTGGTAGCAACGACATAAGCGGCAGCCTTGATTCTGCACAGTACTGGTCAGAAGTTAGAACCAGCAGCCTGATGCGGCTGCCCCTTCATATGAACGTATAAAATAGAGGATAAAATGAACATCTGGATGATTCTAAAAGTTATTTCAGCACTTGCAACTTCAGCTACAGGGCTACTTGCCCTAATCAAACCCACAGCTGTCTATGGTTTCACCGGTCTAACCGCCAATGGCCCCCGCGGCGTTTCGGAGATCCGTGCAATTTTCGGCGGATTGTTCATCGCACTTGGCTTTGCACCGTTGTTTCTCGGCCCGGTTGCATACCAAATGCTTGGTATTGGTTATCTGGGGATTGCCGTGGCGCGCGCATTCTCCATCGTATTCGACAAATCAACCGCCCAATCCAACCTTATCAGCTTGGCCATTGAAGTAGTACTTGGAGTCATACTGGTATTTTAAGCAGGAGATATGACCGTTCGGATTGTGACTGACAGCTCTTGTGATTTGCCCGCCGGGGTGATAGCCCGATACGGGATTTGTGTCGTTCCGCTATATATCAATGTGGGCAACCTGAGTTACCTCGATGGTATTGATATCACGCGGGATGACTTCTACAAAAGATTACCAACTTTTTCAGAACAGCCGACCACAGCTGTACCCTCTCCGCAAAAATTTCGCGCTCTCTATGACGAGCTAGCGGATGAAGGTGCAAGCGCGATTTTATCCATTCACATCTCCAGTTCCTTGAGTGCAATTGTGAATGTGGCACAGGTTGCAGCACGAGAAACGACATCCGTTCCAGTGACAGTATTTGATTCTCGGCAGCTCAGTCTGGGAACTGGCTTCCTGGTCGAAACTTCGGCGAAGCTTGCCCAGGCTGACTTCACCGTCCCTGAGATTCTTGCCGCACTCAACGAACAAATCAAACACACGCACGTCTTTGCCGCTTTGGATACCCTTCATTTCCTGCGCCGCAGCGGACGCATGAATTCGGTGATGTCCACGATCGGAGAACTGCTGCAGATCAAACCCCTATTGAAAATGTATGATGGAAATGCCAGCGCCGAGCGAGTGCGTACCCGGAAACACGCGATGAAACGGTTAGTGGAACTGCTTCATGAGTACAGTCCTTATGAAAAGGTAGCTTTGCTGCACTCGGATGCGGCTGAGCGGGCTAAAGAGCTGCTGCAAGAAGTCAAGGAGTTTCTCCCGAATGGGGAAATCTGGTTTGAACAAATTAACCCCATCTTGGGCGCACATATCGGACCGGGCGTGGTTGGCTTTGCCTGCATCTCAAAAAGTTAAACAGAAGGAACACCGTGAACTGTATTGTCTTGAAATCGTTATATTTTCATCCTGCGTTTACTTCGCATTATCCGATAAAGGAGCTTTTATGAAAATCGCAAAAATCATTGCTCTCATGGGTCTAATTGGGATGACCGCTGTTCTGATCTATGGATTTACCATTGGAAATTTTTCAAGTGAAGGAGCCAGGCTGCTGGCAATGCCCTGGGGTATCGTCTCGCTGGTGGATTTATATGTTGGATTTAGCCTGTTTTCCTGCTGGATCGTTTTTCGCGAAAAAGCAGTCCTACCTTCCGTCATCTGGGTGATCCTGATGATGGTGCTTGGATTCTGGGCAGGGGCGCTGTACACTCTGATCGCTTTGCAGACCTGTGAGAATGACTGGAAGCGCTTTTGGTACGGAAGACGTTTTAGTTAAATGGCACCATCTCACACCTGATTTAAAATAATCAATAAAATGAAGGAGCTCTTACAAGAATTCCGCACCGTTTTTTCCGGACGTACCAACACGGCGGATGCGGTTCTTCCACCACTGCTGTATGCGTTGGTTAACATGCTGGCCGGTCTGGTTCCAGCCGCGCTCTCAGCTTTGGTATTGGCAGCGATTCTAACGGTGCTGCGCTTTGTTCGAAAGCAATCCTGGTACTATGCCTTAAGCGGGTTGGCAGTGACTTTGTTTGCGGCAGGGTTGGCCTGGTACACCCAAAATGCAGCCAGTTTCTTTTTGCCTGAACTTCTTTCCAGTGCCACATTATTGGCAGCTGCACTGCTTTCCATCTTGGTAGGAAAACCCCTGGCCGCCTGGAGCAGCCATCTGGCCCGCGCCTGGCCTAAGGAATGGTACTGGCTGCCAAAAATATGCCCGGCTTACACACAGGTCACCTGGATGTGGACCGTTTTCATTGCCGTACGTCTGGCTGCTCAATATGCCCTTTACCAACAGGGGAATGTCAATCTGCTGGGTTGGTCCAATATCTTGTTGGGCTGGCCGGTGACCATTGTTGTATTGGTCGTCAGTTATCTTTACGGAATATGGCGATTGAGTAAATTGGGAGGTCCGAGCGTGGAAGAATTTTTATCCCACCAGCCTGCCCCCTGGAAAGGTCAAATGAAAGGTTTTTAGTCAAAGACGGGGAATCAATATGGGCGTGCTCTTTTTATAGGATTCATAGTCTGCCTGGCCGCCCCATTTTTTATCCGCCTTTTTTTCAAGCAGAGGGACTCCACTGATACGGGTGAGAAGCAGGGTGACGAAAATCGGAGATATTAGGGCAACCCATTGCCAGCCTTGCAGCAAGGGCAGGGCAATGATCGTGATACCGATCCACAGAACGATCTCCCCAAAATAGTTGGGGTGGCGCGAGCGGGACCATAAACCAGTTTGAATAAATTTGTCTTTTTTTTCTGGAATTTCGCTGAAGCGTCTTTTTTGGCCATCAGCCACAACCTCAATTGAGAACCCAAGGACCCATACCAGGAAGCCAATCAGAGCAAATATATCCAATTCTTTCCGAGCCGTCATTGTGATGGTTACCAGCACTGCCGCCATTGTGAAGTTTACCCATAAGCCCTGAATGGTCCAGGCGTTGAGGAAACGGATGAATGAAGGTTTAATCTCATCAAAACGATCATCCTTGCCAGCTTTTTGAATACGACGGAACAGAAAAGTGCCCAGACGGACTGCCCAGATTACGACCAGAGCCCACAGCAGGAGCCCTCTCGTATTTATGCCTGGGCTGAAAACCAATGCAAGCGTGACGATCGAGATATAGGTGATGCTCCCGGTGATGTCGTAGAATTTTTCAGTCTGCTGCCGATAAGCCGGGATAAAGGCGAGCCATTGGATGAGAAAGGTCAACCCCACCGATAAAGCGAATAAAGGAATGCCGCCAATCGAGCTACCTCCTTGGCTGCCTGCAACAGCGAATAAGAGCCCAATGATAATAAGAACAGGAAAAGCAATGAAAGCATTACGATTGGATTTCTTCATAAAAACCTCAGTTGATTCAAATTATCATTCATTTTATCGACAATTATGAATCTAATTTCTTAATGAAGTTTAGGATATTTCACACCAATGATGAAAACCTCGCCTCTTTAAGTAAAAAATAGCAAAAGTGGGATTTTAATGAGCTCGCTCCTTTAAGGGCGAGCCCTCAATCAAGGATATTAATTCTTCCCACCCATTTTATTGTCATAAATGGCGAGAGTGGGATTTGTTAAGTTTGCAAAATACCCTTCAGGGTAAACCCACGACCACAGAGTTATGAGTCCTAATCTCCTTACCATAATAAAAAACCGCCCTTTCGGACGGTTCATAGGTAGCGGGGGTTGGATTCGAACCAACGACCTCCGGGTTATGAGCCCGACGAGCTACCACTGCTCTACCCCGCAATGAATTCCAATAGTACCACTGCCCTCTTTATCCGTCAAGAAAACAGGATATACTCTAATTTAAATCCATAATTATTGAGGTTGCCATGCTTGATCTGCTCCATGCCAAATGCAAAGAACCCATCCCCGGGGAAAATCCGCTGAGCGATAAGGAGATCGAAAAATACCTCCCCCTAGTGGAGGGCTGGAAAGTGATCGAGAACGAGGGTGAAAAAGGCATCGGTAAACGCTTTGAGTTCAAGGATTTCGCCGGCCCGTTGGAATTTACCGCACAGGTGGGCAAAGTAGCAGAAGAAGAAAACCATCACCCCGCTATTTTTATCGCCTGGGGACGGGCACTCCTTTCCTGGCGTACCCACAAGGTCAAAGGCCTTTCCCTCAATGATTTCATCATGGCGGCTAAAACGGATGATGTGTTCTTGCAATTAACAAAAGCCATCAAGGAATAGTCCGGGATAACTACTTATATTTTTGGTTTTCTTTTTTATCCCGTTCCTATATAATTAGTAATTATCAGGTTTATTTAATAGGGAGAAATCATGAAAGAGTTTGATCTATCAGTTACAAATTTTTGTAAGAAATACGGCGTTTTTACAGCAGTTGACAATATTTCCTTTGAAGTAAAGCATGGGGAAATTTTCGGCCTGCTCGGACCCAACGGAGCTGGAAAAACCAGCACCCTGGAATGCCTGGAAGGTCTGCGCACCCCCGACGCCGGATCTCTGCGTGTGGCAGGCATCGACCCCACCCGTCAATTCCGCCAGCTGCGCAACTGCATCGGAGTTCAGCTTCAAGCGTCCAGCCTGCCGGAGAATATCCGTGTGGATGAAGCCATGCAATTATTCTGTGCTTATCACAAGATTGCTCCGCGTCTTGACCTGCTGGACCGCTTGGAGTTATCCGGCAAAAAACAGGCGCAGTATCTTGAACTATCCGCCGGAAATCAAAGACGCCTGGCTCTGGCTCTGGCTGTGGCGCATAATCCCCAGGTGCTTTTCCTGGATGAACCAACCGCCGGTTTGGACGTGGCATCACGCCAGGCTTTGCATAACCTAATGCGCGAGCTAAAGTCAGCCGGTACCACCATCATCCTCGCCACCCATGACATGGCGGAAGCCGAAGAAATGGCTGACCGCATCGCTATCTTGTTAAGAGGAAAGATCGTCGCCACCGGCACACCGCTTGAGATCACTGCCAGCGGAGCTGGATTGAGCAAGATCACCGTGCGCACCGATCAGAATTGTCTGGAACATTCCAGCGTTGTTTTTAATGCTATTACCCAGCATTTTTTCAAGGAAGAGTATTCGGTTTATTATTCAACAGATGTTGGCACTTCCGTGTCTGCGATCCTTTCTTATATTGAAAAAAAGAAAGATAAATTGATCGACCTGCGCATTGAGCGCCCCTCACTGGAAGACCGCTTCCTTGAGATCACCAATACAGGAGGTGCCAAATGAACGCCTTTATTAATCACTTTTCTTTTGAATTTCGCACCGGAATCCGTAACCGCACTTTGCTATTTATGTCCTATCTATTTCCACTGGCAGTCTATTTATTTTTAGGTGTATTAATGACTGCGGTAAATCCCGCATTCAAGGAAACCATGATCCCGGCTATGGTCATATTCGCAATCCTGGCCAGCTTGCTTTTGAGTCTGCCAGACCCTCTGGTGAATGCTCGCAAAGCCGGTATATTCCGCAGTTATTGGATCAATGGCGTCCCGGCATCCTCCATTCTTACCATCCCCCTGATTTCGGCATTCTTTCACCTGGTGGTGATTGGCATAATCATCACCCTCTCAGCACCATTGCTCTTTCAAGCGGTCCTGCCAGTCAATTGGCTTTACTATATTCTTGTTTTCATTGTGACAATTTTTGCCTGTGGTGGGTTGGGTTTATTGATCGGCGTGGTCAGTTCCAGTTCACAAATGACCGTGTTGTTGGGTCAATTGGTCTTTCTGCCCTCCATGTTAATTGGTGGTTTGATGATGCCAGCCAGCGTCCTGCCTCCCGTTTTGGCAAAATTCAGCTTGTTGCTGCCCACATCACATGCCATGGCTGCCTTCCGTGGACTGGCGTATAACCTGCCGACCTCTTTCCATCCGCTTTGGTCAGTGCTCATCCTGTTTGCAGGCGGGTTATTAGCCATCGGTCTGGCACTCTATCTATTCACTTGGGACAATCCCGATTCAAGGCAAAAGAAAAAGCTGCCGCTTGGCCTCCTGGCCTTGCTGCCATATGTGCTGGGTGTGATCTTTCTTTCTTAAACAGGTTTTAACAACAGGAATATCGAATATTCCTGTTGTTTTTATTTAAGACGTTTAATAAGACACTATCATTATTAAGTATTTTAAAATCACTTATGTATAATTAGATCAATGGATTCTCCCTCCCTCCCCCGTTTTGCGGTGTTGCAGCTTTCCGGCTGTGCCGGTTGTGAGGTTTCGCTGCTGAATGCCCAGGAATGGGTGGAGCGTTTTGACCTGGTATATATGCCCCTGGTGGTAACCGCTTATGACGTCCCTGAAGTGGAAGTTCTGCTCATCAGCGGAGGGGTGCGGTCTGATGATGACCTGTACAATCTGCGCCGCGCAGTGAAAAGCGCCAAAAAAGTAATTGCCGTAGGAACCTGCGCCATCTCCGGCGGGGTGGCCAATCTGGGCAACCGCGATGATGTGCGCGCGCTGTTCATGTCCCAATCAGAACGCCGTCACCTCCCCCGCCTCCTGCCCAAATCCCAGCCGGTGGATTCCTTTGTCAATGTGGATTTGTTTTTACCCGGCTGTCCGCCAACGCCGGAACTCTTCATGGCTGCCTTGCTCAATCCGCCCGATTTTTCGGTGAGCAAAGTGGTTTGCCAGGAATGCGGGCGCAAGAAGCTCAAAGACCTGCGTCCAGCTCACCTGCTGGGTTTTCAGACCGGCGAATTGGATCCCGAGATCTGCCTGATCAACCAAGGTTACCTGTGTGTGGGTTCCTCCACGCGCGGAGGCTGCCGCGCTCTCTGCACGCGTCCCGGCCACCCCTGCGTGGGCTGCCGCGGACCCTCGGATATTCTCATTGATAAGGATTCCCACGCCTGGCTGGAAAGCATCCAGCGTGTGTTTGAAAGTCTCACCGATGTGCCCGGTGAAGAATTGCGTGAAGCGCTGGTCTCCCCTCAGCTGGCCCTCTTCCTGTTTCAGTTCTCGGATTATTCCGCTCCCGGCAAAGCTCCCCGCCCCAAGGAAAAAATCCTCTAATGCCCACTCTCACCTTTCCCCTCAGCCGAATAGAAGGCCACGCCAGCGTGGAAATTGAAGTGCGCGAAGGCCGGGTTCTTTCCACCCGCTTCAAGGCTAACGAAGCGCGCGGATTCAACTACATGGTGCAGGGTGTGCCGGCTGAACAAATTTCCGTGATCGTGCCTCGTATCTGCGGAGTGTGTTCCACTGCCCATCATGTGGCCGCCGTGAAAGCCCTGGAGGATGCCTACGGGGTCATCCCCACTCCGCTGGGACGCAGGATCCGCTCCCTCTTGCTGCTTGGGCAAATGCTGCAGAATCAATCCACTTCCCTGTTCATCTTCACCATGCCTGATAGGCTGGGGGTGGACAGCCTGTTCCATGTGACCGAAGAGGAAGCCAATAAGGAAACCCAATTCAACATCGCCCGCCGTGCTCTGCAGATCCGCCAGTTGGGCACTAATCTCATCACCCTGGCAGGCGGGCAGTTCATTCACCCGGTCAAGGCTGTGGTCGGCGGAGTTTCAAGCGGGATACTGCCGGAAGCGGCGGAAGCCATGCGCCAGAAGCTGGAGCGTATGCTTCCGGTTGCCTGCGAATTATTTGATTTTTACTGGCAAATGTCCATTAAGATGAAAGAGCGCATCGGCACGTGGGGGGATGATGCCCCGGCTCATTACATCACCTCCACCAGCGATGAATGCCCGGATTATGATAGCAACGAGATCCGCGTCCTGGCACCCGAGGGCGTCTGCTGCCAGACCTTTTCTCCCCGCCATTTCCGCGAGCATTTAACTTTTGAAGAAACGGACTATTCCTTTGCCGGGCGCACCTCTTACCAGGGGCAGGTGATGCGCGCCAATTCCTTGGCACGGGCTAATATGACCCGCCGAATGGGCACTTCCCGTGCAGATGAATACCTACAATTCATATTTGAAAGCTTTGGGCGGCCTGCCCACCCTATTTTGCTCTTTGATCTGTGCCGCGGAGTTGAGCTGGTCTATACCATCGAACGCGCCATGGAAATGCTGAGCGAGCCTCTGCACAACGAAGATCCCTCCCTGCCTTATACCCCGCACGACGGTGAGGGCTACGGGCTGGTGGAAGCCCCGCGCGGTCCGCTCATCCATCATTACGTCGTCGAGGGCGGCAAGATCGCCAGCGGTGAGTTCATCATCCCCACCGTGCACAATATGCTCGCCATCGAACGCGCCCTGCGTGTGGCAGCCGAAAGATACATCACCGCTGACACGATCAACCTGGAATTGGAAAAAGCCGTTGGCCGGGTGGTGCGCGCATTTGACCCTTGCATCGCTTGCGCGACCCACTAGTTTATTAATTGGGATATATAATTAATAATATTTTATAAGGAGAAATCAATGACTTACACTTATCGCTTTGATGGTTCATCTTGGTGGATGATCATCCCAATTTTCATTTCATTAATAATTGCCCTGTTTTATCTTGTGTGTTATTGGAAATTATTCACCAAAGCTGGCAAACCCGGCTGGGCCGTCCTCATCCCCATCTACAGCACCCTGGTTCAACTGGAGATCCTGGGCCGCGAGTGGTTTTGGCTGCTGCTTATGTTCATTCCCGGTGTGAACCTGGTGATCGTGGTGGCAATGATGCTGGACCTGGCTAAAGTCTTTGGCAAGGATACATCCTTCGGCTGCCTGATGGTTTTATTCCCTTATATCTTGATCCCCATCCTGGCATTGGGGGACGCCAAATATCTGGGACCCATCGCCGGGCAGGCGCCCGCTTCAACTACACCTCAACCTCCTGCTCCGACAGCAAAAAAGTAAAATCGAATGCGTATTCCTCCCCCTTTTAGGGGGATCGCGAAGCATTCTCGTAGCACTACGCATGAGCGTAGTGCGGAGATATCCGAAGCAGAGCACCTACATGGTGCATCTGCGTAGGGTACGAACCTGCCCCGCACGAAGTGTGGGGTAGGAAACGCAGAGCGTTTCGAAGGAAGGATAGGCTTGCCCTGAACCCTGCTGGGGGCGCTTGCCCTGAGCATTTGTCGAAGGGTGAAGGTGGGGGTGATGTATTGGTATTCCATCAGCATTTCTTATAATTTTGTTCATTCCCCAATGATCTTAATTAACACATGCTTCTTTCTTCGTCCATCAAATTCGCCGTAAAAAATTTGCTCCTAGGTGCCAAAATCCAGTTTTCCATTAGTGACCGCCGCCACAACTTCCCGCCCCATGATCGTGCGTTTGAGATGCGCGTCGCCATTATCTTCACCGGTATCATTGTGCCGGTAGTGGCTGATAGGTTCATACGGCGCAAGCCCTTCCAGCCATCCTTCAAAATCAGAGAGCAGCCCGCTTTCATCATCGTTAATGAACACGCTGGCAGTGATATTCATGGCATTCACCAGGCACAGCCCTTCACGTATACCGCTTTCGCTCAGGCATTTTTGCACCTGCGGAGTGATATTTACAAACCCGCGCCGGCTGGGGATTTGGAACCAGATTTCTTTACGTAACGTTTTCATCAATTATTACCTCACTTTTTTGGCGTGATCTTATCCGAATTTTGTAATTAATTCAACAAAATCCTTACGGATATGCTATTATATTCATATCAATTAAAAACATGAGGAGGCTGTATGGTTAATATTGAAAAGGATGACCAGTTAAGTATGCTCAATGCAACACCCAGTCAATTGCAAAAAATGGCACTTGCCAAAAAAACAAACCAGGACATCATCAATGCAGCTTATAAAGTTGCGGATCAATTAAAACTCAAGGGCGGACCCTGGCCGCTGCTGCGCGCTGCTGGTTGGGGAAACATCGGGGATAAGCGTGGTGATTTATACAAAGGTCCCGCTATTGATGACATTGAAGGGCTAACCCCTGAACAAAAAACGGCTTTGAAGACAATACTGGGGGTCTGATTTCTTCAGTTTAATCAAACGAAAAAAAAGGCGTATGGTTTACGCCTTTTTTCGTTTAATCTTTTTGATGAATAATCCTTCTATTCCATCCCCCGCTAAATCAGCAGGCTGGTTTTAATCGGGATGCCCTCTTTAAACATCTTGTAGATCGGGCAGGCGTGTGCAATATGCAGCAGCTTTTGGCGTTCTTCTTCACTTAGCGTTCCTTTTAAGAGGATCTCTTCTGTAACTTCCTCAGTGTAGTTGCCCACTTCTTCACAGGTCTCACAATCCTTTTGATAATTGCGTTTATACTGCAAACGGATTTCAACTTCCTGCAATGCCAGGTGATGATACTGTGCGTAAGTATTCAAAACAATGGCAGTGCACGAACCCAGGCTGGAGAGCATCATGCTGTACGGATTGAGCTGATGCACATGCTCCACGCTTTCCATTTTTCCTTTCGCGCCGCCCGCTTCCGCTTCAGCCCAGAATTGGGTGCGGAATTCGCTATCTTGCTTGACGATGACACCATCAGCCATTTTCTCTCCTATTTTTTCTATTGTAACCTTGAGTTTTCTTATAGAGGATTAACATCTCATTAATCCTGCCAATAAAAATCCCCGCTTGAAAGCTCAAACGGGGATTGCACATTAGTATTCGGTTTCTGTAAACCTTATTCGTTATAGAACAAATTGACAGTAAAGATCTTTCTCGAGGTATCATAGATCTTTACTGCTATCATCGGGCTGAACTTCAGTGGTTCAGGAATATTCCATGGACCGGCATTAAAGATTCCGCCAGATGCGCTGTTAAAAGCAGTAACACTGTACCAGGTGGTATAAGCGGAACGACCATCTTTCATGTAGACACCATAATCGCGGTTGGCCGGGTAATTGATCAGGGTTACATAAATGGATGACGATTTTTGAACACCGTAGATATCGAAACGGGGCATTCCTGCCTGGATGCCTCTCCAGGTGGGTGTCGCTGCGTATGGATAAGCTGTGGGGGAGTAATAACTCGGCACCACTGCAGCCGTGATGTTATCAAAAAAGTCATAAATCGGGTCGTATCGTGCGATCGTGCTTTCCAGACGAATGGATATCCTCTGCTGACCCTGCAATTCCGGGGGGATGTGGAATGTCGCCAGGAAACTACCGCCGGCATTTGTGGCGAGCCTGGTTACCAGTATGCCGCCAATTCCCAAGGTGCCATTTAAACCCATGCGCACATTGATAATGTCATTGCCTGGTAAATTGTATGTCCGGATGGTGACAGACTGATTCTGCACCACACTGATAATTTCAATGGCGGGTATTAATTTGGATTGCGACGCGCTTACCGGGACAACCAATACTGCCAGCATGGCGACTGCCATAAGAATTCCGAATTTATTTTTCATACTGCCTCCTTATACTTACCTATAAAGTAGCACAAACCGTGCCAACTATAATAAAAAGACCTTTCTTTTCAGACCGCTACTATCATTATAGTGTTTTTTTGGTGAAGTTCAATGCCTTCAGTTGCCTGTCAACGGTTTGTAAAAATAAAAAAAAGCAAGAATTATCGCTCCAATAATAATAGCAATTAATCCCTGGGTTCTCGCTTCCGCGCCGGTCACTTCCCGCATGGATTTGGAAAAAGTCGTTCCCCGCTCTGTTCGTATTTCCGCAATACCCATAACTATGAAGAATACTCCAATAATGCTTCCGCAGATCGTTTCTCTTTCCTAAAACAATATAATTTGATCATCTCTTCCATATTATATCTAAATTGGCATGTGAAATTCATGATTTTTATTTCGGAAATTCAGTCTTGATTAACTTGCTTTTTTTTTCTTTTCCACTATAATTTATGTATTGATAAAAACCATTTTAAATCGGGGGTTTAGTAAGACACTGGTTTGCAAAAAAAAATAAGAGTTTACAAGGAAGGATTGCGAAAATTTATCCATCGCTGAAACTGGCAAGGTCTACATAACAAAACCTTTTTAGAAAGCATTGAGAAAAATAATGAATTTACGTGATCTGGTACGTCCCAATATTGTTGCGGTTGATGTGAAAGTAAAAGACTGGCAGGAAGCCATCCGTGCTGCCGGCACACTGATGTTTGCTGATGGCGCGGTGGAAGAACGTTTTTCAGATGCAATGATCCGGGTGGCCAAAGAATTTGGCCCATATATTGTTGTGGCGCCAGGCATTGCCCTGCCGCATGCCCGCCCCGAAGATGGTGTGATCAAAGCCAGCATTGCTGTGCTGCGCCTGAAGAACACTGTGAACTTCGGCAATGTGGATAACGATCCGGTCTATCTGGTGGTGGCATTGGCTGCCATTGACCACAAACAGCATATCCAGGGTCTGGCCGAAATGGCTTCCGTGCTGGGTGATGAGGAGAATATCAAAAAGATCAAAGCCTGTAAGACTAAAGAAGACCTGCTGAGTATATTTTGGAGCAAATCCAGCGAAACGAATGCTTGACACTCGTGTTATTATTTAACTGGGTATGCTCGTTTATTTTTAGGGTAACCCGCCCGTTACCAAATATCTTAAAAGAAAGGAGAAAAACACTATGGCAGATAAAAAAGCCGGAAAGAAAGTGGTTGGCATGACCGAAGGAATGATGGCGCTGATCTTCTTCGCTGTTGCCTTTGTTCTTGGCCTGCTCGCACAGTAATTCAGATCGTCACAACTTCGTTTTAAGGAGTTAAGATTGATTAAAATAGGATGCGTTTGTGGTATGGGTTTGGGTAGCGGGCTGTTGGTTAAAATGGGGGTTGATAATGTACTAAAAAAGGGTGGGTTCAAAGAAGGCACCTGGCAGTGTGAGGTTTTGGATACAAGCACTGCCCGCCAGACAGGTATTAATATTTATGTGACCACTAGCGAATTTTCAAGAAACCTGATGGACTTGGGTGCCGAAGTCGTTGAAGTCAAAAACCTCTTCAGTGAAAAAGAAATTGAAGAGAAACTCATCCCCGTTTATAAAAAAGTTCTAAAAAATCATAAGGAGTAATAAACAATGACAGCAGTTCTTGATGCTTTAAAGGCAATTCTTTCGAATGCCGCAGTTCTCGTCGGTTTGATCGCACTCGTGGGTTTGCTTGCTCTTAAGAAACCCTTCGAATTGGTCGTCGCCGGCACCCTCAAAACCATTATTGGTTTCATTATTATTGGTGGTGGTGCTGGTATTGTCGTCAACACCGTGGTTCCCCTGGGTGACCTGTTCAACAAAGTGTTGGCCATCCCCAATGCCGGCCTGCCCGTCAATGAGGTTTTCGTGGGCGTTATCAACAAAGACCCCATCCTGGCTCCATTAACCGCCTGGGTCTTCCTCTTCGCCTTCATCCTTAACATCCTCATCGCCCGCTTCAGCCCCTGGAAGTACATCTTCCTGACCGGCCATCACACTCTGTTTGCAGCAGTGTTAACTGTTGGTATGCTTTCCATGATCCCCATGTTTGCTGCTAACACCGTCCTTTTGGTTGCAGTTTCCTCCCTGATCACTGGTGTCATGATGGTCCTCTTCCCGGCCATGTCCGCTCCCTTCACCGAAAAAGTCATCGGTTCCAAGGACTTCGTCATGGGTCACTTTGGCACCATCTCCTATGCTGGCGCTGGTTTCTTGGGCCAATTCGTTGGCAAACCCGAGGAATCTTCCGAGAAGATCAAGTTTCCCGCCTGGATCGGCTTCATGCGCGAACCCCTGGTTGCCATGGGATTTGTCATGCTGATCATCTTCGTCCTCGTCAGCCTCATCGGCCTTGGCAAGGGTGTGGATGTAAATGGCATCCTTGGTAGCCCCTGGTGGCTGCGCAGCTTCGTGCTGGCACTCACCTTCGCTGGCGGTATCGGCGTAATCCTGTTGGGTGTGCGCACCGTGTTGGGCGAGATCGTTCCCGCCTTCCGCGGTATCTCCGCCAAGATCGTCCCCCAGGCTGTCCCCGCTTTGGACTGCCCAGTCGTCTTCCCCTATGCTCAGAACGCTCTGCTCATTGGCTACCTGACCTCCATCGTTGGTGGTTTGATCGCCATGTTCGCTCAGATCGCAGCTGGTGGCCGCCTCGGTGGCGTCATCCTGCCCTCCATGATCATCCACTTCTTCGTGGGTGGTACCGCTGGTATCTACGGTAACGCGACCGGTGGTTGGAAGGGTGCTGTGCTCGGTGGCATTCTGAACGGTTTATTCTTCACCTTCCTCGCTGGCTTCACTTACACCGCTCTCGGTGGTTTGAATCCCGCATGGGCTGGCAGCTCCTTCGGTGATACCGACTTCGGTTTCACTGGTTCCGTGCTGGCCTTCGTCAGCAAGATGCTCCGCTAGTCCGAGCAAGTTAGTTGTAAAGAGGCGGCAATTAGCCGCCTCTTTCTTTTTAATTTGATTTATAATTATTTATCGATCTGCAAATTTATTATCAGAGAGTAACAGTATGAGTAAACAAGAGAAAAAACCCAAAGGTGAATTCCAGGTGATCAAATTCGGCGATAAGATCCTTTCTGTCTACCGGCGCTGTTCCTGCGGGGGTGGGGATGATGGAATGGGTGGCAATGTGGAGATCAAAGTGGATGAAAAGACTGGCAAGAGTACTGCAACCTGCACATCCTGTGGTAATACCCTTACCTGGGGTGGTAAAGAATAACGTTGAAACTGCCAACAAAAAAATCCACCACTTGGTGGATTTTTTTATTTTTTGCTATTGGGTTTCTATTTCGCCATCATCTTTTCTGCAACCATGTCATTGTTTTCCATAAAAATGACTGTGAAGATATGTCCAAGAACGATACCCACGTCTTCAATCACACCAGCCCAGGTTGATTGGGCATTTACACAAACATCCACCATTTCCTTCATCTTCCCGCCAGTCGTTCCGGTGAAACCAATGGTGACCAGTTTCAATTCCCTGGCTGCTTCCAGCGCTTTGATCACATTGGGGCTGTTGCCGCTGGTGCTCATCGCAATGACCACATCACCTGGATTCGCATAAGAACGCAGCTGACCTTCAAATACAGAATCATAGCCATAATCATTGCCGTATGCTGTCATCGTGGCGGTATTTTCATTCAGGGAAAGAATGCGGAAATCCGGTTCGCCTTTTGTTCGGCAGTTTTTTATTAGATCGTTGACAATGTGGGAGGTGTTGGATGCGCTGCCGCCATTGCCAAACAAAAAGATCATCTTTTTGTTCTTGCGGGCTTCACGCAGGATCTCGATCGTTTTAAGAACTGGTTCGCGGGGAAGGGTATTTAATGTTTCGCTCAATCGGCTGAAATAGTTTTCTACAATTACTTTGTCGGTTGCCATTATGTTTCTCCATGTAAATAATTTCCTTCAATGATAATCTGGATTATGTATTTGTCAATTGTTTTTTCTATATTTTCATTTGGGGGTTTTTAAATATACTATTTTCACTCCGAAGAACATTAACCCAATGCTCAAAAATGACTTTGCGAACTATGTTAAAACTATGGCTGCGCGCAAATAATGGGTTTCCTTTGCGGCTGAAAGTGTTCAGTTTTAAAACCAAATAAAGATAATTATCTTTTTAGTAATATTGATTTTCAAGTTATGCATTTCCTGGATGACCATTCAAGAAGAGGAATATTTTATCAAAGGAAAATGAAACAATATTTCTCTTTTTAATGACCAGATCATTGGATTTTACTTTTAAACACACTAGCAACACTTTATGAGTGCAGGCCTTGTAAAAAAAATCTTCCGACCCCAATAGTGGCTGGGATTGTCATGAGTATTGATCATCTATCCTAACAATTGAATCGTGGCTTGATAGATATTTCGTGTTTATTTCAGTTGATTAAAAATAAAAACCGCCTTATTAATTTTAAGGCGGTCTGAATATTTTCTATGCTTATTGGTTTAGGAAGACTTTTTTGATCCCAAATTTTTTGATTCAACATATTTGCGCACATCCGTCTGATCAAGCCTGAGCATAATATAAAACGAAATGATCAGGCCAAGCATTCCAGCGATTCCAAATTGAATATTAACTATTCCTTGTTTACTGATTACTGTGGAAAGCAGCATCATCAAACGAATGATTACATTCATGCCATTCAGGAAAATGGCAAACGTCAGTGCACGCGAGCTTCCACGCCAGACGAACATTCCCAGACCAAGGATGAATGCAGCCACGATGACCATGCCTATAAAACCTTCAGTAATGTAATTCAACGGGTAAGACAACATGCCAATGATGGGCAAAAAGCAAAATAACAAAAATCGTTTAATGGTTGACATATTGATTCACTTTCAACTATAGTTTTTTCCGCCCAGGTAGGCTTCGATCACCATTGGATTCTTCATCAATTTTTTCGCATCACCTTCCAAAATTACCTTGCCGGTTTCAATTACATAAGCACGGTTGGCAATCGATAATGCCATTTGTGCATTTTGCTCAACCAGTAAAATGCTGGTGCCTTGCTTATTAATGGAATAAATAATATCGAAAATGGATTCCACCAATACTGGAGCCAGACCCATGGATGGTTCATCCAAAAGTATAAGCTTGGGATTGGCCATCAATCCCCGCGCGATAGCCAGCATTTGCTGTTCGCCGCCGGAAAGCGTGCCCCCTAACTGGTTGCGGCGTTCTTTCAGACGCGGGAATCGTTTATAAACTGATTCAATATTCTTCTGGATTTTTTGTTTGTTCTTTTGAGAGTAGGCGCCCATTTCAAGGTTCTCGTATACAGTCAATGTCCCAAAGATTTTTCTTCCCTCGGGTACCTGGACAATCCCCTTTGTTACAATTTCCTCTGCAGGAACCATGCTGATATCTTCATCTTGAAATACTACTTTTCCATTTGTGGCTCTTAGCAGCCCGGAAATGGTATTTAATGTGGTGCTTTTACCGGCACCGTTTGCACCGATCAAAGCAACAATTTCACCTTCTTCAAGCGAAAAGCTTAATCCTTTTAAAGCATGGATCGCGCCATAATGCACATTGATATTTTCAACAGTAAGCATCATCGATTCTTATTTCCTTAGATAACTCTTGGTAATTTCAGCCGCGCCTAAACCCAGGTACGCTTCTATCACTTTCTGGTTGCACTGGACAGCCTGTGGTGTTCCGCGGCAGATCACCTCGCCAAAATCCATCACAAAGAGATGTTCACAAATTCCCATCACAATTCTCATCTGGTGTTCAATGAGCAGGATCGTGAGATTGAAACGTTCTCGAATGAAATGGATGAGGTCCATTAATGCCACCACTTCTTGTGGATTCATTCCGGCGGCAGGTTCATCCAATAATAAAAGTTGCGGGGAAGAGGCCAGGGCACGTGCAATTTCCAGACGTCGTTGTTCTCCATAAGGGAGGTTTTTGGCGATTTTTCCCTGATGATCCTGCAGATTAAAAATTGATAAGAAGTCCTGGGCTTTCTCGGTCAATTCCTTTTCTTTGTTGTTGAAGTTCGAAGTTCGGAATATCGAGTCTTTAAAGTCGTAACCGATATGGGGATGATAAGCGATGCGTACATTATCCAGAACAGTTAAATTGGGGAATAAGCGGATATTTTGAAACGTCCTGGCAATGCCCATTTGATTGATAACAAAAGGTTCAAGGCCGTTGATCACCTGGTCATCAAATACCACATCCCCAGCGGTAGGTTCATAAATACCGGTAATTACATTGAAAATGGTTGTTTTTCCAGAACCATTGGGTCCAATCAATCCGGTGAGGCTGTATTTTTCGATCTCGATATCGATTTTATTGACCGCCTTTAGACCCCCAAAATGCCTGGATAATTGTTTCAGTTCCAGTACTGATGTCTTTTTTTGTTTTGAAGTGCTTTTCATTTGTGGGTTCACTGATGGAGTATTCATCGCGCGGTTTTCTCCGCTCGTGTGGTTTGAGGTTGAATCTTCTTCTTAAAAGGTGGAAGTATGTTTTGAAGGAATGGGATTTCATAATTGCCAAACAGTCCGTTGGGTTTGAGCAGCATCATGACCAGCAGCATCACCGGGTAAACTACAAAGCGCCAGGTTTCAAAACCTTGCGGTAAGACCAACCTTAGAAAACCTTCAAGGAACAAAGCCCAGCTGAAGGACGCCACGACGGTTCCGGTTATGCTTCCTAATCCGCCAAATACAATGATGATTAACGGGTCAAAGGATCGGATGAAATTAAAATTATCCGGATGCAAAAAGCCGTTGACATGCGCGTACAAACCGCCGGCTAAACCTGCAAATAAACTGCCAACTACAAAACTTAGGATTTTGTAGTTGGCTACATCAATGCCCATTGCTGTGGCAGCTGTTTCATCTTCACGAATCGATTCGATCGCCCGCCCATAGGAAGACCTTAACAGGTTACGAATCAGAATGATGCATATGAAAAGGAAAATGAAAACCCAAAACCAGGTGGTGACTTTTGGGATTCCGATCATCCCTCGTGCACCTTTCATTTCAACCAGGCCAAACATGGAATCAGAATTATCCAACAGGACTTTTACAATAATAGTGAAGCCAAGTGTGGCAATGCCAAAATAATCTGAACCCAGCGTCAGGATTGGCAGACCGATCAGGAAACTGACTTCCATTGCGATTACCCCGCCAAGAAGAACTGCAAACAAAAAGACCAGGTTTAGACCTATTTCGCCGGGCAATGCAGAAAATACCGCAGAAACTGCCGGATCGAGCAGCGGTCCGATTTGAAATGCAGCGAATGCCGCCGCGATCACAACGACGAGATATAAAGTAAAGGCAGAAAGCGCATCAAAACCCCGCAAAGATCTAATCAGGCGCATCACTAATAGGATTGCCAATCCGGTCAATAAAGCTAACATGAAAACAACCGTCAGACCAAGCGTGCTATTCAGCTGTGTCCAGCGGTAGGTGATGTCAGCAGCCGAATAAGCACCGATGGCATAAAAACCAAACTGGCCAAGGGAAAATTGACCATTGATTCCGTAAATTAGGTTTAAACCGATGCTGACAATTGCCATCACACCTGCCAGGAGAATGATGGTTTTCCAGAAATCATTGAGCAATCCAAAACTGATCAAGAGTTGAATGACCGTAAATAGGAGTATTGCTCCAATGATGAACGATAATGTGCGAAAATCAAATCTTTTTGTTTTCATAAAGACTATACTTTCTCTCGGGTGATTTCGCCCATAATGCCTTTTGGACGTACCAATAGAACAATAATCAAAACGCTGAAGGCAATGGCATCCCGCATTGGCGTGGAAATATACGCTGCTGCCATTACTTCAGCCTGGCCCATGATCAATGCTCCCAGGAAGGCACCCGGGATGCTGCCAATGCCGCCCAATACTGCAGCGACAAATGCTTTTAAGCCTGGTGTGATTCCCATGGCAAAATAAACGGATGGAAAAGCTATCCCGTATAACATTCCTGCAGCACCTGCCAGCGCGGCGCCAATCATGAAGGTAATGGAAATCACCCCATCCACGTTGATCCCCATCAAACGCGCGGTCGGCTTGTCAAAGGCCACTGCCCGCATGGCCTTGCCAATTTTTGTCTTGCGGACAACAAATTGCAGAAGGAATACCAAAAATAATGAACTTAATACAATAATGACAAATATATTAGAAAAAATAATGACGTTATCGGGGAGCGTCACTCCTTTTTGAAGTTGAGTTAATCCACTATTGGTAAAATACCAGGTGGTCACTTCAAAAGGTCGTTTGCTGGTAATGTAATTGGATGTAAATACAAAGTTCAGGGCGCCGAAATATTCCAGAAAAAATGAAATGCCAATGGCTGTAATTAAAGCTGAGATGCGCGGCGCATTGCGTAATGGCTTGTAGGCAACCCGTTCGATGGTGAAGGAAAGCAGTGCACAGACAGCCATGCATACCAGCAGGACTGTAATGGTACCGACTGGAAGAGAGATGGCATCAGGAATGGAGGGAATTAATTTGGTTAGCCACAGATGCAGGTTGTAGCGTGCGATGGCGAAATAACTGACGAATGCGCCAGCCATGAAAACATCCCCATGTGCAAAATTGATCAAGCGTACAATCCCGTACACCATGGTGTAACCTAGGGCGATCAACGCGTACACAAAACCCAGCTGCAGGCCATTAATCACCTGCTGAAAAAAAAGCAATGGATCGGCTATCAGGGATATGTATAGTTTAATAATTACAATAATTGCTAGAAGAATAATTAAGGATTTCCCCAACCAGCGGTTTTGGATGATTGTGGTGAGAAGTGACTTTTTTCCAGCTTTGCTGACCACCATGTTATTTTCCTCAATATTTGTAGATTTCAGTGCAATGGGGCAATCCTTAATAGGATTGCCCCATTAACACGTTATTTACTTTCTATTGCTAGGGTGCAACAGATGCTTCGAATACGATCTTTCCATCTTTAACCTGCAGAACGACTGCAGCTTTAACGGGGTTGTGGAATTGATCAAATGAAACTTTTCCAGATACCGTATCCAAGGTGAGGGCAGCCAGTGCATCCTTTACCTTTACAGGATCATCCACACCCGCTTTGGCAATGCCAGCCAGGAGCAGGTTGGTGGCATCGTAGGCCAGGGCAGCTAATGCATCCGGCACACTATTGTATTTCGCTTGATAGCGCTTGACAAAATCAACTGTGAGCGGGGCGGTGGAATCCGGGGAGTAGTGGTTGGAATAATAACCGCCATCCGCGGCTTTCTTATCCAAATCGGCTGAATCCCATCCATCGCCGCCCATGAATGGAGCGGTAATGCCTTTTTCCTTGGCCTGGGCATACGCCAAATTAACGATGTTATAGTAATCGGGGAGGAAAACCATTTCCGCTTTGCTGCTTGCTACTTTCGAAAGAATCGCAGAAAAATCAGTATCTTTACCGGTATAGGCTTCCTTGCCAACTACCTTGCCGCCATTTTCCGTGTATGTCTTCTCAAAGGCTTCAGCCAAGCCGAGCACATAGTCATTAGCTTTGTCATACATGATAAAGGCTGTTTTAAAACCCTTGGAGAGGGCAAATTTTGCCATCACCAAACCCTGGAAGGGGTCAATGAAGCAAGCGCGGAATACATACTCTTTTACCGTTCCATCCGCTTTCAGGGTAACGTTCTTATTGGTGGAGGTTGGGCTGATCTGTACCACATGTTTTGCCTGGACAACCTCAGAAACAGGGATGGATGCCGAGGAGCAAACTTCACCAACGATGTAATTGACTTTGTCAACATCGATGACTTTGTTCGCCGCGTTTACAGCCGGATCAGCGGTGCACTGGCTGTCAGCAACTACTGAGACAACTTTCATCCCCAACACGCCGCCTTTCGCATTTGCATCTTCCACGGCCATTAAATAGCCATCGCGGGTGGAGGCGCCGAAGGTCGGCACTGGACCGCTCAACGGGGCCAGTAAAGCAACCTTCAACTCTTTTGCTGCTACCGGTGCGGTTGTGGCCGCTACTGCAGCGGGCGCTGCTGTCGGGGCAGCTGCAGGTGCGCAGGAAGCTAACATCATCGCACCTAACAAGAATACACTCAATAAACTCTTTTTCATTTTCTTCACTCCTTTGGATTTTGATTATTCGAAAGTATTGCTTTGGTTACGTATAAATCCTTTCCAATCACCTCCTTTTATGGAATAGACCTCATGAGAGGTTAGTCCATTTAACACCGCTCCAGGGTTATTAGTTGCTGTTAGGTTATTAAAAGTGGCACCCGGTTTGGTAATGGATTTCGGGGTTCATTTGATTTATCACTGCCCCTGGCGGTAATGAAATCGGTGCCGCTGGATTATTTCTGTCCCCGGGACAGGAGTTAATTTGCAAGATTATCCCACAGCAAATGATAAATGTCAATAAGTAAATATGACATTTATTAAGTTCGTTTTAATCAGTTTGGAACATCGTTTTTCGTTCTGCGGTGAAATCGTGATTCTTATATAAAATCCCAAATACCTCTTGACATTGCCGTTACGTTAAGGTGTATGATCTTATTTGTTCAGGTAAAAGAATGACCTATTCAATAAAGGAAATCGCAGAGTTAGCCGGCGTAACCACTCGTACCTTAAGGTTCTATGATGAAATCGGCTTGTTAAATCCGGCGGGAACAGTCAGTAATGGCTATCGCTTTTATGACCAGGAAAGTCTGTTACACCTGCAGCAGATACTCTTCTTCCGTGAGTTGGAAGTTCCCCTGGATGAGATTCGGCTCATCATGAGCAGTCCGGATTTCGATTTATTAGGCTCTTTGGAGAAGCATCGAACAGCTCTGCAAATAAGATCAAAGCGATTAGCCCACTTGATCACTACTATAGAAAACACCATTGCCACAATAAAAGGAGATATGAAAATGGACGATAAGCAGCTATTTGAAGGTTTTGATGAGACCAAATACGAAGAGGAAACCCGCCAGCGCTGGGGAAACACTCCTCAGTACAAGGAATCCCAAAGGAAATGGGCAAGTTATTCCAAAGAGCAGAAGGATGCAATAAAAGTCGAGGGCGGAAAAATTGCTGTGCGCATGGTCGGTAAAGAGGCCAACCTCCTTCCCGATAACCCGGGTGTTCAAAAGGCGATCGGTGATTACCATGCTTATATCAATCAATATTTTTACAAATGCGATACAGAATTCCTGCGCAACCTGGCAGATATGTGGGTGTCAGATGCTCGTTTCGCCATCAATTACGAACGCATCCGTGAGGGGGGAGCTGAATTTGTCCGCCAGGCAGTGACTATTTATTGCGATAAGCAAAAACATATCAAAGTCTGAGCGAAAGGATTGAATTAATTATCGGTATTTCCATTTAATAATAAGAGAGACTGGTGGCTTGGATTCACCAGTCTCTCTTTTTTATCATGATTTTACATCGGGGCTTCAATACTTACCTTGCTTGTATAATCATAAGTGACGGTGGAAAAAGTCTTCTCACCATTCACTTCGCCAGCCACTTCCATTTTTACCGGTAGATTATCTGCCTGGCTGATCCATATTTTGGCCTCCGCTACCATTTTTTGGCCATTTAACTCTGCGCTGCTTGTATAGGTATAGATGCTCGCAGAAATCCCGTTCAATTGTTCTGTGCCAATATATTTAACATTGGATATTCCCGTTTCAATTAATTTTGGATCGCGGAAAGAACTGATATTGCTGGTTATATCAACACCCATCTTGCTCCATTTTCCATTGATATTAAGATAAGTCTCTTTTCCGATCAAAATAGCTTCCATGGAATCTGTTTTCACCCAGTAGCGATCAGGGGCTATAAATTCGATAATGATACTGGTAATCTTTCCCTGGAATTGGCTCTCCAGGTTCCCTCGGTAGGCAGGTAAAGCCAATTGCGCTTTCAGGCTGCTGATCAGCGCTGCTGTGGGATCGGAAGGGATGACAATAGCCGGTGCAGCTTTATTGCTTG
Source organism: uncultured Anaerolineaceae bacterium (assembly GCA_964571135.1). Classification (GTDB taxonomy): domain Bacteria; phylum Chloroflexota; class Anaerolineae; order Anaerolineales; family Anaerolineaceae; genus CAZMZW01. The sequence goes on along the minus strand of CAZMZW010000001.1, from coordinate 171,816 downwards.
TAATTGTCGCGTTTCCACTACAGGCGGAAACAAGTATTAAAATCGCAATCATTGAAAGTAATGGGAGTAATCTATCTCGTTTCATTTTCATTTCCTTTCTTTTAATTATCATTATAAATAGCTGAAAATCATATTTGATCTTTATTAATAAACAGTTCTTTGTATAGTTATGCTGACCCAGATGAAAGGATTGACTTTTCTGGAGTGTTATAATCCTCAACATCATAATAAATGATCAATTTGTAATTAAGGAAATATTATCACCATGCCCATCGAGTTTCTAGCAATTCGCCAGAAAATCGCCGACCTCGGCCGCTTGATGTATTCTCGCAAACTCACCGATTCCGCCGGCGGCAATATCTCGGTTCGCGCAGGAGAACTGGTTTGCATCACTCCGCGTTATGCTGGAGCAAAATTCCGCTGGGAACTGCGCCCTGAACAGGTTCTGGTTTGTGAGCTGGACGGTAAAAAATTGGAAGGGGAAGGCGATATCTCCCGCGAGGCTAAAGTGCATCTCAGCCTGCTCAGGGAATTCCCCGATCAAAATGCGGTGGTGCACGGCCATGCCCAAAATGCCTTGATTTTCTGCGCCGCCGGCATCCCCATTGAATCAGTTATGGAAGATACCTTGAAATTTGGCAAAGTGGATGTCTGTAAATTTGCCCCCGCCCATTCCGATGATCTTTCCAAATTCATCGTTGAAAAAATGAAAGAAAACACCGAAGCCCTTAAAAAAGGATCGGCTGGTGTACTGGCACCCTGGCATGGGCTTTTTGTCCTCGCCAAAGACCTGGATATGGCCTATGATTCTTTTGAACGCATCGACGGCAACGCTCATATTATCCTGATGAGTTCCATTCTTCTCAATGCCCCTGACCCATCAGGTGGTCTGCTTCGCCGTACAACTGAATTGCGCCAATGGATGACCAAATATTCTAAATAAGGGATGAACCATGATACTTACAGTAACCCCCAATACTGCCATCGACTGGACCATCCTGGTTCAGCATTTTGTCTGGAATGAAACCTTGCGTGCATCTCAAAATGTGTGGGGCATGGGTGGTAAACCTTCCGATGCCTCCTGGGTGCTGGGTGAACTGGGTATTCCCAACAAAGCCATGGGCTTTTCCGCAGGAACCATTGGTAAGAAAATGGAAGAACTCATGCACCTCAAAGGTGTGAAAACGGATTATATCCAGGTGGAGGGTGAGACCCGTCTAGACGTGCATGTCATTGATGAGCAGAACCACGGGCAGTCCACCCTGGTGGTGGACACTCTGCTGGTTAAACCTGTCCATATTAAAGAGTTGTTAAAGAAATATGAAGCCGCCCTGGATAAAGCCAAAGCAGTCATCACCGGCGGCAGTCTGCCAAAATCCATGGAAAAGAACATCCTGGTGGATCTTGTCCGTATGGCACGCGAACGCGATATCCCGGTGGTACTGGATACTTCTGGTAAATATCTCCTGCCCGCGCTGGAAGCACGCCCGAATGTGATCAAACCCAACCGCATGGAACTTTCCACTATAGCTGGTAAACCGGTCATTACTGTTGAGGACGCTTACCAGGCAGCCCATAAAATTTTAATAAAATACGGAACGGAAGTGATCGTCACTCTTGGAGCCGCGGATGCCCTGGCAGTGCTCAAAGACCGTTCTTATCTCATCCCCATGCCCAAGGTCGATAAAGTGGTCAGCACCGCTGGCGCTGGAGATGGCGTGCTAGCTGGTATTGGCTATGCCTTGGCGCAGCGCAAACCCATGGAAGAAGGTCTCAAACTTGGTTTTGCCGCCGCGGGCGCTGTCATTATGACCCTGGGTACCGCTGATTGCCGAAAAGCGGACGTGGAAAAACTGCTGCCCACCATTCAGCTAATTCCATATAAATAGGTTCTATAAATAATATTTTGATGTAGACGACGTCCGCAGCGTCGTTTTAATTTACTGATTCGGGCGGCGCCCACGCCGCTGCAATTTAATTTATCTCCACTTTTATTCAGGTAGTGCCCATTCTGCTGGAAATTACCATCCCTGCTAATATTGAGAACCTAAATTAATTCTTTTCTTTTTCTTCCTTCTTATCTACTTCTTCCGTGTATCCACAGTCCGGGCAGATATAACGGATGTAGCTCTGGCTCTCATAGAATTCCATATAGTCATATCCGCATTCAGGGCATTCCTTAGTACTTGCGTCCATCTCTTCCCTCCTTTATTAGAATTATATATTCATCCAAAAATAATTCATTATTTCAAATCAGTCATTCAATTGTATTCGTTTCCTCTGGAACGAATATTCTTCTAAAGTGTCGTCAAAGGTCCCTGCATGAGCAGGGAGTGGAGATCCCTGCAGCGCCAAGGTATCTCGAAGACCCTCGCAGGGGACAGCCTTGGGGCGGAGGGGAGAAGAGAAAGTGGGGCATAACTTATTCGTTTCCCATTCGTTTTTTCTAAAGTGTCGGGAAATGTCGGAGCCCACCACACGAGTGGTGGGCGTAGATCCCTTGAGCCGACGGCTTTGTGCCGGCGTGCGAGAGGGAGAGTAGCCCTCGAAGCTCTCCGCAGGTGCGGAGAACGGAGATACTCGTAGCAGGGCGTTATCATTACGCACCTGCGGAGGGTACGCTCTTCTTTTTGGTCGCGAATCATCCTGAAAGTAGGGAAGAGCAGCCATATTCAGAAGTATCGTTGCACCCCATTTTTTTATCAACGACTCAGGCATTTGAACACTTTGTCAGTGTGTCGGGTTTTGTCGGGTTTAGCAAATGGGTAGAAAAAATCCCTTGCGAGGCTCTCGCTCCAGCCTGCGTCTCCCAGGCGTGATTCAAATCAACCTCGCATAATATATCGTAGCTTGCCAGACAATTCTTGACCCACACTTAACAAATGGTATTAAAAAAGCCCCTTGCGGGGCTTGTCTCAATATTAATTTTTTATTTCCTGATTAGATCAGGCAAACAAATTTTTATCCGGATTTTCCACCTCATCCTTGATGAACTGCAGGAACTTGCCAGCCGGGGCACCATCCACGATGCGGTGGTCCACCACCAGCGCCAGCATCCACATCTGCCGGATCGCAATGGCATCCCCCACCGCGATCGGTTTGGGCGCAATCTTGCCAAGCGCCAATATGGCCGCCTCGGGTAAGTTAATGACCGGCACAAAGGTTAGAATGTCATAGGTACCCAGGTTTGTGATAGTAAAGGTACCACCCTTAAGGTCATCCAGGGCAATATGCCCGGTCCTTGCCTGTTCGACCAGTTTTCGAAATTGTATGCCGAACTGGCGCAGGTTTTTCTGATCCACATCCCGGATCACCGGCACCATAAGCCCGCGCTCCGTATCCGTGGCCATACCGATATGAACATGTGCCAGATGCTCAATCGCGTCCGAAGTCATGTGTGCATTGACATACGGGAATTTACGCAGCGCTTTCCCGACGATCTTGGCCATCAGATCGTTATAACTGGGCGCAAAACCCCACTCTTTTTCCACTCGTGATTTCAGCTCTTCCCGTAAGTGCACTAATTTTGTGGCATCTGCTTCAATAAAAAGCGTAAAACGCGCGCTGGTATGCACGCTGGCACTCATCCGCTCGGCGATCAGAGCTCGAATACCTTTGAGAGGAATACGGGTGATCACCTCGCCTTCCGGCAGAGGGGCAGCTGAAACAGGCTGGTGTGCGCCAGCGGTCTTTGCCTGAGCGATCGCTTTTTCAATATCACCCTTAGTGATCTCACCTTGTAAACCAGTGCCTTTTACTGCCCTCAGATCCAGGCTGGCTTCCTGCGCCATGCGCTGCGCTAGTGGACTGGCCTTCACCTCATGGGAAAGGTATGAACTTACATCCTTCTCCACAATCCGCACACCTTCACCGCCAGTAGGTGTTATATGAGTGATATCCGCTTTCTTTTCGTCTGCTAATTTTCGCGCTCGCGGAGAAATGAAAACCTTGCCAGTCTCACTCTGTGAAGCCTTTAATAAAATGGGCTGTTCTTGAGGTGTCTGCTGTTCACCTCCACCTGCCGCCTCGGTTTTTTTATCCACCGGCTGTTTCGTGATAAATTTATCATCCGCTTTGCCGATCACAGCTACCACAGTCAGGTTGGGGATTACCTCCCCCGCTTTAAAAGGTCCAATGTGGATAATGCCATCTGCAGGAGATTCAACGGTGAAAACCGCTTTATCAGTCTCCACTTCCAGAACCCCTTGCCCGGTCTCCACTGTGTCACCCTCTTTTACCAGCCAGCTGATCAGAGTGACTTCTTCAACTGTTTGTCCCAGTTTGGGAATAAATAATTCTTCTGCCATTAACTGACCACCTTTCTGCAGGCTGTCACAATCCGCTGTACATTGGGAATAGCCAAGTCTTCCAGCACCTCTGCCCGTGGAACAGGTACATTAGCTGCCGCCACTCGCACCATCGGAGCATCTAGATAATCAAAAGCCAGGTCGTTCACCTGAGCCATAATTTCATTGATAAAGCTGGAATTTTCGTAAGCTTCGGTTACGCCCACAAATCGACCGGTCTTTTTAATGGAGTTAATAATGGTCTGTGTATCCAGCGGTTTGAGTGTGCGCAGGTCGATCACCTCCACGTCAATACCTTCCTGTTCCAGGATATTGGCAGCTTCCAAAGAGCGGTTAACCATGCGTGAATAAGTCACCAGGCTGATATCCTTGCCAGGGCGTTTGATATCGGCCACTCCAAAGGGGATCAGGTAATCGCCCTCCGGTACAGGACCTTTTTCTTTATAGAGCATCTTATGTTCAATGAACATTACCGGGTTATCATCCCGAATGGCAGTCTTAAGCAGACCTTTGACGTCATAAGGGGTGGATGGCATGACCACATAGATACCGGGGAAATGCGTCCACAGAACCTCAAGGCTTTGGGAGTGGTGCGCTGCAATCGCCCGCCCTGCGCCACCTTCCGTGCGCATCACCATCGGCACACTGGTCTTACCGCCAAACATGTAGCGGTTCTTGGCGCCCTGGTTGGCCACCTGGTCCATCGCCAGAGGGGTGAAATCCACATACATGATCTCCGCCACCGGGCGCATTCCGGCCATGGCTGCTCCCACTGCTGCACCACCAATGGCTGCTTCAGAAATGGGCGTATCGATCACCCGCCACTCGCCGAATTCTGCAAATAGTCCGCGTGTGGCTCCGTAAGAACCTCCGAATAGTCCAATATCTTCACCAAGCAAAAAGACTTTCGCATCGCGTTTCATCTCTTCGCGCAGCGCTTCGGTAATAGCTTCTGCATAGGAAATTTGGCGTATGGAGGAATCCGTCTTCACCTTTTCGCGCAGGATCTTTTCTGATTCCACATCCTTCACGGTAATATGCGAAGGAGCATATACATCAGTTTCCACCTGGTCAGCATCCGGCGACGTGGAGGCATCGCTATATTTCATGGCGTTTTCTAGTTTTGATTTAACACCCTCATCAGTTTTCTCAAACTCAGCTTCGTTAAGCATCCCTACTGTATTGAGATCTTCTTTAAGGATCTTGATCGGATCGCGCAATTTCCATTCCGCTTCTTCTTCGCGAGTGCGATATGCGCGTGGGTCGGAATGCGAGTGACCATAAAAGCGGTAAGTCTTTGCTTCGATCAAGGTTGGCCCCTGTCCTTTGCGGGCACGTTCCACTGCTTTAGCCGCCACCTTGCGTACTTCTAGAAGGTCCTGCCCATCCACAATTTCACCGGGCATATCATAAGCACAGGCGCGTTTGGCAATGTCTATCACACGACTGGCTTTATTGAAGGGCGTGGACATTCCGTATAGGTTATTTTCCACCACAAAGATCAACGGTAACTGCCACAAGCTGGCCATATTGAGTGATTCATGAAAATTGCCTTCGTTGGAAGCACCATCACCGAAGAAGCATACCACCACGTGATCGGTGCCCATCAACTTTTGCGCCAGGGCTGCCCCCACAGCTACTGGCAGGTTGCCGCCTACTATACCGGTTGCACCCAAATTTCCATGAGCGACATCGGCGATGTGCATGGAGCCGCCTTTGCCTTTACAATAGCCGCCGGCCAAACCCAGAACTTCAGCCATCATTTTATTGTAATGATCCTGTTTTTCCTGGGGGGTTTTGGCGGCGCTATCTCCATGTGCATGGGCATGCCCATGACCGCGATGTGTGCTCGTGATAAGATCATTATCACGCAGGGCACCTATAACGCCAACTGAAACAGCTTCTTCACCAGCACATAGATGTGAAGCGCCTTTGATGACTGCTTTTCCCAGCAGTGTGTTGACGTTATTCTCAAATGCGCGCACTTCCATCATTTGCCGTAAATAATTTAGGAGCTGTTCCTTGCTAAGCGCCTGCTCTTCGATCAGTGCTGAAATTCTTTCGATTGATCTCGCATTTTTATCGTCTACCATTACCAATAGCCTCCAAAAATAAAATTAATAATATCAATTAAATGGATGTTATTTTTGAATGTGAAGTTGGGTTTGAAGGATTTCCAGAATTTGACAAATAATTGCGTCCGATCCCCCTTACAAAAGCCGTATTCTTCAGCAATCCTTCCTTTGATCTTTATAAAACCATTTGCAGAAATTTTCTTCACCAGTCCATTAATTTTCTAGGCTCATATTATAGTCCAAGTCGAAATTTTTAATACCCGTGAATACAAATGGTCTGACAAAATACATCAGATGATAAGATTTCGGTTCAATAAACACAATAGGTAACGTGTTTAATTACGAGCTTTTTAATTTTGCAAACAATTGCTGGGTTTGGGAAGATGGCTGGGTACCAATTTCAGCCAGAAGGATATCCTGGCATTGTTTATAGGTACGTGCAACCTCTGCTAGATTACCCATGGCATGTTGAACTCGCATGCACAAACGATAGCCATCCTCAAAACAGTTATCACTCTGGATCGCCCGCTGAATGATCTCGAGTGATCTGGAATACTGTTTTTGGTCAAAGAAGAGGGTAGCCAGATCTTTTAATGCCTTTAAGTACAGATCCATATATCTCTGGCGGTCAGGAGCAGCCCAATCTTCATCCATATCAGATAAATAAGGTCCAGAATAGCTTCCGATGGCAATTTGCAGGAAGGATTTTTTCTTATCTGCATTTTTCTCATGGTCCGCGTGGTCGAGATTATTCACAAAGACCTGTACATCATATTCAAAATCAAGAGCGCGATTGAAGAGATAATTATTGTCATGGAAAATAATCACATCCGTACCTGCCGCATGGCGTAGGCGGTAAATGGCATTTTTAAACCTAAGTTTGAGTTCGGCAGGAGATAGGTCTGGCCAGAAATAAAGTCCCACTTCTTCCTTGGTCAATCCATCCGGGCAACTGAGGAATAAAAAGAGCAAATCGCGTGCATTCTGTGATTTCCAGTCTGTTGCGGTCAGGGTGTGATTGTTGGCTGTCACCTCCACTTTGCCAAATGCTCGTAAAATCATTTTAGGAGGGGCAAAAGTTACCACGGTTGCTTGTTTACGTATCTGGCGGCGGTTGATAAGAATTCGATTTTTAAAGGATTCAACTTCGTTAGTAAATACTTCGATTAGTTCACCCAGTTCTCCGTTGCCAAGCATGTCATTAAGGTTTGCTTCCACCTCCCCACCACTGGCCAGCAAGGTTACTCTTCCTTGTGGCTGGTGGAGATGCGCCATCATTATCTCCAGAACCTTCCGTGATTTTTCTAAGTCCCCATTCATATAGAGGGCAACCCCTAATAATAATTCAGCCCGGGCATAATCATCCAAATGACCTTCATCCTTGAAATATTGAATGGCAGTGGATAAATTTTCTACAGCTGAAGAATACCGATGCGATGCAAAATCCAATAAACTATTCTCAAGACGGTATCTATTCACCTCGTACAACGACCCGGTCTGTTTCGCAAGTAAATGAGCAGACCGGATAAGCAGTTCTGCCTTGTGGATATTTCCCTGGTCAATTTGAACCCTCCCTTGAGCCAACTTCAGATAAAAGATAAGAAATTGGTCTTCAATTTGCTGGGCAATATCCAATGCTTTCTGGTAAGCATCCTGCGCTTCTCGGAATGCTTCCAAATCCCGGTACAGATCACCAATACTGGCTAATGAGTAACCCTCCATGCGTAAGTTGCCGTTTAGATTGGCATACTGCATTGCATTTTCCAAATTCAAAAAGCTGTTCTCAAAATCACCGATGGAATGCTGCAGCACACCCAGGTTATTAAGTAAATTAGCCTGCCATATGGAATCGCCAATCGATTGCCAGTATCGTAAGGATTTCTTATAAGCTTGTTCAGCAGCTGTGAAGTCCCCGAGCGAAACGCTGACTGCGCCGATTTCAACAAGAATGCGGGCAACGTCTTGTTCCTGATTATTATTCTGGTAAATATTGAGAGATTCCTTAAGCCAACTCAAGGCATCTTTAAGCCGCCCCTGTTGGAAAAATGTACTGCCCTTGGCACGTAATGCTTCAGCACGCAGAAGGCGCATATCTTCTTTTCCGTTACATAGTTCCAGGGCTTGATCTGCATCCAATAGGGAACCTTCATAATCACCCAATAGACGTCTCGTGGAAGATCGGCGCACAAGGTTATCTGCCAGCTGCGTATTTAGACCTGTCTTTTGCAAGGCAGCAATCACTTTATTAAAAAGAATTAGCCCATCCTGTGTTTTGCCTTTATTAACTGCTACACTTGCCTGCAATGATGCTAGAGGTGCTTTCTGATCGATTATTTCTTCCGGCAGAACCTTCAGCCATTCTGCAAGTTTATTTACCCGGCCTTTAGCTATAAAATCTGACCCGATTTTTTCGAGTAATTCTGACAGTTCACGTTTTTTTCCCAACTTTCGGTAGATATTGAAAACATGGTCCCAATCCTGTTGATCTGCGTAATAACTCGCCAGTTCAAGCTGAATTTTTTCAGCTTCAATGGGCTTCTCGCGGCGGATGCGTTCCTGCAAGAAATCCTGAAAAAGATGGTGATAACGCAGCCATAACCGGTCTTCTCCAATCGGCAGAACAAAGACGTTATTGTGAAGAGCGGATTCCATTTGCAATTCCCAGTTTTCCTGAATTCCAAGTGCTTTCCCAATTACCCGGGCGCAAATATCACTATCAAACTCTTCTAAAAGTGAGGAGCGTAATAAAAATTGCTGAAGCAGCTTCGGCTGTTGTTCCAGCACTTGCTCGCTCAGGTATTCATATAACCCGATACCTGAAGCGCGGGCTATTTGCAGGCGATCACCCATTCCTTGTTTCATCATCTGCGAAGTCAGCAACAAACCGGTGATCCAGCCTTCGGATTGTTGAGCTAGGCTGGATGCTTCTTTCAAACTAATTTGTTGCTTTAGATTTTGGCTGTATAACTTTTGAATTTCCTCAGGGATAAATGCCAATTCTTCCACACTCAAACCGCCCACTTGAGAACGTGCAACCAATAAAGGCAGATCTGGAAGGGTAAGTAATTTTCGGGAAGTTATGACTAAATGACAATTCTCATCAGCTTTTTGCAGGAAATCGCTGAGGAATTTGTCAATAATGGGGCTTTCCTTAAGAATATGATAATCGTCCAAAACAATGATGAAATGCTCTGATATATTTTCGATGATGTCATTGGTGATCGCGGAAACCAGAAAGTCCAGATTGAGGTCTTCGGGGGACATGTTCTGCAGCGCAGTCTGCGAAGATTTACCGAAACCCTCAAAACGTTGATGGATGGAGGCAATGAAATAAGCGATAAAACGTTGGGCATCCTGATCCATTTGGTCAAGAGCCAGCCAGCAAACTGGCCAGGGATATTTTTGTACAAAATCAATTAGAAGGGATGTCTTACCATAGCCAGCCGGGGCGGCTACGATGATCAGCTTGTAATCAAGAAGGTCATTAAGCATTTCCAACAAGCGCTCGCGAGTCAACAGTTCCGGGCGTCGTTGTGGTATTAGAACCTTGGTACGTGCAATTATCAGATTACTTGGCATGAGATTTAATTGTATCAGCACGCCAATTACAAGGGATAAATTTCACTGCTTAATATTATATACAGAATTTAATTCAGATTTTTCCTAATCATCGAAGGGAGAGATTATGTTAATTCTGCCAGGGATATCCTATTTGAAATAATGAACATGATTATTCTTAATAATACATAAAGGCTGATTTTTGTTTTGATATAATTCACATCATTGAATCTTTTCAGTAAACAAAATGATTTATCAGGATTCATTAATAAATCCAGGATTTATAATCAGATTTGTTTCAAGAAGAGCCCGGGTAATGATTGATTTTCGTTTTTCCACGTGAAAAACTTTAAAGTTATATAGTATGAAATTCTTAGTTGTAAATTACTGAATGATACTTAAATAAACAAAAAGCTTTTCTTTTCCTATTAATTATGAAAACCATAAAGAATTCAACAAGCAAAAATATATTGTTTATCGGTTGGGTATTTTTTGGCGTTTTGATAAACCTGGATTTTTTTTCTTTGTATAAGGTTTCTATTTATAATTTTGTTGGAAATTACCCTTTTGAAGCACCCCGCCGATTTGCCTTTCTACTTATTGCTTATATTGTTTTCATTTGTATCTGGCTATTTTTACTGAACCTGTTGAACAATATTTCGGCGAAAAAAGAGATCTTTATTCAACCTAGCCCCTTTTTTACAAGACTTCCCAAATTTCTTGGGTATCTGATAATCGTAGTAATTCTGGTTCTAATTTCAACCATTTTTATCTTCCCTAGATCAAATGATTACGTTTCTAGTTATTGGATAAAAGTATCTATATACATCATCGCTTGCCTGTTTATGGCTTACTTTCTTCTGGACCAAAAAATAAATCTAAAAGGTTTTTTCACAACCGCCAGTATCATATTCGTTTTTTCGGGCTTCATCTTTCTAGTTATTTCAATTTTTTTACAGATTTCCAGATATCCTTTTTCGCTTTACTGGTCTGAAGGCAATCGTTTCTGGGATTATTCACTCGCTTTTGGAAAATCAAGATATATCTTTCTTGAACCAAGGAGTATTTTTGCCTATATTGAACCAGGCAGACAACTACTCTGGGGCTTGCCTTTCTTAATTCGCAATCTTTCACTTAGCGGAATGCGTCTTTGGAATTCCATTTTATGGGTTTTTCCATCTCTTCTTTTGGGTTTTTCCATTTCTATTTTTGAAAATGGCAAAGATAAATTAAAAGCTGTTTTCGTAGCTATTTGGTTCTTTCTTTTTCTAAATCAAGGCCCCATTTATGCCCCTCTATTAATCAGCGCAATTATTATTTATTTCGCATCAAAAACTGAGAATAAATTACTTACAATAACCCTGGTTTTTTTAGGTTCAATTATTGCATCAATTTCTCGATGGACCTGGGCATATGTTCCCAGTGTTTGGATCAGCATCCTGCTCATCCTAAAAATCAAAGGGCCTATTTTTACAAAGCAGAATATTAAGAATCTGGTATGGATTTTTATCTGCGCCGCAATTAGTCTATTGAGTGGCCAAATTAATCGAATAATTAATATGAGCACAGCGGTATTCGATAATAATCCGATAAATATTATTCAAATACCTTTATCTTTAAATCAACCATTACTATTTGAGCGTTTATTTCCAAATTCAATATTCTCTTTAGGTTTATTAATTGGGATCTTTTTAGCGGTTGCACCTATATTGTTGTTCATCTTTTATTTATCAGAACAGGAATTTAAAAATAACTTTTTTCAATATTTTTATACAGCTTTTATGCTTTTAATCCTTTTTATTATTGGATGCATTGCAAGCATTAAAATTGGCGGAGGAAGCAATCTACACAATTTTGATATGTTTCTCGTGACAATTGGGTTAATAATTTCGACGGTGATTAATAAAATCCATTTTAATGAATTAATGAATAGCCCTCATTTTTACCCATTAATAATACTTTTCATCATTGCTTTAATATCACCTGTTTTATTCAGTTTTCAGAATGACCAAAAATTATTTTCCTATGATGAAACAAAAATAAATTTGGTTCTGAAAGATATCGAAAATGAGGTGACAAAAAGCAAGGACTTTGGAGAAATATTATTTATGGATCAACGTCAATTACTGACGTTTGGATACATTGATCATGTTCCATTGGTGGATGATTATGAAAAAAAATTGCTTATGGATAAATCATTGTCCAGTGATTATTTATATTTTGATAATTTTTATAAAGATCTCTTTTTGAAACGGTTTTCCTTGATCGTAAATGAAAACTCAAGTCCTACATTAACTGGAAGTGACTATGGTTTTAGCAACGAAAACAATCTTTATTCATTAAGGGTACTCCAACCTCTCCTTTGTTTCTATAAACCATTTAAGACATACAAAGATGAGGGAATTCAATTATTAATTCCCAGGGATCAACCATTAGAAACATACAATAACAGCCAATGTCCTTCATTCTAAGAATTAATGGGGAATTAATGAAAGAAGGAAATTTCAATATGGTCATTATTTTTCACCCATTAAGCCTGTTTCCATTTATTAAAATAGCTGGATAATCACTTCTTGGGGCTAGATTGCAGATTGAATAATGCGAAAAGAAAAATATAAAAAATATTGAAATCGGGTTAAGTTTTAGACAGAAGAAGATGGGTTCTTACTTATTCTTACTTTTCTGGGATGATTTCATAGAAAATCAGTTATTTCTAAAATTTTAAAGAGTCAATCGGCAATCAAAGTCCTTTATAGAATTTTATATTTCGCTACATTTCACTTTCCATTTTTACATTCTTTTCTAAATCAATCCAAAGTTTTATTTGGCACCCTTATTGCAACATTACCAATAACTGAAAACTGTTTTTGTATTTAATCAACACAAAGGATCACAGAAATGAAATTTATTTTTTCTAAGGCGGGCTTAGCTTTTATACTTGTCGCATTTGTAGCCGTATGGCTGGGTGGTGGAATACTGAATCAATCAATTCAAATTCAATCAAACACAAAACAAAAAACTGAAACATCAGTTCTTCAATCACAGAGTGATCCAAAGGACCCCACCCCAGCCATAGTGCAATGGATTGTAAAAACCTCCCAACCAATTGCAAATGAACTACGGGCGTCTTTAAATTCCTGGTGGAAAGGACAAAAAGTCACTCTGGCAAATCAACTGATTCAATGGTTGACACAACAACAGCAGAGTATTACTTCAGGTATACAAATACAATTGAGTGAGATGATTAATAATGCTTTAAAGGTGAATTCAACAACTCCCCAATAATGCAATACAATAGCATCTATGAATATGGAGCATGAATGAAAGAATTAACTAAATGCATTAATTGGTTTTTATTACTCTCTCTCTTCTTTGCAGTTTCTGCCTGCACGCCAGTCATCAATCCTATCCACTCCCCAACAGAGACTACTGCTCCTGTAATTCTGCCTTCGGAGACTCCGCTTCCTATAATTCCACCTACCTCTATCCCTTTAGCTGCGCAGTTTATCACAAGCTCCAACGCAGGACTTTTAAAAGCTATCGGGGAAGTGAAATTTCAACAACCGTCTTATCTTAAATGGACAAATAGCAGTCAAGGTTTTTGGGTGATCAACGATCTCAATGCCACCAGATATAATTCCCAAACGCTGGCGCCTGAGTTTCCCTTTGATGCTGTTTCTCCTGGACGAATTCTTGATGCTTCCGCAGATGGAGATTCTATTGCGTATATCGCTGGTAATCAAGACGAAATCCGGATCTTCAACCAGAACCAGAATAAAACCCTGGTTCTCATTCCTGAAAGCCTTTATGGAAACGCCACTTTTTCTCCGGATGGAACGAAACTGGCAGTCGCTTCAATGGATGAACTTCAAGTGACTCTTTGGGATACAAATACAGGTATCAAATTAGGCATTCTAAAAGGTTTTGAAACGGCTGCACCAGTTTACAATGCTCAGATTGGTTCTGATGATAAAACGTTGATCTGGCTGTCACGGGGCACGATCCAATTACAGGATATCAACAGCCAGCAAATGGGGCCTATCTTTTCCCATGAAGATTTCGTGATGGGATTAGCACTTTCCAAAGATGGAAATATTCTGGCGTCAGCCGCCGGGGGAACCCTTAATGGCAATTACACACCCATCATCTATATTTGGGATGCTCACAGCGGTAATAATCTGGCCACCCTTCCTTATCCAGATTCTTTTTCCACCCTCGCTTTTTCGCCAGATGGAAAAATTTTGGCATCTGCTAGCGCTGGGAATCTTGTCCTTTGGGATATGACTACCAATAAAGTGATCACCATTATTCAAATTCAGTCCAATTCTGTCAGTAATGTCGCATTTTCACCTGATGGGAAATCCCTTCTTACATGCTCCTCTGAAGATAATTCAGTGAAACTCTGGCAGATCCTTCAATAATTGATCTCTTGCCGAATTTTAAAAACGTGGTATTCCAAGCATTCGAATATTAACTCGAGATGCCTTATTTCAATAGATTGGAATTACCTATTCATCCACTTTTTCAAATATTTTTTCGCCTCAATCCTCGCCTTTGGACTGCCGCAATCTACATGGTTTAAGGCGAATAGACGAATCTTTTCTTTATCATCCGATTCAAGAAAATATTGGTCAAATGATTTCAATACATATGAGCTAATCAGGTCCTGGCGCCTCTTCTCAAAATGGGTTCTATCTACCGACAATAATTTTTCAGTAATTCTCTTCATCAATTCTGGCTTGGCCTTGGCTATTTTTCCTGCCAGTCCAGCAGTATGCATGGCATTGATAATGCTCTCATCATCCAATAATTGAAAATATTGATTGATAATATCTTTGAATCGTTTTTCATTCATTGAAACAACCAGAGTTGCAATCAAGTGCAATCCAATATAGCGTGAATGAACCTGTTCACTGGAAAGTAGTATTACCCATTCATCCCAGAAAGGGGATAGCAATTCTGGGTGTAACTCAGCAACTTTCTCAAGTGCTTGAAAACAATTATATCGACCAGTAGCGTTCTTTTCTTCAGTGGAAACACTCTTGATCATTTGCATTAATAGATTCGGGTCTGCACTTGCTTGCTTCACCAAAACATCGATATCGATTTTTTTATTGTTCAGATCAATCATTTTTAGTTTTTCTTTAAAAGGATTTTATTACATTAACGATAAATATCTTTGAAATCCACATGACAGACTATTTATTAATATTTAATGAGGTATTATCGCATATTTCATATGCTGGAATATCGGCTGATCCAGAAAGTGATTTTTTTAGATTCATGGAATATAAATACTCCAGTGGCAGCTGTCTGGCTCTGTCAGTATTTACCATGATTTCCAAAGCTCTCTCCTCAATGCCAAAGGGTTGCAGTATTGTAGAAGCAGCGCGCAGCAGCAGCTTGTGGTAATAATTCACATCCAGTTCAGCAGGGTTCAGCTGGTTAGGCAAGTCCCAGGCGAACACACCCGGTTCACCGCGCGTATAGAGCAGCCGCACACGCTGTCCGGGCTGGACGACTTTACCACTGGACTGCAACTGCATCACTGCCAATGCACCAGGCGAAGGTACACGGTAGCCAGCCAGCTCCTTGCTCAGTTTCTTACCTATCAGCAGCATTTCCAGCGGCACTTTGCCTGAGTGTAATTCACACAAATGGCTTCGTAAAATCGATACCGCTTCATTTACTTTTTCAGGTAAGTATTGAGGTTTCTGTGCCTGTGCCAGGCAATTGAGCATCTCGGCCTGCACCAGGGCTATGAAAGGTGCGCTATCACGGCGACGTAAATCAATGCCGCGCACTTTGGTGGAACCATCCTGAAAGACGCCAAAATAGCGGTTGGGCACTGGTAAGCGCGCATCCACCCTGGAAGGTAAAAAAGCCACCCAGCGGTAAACGCCATCCAGGGCCACCGGAAGGGAGGTGGTTTTAGCGATCTCCTCCAGCAGCGGCTGAAAATTCTGCGGCTTGTCATAACCAGGTTTTTGCACCCATAATCCATCCACATACATATGCAGCACCGTGAAGCCCATTTTCTCAGCAGCTTCCTTTGCGCGCAGCAGCGCCTCGCGTCCCCAAGTGGTGACAGCTTCATGGGCTTCAATGCGCCCAAAACGGGCATTTTTGTAACCCAGATACCCAAAGCAGGTCACCAGCAACCATTTGTGTGCAGCAGAACGGGACTTATCCTTGCGGCGGCGCGGATCCCAATGGGGTAAAGCCAGCGCACGCTGCTTGAGGGCTATGCGTTTCTCCAGTAGAGGTGCCAGAGTCTGCGGTACCAGGCCAGGCGAGTAATCGGAATGACCCAGCTCGGTGGGCATGGGAGTCTCAGGTGATATATTGCAACGCACCATAATACTGGGGTACATGGAAATGAAATCAATCATACCCACATCAAAGTGCAGACCGGTGATGGGCTGATAGACTAGCCCGCCCTGGTCATAGCGCAACAGGTCCAGGGCAGTTTTATCGCGTTCCGCCTGCTGCTTGCGCCACGGTACCAAGATCTGGTTGCGCAGGGCAGTGACAATCTGCATGGAGGAAATGCCCGTTCCCGGAGAAACGCGCGCTGCCACCTGCAAGGGCAGGCCAGTGATGCGTGCCGTCTCCAGTGCGCCATCCAGATCATAATCCTGCCACATCATGGCATTGCGCCCGTCAATATGGCAGCGCCCAAAAAGATGAACCTGCTGGCCGCGATAAATGATCTGCCCGTATGAAAAAAAAGTGCCTTCTTTTTTGTAAAGCACATCGCGGGCAGGCTCGCGATTAAGAGGCAGGGGGATTTTCAATTTACTGGAGATCTGGATCAACTTGGGCAGTAACCAGGTATCACCAGCCACACTGAGGATCAGGTCAGGGTCATGGCGCTGCAGAATGGCACATAAATTGACCAACAGCGGTCGTTCTGGTGAAAACGCCAGGTGATACTCATGCCCTTCAAACTGAACGATCAGTGCAGAAGGAGGGGCATGCTGCGGATCGCAATTTGGTTTTAGGTGCAACACGCGCAGGGGCGGCGGTTCGGGGTCCAGGTCCCAGGGTGTATCCAGTACCTGCAACTCAATCAATAATCCGTCCTCCTGATAGATGACCCGACAGTGCGCCATAGCAAAGGTGCCATGCAGCGCGGCGTAGCGGATGGAAAGCTGAATATCAGAGTTGTAATAATCCAGTTCGGGGAACTGCCGGGTGATGTTGCGGAATAGCTGCGGTTGTTCGGCCGCCTGCGGTACACAGATGGCCAATACTGGCACAGCCTGTTCTTGAAAGAGGTCACGTTGTTCTTCGCGCCGGAGTGGGTTGAGTTTCACTGGCTGCGACAACAAAAATTTTTGCAAAGCCTTCAGCCGCTGTTCCGGCCCGGCCGCATAGAAGGTAATAGGGAAAGGATGATGCAGACGCAAGCGCTGGCCGGAATCCGCAATCAACCAGAGCACCACCCCTTCCTGCGGCTGGTCATAAAGATCCAGCAGCCAGCCGGTTGCTTCCATGCTGATCCTCTTGATTTTGGTCCATAATCAGTTGGCGCAAGCGCATGACCTCTTTATGCTCTTCCAAAAGCATGGCCAGTAGAAAGGTTTCCATGGGCAAAGCATGAGCAGCATAAGCAGCAGCAGCCAGGTGTTTACGCGCCGAGGCAAAGAGATCATCCAGAGCCAGCTGATCACTGCGGCGCAGCGCACGGCGGAAGCGGGAGAAGGCCTCCTGCTCCTGCATAAAAGACATCGTGATGGATGGCAGTGTGCGTCCCATTGTGTTTCCGGTTAATCCCACAACATCTGCGGAGCAGGTGCCGTCAGGGGTTCAAGCGTCCAGGATTGGCTGGCCTGTTCTTCCAGCAGATCCACCAGAATAGAGCGGCTGGCACAAAGCGGGGTGGGCGGTTTAACGCTCACCACCACAGGGGCATTCCGGCTGAGGCGTTTAAGATGCGGCAGGCATTCGTGCAACAGGCGCTGGCTTTCCGCCAGGGTTACATTCTCATCATAGAATGTGGCAAGAAAATCCAGCAGCAGAGTTGGCAGACCATCCTCCGGGGCTTCGGAAAGCATGACAGTCATTTGGTAACAGGTGAAAGCACGCGAAAGATGGATGCGCGCCAGCGCCCCGGTCAGTTCGGGAGTATAGCGTCGAATGTTGCGCGCCACCGGGTAGATGTTAAAGCGATTGCCGCCGTCCAGCACGCGCAGCGTGCCATTGAGCGAGAGGCGGGCAGCCAACTCCAGCATGAGTGTGCCAGCAGCGTGCGGGGCTACCAGCACCAGTAAACGATTGGAAAGGGGTAAAGTGAGTGCGTCCATGCCCCCACTATGACATACTGCAGGCAAAAAAAGAATCCTCCTTATGGAGGATTCTGCAGGGGAGAGGGGGGTTACCCCCTGGAGTGAGCCAGCGTTTGGGTATTCACTGTTTACATTGTCATAGGTGGGGGTGAGCTAACCGATCAGATGGGTAACCAATATGCGCAATCCAATAAGGAGTAAAACGATCCCGCCTGCTATTTCCATCCGCTCACCAAATTTTTCACTTAACTTATTACCCACCAGCATACCCACTATGGAAAACAAGAGTGTCACCAGCCCGATCAGCAAACTGGAAGTGAGGATATTAATCTTTAGCAAAGCCATGCTCAAACCCACGCCCAGCGCATCCATGCTGGTAGCCAGCGAAAGCATAATCAACGTCTTTCCGCGGGATGGATCTTCATGGTTAACCTCTTCTTCCTCACTTGAAAAACCCTCGCGGATCATGCGCATTCCCACCCAGGCCAGCAGAAGAAAAGCGATCCAGTGATCAAATCCGGAGATGATATCTACCACGGTGCTGCCCAGCAGCCAACCCAGGCAAGTCATCAGGAATTGAAAAAAGCCGAAATGGAAGGCTATGCGGAAAACCCGCCGGAAAGTAGTGGGCAGCGGCGAAGAGCCAATTCCCAGGGAAACAGCAAAACAATCCATCGCCAGGCTAGCCGCCAGAACCAGTAACCACCAGAAATCCATTCAATACCTCTTGATCAATAAGTTCCGCGGCAATCAGACCGATGGCGGAAAAATGGTTGGATGCAAACCCCGCTATTTTACCAGTAATTTTTAGGCTCAATGAAAAAGAAAAGCAACAGATCCTTTATTATACCAGGAGGTTTATTCCACAACAGTTGGGTAAGATCCTCAAAAAGACCGGGGTTCATTTTTTGCGCGGCTGTTGTTCCCAGGTGCTGAAGTCCCACCCGGTCAGAGACTGGCGCAGCTCCTGCCGGGTGCGCAGGTCAAACTTTCTCAACAGATTACTAACATGGGTCTTGACCGTCTCGGGCGAGATGACCAAATAAGCGGCAATCTGGCGGCCAGTATATCCAAGGCATACCAGGGCAGCGACCTGCTGTTCGCGCGGGGTGAGCATTTGCCAGCGCTTCCAACCGCTTTCGGCTGCCTGGCGCTCTTGCATGGCCTGGTTGAGCAGACTGGCAATCACTTCTTCCGGCGGACGCTGTTCGCGGGCAGCCAAATCACGCAGGGAACGCAACAGGGAAGCGTCTGCTCCTGCGCGGGGCTCCAGCCCAAACCGGTTGAGAAAATGCTGCCATAGTTGCATATCTCAATTATACAGAACAATTGTTCTATAGTCAAGTCAATAAAAAAGCAGGCCACACCCGCCCCTGCCAATGATCCTCAGGCTTCTTCCACTTTTTCAATTTGGGGGAAGAATTGCTTGAGTGTTCCTTCCACCCAGCCATGCAGGGTAGCTGGTTGAAGTGAACAGGCGGCACAAGCACCTTCCATACGCACACATACCACTTTTCCATCAAAAGAAATGAATTTCACTCCGCCGCCGTGATATTGGGCAATATAGGCATCTATCTGGTCCACCAAACCGCGGATGCGCTCTTCCAAGGAATAACTCGAAAAACCATCACTCATGCGTTCCTCTTTCATCGGCTCCATTATCGCTGATGCAATTAACAAATATTATATAGATATCGATATGCTTCTATTAAATAATTCTATCACCAAGAGTTTATTGATGATTGACTGGTCGATCTATTTCGCGCAGGAAAGCAGGCGTATTCAGTTTTCGCTCGGCTAGATATGAAAGATAGGATTGGATTATTTTTTCCATTTCCTGGCGTACTAATGGCGGTACATTAATCGTTTGAATATCTTTATAATCACTACGCTGAAAATGGCGCATATATTTCAAGACAAGCATACTCACTGGCCGGGTATCGTCAGCAATGCGGCCACATCTGGGACACATCACCCCGCCTTGTAGAATTGAGAAAAATTGATCTTCTGCCTGAATTTCAGTACGGCATTGAACACAATGGAATAACTCCGGACGGTATCCCACCATCTCTAAAAATCGCATCTCGAAATATCTCAATGTTTGATACGCATCCACCTGCGTGGCTATTCTTTCCAGGGAATCTTTTACCAGACGATAAAGTGCGAGATGGATCTCATCTTCTGAAGTAAAACGCTCCAATAGTTCAATCACGTAGGCAGCCTGGGCGGTTTTAGTGAGATCCTCACGGATGGGCGCAAAAGCATCCACCGTCTCCGCCTGGCTGACAATCCAGAAACTGGCACCCTTGGCGAGCATTAAAGTGGTACAGGTGAAAGGTTCCACGTGACCGGCTTTACGGGAGTGCTCTTTGCGCACTCCTTTGGCAATAGCCCGTGCTTTACCCATCTCGCGGGTGAATAAATTTAAAATTCGATCAGCCTCCCCATAATCAGAATGACTGATAACTATGGCTTCCACCTTTCGAATGCGATCTTTTACAGACATCTTATGGTTTGCGCAAGAACACAATGATCACATATGCTATTTTAAATCTCCCGGTAAGAAGGCATCTGGAAGTAAGTTCTCAAGCGAGGTCTCTTTTAGGATTTGCCCATTTTCATTGGCAATTATGACGGTCAGCTTGTGATTGAATTCAACCATCACCTGCCGGCAGGAACCGCAAGGCATTCCACCATTGCCAGTCACGATCGCGATCGCAGTGAAATTATGTTCTCCTTCTGATACAGCTTTAAATACCGCCACACGTTCAGCGCACATGCAGGTGGGATATGCCGCATTTTCCACATTTACACCCTCGTAAACTTTGCCAGAATCAGTTAAAAGGGCTGCTCCTACCGGGTAATGGGAATAGGGTACGTACGCCCATTGACGCGCATTATGCGCTGCTTCAACCAGGTTCTTGCGCAAGTCATCATTCAATTCAGACATTAAACTTCTCCATTATTTTTTGAAATTTTTGGCTTACTTTCTTTTTCTTTTTTAATGGGTTTTGCAGGGACACCGGCCACGGTGGTATGAGCAGGCACATCATGGGTAACTACCGAACCTGCCCCAGTATAAGCGCCCTCGCCTATCTTCACTGGTGCCCTGAGCATGGTATCACTGCCAATGAACGCATTCGCGCCGATTTCTGTTCTATTTTTTTTCTTCCCATCAAAATTACAGGTAACCACTCCTGCACCAATATTTACATTTTCTCCGATATCAGCGTCACCAATATATGAGAAATGACCCATTTTTACACCTTGAGCAAGAGTTGAATTCTTAATTTCACCAAAATTGCCCATATGAACGCCTTGGCCCAGATGAGCCCCCTTACGCAGCCGCGCAAATGGCCCTATGGATACATCATCTTCCAAAACCGCGCCTTCCAGGACTGACATGAGGATCGTACACCGATTCCCTATTTTTGAATCTGTAATTATGGTATTTGGGCCTATTTCACACCCTTCCCCTATAATCGTATTTCCTCTCAAATAGGTGTCTGGTAAAAGCTGGGTATCCTTTCCAATGGATACACTTTTTTCAATGGTAACCCTCTCGGGATCCAACATGCTTACTCCAGACAACATCCAATTCTCATTTATCCTATTGCGCAGGATGGCTTCCGCTTCTGCCAGGTGAATGCGGTTATTAATTCCCATGGCTTCAATAGGATCAAGTAGTTTGATCGCTTTTACGGGTAAATTTTGGTCAGATGCCATGCGGATTAGATCCGTCAAATAATATTCTCCCACCAGGGATAGTTTTATGTTTTTAAGATTATCCCAAAGCCATTGGGATTTAAAACAATAGATGCCTACATTAAATTCATTAATCGCCAACTGCTGCCCGGTTGCTGCTTTTTCTTCAATTATTGCCACAACATTACCTTCAGAAGAGCGAAGTATCCTGGCAAATCCACGGGAATCTTCACCCAAAAAAGTGAGCAGGCTAAGCGGTCCAGGATTACTTTTTTGCAAATCAACCAATTCTCTGATGGATTCTGGTTTAAGCATTGGCAGGTCCGCATTGATCACAAGCACAAGATTAGTTTTGCCTTCTAAAATATGCCTGGCGGCATTGACCGCATCACCTGTTCCTAAAAGTTCTTTTTGTATAGCATATTCCGCCCGATCGCCTATTGTTTTTTTCACTGCTTCCGACCCATGACCGATAATGATCACCGGTTTTTCAGTGACAGCGTCCTTGACAGCTTCCAGGGGATATTCAATCATAGGCCTGCCCAGCAATGGGTGCAGGACCTTGGGAATTGCGGATTTCATGCGTTTGCTCATTCCAGCTGCAAGGATCACCGCGGATACTTTCATGGTGCAACTCCTTAATGGTTTTAAAAAATAAATGAGCTAATACTACTTTAGCAGTAATAAGTAGCTCACCTATTTTAGCAGTTTAATGCATTCTTTTCAGAATAAAATTCAAGGCTGGGGCACCTGGATTCGAACCAAGATCCACAGCTCCAAAGGCTGGTGTGCTGCCATTGCACTATGCCCCAATAATTGAGCAGGCAAATTTTATCACAAGTATTGATGGATATTTGATGATCCTGCATTTTTAGTAATCTAGAAATAACCCTGAAATTAAAAATGGGTTTCCTTTTTGGAAACCCACAATCACTTTTATTAATTTATGCTTTTTCTATTCTCTTCCCCTCAATTTGGGGTCAAATGCATCCCTTAAACCATCACCAAGAAAGTTAAAGGCAAACATGGTGATTGCCAATGCTAAAGCGGGTAATAATACCTGATATGGATATGAACGTATTGAGCGTGCTCCATCTGAGATCATGGCGCCCCAGGATGGTGTTGGTGGGTTTACCCCTAATCCAATATACGAAAGAAAAGCTTCTGTGCTGATATAACCGGGAATCGCAAGTGTTTCAGATACGATCAATGGTCCGAGAATGTTAGGTAAAATATGTTTAAAAATAATGCGCAAATCTGAAGCACCGATCGAACGCGCTGCCTCCACATATTCTTTTTCTTTTATCGATAAAATTTGACCACGGGTTAATCGAGCCATTGTTTCCCAGGATGTAATCCCAATCCCAATGAATATAAAGAACAAACCTCCCATCGATTCATCTAGCTGTCTTAATGAGTAAGCAAAAGAACCTGGCTGTATGTCTGATAGTGAGGTTCGGAAAAAAGCCATCATCAGAATGATGAATAAAATGCTGGGAAACCCGTACATAATGTCAACGAATCGCATCATAATGTTATCCACTTTTCCCCCAAAATAGCCGGAGATGGAACCATAGGTTACACCAATTAATAGGGCGAGAATTGGCCCAATAAAAGCGACGGCTAATGAAACCCGAGTGCCATAGATGATGCGGCTCAATAAATCGCGCCCAATTGAGTCTGACCCAAATGAAAATTCAGTACTAATATTGGCATATCCTTTCATGGAAGAAAAAATATCCACCAACCATTGCGGAACACTGTTCTCTTTTGCCAAATTTCCAGCAGCAAAATGAGTAGGGGCAATTTTATCTGCAAAAAGGGCGATAAAGATGAGCAATAAAATAATAATCGCGCCAAGGACTGCAGCCCTATTCTTTAGTAAGCGGGAAAAGGCATCTCGCAAAAGAGATTCTGGTTTTTCCGTTGCAAGTGTGCCTCCGTTAAAATCCTTGCTTTTAACTGACATCTTTTCTCCTCAGTTCACCCAGCGATTATTCATACCGAATTCTTGGGTCTAAAAATGCATAGGTAATATCAACTAATAAATTCGCAATAACCAGGATAACGACATACAACATAATGGTGCCCATGATGACTGGATAATCACGATTGGTAATACTTGTAATGAAATACTGGCCCATTCCAGGAATTCCAAATATACTTTCCGTGACAAATGAACCTGTAACAATTGCAGCAAAAATCGGTCCCAGTACGGTAACTACCGGGATCAATGAATTTTTAAGCGCATGACTAATAATAACCAATCTTTCATTTAAACCCTTGGCCCGAGCCGTTCGGATAAAATCTTCTCCCAACACCTGCAAAAGGCTCGCACGTGTCAATCTTGCAAGGATGGCTGAAGAACCGATACCCAATGCAAATGCCGGCATAATGGCGTATTTAAAATAATCCCAGGTTAACGAGCTCGGGAAAATACCCAAAATATAAGGTGGCTTAGCTCCCCACCCGGTCGGCGGCAACAAGCCAAATTTTATCCCTAAAATACTTATTAATATTGGACCCAATACAATAACAGGCACTGACACGCCAATGATGGCGATCCCCATGCCAATATAGTCAACTATCGTATTATGTTTTAGTGCTGAAACAATTCCAAAGGGCAGGCCAATGGAAATTCCAATCAATAATGCCATGATGCCCAATTGAGCAGAAACTGGAAGTTGCTGCCGCATAATATCAGCAACTGAACGGCTAAGCGATCGATAAGAAGGACCAAAATTCATCCACTGGAACCATACTGGACCTATTTTTAATTGTATTAAATGGTCAACAATTGGTGATGAGTCATCCGGTGGGGTTGTTGTTACAGAAGGGATAAAAACTTGATTTAAGTAATCAAGATATTGTATATGTAATGGGGCATCTAAATTATAACGTTTTTCAAGATTTTTTAACACTTGTTCGGGTAAATGTTTTTCAGAGGTGAAAGGACCACCTGGTATAGCATGCATCAATATAAAGGTTACTGCGGAAACAACCAGCAGTACAGCCATCGCGTAAATAATTCGCCGCAGGATATATCTTCCCATGTATCCGCTCCAATCAAATTTTTAGTAGGGGGAGAAGGCACCCCCCCTACTAATTACATTAATCTATTTGTAAGCCGCCTTGGCTGCCATATCAATATCCCATTTCTCAAAGGCCTCGTGGCCACCTGCGGAAAAGGTTCTAGTGAGATACGGTTTGGTAACCGTATTGCGTGCGTACCAGTAGATGGGAATTACCACTGCATCATCGTACATGGCAATTTTACTTGCCTGTGCATACAGATCCTGGCGCTTTGCATTATCCAATTCAGCCGCAGCCTTGGCGATCAAATCCTCGTATGCTGGATTCAACCATTGAATACCACCATAGGGTTTACCTGCTGCACCAGGTTTGGACTGGTTGCTGCTTCCACCGATCGCGATCAGGTCCTTGGTGAAGTTATTGGCATCCGGGTAATCCAAGCACCAACCGGTGCGGAAGATTTGCATTGCATCCGGTCCATCCATTTGAGCCAAATGGACCTTCCATTCCTGGTTGGATAACTTAACATTCACTCCCAGAGTTTCCTTCCACATGAGCTGGATGGATTCTGCGATTAACTGATGGCCTGCGCTGGTATTGAACATCAAAGTGACATCCAATTTGTCCGCAGTCAATCCTTTTTCAGTCAGGTATGCAGCTAATAGCGATTTAGCAGTCGCTGGATCATATTTTATGCCAGCATCGGGGTATTTTTCAAGGGTCGGGGCTCCAGCCAGACCAGGATTCTCAAGCCACTGGGAAGGAATCTGGCCGCCTTTGAGCACGTTTTCAACCAATGATTTACGATCAACCGCCATGGAGAAAGCGCGGCGTACTCGGACATCATCCATCGGGACTTTAGTGGTGTTGAAACCGTAGTAATAACTGCACAAGTTTGGTGCAACCACTAATTCCTTGGATAACTTTGGATCAGATTTAACACGAGTCAGGTTGGGTGTATCTACACCTGAGGTATCCATATTGCCGGCTTCAAATTCTGCCAGGGCTTCCGGAACATCGAGGAAACGCATTAACACTTCCTTGACCTTTGGCACGGGTATTGATTCAGTTCCAGGCCAAAACGGGTTCTTAATGAGGGTAGCGGAATAATCATGGACCCATTCTTTCAAAGCGAATGGTCCGTAGGTCTGGATGATTCCGGGCTCGATCCAGCGATCGCCTTTTTCAGCAATCAGCCAACTGGGTTGGGCATATCCCATCCACATGCCTGCGATCGCAGCATTATAGGCAGCCGCAGCTTTGAAGGTGAGCTGGAGAGTAAGATCATCAATGACTTTCACACCGACAGCATCTTTTAATTTCGCTTGTTCGTCTGCAGTCGCTGCAGCATTGTACTCAGCTCCACCAGCCAAGACGTTGTTCAATACATACACATATGGGCTGGCAGTCGCCGCATCTAATGTGCGCATGAAGCCATAAGCAAAATCACCAGCAGTGACAGTGCGCGGTTTGGGTGTTTCCGCATCATCCATCACCTTGACAACCTCACCTTTAACCGAGTCATATTTCACCCAGAAAATGTCTTTCAACAGTTTGAAGGTGTAGACCTTTCCATCACCTGAAATAGTCCATGTAGCCATACCGGGCTGATCGACATTGGTGACTTCATGAGGCCTGCTCAAGCCAGGGAAAAGCTCAATATCTACCTGGATCGACGTAGTATCCTGCGCCCGCGAGGGGTCCAACGTGGGGATATCGCCAGGTCCTAAAGCAAAATTGATAACCTTTTCACCAACAGCGGGAGCTTTAGTCGCAGCAGGAGCACCAGGAGCTGCAGGAGCTTGAGCGGCTGGTTGGCAAGCGGCTAATACGAAGCTCGCTGCCAGCACAAAGCTCAAAGTGAACAGTAATTTTGTACGCATTTTCTCCTCCAAATAAATTTTTTTACAAACTAAACAGAACCATTAAACATTCTCTAAGATTCACCTCCTTATATTAAAGTTATTTCCATTCTCCTGCAAAATGACATGCAGCAAAATGCAGCTTGGAGTATTCTACCATCTCAGGTTTTTCTTGCACACAAATTTCCTTGGCAATCGGACAGCGAGTTCTAAACCTGCAACCTGAGGGTGGATTTACTGGTGAAGGCACATCTCCCTGGAGTAATAATCGCTGCCTTTTCATCTCAATGATTGGATCCGGAACTGGAACAGCCGATAACAAAGCCCTTGAGTAAGGGTGTAAAGGTCTATCAAACAATTCCCGGTTATTGGCTAATTCAACAATCACACCCAAATACATTACAGCAATCCGATCGCTAATATGATGGACCATTGACAGATCGTGAGCAATAAATAAATAGGTCAGGTTAAATTTTTGCTGAAGATCCTCTAACAAATTTACCACCTGGGCTTGAATGGATACATCCAAAGCAGAAATCGGTTCATCGCAAACAATTAATGACGGCTCCAATGAAAGAGATCGAGCAACACCCACCCTCTGTCTCTGGCCGCCTGAAAATTCATGCGGATACCTATTCGCGTACTGCGGGTTAAGCCCTACAAGTTTCAGTAATTCACTCACCTTTTCCCTTGCGCTTGCATTATCAACGATCTTATGAATTAACAATGGTTCAGCGATTATTTCACCAATCGTCATGCGGGGATTTAGACTGGCATAAGGATCCTGGAATATCATTTGCATTCTTCTTCGAGTTTTGCGAAGCGCTTCACCTTTCAAGGAAACCAGATCAATTCCCTCAAAGAGAACCTGGCCACTGGTTGGGCGATACAATTGGATGATCGTACGACCTGTTGTGGATTTTCCACAACCCGATTCACCCACCAGTCCAAGCGTCTCACCCTTATAAATATCAAAAGAGACGTCATCAACAGCATGTACAGCGCCGATTTTCTTTTGGAAAATTATCCCCTGCGTTATGGGAAAATGTTTAACCAGATTTTTTACTTGGAGTAATACTTCTGCCATAATTATTTCCGTTCCTTGCCAGTTTTTACATCAACCCAACAAGCAGCATGATGGTGAGGGGATATCTGGAGCAAAGGTGGGTTTTCCTGTAAACAACGGTCAATCACATATTTACACCTTGGGGCGAAAGGACATTTATTATCTAAATGAAACAGAACCGGCGGCAACCCATCGATTGACATCAATCTTTCATTTCCCTTTTCAGTAATTTTAGGAAGGCTGTTTAATAATCCAATTGTATAAGGATGAGTTGGATGACTATAAAGATCCTTTACGTCCGAGCTTTCCACAATATACCCTGCATACATCACAATTACTCTTTGGGCAAGTCCTGCAATTATGCCCAGGTCATGAGTGATCCATATAACTGCCATCCCCAATTCATCCCGTAACCGTTTGACCAGATCGATGATTTGTGCCTGAATGGTCACATCCAGGGCTGTAGTAGGTTCATCTGCAATTAGAATTTGGGGATTGCAGGTCAAAGACATGGCAATCATTGCCCTCTGGCGCATCCCACCCGAAAACTGGTGCGGGAAATCCTTAAGCCTATCTTTTGCATTCGGAATTCCAACCAGTTCCAGCATTTCGACTGCCCGGTCCTCTGCCTGCTTTTTTGAAGTGGCAACATGGATCGAATACGCTTCTGATACCTGATACCCAATAGTTAAAACGGGATTTAAAGATGTCATGGGATCTTGAAAAATCATGCTGATCTGGGCACCGCGGATATGCCTGAGTTCCTCATCTGATAATTTCAATAAATCACTCTTATGAAATAATGCTTTCCCGGAAGTAATTTTTCCTGGGGGGGTCGGGATCAGTCTCAGCATCGACATAACGGTGACGCTTTTACCACAGCCACTTTCCCCCACAATGCCCAATGTTTCACCTTCTTTCAGGTCAAAGGAGACTCCGTTGACTGCATGAATAATTCCATCTTTCGTATGAAATTCAGTCGCTAATTTGTTTACACTTAATAAAGTTTCCATAAAATAATAAACCTTAGCATTTCATTATTCAAGAAGCTGTTTTGAAATTAAATAAAGGTCATTTTACAACATCTGAAGTTCAATGTCAATTATTAGTCTGACAGATTGATAATTCCAATTAAGTTTATTGACTTTCATTATATCCCGATAAGCAAACAATTTATTTACATGCCGACCCAATATCCCAAACATCGAGTTCACCCAGACTGATTTCCGCAACTTCATTCTGTCCATTTACACATAGATCAGTACGGGATAAATAAATCTCCGGTTTAAAATAAAGGGGAATAATCGGTAGATCCTGGTTTATGATCTGGTTTACCTTTTGTTGACTCGTTTGAAAACCCTGCGCGTTTAATCCTGATCGCCTGGCAGTTTGACAAGCAGTATCCAGGGAAGAATTGTTATAACCTGAAAAATTTGCTCCGCCACTGGCCATCCCCATCCAGAAATTCAATTGAGCAGGAATTTCGCCACTATCAAATAATAAGCAGTTCGTTCGTTCATCCGTTTGCATGGAGAATTGAGCCAGGTCAAATTTTCTGCCGAAAACCAATCCATCTGGTGCTGCTTTGAATAATTCTTCAAAGGTGGATGGGGTTAGTTTTACCTGAATGCCGCATTGAGCGAGTGAAACAACCATTCGTTCAGCTATTTGTCTGGGAATTCCTGAATCCACAATCAACAGGTTCAATGAAAATGATATTGCATTTGGTACATTTCTTACGTTCATTGAAATACGCGGAGTCACCGGATTTTTGTCATAATCCAGCCATCCTGCAGCTGTCAACAGTTGATCCGCTATGGCCGGGTCATAAGGAATAACAGACAACCCGGACGGTAAAAGAGGACTGCCGGAAGGAAGAGAGCTAAATGGGATTTCTGCCTGATTGGTAAAGTAATCTTTGACAAATCCCTGCCTGTCAATACAAGAGACGATTGCCTGGCGGGTACGGAGATCATCAAAAAAAGCAGGGCGGTCTGCTCCAAAAGGGTAATAGCCATCATCATAGGAAACTGGTTTGATTCCAAATGCCAGAATTTCCCATTCATTACTGGATTTGATTATGGCTTTCAGTTCGTTGGCAGACTGCGTTTCTAAAATTGAAGGAAGAAGATCCAAAGAAACTGCCGATTTATCAATAAAATCACATTTACCGGTCTTAATGGCTGATATTGGATCTTCATCTTTGTTCAGAAAAATGAAATCAAGAAAATCAAATTTTGGTAAACCTTCTCCAAAACGAAAATAATTCGGGTTCTTCACCATGTGAATTATCTTGCCCTCAGTCCAATTTTGGAGCATATAAGGGCCCCAACCAACTGGCCGTTTGGTAACGTCATCAGCAGTTAACATTTGCTCGGGGGAGTATTGATTCCATAGGTGCTGGGGCAGGGGCAGCCAGAAATATTTTTGGTAAGATGTGGATAATGCCCCAGGTTTACTCACCCATTGAACCGTTCTTTCATCCAGGGCAATATATGAGTTAGTAAAATCAATTTGGTTTTTTAAAACAGGCGTCGCCGGATCTGAAGCCACCTGGTAGGAATAGACGGAATCGGCTGCATTTAGAGGCTGACCATCCGACCATTTTAAACCTGCTCTGAGTTGATAATTTATTTTGAGCCTTTCTAATTGCAGCGGCGTGGTACCATCCCAGACAAGTACGCATTCTGCGCTTGTGCAGCCATGCGGAAAAACAGCAACTCCAGATTTAAGAGAAACCAAATTTCTATCCGCATCCACAACCTCATCACCTGTCTTAACCTCAACTGGTTCCAACGTTACATCCCCCGATTCAATACTTGGTATTTTTTCCAGAATAGTCGTTGTGTTTTTATTATCCTCTTTATCCATTGGACCACTAAATAAAGCTTTTAGAATCATTTGGGATGCAGGTGAAACCGTTCCATAGAGATAAAGAGAGTCAGGCTCCTGCCCCAGACAAACAGTAAGTGTACGAGGCATGGGTGTAGGGGTGGGAGGAAAGGGAGTGGCTGTTGGTTTAATCAAAAAACCAGGGATACAGCCAACGATTGAAAATACAAATAAGAAAAGGAGAAAAAGAACAGTTTTTTTATAATGATGCATACAATAATCCAGCAAAAGTGTTTGGCGAATTATACAGTACTATCCAATTAATTCCAGAGTCGGCTTATTTCCAAATCGTGCCGTAAATGGCATACCCCCACCCGGAATTACCAGTCTGTTTCTTTAATCCCGGCGCGTAAATTAAGATATGACTGATACCTTTCTGGATGAACCGTACCTTGATCTACAGCCATTTTCACAGCGCATCCCGGTTCATTACGATGTGTGCAGTCATTAAATTGGCATTGTGAAACCAATCCCTTCATTTCAGGAAAATAAGCATCCAATTCCTCAGGATGAAGATCCCATAATGCCAACGAGCGAAGTCCGGGCAGATCTGCCAAATATCCCTTACCATCCACAGAAAAAAGTTCGCGGACTACTGTGGAATGCCGTCCCTTGGAAGTTAATTCACTTACTTCTTTAACCTTAATTCCCAGTTCTGGTTGAATGGAGTTTAGTAGACTGGTTTTCCCGACTCCGGAAGGACCTGAAAATGCAGTTACTTTATCTTTCAACATCTCTTTTAGCTGCACTATTCCAAGCCCGGTTTTTACCGAAGTATACAGAACCTGGTAACCCAATGGCGGATACATTTCAAATAATTGATGGGCATTTTTCTCACTGACCAAATCAACCTTATTGGCAATAATTAATGAGGGAATGGACTGCCTTTCTGCAATGACCAGAAAACGATCCAGCATGCGCAAATGAGGTTCTGGCTGAGCGCAAGCAAAGACAAAAATAACCAGGTCCAGGTTAGCCAGGAAAATTTGCTTGTATTCACCGCGGGTGGAAGGTGCCAGCCGAATCAATGCATTTTTTCTTGGTTCCACATTTTCAATTGCGCCAATATCAGGGGAAGAAAGTGTGACCTGAACATGGTCACCAACAGCGATCAGGTCTTCCTTAAGACGGCTTTGTTTTAACTTGCCGCGTAAACTACAGGTGATCAAACCTTGTACTGTCTGAACGTAATAAAATCCAGACTGAAAACGAAGAACAAGGCCGGTCAGGGATTGATCACTCATCCATTTGGAGTGAAAGTCGGCTGTAATTCCGCAGGCGTACGGATGGGTGTCTCGGTTGGAGTGAGGGTGTACTGCAGGGTTGGCGTGCGGGTCACATTGAACGCTGATTCCCATGGATAGAGTTTTATGGATTTACCAAAGTAGTAGTATTCAATCACACGGCGGAAAATTGGTGCAGCAATTTCGGACCCTTCGCCTGCATTTTCAGCAAAAACAACTACAGCAATATCCGGTTTATCTGTACGTCCGGTGTAGGTGTATCCCGCAAACCAGGCGTGCGGTTTATCTGTAGATGTTGTAGCGGTTCCGGTTTTTCCAAAAATGGGGATATTCAAACCTTCCAATGGGATATAAGCCGTACCCAGCTTATTTTTAACCACTAAGCGCATCGCATCTTGTACGGCAGTCAACGTTTCCGCCTTAACCGGCAAAGTACTGGTTTTTTCGGGTGAGAAGGTAAAAGTGGTAACCCCGGTGGATGTGGTCATATTTTCGATAATTTGCGGACGATATAAAGTCCCGCCATTACCAATGGCAGCAATAAATCGTGCAACTTGCAGTGGTGTGACCAATGTCTCTCCCTGTCCGTAGGCCAGTTGGACAGAATCACCATCTGTTTTCGGATCAGGGATATTACCGGAATCCTCAGCGACCTGCTCAATGCCGGTTGCACTGCCCAGCCCAAATCCACGAGCCAGGTCTGAAATGTATTTGGCACCTTTTTGTCTGAACAGATCAAGCCCGATGTGTAAGAACCAGGGGTTGCAGGATCGCATCAGTCCCTGGGAAAGAGTCAGGTTCCCGGTGGGCGGATATTTCTTGGCAACTGTCCAATCTGCCAGGGGTTCACCAGGTAATTCTTTAAAATAGCTGTCACAGAAAAATGTGGTTGTGGGGGTATATAGATTGCTTTCCAGCGCAGCTGCCATTGTAATGATTTTAAAGATCGAGCCCAACGGATAACTGCTTTGAGCGGCTCGGTTAAGTAATCTCTGCTGACCATCATTTAATAGATCATTCAACACTTCATTATTGCGATTGGCTTGGTCAAAAAGATTAGGATCAAGACCTGGGGAAGAAACCATGGTCAAGATCCGTCCTGTATTGACTTCCATAACCACGATGGCACCACGAAAACTGGCAATCGCCTGCTGGGATGCGGTCTGTAATCCCTTATCAAGAGTTGTGGTGATATTCTGGGGTGGTCGCGGATCGGATTGATTTAATCGATTGACGACCTGTCCATTTGGATCGACGATATATAATGACGCAGCAGATTTACCCGCTAAGGATTCTTCGGCATATTTTTCTAATCCTGCCTGACCAACTTTCTCATCCCCAAGATAGCCTCTTCGTTTATAATCCTGCAATTGTTCCGGGGAAATACCAAGCGCATAACCTACTGCCTGTGGGGCAACTCCCCCATTGTAATAGTATCGGGAGGAGTATTTGGCCATCATTAAACCGCCCAGGCTGGTGAGAATATTCCATCTGGCGTTTACCTCGTCTGAAGTGGCTTCACCAACTGCAACATACCAATCCAGACCTGCATTTTCATAAGAAGCACGGATCGTCTGTTGCGGCTTACCGGTCAATTGGGAAAGCTGATATAGCAATTGCCCTTCCATCCCTTCACCAATTTGTCCAGGGATTATTCCCAGAGCGTACGCCTCGGTTTCTGCCACTATAGGATTACTATTACGATCAAGAATATTGCCGCGTTTGGGAACTTGCAGGTCCAACGCCAATTTATTTCCGCCTTTTAATTCCGGTAGAATTAGGCCATTCTCCCATTGGATTTTCCAATCTCCACCCTCCAATGCCAGGGTCATTTGTAAATCTCGTTTTAATTCCCCAAAAAGAGTTGTTTGGTAGGTAACCTGATAATTGATCACAGCTGTTTTTGGATTAGTGGTTTCGTGTTTAATTTCGGCAATCAATGTTTTTAAAGTAAGGTTGATTGCAGTATCTTGATATATAGAAGTGAAATCAATTTCTGTCTGAGAAGATTTCGATGATGTGGATAATAAAGCATACATCGAAGCATAATCTTCTTTTCCCCAGGCGGTCAAAAAATTCTGGGCAATGTTGGCTGCCTTTGGGGCTGTGGTTATATTTACTTTGGGCGTGGGTAGAATAGCAGCATTTCTTGCACAACTGGTGATCATTAATGCAATAATGAGTATTGAAATTGTCCAATTAATAAATTGTTTTATCTTCATAATTTTCTTTTCACTTTTCAAGCTCAACCGATGTTTTCTCCATCCATTACTCGTTGATGGATTGGGCAAGTATAACGCAGAAACTTTTGACAGATTGTTTGCATTTCCTGCCACTGGTAACCATTCAAATGGCGCAAATTCCTCTCCAAATGGCACAACGGCATACCCATCACACTGGCAAAACAACCTTTAAATTCAATGACTGGATCAAACTTGGGGTGTTGAATGGCATATGCACCTGCCTTATCCAACGGATCATCTGTGTTTACGTAGGTCTGTATTTCCTGGTCGGCAAAGTTTCGCATCCGAATATTTGAAATGCAGCACTCGTTTATGAACGAATTATTACTTATTATTAAGATCACCAATGCAGTGATCACTTCATGCTGTCTATTACGTAAAGTGGTTAACATACGGGCCGCATCCGGACGGTCCACAGGTTTGCCTAAGATCACATTGTCCAGTACTACAGTGGTATCTGCAGCAATGACCAACCCATCTGATGATATCTTCTCCACTGCTGTTCTTGCTTTTTCTATCGCCAGGCGGTTGACATAATCTGCTCCCTTTTCTCCCGCTTTTATCGATTCATCAATATCCGTAGAAAGGGATTGAAAATGAATTCCAGTCCAACCTAAAATTTGTCGACGACGGGGAGAAGCAGAGGCTAGCCAGATTTTCTCGAAACTCATGACCGCTCTATTTTAACATAATCGAATTCTGCATTTTTACTAAAAACTCAATCCTGAAGATATAATCTTAGTGTTGGATAAATATGGAATTTCTACTACACACCGATTTTCCTAATGATCTTAAAGAACAATGGGATACGTTGCTTGGCCAAAGTATTAATGATGTTCCCTTCCTAAGGTATGGATATTTAGAAAACTGGTGGCATACCCGCGGAGGGGGTGAATGGACAAATGAAATTCAATTAGCTATCGTCAGTGCTCATGAAGGCAATATTCTCGTAGGGATTGCACCTTTCTTCATTAATAAGGAAAACGAAAAGAACGTACTTTATTTATTAGGTAGTAAAGAAATCTGCGATTATCTGGATCTCATCGTTAAACCAGCAGACCTGGAACCATTTATCCGTGAGTTAATCAACTTCATAACTAACAAGTCGTTCCCGCGGTGGGATCAAATAGTTCTGGATAACCTTCTGCAATCCTCACCCTCGGTGGCTGCTCTAGAGAAAGCTGCCAGTGAACATGGATGGAATTTCAAATCCGAATGCAAGAAGCAATCACCTTATATTAGACTCCCGGGTAACTGGGATGATTATCTCAATTCAATTGACAATAAACAGCGCCATGAGATCCGCCGTAAAATGCGCAAGGCGGGTGAAAATACTGACCTGAAATGGTATTTTGTTGACGAAGAATCTTCACTCAATTATAAAATTGAAGCTTTCTTACAGTTAATGGCACTGGACAAAGAAAAATCCATTTTTCTCACAACCCCAATGCGTGAACAGATGCGGCTAACCATGCAATGGGCTTTTAAAGCTAAAATCCTGCAGCTTTCTTTTTTAGAAATTCAAAACCAAAAAGCGGCGGGTTACCTTTGCTTCCATCATAAAAGCAAAATACTTGTTTACAACTCCGGGTTTGATCCCAAATTCAGTGAGTATTCACCGGGTTGGGTTTTACTGGCAAATCTACTGCGCTGGGCAAACGAGAATCAGATTATCGAATTTGATTTTATGCGCGGCAATGAGGATTATAAATATCGTTTTGGTGCCAAGGACCGTTTTATTGTTTGTGTAAAAATTGATCGATAATGTTTTAGAATTCCGCTTCACCCCAAAGGCGGATGATCCGGATAAAAAAATTGACCATATGTCCCAGATCTTCAATGCCTATGCGTTCATTGATCCCATGAACACGGGCAGCATCCGCAGGCAGGGCAAGTAACGGGGAAAAGCGATAAACATTCTTACAGATCTTTTCATAATGGCGAGCATCTGTCGCTCCCCGGAAAATACTGGAAACAACCGGGATATTATTGAAGACTTGCCGAATCGCAAGCGCCAGCGTATAAAAAGCTGGTGCATCGGTGGGTGAAGGTTGCGAGGAATTCCACCCGCGTCCATCCTCCAATTCCAAGTTCACTCTTGGATCCGCAATATCCTTTTTTGTCTTAACCATTACTTTCTCAACTGTATCACCAGGCAATATACGGAAGTTGACCTTAGCCTGGGCAAATGCAGGAATAACATTATCCTTGTCACCCCCGATGATCATCGTAGCAGCCGAAGTGGTGCGGATTTGGGCATTCAGGAGTATGTTTTTTTCTAACTTACTTATTAGTAAATTTTTAAACAACCAGGAATTCGCGATCATTACCTGCCATGAGATCGGTAATTGAGCTCCCATATTCTGGAGCAAGGATTCAATGGATTCCAGTCTTGCAGGCATTGGGTTATCAGCAATCAAAGCCAGGGCACGTGCCACAATACTAATGGTTGTTTGGCGCGGGGGTGCTGAGGAATGACCGGATACTCCATGAGCACTAACATTTAAAGTCAGAAATCCTTTTTCACCTATGCTGACTAGTGCGACTGGAAAATTCATTTCTTTAAATATTTCCTGACTGATGTTCCCGCCTTCATCCAATACCGCTCCCAGTTTTATTCCCTGCTTTTCAAGTGCTTGGCTAATTTTCAAGGCACCTTCGGTGCCATAAATTTCTTCGTCATGTCCAAATGCGAGATAAATTGTACGCTTGGGTAAGTAACCTTCCTTTACCAGGAATTCAACTGCTTCCAGGAGGGTTATCAGGTGATCTTTCATATCCAAAGCGCCCCGTCCCCAGACAAACTCCTTATCAATATCCCCGCTAAAAGGTGGATGGGTCCATTGTTTTTCAGTTTCTTTATCAACCGGTACTACATCCAGGTGTGCGGCAAACAATATTGGTTTCAGCGTACTATCCCGGCCAGCCCATTTATATAACAAGCTGTATTGGTTAATTTCCTGTTTTATCAGTGTTTTATGCAACAAGGGGTAATTTTTTTTCAGTACCTCATGCAATTTTGTCCAGGGTGAGTAATCTTTTTCAGATATTTCCTGATTTGAAATTGTCTGACAGCAAATGGCATCTGAGAGGTGGCGGGCAATCAACTGACTATCCAATTTTATTTTTTCGATTGGCTCTACACTTTTTTCACGTCTGTGCAGACGCAAAGTACGGATAAGTAAAAAGGCAATAAAAAATACAACCAAAATTAATGAGATCAATATCCAGGAAAACATCCATTCACCTTTTAAAGAGTACTAAATCGAATAAATTATAGTTTCTATTAATGAAAATTAATAGGAGGCAGATTACAATCCTGCCTCCTATTGCTTATTTTTAAATAGGCTATTGTCCCAATAATTGAGATAATGCCTGTAAAATTGAACCTGCAACTATTTGGCCGGATTGAGTATGTGGAGCTGAATCCGCCATCTTGCTGTTGCCAACAAGTCCACCAATTAACGATCCGAGCAAATCGCCACCAGTGCTGCCCGAAGAACCACTTTGGCCTCCCAGAAGTCCTCCCAGTAAACCACCCAGACCACCAGCCTGTCCAGATTGAGATGCCGTGGATGAACTCTGTCCACCTAAAAGCCCCCCCAATAAACCACCCAGGTCCAAACCCTGGCCAGACTGACCGCTACTCCCTCCGCTCAAACCACCCAATATTGATCCGATGATATCTGCTGAACTACCCTTACTGGTGGTTGCCTGCCCACCGCCCAGAAGCAATTGAATCAAGGGAAGGATACTCTCCAGCGTGATCTCGGTGCCTTTAAAGTGAGCAGCAGCTTGAGCAAACCCCTGGGCATAAGTTTTACCGGATCCGCTGGTAGCAGTCTGTTCGAGCTGCTGGCCGACATATTTCAGTTGAGCAGCCGGCTTCGCGTTTTGCTTTTGCTGCAGCGCCTGAATAATGGTATCAAATGTATTGACCATGTTATCGCCATGATCATGGTTATAAGAATCAGCCTGGTTCAAGGCGGATTTATTTTGCTGCAAAGCGCCTGCTGCAGCCTGGAACAATTTTAAAAGATCAATCTGTCCGTTTGCCATATTTCACCTCTTTATATAATCAATAAAAATATGTTACTACAATTTTGATGAATTTATTTACAATTTTTTCCAGACCTGATAGTATCCCAGTTTGCCATTGAAACCATCTGAACCAAATTCATCAATCACTTGAAAACCGGTTAAGGATGCAAGGTCGGCCAATTCCTCTTTTGTGAACAGGTGGATGTAACGTAAACCAACCACACTTTGACTGTTCTTGGCATCTGCGCGCCAATCCAATAAGGTGTCTCCCTCTTCAACATCAGTTCTTAAAAGACCAACTTGTCCCCAGTCAATCCGTCTTTCCATTAATTTTGGACTATTTTGGAATTGCCAGACTGAGAAAATAAATTTCCCGTTTTCACTTAAAAGTTCATGAATTTGTTTTAGTAATTTTGCCCTCAACAAATTTCCGGGTATGTGGTGCAGAACAGCAAAAGCAAGTATGCCATCCCATTTTATGTCAGGAACTTTTAATAGCCATTTTTCATCGGTGAGATCTGCCTGGGCGAAATCAATTTGAAGATCAGGTGACATTCGCAAAGTTGTGACTGTCTTTCGAGCACACTCTAATAGTCCCGCGCTGAAATCCAATCCAAAATAGCTACCCTGACGGCGCTGTCGATCCCATTCCAGAGCCAGTGCTCCGTTACCACAGCCTAAATCCAGCCAATTACCGTTTTTCTGAAGGTCAGTCAGGATCAACAGAATTCCATGCTGGATCCTCTGGCGGGTCTGGGAAAAGGAAGAGGCAAATGTTTGATAGAATTCTTGATTAATCGTTAATAATTGCTGGATGGTCTGTGCTTGCATATCTGAAATTATAGCCTACGCAAATCCACCCACTTCTACGATTGAGACCGAATGACACAAAAAAAAATTGACTGGCAAAAAAGCCAGGCTCCTTCCCTTGACCAGCTGGAAACCTCCCGCTTGATTCTGAATGAAGTATTGGAAGGGCAGTCTGTATTTAAAAGCATCCGCCGGCACCCGCTGCCGGATGGCGGATATGTGGCCAAACATATTTTAGTAGGGGTGTATTATCAATTGGTGAAAGATGGGGAGATGAAACCGGACCTCAAATTGCTTCGCGAAATACGGATGAAACCGATGCGGACGCTTTCCGGAGTCACAACCATAACCGCATTAACGAAACCCTTTCCTTGCCCTGGAAATTGCATATTTTGTCCGGATGATACCCTGCTTCCAAAAAGCTATATCCGCAAAGAACCCGGGGCTGCCCGTGCTTTTCAGAATAATTTTGATCCTTTTTTACAGGTGAAATCGCGACTGGAATCCTACCTGGCTATAGGTCATCCCACCAACAAAATTGAATTGCTCATTCTGGGTGGATGTTGGACAGCCTATCCGCAAGATTACCAGGAATGGTTCATCCACCGTTGTTTTGATGCCCTCAATGGAACTGAATCTGACACCCTGGCTGAAGCCCAACAAATTAACCAGACCACGGACCACCGTAATGTCGGCCTGGTGATTGAAACCCGTCCTGACGAAATTACTCCTGAAATTCTTTTCAATTTGCGCCGATTGGGAGTGACCAAAGTTCAAATGGGTGCCCAGAGTTTTGATGATCAGATCCTAAAACTGAACCGGCGTGGTCATACCGCACATACAACGCTTCAGGCAACTGCCTTGTTGCGCGCAGCAGGTTTTAAAATAGTTCTCCATTGGATGCCAAATTTACTGGGTGCTACCCCGGAATCAGACCGGATTGATTTTAATCGCATGTGGGACGAGGGTTATTGCCCGGATGAAATCAAGATCTATCCCACCCAATTGGTAGAAAGTGCAGATCTGTATAAAATCTGGAAAGAAGGTAAATATAACCCTTACTCCACAGAACAATTGGTGCAATTAATTGCAGATATTAAACCTTCCATCCCTCTCTATTGTCGGGTGAACCGCGTCATCCGCGATATCCCGGCTGATTATATAATGGCTGGCAGCAAACGTTCCAGTTTACGTCAAGACGCACTTAAGGAATTATCTAATCGTGGGCAGCAATGCAGATGCATCCGCTGCCGTGAAGTTCGCGGACAGGAAATCGATCCAGAAAATCTGGTATATCAGGATTTTACTTATCAAGCGGCTGGTGCTCATGAGCATTTTCTCAGCTTTGTGACCCCGGATGATCATCTGGTTGCCTATTTACGCTTATCCATACCAGATAATACCAACGAAAATGAGGATAAAGATATTAGAAATAATCTATATCATTTAATTCCTGAGTTGGAAAGATCCGCCATCATCCGGGAAGTGCATGTTTATGGTCAATCACTCGGAGTTGGAAGTGAACAGGCAGGAGCAGCCCAACATATCGGTTTGGGAACAACCCTGCTGCAGAAAGCAGAAGAGATCGCCAAACAATCCGGGTTAAAGAAACTTGTGGTGATCTCTGCAATCGGCACCCGGGAATATTACCGCAGCCGCGGTTTTTCTCAGGGTGACCTCTATATGACAAAAAACCTCTATTAAAACCATACTTCCAAAGAATAAATAATTTATATATATTCTTTTAACAATCTTGCACGCCGGGGGTGGCGCAATCGGCGCAAAGCTTTACCTTCAATCTGGCGGATTCGTTCCCGCGTAAGGCCAAATTTTTGACCAACTTCTTCCAGTGTATAAAAACGGCCATTTTCCAATCCAAAGCGCAATTTTAAGATATTTGCCTCCCGGCATGGTAAAGTATCCAGAACTGCATCAATTTTTTCACGCAAAAGTTTGGAATACACACACTGAATTGGAGTCGGGTTCACCTGGTCTTCAATAAAATTACCCAATTCGGATTCATCTTCGTCATCATTGATCGGGCTTTCCAGTGAAAGTGGCAGCCAGGAAACACGGAGCATCCACTCCACCTTATCTTTAGTCTGTTCGAGTGATTCAGCAAGCTCCTCAATGGTGGGTATTCGACCAAGTGACTGTTCCAATTCATGGGTGCGCTTATAGAGCAGACGAATTCGATCCACCATATGAACCGGAACTCGAATAGTTCGCCCCTGATCTGCAATGGCACGGGTTATCGTCTGGCGTATCCACCAGGTGGCATAAGTTGAAAAACGAAAACCACGTTGATATTCAAACTTTTCCACCGCTTTCATTAGACCCAGATTTCCTTCCTGGATCAAATCGAGAAATGGTACTCCCCGACCGTTATAACGCTTGGCGACACTTACCACCAGCCGGGTATTGGCTTTGATCAAATGCTCGCGCGCCAGTAAACCATCTTCGATCTGCTTTAATAATTCAACCTTGCGTTTCGGTTTGCCATTGCCGTTCAACCGGTTCAATTCATTCCGGGAAGATTTACCTTTTTCAATTCGCATGGCAAGGGATACTTCCTCTTGCATATTTAATAATGGCACCTGGGACATTTCCCGCAGATAGAGAGATATGGTGTCTTCACTGGAAATAGGATCAAGGTTCGCAAATGCTTGAAAACCATTTGAAAACTGAAGGTCCAATTCATCTTCAGGATTTTCTTCTTCGGCAGCCTGGTCAAGGATTTCAATTCCATTGTTCCGCAAGGACGTAACAAGTTCATTAAACTGATCAGAATCTTCTCTCTGATCGGGGAGCACCTCCAATAGATCTTCGAAAGTCAATTGCCCCTGTAAATCTGCTTTTTCAACAAGGATTTCTAAAATATTGTCGGTCTGTGTACTTTCATCCGTTTTCAACAAGGTTCTCCTCTCTTTTCCAACCCCAAATTTGATTATTAATTATTCTTATTTATGGTTATTTTTGTTTCCGCCTCGGGTGAATTTAAGGAATTATGAGAACAGGATGTGAGATTAAGGTTTTTACCGCATTCTTTGCAGAGGCCTTTACAATCTTCTTGACATATTGGGTTAATTGGAATTTCCAGCATTAAATAATCTCCGATAAGGTCCTCAAGTTCAAGAGAACCATTCTCAGGGATCAGGGTTTCGTTTTCTGACAGAATGTAACCGGGATAGGTGTAAAGCTCCTCAAAGTCTGTTTGTAAAGGAAGATCAAAATCCTCGAGGCAACGACCACAGGTAACTTGAATATGTGCATTAAAGGAACCAAATAACCGTAATCCATTCTGGGTGCGATTAAAAGTAGCGATTCCATTGAAATCCGTAAAATCCAATTCATTTGAAATGGTGATGGCTGGGAATTCAAATGGTATTTCGCGAGTATAGCCAATGGGTTGGTTAAATAGAAAACCAACGTTGATGCGGAAAGGATGACGGGGTTGATTCACGATAATTAATGTAAAATTTGTATGATTTTATAAAATACAAAAAAATTATAGCACGTTGGATTTCAATAGTCAATTATTTATGATAATATTCATAAATATTAAAGGTAATCATTTGAAACTGCTTATCGCAACATCGAATCCAGGCAAAATCATCGAAATCAGAGATTTATTATGTGATTTACCTTTTGAATTGGTCTTTCCTGAAGAATTGGGAATAGTGACCACGCCAGAAGAAACTGGTTCGACCTATTTAGAAAATGCAGTCCTCAAAGCCCGTTATTATTATGAATCCAGCCAATTGCCGACCCTGGCAGATGATTCTGGACTGGAGGTGGACCTCCTAGGTGGTCAACCGGGATTGCATTCAGCTCGCTTTTCTCATATTAAAAATGCACGCGACGCTGATCGGCGCAAGCTTCTTTTGGAAAAATTAGCAGGGAAACCCAAAC
The DNA here is from genome assembly GCA_964571135.1 of uncultured Anaerolineaceae bacterium. Taxonomy (GTDB): domain Bacteria; phylum Chloroflexota; class Anaerolineae; order Anaerolineales; family Anaerolineaceae; genus CAZMZW01. The sequence goes on along the minus strand of CAZMZW010000001.1, from coordinate 128,777 downwards.
CCTGGGGGGCTCATTTTAAATGTACCGTGGCATTCATTAATCCTATCGGAGAGATATTTACCGCGACCGGTCATTGTGATGGAGAAATAATTACATCAGAGCGTGGCCAAAATGGGTTTGGATATGATCCCCTCTTTCAATTTCCGCAATTGGGAAAAACCATGGCAGAATTGGATCTACAAGAAAAAAACATGATCAGCCATCGTGCTCTGGCGGTAAAAGCGATACTTCCGCAATTATCAAAATTACAACCATCTTAGATTTTTGTGCATTCAATATCTATAAGGCCGGATTGAAAGCAACACCATATCCTTCAATCTTTTTTTTTCTTTTGGATAAAATCCTTTTGTTCTTTACGCCACTTCGCCAACCTTTCAGCGATTTCTTTTTCACGTCCCTGGTCAGATGGTTGATAAAATGTACTTCCCAGCACCTCGTCAGGAAGATATTGTTGTGCAGTGAAATGCCCGGGGAATAAGTGCGGGTATTGGTACCCTTTGCCATGACCAAATCCCTTTGCATCCCGGCTGGCATCCATTAAATGAAGCGGCACCTGCCCCGATCCCTGCTGTTCGATTAATTTGGCCACATCATAATATTGGGTAGCTGAGTTCGACTTTGGCGCCGTGGCCAGGTATAAGGTTGCCTCCACGATCGGATAGACTCCTTCAGGCATCCCGATATATTCGTATGCATAAGCAGCCGCACTGGCTACCTGGATTCCCTGCGGATCTGCCAGGCCTATATCCTCGCCAGCCAGGATGATCAAGCGCCGCAGAATAAAACGCGGGTCTTCTCCTGCTTGAAGCATCTTGGCAAGCCAGTACAAGGCTGCATCCGGATCAGAACCACGCACAGATTTGATAAATGCTGAAAAGGTGTCGTAATGTTCATCGCTGTTACGGTCGTATTTCATAACCCTTTTCTGGATGGAATCCTGAGCCACCTGTAAATTAATATGTATCGCCCCATCCTTATCTGGCTTTGTGCTTTCCACAGCTAATTCAACTGCGTTAAGCAGGTTACGGGCATCCCCTCCCGCGATCTGATCCAGATGATTCCGCGCATCCTGATCAATCACGATCGAACGGCTACCATAACCCCTCTCTTTATCTTGCAAAGCCCGGGTAAGCAAGACGTCCAGCTGGAATTCAGAAAGCGGCGTCAGGGTAAATATTCTTGATCTTGAAACAAGCGCAGGAATGACATCAAAATATGGGTTCTGGGTGGTCGCACCAATCAGGATGATCAAACCCGTTTCCACACTTGGTAGTAATGCATCCTGCTGGGATTTATTCCAACGATGGACTTCATCGACAAAGAGAATTGTACGCTTGTTGTATAAGCGCCTTCGTTCCTTGGCACCTTCAATGACAACTTTTAGTTCCTCTTTGCCTGCCATGACGGCCGACATGGTTTCAAAATGGGATTTACTGTAATTAGCGATGAGTTGGGCCAGCGTGGTTTTGCCTGTTCCTGGAGGACCACATAATATAATAGAAGAGAAGAGCCGATCGGCTTCGATAGCACGTCGTAATAATTTCCCCTCCCCAATGATTTCTTCCTGCCCGATAAATTCCTCCAGGTTACGGGGGCGCATCCGTGCTGCCAGGGGAGCTTCCTGATTCATTCTTTCTTGCATCGCGTGATCAAATAGATCCATAATATTTCCAGTGGTTTTATAGAACTATTGTACAACAATTCATTTAAATAAAACTGCCTGGATCATCCAGGCAATTTGCATCACGCATAATGGAAATTAATAATAGAATCGCGGAAGCCGTTTTTTCCATGTAGTGGGAATTATCTTATCCAGGGCATCATCGGATGTAACAATCCCATGAAGAACCCGCAATTCATCCACCACCGGTACGGCTAATAAATCATATTTGGCAATCACCTGGGCAACATCATCCTGATTTGTTTTAAGGGTGACACTGGTAACTTTTTTATCCATAAAATCTTTTATTAAAGCATCCGGTTTCGCCAAAATCAGATCGCGCAATGAGAAAACCCCGACAAGTCTTTTCTTTTTGTCCACCACATATATATAGAAGAACGTCTCAACTTCGGTGGATAACTTGCGGATACGTTTAATCGCTTCTGCTGCGTTAATATCTGGCGGGAGGCTGATGTAATCGGTGGTCATAATACCGCCGGCAGATTCTTCTGGAAACTCCAAAAGTTTTTTGACATCCTTGGCCTCATCCTTTTCCATTAATTCGAGCAAACCCTCGCTGCGATGTTTAGGTAATTCCGCCAAAAGGTCAGCCGCCTCATCCGGCTCCATCTCTTCGAGCACATCCGCCACTTTCTCATCTGACATATTGCGCACTAAACTCGCCTGGAATTCAGGTTCAACCTCTTCCAAAGTATCAGCAAGTTGCTTGGTATCCAATTTTTCGAGCAAACGACCGCTGGCCGCACGGTTCAGGTCAGTGATTATCTCAGCCAGGTCTGCCGGATGGAGTTCAGAAATCTTTTCTCCGGGTACTTTAAGACGCATCTCCTCATCTGGTGCAAGCAGCTCTACATGTTCCCAGCCAATTACATTAGTGCTCAGGTCTTTTTTAAATCGGCGTGCAAACCGCTGTGCCGGACGAGCCATCCCAAGCCGGCGCAGCAACCCCATCCCCCCCACATCCACATTGGTCACCACAAACGCATTTTCCACGCGGGTAATTTCCACATCATTTACGCGAACAACGCGGACACCATTGGTATCAATAATTTGCTTATCAAGCACATCTCGAGCTAAAAATAGATCATTTTTTCTGGGAATATATGGCTTTATGCCAGCCAGAGATTTGCAGAGGGGTACTGCCGGGGCGATAAGAACCGCGACATCTTTTATGGAAATCAACCACTGTTCTCCCTTTTTTTCAAATAAAAGAGCGGACACAAAAGGATGGGGTAACGCATTACTGCGAGAAGCAATCAAATCAATGATTTTGCCAACATGCTCACCGTTGATGTCGGTAACCGGCTTATCTATTAATTCGCTTAGATAGGGCATGGGTTATTCTCCAATAAATATTTCGCACTATTATTGTTTAAAGTTTTAGAACATTACTGGGCTTCTAAAAGTATATTAGCATTATGCCATAACTCAGTCAATAGAGTTGATGAAGTAAAATAGTAAAATCATGAATGAAGGACGCATTCTCAACCTTTGAAAACCTCTGATATTGGGTTCGTTTTTGATCTGGTCTGTGCACTTTCCTTCATCATTGGCGTTCCTATTCTACTGATGTTTATCTTTAGGCCAGCCATCACAAAAGATTTACAAAAGATACAGGATCAACGAAATGGAGTTAATTCTTCCATGAAACCGCCCAATCGATGGCCACAATTTCTAAGACAGAAGTTCCATCAAAAGAATAGTTGTTCTTGTTGTAATTCAATAAATGATCCGGAAGAAAAAACTGCACTAAAAATGGAACCATTGATAATTTTTTAATTTTAATGTCATAGGAGGTTTCTTTGGGAACAGTCTTTGCCCTTGCCGCTCTTCCATTGTTTTGTCTGCTTGGATTTGCCATTATTCTGGTTGTAATAATTTACTTGCTGGTGCGGAATCTATGCTCGAGTTCAAACTTATTCTCCTCTTCAAATACAGATGGTATAAAAACGAATGAGAGTTCTTCCAGCATTGATTCAAGATGGTCAGGCTCTGATCTCTCCACATCTCAAACCCCGGTTTCGACCCAACCGAAATGTGAGCCCTGCCCTGCTTGTGGTGGAGAAAATCCAATTGGTGCAGGCAAGTGTGCATATTGTGGGGCAAAGTTAAAATAACTTTTATCAATCATTTTTTTATTAGAGCAATTTATCATCAACACCAACCTACGGAGATTCAAATATGCCAGAAGCCAAATTCAGCTTCCCAAAGTTTTTTTTATGGGGAACCGCCACCGCTGGTCATCAGGTGGAAGGTGGAAACACCAACAACAACTGGTACCAATGGGAAAATATACCCGGAAGAATTGCGAATGGGGATAAATCCGGTTTGGCCTGCGATTGGTGGGGCGGACGCTGGAAGGAAGATCTGACCAACGCTGCCAATGACGGCCAGAATGCACACCGCTTTGGAGTTGAATGGAGCCGCATTCAACCCAGCCCTGATAAATGGGATGAAAACGCTCTGGCGTATTACCGCGAAATGTTGCTGGGGATGAAAAAACTTGGGCTGTCCACCATACTTACTTTACATCATTATACAGATCCAATCTGGGTCGTGGAACAGGGAGGCTGGCAGAGAGAAAAAACTCCGGGGTTGTTCGCGGTTTTTGTTCGTAAAGTTGTTAGCGAGTTGAAAGACCTGGTTGATTTTTGGATCACGATCAATGAACCTTTCGGCTACATGGCCAATGCCTACATCCTGAACACCTTTCCACCGGGAAAAGGTGATTTCAAAATGGTATTTAATGGACTGACCAACCTGGTCCGAGCACATGCCAACGCATACCATATTATTCACGAATTGCAGCCAGACGCCAATGTGGGTTTTGCCCAGTATTATCGCAGCGTTGTGCCTGCCAAACCCTGGTTCCCGCTGGATGTTTGGGAAACAAATCTGATGGACCAATCCATTAATCGTTCATTTCCAGATGCAATTGTGGATGGAACCGTCAAAATACTTTTTTGGAAAGTTTTTATCCCCACCGCCATAAAAACCATGGATTTTTTTGGTTTGAATTATTACAGCCGCGATATGGTTTCCTTTGACATCACCAAACTTAAAGACCTCTTCCGAAGAGTGACCACCCCAAAGGATGCCATCCTTAGCGAACATAAATTCATCGCGCATATTCCGGAGGCCATTTTTGACGCCATTAAATGGGCACGGCGCTATAACCTGCCGATCTACATCACCGAAAATGGGGTTGAAGATTCACAGGATATTTTAAGACCCAGGTTTTTAATTGAGAATATCCACCAGATATGGCGGGCAGTGAATTTCAATTGGAATATCAAAGGCTACTTCCACTGGTCACAGGTGGATAACTTTGAGTGGGAACGCGGTTGGACACAACGTTTTGGGCTCTGGGGGTTGGATGTTGCCACCCAGAAACGTATCCGCCGTAAGAGTGTGGATGTATATGCCTCTATTTGTAAGGAAAATGGGATCAGTTCGGAGATGGTGAAGAAGTATGTACCCGAGATCTTACCAAGATTATTTCCCGGGTAACGGTACGCATGAGCGGTTGTGGACAATGCTTGGGAGCAGAAAAAGCTCAAAGCCAGAAAAGTGCTGTCTTTTCGGCACAAGGAGTTCAGCATCAAAGTCAGTTTTAGCGCTTAGATAAGAAGCTCTCAACATCCGTAATAAATCTCAAAGTCCCTCTCTCAATTTGTTTTGTTAAAGCATCTAAATCACTAAAATCAGGATTGTCAACTAAAATGTACTCAATAATTGAATCAACGCCTTTCGTGGTTGATACAATGGGGTACTTTTTCCAATCACTTTCATTAATTATTTTCCAGTATTTTGATTGAATCTGTTTGTTAAATCCTGCTAACCAAACTTCAAATCTAAATGTGTCATGAATAAAAACTATTGCAATTTTCAATTTTCGAAGTTTAATTGATTTTGGAAAAAAGGAAAAATATGTCATATCCATGGTTCCATAATAAATACTTCCAGAAACAAAATAATCAGGATATTTGTTTTTAAAAAGCGTTCTCAAATCCATGACATATCCCATCAATCCTTTATATGCCTTTTGAATAGCACCTTTCTCTAGTTGTTTTCCATATTCATTCATATATTCATTAAAAGATTTCATATAATTCCTTCATTTTTCTGATTATGATGATAAGAAATGCAACCATTATTTGAGGATTGCATAACGATCCTTATTGAAATAATCTGCGGGGTTCATAAGAATTTTTCACATAATTATTCATCACATGTGATGAACCAGGTTGTGGATCCATTTCCGCCGATTGAAATGAACCTGGGATACGATGAACTTTACCACTTCATCCGTCATTGCTAAAAGATAGACCAAATATACGGGCAGATGAAATAGAAAGGCTCCTGCCGCAGCCAGAGGGATGCCTATACCCCACAGTGAGCCGATATCAACAATATAGGCAAAACGTGTATCACCCCCGCTGCGGAATGAACCGATAAAAGTAGTGAGGTTCGATGCGCGTGCCCAGAAAAAAAGCGCTTCCCCAACAATTAAATATCGTGTAAATTGAAATACAGTGGGTGAGATTTTATAAACGGAAAGAATCTGTGGACCCACGATGAGAATGACTGCTCCCATGAATATTCCACTGATCAATGCAATCCGAATAATTCGCCTGGCGTATTTAAAAGCCAGTTCTTCCTTGCCCTCACCAATGGTGTTTCCCACAATAATGGCGCATGCATCTGATAATCCCAGAAAGAAAACGAGAGCCAGATTTTCAATACTATTCATAATGTTAAATGCTGCAATGGATTCAGTACTGATATGAGCATAAATAACGCTATACATGCTCATGCCCAAACCCCAGAAAAATTCGTTTCCCATCACTGACAATGCCCGCCGCAATACCTTTTTGAGAAAATCGCGGTTAAATGCGAACATCTCTTTTAATGTGGCTGCCACCGGTGAACCGCCATGGCGATACGTGAAGAAAATAAGCAAAATAACCGCAACTGTCTGGGAAATGGTCACCGCAATTGCCCCCCCAAGTACACCAATTTTTGGCAATCCCAATTTTCCGAAAATCAACCCATATGCCAGGATGATATCCAGTATCAGGGTGCTGGTGCTGACCAGCATGGGCAATTTAACATTACCCGTACTGCGCAATGCTGAAGAGAACACATAAATCACTGCAAGCATCATAAAACTGGGCGCGAGCAGGCGCAAATACTGACTGCCCAGAACAATGACCGCCTCATCATTGGAATAAATACGTAAAATGATTGCCGGAAAAAACAGACAAAGCAGAGTAATCACTGAAGCAGTAATCAATGACACACTCAAGATCACGCCAAGGACTTTGCGAATATTATGAATATTGCGTGATCCCCAAAATTGGGCAAAGAAGATCGCTCCTCCGGAACTGATGCCAAATATTAGAATGAAAAGGATGAAATTGATCTGACCTGCCAAACCCTGGGCAGCCACCGCTGTGTCACCCAATTGTCCAACCATCATCCCGCTCACCAGGTTCATTATCGAATTGAAAAGGTTTTGAAGAATGATGGGCGATGCTAATTTAACCAAACGGTTATAAAAAGGTTTGTCGTGAAACAAGATTCACCTATAAAGGAAGAATATCAAAAAGACGATTGTACTTGAAGTTTATCTATTATTACCAAATATTTTTTCCCATCCTAAATAAAAACAAGAAAATAGTTTAATCCAGGGTTTGACAATGCGGGCAGAAATGAGTACCGCGCTGCCCCACCAGGATACGCTCAATTGTCCCTCCACAAATTAGGCAGGGTTGACCATCGCGCTGATAAACATGAAAATGATTTTGGAAATCTCCCCCCCGGTAGACCCAGTCAATGCTGGCACCATTTCGGCGGATTCCTTCCCTTAATACAGTGCGGATGGCTTTGAGCAATTCCTTGGATTGTTTTTCGGTCATTGAAACCGCTATTTTCAAAGGATGAAGGCGAGCCAGAAATAAGGCTTCATCAGTATAAATGTTCCCCAGACCGGCAATAAAGCTTTGGTCAAGTAAAAGAGGTTTCAATTGACGTTTTCGCTTTTTTAACATCAGGTGGAATAGGTAAGCGGTCAAATGAAGATCAAATGGTTCCGGACCAAGCCTTCCCAGAATTTCCTGGGGGTTTTCAACCAACCAAATACGTCCAAACTTACGCGGGTCATTAAAAACCAGGCGGTAACCGTCTGTGAAATCCAGCACGAATCGATCGTGTTTTTGAAATGAAGAATTGCCAATAGACTCCACACGTAAATCACCGCTCATGCGCAGGTGAAGTAGAAGAGTCTCATGGTCTAAAGTAATGACAACAAACTTACCCCTCCGCCCCACAGACTGAATCATTTGACCAATCAGGTGTTTTTTTTGTTTTCTTTCGGTGGAATTAGCCAGAGTCCGTTCCCAAAGCAGATGGGTTTTTGCCACTTTTTTTCCAACAATCGGACAAATACCATTTTTGCCGCAATGGAGCGCACGGGTAATCGTTTCAACTTCTGGGAGTTCTGGCAATTTTTTTATCCTAATTAATCATCTAAATCAATACTTGGATGATTATTTTCGGTCGTAAGTTGGAGTGATCGAGTTTAATTAACCAGTTTTTTCTAAACCAATAATCCCTTTACTCCAGCCAGAAAATATTCCATCCATTTTCAGAATGTATTATTCTGATAAATTCAGTACACCCGATTGGGCAATCGATCATTCGTTAAATAATTCACCAACGCTTCGTCCCTGGTTGGCACGTTGGATAACTTCCCCGAGCAACGGTGCTACAGAAATGACCTTGAGCCGATCGCCAAATTTTGCTTTCTTTTCAGGTGAAATAAAAATGGTATCTGTGGTGACAAACTCGCGGACCGGGAGAGCAGCCATACGCTCGGCTGCGTTAGGTGACAACACCGGATGAATGAACAATACAATCACATCCCGCGCGCCATGTTCCTTGCAAATTTTCACAGCCGAGACTATCGTACTGCCTGTGCTTACCTCCTCATCAAAAATGATCACGTCATGGTCTTCCACATCCCCAATCAGGGTAAGAGCCTTGGTGGTGGGGTCATTTGAGGCACGCCGTTTTTCGATGATTGCCAGAGGCACTCCCAAACGTTCGGCATAATTGCGCGACTTTTTAGCAAAACCAAGATCAGGTGAAACCACTACCGGCTTGTGCAGTTTACCGCACAGAGCATCCAAGTAATCAATAAGGACATGAAAAGCATACAGCACATCCCCGGGAATGGAGAAAAATCCCTGGATCTGGTCAGCATGTAGATCAAAGGTCATATAGCGGTCAGCGCCAGCTATTTCGATCATATCAGCCACCAGGCGGGCAGTAATGGGCACCCGGGGTTGATCCTTTTTATCCGAGCGTGAGTAGCATAAATAAGGGGCAACTGCAGTCACACGTGCCGCTGAATCCAGGCGCAAGGTCTGAATGAGAATAAGCAGTTCCATCAAGTTGCGATGCACTGGGGTGGAAGTGGTCTGGATGACATAACAATCCTGCCCGCGGACGCTGGAGTGGAGTTTGACGAAAAGATTGTCGTTGGGAAAAGTAACAATATCGCGTTCACATAACGGAACACCCAGATAGGAGGCAACGCTGGCTGCCAGCTCCGGGCAAGATGTGCCCGCATATAATTTAATTCCACCATACATCATACGATCAGAATGAACATGTGTAGATCCTATACCCATTTTTCACCTTCACTTTTATCTTCTTTAAATTCAGAGCGCAATACGCTCATTAATAATACATCGATATATTTTCCATCCATGAAGCGGTCCTGGCGCAATCGGCCCTCCAGTTTGAAACCAGCCTTTTCATAAGAGCGGATGCCGCGCAGATTGGTTTCATATACACGCAGATAGATGCGGTTCAGATTGAGTTCTTTGAAACCATGGCTTAACATTAACCGCATCACTTCTGTGCCATACCCCTGCCCCCAGAATTTTTTTTCGCCTATGACTATTCCAATTTCCGCAGCACGGTCAGTGTTTCTGGTCTTAAGTAATCCTACATTGCCAACCGGCTGCCAGCCTTCAGCGGTTTTGATCTCGATCATCAATGGTTGTTCTTCCACCGGCTGCTGCAGAGTTCCTTTAAACCATTCTTCTTCCTGAGCCAGGCTCAGCGGTTGGAATAACTGTAAATTCCGCCGCACTTCAGGATCATTCAGCCAGGTCACGAAAATAGGCAGGTCTTCTTTTTCAATTGCGCGCAGTCGAATGCGTTGGCCATACAACATATCATTTCCTTAAGGGTTTAGACGATTCGGTCCTCGAAATAAATAGACTGCTTCGCGGATGTTGCCCAGGTTAAGCATGGAAACCACCAACCGGGAAAGCCCCAACCCAAATCCACCATGCGGTGGGCATCCATATTTGAAAAAATCAAGATAAAACTGGATATTCTCCTGGGTTAGTCCTTTTTCCAGCGCTTGCTTAAGAAGCACTTCATAGCGATGTTCACGCTGAGCTCCGGTAGCGATCTCCAGACCATTGGCCAGCAGATCAAAGCTGCGGGTAAGTTCTGGTTTATCGGTGTGGCGCATATGATAAAACGGCCGCACCGCGATCGGCCAATCGATGACAAACACGAAATCATGGTTGTATTTTTGCTTAACATGATCTGCAAGGGCACGCTCTCCGCCCGGGTCCAGGTCGCCCTTACGTTCGGGAGGCAGCTTGTAACCAATTCCCTTTAAGATTTCGTATGCCTGCGACATTGTAAGGCGCGGGAAAGGCAATTGTGGAATTTGCAGATCCATACTAAATAGAGCCTTGATCTCTTCACCATGCTTCTCTTTCACCTGCTGATAAGAATGCTGAAGCCAGCCTTCGGTGAATGCCATCACATCTTCATGAGTTTGAATCCAGGACATCTCCATATCAATACCAGTGAATTCAGTCATATGACGTGAAGTAAAGGAGGGATCAGCGCGAAAAACCGGCCCGATTTCAAACACGCGCTCAAATCCGGCAGCCATCGCCATTTGTTTGTAGAATTGGGGCGACTGGGCCAGGTATGCCTTACGCTCAAAATATTGAACTTCAAATAATTCTGCCCCGCTTTCGCTGGGGCTGCCCATTATTTTGGGGGAATGAATTTCCAGGAAATTATTTTTCAGCCAGTATTCGCGCATGGCTTGTTCCAATGTGGTTTGCACATTGAAAACCAACTGGTTTTCAGGGCGGCGCAAATCAAGATAACGCCAATCCATCCGGTAATCGATGGCCGGCAAATTTTCTTTATCAAAGGGATCAAAGGGCAGCGGCGATTCAGCAGGGTTCTCCAAGATCAGTGACTGAAGCTGGATTTCCAAACCTCCCAGCTTGACAATTGGGTTATCCACAACTTTTCCGGTGATGGTCAGTGCGCTTTCAGTGGAAAGGGTGGATATTTTTACGCCAAGCTCTTCATTTCCAGGGCGGTAATGCGCCACCTGTACCAGGCCGGTGCGATCGCGGATGATCAGGAACTGCATTTTCTTCTGATCGCGTAGGGTTTGCAGCCAGCCCTGGATACATACTTCTTCGCCAAGATGATCGCGCAGTTTACTGTTGGCTATACGTTGCATAATAATAAAATCCTTTTAGAAATAATTCCATTGATTATTCATTTTAATTCACTTCCCTCATTTGTGCTGATGTTTATTCCCACAATTCATACAAATCCTTCATTCTCCCCTTTTGCCTCACTGCAATTTATTATTCCATCAACTTTTTGTCGGATCATTTGGAGGGGCATCCTTTTGTTCCAAACCTCCATTCAACTCAGAGGCTATTGTTCCTGGATGCAAGTCAAAGTTCTCCACTATCCATTTACCTTTCTTTTCTCATGTAATATCCCTATGTATTTGTTATATAATTAATCAAGGCGGAGCCATTGAACATTTCTTTCTGCATTTCTTCTCCGCTAAATCTTTTAGGAGGAGTATGTATATGAAGAAAAGTACCCTGTTCGTAATGTCTATGTTGTTGGTGGTTGCATTGGCACTATCTGCTTGCGGTGCCAAACCTGCAGCTCCTGCGGCTCCCGCAGCTCCCAAATTCACCTGCGCTTTGATCACCCCCAACCCATTGGGTGACCGTTCCTTCATCGATGCCGCTGCCCGCGGTATTGAACGCGCCAACAAGGAATTGCCGGTGAAATGTGACATCATTGAGACCAATGGCGTTGCCGAACATGAAACCGCACTGCGCGGTGCAATCCAAAAAGGCTATGACCTGGTCGAAGGTCTGGCAATGGATGCCGATATGTTCACCAAATTGGCAGTGGAATTCCCCAACCAGAAATTTGGCTCACCCTCGGAACTATTCTTGGATAAATTACCTGCCAATTTTGTTGCCTACATCATCAATGTACATGAATCCAGTTTCCTGGCTGGCTTGATCGCAGGCACTCTTACAACGAGCAAGACTGTCGGTGCCGTTGTCGGTGGGGATGCCCCTGCTCTAAATCAGTTCTATGATGGATACAAGCAGGGTGTATTGGAAGTCTGCAAGGATTGCAAAGTCCTGGTCAGCTATCTTGGCTTTGACTTTTCCAACCCAACCCTGGGCAAGGAAACTGCCATTGCCCAATATGAGCAAGGCGCGGATATTGTTTTCCAGATTGCCGGCCGTTCAGGTGAAGGCGTTCTGGCTGCTGCATCTGAGAAAGGTAAATGGGCAATTGGTGTGGACTCCAACCAGGATGACACTTATCCCGGCAGTGTGATCGTTTCTATGATGAAACGCACCGAAGCCACCACCTTTTTGATGATCAAATCCGTAGTCGATGGCACCTTCAAGGGTGGTTTCAATGAATTGGGTATGAAGGATGGCGCTGCAGGTTTATCCTGGGACGATGGTTCCAAGACCTTTGAAACCAAGGGTCCTGCAGACATGGTTGCCAAGTTGCCTGCCCTCAAGACCCTGGTTACAAAATACCGCCAGGATATCCTGGATGGCAAATATGTGGTTTGCGATGCCCTAAAAGATGCTAAACTTGAATCTGCGGCCTGCGCACCACTCAAATAAAACTCATTAGAAAATAAATAAATAGCCCTGGGAATGTTAACCCCAGGGCTATTGTTGAAAGGGTACATTATGACACTTGCCCTGGAAATGAAAGGCATCACCAAATATTTCCCCTCAACAGATGTGCAGGCTAATGACCATGTAGATTTTTCAGTAGAGGCAGGAGAAGTTCATGCATTGGTGGGGGAAAACGGCGCGGGAAAAACCACCTTAATGAACATCCTTTATGGTCTGATCAAACCTGATTCAGGTGAGATATTTGTTGATGGCAAAAAAATTAAGATCAATCATCCAGACGACGCCATCCATGTGGGTATCGGAATGGTCCACCAGCATTTCAAGCTTGTACCATCTTTCACGGTGGCAGAAAACATTCTGCTGGGAATGGAACCCAACTCCCTGGGAATCCTTAATCGCAAGAAGGAAAATGAATTGGTCTCTGAACTTGCTAAAGGTTACGGTCTTCCAGTAGATCCTGCTGTCCGCATTAGGGATTTATCCGTCGGTATGCAGCAAAGAGTTGAAATACTCAAGATTCTTGAACGCAAGGCAAAAACATTGATCCTGGATGAACCCACCGCTGTTTTAACGCCACAAGAGGTTAATGAACTTGTTAATATCGTGCATGGTCTGGCAAAACGCGGATTCACCATCATTTTTATCACTCATAAATTATTGGAAGTGATGCACGTAGCTGACCGAGTGAGCGTGATGCGCGGCGGTCAAATGGTCGGTACAAAAAAGGTGTCAGATACCAGCATTCGAGAAATGGCGCGGATGATGGTTGGGCGCGAGGTTCTTCTGCGGGTTAACCGTACCAAGGTTAAGCAGGGCAAGGTAGTTTTCGAAACCAAAAATCTAAGTGTTGCCAATAACGAGGGTCGTGCGGTAGTGGATCAGATCTCTTTGCAGGTGCATGAAGGAGAGATCCTGGGCATTGCCGGAGTCAGCGGTAATGGCCAAACTGAGCTTGTGGAAGCTATAACAGGAATGTGCGCCACTGATGGGGGCTCACTACATTTTATGGAAAAAGAATTCACCCACAGTTCTGTCCAGCAGCGCCGTGAGCTGGGTATGGCACATATCCCTGAAGACCGTATGCGCGTAGGTTTAAACCTTGGGACAAACCTGGATGAAAACCTGATTGTTTCACGTTATAAAAAACCAGAATTTAGCAAATTGGGCTTTCTACGAATGAAACCCATTCGAGAATTTGCCGCCGATGTGGTCAAGCGATTTTCGATTATGGCTGCTCATCCTGGTGAAGGAATATCCATGTTATCCGGCGGTAATTTGCAAAAAATCATCGTCGGGCGCGAACTTTCCGGCAATCCAAAATTAATCATTGCCAACCAACCCACACGTGGTTTGGATGTAGGCAGCATAGAATTCGTCCATCGGACACTTATGGAAGCCCGCAGCAATGGAGTGGGTGTTCTGCTTGTCTCTGTTGAATTGGAAGAGATTATGTCCCTTAGTGACCGCATCCTTGTTCTGTTTCGTGGACAAGTTCAAGGTGAAGTGGATCCTGCCACAATCACTGAGGAAGAAATTGGCATTTTAATGGCAGGAGGCAAACTGGATAAAGTGAAACCAGATAAACCTCTGAACAGGAAAAAAACCGTAGAAACAAGAAAGGCGGGCTTATGAACACAGAACGCCGAAGATTACTTTTTAATGCCATAATTATCCCCTTTCTCGCGGTCATTTCCGGCTTGCTGGTAGCTGCTATACTGATCCTATTTACCAAAACACCTCCATTGGAAGCATTCAAGATCATCATCCAGGAGGGTTTCACGTGCAGTGATGTAAATCACTGCGCATTATTCTCCACCCTCGAACGAATGACCCCATTGATCCTCACTGGTCTTGCAGCTGTGGTGGCGTTCCGTTCGGGTATGTTTCAAATTGGACAGGAAGGGCAATTTCTCATCGGGGCTACAGTCGCAGCCTGGCTGGGTTATGCCATCAAATTGCCACCCGTGATCCACCCTATTTTCATTTTATTGGTTTCTGCGTTGGTTGGCGCCTGCTATGGCTGGATACCTGGCGTGCTCAAGGTTAAATTGGGTGTAAATGCGCTGCTCTCCTCAATTATGTTAAATGCAGTGGCTGTATTATTTATTGAATATATGGTGCAATTCCCCATGCGTGCAGACGTAAGCGCAACCGCCCACTCTCCAATTATTCTAGACTCTGCAGTTCTTCCTTCCTTTTTTACAGCTACCCGTTGGGGTTGGGGTTTTGTGATTGCCATTATTTTAGCAATTGCGATCTATATTTACCTGTGGAGGACTTCACCCGGCTATGAACAGCGCATGGCAGGACAATCCAGAGCGTTCGCTCTATTTGGCGGCATTCCTTCTGATTCATCCGCTATCCGTGCCATGCTGATCAGCGGTGCTCTGGCCGGGCTGGCTGGCGGTATTGAGGTTCTGGGTGTTCATCACCGAATTATGACCGGTTTCTCAGTTGGTCTTGGTTTTGATGGTGTTTCAGTAGCCATCCTTGGTCAAATCCATCCGCTGGGCGTAGTGATCGTTTCCTTCTTAATTGCAGGATTGCGCATTGGAGCCCAACTAGGATTACAAATCCAGGCTCACATTCCGCGTGAATTGGGTGGAGTCATCATCGGCCTGATCGTCCTTTTTGTGGCCTGCCGGAATATGTATGTGGGTTGGATCGATCAAGGGCGTAAATTAATCAATCGTTTTATTCATCGCAAAGAAAAGAAGGCAGGTATCTAATGGATCCAAATTTCTTTAGCGTTTTTAATATTGAATTATTAAACAGCGGAATCCGCCTAGCTACCCCCATAATTCTGGCTGCCATGGGAGGAGTCTTATGCGAACAATCCGGTGTTCTCAACCTGGCACTGGAAGGTAAAATGCTGCTCGGCGCTTTTGTAGGGATAGTCATGGCATATTTCTTACATAATACCTATCTGGGTATTCTGGTAGCCATGTTGGCCGGTGGACTGCTGGGATTATTATTTGCTTTTCTATACCATCGTTACAATGTAGACCTGATCATCTTGGCAATTGCCATTAACATGATCATTCTTGAATTGACTGTGTATGTGATGCGAGTGATGTTTGGCCAGGTGGGAACATGGACTGACCCGAGTATTGTACAGGTTCCAGCCATCCATATCCCAATTATCAAAGACATACCGGTCATTGGTCAAATCTTCAGCGGTTACAACTTTTTTGTCTATTTCTCCTGGATTCTGGCAATTGTGATTTACTTTGTTCTCTTTCATACTAAACTGGGCAGACATATCCGCGCTGTCGGGGAAAATAAAGATGCCGCCGAGACCGTTGGTATTAATTCAAAACTAATTCAAACAGGGACATTAATAAGCGCCGGGATGCTGGCTGCGATGGGCGGAGCTTTCCTTTCCGTAGGTCACCTGACCCTTTTTACACGTAACATCAGCAATGGACGCGGTTGGACAGCCATTGCCGCTGTCTTATTCGGTGTTAAGCATCCTATTTACACATTCTTTGCCGGTCTTTTTTTTGGCATCGCCGCCGCCCTTGCCGTACGCATCCAGAATGTCACCTCCCTGCCACCCAACCTGCTGCAGTTGATCCCAAACTTCGCTACCCTGGCAGTACTAATCTTCGCGGCTCTGCGCGAGAAATTAAGCCACACTCTGGCTCGCAACCGTTTCCGTACCCGTCTGCGTGAACTAGAAAAAACAGCCAATTAACTACAGCAACCTGCATAGAAAAGATTCTTGAAATATTTGAAATTGAAAGAAATTAGGAAGCTTGATGATTAGTAAAAATAAGTAAAAAAGACTAAAGAAATCTTTGAAAACAGAACTTGCGAGGTTAATGGAAGGAAATAATAATTAACCTCGCAATTATTTAATACAAGTGCTATGGAAAAGAAATTAGTCTATTTGGAAATGTCCGTGGAATCATCTAAGAATAAACAGCGAGGAGTGACCCGATTTAAAAAACCTGGCACAGGGGAAAAATCCCTGCCTCTCGAGATTGCCATTCGCATGGATGCTGCCAATTGTAAAGCGTGGATTTTATCTGTATTAAAACATAAAGGATTTAAATAAGTTTCTGCGGGGCGTATTTTGCACATAAAACCTTCAACCAAACGGGTAGTTAATCTTCTGGTTCCTATTTTTTCTGTGCTCGCCAGCATGCTGGTGGGGTGCGTTTTGATCCTTATCAATAATAAGAATCCGCTGGTTGTATATCTAAATTTACTAAAAGCAGCTTTTGGTTTTTCTGGTTTTAATATGCACAGCGCTTTACTAACCTCCCTTCAATTCAGTACCCCGCTATTGCTTAGCGGTCTCTCGGCGATGGTTGCGTTTCGTGCAAAATTTATCAGTCTGGGACAATTTGGGCAGATGATGTTCGGTGCTGCCATTTCAGCCTGGCTGGGCTCACACCTTTCACTTCCACCAATAATCCATCCAATCATTGCCCTGGCAGGCGGCGCATTTTTTGGTGGTCTTTGGGGCTTGGTTCCCGGATTTCTGAAAACATTTTTCAATGCCAATGAAGTCCTGGTAACTCTAATTCTGAATCCAATCGCAGTAATCCTGGTTGGGCTAATCCGATCAGCCACTATAGCAGAGTCTGCACAATTAATTCCTCTTGTTCAAGGGACACGCTTTACCACAGGCTTTATCATTGCGCTGGCAGCTGCTCTTTTTACCTACTTCTATCTCTGGCGTGCCAGCCGGGGATTTGAACACCGTATGACTGGTGAAGCTCCTGATTTCGCAAATTATGGGGGTATCCCAGCGCATCTGCCCATTTTGCGCGGCATGTTCATTAGCGGCGCATTGGCCGGGCTGGCTGGAGCAGTGGAGGTTCTGGGGGTGCACCATCATTTTGTTTCCTCGTTTTCTGCAATATCTGAATTCGATGGCATCATTGTTGCCTTAATGGGCATTGTTAATCCAATCGGTGTAACCCTGGCAGCCATATTTCTGGGAGGATTGAGGGCAGGCGCGTTGGTCGGACTGCAAATAGAATCCGGAGTACCACGCGAACTGGGCGGATTGCTCATCGCCATGACTGTTTTAATCCTGGCTAATGAGCGTTTATTTAAAGACCTGGTCAAGACCATCATGGAGTGGCTGATACGTATATCACATTTCTTTTCACGTTCATCGCAGGATACTTATTCCGTTAATCAAAAAAAATAGCGCCTGATCAGTGCGCTATTTTATTTAATACTTGACAGGTTATTCTATTTTGCTTTATCGGTTTGCGCGATTTTATACATTGCATGGAGAGCGATCTTAATTGAATTCAATTCACCCTGACGGAAAGCCGTCTCGCCGCCTTCTGGTTTAACTTTATCAGGTGTGCCATCCGAGGTGAATATTGCCCCTGTGCGCCAACCGCGATACATTCCTACAATAAACAAGGTGTCGCTTTCCATTTCAACAAATACCAGCCCTGTTTTTTTATGTATCTCACTTCTTTCTTCCCGTGGGGTAGGTGCATAGAAAGTATCACCTGCGATACCCACACCCATCGTAACTGGTAATTTCAATTCTTCAGCGCTTTCGACCAACTGGCGTAGAATTTTAAAAGTGGGTACAGCCGGAAACATGGGCGGTAAATATCCATTTCCAGTTCCACCGGCACGTACTGTTCCAGTTGCAATGATCACGTCGCCTGGTTTTTGGCCTTCCTGAAAAACACCGCAAGACCCCACCCGAATGAATGTGTCTGTTCCCATATGAGCCAGCTCTTCGAGGGCAATGGCCACTGTTGGTCCGCCCATGCCGGTACCGCACGCAGTCATGAAAACACCTTGATACATCCCGGAATACACCACATATCCACGGCTGTCTGAAACTAATTTTGGATTCTCAAAATTGTCTGCAATTTTTTTTGCCCGGGCGTAATCCCCTGGGCAAAACACATACCTTGAAATATCCTTCTCATCACAACGAATATGCCATTCCATACTTTTTCTCCTCAGTTTTTTTGATAGCACACAAACAAGAATTCTTGGTTTGTGTATTGATTTTTTAAGTATGATCCGGGTCCGCTTGATTTTTCTCAGGCGGTTACAGTAGAATTAGTTTACATCTGACTTCAGTTTAAATCAATAATCCTTTGGAGGTTTAAATGAGTATTGTCGTTTTTGGAAGCATTAATCTGGATTTAACCACTTACGTTCCCCATTTACCTGCGCTGGGTGAAACCCTGCGTGGGCATTCTTTCATAACTGTTCCAGGCGGTAAAGGTGCCAATCAAGCGGTTGCAGCAGCCCGCCTGGGTGCGCCTGCCAAATTCTTTGGACGTATCGGTAATGATGCTTTTGGACGCGAAGTAATACCAATTGTTCAAAAAGAGGGGATTGATATAACAGGATTACAAATTGATGAGAAACATGGCACCGGCCTAGCGGTGATCAGTGTCGATGATAAAGCTGATAATTCCATAGTCATCGTTTCTGGCGCAAACATGGCTCTGGATGAAAGCGATGCCAAACGCTGTATCACTGATCTGGAAAATGCCAGAGTGATTATGCTGCAGCTTGAAGTGCCTCTGGAAGGCAGTTTATCAGTCGCCCGTGCGGCACATAAAAAGGGTGTGCAGGTAGTCTGGGATCCTGCCCCAGCGCTTGAGCTGCCAGCAGAGGCTTATCAGCTCGCGGATTATATGACCCCTAATGAAGTGGAAGCCAGTATGCTGGTTGGCTTTCAACCCAAATCACCTGAAGAAGCCAAACGCGCGGCAGGAATACTCAGGGAACGCGGAGTGCGCGTGGCCATCATTAAACTGGGAGCTCTAGGTGCCTATTATGAATCCGCACATGAAAGCGGTTTTATGCCCTCTTTTATCGTGAACTCAATTGACACAGTGGCAGCCGGAGATTCATTCAATGGTGGTTTGGCAGTAGCCGTAATGGAAGGTAAGCCACTTAAGGAAGCCGTCCGCTGGGGTTCAGCCGCCGGCGCAATCGCAACCACCAAAGCGGGCGCTATGCCTTCCATGCCGTACCGGCATGAGGTGGAGACCCTTCTCAAAGAAGGGGAAACTCGTTGATGACCACTCTTATCCGCGCCAAGTCTATCTTGACCCTGGACGGGAAAGACCATCTTTATCAACCCGGTTACCTGGTCGTCGAAAATAACCGTCTTCTGGA
This sequence comes from uncultured Anaerolineaceae bacterium, assembly GCA_964571135.1. Lineage (GTDB taxonomy): Bacteria > Chloroflexota > Anaerolineae > Anaerolineales > Anaerolineaceae > CAZMZW01. Next base: position 108,926 of record CAZMZW010000001.1, on the reverse strand, counting down.
TCTTGGACAAATCGAAAAACTGGATACTGCTCGTCATTTTGATAAAACAATTGACCTCGGTGACCGGCTGGTAATGCCGGGTTTGATCAATGCACACAACCACAGCCCGATGGTCCTTTTCCGCGGTATGGCGGAAGGACATTCCCTTTTCACTTTTGATGGCTGGTTCAATACGGTGCGGGTTGTAGAACAGGTAATGGACCTGGATATGTTGCCAGCGGCTGTGACTGTCTCCTGTGCAGAGATGATCCGCACGGGAACCACTTGCTTTGCGGATCAATATTTCTGGATGGACCAAATTGTGCCGCAGGTGCGTAAAAGCAAGATGAGGGCAGTCCTTTGTTATGGAATTGTTGAATTGGGCGAAAAAACCGCACGCGATCGTGAACTGCACTCAGCCAGCTCATTCCTTGAGTCAGTCCAGGGTGATCCCCTTATTACAGGTTGGTTGGGGCCGCATGCCTTCTTTGTCGATAACAGCGAAGATGCAATAAAAATGGAACTTGAACTGGCCGACAGATACAATGCAGGTCTTCATTTTCATCTGGCAACCAGTGGTGAGGAAGATTGCTATTGCCAAAATAAATATGGGTGTTCTGCCGCAGTAAGGATGAAGCAGATTGGATTATTGGATCATCGCTTGCTGGCGGCTCACGGCATTACTGTTCCACACGAGGATTTTGCCTTGCTTTCAAAACATCCTTTTACCATTGTAGCAGCCCCATCTTCTGCTATGAAAAATGCGGCTGGTTTTGCACCCATTAAAGCAATGTGGCAGTCTGGCATTAACCTGGCACTTGGAACAGATAATGTGACCAATAACAACAGCTACGACATGTTCAAGGAAATGCAGTTGCTGGGAAAGGTCACTAGCATGCTGGAACGAGAAGTCAATGTAATACCCACCCGCGAAATCATAAGAATGGCAACGATGGGTGGAGCCAAGGCTCTTGGAATGGAAAAAGAGATCGGCTCATTGGAAATGGGAAAAAGAGCTGATTTTATTTCTCTTGACTTGAACGAGATCGGTTGGGCTCCGCATGGATTTCAGGACCTGTATACATCCATTGTCTATTCCATCACCGGGCAGCATGTCAGGGATGTGATGATCAATGGTGAATGGGTTTTTTATAATAATCAATTCACGATGATCGATTATCCGGCAGCCTGCACGCAAATGGAAAGTGACTGCGTTCGTTTAAAACAACGAGTTGCCTCCAAAAATGTCTAAACAGCATGATTCAATTATTTTTTTCAGGAGTTAATTTATGCATCAAATAATCATTGATACAGACCCGGGTGTGGATGATGCACATGCCATTTTTATGGCGTATGCCTATCCCAACATTAAAGTGGAAGCCATCCTGACAGTGAACGGAAATGTGGGTGTCGATCGTACGACTGCCAATGCCTGTACCATTCTAGACATACTGGGAAAAGATACACCCATTTACCGGGGTTGCAGCGCACCTCTTGTCCTTTCTGCCGGAGAAAATGCATCCCACGTACATGGCATGGACGGACTTGGTGGAGCTGATTTTCCACCTTCCAAACGCAAAGTGGAAACAATGCACGCCTCCCAGGCTCTGGTAAGTATGGCCAACTCATCTCCTGGAAAAATGACCCTGGTATGTATCGGGCCTTTGACCAATATTGCTGTGGCGCTTAAATTGGACCCCAATCTGCCAAAAAAAATAAAGGATTTGGTAGTGATGGGTGGCGCAATTTATAGCCGTGGAAATACCCCAAATATTTCTGCTGAATTCAACACTTACACCGACCCGGAAGCTGCGCACATGGTCTTCGAATCCTGGCCGGAATTTAAGTTGGTTTCCTGGGAAACCACCATGGCGCATGGGTTCAGCGGCAGTCTGGTGGAAAAATGGTTTGCCATGAACACTCCTCAAGCACAGTTTTTCAAAAAAACCAATCAGAAGGTGATTGAATACATTACCAACATACTCGGACGAAAAATGCTCTTTGCTGCAGATGCGCTGGCCATGTCAGTCGCCATTGAACCCTCCATCGTAAAAAAGGCTGAGCAACATGCGCTCACTGTGGAATTAAACGGGCGTTTCACACGGGGTCAGGCGACAGTGGATTGGATGGATATGAGTAAAAAACCCAAAAAGGCCAACATTATATTAGAAGTGGATCAGGAGCGTTTTATCCAATTAATGGAAAATGCGTTAGGTTAGCATGCTTTCTGAAAAAGAGCTGGTCAACGCCTCGCAATCCTATCAACCTAGAGTGGTTGCTTTTTTACAGGACCTGGTACGTACTCGTTCGGTCAATGGACGTGATCCGGAAAAAGTAATGGCTGAACGCATCATTCAGGAAGCAACTCGGTTGAACCTGGATAACCAATTGGCAGCCAGTGACCCTGAACGGCCAAATGTACTTGTAAATCTCGGCCGCGGCGTGTCCGGCTTTTTGTTCGTGGGGCATATGGATACGGTACCAGAAGGTGATCCTGCAGCTTGGGCTCATCCTCCTTTTAAAGCTCACATTGAAAATGGGTTGATGTTTGGCAGGGGCGCAGGGGATAATAAAGCAGGTATTGCCTGCGCGTTATATACTCTTGCGATGCTGCGTGATCTTGGCTTGCTTGACCCAATAAAAACAAGAGTGACATTTGCCGGAGTTGTGGATGAAGAGTCAGGAGCCAGCAGCCAATTAGGCGTTCGCTATTTATTAGATCAAAACCTGTTACCGATGCAAGCCGCCATTTACACCTATACCAGTGATATTGTATGCGTGGGGCATCGCGGCCTTCTCCGCCTCGAAATAACCTCCAAAGGGCAAACGATTCACACCGGCAGTATGGAATGGAGCCAGAATAAAGGAGGGATCAACGCTGTAACTGCCTTGGCATCAATATTAATTAAGTTGGAAAGACTGCATTTGCCTTATCCAGAGCATCCTGCCTTCAGAGGATTGAACTGCACAATAACCCCTGGAACAACATTTCAAGGAGGTGAATGGCAGGGAATGGTACCTTACATAGCCAAAGCAACTGTGGATATTCGCCTGATGCCCGGCCAGGAAACCAATGATGTTCTCTCAGTGATCAACAGGATTATCAAAAAAGAGGAGGAACTTCGCTCAGGTTTAAAGGTCGATACTATGGTAACCATAAACCTGCCGGGTGCTGCAATTCCATTAGACCACCGCCTGGTTCTCACAGCCCAACGGATTGCCCGTTCCATCACCGGACACGAATGGCCTGCCCTGGGTGCCGATCCTGCCAACGAAGGCTACATGCTCATCGGAGCTGGTATTCCCACGCTTTGCGGGTTTGGTCCTACCGGAGGAAACCCACATGCTCCGGATGAGTGGGTTGAAATTGCCAGCTTAACTCAGACCATGGCAATCTATGCTGGTATCATACAGGAATATTTAGATCACTAATTATTTTTTTAGGAGGAAGAATGTCCAATATTCATGACCCCTGGGTGAACGTAAAAACATTTCATGGGTTTGCGGCTGACCATGTCATCTCCGCCCTGCAAAAGGAAATCCGCCGCAACCATGCCGATAACGCCTGCCTGCTGGCTTATGAATTTGTCATGACCAGCCCAGCCATGGAGGATTATCTGTGGCAGCGGCTCAAGATCATCGCCGTGGAAGATATTGGTTTTGGTGAAACAATGGCACCTGTAGTCATAAATGCGCTTTTTCAAATGCTGTCTTCTTTTGATCGGTCGGTGGCAGAACGTAAATTGTTTGCCATTCATGCAGTTCGCTATTTATGTGCCTGTCAGAAAGATCGTTCCAGCGATGAAATGATCAATTGGATCATGCACGAAGTGGAAAAAGGCAAGATCAAAGCCGAAATCCCGGATTATGCCCTGGATATGCATACTTCCGCCGGTCAGGCAAAAGGGCGCGGTATCCGCCACTTCCTGGAAGAAGGCAGCCAGACTTCCCCGGAAAAGAAAGATCGTGACCTAACTTACCGAAAATATTTATTGCATCTACTCGAAACCGGCGAATTGGGAAAATAATATTCACACAGGAGCAGGTCAACTCTTGCTCCTGTTTTTATTTAATCCATTCTGCCAGAATCTCTCCCTCACTTTTACTTGGCAGGGGCAAACCGCTCGCCGCACACAACGTGGGTGCTGTGGCAGTCAGGTTTGGAATTGAAGATAAATTCTTTCCAACTTTTATTTGGGGACCAGCCATGGCTAAAATCGTTTCTTCAGTACCCATCCCCAGGCTGACAGATGGATCTCCACAACCATGTACACTTTGGAATTTATCAGCGATGAATTTTCTTTCACCAAAATCAGCTTGAGAATGGTTATGACCATTCAGTGGAACAACAATATCTTCACTGCGGGAGAGCGGAGACCAATTGAAATCTCCAGAGTAGCCGGGTTTCATCCAGTACACAATATCCCCGACTCGATCCCCCCATAAACCAATTTTTCGTGCCTCTTCTTTGCGAAAGACCTTTTCAATGGGCTGCTCCCCATTTTGGGGATCACGTAAATTTAGTAAAAGATCAATTACCCTTTGGCACAAAGGTTCAACATCTGATTCTTCAACACTCCCTTTCGGCCTCTGTCCCTGGCGGTTGATCCAAATATGGCCAAGTGCAGGCCCTCCGTAAACCTGGGTTTGATTCCAATCCACATCCGGCGGATCATCCGAACCAGGCATTAATTTTATTAATCCGGATTGAGCCAATAAATTGTTAATTGATACTGCTTTCAAATGGGGGATATGACCATGATCGCCGACTACCACAAGGGTGGCTCCCTCATCCAGAAGTGGCAGTAGCTCACCGATCAATTCGTCTGCGGCGCGATAACTATCTTTTATCAGGGATGTAAAAACTCGTTCAAATTTCGGCTCAAAAAATGGGGAAGCCGGATCCATTCCACCCCAAAAAGAATGCTCGATGTGATCAAGAAGGTGCCATTTGAGAAGAATGAGGTCGTAGTCATAGGCGGTGATCAATTGCCGGGCAGCTTTCGCCAACCATGAACCTTTGTAACGTCCTTCATCCACCATGTGCTGAGGGGAACACCAACCACGGTCAACTCCTCTGCCACCGCAATAACCCAAAAAAGGACCAAGCTCGCTAACCAGTTTTTTTCCCACATCGGGTATGCTACAAATTTCACTTGGACAAGTAATTTGTGAAATGTAAATGGCGATAGCCGGCAGCCGATCATTGAAATGGGTAAGCTCCAGTCTAAAACTGCCAATTTTTTTCTTATGATCTACCTGAAATTCTCCCCATAACCATGGGCTGGGTTGTTGATACTTTAGAAAAGTGATCTCTTGCCCATTCACAGCAAAAACCCTTACACCTTTACCTGATGTTGCGCCTGTTTCTATCTTGAACTTTAGGGTCAATCCGACACCTTCTGTCATCATGGGACGGAGTTGAATGGTTCCCGCCAATCCATTTAATTCAATGGGTACGGAATCACGTAATTGAGCATCGTAAGGTTTGGAAGCAAAGCAGTTCGTGTTGCTAATCGCATACTCGGTACGAGCGGCCGGTGATCCACGCCCGGCGATCCAAAGATGATTGGCATGTTGTGATTTTTCCGCACCAGGAAAATTTAATGTAGCTGCACGATATCCCTCACGACAGGCTGCCTGCCACAATGTCTCCGCATGGTATGCAGCAGATATGAATCCATCCCGGCCTCCATCCAAGGGGTCATGCGGATCAAGCACTGCAAAATCAGTAATGCCATGAGTTCCAGGGTATGCCCCGGTTGCAATGGTGGCCCAGTTTATGGGTGTCACTCCAGGAAAGACCGAGCGGGCACGGGTATAACCACCGCGCTGAATTAATGACTTCAGGTTAGGCATCATATCTGCTGCAAGGTATTTTTCAACAAGTGAAGAGACCGCGGCATCCAACCCGATAAGGACGGTTTTTGAAATGGATTTCATCTTTAGAGAATCCTCTGTCTTTGTTTGAATCATTACTCAACTTATCTATCCAATTATGACATATTTGGACCAATTGGTATTATTATTATTTAATCCTTTTATATTTTTTCGACATTTCAATGAAGACTATTTCTGGTTCAGTCAATAAAATATTAAAACAAAGCTTTGTGGATGGACCGGGAAACCGGGCAGTGGTTTTTCTGCAGGGCTGCAATTTCCGCTGCCTGTATTGCCATAATCCTTACACACAGACCCTGTGCAGCCAATGCGGCATTTGTGTCAGCGCCTGTTCATATGGTGCATTAAGTGTTCATGATAATCGCGTTGTCTGGGACGAAGCACTTTGTCATGAATGTGACTCATGCATTCACGCCTGTCCACAAAACAGCTCGCCGCATGTCCGCGATCTAACTTCTCAACAGATTTGGGAGGTCATCGCACCAATTGAACCTTTTTTATCCGGTGTGACTGCTTCAGGCGGCGAGCCTACCCAACAAATGGAATTCCTTTTGGATTTCTTCTCACTGATCAAGAAAAAACCACGTCTAACCACCCTGATAGAAACCAATGGCTGTGTCGAGATTAAATTTCTCGAACCGCTTTTACCCGTCCTGGATTATGCATTGATTGACCTTAAAGCCTGGGACCCTTCCCGGCATAAGGAACTAACCAGCGCTGAATATGATCAAGTCCTGATAACCATCCGCTTCCTTGCACAGCATAGTAGAATATACGAGGTACGGAACCTGGTCGTCCCAGGTTATTCTGACGATTTAGAAACTGCTGCCTCGATTGCGAGATTTATCGCCGGGATCGATCCATCCATACCGCTGAATTTTCTGCGCTTTCGATCACATGGCACACACGGAATCGCAGAAGGTTGGGAAACCCCATCAGAAGAGGTAATGGATCGACAAGTTGAAATTGCCCGGGCGGAGGGATTATTGCACGTGAAACGTTCACTCTGATAAAAGGTATATTTAGAGATTTTTTCATGACGGCTAAAACCAAACCCAAAATCCGCCAGCTCTCAATGCTGCCATTTGAGAATTTCGAAAAAGGTCTGACGTCCTCAGAATTACCTGAGTTCCGTAAGGCCTTGAAATCCATCCTCAAGGCTCCCAATTTGATCTATGAACAACAAAGGGATTCCCTCGAAGCGGCTGCCATGCGCACCCTGCCCTATCCTGCTGTTTCCTCAGAAGCCGAAAAACTTATCCAGGCTGAGATAATTGAATTGATCTCAGAAGGCGGTGCTCCTTATCACCCCCGCTATGCAGCACCTTTCTATGAAAGACTGCTCAAACAAGGTTCAAAGTTCATGGAGCTTCAGCCTGCCAGAGACCTTTATGAAGCAACGGCCAGTCTGTTGACTGCTTATCACTATATCCCAAGCGCCGGCCTGCCCGTCTTCATCGGGCGGCTGGATGAATTACTTGAACCTTACTTCAACACAGTCACACCGGAAGCAGCCCGCTCCATTCTGCGTTCCTTCTGGTTAATGGTCGACCGGCTTAATCCCAGCGCTTTTGTACATGCCAACATTGGACCTCAAGCCACCAAAATCGGTCAGCTCTTGTTGGAAATTGACCGCGAATTAAAAACCATTACCAATCTTTCCCTGCGCTATGACCCGCTTATCACCCCGGATGATTTCGCTTTACAGGCAGTGCAAAATCAACTCCTCATCACTAAACCATATTTTGTTAATCATCCCCTGATGGTAAAAGACTGGGGGGAAGATTATGTTATTGCCAGTTGCTATAACGGCATGCGCCTTGGCGGAGGGATCTATACACTGGTGCGTTTAAACTTAAAGGAAATGGTCAAACAATCCGATGGGACTGAAAAGGATGTGCTCGAGCGGATAATTCCTGAAGCGGTAAAGTACCTGGTCGAGGTTGTCAACAGCCGTATTATTTATCTTGTGGAAGAAAACCACTGGTTTGATCACAGTTTTTGGGTGGAGGAAGGACTTCTGGATCCAAAGAAGTTCACCGCCTACCTGGGTGCCTTTGGGCTTGCAGAAGCTGTGAATTGGCTGATGGTTAAAAAAGGTCGGGAGACTTCCCGCTATGGTTCAGACCCTGAAGCCAATGTCCTGGCAGAAAGAATAGTGAAGAGGGTATCCGACGAATTAAAGAATAACCCCGCATCTTATTGTGAAGGAAGCCAAGGGCAAGTGACATTCCATGCCCAGGTTGGCATAAGCTCAGATATGGATTTGACACCGGGGGTACGTATCCCGGCTGGCGAAGAACCGGAACTTTATGCTCAATTGGCTTGCGAAGCGGCATTGCATGCCCATATCCCGGGCGGATGCAGTGTGATCCTTGAGTTTGACCAAACCGCAGAGAAAAACCCTGGGGCGGTTTTAGATATTGCCAAAGGTGCAATGAAGCAGGGAATAAGAATTCTATCCATCGGAAGTACAAATTCAGAATTTGTTCGGGTAACTGGATATTTAATTCGAAGAGCTGATCTGGAAAATGCCCGGCAGGAAGAAAAAAACCGCCATTCTTCAGCTGCTTTAGGCGCCGGTTTCTTTGACACTAAACCCAATAACCTGCACCGCCGTGAACGAAAAGTCTGATTATGCAATTAGGAAAAGATATTTGTCTATTCTGGTATATGAAAATTACATAGGTTGGATAAGCATCAATATATGTTAGGATTTCGCGAACTCGTCAATACCTTCCATCGACTGGGTGTAAAAAATCAATTCCCGGTCATTGCCACCATCAACCCTGATCTTTCTGGCAAAGTTAAAGGTGGAGCAAAAACTGTGGTTGGCGCACTATTGACCGCAACGGATAATATCATTCTGCCCGCCTTCACCACTCATACCATGGTCATCCCAGAAACAGGTCCCGCCAATAATGCACTTGAATATGGCAGCGGGCGTGAATCCAACCTCAATGTGGAAATATTCACCAAAGAATTGGCAGCCGATGAGCCTTATTTGGAGATCACCGATACGCTACACCATTATCCAGGCGCTTTTCGTTCCTCTCATCCAGTTCTCTCTTTTGTAGGATTGGGAATGAATACTGCATTGGATGCTCAGACCGTCCATCATCCCTATGCTCCGATAAAATCTCTATTGGATCTGAAGGGGATGGTGTTATTAATGGGTGTTGATCAAACCAGGAATTTCAGCATCCATTACGCGGAACACCTGGCTGGCCGTAAGCAATTCACCCGCTGGGGTTTATCCGCCGAAGGAACATTGGAATGTAATCCTTTTCCAGGTTGCCCCGATGGATTCAATAAATTAAATATACATATTGGAGCATTAAAACATCAGATAACCATCGCTGATCAGATCTGGCAGGCTTACCCGCTTCAAGATTTCATCAGTGTTACTACAGAGCTGCTAAAGAAAGATCCATTTTCCCTTCTCTGCAACCGGCTTAAATGTGAACGCTGCAATGCAGTCAGGAACTCGATCGCAGACTGATTTTGTTTTTCGGTTTGCAGGTATGCTATACTCCCTTAAGATAAGAAACCATTTATTTTCACTATTTTTTCGCCTGGAGTCTTTCTCATGAAGGAAATTGCTAAGGAAATATTTTTTGAAAATTCCTTCCCGGGTGTCATCCTGGGTGCTGTGCGTTTGGAACAAGGGTTAATTTTAATAGATGCTCCTTTGTATTCCCGCGATGCTCAATCCTGGCGTGCATCCCTTACCAAAACCGGAAGCAGCTCAGAACGGTTTCTGGTTCTTTTGGATGAACACCTGGACCGAAGTATTGGCGCCAAAGCCATGAAATGTATCACGATTACACACGAAAGAACCGCTCAGGTACTGGGCAGCCGTCCCGCCAGTGCCAAGCCCATGTCAGCGAAAACAGGGGCACTATGGGAAACATTGGATGACCTCGGAACTATTCATGGTTCACAACCAGAAATCACATTCACTCATTCCATGAATATCAATTGGGGAGATGAACCTTTAGTATTGGAATACCATGCCGGTCCTTCCAGGGGTGCCATCTGGGTAATCCTCCCTGCGGCAAAAGTGATCTTTCTCGGGGATTGTGTTCTCTGTAATCAGCCGCCTTTCCTGGCTTCAGCCTATCTGGAAGCATGGTTGGATAGCCTGGCTCTTCTCCGCAGTGCCAAATACCATGATTACATCTTGATCAATGGACGAAGCGGGATGATCACTCAGGAAGATGTCAAAAATCAGGTTGGGATATTAAAACGAATTCACAGTGGGTTGGATAAATTAGCTCACCATAAGGCTGAACCTGGAGCCACGGAGAATTTTGCGCTGGAATTAATAAAAGAATTTTCAGTACGCAACCGAAAAGAAGAAGATATGTTCAAAACCCGGCTGCTCTGGGGACTGCAGCAGCTTTATAGTAATCATTATTATCCTGCCAGTCAGGCAGAAGATCGATAATTGGTATGGTTTCTCAAAACCATTTACCGCTGGTGGAACTCACTCGCGGAAATATTGTTGAATCCACTCATTTTGGTTCGATAGTAGCAATCTCTTCAGATGGAAAAATAGCCTGTTCTTATGGAGATGCCGATGCCCTGTGTTTTTTGCGTTCCAGCGCCAAACCATTCCAGGCTCTTGCATTCATCGAATACGGTGGAGTTGAAAAATTTGACCTTTCATTAAAAGAAATCTCCATTTTGTGCGCTTCCCATTCCGGGACGGATGAACACGTATCAGTATTACTTGAACTTCAAAAAAAGATGGGGATAAATGAAACTGATTTGCAGTGCGGAATCCATCCACCTTACGATCGAAAAACACAGGAGCAGCTCCTTCAAAGGGGTGAGAAGCCAACTCCCATTCGTCACAATTGTTCCGGAAAGCATACAGCCATGCTGGCTTTTGCCAAAATGCAGGGCGCTCCTCTTGAGACTTACCTGGAGAGAGATCATCCAGTTCAGCAAGCCATTCTGAAGACTTTTACCGAAATGTGCAGCGTAAAGGTTGAAAAGGTTCAACTTGGCACGGATGGCTGTTCAGCTCCGGTTTTTGCCGTTCCTATGAAAAACGCTGCATTAGGGTTTGCCCGCCTTGCTGATCCCCAATCGCTAAATCAAAACCGTGCAGATGCCTGCAGGCTTATTGTAAAAGCCATGACCAAATACCCTGATATGGTGGCTGGACCAGGCCGTTTTGATACATTGTTTATGCAAACCCTGGCAGGCAAAATGATGTGTAAATCCGGCGCTGAGGGTTTCTTGGCTGTTAGTACTTTACCGGGGGGAATAAAATCTGACAGTCCTGGGATTGGTATAACACTGAAGATCAGCGATGGAGACCTCGATCAAAGAGCTGGTCCTGTAGCATTACTGGGATTGTTAGAACATCTTGGTGCGCTCAAAGAAGAGCAATTAGTTACCCTGGCAAGATTTAACCAACGCAAGCTTACCAACTGGCGCGGGTTGGAGATAGGCGAAATTCGCTTATCAAAAGTGGTTTCTTTCTAACTGAAAGCCTAATGAATTCCATAAAAAACGAATTCCATCCGGATCGGTCACAAATTAAAAAAGCTCAAAAGGTCTATCAGATCCTGTTTCGGTTTTATGGTCAACCAAGCTGGCGTAATCCGCTAACCCCGCTTGATGAGCTGATGTCTACTATTCTTTCCCAGAACACCAATGACCATAATAGAGATACTGCTTTTCAGAACTTGAAAAATATATTTCCCTTTTGGGAACAGGTTCGGGACGCACCGCAAGAAGAGGTGATCAATGCCATCCGCAGTGCCGGTCTGGCAAACCAGAAAGGCGCGCGGATGCAGTCCATTCTGCAGCAGATAACCGTTGAACGTGGTAATTTGGATCTCTCTTTCCTCGCAGAGCAGCCAGCTGAAAAAGTGCGGCAGTGGCTGTTACGCTTCAAAGGAGTGGGGCCAAAAACAGCATCCATAGTGATGCAGTTCTCCCTAAACCACTCTGCCTTTCCAGTGGATACGCATATTTACCGCGTTTCCGGCCGACTGGGATTACGTCCAGTAAAAATGAATGTTGAAAAGACGCATGAATTAATGGAGCAATTATTTAATCCTGATCAATACAGCACAGCGCATTTGAACATTATCCGCCTGGGGAGGGAGATCTGCATTGCCAGGAAACCTAAATGTCTGGATTGCCCTCTTCAAATGAAATGTTCTTTTTATAATAGCCTGCCAGTATAAAGTAAGCTCTCTCTTACATATCAATTACTATTTTGGTTCTTTGAACCTGATGGCCCAATAACCTGAACCTTTCACGTTGCCTGCCATTAATTGATTGTATTTTATAGAATTCACTGTCTCCCAGGCTTCCAACCCAATAGGGATAACATTAATCCAGGTTTGTCCGGGTTTCAGGGGAAATGGATTTCCATCATAATCAATAAAACGGATGGGACGCAATTTACCGGTTGCTTTTTCATATTCTTCGCTGCGTGTCGTCCAGTATATCTTATAAACTTTTCCATCCCGGAACAGCAGGGCATCTTCTCGCTTTTTATAGAGCAGGTCCAAATCGATGACATATTTTTTATGAACTTCATGTTTTGCAAATAGAACGATCACATTGGAATACTTTAACGCTTCTCCATTTAAACGATCCGTAGCCTCAATGAAGGTTGAGCCATCGGCATTGTCTTGAAAACGGTGGAAGAACCCATCACTTTCGTTATAGCGCCAAAAGATCTGGTTTAAATTTGCATAGAACAGCCACAAAGAATGTGCAACCTGACCCCCCTGGGGAAGAATAGGATCAAAAACCATTCCGCTCAGGGCTGCTGCGTCCACTACATTTTGGTTGGACAAGGCAATTTCTTTTAATCGGGATACCTTGAGCATGGCACTGTTAATATCCGAAGTATCCGAACCATAAATATTGGTGTACTGGTTCAGTTTTTCAGCCACGCTTTTATACGCAGAAGCCATTACCAGAAAACCATTGAATAACTCTCTTATCTTTTCGTAAGAGACCCGTCCGGATCGGATGGGTCCAATGGCAGGTTCAGGTAAACCAGAGGTGAAATTTTCTGCACCCTGGTTGACTTTTACCTGTTCAGGATAATCTCCATAAAAGACAGCTAAATTGCGGGTCATTCCATCGCCGATGAATAACTCAAAAACGATCGGGCTAAAGGATAACCCTGCCTGGGGACGGGCGGATGGCGGAAAATTGGGGATGGATGCCAGAACCGGAGACAGCCTGAGATTGGCTGGTTCCTTTACCGGAAGACCAGTCAGGGGATTAATTCCAGGGGGACTACTAACCGTCTCGAGCGGGGAAGGATTGTCAGTCGCTATAGGAGTGATTGTTTGAGCGGGTGACTGAGTTGATGTAGCAGTAGTTTCAGTCATCGATAAAAGCATTGGTGCCTGGTTTAGGGGAGCGATTTCACAACTCACCATTGCCAAGCTTAGCATTAAAAAAAGAAGAATATGAATTATTTTTCTCATATCACAATTCCTTATTGAATTTAGAACTATAACATATCACGTATTAACAAACCAAAACCATGATTATAAATTAGGTACAGTGGTATGACCTTTATACCACATAATCAGAATAATTGAAAATACGGTTGAATTCAAAGTTTCTTATTATCCTAATTTTGAGTGCACTGCTGACAGCGGCAACCAACTTAAGGTTCATATTAATATTGAACAGTTATTCAAAGATCGCCAAAGATCGCCGTCCGCTCGAAATCGGCGATGATGGTTTTAGCGAGGGCACAATTGGATATTGAGTCATCGGAAATAAGAAATCCGCAGATTTAAGCTTTATTTACACTAGACTATTAAAATCTAAATTTATTGAATAAGCAGATAAAAGAAGAAGGCGCAGGCATCTTCTTCTTTTTTATTTTTGCCCGATTCGCATTTATAATCAGTTCAATGAGTCAATACTTGGGGAATGTCTGATGCCAATCAGCTATCTCAATCTTCATCCACAAATTCAAAAATACAGCCAGAGTGCTGCTCTCTGGCATCTCAGCCAGCGGGAAAAATTAAAATCCGCTTTGGAACTCTTACTGGCAGCTGCCAAAGATCCAAGACCATTAAAAATCCTCATAGAGAAATTGACTGTTGATCAGGGTAGAAACCTGCGCTTTGCCACCCTCGGAAGGGAAGCCATCAATTCATCTGTTGAGTTGTCTAAAAAAACAGCGCCTCCCTATACTTTGTTTGCCGCCGATGGTTCACAGATCAATCCTGACCCTCATGCAGCAATTTATTATGCGCTGATCAATATCGGGATTTTCCGCCTGGATCAAAATAAGTTGCAGGCTCCACAAGAAATAACCCAAACCACCTTGCTGGATTTTGATGAAGTGCATGATTCTGAGAAATACATAGATGAGGATATCCTTGCATTAAAACGTGATCTAAGCGAGCGGAAAATGTTAGCTGACCTTGCTGCGCAGTGCAATGGTTTGGTGGTGACCCTGACAGATGGCCCATTGGAACTTTTCCATCAACCCAAAGAGAATAAGGATTTCTTGCAACAATTTGAGACTTATTTACAATTCCTGCGCCTGCTGGGAAAAACCGGCGCCATCACTGCCGGATTTGTGGATAAACCACGTGCCGATCTGGTTGTACGATTATTGGAATTCTCGCTTCTTGCCGAAACAACCATCACCGGGCTGAACCGTCCATTTTCCGGATTAACTGATTCAATGTTATTCAGCCAACTCCTGGAACCCAATACCCGTTCAGCGGTCTTCGGCATGCATTCAAGCAATTCCAAATTTTACTCTGATGAAATTGCTTTGCATTTTTTTTACTTAAATGTCGGCCGCACGGATCATCCCTGGATCGTGCGGGTTGAGATTCCAGCCTGGGTGGCAATCGACCCTGAAAAGACAACTCTTTTGCAGCAAGTGCTGATTGAACAATGCCGGATGATGGGAAACCAACCTTATCCTTATGCACTCCACCGCGCTCATGAAATCGCTCTGGTCTCCAATTTAGAAAAGCAGCAAGTGGAAGAAAGATTGCTTAAAGAAATTCAACACCTGGGCTTACCTCTTGAAATGCAATCCAACAAATTAAGTGCCAAATTATTGGCACCCCGAATGAGGTTTATAAAATGACTGCAATAGAAATTGGCCGATTATTACGTTCTAGAACCACTGGCTGTGTGGTTGGCTGCCAGATCAATCATTCGCCCCTGCTTGTTTTTGGCGAATTGGTCAAAGTGCCCATCAACCCTGGTGAAACCATATTTGGCTTGATCTATGACATCCATATCGATGATGATGGTCTTGTGCGTCAATTGGCTGCCGCAGCAAATATTACAGAGGCGGTGATCCAGGATAACCGCCTAAATCGGAATGTGCCTGTTGAATTGAGTGTATTGTTCGTTGGTTATGAACAGGAAAATAAAGTTTTCCACCTCCTGCCTCCGTATCCGCCTCTTTCCCTGGAAAAAATCTATACCTGTTCGGAAACCGAGATTTGTCGGTTTACCAGCCTGCAGAAGATTGGCTATATCCGCCATATGATTACGCGGTTCCAGGAATTCCCGGCTGCTGACCTTCTGGCTGCCCACCTTAAGCAAGCCGACATTGCACAACAACATTGCGGTGATCCGGCGTGGATCAATCGCGTAATCCAGGAAGTGATCGCGCTCTTGCGTGATGACTATCCCACTCTAACCAATGTCCTAGGTGCACTGGCAAATGCCAATCTGGGAATTAACCAATGATCGGTATAAAGGAACCAAAATGAATCCGCAAATCAAAAGAACAAATGAAATACCCGAATCACCTTTTATTGGTTACGTTGTCAGCGGCGGGCTTAAGGAAAACCTGCATGTGCGCCTCACGGTCCCAGCCCAGCAGGTTCAGGAAGGTAGTTTTCTGGTAGCTGAAAGCGGTGACTGGCAGTTCTATGGCATCATCACCGATATGATGCTGGGTGCCACTGACCCACGTTTTGCAGATGAGCAGAGCGAAGAAAGACTTCCCGCCATGCTTTCTGAACTTCTTCATGGGCAGACTCTGTATACCAACCTGACCATGCTGCCTGCCCTGATGTTGGAAAAGGGTCCGGAACCGGGCTCACCCCGATATGAAGAATGGGTTAAAAAAATATCTGGAAAGCCGCATACCGAGCCCCGGCCTATGCCGATTAAGACCATTCCGTCGCATCATGCCAAAGTACGATTGGCTGGCGCCGGAGATGTGGCCGAGATATTTGGTGACCCCCAAAAAAGGGGTAATTTAGTCCTTGGCTATACTCGCGAACAAAACCATCCGGTTTGTGTCAACCTCGAAAAATTGGTAATGCGTTCCTCCGGCATCTTTGGCGCCACCGGCAGCGGTAAATCTTTTTTGGCAAGAATCCTTCTTGCTGGCTTGATCCATTATGATGCCGCCTCCGTATTAGTCTTTGATATGCATAACGAGTACGGTTATGAAGATACCGCCACCGACACAGGTAAAATGGTGGTGGGCTTAAAAAACAAATTCGCTTCCAAAGTCCAGGTGGTTGGATTGGGAAGGGATAGCTTTATACGCGGACGAAAACCGGATTTTGACCTTGAGCTGGCCTATAAGGATATCCAACCGGAAGATATAGAATTACTCACCCGTGAACTCAATCTCAAAGAAACAACCCCGACAACCCTGGACGCCCTGGTGCAATCTTTTGGTCGGGATGGCTGGTTTAAAGCATTCAAGGAGATGCGCCCGGATGCGTTGATTGAAACCGAGGAAGGCAAAAAAGTTCCGGCACCAAACAGCATCGCATTTTGGGCTGAAAATAATGGAGTCAATGAAATAGCCGCCAAAGGCCTGCACAGCAAACTTCAACGTGTTTTTAATAAACCTTATATTAAAGACACATTGGCTTCCGAGCCCTTTAAAGCCGTCATTGAGCAGCTCAAAGCCGGCAAACATGTAGTGCTCTCGTTTGGTGATTATGACAATGATCTGGATTATCTGCTCGTTTCCAATTTGCTCACCCGCCGCATTCGTGAAGAATGGGAAAAGATGACCAACCATTTCCGTACCAGTAAAAAAGATGAACCCCGTCCCCTGGTGATCGTCCTTGAGGAAGCCCACAAATTACTTAACCGCGAAATGGCATCCCAGACCACTTTCAGTTCCATCGCCCGAGAGATGCGCAAGTATTACGTTACCCTGTTGGTCATCGACCAGCGCCCATCCCAAATATATGATGAGGTGATGTCACAGTTAGGGACCCGTATTTCTGGTTGGCTGGGCGACGAAGAAGATATTTCAGCGGTTCTTTCCGGTCTGGCTGGAAGAGACGCCCTGCGTGGGATGCTCGCTCGTCTGCAGCCAGCGGAAGAAGTGCTCATGCTCGGCTGGGGTGTTCCCATGCCCATCCTGGTCAAATCAAGGCGCTATGATGACCAATTCTGGAAGGATCTGTTTGGCGATGGCGTCTCGAAAAAATCAAGCGCACAATTAATGAATGAATTAGGCTATGGGAAAAAGTAACCAGTAGCCCAGAGCAATCATGATCCCCAGCAGAATACCTGCAATAGCTTCGATCGGAGTATGCCCGAGCACCTCTCTCAATTGTTTTTCAGGTACCGGCCGCCCTGCAAATATTTCCTCCATGATCTCATTAATAACCCGGGCATGCAACCCAGCCTGACGTCTGACTCCGGTTGCATCATAGATCACGATCATGGAAATGGCTACTGCCAGACCGAACAGGGGATTGTTAAATCCATGGTAAAGGCCTATCGATAGGGTGGTGGCGGTCATTAGAGAAGAATGAGAACTGGGTAAACCCCCCGGACTAAAGATAACACCCCATTTCCATTTGCGATGCAAAATATAATAGCCGGGCAGTTTTAAAAATTGTCCGATCAACCAGGCAACCATGGCGGTCATTAATACATTATTTGAGAGCATGTCAGTAAACATCTATTCCCTGGCTTTTTATTCCGAGCTTGGATTCTCAACCGAGAGTTGGCGCACCTTCAGCTCAGCCTGGTCAAGCAGTGTTTGACAACGCTGGATCAGTAATTTCCCTCGTTCAAACATCTTAAGGGTTGCATCCAATTCCAATGATTGATTCTCAAGCTGCTGAACGATTTCCTCAATCTCGGCAAGTGCCTGTTCATAGTTTAATTTTTCAATTGCAACAATTGCTTTTGCCATTCTTCTTCCTTCATTCTATTTTACTATTGGGTTCAGTCTTGTGCACACCGGCACTAAAACGCCCATTATGCAGCCTTATAGTGACATTTTGCCCGGGATTGATTTTGTGGATACTATCGATCAGTCTGCCCTGGTTATCATTAACCAATGCATAACCTCGTTTTAATGTCTGCTGCGGGTCAAGAGACTTTAGATGAATCGAAAAATGCTGGAGCGCTGTTTGCTCCATCTGCAAGCGATAAGCCATGGAGCGTGAGATGTTCGCATTTAATTCATCCATATGCTGCAAGGCCTGGCTCACCATCCATTGCGGAGATGTTTTTTCCATACCATTTTGCATTTCATCTAAGATGGTTTTACGCTCACTTAATATATTTTCCATAATCGTGACCAAACTTGCTGCCGTATGATCCAGCTGAATTCGCAGGTCATTGATATCTGGCGTAGCGGCGACAGCTGCAGCAGTGGGTGTTGGAGCGCGCAGGTCGGCAGCGAAATCCGATAAAGTGAAATCAGTCTCATGCCCGATCCCGGTAATGATCGGCGCCCTGGAAGCGGCAATCGCTCGGACAACACGCTCATTGTTGAATGCCCATAGGTCTTCCAGTGATCCTCCGCCGCGGGCGACCAGGATCACATCCGGCTTTTCCTTTTGGTTCAAACCTTCAAGGGAAGCCACGATCTCCCGGGGAGCAGCTTCGCCCTGTACACTTGTACCTGCCAGCACAACTTCCGCAAGCGGAAAACGGTTTTGTAATATATTGAGCATATCCTGCAGGGCTGCCCCCGTGGGTGATGTAACCAATCCTATTTTCTTGGGAAATATTGGGATCGGCCGTTTGCGTTGCTCAGCAAATAATCCCTCGGATTCCAGGAGAAGCTTCAACCTAATAAATTCCTGGTAGAGCGCTCCTTCACCAACCGGACGAAGGATGTCCACATATAATTGATACTGCCCGCTGCGTTCATAGATTCCAATATAACCATGCGCTTCAACTGCCGCACCTTCCTGTAATTGAGAGCGTAATTCCTTCCGAAAAGAGCTTTTCCATATTACGCTGCGGATGGAAGCTGTTTCATCTTTCAGAGTGAAATATACGTGGCCAGAGGTGGGGAGGGTTACATTACTGATCTCACCTCTCAACCATACATTACTCAATAGTGGGTCATTTTCCATCAATTCCCGCAAATGGCGGGTGACCTCGGTAACCGTCAGCACAGAAGGGACAAGCGCATCAAATATTTCGAATTGCTGCATTGTTATAGCTTACACTGGAGCACAAGGCCTGTCAATTGACTTTTGTTTATTCATAAATAGATGAGAAAAACACTTATAATACAGCCAACTTTCGTTTTTGGAGAAGGCATGGATCATCTCTGGTCACCATGGCGCATGAATTACATTTCCCGCGGTGAAAAACCTGACGGCTGCATTTTTTGCAATGCCTGTGCTTGCCAGGATGGTGAGGAGAATCTGGTAGTGCGGCGCGGCAAACAGGCTTTTGTAATCCTCAATCGCTATCCCTACACCAGCGGTCATATCATGGTGGTGCCTTTTGCCCACCAACCTTCTCTGGTCAGCCTCGATGAATCGACCCTGGGTGAAATGATGCAGCTGATCAACCAGGGGTTGCACACCATTGAAAAAATCTATCAGCCGCACGGTTTTAATGTGGGTGCCAACATCGGTTCCATGGCGGGTGCGGGTGTGGCCGATCATGTGCATTTTCATTTGGTACCACGCTGGGGCGGCGACACTAACTTTATGACCACGGTTGGGGCAACGCGTGTCCTTCCGGAAGAATTGAGCCAAACTTACCATCGCCTTAAAGATGGCTGGCTTTCCAGTTAATTCACTTTCTGTATGCCGTTTTTTCAAATAAGACCGACCAATGAGCACGACCGTTCCTTTATCCGCAAGCTGATCACCCGCCGATGGAAAGCGGAAGCGGTTGTACTTCATGGAGATATTTATTATCCGGCTGAGCTGCCCGGTTTTATTGCAGAGCTGGATAATGAGATTTATGGACTGATAACTTATCAGTTTTTGGATGATCAGTGTGAGATCATCACGCTCGATAGTCTAAAAGAAGGTCAGGGAATTGGCACTCAATTGATTGAAGCAGTAATAGGTAAGGCGGTTGAAACCAACTGCGCCCGGGTTGAGGTGATTACCACCAATGATAATTTGCAGGCGCTTGGTTTTTATCAAAAACATGGATTTAAGATCAAGGCAATTGCGATAAACGCAATAGAAAGTTCCCGACTTTTGAAACCATCCATTCCGCAGACTGGTTTTGAAGGCATTCCCATCCGCGATGAGATCAAATTGAAAATGAGCTTATTCAAATGAACCCAATATTGCGTTTGGCCACATTCGTTGCGCGCATTCTGCCCCAGCCTATCAAACAATGGCTTTACAAAATTCATCCACTGGCCAATTGGCTGCGCAGCAGACTGAATAAAGCCGCCCCCCAAGGTCTGACAGAGATCCAGGTGGCAGCGGGTGAGCTCAGTGGAATGAGACTACTTCTCGATCTACAAACCAAAAAAGACTACTGGCTGGGAACCTATGAGCCAGAGTTACAAAATGCGGCGCACAATTTTGTCCAACCAGGGATGGTAATTTTTGATGTGGGGGCAAACATTGGTTATATCAGCTTATTAATGGCAAGGTTAAGTGGTGAGAACGGACAAGTATTTTCCTTTGAAGCCTTGCCTGATAACGTGCTGCGCTTGCAGAAAAATATTGCCCTGAATCATATGGAGTCGATCATCAAGGTGATTCCCAATGCTGTGGTGGATGCATCCCATCCGGTGAGCTTTCTAACCCACTCCTCTAATGCAATGGGGAAGGCCCTCGGATCAGCCGGCCGCGATGAACACTATGAACAAAAAATTAAGGTAGCCGGTCTTTCCCTGGATGATTTTGTTTTTTCAGAAGGCAACCCTGCCCCTGATCTAATTAAAATGGATATTGAAGGCGGTGAGGTATTGGCAGTCAAAGGAATGCAGCAATTATTAAAAGAAAAACATCCCTTAATATTTATTGAGCTGCATGGGGAAGAAGCTGCCAGGGCGATGTGGCTGGCATTATCCAGCGCTGGCTATGAGATCCTGAAAATGGAGAAGGGATATAAAAGGATCCGTTCCGTGGATGAATTAGGCTGGAAAGCGTACATCATCGCAAAATAGTCTGTTTATTAAATAGACGAGACCGGCTCGACAATTGAGCCGGTCTTTTTAATCCATAATATTTCATTTCTTATGCGGTGGGCGTGGGTTCTTCCGGGATAACGATCATCATCACAATATATGCAAAGAAAGTGCCTCCCACAGCAAATAAACCCAGGACAAATAAAAGGCGCACGAGGGTTGGGTCAATTCCAATATAGCTGGCCAGACCGCCGCATACACCAGCGATCATGCGGTCTTTTTTTGATCGGTAGAGACGTTTTACTTCATCAGACATTTTATGACTCCTTGATTGATTTCACATTCATTTACGCATTTTTCCCTATTTGGTTGCTTGCTAAAGAAATTTATGTCTCATTTCTAATATATGCCTTTAATAAAAATGATTCAAATTTAGGGTCCATCGATTCTGGTTTTCCTTGCCAGTCAAACAGTTCTCGCTTATCATTGCAACCTTATCCCCTGATATTAGGAAATCATTGAAAAATAATCTAAATACAATTTTACGAATTGCACTATTAATAATAATTGCCGGATGGGGTTATTTTTGGGCAACAGGAATGATGGACTCTCTCTTTGCCTATCGTTCTCCACTTCAGCATTCTCCCCCTCAATCGGGTGATTTATTGGGCGAACCATTGACCAGTAAAGTGGTTCTAGTGATTATTGATGCATTACGGGAAGATACCTCTCTTAAGTCAGATGTAATGCCCAATTTATCCCAACTTCGGCAAAAAGGCGATTGGGCTACGTTGCACAGCCAGCCGCCCTCATTTTCCCAACCAGGCTACAGCACTATTCTGACCGGCGCTTGGCCTGAAATTAATGACAGCCCCGTGATCAATGTGGATACTCAGGAAATCCAGACTTTCACTCAGGATAATATTTTCAGCGCCGCAAAACGCTCGGGGTTAAAAACCGCCATCTCTGCATTTGATTGGTTTGGCAAACTTATACCCTCCAATGCTGTTGACAAAAGTTTCTACACACCAAAGGAGGACCAGCAGGCTGATCTCGAGGTAATGTCCGCTGCAATGCCCTGGTTATCCGGAGACCAATATCAACTGATCCTCATCCATTTGGATCAGGTTGACTATGCGGGTCACTATGAAGGAGGTCCTATTGACCCGCGCTGGGATGCAGCGGCCAAACGCGTGGATGGCATGCTTGGGGATATTTTATCCAGGCTGGATTTAAATGTGGATACATTGATGGTGATCAGCGACCATGGCCAGATCGACCGCGGTGGCCACGGGGGTCAGGATGCAATTGTACTCATTGAACCCTTTGTTTTAGCTGGTCGCGGGGTAAAACCCGGTCATTATAGCGATGTACAAATGGTGGACGTTGCCCCTACGCTAGCGGCCTTGTTAGGAACCAGTCTTCCTGCATCTTCTCAAGGAAAAGTACTCACTGATATGCTATTACTTACTCCAGGTAAGCAGGAAGCTATTACAAAGGTAAGCACCACACAACAATCCCAATTAGTTAATGCATACCGCTCTGCTGTGGCTCCGGATCAAACGGATCTCCTTTCCATAGAATCCATCCGCTCTTCACGATTAAATAGCGAACGCCTTCCGCGAATTTTAGTTGCAATTTTATTAATTTTCCTTCCTTTAGTCTATTTATTGTGGAAGCGAAATCGGGCTTTGATACCCCTTCTGAATGGTGCCCTGTTTTATATCGCTGTATTCAACTTGCGCTTTATTCTCATCGATGAACGGACATATTCATTGAGTTCCATGGGTGGTGTCAGTGAAGCCATCTCTTATTTTGCTATCACAAGTGCAATTGCCATGCTGGTTGCCTGCGCAATAGTAATCTCTGGGCAAAAACTCTTCTTGCAGAAACCATGGGCAGCATTCAAATCAGTACTTGATTTTTGCCTCCTGACAATTTTCCTACTTTTTATTCCAGTTCTATTCAGCTATGCTCTTAATGGCTGGAAAGCGGCCTGGACTCTGCCAGAATTTAATAGTGTCATGTTCGCTTTCATCAATACACTCCAGATCTTATTTGTATCAATTATAGGAATTGTTATGGCGGGTACGCTGAGCCTGGTGATCTTTATCCGAAATAAAATCACGGGAACCAGACTGACTTAATCATTGTTCCGGGTTTCAAAATTCGCTTTTTAGGAAACCGAACAATAGTGATTTTTGATCTAATGTTATTTGCGCTGATGCTATAATTAATTCTACAAATTGTAAGTATTAATTTCATAAATTTACAGGAGGTTATGATGAAAGGTGATGCAAAAGTAATTGCAAAAATGAACGATCTGCTTTCCGATGAACTCACTGCCGTCAGTCAGTACATGGTACATTCCGAAATGTGCGCCAACTGGGGTTTCACCAAACTGGCGGATGCCATTGAAAAGCGCGCAATTGATGAAATGAAACATGCCGAAATGCACATCGGCCGTATTCTTTTTCTGGAAGGTATCCCCATTGTCAGTCATCTGAAAGAGATCAGCATTGGCGCTGAAGTTGAACCGCAGTTGAAGAATGACCATTCAGCCGAAGATGGTGCGGTCAAATCCTATAATGATGGCATCAAATTATGCGTTGAGCTGGGGGATAACGGTACACGAGAAATGATGGAATCCATTCTAAAGGATGAGGAACGTCATATCGATTGGATCGAAGCCCAAATGGATCAAATTAAGAGAATGGGTATTCAGAACTACCTGGTCGAACAAATCTAATTCACTCTCCCAATTAAATTCAAAAGCCGGGCAAAACCCGGCTTTTTGTTTTGATTACAATTTTTTCTTCAGATCCTTGGCCCACTTACTGATCTTGTCCCAGTCCCGCAAATCGCTCTTATTGTACTGCTTGATGATGCTTTCTTTCATTGAACCAATAATGGCTTTGATAATGAAATTTAGACGCTGGTAATCCTCTCCTTCAGTTACCACTCCACCGGCAAACAGGCCAATATCCGCAGGTTTGAGGTCTTCAAGACCAACCAGAACTTTATTCAGCCAGCCAAGAGTTTCTGCCCGGTTTTGCTCATTGTCTGTGAACATGTTGGCGCAAACCATAAAATATGCCAGCTTTTTATTTTTCAGAGGTTCGTGAAAGCGGCGAAGGAATTTATTAAAATCACCCACTGTTCTGCCTGCATGGATCGATGTGCCCAGCACGACAGTGTCATACTCATTGATTTCTTTTACCAGGCTTGCGCGCGATACCTCAACAGTTGTATTCTTATTTGCTAAATCCTTGGCAACAGCATCCGCAACTCCCCTGGTGGTTCCTGCCCAGGTGGCATAAGCAACTAATATTTTCTTTGGCACTTTTTTCTATCCATATAATTTTTATTTTCTGACTTGAATGTTTTGCTTTTCAAATTTTATACAAGCAAAAAATCTGCCGTGAATTACTGCCTTTTTTCAAAGCCAGGTATTTTACCCTGTTTCTAAGGTAATGGTTTCAGTGATTTTATCTTGAACAATCCGCAATGGTCATTTGTAGCTTATCAAGTGCTATTTTAGCAACTCTTCCAAAATATTTTTCGCAATCCCCGCATCCGCTTTACCACCCATTTTTTTCATTACCTGGCCGGTAAACCAGCCCATCAAACCCAGCTTGCCGCTTTTATAAGTGGCGGTTTCATTGGGACTTTCAGCAATGACCGTTTCACAAATCTTGCGAATCGCGCTGTCATCACTGATCTTTGCCAACCCCAGTTGCAGGATCAGATCAAATGGAGATTTACCGCTCTCCTGGATCTTGAGTAACAAATCCTTGCCGGTATTTATATTTATTTTGCCTTCATCAATTAATTTGATTAAATCTGCCAGATATTGAGGCGTCAGTTTCAATTGATCTGCATTTATCCCCAAATCATTAAGCATGCGCAGCACATCATTCATCAACCAGTTGGATATTCTCTTGGGCTCGCCGCCATAAGTACTTACCGCCTTTTCAAAATATTCTGAAAGGCTGCGTTCATTGGTAAGGATATCAGCGTCATATTCCGGCAATCCATATTCCTGGGTGAACCGTATACGCCTGTCCAATGGGCGTTCTGGGAAATTTTCCAGTATTTTTTGTTTCCAGTCAGAATTGATTTCCAGGGGAAGCAAATCTGGTTCACGAAAATATCGGTAATCTGCCTCAGTCTCTTTGGAACGCATTTTACGCAGCACTCCACGGGTTTCATCCCATTCCAAGGTCCAGGCTTTGATTGAAGTTCCGGACTCCACCTCGCGTATCTGGCGTTCAATCTCTTTTTTAATTGCCTCACGGACCGCATCAATGGAATTGACGTTCTTAATTTCGGTTTTTTGGTTTAATTTTGTCTCACCCTTGGTGCGTATGGAAACATTCGCATCACACCGCAGATTGCCCTTTTCCATATCGGCTTCAGAGATTCCCAGCCAGCGCAGCAATTGGCGCAAGCGGATCAAATATTGAGCTGCCTCATCTGCAGAACGCAAATCTGGTTCGGTGACCATTTCCACCAGGGGAATTCCACAACGGTTGAAATCCACCAGGCGGGTGGCGCCTTGATTGATGGTCTTGCCCGCATCTTCCTCAATGTGCAGCTTGGTGATATTGATTTTGCGGATATATCCTTTCCCCTGGGGATCCGCACTGGCAGGAACCGGTAAATTTACATATCCGCCTGTGGCAATGGGCATATCAAATTGGGAAATCTGGTAACCTTTGGGCAGATCGGGATAAAAATAATTCTTGCGGTCAAAGTGCGAAATGGGTTGGATCTGAGCGTGCATGGCTTCCGCCAGCAGGACAGCTTTTTCAACCACAAAGCGATTTAATACTGGCAGAACACCGGGCAGTCCGCTGCATACCGGGCAGATATTGCTATTGGGTTTAGCACTCCAGGAATCGGTTTTGCAGGCGCAAAAGATCTTGGTCTGGGTGTTCAGTTGAATATGGGTTTCCAATCCTATGACAGCTTCGTAGTCAGGCATATTTTTCCCTTTTTCCATCAAGCGATTACTTTCGGCTTCAATTTACGCCACTCCTCGTCAGCAGTCGCTATTTCATAAGCATGGCCAATTTGCAGCAGCAGCGCTTCGGAGAAATCCGCACCCAGGAGTTGAATACCAATGGGTAAGCCTTCATGGTCAAAGCCGGCTGGTATGGAAATACCCGGGATACCGGCGTGATTGGCGGGGACTGTAAGCTGATCGGCATACTGCATTAGAACAGAGTCACCATAAATCGCTTTCATCGGGAAGGCAGTGGTTGGGGTGGTAGGGGTTAGCAGGGCATCCAAACGATATTTTCCCTGTGGATTAAAAATATCATCAAAATCACGACGGATCATGGCGCGCACTTTAAGCGCTCTCTGGTAATACTGCTCAGAGTACTGAGCCGCAGATACGTACATCCCCATCAAAATACGAAGCTTGGGCTGTAAACCAAATGCTTCCCCTCGCGAACGGCGATACATCTCTTTTAAATCAGCCACTTGCGCTTTGGTGCGATAACCGTACTTCACTCCATCATAGCGATGCAAGTTGGAGGCAGCTTCCACCCGGCTGATGACAAAATACGCAGGAACCCCGAATCGCGTATTAGGCATGGGAACATTCTCAATGGTTTCTGCGCCCATTTCCTTCAGAAGTTTGGCTGCCTGAACTACAGTATGTTCAATTTCCTGCGGAAGTGGTTTTACACCATATTCGCCGGTTTCGGGGTCAGGGTAAGTGATGCGCAAATAATCCTGGGAGAGACCAATACGCAGACCTTTAACCCCTTTTTCTAAATTTTCCAGATAGTCCGGTACACCATTTTTCGAAGCAGTTGCATCATGCTGGTCGGCACCTGCAATGACATTTAACATCAGGGCAGCATCCTTTGTGTTACGCGCCACTGGTCCGGGGCAATCCAGGGAGGATCCAAAGGCGATCAATCCATATCGCGAGACCCGCCCGTAAGTAGGCTTTAAACCAACAACGCCACAAAAAGCAGCCGGTTGGCGGATGGAACCGGCAGTGTCAGTTCCTAAAGATAGAGGAGCCTCTCCAGCCGCTACCGAGGCGGCACTCCCACCTGATGAACCACCCGGGACCCGATCGGTATTCCATGGATTGCGGGGGCTGGGCTGAAAAGCAGAGGACTCATTGGAAGAACCATAAGTAAATTCATCCAGGTTGACCTTGCCCAGCATCACTGAACCGGAATTGATCATACGCTCCACTGGCGTGGCAGTATAAGGAGCAATGAAATTTGCCAATATTCGTGACCCTGCCGTTGATGGAGTATCCTTGACGCAGAAAATATCCTTCACTGTAAAAGGAACACCTGCCAGAGGTCCCGGGTTTTTCCCCTCTTTGATTTGCGCATCAATTTGTCTCGCCTGCGCGCGGGCTCGTTCAGCAGTCAAGGTGATAAAAGCATGTACATACTTGGAATCTGCATCATTTTCAGGGCTGGTTTCCAGAGAACCTGGCCGGCCATCCATCGCAGAAATTCGTTTAAGAGCGGAATCAACGGCTTCCACCGCGGAAGCCTTGCCCTGGCGGATCAGTTGGCTTAAGTCGAACGCAGAAAGGTCACATAATTCCATGATTTATTCCAGTGTGGTGTGGGGAATATCCGGTACTGCAAATTGTTCATTCTCAGATTGGGGCGCCTGGCCAATAATATCGGCCGAATTGGGAAAGGGATGCCATTGATCTTCCCGCAAGTCCAGATTTGTGTTTGGGGGGTAAGGGACTCCATGAACGGTAATACTCAGCCCCTCTGGTATTGGAATAGCCTCAAGTTCGTGGATGGATTGCAATTGGCGGTTCAATTCCTGCCGCAAATATTCTGCCTGTTTTTCATCCAATTGTAAAGCGGCTAATTCGACCAGGTGATCAAACACTTGCGGGTCAATTTGCTCGTGGGCTTTAGGCATATCATTTCCTTAATTGTATGATCTAGAAAACTAATTCTGTCAGTATAACCAAGAATAGATGACTGTCAAGCGAATGGGCAGCCAGGTGCTATAATTTTTTAACCTCTTATGCTAATTTCTATACACACTTTTTTTAATTCCCGCATTCATAAATGGCAGCAGACACTCTTATTAATAATACTTGCTGTAATTTCAATTTTTGGTTGGTTGAGGGTATCAGAGTCCGTTAAGGCTTATAACTACTTAATCCAACTTGGATTAAACCCCTACCCGCTTTATTTCGTAATTTCAGGTGGTTTGATTGGTTTGCTTTTTTTAATCGCATTTTCCGCCCGGATAACAAAACTTGCATGGTCAAGGAGGTTTATCCACTTTTGTGCTATTTTTCTCGGATTACTATTTATTATTGAAGAGGTATTCATTAGTATAAATAAGGCGGGCATTTTTTCAATAGTGATAAAAGGTTCATTAGTTGCAGTCCTATTTCTTCTTCCGGAGAAACTGAAAGAGAGCTGAAAAATGAAAAATAATCACTTTCAGGAAATTGAAATAAAATTTTTAATTACTGATTTATTAGAATTTGAAAAACGAATCAGAGACAGTGGAGCAGTGTGCCATCACGCACGCACACATGAAATGAATTTTCGTTTTGATACGCCAGATCAGCGCCTGACGAAAAACTTCCAGGTGCTAAGACTGCGTCAGGATCAATCAGTGCATCTGACCTATAAAGGTCCAGCGGACCCCTCCAGCGAAGTAAGCGTTCGTCCTGAAATTGAATTTGAAGTGAGCGATCTGGCTTCAGCCCGCCAGTTCCTTGAGGCCTTGGGGTACCAGGTAACCATCACCTATGAAAAATATCGCACCACTTATCGCCTGGAAAACACCGAAATTGTTCTGGATGAACTGCCATATGCAAATTTCGTTGAGATCGAAGGTGCAGACTTTGTCTCCATTAAGAGAATCGCAAATCAATTGGGGTTGGATTGGAAACAACGCATTAAATTAAGTTATTTGGCCATTTTCTATCAGTTGAAAG
Source organism: uncultured Anaerolineaceae bacterium (assembly GCA_964571135.1). Taxonomy (GTDB): domain Bacteria; phylum Chloroflexota; class Anaerolineae; order Anaerolineales; family Anaerolineaceae; genus CAZMZW01. The sequence goes on along the minus strand of CAZMZW010000001.1, from coordinate 79,764 downwards.
AAAAATTCCACTTGTCGGCTTCCAACCTTCTTTTTAGCGAATTGAAAGATTGCAGCTATTCGATGGAGGGTCTATTCCAAGAATTGAATAATGGCAAATAAATGGGTTTATCTCTCCCCTCACTTCGATGATGTGGCGCTTTCAGTAGGCGGGTTGGTATGGGAACAAGTACAGCAGGGCGATCAGGTAGAAATATGGACCATTTGCGGTGGCAATGCGCCAACAAACAGACCACTGCCCCTGTTTGCGAAAAATATACATTCCAGATGGAAGCTGGGGGATGATGCTCCCAACCTGCGTGAACTAGAAGATGAGAACGCCTGCCAAAGGCTGGGTGCCGCCCATCGGCGCTTCCCCTGGCCAGATTGTATTTACCGCTACGATCCCATTACAAATCAACCAATAATTAAAACTGAGGTAGATCTTTTTAAACCTTACACCCCGATCGAGTTTGATCTCCTTTTGGAGAATCTCAAACCAATCACTCTGCCAAAAGATACTCAAGTGGTTGCACCACTGGGGGTTGGCAATCACCGCGATCATACGCTTACCCGCGCAGTTGCAGAACACCTTTATGGACCTGTCTGGCATTACATAGATTACCCCTATGCCATCCAAAATAATTTTATAAGGGAAGAATTTATTCCTCAATCAACACAAAAATGTATTCAGCTGATTTCGCCTCAGGGATTAATCGCCTGGAAAGAGTCGGTTGCCTGCCATCATTCCCAGATCACCACATTCTGGAAAAGTGAACAAGAAATGTTTAATGCCATTGATTCCTATGCAGAAATAATTCAGAAAGACCTTGCGAATACTTATCTTTGGAAATTTTGAGTATTAATTTACCAGCGCGATATATTGTTACCAAATGTAAAACAATTATACAGACGCAAGAATCTGTTTATTTATCTCCAACGGAGATACCCATCACCTACTTCACTTAGCTGGGGCATCAGTTGTAGCATCAATTATTTGCCTTTTCTTCGTCAGGTCATCCCAAATACTCACCGGTACCAGAGCTTTTATGAAGTCATAGACCTCGGCTGAATCCGATCTATCCTTAACAATCATTACGGCATCATTTGGAATTGAAAACGTTTTACCATCAGCAACAATTTGCATATCACTTGAAGAACCTCCGATCAAAGGCTCATTTTTTGCCCATGCAGTCCGCAAAATATTTTTGGTCAATAAAAGTTGATAAAGCTGGTTCATTTTCTCTGCGGGAACAATAAAAGTGCTTACCGATGGCATGGGTTTTTCATCCCCTGCATAACTCTGCTGATAGATAAATTGACCGCTACCATCAGCTTGAATAACAATTTCATAGGAATAATGATATTTGGGCGGCAAGGCACCCGTATTCCACCCATAAGTAATTTTTAGATCCGCCGGGAAAGCAACAGTGGGTTTGGGTGTCAGATTTGGAGCTTGGCAAGCAGTAGTCAATATTCCAATAATAAACAACGTTGGTAAAATATTCCATTTCTTCATGTCAAATCCTAATTACTCAAGTACGATACTATTTTATTATCAACCAGCTTATTTTCCAAATTAATTTCCTAATTTGTATAAAATATTCTTCACTAAAGATGTTCTGCACAATTTTTTTGGGTCGGGATATCACTCAATAAAAACTACAGGTAAGGATACAATCTATAATCTTGCTTTTAATAACCAGTTTTTCTTGACAGTCAATTTTGTAAGTGCTATAGTCCAACCTTATTATGTCCATCATTAATACCAGTATGCACCCAAAGAGGTAAGCTTGCCACACCAATATGACATCATTATTATCGGCGGGGGAGTTGTGGGTTGCATGCTGGCAAGAACCTTATCCCATTATCAGCTTGATATCCTTCTTATTGAAAAAGAGTCGGATATCGGTTCTGGCGCAAGTGCCGCCAACACTGCCCTGATCCATCCTGGTTACGACCCACATCCGGGTTCACTTAAAGCAAAAATGAATGTGGCTGCCAACCCATTATGGGACAACCTGGCTGCCGAGCTTGGTTTTGATTTTAAACGCTCCGGTGATTATGTGGTTGCGATCGGTCCTGGTGAATTAGCCAAGCTAGATCTGTTGATGCTGCAGGGTAAACAAAATGGGGTGCCGGGTATTAGCCTGGTCCCCGCTGAAGAAATGCGCAAGCGTGAACCACTCATTCATCCTGATGTGAGCGGCGCGATATTTGCCGCCACTGGTGGAATTTGCGACCCATTTATGGTGACGTTGGCCGCTGGCGAAAACGCAATCCATAATGGCACCAAGATCCTTCTGGAAACCAGTTTTGAGGATTTTATATTTGATGGCAAATGCATTATTGGAATAAAAACAAATCGGGGTAATTTTCTTTCACGTTGGGTGATCAATTCAGCCGGTCTGTTTTCTGATGAGGTGATGCACAAAGCTGGATTTCATCCGGAATTTAAAATCACTCCTCGGCGTGGAGAATATTTCATCCTGGATGGCGTTGAGATGTCAATCAACAGCGTCTATTTCCCGGTACCAAGCGCCAACAGCAAAGGTATCCTGGTCACCACCACAGTGCATGGCAATACCTTACTCGGTCCCAATGCCAGGGATATTGACGACAAAAATGATCTTTCGAACACAAGCGCCGGATTGCAGGAGGTTCTGGATGGAGCCTTGAAATTAGTGCCTTCCATCAAAGCGCGCAGCATCATTGCCACCTTTACGGGTCTGAGGGCTGGAGGCAATGCCCCCTGCCAGACTCCGGGTATAAATTACCAGAATGATTTTATTATCGAAATTCCAAAGGAAGTACCAGGGTTAGTCAACCTTGCCGGTATTGAATCGCCTGGCCTTACATCCGCACCTGCGATCGCGCTGCGGGTGGTGGAATTGATGAAGGATGCCGGCGAAATCTTTAAAGAAAAAAAGAACTGGGATCCCATCCGGCCTGCCCGCCCACAATTCCGCCATATGAGTCATCAACAGCGTCAGAAACTCATTGAGAAAGACGGCCGCTATGGACGCGTTGTCTGTCGTTGCGAAAATATCACTGAGGGTGAGATCGTGGCTGAAATCAACGGCCCCATCCCAGCCCATACCTATGATGCCATCAAGCGCCGAACATGGCTGGGTACAGGCCGCTGCCAGGGTGGTTTCGATATGCCGCGCGTCACCGCCATTCTGGCGCGAGAAATTGGCCTTTCACCCTTGCAGGTCACCAAAAAAGGCGGGGCATCCAATTTCCTCACCCGCCCGACCAAGCAGGTGGAGGTGAATGATGCCCTCTAGCTCTTATGATGTGGTGGTCATTGGAAGCGGTCCAGGCGGATTGGCAGCTGCGATTGCGGCAAAAAAGCAGGGAGCAGAAAAGGTCCTCGTGATCGAAAGAGACTTGGAATTGGGCGGGATTCTTTTGCAGTGTATTCATAATGGCTTTGGGGTGGAAATATTCAAAGAAGATTTACCCGGACCCAGTTATGCCCAGCGTTTTATTAATGAAATGCTTTCGCTCAAAGTGGATACACTCCTGGATACTATGGTGCTGGATGTCACTCCAAAACGTAAAATTTTTGCCACCAATAAATCCATGGGGATCATTGAAATCCAGGCAAAAGCCATTGTGCTGGCCATGGGCTGCCGTGAAAAAACCCGTGCCCAGGTGCGCTTGCCGGGTTCACGACCGTCTGGAGTTTACACAGCCGGTACTGCCCAACGCTGGGTCAATGTGGAAGGGTATATGCCTGGTAAACGTTTTGTCATCCTCGGTTCGGGAGATATTGGCATGATCATGGCGCGCCGTCTCACCTTTGAAGGCGCCAAAGTGGAACGTGTGCTGGAGATCATGCCTTACCTTTCTGGCCTGATGCGCAATTATGTTCAGTGTCTTCTGGATTATGACATCCCCCTCCAGCTTCAGCATACTGTAAAACGGATCATTGGGAATTCCCGCGTGGAAGCCATTGAAACCGTGCAGGTGAATGAAAAATGGCAGCCCATCCCTGGAACGGAAGAGATCATTCCCTGTGATACATTGCTTCTCTCAGTCGGATTAATCCCGGAAAATGAGTTATCCCGTAAAGCAGGCGTTCTAATTGACCCGCTAACGAACGGACCTTACGTTGTGAATGATTTTCAAACAAATATTGAAGGAATTTTCAGCGCTGGTAATGTTGTCCATGTATATGACCTCGTGGACTGGGTGACCGAAGCCGGTTATATCGCAGGTAAAGCTGCGGCTATCTACGCTCAAGGGGCAACTCCGGCAAAAAAAGAAATGATCGCAATGAAAACCGGCAGCAATGTTCGTTACGTGGTTCCCCACAAAATCAATAAAACCAGTCTTGCGCAAGGGGAGCTGCGCATTCAAATGCGTGTTACTTCTCCAATTGAACAGCCGGTCTGGGTGGAGGTGGCGGATGGTAAAAACCTTATCACCCGACGTGGTCTTCCTTATGCCAGACCCGGGGAAATGGTGACAGTATCACTGAAACCCAATTCATACGATGCTATACAGCGCGCAAAGGAACTTTTCATTAATGTATCACTACGTTAAAAGTGAAAACTGGAACAATAAATCATGAAAGAAGAAACAAAAATCATCTGTGTGGCCTGCCCCAAAGGCTGTCGTTTGCGGATTAACCGTGTTGGTGAAACCTATGTAGTCTCAGAACAAGGCTGCAAACGCGGAGAACAATATGCAGTCCAGGAAATGACTGACCCGCGCCGGATGGTAGCTTCCACTGTGCGTATGCAAAATGGTGCTCATCCCCTGCTGCCAGTTTATACATCCGCACCCATTCCCAAAGGAAAAATAAAACCCCTTCTGGAAGAGCTGAGAAAAATTAATTTAACCGCCCCAGTAAAAATGGGCCAGGTGGTGCTCAAGGATGTGTTCGCAACCGGCATTGATGTGCTTGCCAGCCGTGATTTATATTAACTCAATAAAAAGGGACTCTGGTGAGTCCCTTTTAGGTTTTATTTATCCGGGGGATTGTGTGGGTGTTTTTGCGATTGTAGGCACTGCATGCGTGCCCGTATAGAACCTGAAATAGAACCTGGCAAATATTGCCCCGTTATCATTTACCAATCCCCATTGAGTTGTCCATGCGGTTGGGCTTGGGTATTTGGGGCACTGAATATCAAGAGTCAAGGTTACATTTGAACCAGAAGGAACATCATTTGGAATATAGTATAGACTGTTTTTAGTTAATTGTTCACCAGTGCTTTCCTTACCTTGCAGGTTATACAACAGCTTGTAATAATAGGAGGTGTGATTCCAGGTGGCAGCACCGGTATTTTTAAGGGTTACCTTGTAATCAAGTAGTTCTCCCGTCGGGCAGGGATATCCATCCAGGGGATTCTGGGTAATATACTGCGCACCATAAATGACCGGCTTCGCTGTGGGGCTTGTTGCTCCACCTGAACTTCCTCCCGAACTTCCACCAGAGCTTCCGCTACTACCATAAATGGATGGTGTTGCTGTGGACACAATAGGTGTTAAAGTTGTCAGGGGTTCAGTAGTGGTGACTGTTTTTGTCTTCGTTGCAGTCGAAATTAACGCAGCTTGTTTTGTCATCTGCGCCATGGCAGTCACTACTGCTTCAGTGCGAACTAGATTAAGATCAGGTGTTGGCAGTGTGACCTGCGGAGCAGCACAGCTTGTGATGAGCAGCGCAGTGATGGCAATGAACAATCCTATCTTGCCTGAATTTTTATACATTTTTCCTCCAATCGTTTCTGTGGCCAGAGAGCTGGCGCGGGAAGTAGGCGGTATTGTCAACTGAACTTCCATTATTGTCAAGTTGACCATTTGGGGTGATTTTACCATTTCCAGGTTCACAAATCACCAGATGCGGCAATCTCAATTTTCATTCATTTTCTTATAGCTTATCCATCAAAAGCGACATTAAACCCATCTTTAAGGCTGGCTGAGGAAAATTTCCCAAGACTTAATGATTTTCATGAATTGAATGTAATTTACAATATACTAGATTCATAATAACATATCTAATGAGCATTTTCTGGAGGGAAAATGGATGTCATCCCCTATGCGAATTATCATCTCATAAAACAAAACGACCTCAATCACCACGGCACCTTATATGCCGGCCGTTGCGCAGACTGGTTCGTTGAATGTGGGTTTATTGCGGCTGCCAGCCTGACAAAACCCGAAAATATTGTTTGTTTAAAAATCCATGGGCTTCTTTTTTCCCAACCTGCCCGGCTGGGAGATATTCTTTGTTTTGAGAGCAAAATTGTATATGCAGGTACCACCAGTCTGATGGCTTATGTTCAAGTGGTTAAAAAAGACAGATTATTATTGGAAGGGTACATCACTTTCATCCATGCCGATCTGGAAGGTAAACCCATACCGCATGGGATTACCATTATTCCCACCAAGCCAGAGGATAAAAAACTTCAGGAAGAAGCCAAGCGTCTACGGGCGGAAACCCATTAACCAGATTTTTTTTTATAGTTAATAACACAGCATAAAAAAAGAGCCAGGCAAACGAGATTTGCTTGGCTCTTATCATTTCACATTTAATTATCTTTTATCAATTTTGCTTGCGGCATTATTGGTTTTTGGTTTCTTTTTTGCAGAACTTGTGATCTTTTTGGTCCCGGATTTTACCTTTTCATCATCAGGCATTTTTATAGAGCTAACCTGAGCTACTGCACTGATCTTTGTTTTCACATTGGAAGGTATGGTCTCAACCTTCTCGGATCTCACTTCTACAACTTTAATAGGGTCAATCCTGGGTTCCACGGGGGTGATCAACCAAAGCACAAAATAGATCCAAAAGCCGCTGCCCCCTATGAACAACAATAGAACAAATACAAGACGGACGATTGTCGGGTCAACATTTAGATATTTTGCCAGGCCTCCACATACCCCACCTACCATTACATCAGTCCGGCTGCGAAATAATCTTTTCGTTTGCATTATTTTCTCCTCATCTTTATATACGGATAAAGGAGTATGAGGTTTCATTCATTACATAATTCTATCTTTGGGACTGGGTTAACCCGGCAGAAACAGCCCTCGAATATTCGATCTCAGAACCGCATTTAAAGCCCTGAGGCGCTAGAGGCTTCTGGTAATTGAACAGATCAAAATACAAGATCGCAGGTTCTTTTTGACTCGGATAGGTAACCGAAACCTTGCATAGATTTGTGCCGTTAACGTGCAGTTCTTCAAGTAATTCTGTTTGAAGAATCTCTCCATTACCACCAGTAAGCCATGGAATGCATTGATGCTCATCTACGCTTTGCAAACGTGGGTCATAACCCAACATGATCGGTTTTTGTTCAGAATATCCGTAGGCTGGATCACTCGAAACACGACACGCAAATTTGCCTGGCAGGGTGGGTACAGGAAGGGCATTGACCAGGTTCCCTTCTACCAGTGACCAGGAAGGATAAAAATCTTCCAGGGGCGAATCCGTCAGTCTGAATAATCCGTTGCCATCTGCTCCAGTGATAAAAATATCCCGGTTTCCCTGCAGATCAGAGGCAAACGCTAGAAATCGCCCATCTGGTGACCAGCTGGGTTTTTCAACGGTTGCTTTCAGATGGGTGATTTGAGTAATATTTCCGCCCTCATTATCCATTGTATAGATGTTTAGAAATCCATTCCGGTCAGAAATAAATGCAATGGCTTTTCCATTTGGCGACCATACCGGATAGGCATCTTTTGCCGGATCGTTGGTCAACCGCCGTAAATTACTACCATCCGCATTCATTACATATATTTCCAAATTGACATCCCGTTCGGAAGTAAAGAGGATCTGGGAACCGTCTGACGACCACGAAGGGAAGGCATCCATAACAGAATTGTTGGTTAGTTGTTTCAAGCTGCTGCCATCACTATTCATCACATAAATTTCATCACTCCCACTGCGGTTAGAAGTAAAAGCAATACTTTTACCATCCGGCGACCAGGCGGGAAGAGCATCGACCTCCTGGTCTTTGGTAATTTGCCTTAAGCCGGTACCATTTGCATTTACAACATAGATATCCGGGTTGCCGTTACGGTCAGAAGTAAAAACAAGCTGGTCACCTTTTGGAGACCAGGCTGGAAAAACATCCACTGCCGGGTTATTGGTTACACGGCTGAGAAACGTTCCATCCGCATTCACAATATAGATTTCAAGATTGCCGTCTCTTAAAGATTGAAAAGCTATGCGTCCTTTAGGGGTGCTTTGTAAAGGTGGGATGGTGGGAGTAGGTGTGTGTGTGGTCATGGGGGCAATCGTAGCCCAATGGATGGGTTCTTGGGTTACTGCTAATTCCTGAGTTTGGGTGGGATTGATCAATTCAACACCGGAATTTCTTTGGCAAGCGCCGAAGATTCCAACTAAACACATAAACAGGAAAAGGCTAATGACGGCTTTTTTTATTTTCATGGAGAATATTTTATCCCTATAACGATAGCGCTATAAAAGTCTTTTTCTTGATATTAAACCAGATCATTTTCAAAGCAGATCATCTGGTTTTTATCAAAAGATCAGGGCTGCGATACCACTAAATTATCAAAAGCAACTTTTAGGCCGGGATTAGCATACGTGCCTGCTAGCAAGCCCACATCCCCTTCTGCAAAATCTGGATCCTGCCGGCTGTCTAATTGAGTGCCGTTTACATACAGGGTCAAATTTGAACCTTTACAATCCAGGCGAATCAGGTTAATTTCAGAATTGGTTTTGATCACCGGGTTTTTCGCCATCGCTTCCATTCCTAATAGAGAATACTCACCACCCTTGACTTTAAATATCCCGTAATATCCATCGCTGCTGATCAAACCCGCGTAAAAATCATTCTTTCCCTTAAATCGGCAGATAATCCCATACTCATTATCAACATCCCCGCTCTCACGGTAAGCATCTACTTCAACCCGCACATCAGTAAAGCTTTGGGATGGGTTGGCAAAATAATCAAAATTTGGCCGGTCAACCTGAATGAGGTATCGGCCGTTTTCATAATCGGTTATACCATCTGCATTGCGAAGCTGATCCCAACCGCTATTTGAATTTGAAAAATCATCAAAAAAAAGTGTTTTTTGAGCCCCGGATGGTTGTGTTTTTTGTGAAGTAGATAAACCTAAAATAGGCAGTCCCTGGCATGATGTCAGAAATAGAGTGAAAATTAAAAAAGGAATGAAACCCTTATGCATTAACCATTTTCCTTATTCGTTGTAATAATTCTATCATTATGGGGTTTTACTTTCTTCAAGTCAATCATTATTGGGGTCATAAAATATGATCTCTAGCCAAAACTATCCGTTATTTAGGTTAGATCGACTTCGGTAAAACGCCCACATATTTCTTTATTATTGCTTAAAACACGCACTATCCCCCAGGGCTGAGAGATTTATCCAAAACTTTGCTGTCGAAAGAAGTTTTTTAGGGAATATTCTCAGAACAATCTGGAATTATTTTACCGCTGCTTTTACGCAGGCAACTGCCAGTGTTCCTGGTCCAACATGAACACCCAGCACGGGTGTGGATTCCTCAATCCAGATATTTTCCTTGAGGTTAAGTGCTTTCATTAAAGCGTCTGCCAGACCATGGGCTTTTTCCAGTGCATTCATATGTACTACTCCAATTTCCTCCAGCGGGCTTAGCTGCAGTGCATGTTTCACCAGCACTTCTATTTGTCTGGAGGAGGTACGGATGCGGTCTACCAGGCTGACACTACCCAATCGCATTAGAATTACGGGTTTAATCTGTAAAAGACCGGCTAATTCCACCAGCATATGCGGAACCCTTCCTCCGTGTTTAATGAATTCCAGAGTATCCAATGCGGCAAAAAGGTAAGTACGCTGGTCTTTATCTTTTAAAAGGATTTTTATTTCATCAATTTTTTTTCCTTCCTTCACCGCCCGGGCTGCGGCAACAACCAAAAAGCCCAAACTCAGCGCCACCTGACCCACCTCAACCACGGTAACATGGGGAGTTTTAAATGCATCAGCTGCCAGGCGGGCTACATTGGACATATTGCTCAATTTCCCGCCATAATGAATTGAGATAATTTCATCTGCACCTTCCAATGCGAGCTTGTGATACATATCAGTAAATAATCCGACACTGGGAGCCGCGGTCTTGGGGAAAAAATCCAGTTTGGCAATTTTATGATAGAACTCCTGGCGGCTTAGGTCCACCATATCCAGGTAGCTTTTTTCTTCAAAATTGACAAAACAGGGCACAACAGAGATTTTGAATTCCTGAAAGACCTCCACCGGAAGATCGCAAGTGCTATCGGTTACTATGCGGATGGTCATGAATGCCTCGCTTTATTTGCAAATTATAGTACACCAAATCGATCCATACATTTCGATCAATTGAAATCTAATATTTAAAAGGATTTATTTAGAGAGAAGAACCCTCGTTGTATTATTCATACCGGGGTATAAAGTCATTCTCAAAAGATTATTACTGGGGATCAGAAAAGATTCTAAAGATATCCACTGGGACCAGGTTTATGCCCATGAGTTACAGTAAAGACTGGATCCATACCTTCCAGAATTATTTCTATTTCTGCTGCGATATGGAATCTTATCAATTATAATTTATTGAATTGGAAACCCTTTGCCGGGTTTAAACACTTTCACCTGATCCCGACCGGCCTTTTTAGCTTCATATAATGCTTTATCGGCACAATCAATCAGTTTCTTAATTTCAGGTTCGCACATTCCCAATGAGGATACTCCCAGGCTGCCGGTCACTTTCACCACCATTTCCTTAGTAAGCAGCTGGGAAGAAGCAATAGCTTCTCGCAGCCGTTCAGCGACCGCGACCGCTTCTTTAATATCCGTTTCTGGCAATAATACACAGAATTCCTCCCCACCGTAGCGCGAAATGATATCGATCTTTCTTAGAATCTTTAAACAGCTATTAGAGATTTGCTGAAGAATCTGATCACCTATTAAATGACCAAATTGGTCGTTCACATGTTTAAAAAAGTCAAGGTCAATCATAATAAAAGACAAGGGTTTCTGATAACGGACAGCCCGGGCAAGCTCTTTTTCTGCCAATTCCGAAAAATAACGGTGGTTAAATAAGCCGGTTAATCCATCCGTGATCGCCAACCTTTCTTTCTGTTTAAAAAGAAGCGCATTTTCAATTGCTGCGGAGGTCTGGGTGGCGAACGTTTCAATCATTCGAATCTGGTCAAAATCATAGGCATCTATTTTTTTACTTTGAACGGAAAGGACACCAATCACCCGCCCACGTAATTTCAGCGGAACTGCCAGATAACTGCGGCCTTCTTTTTTATTCAAACGGTTCCATATATTTTTGTATTTTTTATTGATTGGATCCAAAACATCTGCCATGTATACTGATTTTTGAGTTTGGATAATATGGTTGGTCATTCCGGGTTTCTCCATGATGTTTCTTGTTCGGGTTCGAATACGTTCCACCTTGGATGTGATGATATGAAATTTAACAATCCCTGTTTGCTCTTCATAAAGTGCCAGGTTGAACCTCTCAACATCAGCAATTTTGCTGCACTGCTCATACAACTCCCTGATCATTTGATTCAGATTCAGATTGGTCGATAGCACTAGACCGGCATGATAGAAAGTGCTCATTTCTTTTGCATTGCGGCTTACTTGTTCAAACAGGCGTGCGTTCTCAATTGCAACCCCGGCATGATCGGCAAATGCCTGCAGCCAATCGGCGGATTTTTGAGAAAAATGATCCGGCTTTGAACTATCCAGATTAAGGAAACCAATCACTTTTCCACTAATTTTAATGGGTGCACCGGCGAATGACTTGATCCATTCTGAATTTTTAATTGGAATCCAATGTGAGTCATGCGCGGTATCATTTACTACCATAGGTTTTTTTGTTCTTAACATGGTCTTGAATGTATATATACTATCCACATCCAATTTCAATTTGGAAACGACATTTCCCAAACCACTTTCCTGATAACCGCTAAAACGCGCAAAGGAAACGATATTCTTATCATCCAGCAGAGCGATACTGGCAGTATCATGAGGCACAACGTTATTTACATCCAATAAAATTCGGTCAAGTACATTGTTGACATCCCGCAGGCTATTAAGAGCTGTAGCGCTGTCGCTTAACGAGGAAGCCAGCAACCGCTGCTCACGCTCATCCTGTTCAATTTTTCTACGGTCGGTAATATCCCGTAAAATAAAGATCCTTCCATTTATTTGGTTGTTCTGATCAAATAAAGGGGTGATATTTACGTCCAGATATTTCGGCGGCTGTGTATGAAGTTCAATTTCCACCCGGCCTTCCTGAACACCCCGAAATCTTGCAAGGATATCCGGGTAATCTTTTAGAGCTTCCTCTACTTTTTGGCCAAGCAGGTTTTCTTTTTCCAAAAAGATCAGTTTTGCCGCGGCAGGATTAGTGTCCAATATTTTATTATTATTGTCTAACACAACCACGCCATCGTTCATATTTTCCACCACCATCTCGCGGGCAATTGGAACAATGCCAAACAGCTGCATACGGAAGATGCTCCATCCCAGAATGATGGCACTCAGTGAAAAACTCAATGGGGTGAGGTCCAATCCTTTAATTGGAGATAACCCGCTGATGTAGATCAAATTACCGATCCATGGAATGATCGAAGCAAAAAAGAGAACATATGCCTGCGAGCGGTATTGTTTTGGGAAGAAAAGAGCTGTACGTACCATTAAAATTGAAGCTGTCAACATGCAGGCGTAACTGAACGCAACATGAAACCAAAAATAAATTCCGTGGTTATAAATTAAATATTCACCTTCAGTTCCCGCAGAAGGTAAAATGCTGCTCCATAATAACTGGTGTTTTTCATTGGTAAAAGCCATTCCTATGGAAATAATCGGGATTATCCAGAGAAGAACCAGGTTCCTGGTTTTTGACCAATCCGGGTGGCGGCTGTAATCCAAAGCGAACATTAATAGCAAAGCTGGAGAGGTCGCGATCCCAAGATAAGAGAGTTTTGAACAGGTGATCTTAAAGGCAATATCCAGGCTGCCATCTTCCAATGCAGCACAAAATGACCAGACTGCCAGGGAAAGCATCAATAATCCAAAGGATATTCCCCCGGGTTTAACCCGCCGAGACCAGACCAGCAGCGCCAGGATCAGACAAATTATGGTATTGGTAAAAAGAATGATACCGGCAAGATGAAAGTGAAGATTCATATCAGATGAAGGTCATAAAATTATTATAAAAAGTTCTCTCTATATTATTTTACTTTTTATTTATAAAAGTCATGCATGGGTTTAAAGTAATAATCCTTCCAACCCTGGATATAATCCTCCACCTGGTCCTCAGGTAACTGAGAATGATTCAACGTGAGCTTTGTTCCATCCTTAATTTCTTCAAAAAGGATCTCCAGATGGGAATCCGGTGAGTCTGCAGGGAACTCAGTTGTGCGCCAGGCTTGTATGATCCGGCGGAAAGGGTCGAGTTCCAGGGTGGTTCCAAAAATATAACCATCCCAGGCGCTGAATTTACCTCCCACTTTTGGATCTATTTTTGTGTCCTGTCCACCGGTGAATACGCCATGAATGGCACTATCCAGCCAACCGGAATACAGTGTTTTGGCATCCACTGGAAATGTTTCAACTAGCTTGAAAGAATTTTTCATTAAAGCCTCCTCTATCGATATATAACACTTATGTAGTATTAATAGTCACCCGGTTGCGGCCGTTGCGTTTGCTCTGATACATCAACTCATCCGCGCGTTGAACAGCGGTTTCAGGTGTGTCCTCATTCATTAAAAGTGTGGCGCCGACGGAAACAGTCACCTGGACTAATTGGTCATTGATCATTAAAAGAGAATTCAGGATCATTACCCTGAGTTTTTCAGCCACCGCTTTTAGAATTTTTTCATCCGCATCATTAATTATGGCGATAAATTCCTCGCCTCCCCAGCGACCAATAGCGTCCCCGGCACGCAAGGAATTGCGGATGGAATTTGCGGTCATCTTCAGCACCTTATCGCCATTCTCGTGTCCAAATTCATCATTGATCTTTTTAAAATGATCAATATCCAAAAAGAGTAATCCGATCTTTGCGTGTAAAGCGTGCACCTCCATTAGATTGGTTTCCAAAATATTAGTGATATACATCCGGCTGCCAACCTTGGTTAATCCATCCTGATCCACCAACCCCTGCAAGCGACTGGCGCGCTTTTCGATGGTGAATAATGCGGTGTTATCCGTAAATGTCTCGACTGCTCCAAGAATACTCCCTTTCTCATCTTTAATTGCCTCAGCATGCAATAAAATGGGGACGCGATGACCCTGAGCATGGTGCAAAAATACCTGCGCCTGGCGTGGTTGACCATCCATGATTGTGGCTTCCAGGGGGCAGCCCTCCAAACAGAGACAGACGCCTTGTTCATTGATGTGATTCAAGATATTATCTGCACATTTTTTGCCAACCACCCCATCTGTCTTAAAACCAGTTATCCGCTCTGCTCCTTTGTTCCAAAATGTAATGCGCCTCTCACGATCAACCATATAAACGCCATCAAACACATTATCTAGTATTTCTTTATATTGCGAATTCTGGTCCATTTTTCAGTACCTGATTATTTTTGATAACCGTTCTTTGGAGGTGTTCACTTTTTCCAATTGGCGAGCATGGTCTTCACCGACCGGTTCATTTCAATGGAAAAATCGGCAATAAATTTACGCTGGTAATTATTCCGACCAATATTACTTGCGCCATTAAGGGATGCACCTGCTCCCTTAAAACGTTCTTCCATGGGCTGGTACATTCGCGATAGGTCTTCATCTTCGAGACGCTTATATTGATCTTTAAATACAATATATTCAGGGTCAAACCTTGGTGTTTTTCCTGATGGAACCTCACTTACTTCAGAATATCCAAAACAAAGCATTGTGATTGGCACCGTGTATTCCGGCAATGATAATAATTGGCAGTGAGTTTCGTAGTTCTCTAAAATGTCACCAATATAACAGGAACCGATCCCCAACGACTCGGCGGCGATGACCGCAGTCTGGGCAGCAATAAGTGCGTCGCAAACCGCCAAGAGCATATCCCCAGCCTGAGGGGGGCGGTACGCCAACCCCTTCTCCTCGCAGTATTCTTTCACCTGACAATATTGGTAATAATCCCACCAACGCTGGTAATCGGCTAAAAATAATAATACCCAGGGTGCCCTGGCAATAAAAGGCTGGTTGTCACAAGTGACAGCTAATTGATCTTTAAGCTTTTGGTTTTCGATTTCAATTATGGAATAGAGCATCATATTACCGGCGGTAGGTGCCCGCAGCGTGGCATGCAGAATTTGTTTCTTTTCTTTAGACAAAATTGGTCGATCGGAGTATTTTCGCACAGACCTGCGATTTTCTATAATATCCATTACTGAATTCATTGATCTTCCTTTGAATATCTTTTCTAATTATATGCTTCCACTTAAATTAATACTATTGAATTTTTTCCTTATGTAAAACTCAGATATTATTAAATTGAGTTTCAATTGATAATGTAGAATCCGTAAATGATTCCCCCTTAAACAGTGTTTCACAAACCGGGATTTCTATGAAGCAAGAACCACTTTATTGCGTCCTTCTTCTTTTGCCCGGTAGACTGCATTATCAGCCATTCGCAGTAAGCCTTCAGGGTCTTCTCCGTGCAGCGGGTAAATGGCAACTCCTGCTGAAAAAGTGGGTTTGAGCTGGTTGTTTTTATAGTAGAGATCCAGATTAGTCAACATTTGCCGCCAGTTATCTGCACGCCGAGCCGCCGCTTCAAGAGACGCACCCGGCATCACGATCACAAACTCATCCCCGCCAAAACGGCAGGCAATATCACCGATCCGAATTTGTTCCTTTAGTAAATTTCCCACCACCTGCAGGATCATATCTCCCGCCTGGTGACCAAATTGATCATTGATCAATTTGAAATTGTCCATGTCGATCATCACAAGACCCAGAGGGTTTTTCTCGCGTTTGGCACGCGCCACTTCGCGAATTAATGTATCTTCCAAATAACGACGGTTGTATATTCCCGTGATCAGGTCATGGTTCGCTTTTTCATGCAACTGTGCCTGCAAAGCAGTAATTTCTTCCAATTGTTGATTTAATTGTTCGTTTACCAGGCTTATTTTTAGTTGGGCTTTTTTCTTCTGGGTGATATCCCGGGTGGTGATCAGCCAACCCAGAAGGTAGTTTTGATTGTTCAGTAATGGGGAGATGTCCAGTTCAACATAGGTATTTCCTTTTCTGCCGATCGCAAGTTCAGTACGGCAACCCTTGCGTTTCCCCAAACAAGGTGCGATCTTTTCCCAATGATCGAGTGCGCTGGCAGAAACTTTTCCTGCTTTTATTGGCATCGGTAAATGAAAGATGCGTTTGGCAACCGGGTTGATATCCACAATCCTGTATTGTGAGTCCAGCACCAATAGTCCATCGCTCATTTTATCGATCAAAGATTCCCGGGCAATTGGCAGCAATTGCAGGAATTGAAAGTAGAGCAAACCCACAGATAATGCCAGCCCGGTAAACATAAAACTGAAGGGAGTGAGGTCCAAACCTGGAAACGGGTTTAATCCCAGGATATAAATCGAACATCCAGCCAACGGGAAAATCGATGCGATCAGTAAAATCGTATTCTGATAGATGAAGTCTTTATTGGAGTGAAGTGCAAATCGGATCAATAAACCGGTTGCCGCAAAAACCAGGGTGTAAATATAGATGATCTCCACCCAAAACCACCAGCCATGATAATAAATAAGACTGTTCGTTCCAATAGGGCCTGGAGCAAATCCGCTCCAAATTAAACCATGGGATTCGTTGCTTGCAGCAAAAACAATCGTGAGAAGCGGGAGAATAAAAAATGCATACCTTTTTAATCGAGATAACCATTTATCCTTGCCGCTGTAACGCAGGACAAAAAGAAATAAGAATATCGGTGAAGTATGTGCACCAATGTATTCAATTTTGGACCAAAATATTTTCAGTGCCTGACCTATGGCAGCCGCTTCAAATGCGCCAGCAAGGGACCATTCGAAAACAGCAACCATTAATAAGAAAAGTTGGAGTCCCCCGGGAGATGACCGCCGCCGCCAGACCAGGATCATCACTCCGAAAGAAATGATGGCGGTTAATAGATTTACAAAAGCATAGGGTGTGAATAAATAATTCATGATATGGAAAACTCTTCATATGAATCCAGTGATTCAATTTCATTTCCTTCGGGATTTATTTTATCATGCTGATTTTCCATCCGACTTCTAGGTAAGTCGCAATTACAATAGAATAAATATATATTTTAAAAATGATCTTTCATTTATTCTGATTTCAATTTTTATATCCATGAATCTCCCAAGAATGGGGTATAAAATGACCATGTTTTCTTTAGTGTTTCAAAAAATATTCGTTTTATTGGATCAATGATTCAATTCAATCCGGGAGGTAAAAATGAATGTTGACTTAATGCCTGTACTTTTTATGGGCCATGGAAGCCCCATGAACGCTCTTGAGGATAATGAATTCACCAGGGGGTGGATAAATGAAGTAAAAGCCATTCCCAAACCCAAGGCCATCCTTTGTATTTCCGCTCACTGGGAGACACAGGGAGTCCAGGTTACTGCAATGTCCAAACCACGTACCATTCATGATTTCGGCGGCTTCCCGCCCGAATTATATGAAAAACGATACCCCGTCCCTGGGTCGCCAAAGATCGCCAGCCGGGTGATCGAAATTATCGGGAAAGAAAAAGTGGTTGCAGATAAGGACTGGGGGCTGGATCATGGTACCTGGTCAGTGCTGTGCAGGATGTATCCTGAGGCAGATATACCCGTGGTGCAACTCAGCCTGGACCGTTCAATCACACCTGCCCGGCATTTTGAGCTGGGACAGAAATTACACATTTTTCGCAAGGAAGGCATCCTGATCCTGGGAAGCGGAAATGTGGTTCACAACCTGGCCATGATCGTCTGTGAGGATACTGCTTTCGAATGGGCGGTGGAGTTTGACTCAAAAATAAAACAACACATCATCGAAGATGATCTCACGCCGCTTATCCAGTATGAAAAACAAGGCCGGAGTGCTGCTCTTTCCATCAATTCCGCAGAACATTACCTGCCGCTCCTTTATATCCTGGGAGCAAAAGAAAAAGGCGAACCGATTCACTTTTTCAACGAAAGAATTTGGGGCGGCTCACTTTCCATGCGCTGCATTCGATTTGGCTGAATATTCCTCTTTGGGGATTTTATCACTGCCTCTGGTTTTGTCATGTTAAAATGGGTTTTTCCATTCAAATTATTAATGAGGTCGAGAGGTCAAAATGAAAGTTTTTATTACCGGCGGTTCAGGTGATTTTGGTCTATTGCTTGCCCGAGATCTTGTTCAACGCGGCGACCTGCCTGTACGAATGGATATCCGCCCGCCGCTTAATCCACAGCACGGCAAATTCATTTCCGGTTCAATCCTCGATCGAAATTTGCTCGCAGGTAGTCTAAGTGGCATAGACTGCGTGGTGCATGTGGCTGCCTGGCACGGAATCCACCTGGTGACCGGGCAGAAAAACCCTTATGATTTTTGGGACCTCAATGTCACTGGAACCTTTAATGTCTTTCAGGCTGCCGCAGAAAAAGGGATCAAGAAATTTGTTTATATTTCCAGTACAAGCGTTTTGGACCGTTTCGGGGTCTATGGCCATACCAAGTTGCTGGGTGAGGAAATTGCCCGCGCATATCACGAACGCCATGGGATGCAAGTGATCATCCTTCGGCCAGGCGCTTTCATCCCCTGGTGGAATAAGGATGTGTATGCCTCTTATTTTGATTGGGCAAAATGGTACTGGAAGGGCGCCGTGCATATTAATGACGTACTGCAGTCAGTGATTAAAAGTATTGACCTGCTCAAATTGGGAAAATTGGATCAAATGCCAACTCTGTTCGTGGATGGCAAATATGAATATACCCCCCATGACCTTGAACATTGGGACGCAAAAGGGGCAGGCACTTCCTTTCAGAAATATTATTCAACCTTTACGAATATCGCTCAAAAATTTTGCCTAAATCCGGCTCAAAAACCTGAAGTCTTTGATATTGAACCCACCCGCAGAATTCTTGGCTACGAGCCCACTTACAGTTTCATGAACCTGCTCCAGGAATTAAAAGAATCTGGTGAGAAGAGTCCTCTGCCTCCCCAATTTTAATTAGCTTACCTGAACATTAGCATCCCAATTTCAAATTACTCTGCCACAAAAACAGCGATCAGAATAAAGTGAGCCAAGCAGCCAAGGATGACAAAGATATGCCAGACCTCATGAAAGCCAAATACTCCTGGAATAAAATCTGGCTTTTTAAGCATATATACAATAGCTCCGACGGTATAAGCCAGGCCGCCCAGCGCCAGCCAGATTAACGCTGTTGATGGCATGCGGATTAACATTTCGCCTATCGCGAGGATGGATAGCCAACCCATCAACAGGTAGATACCGGCAGTCACCCATCGCGGGGCTCGGATCACGAACAGTTTCACAATAATTCCCACCAGCGCGATGCCCCAAATGATTGCCAGGAAGCCATTGCGCCAGAAACCCGTAAAGAAATGCACACAAATGGGCGTATAACTGCCGGCAATCAATAAATAAATGGAAGTGTGATCCATTTTCCGCAGCCAAACTAATATTGGCGGTTTCGCGTTTACCAGATGATAAGTGGCACTAGCCGAAAGCATCAAGATCAGACTTAACCCATAAATGAGCAGTGTGATTTCTTTAATGGTGTCCCCATATCCCACAATTAATAGAATCATCAATCCGACTACTGCCAGGATTGCTGCAAAAAAGTGGGTCAGCCCGCTTACCGGATCTCGAAACTTTATTTTCAAAGTTTGTTCACTTTCCAGCAAAAAGATAATCCATTACTTTTCTAAATCCAGTTTTTGATCAAGTCTTGATTAAATAATTCGTCCTGATTTAACCACTTCAGAAAATTCGGTAGAATAAAATCTTAAGTAGGCTTGACCATCTTCAGGATCGCTTCAACGCCCATTTGAGCAATTTCCATATCCTCCATCCCGGATAAACCGCTGACCGCCACCGCACCAGCCGTCTGGCCATCCATAATAATCGGCATTCCGCCGGGAAAACCCGTATAGCGTCGATCGCCATAATAAGCGATGGAATAGCCCTTTTGCGGGTCACGCATCTTAGCGCCTATTTCAAAGGATGGTTTGCCTTCACGGGCGGCAGTAAATGCCTTGTTCATTCCCACTGTTACTGTTTGCAGTGGAGCACCATCCAGGCGCAGTAAAGCGATAAGCTCGCCATGTGTATCTACCACAGCGATCGTTGCCGCTTTTTTGCGCTTGAGTAGTTCTTCTTTAATCACTTTGATTGCCAGTTCGGCTTCAGTTTGACCTAAATTAATTGTTGCTTGCATGACCTATACCTCATAATTTTTTTGCTTTTGGAATTTTTTGAGCTTTTCATAATCTTCTTATAATTAAACCATATTTATATTTGCTTTTTTAAAATATTTATATAATTAACTTAACCTTCCTATGAAATTATCCAGAATCTGGTCCTACCAATGGGTTTCAACCATAACAGTTGTGCTCATATTGGGTGCGCTCGTTTTGCGTACTTCCCTTATCTATTCAGAAAAAACATCCCTCATTCGTGGTTTAAGTTTGCTTGCAGTCTGGCTGGCAGGTTTTCTCATAGATAAACTCTTCATCCATAGATCACGTTGGTTCTTCATTTCCTATATAGCCATTCAAACATCCATTATTTGTGTCTTGTTGCTGTCCATAGAAGAATTTGATTATTTTGCTTTGTTATTTTCGATCTTAAGCATGCAGGTAATGGAGCGCTTTGACAGCAGAAAAGGAATCTGGCTGGTATTGGGATTCACTCCATTGATCTTCCTTGTATTTTCAATATATTATGAATTGACGGAAGTCATTTCTTTTACATTGTTGTATAGTGCAGCTAATTTTTTATTCTCCTCCTATTCATCCGCCGCACGTCGAACTCAAGAAGCAGGAGAACAGAATAAGCGCTTGTTAAATAACCTTCAAAACGCGAACCATCAACTAAAGAAATTTTCTATTCGGGTAGAACAATTGGCTGTTGCTCGCGAGCGTAATCGGTTAGCGCGTGAGTTGCATGATTCTGTTACTCAGACAATCTTCAGCATGACCCTTAACACTCAGTCCACTGTATTGCTTCTGGATAAGGATATCAAGCGAGTGGCGGGGCAATTGGAAAAATTGAATCACCTTGCCCAATCTGCTCAAATTGAACTACAACAACTTATGACTGAACTTGTTCCAGCCAGAATAAAGAATGAAGGCTTGCTGCGATCCATCAAAAACCACGTTGATGAAAAGCTGTTTCTGAAAGATTTAAAAGTTGACGTCAAAATTGAGGGAGATCAACAACTCACAATAAAAGAAGAGCAAGATTTATTCAGAATCATTCAAGAGGCATTGAATAATATTGTTAAGCATGCTCAAACCAATCGGGTACACATTCATCTCCATTTAATAAATCCTCTCTGGGTCGAGGTGGAAGATGAGGGTTGTGGTTTCGAATTGCAAAACGATGCTCCTGCAACCGGTATTGGTTTGAGCAGTATGCGCGAGAGGGCTGATGAGATTGGTTGGGAATTAGTGATCAAATCATCGCCAGGTGGCGGTACACGTATTCGGGTCCAAAAAACTATCGAATCAATGGAGGTTGGATGATCACAAAAGAAAAAATCAAGGTATTAATTGTTGATGACCATCAGGTTGTCCGACAAGGTTTACGCACCTTTCTGGAATTGAATCAGGATATCAACGTGATAGGTGAAGCCGTTAACGGCGAAGATGCTATACAAAAAGTTCGCCAGCTTTCCCCGCACGTCGTGCTAATGGATTTGGTTATGCCAATAATGGATGGAATTGAAGCTACCCGTCAGATAAAAGCAAGTGGATCTTCAGTAAAGGTAATCGCACTAACCAGTTTCTCTGAGGATGATAAGGTTTTTCCAGCCATCCAGGCAGGTGCATCGAGTTATTTATTGAAGGATGTTTCGCCAGATGAACTCTTGGATGCAATCCGTGCAGCTTACCTCGGAGAACCTCGTTTGCATCCCAATATCGCTCGTAAATTGATGGATCAAATTTCAAGCTCATCTAACCCTGCCTCCAAACCTCATTTTGAGGCGCTTACGGATCGGGAGCTTGATGTGGTTCGACTAATTGCCAATGGTTGCAATAACCTGCAAATCGCAAAACAATTGGTCATCAGCGAAAAAACGGTAAAAACGCACGTGAGTAATATTCTTGCCAAGCTTAACCTGGATGATCGCACTCAATTAGCAATCTATGCTATAAAAAATAAATTAGTGGGTCAGGAATAGGAAAGGATTTCGGAATAATGACGAGAAGCGCAAATCCCATGCAAAAACAATCATGGCCAAATCTTTCCAGCCTGATGGCAATGTACGGATTATTCGCAGCTGTTGTTTTGCGTGCTTTAATTGATTGGGCATATAGTACGCTTCCTCCAATTTACCCTGGACTGGAAATTTCTTTTTTAATTTTGTTTAGTTTGATAATAGCCTGGCCAAATCAAAGCCGGGCATTGTTGTATGTTTATTTTTCTATTCAATCTGGCATCATAATTGCCTTGTTATATATTTGGCCTGAATATGATTTTGCCAATCTTCTCTTTGTTTTATTGAGCTACCAAACTGCCACCCTTTTTCAAGACCGATCCCGGTGGGTGATGTT
This sequence comes from uncultured Anaerolineaceae bacterium, assembly GCA_964571135.1. Taxonomy (GTDB): domain Bacteria; phylum Chloroflexota; class Anaerolineae; order Anaerolineales; family Anaerolineaceae; genus CAZMZW01. The sequence goes on along the minus strand of CAZMZW010000001.1, from coordinate 57,052 downwards.
GGTAATCATTGTTTTCTTGACAGGCAGCTCTTTGATGGTTTTCCTTGGAGCAGCCAGAGGTTTATCCCTGGCTTTGCTCAATATGGCAGGTGAAATAGTTATCACTGCATACACAGTCACAAATCAAGAACTTGAAAAGACCAGGTCCAAAAGCAAGGTTCTATTGACCAAGATGGAAAACACCCATCGGCAATTGGTCACATACTCTTCTCAAGTTGAAGAATTGGCCACCATAGAACAACGCAATCAAATGGCGCGCGAACTACATGACTCGGTTTCCCAGGTTATCTTCAGTATTATTCTAAATACCCGTTCCGCACAACTTATGTACCAAAAAAAATCCCCCTTATTGAAAAGCCAGTTAGTGCTTTTGCAGAGCTTGACTCATGACGCTCTTGCCATGATCCGTACGATCATTGCCCAGTTGCTCCCAGTAAAAAGATAAAGGGGTTGGATTTACATTTGCTGGGTTCTTCTTAATAAAAATTAATATTTGTTTGTTTTTTTCCATATATATCAAGTCAATTTTATCCATTGATTCCCTTCAAGGGTAACGCATTGCATTTCATTAATATGGATTACTCCATCAAAAGTCTTAGATAAAGATCATCCTCAAGTCCCCTCGTAAATCAGCCCATTGCTCGATGCCAAATTGAAACAATCCGCCTATGATGACAGTGTATGTTTTTTGAAATATTCAAATTTATAAAATTAATAGGAGAAAAAATGATAAACAAAATCCAATCCAATGCTAAAGAAATCAAGGTGGTCTTTCAGTCTGCATTATTGACCCTGGCAGCCGCGGTGTGTGATCAACTGGAGCGCGGTGGCATGCCAGCCAAGTTAACCACAGATCAAAGTGGATTTGCAGTAGTAGTTCCTGAATACTATGTTTCTGAATCATACCGATTGCTAGTTGCCCAACCGCATCGCGGAGAAATATATCTCTACCAGGGATAGAAAAGCGGCAAAAAAACTCTCGTACTAAGATGAAAACAAATAAAGCCATCTCCACGCAAAGAAATCATACTAAATCAAACGGTGAAATTCGACGCGTCTTGATTTTCAGCGATATAGATCATCTGCGGGAAAACTTACAAACATTATTGGACCTTAGCGGAAAACTAATTGTGGTTGGTGAAGCTGTCAATATCCAGGATGCCATATTAAAGGCAAAAGAGTTGCAACCAGATGTGGTCTTAATAGATCTGGAAACACGGGAGTTGGGTATATCTGAGTTTGTTCTTAGGATAAAAGCGCAACTTACAAATTGCCGGGTTCTTGCCCTAAGCATCACCGATGATACAGAAATACAATCCCAAATCCATCTTGCTGGAATAGATTTCATTATCGATAAAGGCCTACCCTGGCCTGAAATTATCCAAACAATTTTTGAAAAAACGGAGAAATAAAATGGGAACGAAAAATGCAGTTAGAAGGTTCGATCTCGATTGGCTGAGGATTATCGGAATTCTTTCAGTGTTCCTTTACCACAGCACCAGGTTTTTCAACCTGGATTACTGGCACATTAAAAACGTTAATACTTATGCATTCCTTCAGATTTTTACTCGTTTGATGGATGTATGGATGATGCCATTTATCTTCTTTATTTCAGGCGCTAGTATTTTCTTTGCCCTGGAGAAGAGCGGGTTATTGAAGTATATAAAAGATAAATTTTTCCGCCTGGGAATTCCTTTGCTGGTTGGCATGTTCTCCCATGGTCTTTTACAGGTCTATCTGGAACGGATATCGCATGGCCAATTCACTGGTTCATTGCTGGATTTTATTCCCCATTATTTTGAGGGGTTCTACGGATTTGGCGGTAACTTTGCCTGGACAGCCATGCACCTTTGGTACTTGCTGTTCCTTCTCATTTTTAGCTTAATCTTTCTGCCACTTTTCATCTTTCTGAAAAGCATGTTGGGTTCCAAAATATTAGAGAAGTTTACAAACTTGTTTTCATTACCCGGATTAGCAGTTTTGCTTGTTTTTCCCGTTGTGCTTTGTGAAAACTTTATTGATCCCAATGGTTTCTTGGGCAACTTTGATGGTCAGATGGCATGGAGTATGGCTGCGTATATGAGTTATTTTGTGCTCGGATTTGTAGTCATCTCTAATAATCGTTTGCAGGCCAGTATTCAAAAAACTCGCTGGATTTCACTGGTTTTATTGATCGCTTCAACCATTTGTTTTCAACTTACTAATGAGCTCAGAGATGTGATGGCCTGGTGCATTATTCTAACCTTTTTGGGTTTTGGAATGAAATATCTTGCTTTTAGTAACCGATTTCAAAAGTATGCCAATGAAGCAGTTCTTCCTTTCTACATCCTTCATCAACCCGTATTACTCACAATAGGATTTTTCGTGTTTCGGTTACCTATCCCTGATCTCTTAAAATGGGTTGTCATTCTTTTCATTTCATTACTCATCATCTTGGGAATCTATGAGTATGGCATTAGGAGATTTAACCTTGTTCGTTTCCTTTTTGGGATGAAACAGGTGAAAAAGCAGGCTGCATAATAGGAAGCATTAATAGAATGTTTTTCTAATCTCAGAAATTTCACGGGATGTTGAGGTGCCCCTATCATAGGGGCACCTTTTTTGTAAATTAGAAATGGGAGAACTTTTTATAGGTGATCTTTTATTTCATTTTAATAGCGGGTCTTATCACAAAGACTTCATTTAAACCAAGTTCACACATACTGACTGGTTTATCTGCCTTAGTCTTAATAGCAATTATAATTTGGCAGAATTAATATTTAATTAATTTACGTTTTTGTTTTTTGCATTTCTGTCATGGAGTGACATTTGAGCCCAAAAAAGTCCACCAGAGCATTTATCCAGGAAGCCCGTCAGTCCAAAGGGTTTTCCTTTTTTGACCTGGTGCACGGCTATTTTTATGCACGCTGGACCTACTTCTATATTGCCATGGGCAGCGGTGAACATCCCCTGGCCAAACGGCTAAAACCGCTGGTCGCCTGGGTCGGGAATTGGCTGGTTTCCAAAAGCAAGATGCCCGGCCAACCGGGTCAGACCAAATTTGAAGATACCTATCACGGCAAGGTCCTGCCCTTGAAAGCTGCCACCCAGCTTGTAACAATAAATGAAGATATTTCCCTGGGCGACCTGGAGCAGGTGATCCCTTACCAGAAAGCGCGTGAGATCATCCTAAAAAATCCTGACCACATCGCCGTGATCGACTGTCCCTGCCGCGCAGCCCGCGAGCACCCCTGCCTGCCCATGGACGTCTGCCTGATCGTGGGTGAACCTTTTGCCAGTTTTGTCATCGAGCACCAGCCCAGGCGCTCGCGCTGGATCACTTCCCAGCAAGCCCAGCAGATCCTAAAAGAAGAAGATCAACGAGGCCATGTCCATCACGCTTTTTTTAAAGATGCCATGCTGGGACGTTTCTACGCCATCTGCAATTGCTGCACCTGTTGCTGCGCTGCCCTGAATGCACAACGCAACGGAACCCCCATGCTGGCTTCCTCGGGGTATATTGCCCGAGTAGATATAGACCTTTGCCTCAGCTGCGGTACATGCGAACAAATCTGCTTATTTGGCGCTATGCATGTCACCCTTATTGCTGAAGTGGATATGGATAAATGTATGGGCTGCGGATTGTGCGTTAATCAATGCCAGCCAGGCGCCATCCAATTGGTACGCATGCAAAGCAAAGGCGAACCGTTGGAGATACGGGAATTGATCGAAGCCTTTAAAAGATCAGAGGCGGAAAAAAGTTCCATTCCGCATTAGTGTTTTTAGGGGAGAAATTTACTCTTTTTTTCCGGATTTGGGTTTTGGTTGGTACACCCCCTGCTCATTTATCCCTAGCCTGCCTGCTTGAAAAGAAAGTTCTTCTACTGTTATCAACCGCTCTGCCTGTGCCGGGGTGATCAGCGGGATTAACTTGGCACTTTTTAAATATTTTTCCACCGCATCCACACCCGCAGATGAAAGCATCCACCCCTGGCGGTCAAACTTCTTGAGGTTAATCGGCCGGGTGTAATATCGAAGGGTCTTTTGGGCAAAACCATTATAGAAATCCTCAAAATAAGATAACACCAATTCACGCAGTGTACGGTGGATGGGTTCACGGTAGCGCAGACCGGTGTAATTGGATTGAGCCACTGCCCCCCAGCAAGCATCTATCTTAAACAAGACCAAAATGTGATCATCGTCTTGCCCGGGATCAGGTTGCAGGTCCAGGATCAGGGGCGGATAACCCTGATAGCGCAATAGGGCAGCCGCGAACAAGCCTCCGTCCAGGCAATGTGCCTGCCGATCATGCAGGACCTGCAGTGGCGGGCGGTTCATTTCTTCGGCTGAATATGGGATGGTATCCAAAAAAGCCTGGATTTCAGCTGGATCGCGGATGGCATCCAGCTGTTTCTTTTCTTCGGGAGTGAGCTGTGAATTAAAAAGAGCCAGTGGACGATCGATCATTTTTTCCTCGGTTGGGGATGCATATTTGCCATGTCACAAAGTATTATTCTATCCGCAAAAACACTTTTGTGATTTGGAAATATTGATGTCATGCAATAAAAAGGGGTAATCGATTACGAAAAATATTTATCGAGCTCAATCAACAAACCGTAAATCGCCTGCGCCGTTGAAGCCAGCCGGCTGCAATCCACCAGCTCCACTTTGTCCCTCGATGTGTGGGTTACAGTGGTAAATAATTGCAGGAAGCGCTGGGAGGTCACCGCCATAGCTGGGATTTTATTCTGCACAAACACCATGTGGTCCCCCTGGAACCATTGATCTCCTTCGATAATTCCGGGGTAGCCCGTTATTATACTGCGGATCAATTCACTGAGCTTTTCATTGCAATCGTATAAAGAAAAAGCGCTATCGCCCTCGAAATAACCGATGCCATCAAAATTGATGTTTAATAGAATCTCGTTCCATCGATCCTTATTTTCTTTCAGGTAATGCGCTTCACCGGAAGCGGCATAATAATCCTCCCCATTGATCGCAACCAGTTCAACACCCATGCTGCCTTGATAATCTGATAAGAGTTCTGCCAGCAATAACAGCATAACCACTCCGCTGGAATTATCCAGCGCGCCAGGTGTGCCATCCTTATCATCAATATGAGCGGTGAGGACTATTCTTTTCTTCGCCTGGGGATTCTTACAGGCAATAACGTTGCATCCCTGCGATGGAATACGGTGAGCCCGACTAATCAGAGTGACCCTCTGACCTGAATAGCAAGCTAGACGATTCCCCTCGGTTTCGGTCATAAACACTGAAGGAATATTGAAATCACCATCTTCAATTAAAGGGAAGGGATATATCCCGCCCACCAGGTCTGGATTCCTTGAGGTGGCTGTGATGATGGCAAGCGGTTTTTTTTCTTCCATAAGCCGGAATATACGGCGATGCTCTTCTGGATTGTAAAATGGGAATTTGGTCGGCATCAATTGTTCCCTGGCGATCTCCCCCTTCAACAAGAGAAGCTTGCTTCTTGTCTCGACAACTTCCAATTCTTTAATGGATGAAACAAAACCCAATGGCGCAGTGAGTTCACACCCCAGCGAGTATGGGCTGCTGAAAACCTCAAAGGATTGTTCTCCAATGACCAGGCTCGCACCCTGGGTCATCCAATCCATGCATTCAAATTGCGCACATTGCGTTTGAAGACCAAAGGAGGCAGCTACTTCGGCAAAAAAATCTGTGGCGTCCTGGTTGCCCTGGCTGCCAACTCTCCGGGTGGGGATTTCTTCACACAGCCGCTTTAGATAGCTTTCGGCATTTATCGCCAAAGCAGGCATGATTATCTGTTTTTCTTTTTGGCTTCTTCTTCCGCCAGGGTGCGGTGTGTGCCATCACATAAAGGTTTAATTAATGAGTGCCCGCAGGAACACAGGGTCACCCGGTTGCGCGTTTCAAAAGGTTGGCCATCGGAGCGTTCAATGGGAATATTACCAGTCACCCATAATGGTCCATCGATTGGTCCGTTCGAGGTGATCTCAGTGGTCAAGGCAATTTGTTGGGGATAATCGGGTTCAATGTCCGCATCGCCCTCTTGAATGGAATAGGAGTAAGAACCGGATGGGCAGCGTTCGATCATCGCCATCACCAGCTCACGAACTTCGCTATCATCCGTATCGGGCAGCATTTCCTCAATACCGCGAATACGGTTACGGCAGAATCCTGAATTCATGCACAGATATGAATCATAACTGACTCTGATATTTGTACCTTCCGGATAAGTCTCACGGCGGTCCGCGGTTGTACGTGTGTCCGCCATTTCGGAACCGTCGAAATTAATCGTGCGGTGAGATTTATCACAATATGGGAAAGTGGTGGATTTCCCGCAGCGGCAAAGAGAATATGATTCTTTTGTTTCAATCCGCTGTTCTGTTTTCCATGCCAGCGGCTCTCCATATTCAGAAACAACCTGTATCTTGCGAACCAGGGGAATTCCGCCTTCAATCAAGTAAGGACCGTTAGGAACAACAGTGATTTTTTTCACTTTCTGTCCAATATTCTTTTCCGCATCAGACATTTCAACCTCCTTAGAAATCAGGTTTGAACACTCTGCCTTGTTCGAGATGATTTCAATCTCAAGATGAATCTATTTTACCCTCACCCAATAATTAAAACTCCCGACAAATCATCGGGAGTTATAGATCCAAACAATAACTTTTTATTAAAGTGCGTTATTTTAACTGCAGTCTAATCTAATTTATCATTTCTCGACAATGGTTATACTTTCGATGATGTCACCAGTGAAAGCCGGGTGCTGGCCTGGGTCACGGCGAGTGATCCCATTGACTGCGTCCATACCGCTGACGACCTGACCAAAGATAGTATAACCGCCATTCAGGTGCGGTGCCGGGGTAAAGGTGATAAAGAACTGGCTGCCGTTGGTATCCCGGCCGGCATTAGCCATGGCCACCACACCCGCCTTGTCAAATTGAAGATCATGGTCTTCATTGACAAAATGATAACCCGGGCCGCCGCTGCCGGATCCGGTCGGGTCACCCCCTTGAGCCATAAAGCCCTCCAATACACGATGGAAAGTAACCCCATCAAAGTAACCTTCGCGCGCCAGGAAAACAAAACTATTGACTGTCACAGGCGCTTTTTTGGCATGCAGCTGGATGACAAATTCGCCGCCCTTTGCCATTTTTACTTGGGCAGAATATTTCTTTTTTAGGTCAAGTTTCATAGGCGGCTGAGAGGAATATTGCTTGCCTGTCTTGCGCGAGGAGTTGGAATCATCTGTTTTTGTTGTCAATTTCTTTTTCCTTTTTGAAAAAAATTATCTCACTTCTTTTGTTAATTCTTTTTCTACCAATGGTTTTACCCAGGAAAAACGTTCACGTTTGCCTAATTTGAGATGCAGGGCGTAAAAACTTATTGCCGAGATCGCACACAATCCGGCACCAATATACCAGACCAGGTTGGGATTAAAGTTATCCAGGATCATACCCGCCGCTCCGGGACCGATGGCAGCAGGCAGCATATACGTCAGACCATAGGCGGCCATATAGCGTCCGCGCATTTCTTCCGGCGCAAAATTTGCGGCCAGTGCCTGGGAAGTGGGCATGATCATCATTTCGCCAAAGGTGATCACCACCACTGCGGTAACGAACAGCCAGTAAGCGCGTACAAAGCCGAACATGCCAAATCCCACCATATAAAATATTGTCCCCAATGCCATCACCAGGAAGGGTGGCCGATGCTTCATTATCCGCGTAATACTGAACTGGAACAGGATGACCACGACCGCACTGGCAGTTAACAAAAAGCCGTACCCCTGCGGCTGGATCCCATGCACATCGCGTAAATAAACCGAGAGCGAATTATACATCTGCAAATAGACCAGGCTCATTAGAATAATTGCACCAATGAAGGAAATAAAGGCAAAATCGCGGGCAATCACCCGATAGCCTTTAAAGGTTTCCAACAGACCCTGGTTGTGATCTTCCCCTTCCTTTTTAACCTTGGTTTCAGGAATGAACTTAAAGAACAGCAATGCCACAAAGCAGCTGATGACCGCATCCATGACAAACAGGGCAAAGAAAGAACGGCTGGCGACAAAACCGCCAATGGTTGGCCCGATGATCCAGGACATATTGGCAACCACACGTAAAATACCATACCCCTCCTGACGCTGATGTTCCTGGAGGATATCGGCAATCATCGCCCCATGCGCAGGACCAGCGACATCCGAAAGCAACCCGATAAATGCAGCCACAGGGATCAGCACAGCGAAAGTCTGTACCAAACCGAGAGATAAGGTGCTCAGCGCGCTAAAAACCAACCCAAAAAGGATCAGGTTGCGCCGCCCGTATTTATCAGTGAGCGCACCGCCAATCGTATTGCCAATTAAACCAAAAATTGAAAATAAGCCCAGCACCAGGCCGGCCTGCGTCATTCCCACTTGAAATTTCTGTGTAATGTATAAAGCAAAGAAAGGGAAGAGCATCGTACCGCCGATGCGGTCAATGAAAGAAACGATCACCACTACCCAGAAGCGGCGTGGAAACTCGTGATAAGTTTTTTGAATTTTGCTGCTGAGCATATCTTCTCATTAAATAATGATTTATATTTTAATATGAAAATCCAACAAGATACCCGTACAGAGTTCAGTAAAAATCTGACAATACTGCTATTTTGAGACAGTGCTTTTTAGATTATTGGATGTTATCTAAATATATTTCTTTGGAACCAAACCTCTGTTATCTACCTGAAATCCTTAATAAAAAATGGTGTTCGTTTATTGATAAGCAAAGGCTACAAAACTGCCAGCACAAAACGCAGTGAATTTTCCGCTGATGACATCCAGTTTTTTTAACTCTCCATAGGTGCTGACCAGCAAGGTCTGGTTATCCAGCCAACCAGCCGCCCCGGCTGAATGTATTTCAGGATATCCCAGTATTTTGGAAGAGGCCTCATCCATAAGATCGACCACTAAACTCGGAGCCGCTCCCAATTGAGCCACGCGCAGGCGGCTGTGGAAATCTGGCGTATCTGACATGGTAGTGCCGCTGGCTTCCATCCAGGCCAAATAGCGGTTATCGGGCGAAAATTCTCCGCCGCCGCCTCCCCGGTCACTGTCCGGGTCAAGAGCAATGGTGGTTATCTTGCCTGTTTTAATGTCCGTTATATTAAAAATCGGTTTTTCTGTAATGCTATTATCCATAACAACTGCCAAAGAATGATCAGGGGAAAGACCCTGAAGATTTTTATTGGCATCCAGATGCTCCCTGATCTCACCGGTGGCATAGTTGTAAAAATACAAACCATGATTGCTGATGAATCCATCTCCGCCAACCCCCCATGGAGTTCGGGTATACCATACCCCTTTAATGGTGCTGCCGTCCGCCTCCACCGCCAGTGGGTTATAAACATACAGTAATTTATCGCTGAAAAGGCTAACGATAGGAGGGTCACTCGTTATGGTTTCCAGGGTACCCACGAATAGCTTATAAGTCCTGCCATTGTCTTGATCATCCACACGGCTGTATGCCAGAACAGGCAAACCGGGCGCACCTGCAATTTGATAAATATTCCTGGACAATACCAAAGGACTGATCTGGTCCTTGCTATTGACTTTCAAACCTGGTTCAGGGTTTTGCTCAATATAGACAATCGGGACCTGGATGGGACCTGGGGGTACGCTGCCTGCAATCACAATTTCGCCAGGACGTGGATTAGCTAGACCTGGTGTTTTAAATACAGAAACAGCCTGTCCTTGAAGATTGCAATAGGTCAAGCCATAACCATCACCCGTATTCACAAAAACTCCCGCGGGATGTTTGACCGTAACGGTCGAAATGCCAACAGATGGTTTCGATGGTGTTGACTCGATAGGAAGCTGCCCACTGGAAGCTATCTTTCCGCCGCAAGCAGTGATCATTATCGCAATTATGGATGTAGAAAAGATTCGAAAAAGAATGGATTTCATTCATGTCTCCTTAGGTTTTAACGATCCGTTAGCTGATTTGATAATTCTGTTACGAAATACCACAAGGAAAACGCCTTACTTCGTTGGTTTTGAAATTATTTCCGGATTGAAAAGTATGGCCAGATCGTGAATATATCTTTCCGCAATCTCCACGATGACCACATCTGCCTTCTCTTGAATGACCCAGGATAGATTCCAGATGGAGCCGTTCGCATAATGCGGAATTGCAGTGATCTGGCTAAAGTGATCATAAAACCAGGGGATATATGGGTATAAGAATGAATCGTAATAGATCACGGCTTTGGGCAAATTTTCATCTGAATTCCATGTCATTTTAATCCAACGGCCATCATCCAATCTTATATCATGCCAGGTTGCTTTTGTTTCCACTACAGGATTGAGAGCAATTCTTTCTTCCTTTATTCTTACACTACCGATCTGGGCAGCCAAATCCATGGAAACCAGACCTTCTGAAACTGGTTTGAAATCGGATAACGCGCGGGGAACCAAATCTGGATAAACGGATTGCAGAGTTCTAAGTATCTCCCGGTATGCAATATACGCTCCAAAACTTGTCCAATGTGTGTCGGTTTTATAGTAGACCTGTTGTACTTCACGATTCTCAATTAACTCCTGCCGCAAATCCAGAATTTGCGTTTGTCCATATTGCTTTAAGTATTGCACCAATTGGTCAAAACGTGATTGCGGTCGCATTATTTGGAGTTCGCTTGGCATGTAATCAGGATAAATTGAGCTTTTAGTGGGCGTCACCACAATCACCAAAGTTGTTCCCTGTTTCTTAATAATCGCAGCAACTTCATCCAGATTTTTTTGTAATTCCGTAAGTTGTTTTTCTGTAAACGGGGTGTCATTCTGGTAATTTTGAATCTCCCCTTCTGATATTTGAAACAACCATCCCTCTTTACCAATAAGAGTATTGGGAAAAAGGATGTCGCCAATAGTCACTCGTAGATCAGTAACCGCTCGGATGAGACGCAGACGGCCATAGAATGAGGAATCAATCGCCCCTGGGTTCAGGTTTAGATTTCCCATTGGAATAATGAGCACAGCAAAAAACGCGCCGATAAAAATAAAGGGGTAAATCCTGGTTATGATTTTCAGCAATTGTATCTTTTTCATTTTATAGAAAACCGATTAGAACCTGCCATAGAGTCCGGGAGCATAGTTTCCACTGGCAATCATTGCAATAGAAGACACAAGTAATACAATCAAAATTCCATCGTTCATTGCCAATAATGGTATTTTCAATTCAAGATGTTTCAAAGTCAACTTCTCGATAAATTTTTTCACCGCTGGGACAATCGGAAGCGAGAACAAGATTCCCACCCCCAGCGCAATCCATATCGAAGGCTCAATAATGGGCAGCGGCCTGGTATTGATGAAGGAGAGCGGCGTCAATCCGCTGGCATCACCCCCTAACCGTTTGAAAAAAGCAAAGGCAAATTCAAAATTCGGGGAGCGAAAAAATACCCATCCGATCAAAATCATCGCTAACGCATACAGATGCTGCAACGGCGGCCAAAGCATATTCATCTTGCGTCCCAGCCGGGTGGACTCAAAAGCAACAGCCACACCATTGATCAAACCCCAAATAATGAATGGGGGGGTGAAACCATGCCATAAGCCAGTTAGCAGAAAAATAATTAGAATATCCATCTGCCGCCCCAATCGGATCGTTCGGTTCAATTCAAGCGGATAGAAAACATAATCGCGGAACCAGGACGAAAGTGAAATGTGCCAGCGCCTCCAAAAGTCACTAATGCTCCTGGCAATATAAGGGAAGTTGAAGTTCTCCACAAAATGAAAACCAAGTATTTTCCCCATGCCAATCGCCATATCTGTTATGCCAGAAAAATCAAAATAAATTTGAATGGTAAAGGCGATCAGGATCAACCAGGACACAGCGGGAGTAATGTTGGGAGTACTCATTTGAAAAACAGGGGTAACAAGTTTGCCAAGCGTATCCGCAATCAATACTTTTTTCGCCAACCCCTGGATAAAGCGGCGGATTCCTCCGGCAATATTCTCAATATTAACTTGCGGATTATTCAGCTCTGCTTTTAAGGTACTGTAGCGGACGATCGGGCCGACCAGAATTTTAGGGAATAATAAGATATATAGAGCGAAAACAATAAAGTTCTTTTCATTCTCACATATTTTTTTATGAACATCCAGAAGATAGGAAATCACCTGAAAAGTGATGTATGAAAGTCCTACAGGGAACTGAAGGTTATCCAGAAACTTGATGACAGATTCTGAAAACCCTAAACTTACAGCAAGACCTGAGCCAAAAGTGGTGAAATATTTGTAAAATACAAGAATGAGCAGGTTAATCACCACACCAAATACAGCCCAGGGAAAACTCTTTTCCTTCTTTCGGTCGGCGGTGATCCTGAATCCAATAAAATAATTGATCACAATTACGGCAATCATCACGGGGAGATTAAATGCCTGTCCCCATGCAAAGAATAATAAACTGGCGGCTAATCCGATCCATAAACGCCAGCGTGGATTGACAATTAAATAAAACAGCAGGCAGATGGGGAAAAATAAAAACAGAAATGCCGGGGAATTAAAATTCATTATTAGCTAATTATAGGCTGACAATTTATCAAAACATCATATCACCAATCATCACTTGGCTCTATAACCAGCAGTGCTAATACCCTGTGAAGTTACAATCTGGCAAATCCCTTCTTTCCTTAATTTCAAATTATCGGGAAAAAACCTTCATCTTACTCGTTATTCGGTTATAGACCCCATCACATTCCGTTCATGGTCCAGCAGCCATTTTTTTCGCCAGACTCCACCGCCATAGCCGCACAGGCTGCCATCTGAACGAATGACGCGATGACAAGGTATCACAATCGCCAGGATATTCCTCCCATTGGCATTGCCGACCGCGCGGGTTGCGGTTGGTTTGCCAAGTTTTTCAGCAAGCTGGCGGTAAGACCAGGTTTCCCCGGCTGGGATCTGCTGCAACAACTTCCAGACGGCATGCTCAAATTCAGAACCCCTTACTACCAGCGGGACAGTGAAATTGACCGATGATCCTTCAAAATAGTTTTTTATCTCTTCACTGATCTTTTCAAGAACTGGATTATTTCCCGGAACAACCGCGCTTCCGGTTTGACGGCGAAGTTTGGCAATCTCATTTTCCAGCCCGCGCCGGTCTACAAACTCCAACATATGCAATCCATCCTGGTCAGCCAATGCCAGCATCGCTCCCAGGGGCGTATCGATCCAGCTAGCTTGCAGGCAGTGAATTGAATCCGCCTGGCTTGGAGGGGTTCCAAATACCTGTTTGAATGCCTCCCAGAATCCACTTGAAGAGGTAAAACCCTGATTGAATTGTGCAGTGATCACTTTTTCTCCCTTGCGGATCTCATGAAGTGCCTCACCCATCCGCCGTGCCCGTTGAAAGGCTTGAAAGGTCATCCCATAGGTCCGTTTGAATTGGCGCCGTGCTGTTGAGGGGTCAATACCCATCTGGCGCAGTTCTTGATTCGTGATTTTTTGGGTGGGTGATTTTTCAAAAATATCGTTAAGTTTTTTAACCAGTTCGGATTTCTGTTTTTCCTGATCCATCGGATGGCAGCGCTCACAAGGACGGTATCCGGCATATAACGCTTCCTGTGTGGAAGGAAAATACTCAACATTTTCAAACCTGGGTTTCCTTGCCGCGCAGGTGGGCCGGCAAAATATTCCGGTGGTCTTAATCCCCGCAAAGAAAACACCCTCAAAGGCGGAATCGCGCTGTAGCAGGGCAGCATACATGGTTTGATTTGATGGTAATGTGATCATGAAAATAGTGTAATCTGTAAATAATTTTCTTGCATCCGATTAAGAGGCATTGAATTTTTCTTTAAGCAGGGGTAAAAGCAAAAATTCAAGATTGTCTAACTATCAATTAATAATTCATTGTTTTTTCGCTATTACCAGCATTTCAAAATCTTCTGTTGTTAGTTTATCCAAGCGGCTGAAAGCACCCAGTCTGGCACCGAATATATCAATGGTTTTAAATTTTAAGGTCTTTAATAACCAGGTTATTTCGGATGGCACATAATATCTTTCATTGCATTGCAGTTGCTTTTTATTGCCATGATCATCTTCCACCTGGGTTGTGCTATGTTCTCGAAAGGTCATTAGATCAAACAAATTGTTGCTGTAGGTTGCATTTCCTTCCTTTGTTTCTGAACTTAGGAATTCTTTGACAGAATGGAACAGAGGGAATAATCCGTTCAAGGTCGTAAAGATGATTTTCCCTTTAGATCTTAGTGCCCGGGCGGCATTTTGGAGAATTTGAAAATTCATCTCATCGGTTTCCATCAACGGGAATGCACCTTCACACAGCATGATGACCAGATCAAATTCCTCATGGAAAGGAAGATCCCTGGCATCCTGTTTTTGAAAACCTATTTTCAGGTTTTGTTCTGCCGCTTTTTCCTTTGCCCTTTTTAAAAGCGAATCGGATAAATCAATCCCGGTAACGGTATATCCCCGTTTGGCTAATTCAATGGAATGGCGCCCGGTCCCGCAGCCAATATCCAGAATTTTGAGTTTTTTATTGGAATTGATCTCTTTTTCAATAAAATCACATTCACCCAGGGTTCCCTGCGCGAAATTCTCGTTATCGTATTTCATCCCATAATCTTTAAACAACTCTTCATACCACTGCGCCATATTGTTTTATCCTTTCACTCAATCGCTTCCAGTTGGGTTAGGTTCTGCGCGGCAAATCTTTTTTTCACAAAACTTTAGCCATTCGGTGAAAGCCTTTGTATCCAATGCTGCGGCTTAATCGCTCAAACTCGATTGTGCCAATCACCCGATAGCCAAGACGTACATACAGTCGGCGTGCATGCTCATTATCGATATCAACACACAGAGAGCTCGTGCCAAACCCTGTAGTTTTTGCTCTGTCTTCCACAAAAGCCAGCAATTGCGAGCCTATGCCCTGTCCTTGAAAATTGGGCAGAACAGCCACGTTATTTATGAATTGCTCACCGGCGACTGCTTCCTTAATTAAACTGAGCGGCAACGCATTGTGTACAAAGCGGATAAATTCCACCAGGCCTAATATCCTCAGCAGCTGCAAAGCCATCGGGATTTCCAGGTTTTTCATTATTCTGCTGGGATAACTCAACGACAAACCAGCCACCTGGCCATCTACTTCAGCAATGTCTGCAAATTGGTAACTAAATCTGTTCTGACGCATAGAGAAAAGTCTGGCGAGTATGGCTTTTGCTTTTTGGGGATCGCCCGAACCCAGTAAAAAGTCCGCCAATCGGCTCATGGTCATATAAATTAAATTCGTCCCAATCTGAGCATCAGCGGCTATGGCAGGGCGAATAGTAATTTTTTGGCTCATGTTCTTTTTAAACCTTTGTTATTTCCAAGGTCGAATTGATTTAGCTGTCATTTGTTTGATTTCCAATTACAGGATATTCGTTAATTATGTCATAAAAGCGCCTTCGCAAATTTTTGGGCGCATAACTTTTATTCAAGCAATTTCCTGGATGGATTTGAACATCGGTCAGGACATCTATCTTTCATAACTGGATTAATTGGTTAATAACCCTGGTCATCACCGCAATTGGCGAATAAAAAAATCGATGATCTGCTGGTTAATTTCGATCAGGCTGGGACTGATGGGCTGCGTGCCTGCTCTGGTAAAACCATGCCCCGCACCCTGCACCACAACCAGCTGGGACTGAACCCCGGCAGCCTGTAACTTCTGAAGGAGGATTTGGGATTGCTCCAGTGGGACCACTGCATCCTGATTCCCATGCAGGATGAGGAAAGGCGGATCACCTGCATTAATATAGGTGACCGGGCTGGCGTCAGCCAGTTTAGCATCTTCCGGACTGGTTGCACCGAACACATCCCTGGCTGTTTGAAAATTCGAAGAGTCAAATTCCACCGAAAGATCTGCCGGACCGAACATATCCACCACAGCCTGCACACCGCTGGATTGGTCGAGGTATTCACCCACTTCCCATCCAGAAACGCCGTTCGAAGTTCCCAACAGCGCAACAAGGTGACCCCCGGCGCTTCCGCCCCAGACACCAATTTTCTCAGAATCGAGGTTGTACTGTTCGGCATGCGCGCGTAAAAACCGCACCGCACATTTTACGTCCTCGATCTGAGCAGGGAATGGGAATTGCGGAGCCAGACGATAATTGATGGCAAAAACAATAAAACCGGCAGAACGCAGCCCGGCCATTGAACGGAACCCGGCGCCTTCGCTTTTATCCCCCTTTTGCCAGCCACCGCCATGAACATACATGACAGCCGGCCAGGGATCTGAAGAATACTGGGCAGGATAATACACATCCAGCTTGAGAGCATTTCCGTCCATCGTACAGTAGTTAATATCCTTCTCGATGCTGCCAAGTTTAGCCTTGTCAAACGTGGAAGTAACAGGCAGTGATGATTGAGCAGGTATACTTGAAATTGGTGGTACGGGCGAAGTACGGAGGGGAATGCTGAACCTGCAGGACACAACGAGCAGGGAAAAAGCCACAAGAATTACCAGGAGGCGCTTCATTTTATTTCTCCTTTCGATTTCCACAACAGATCAGCTGAAGTGACTACCTTCAAGTGGGCTGCGGCGTAGGCCACCAGCCGTTCGTAAGCATCCCAGATCGCCTGCTGGTCAGCTGCCATCCTCGGCTTGGATAAATCGGGTGCATCCATATTATAAGGAGGCTTTTGCGGGATACTTTTATCCCCGCCAGTGTAATAATAGGATGTCCATGATTCAGGTCCGGACAGGTAAAAATTACTTTCATGTATCAGGGCAGTGATCAATGGTGGGCGTGCAGCCTGCCATAGAGACAGGTGGGATTCAAGCAGCGCAGCGGGGTTGAATTCGGCTGCATGCGGACCGGACATAAAATTCCACCAGAAATTTTGGCTTCCCGGTACACGCGTAATACTGAAATCGCTGGGGCGGATGAGAAGGTCATTCGAATAGACAAATGGATATTCCAGATCCGTCCCTTCTTCATGATAATGAATGGTCATACCCGCTCCCAGCTCAGCATACACTTTTTCGGCAATGCTCTTGATGCGCGGATTCGTATTGGGGGCTGCGGCAGTAACCGGTTTTGTGCCAAACACTTGGGCAACATATTGATAGCCGCCCGGGCGGGTTCGGTCAAGTTTGCCGGTCGCCAGGTCGAGGGCATAGGTTTCATAATCCATGATTGTTTGATACAGCGCCTCATTATCTAATCCCTTTAGACTATTATCAAATCCGGTATAAAGCGGGTGAGGAGGGCGGACATGGTAACTGATGGTCATATTGCTGGTTTTCAAGTGAGCGATCACTTCCGGATGTTGGGACACATATGCTTCTACAACCGGTGCAGTAAAGTAAAAATCTCCATTGACACCATATTTTTCAAACAGGTCTATCAGACGCAGCAGCGTCTCAGCACTTTCATCTAAATTAACCCAATCGTGGACATTGATCACAAATGTGATCGCTCCATTGCCTATAAAAGAGGAGCCTATTGCAGGTTTCTCAACCTGATATGCAACTGGTGAGCATCTGCAGGCAATAAACATGAGTGAAAAAAGAATTCCAAAAGTGAAATAACGTTTCATGTGGTATCCAGTATTGATTCAATTTACTATAACAAACCACAGTAAAACGGATATGCAGTTCTTGTAAAAACTATGAAAAATCCTCTTTAGATAAGCAAGGACTTCTTGGAAGTAAAATCAGGCTTCAACGCGCTGGATCAGATCCCACTTATTGCCATAGAGGTCAAGGACCACGCTATGCCTTTTCCTTGCCTTCGCCATCGCAACATTCATCATCAATGCCCGCAGCTTTTTGAAACGCTTCTTTGCCTTCGTTGATTGAAAAATAAATCAAGCCGATTGCGCCGAAGCTGTCAATAAACCCAAAACCCGTGATTTGATAAATAAGACTTGATAACAACAATACAATGGACATATAAATACAGACCATCGTACAATTGGCATCCGCAAGGATGGGTGATGATTTCAGCGTGTGACCGACTTTGCGCTTACCTATCACCAATAACCACATTGATGCGATGGAAATCAACGAAATAACGAGGCCTGGCAAGGTCGTTGTGGGTTTATGAGCAGTGAAAAGATTTAATATGGCAGTTGTGCCAAGGCCTGCAGCGAGAATATAGAATGATGTTCCGGTAATACGAAGAGCAGTTTGCTCAAACAGTGAGCGCGGCGCATCGGTATTTTGGCGGATACGAATCACCATTGCCAGAATTCCAATGCCTGACATGACCTCGATAAATGAGTCTATACCGAAGCCAAATAAAGTGAGGGTTTCATCCTGAACTCCGAAGTAAATAGAGATCAGACCCTCGCCGAAGTTATAAATGATCGTGAATAACGCCAGCCAGAGAGCATATTTCCAATATTTATTTACTGCATCTGGGTTCACAAATACATTCCAGTCTTTTTTTTAGGTGTATTGATCGCAAGGTAAGTCTTTGCGATTAGATCCTCTTTCATCATATGACTCCTTTATTCACGGTTGTCTAAAAAGGCAAGTTTGGTTGATTCAAGGTATTAATAATTGATGCGGGTACGAGCTTTTATTTTGCCTCGATCTCCAATGCCTGCTTGATGTAATAACGCAAAGCTTCCTTGTTCACATTGGCGAGGTCTTTGATCTTCACGTGCCTGGATACACTCCCATCACCGCGGAGCAGGTTGTATCTATCCTCAAATTCAGTGCCGTGTGTAAAAGAAAAAGTAATGCCTTCCTTGTTTGGGCTGATGACCGCAAATATCTTCTTAATCTTGTAAACCGGTATTCCGTAACTGATGATTTCAGTTGCCTTGGGTGCGCATTCTCTCATCAACTCCCGGATCATCGCCACGGTGGGCTGAAATTCAGGCAGTACCCTGTTTTTTACAAATTCATCCACAGTTAATTTATCCATGATTATCCTATTGGGATTAATGTACCCTTATACCTGCTGATAAGCCTGTTTTAATTGTCCAATATCAATTTTGGTCATTTTCAGCATGGCCTGCATCACCCTTTTGGATTTCTCGGCATCCGGATCATTCAGCAGCTCGCCCAAAATATTGGGGACGATCTGCCAGGAGATGCCATATTTATCCTTCAGCCAGCCGCATTGTCCTTTATCCCCGCCGGCAGAAAGCTTTTCCCACAAATCATCCACTTCTGCCTGCGTTTCGCAATGGACGAAAAACGATATAGCCGGAGAGAATTGGAATACCGGTCCGCCATTCAACGCTGTAAATTCCTGCCCCTCGATCTCGAAGGTGGCAGACATGACCGTCCCCTTCGCCCCGGGTCCCCCTTCGCCATAACGAGACATACTTCCGATTTTCGAATTCTTGAAAACCGAGGTATAAAAATTGACTGCCTCTTCGGCTTTATCATCGAACCACAAGAATGGAGTTATTTTTTGCATTTTATTTACCTATTTATTTTTCATGATTAGCATAGCATTTCTCAAAACATCAATCTATATGAATACTATAAGAACTATTCAATTGATTTTGATTTTTCGATATTTCTATTCCAACCATAGGATTCAATACCTGCGGATTGAGTGCTTCGCGAGCGAGTGTTTTGACTATCTTCTTGAAACAGATTTTTTAGATGGGCTTTATTCAGGTTAAAGCAAAATGGGGCAGCAGTTGCTGCCCCATTCGAATTCAAAGAGTTTATTTCACTTTATTCAGAGGAATACCGAGAGCATCAGCCACACCTTTGCCATAAGCTGGATCGGCCTTCAGACAGTTGCCTATATGTCGGATTTTAACAAATTCGGGAGCGTCTCCCATTGCACGGGCTGTGTTTTCAAAGAGGACCTGTTGTTGAGCCTTGCTCATCAGATGGAAGAGTTTGCCGGGCTGGGTGTAATAATCGGAATCATCCTCACGGAAGTTCCAACTATCAGCTGCACCGGATAGCCCTAATGCCGGGTCCTTATATTCAGGTTGTTCCTGCCACTCACCAAAGCTATTGGGTTCATAGCCGATGGTGGCGCCGGCATTGCCATCCACCCGCATCTGACCATCCCGATGGGACGGATGCGCAGGGGCGTGCCTAGGGCTATTAACAGGGATCTCATGGTGGTTGACTCCCAAACGATAGCGCTGTGCGTCCCCATAGGAAAAGAGGCGGCCTTGCAGCATTTTATCAGGCGAGAAACTAATACCCGGTACTACCGCGGCAGGGTTAAAAGCCGCTTGTTCCACATCCTGGAAGTAGTTCTCCGGGTTGCGATTTAACTCGAGGACTCCCACCTCAATCAAAGGAAATTCCTTTTTATGCCAAACCTTGGTAAGGTCGAAGGGATTGTATGGCATCTTCTTGGCCTGTTCTTCGGTCATTACCTGGATATACATTGTCCAACGGGGAAAATCACCCTTGGCAATGCTTTCCAGAAGGTCACGCTGGCTACTCTCACGGTCCTTGGCGACGATCGCTTCAGCTTCCTGGTCGGTCAGGTTCTTGATCCCTTGCTGGGTGCGCAGGTGAAATTTGACCCAGACACGTTCATTCTTGGCATTGATCATGCTAAATGTGTGACTGCCAAAGCCATGCATGTGGCGGAAAGAATAGGGAATACCCCTGTCGCTCATAACGATGGTCACCTGATGTAATGCCTCAGGCAAGGATGTCCAGAAGTCCCAGTTATTGGTGGCGGAACGCATATTGGTGTGGGGATCGCGTTTGACTGCCCGGTTGAGGTCCGGGAATTTGTGCGGATCTCGCAGGAAGAAAACAGGGGTGTTATTGCCTACCAGATCCCAGTTACCTTCTTCGGTGTAGAACTTCATGGCAAAACCACGGATATCGCGTTCTGCATCGGCTGCACCACGCTCACCGGCAACTGTTGAGAAACGCATAAAGAGCTCGGTTTCCTTGCCAATCTTTGAAAAAATCATAGCCTTGGTATATTTGGTGATGTCATGGGTGACGGTAAATTTACCAAAGGCGCCTGATCCTTTGGCATGCATACGACGTTCTGGGATCACTTCACGGTCAAAATGAGCCAGCTTTTCCAGATACCAGACGTCCTGCAACAACATGGGTCCGCGTGGACCAGCGGTTACGGCATTTTGATTATCTGGCACGGGGGCTCCCGCTGCGGTGGTTAATTTCTTTTTCTTGTCCATTTTTTTTACTCCTTTTTCTTATTTTTTTGGTTGGTACAATTTGGGCAAAGCCCATTAAAGTAAACATTCTTTTCTTTTATTTCAAAATGGCCTAAGTCACTAAAGGGAATACTTTCAACATCGATTTCAAAATCGGTGATGGCGCCGCAGGCATCGCATTTAAAGTGTCCATGGTTGGAGAGCATTATGTCAAATCTCGTCTCAACCCGGTCAACACTGACGATCCTGACTAATCCGGCCTCAACCAGGATATGCAATATGTTGTAGACTGTGGTTTTTGAAAGGGAAGGAATTTCGGGTGAAAGATGGTTGAAGATCTGGTCCACTGTTGGATGACCTTTTTTTTGGTGAAGGTACTCCAGAACCCGAATGCGTTGATAAGATAGCCGGATGTTTTTCTTTACCAACCGATCTGTGATAATTTTGATAGATTCAGTCATATCTATAACTAATTAGAATGATTATATATTTATATTCATTACAATATTAGTCTAATTATAATAACATGTCAAGTGATTGACGCGTTTTCCCTGAATTAAAAGAATCGTCAAATTATTAAATCATTGGATTGGCTTTTTCTCCAGCCTGAACTTGCTTCCTATTATTTTGCATTTTACAGGAGAGTGGGCATACTTAAGGATGTATTTGGTTCGATTGACAATGGTCAGAAATGGATATAGTATCAAAGGCATAATAACTAAAGACTGAAATCACTCAGGATAACAATCCATGGGCAGGTTGATCCGAACCTTTTCTTGGGTTTACTAAGGAGGTAGTTGTGTCAATTCTACAAATCTATTTTTCTTTCCATATGATCGGCCTGGTGATCTGGCTGGGTGCGGCCTTGATCCTGCCCATCGGACTGCTCCCCGCATTAAAAAGACTGAACGATGTAGATCAGGCAAATTTCCTGGAGACCTTTACCAAACGCTATATTCCCTGGTTCATTATTGCCGCCATAGTAGTTGGGGTCACCGGGTTTCTGCAGATAATTCACCCGGATTTGGCGGAAGAGATGGCTGACAACGGAATCCTCATCCTCAAACATGTAGTCATCCTTCCCCTGATCGCCACCAGCCTGTATGTCTGGTTCATCCTGGCCAGGAAACTAGGCAAGCCCAAAAAGGATCGATCTCGTTTGATGCAGAAGTTCGAAGTTTTCAGTTGGGTGCAAGCCATATTGAGCTTAGCTGTCTTAATTATCACAGGCATTCTTACCGGTTAGTTTTTTTCTATAACAGACCGATAAAACAAATAACAGCTCATGCTTCACCAGAATCACTTTAATATGTCGGTTTAAGTGGCTCACTATTTAAAACCTTCCTCAACCCGCCTCGACTCCATTGACCAGTTCCGCGGTCTTTCCATTTTGCTGATGGTATTGGCTAATTACCTTGCTGGCATAAACATCATCCCAGCCTGGCTCAAACATGCTCCCGATATTGGCCTTACTGTCATTGATCTGATCGCTCCATTTTTCATTTTTGTCATAGGGTTAACCTATGGTTTGTCATGGAACCGGCGCATGGCCGCTCAGGGTGTATGGAAAGCTTACCAACATTTTTTCACGCGCTTCATGGCTATTGCCGGAATTGGTGCAATCCTGTCTGCCGGGGAGATCCTCCTCAAGATCGATGGGACAACCATCAACTGGGGTGTATTGCAGGCGATCGGGGTGGCGGGCATTTTAACCATCACCGTGATCCGCCTTCCGACTGCCTGGCGTGCCGTGATCGGATTATGTCTGCTTGCATGCTATCAAATTCTATTAAACACGTTCTGGTTAAGCGAGGTTCTTCAATCACCCCATGGTGGCCTGCCTGGATCAATCAGCTGGGGTGGGATGATGATCCTGACAACCGTGTTGGCTGACTTTTTTCACGATCCTTCAAAGCGCAGCTATTTCCCACTTCTTGCCATGTTAACTTTGGGTATTGGGATCGCATTGGCGTTTTTCATACCGGTCAGTAAAAACCGGGTTTCGTTTAGCTATGACCTAATCAGTCTCGGCGTTAGCGCATTGATCTTCATTGCATTGGATTGGCTGGTTAAAGTACGGAAAATTAATTTTGCCATTCTCGTTGCCTGGGGCAAAAACTCACTTGGGTTATATGTGCTGCATTTATTGCTCCTGGGCATCTTTTTTCTTCCTGGGATCCCAAGTTGGTATAGCAGCGCGCCCCTTTGGCTGGTGGTTCTGCAAGCCTTATGCTTGGTGAGAGCATTGAGCATTATTGGCCTCTGGCTGGAACGGAAACAGATCTTTTTATCACTCTAATTCAGCAGGGACTTTTTGGCACCTCTGGTCAGGAAGCAGGTTGAACCAGGTTGATCAGGTTGCCGCAAGTGTCCTCAAAAAGGACTGAGGATATCAAACCCATGTTCTTCGGTTCACCACGAAACAGCACACCACGTTCTTTGAGATTTTTGTAATCCGCCTGAATATCGTGCGTGATAAACGCCAGCGCAGGTATGCCGGCGTCTAATAACGCTTTCTGGTAAACCCTGGCGGGCTGAAAGTCCATGGGTTCAAGAACCAGCTCAACGCCTTCCATCCCTTCCGGTGAAATGACCGTCAGCCAGCGAAACTTTCCCATCGGGATATCCGCCATCTTCACAAATCCCAAAACCTCTGTGTAGAAACGAAGTGCAGCGTCCTGGTCATTGACCATGACACTTAAAAATTTAAGCTGCATGCGGTCCTCCTTCGGTAAATTCAAACTGACAAGATATAAAATATATCTCTTTATTTAGTCGTTTCATCGAGAAATTTCAATATAGTCCGACAAATATTCTCAGGATTCATTAACCAGCCATATGGATGAACCCATCCGCTAACTTTAACAATCTCTCCATGCACTGCCAATTTTCTTAACCCTTCCATCGCGACCTTGGTAAGCTCATTTTCTGATTCTTCATCCTCCGGCAGCATCAATAAAGGACATTTCACTTTTCGGTAATAATTCTCGAAGCGGTAATGAAAAAAATGTTCCATATAGTTTTCTCGTGCTTGTTTTCGAAAACCTTTCACATATTTTCCCTCCCCCACTTTGCTTGCACCATATCTTTCTACTTCTTCTACGTACTTATTCCACCAGCCATATTTTTTTAATATTTCCCGTCGATCATCCACCAACAAATCAACCGAAGTAAAGGTGCGCTCAGGAGTATTTCGTATCTTTTCCAGTTGGCGTTCCACGTGTTCATTAAAATCCGCTTCTGACCCTTCCCAAATTCCAAATGATCCAAATTCATTGTAAAGTGCACCATCACAGGCCAGCGAGATCACCTGATCTGGATAATTGGCTGCCAATCCAAGCCCCACCTCGGCACCTAGGGAACTACCAACAATATGAGCTCGCTTGAGGTTGAGATGCTGCATAATTCCAATTACATCCCCAGCCATTTCATCCATGTGGTAACCGATCTCTGGTTGATCCGATTTGCCATGCCCCCTCATATCAACAAGTAATATTCGGTAACGCTCTTGAAAATAGCGAATAATTCGCTGCCACATCATCAGGTTTGCGCCACCGAAATGCAGAAAAATGATAGCATCCCCCTCTTGTTCATAATCTCGAATCTGTAATTCGATCTGGTCTACCTTCACTCGCATCTCGTGCATTATTTCCTCCAGAAAGTTTTTAATATTAATTAATTATTTAATAAATGCGGACCAATCCCGATCAGAACCAGAATAATAATTATATGTACAAATGCATTAACCTATTAATACCCTGAAAAGAAAACACCCTCCGAATGGAGGGCGCTTCAATTTTTATTTATCCTAAAAAATGTACACTTAAATCTAAAATTTCTGCGCCAGGCGGGCCAGGAAGGATGTTTTGATCGAGATGGCCAGCTCCGGGCAGAGCTCCTGGCAGCAGAAGCAGCGGATGCAGCGGTCGTAATAGTAGGCAGGCAGCCTGGTCTTATCCCCATCCATCCAATCAACCGCTTTGGGCTGCACAGGGCAGACGCGTACGCACGTGCCGCAAAGGTCACATTTGGCCGGGTCGATCACCGGTTTGGGCGAGATTAAATTACGTATAAAAGCAATATTGTTGGCGGCAGTGACTTGCTTGACTGGTTCACGGACCACATTAAAATCCTTGCAAATAAAAGACTCAAGCGGGTCGCCCAGCAGCTCGATCTCGTTTTCCTGAAAGGTCCCTAATCCCCATTCCTGGCCGGGCAAGGTGGTGGGGACAAATGAAGGATCGAGTTCGATCATACGGCAGGTGGTTGCGTCCAGGGCGATTGGATCGGGCGAAAAGAGCAGGACATGCATGGATCGGGGGGTGCCGCCGCGCGGGCCATTGCCCTCCATGGCGATGATGCTGTCCATGACATACAGGCGCGGGCGAATATACAGATTAAGCACCACCAGCATACGCGCAAAGTCGATCGGGTTTGGCAGTTTGAGATGAAATTGACCCTTGAGCAAGCCGGGGACGCAGCCGAACTGGTTCTTAACCGCGCCAGTGATGCGCGTCAGGCCGTGGGCTTTGAATTTGGCAATGCTGATCAACCCAACCGCATCCAGCACACCGTTGGCAAGTGTGAAATATTTGAGAAAGGGGCTTTCTTTGAACTCCACCTCGCGCCCTTTCTCAAAATCAGCCAGGGGAATGCCCAGCGCTTCAGCGACGGAGTGCAGTCCGGCCTTACGCGCCTGGGTGATCGGTTTGCCAAAGCCTGGCGAGTCGCCGTAGGAGACGTTTGGGGTAATTTGTTGAGCCAGCCGGGCGACCGCTTTGAAGACCAGAGGGTGAGGACCGACCAGCTTTTCTGGATCGTCGCCAGCCAGGATATTGGGTTTAAGCAGGATCTTTTCATCCGGGCGGATGAATTGAGCCATCCCGCCCAGCAGGTCTATCCCTCGTTGGACGGCTTGCTCAACATTGG
The DNA here is from genome assembly GCA_964571135.1 of uncultured Anaerolineaceae bacterium. GTDB lineage: Bacteria > Chloroflexota > Anaerolineae > Anaerolineales > Anaerolineaceae > CAZMZW01. The sequence goes on along the minus strand of CAZMZW010000001.1, from coordinate 31,029 downwards.
CTTCATCATAATCATTGCATCGTACAATTGCTACCTTGGATTTCATTGGTGATCTTCTTCTTGGTATAAAAATAAACACCAACTGTATCACCAACCTGGGGGATAAAATGTTAAGTTTTCGATAATGAATGCTGATCTATCCATACTCCTTGACTGCTCTGAAGAGTGCTTCTATTTATTCAGCTCGATCCATTCCAGCTGGGTAAATAAAAAAGTGTGGGTATTTGGAATGCCGTTAGCAAGAGAATATTAAGCAAACCAGCGATTATTTGGCCTAAAAGTCATAATATACTATACAATATGTAATGTTTACTTGACATTTAGTATTGTTTATGTTACTATTTGTTTATCTTAGATTACATATATTAGGAGTATTAAAAATGTCGTACCAGGAAAAGAGAACAATCACCAGCATCGTTACCGGAGCATTGGTTTTGGGGGCTTATTGTATCTATGCGCTCGGTAAAGTTCAATCAGGTGCCATTACCCCAGGCGATCTGAAATTTTGGGCAAGCACCATGCTATTCTTTATCGGCATCGGTATCGTCGCCATCATTGTCATTCAAATTGTGTTTCACATTCTGCTTTCAATATCAATTGCCGTGAAAGAACAAATTCAGAATGGCCAGGTTGATGACAAGGAAATTGAAAAAACAATTGAAAAAACCATCGGTGCAGAAATGGTGGAAGATGAAATGGATAAACTGATTGAACTCAAATCAACGAGGATCAGTTTTATCTTTGCCGGAATTGGATTTGTCGCGGCACTCCTTTCACAGGTATTTAATTATTCCCCTGTTGTGATGCTCAATATCATGTTCATCTCCTTCAACATTGGTTCAATATTTGAAGGATTCGCCCAGCTGTACTATTACAGAAAGGGTATCCGCCATGGCTAGAAAATTAAAGATTACAAACAATATTCGAAAACTGCGTTTCTTTGCTAACGAAATGACCCAGCAGGAACTCGCCGAAAAAGCGAAAGTCTCCAGGCAGACCGTTATTGCTATCGAAGCTGCCAAGTATTCACCCTCGCTGGAGCTGGCTTTCCGGATCGCGGATGCGTTCGGCGTAAAAATTGGCGATGTGTTTGATTATGAAATAGAAGGAAAATAGAACAATGCACTCATCAGGTTTGAATTCAAAAATGAAAGCGGTTGTATATGATAAAAGTGGTTCTCCGGATGTCCTCGTATTCCGTGAAGTGGAAAAACCTGTTCCAAACGATAATGAGGTGTTGGTAAAAATTGTTGCAGTCTCGATAAATGCTGCCGATTACCGCTCAATGCGAATGGGAATTATCCCGAAATGGAAGATTTTCGGCGCTGGTATTGCGGGCCGGGTTGAAGAAGTTGGAAAGAACATTAATAAATTCGCCGTTGATGATGAAGTATTTGGGGATATCTCCGGCTGCGGTTTCGGGGGTTTTGCGGAATATGTCGCCGTACCCGAAAGCGTTTTGGCGCCCAAACCAGCCGGCGTTTCCCATGAAGTCGCTGCAGCGCTTCCAATGGCAGCGCTCACTGCTCTGCAGGCTTTGCGTGACCAGGGAAACATTCAACCCGGGCAAAAGGTGCTGATCTACGGTGCCGGCGGCGGAGTGGGAACCTTTGCTGTTCAACTGGCCAAAACCTTTGGAGCTGAAGTAACCGCTGTGTGCAGCACAAAAAATGTGGGGCTTGCCCGGTCTCTCGGAGCAGACTATGTCATCGACTACACCAAAGAGGATTTTGCCGAAAGCGGCAAACTGTATGACCTTATCCTGGGAATCAATGGAAACCGTCCTTTGCCTGTCTACAAACGCGCATTAACTCCCAGAGGCATTTTTGTCATGGTCGGAGGTTCTCTCTCTCAAGTGGTCAGAACCATGCTTTTTGGAAAATTCATGTCAATCGGTGATAAAAAAATGCGCTTCCTTGCAGCAAAACCAAGCCCCAAAGATTTGGCATTGGTCATAAAGCTGGTTGAAGAAGGAAAGATCAAGCCCGTGATTGACAGGCGTTATCCGCTTGCTGAAACCGCCCAAGCCATGCAGGTTCTCGGTGAAAAGCACGCCTGTGGTAAAGTTGTGATTGAAGTTGTTCAAGGGTGAGGAATTTAGTGCGGATTGGGTTTTCGCCAATCCGACAATATTCTTAGAACAATTAATTTTTGCACGGGTTTGATGAGCATAAAATAGCGCCCTCTATGCAGAGGGCGCTTCAATTTTTTAAATATATTTCTTTAATTGGCTTCAATACAAACCTGAACTTACACCCCTTGAGCGCACTGAAGAGTGCGCTCGCCACTACTTCTAGTGCCCCCTGGGTGTAAGTACGATGAATAGTATATCGAAAATCAACATCCCACGTTCGACCCCATTCTCGCAGCTTTATTAGCTTCTTTACTTTCGTTGATTGAAAAATAGATCAAGCCGTGTGCGCATTTGCCTTCTGTGCTTCTTTAAAAGCTTTGGCAATAATTTCCTTAAGGATTTCCTGATTCACATCACTAAGCGACTTTATGTAGAGGCATCCTTTGCCGGTTTTGTACTTCCCTAGTTTGGAAAGCCCGTCTTCAACTTTATTCAGACCGTACATTAAATACAGGCTGATGTTCTGTTTTCTGGGCGAAAAGCCGATCGGCGGCCAATCTCCTTCCCGCCCGCTCGCATATACATAATGGTATTTCCCAAAACCGACGATTGCGCTTCCCCACATGACGGGTTCAGCATTCGAGACCTTCTGCATTATTTCGAGAATTACAAAGCAGTCGTCTCTCAATTGCTGATCTTGGATTTTATTTAAGAATAAAGACACATTTTCTTTTGTCGGTTTGGTTTTATTCTCTGCCATAGGTGTAATCCTTTCACACGGCCTAACTATTAATTAACGGACTCCTGATCCGTTGCGATTATGCCATAATACAAAAAAGCACCTTTACATTCATTGGATGTATTTTATTACCGGTCTGAACTTACATTCCTTGAGCATACTGAAGAGTGCATCTCGTCCCCAATTCTGAGACACCCACCTGACGAAGCGTCGCGAAGGTGTGCATGCTGTTTTAGGCGGCAGGGCTTGTGGCCCACCACGCGAATCGATTTTGCTGTCAGTTATTTTCTCATCGAATGGACTAATCGTTTAATCCCTTACCCTTGAGAATTTGCGGCATACATTTCTCAACCCTTGACTCCCGGGTTTTGGATTGTTTGGGTGCAGAAAAATAAAAAATGTATGCTCTTTGCCGTCTCGGCGTTAATGCATTAAAAGCAGTTTTCAAGGCAGGGTTTTTATCTAATTTCTTTTGAAGTTCTTCAGGAATAATGTATTCTGTGGTCTTTTTAAAATCCACTTTCAAACCGGCTTTTTCCACCTCAATGGCTTCATTGATACAAGCTTTCAATATGGGTTCCATCTCAACTATTTCTTGAACATTGGTGAACCGGATCTGACGCGCCGACTGCACGTTCTCCGTTTGTTGGACCAGAATACCCTTGGTATCTTTCATTAAAGCGCCTTTAAAAAACAAAAACGCACAGTATTCTTTAAATACATGTATTAAAACAATGTTATTATTCTGAAACGTGTAACAGGGAACACCCCATTTCAATTCTTCGTCCAGCTGGCAATCAAGAACGATCGTTCTCAATTTCTCAATTTCTTCCTGCCACTTTATTTCTTTACTAAAATAAAAATCAACCTTGGGATTCTTACTATTCATTTAGATACTCCTTTGTATGAAGGTTTTGCTCCATGCCACCCGCTGGAAATTTCTGGCGAATATTGTTTATTGGTTTGTGTTCTGTGCAAAATTTAAACCCTTAGCGAGCCACGGAATCCCCTGACGCCATAGTAAGAGTCCGCACCGTTGTGATACACAAAGACATGGTCGTAGCGGCGATCACAAAAGAGGGCGCCGCCTAGTTTTCTAATTTCAGTAGGTGTTTTTACCCAGCTCGATGTTTTCGTATCGAAATTTCCAAGTTCCTGCAGCTCCCGATATTGTTCTTCCGTTAAAATCTCGATGCCCATGGAAGCTGCCATATCCATGGCGGTATCTTTTGGTTTAAATTCTTTCCTTGCTTCCAGCGCTTCACGGTCATAACAAACATTTCTGCGGTCTTTGGGACTTTCCGCTGAACAATCATAAAAAATGATTTCGCTTGTCTTATTATCCTGACCAGCAACATCCGGTTCACCGCCGGTTCTTTCCATTTCATTGAGCGACCACAATTTTTCGGAATTCGATTCCAGCTTTGCTTCTACTTTAGCCCATTCAAGACCTTTATGCCGGTTCATGTTTTTCTCAAAACGGGCTTTCAATGCTCCAAGTAGTTCTTCACGTTGTTCTGGTTGCAACTCTTTTTTATTACTATTAATGTTATTCATACTTTTATATAGCCTCTTAGATTCATATTAAGGGGTTTAAGGCTTTTAATTCATTAATGAAGTATTTGAATTTCTTAATCCAAAAACCCCCTCCTTTTTTTAAGAAATGACGAGAGTAGCCCAACAGTTTGCATTTGCGGAGCACCCTTTAGGGTAACTTCTGGCGAGCAGGTGTGAACCCGACCTGGGAACAAGATTCTGCCGAGGCGTTGAAAACTGCCAAAAAATGCGCACGCGCGAAACGCAGTCCCGCTTATCGACTGCACGCTGTGCAGGACTGTACTCACTTTGATGACTTTTCCAGTGCGCGTTCGATATCCTTTACGCGATGGTAGTTGGAGTGACCGTCAAGATCAAAAGGCCATTCCGGTCGGCGCTCCCTGTCACTGAACCATTCTTCAGGTGCATCTTGAAGCTCAGCCAGTACATCGTCCTGAACTTGCTTGTGCCAGGCTAAAACCTCCTGAGGGGAGCGATCCCGCCAACGCTTGTAAATAAGGTGGTTCCCATCCGTCCAATTGAGCCCTTTCTCCTCTACCGGAACGGGTTGTTTCTTGGCTTTTCTGACCATATCAGCCTTCCAATGGGTAATATGCGCAAGTGCATCTTTCACTGTCCAGGGATCTTTGGTCTCGGGTCTGGTTAGCAATTGATTCCAATCCTCATCGCTAAGGTTGTTAACCAACTGATCCAGTCGTTCGAACTCCTCAATAATGCGCTTGATAACTTCCTCGCGAGTATGACGCATAAAATGAACCTCCTGCATATTTTAACTCTACTCGAGCTCAGACAGCATGTACCGCCCAACTATTAATTATACAGATACTTGATTTTCAATCAGCATGCAAACAATTAAAAAGCGACCTCCAAATGGAAGGCACTTCAATATTTTCCTTAAGAATTAGATGGGTTTCAATACCGGTCTGAACTTGCGCTCATCACCACTTCTGGTGCACCCTGGGTGTGAGCGCACTGACGAGTGCACCTCACCATCCCTTCGGGAGCATTGAAGATTGTACCCATACATGCGACTTGGTCTGCACAGAATGGCTGAGGATAATAATCTAACGATTTGCGTTACTTGTGCTTGGGCGGGCGTAGATTCTGTTTGGAAGCAGATAAAAACTTGAAGCCAGTCTGTCCTAGCCGACAGGCCGGGGAAAAATGCTCGAAAATATGGCAGAATCCCCAGAATACATTGTACGCAAGTTTGGACGCATTCACGACTCACTTCTTCTTGTTGTGCTTCATTGCTGACTTAATGAACTGCCCGAATTTTCGATCCTTTTCGCGCTTTTCGACATAAGACATTTTATAGTATTCAGATTCCTTGAGTAGGCTTAGATAACTTTGATATCGCTCTTTACTCAATTCTCTATTCTCTAGCGCCACCAATAGTGAGCAGCCGATTTCTTTGGTGTGAGTACAATTGGCAAAACGGCATCTCTTAGAGAGTTCCCAAATATCATAGAAGCTCTCATCTATTCCACTATTGGCACCAATATTACCTAATTCCCTCATTCCGGGGGTATCGATCAACATTGCGCCTTGATCGAGGACAATTAATTGGCGGCGAGCTGTTGTATGTCTTCCCTTTCCGTCATAATCACGAACTGCATTTGTCTCGAATAAATTTCTGCCAATAAGATGGTTCAAGAGCGTGGTTTTGCCCACTCCTGATGATCCCAAAAGACAATACGTTTTACCAGCACCCAATACCTGATGGATTTGATCCAAGCCGGAACCAGTTTTATTACTAAGCGCAATAATTCCGCAGTGAATATTTGCTCGTCGGACCTCTGAAATCTCTTGCTCTAGCTCTTCGGCGCTAACCAAGTCGTTCTTGGTTAATAGGAGCATTGGCTTAATATGCCCTTCGTTGACCATTACGAGATAGCGTTCCAGTCTGCGTAAATTAAAATTTCTTTCACAAGATTGAACAATAAAGGCAACATCAATATTGGATGCAATCACTTGGTGCTCGATTTTCTTGCCAGGTGTTTTTCGTCTCAGAATCGACTTCCTAGGAAGTAAGCCATGAATAATGGCAAGTGTGTATTCGTTGTAGTACTGCACAAATACCCAATCTCCTACGACGGGTAAGTCCATGCTCGACTCGGCGGCGAAGAGGAGATTGCCCGTAACCTCAGCCTGAACCTCGCTATTCTCATTTCGGACCAGGTAACTATCTCTGTTGACTGCGGTCACACGAGCGACGTTGCAGTTTGGTATTTGCAACTCTTGTTGCTGCTCTTGAAACCATTGGTCGAAGCCGATATCTTGTAGTTCCATATGATGAAGTGTGATCTTTGGTTGTGATGGTTAACTAATTAAAGGCACCCAACGATTAACAATTTGGATTTTTTATATGCTGCAATTATTACATAGAAATCAAAAAAGCGCCCCCCATTTCTGGAGAGCGCTTCAATTTTCTTTATCAAATTTCTTAGATGGGTTTCAATACCGGTCTGAACTTATACCCATAAATGAGCATCCCGCGTTCGTCGCCATCCTCGCGGATGCGGCGGGTGACCATCTCCACCGGCATGCCGATCTCGGCTTTTTTCACACCCAGGTCGGTCAGTTGGGCAGTCACCACGGGACCTTCCTCCAGTTTCACCAGAGCCACCGTGTAGGGCGCATTTCGCTCAAAACCAGCCGGCGCACTGTGCATCACGGTAAAGGAATACACTTTTCCCCGTCCGCTGAAAGCATAGGGTTTCTTGGCTTCTCCGCCGCATTCCGGGCAGACATCCCGGGCAGGGAAGATCTTGGTCTGGCAGTGCGGGCAAACCTCACCCACTAATGCGTAGCGTTGTTTTTGAAGACGCCAATGTCGAGGTATTTCCATTTATACCGTTCTCCTTCAATGAAACTGTAATTGCCATAAGTTTATAGGCCTGCCGCTATCAGAAGCTATCAGTTTTCGATGATAGGTTTTGAGAGAAGCTAGATCGTTTGCAGGATGTGGGTCACTGCTGTGGCTGCCGGTCCGCCCAGGGATTGCACCAGCGCCACCCTGGCTCCCTGCACCTGGTTTTCTCCGGCCTGGCCGCGCAACTGGGTGACTGCATCCACCGCCTGGTAAACGCCCGCTGCGCCTAGCGGAAAACCGCGCGCTTTCAATCCACCCATAGTTGCCACTGGCAATCGCCCCTTTAATCCCAGACTGCCATCCGCTCCCAGCTTCCAGCCCAACCCCGGTTCGGCGTATCCGCTTGCTTCCAGGCACAGGATGGCATAGATTGAAAAAGCATCCCAGTACTCGAACAGGTCCACCCGGTCGCGGTTGATGCCTGCCTGTTGGAAGGCGCGCTCCGCCGATATGTGGGCAGCATCGAATCCCAGCGGATTGGGTCGGTCGTGCAGCGAAACGCTATCGGTCACCAGGTTGGAGGCACTGACCTGAATCAATGGATGCGAGAAATTCTTAGGCAATAGCTCTTTACGGGTGAGCATTACTGCCGCCGCTCCATCTGCAAACGGCGCGGCATCGAACAAATTCAATGGATCACACACCAGGCCTGCTTTTTGGTACTCCGCCTCGGTGATGGCACGCCGGTAAAAAGCGTTGGGATTATGCACCGCGTTGGCATGCGCCAGGATCGGGAAGGCCGCAAAGGCTTCCCGCGGCGCCCCGTACTCATGCAAATAGCGCTGCATTAACATGGCGGCAATCCCGCTGATGGATAAGCCCACCATGCCTTCAAAATCATAATCGGCGGATTGGGCGATGAAGCCTTCCATTTCCACGCCCACGATATCGGTATATTTTTCCACCCCGATCACCAGGGCGGTATCCACATACCCGGAACGGATGGCCTGTACAGCCAGGTGCAGGGCGGCTGCCCCGGAAGCTTCACCAGCTTCAGCGGTAAAGGCTTCCACCCCTTCCATGCCGATGCATTCCGCCATTAACGCACCCAGGTTCGCTTGTTGGGAGGCCACCGATGCCAGGTAATTGCCCACATAAATGGCCTGCGGTTTCAGCCCGCCGGCATCCTTGAGGGCTGCCAGCATGGCACGCGAGGCAATATTGCGCAGGGAGAGTTCCCAGTGTTCCCCCACCGGGACCTGCCCGATGCCGGCGATGATCACATCCTCCATTGGGCTGCTCATTTGAAGGCCAATATCCCGCGATAGCGTGCGTAGGTGGCGTAATCGATCTCCACCCGCCGTTCCACATATTGTTTCGTCGTAAGGGCCAGCCCGCGCCGATCCTTGATCTTGTCGGTCACAGTGAGATCCAGGGCGTCCGAACCTGCCCCGGAACCGTACGAGACCATCAGGATGCGCTCGCCCGGTTTGGCGATATCCAATATCGCGGTCAGTCCAATGGGTGAGGCGCCTGCATAGGTATTTCCGATCACCGGCGCGAGCAAACCGGTTTTAAACTGTTCTTCTTTAAAACCGAGCTGTTTGGCAGCCCGCATCGGGAACTTGGCATTGGGCTGATGCAGGACGATATGTTGATAATCCGCGGCAGTGGTGCCGCTGGCTTCCATTAATGTTTTAGCGGCAGTTAGCACATGTTTGAAATAGGCCGGCTCACCGGTGAAGCGCTGCCCGTGTTCCGGATAGCGCTGATATTCACGCCGCCAGAAATCGGGCGTATCGGTGACATAAGAATAAGTGGAATTGATTACCGCCAGGGATTCCTTGGCATCTCCGAGAATAAAGGCGGCTGCCCCGGCCGCGGCGGTAAATTCCAATGCATCCCCGGGTTTTCCCTGGGCGGTATCCGCGCCGATGGCCAGCGCATAGCGCGCCATTCCCGAACCCACCAGCCCCATCGCCATCACCATGGCTTCGGTGCCGGCTTTGCAGGCAAATTCCATGTCCGCCGCCTGGATATGCGGAGTGGCGCCAATGGCTTCGGCGACAATGGTGGAACTGGGCTTGACCGCGTACGGGTGGGATTCCGAGCCGACCCACACCGCGCGCAGATCAGCCGCTGCGATGCCGGCTCTGGACAGGGCATTGCGGGCAGCTTCGATGGACATGGTGACCACATCCTCATCCAGCCCGGGCACGGATTTCTCCTTGATCGGCAGCCCTTCGTCCGAGCCGCCCCACACGCGCGCCACTTCAGCTGCCGGTAACCGGTACATGGGCACATAGGCGCCATATCCCACAATACCCACAGCCTGGGCAGGTTTCATCAACAGGGATTCTTTTTTGTTTTGTTTTTCCGGATTCAATTTGGACTCCAGGTCTTAAGGATTTCCAATGCACGTTCAATGCGGATAGCTTTTTCTTTGATCATCTGCTCCACCAGCGGGTTGATCAATTCTTCGGGTGCGCCGGCAGCTACAGCCACCTGGCGGGCATGCAGGGCCATATGGCCGCGCTGGATGCCTTCCGTCGCCAGCGCCCGCAAGGCGCCCAGGTTTTGGGCCAATCCAACGGAGACGATGATCCCGGCCAGGTCGGAGGCGCTTTTCACGCCCATTAATTTCAGGGCAGCCCTGGCGCCCGGATGAACACGGGTTGCCCCGCCCACGATACCCACCGCCATGGGCATTTCCAGCTCGCCCAGCAGGTCGCCATTCTTATCTTTGGACCAGCGGCTCAAGCTGGTGTATTTCCCGCTGCGAGCGGCAAACGCATGCGCGCCGGCTTCCACGGCACGCCAGTCATTGGCCGTTGCCAGCAGCACCGCATCCACGCCGTTCATGATGCCTTTGTTATGCGTGGCAGCCCGGTAGGGATCAGCCACAGCAAAAGCCCAGGCAGCGAGGATGCCGTCGCGGACCTGTTCGCCGCTGAAATCTTTAAATGCCAATTCCTTCAAAGGGATGCGGCAGGCGGCTTTGGCCAGGCGCCGATCTGCCAGGTTGGAAAGGATACGCAGCAGCACCCGTCCGCCGATGAGTTCTTCCACCAGAGGCGAAAGCGCTTCCAGGGCGGTATTGATGGCATTGGCGCCCATCGCATCGCGCACATCTTCGACCAGATGAAGCACCAGAAAAGCCCCGATGGGAGACTCTTCAATGATGTGAACTTCAATATCGCGGGGTCCGCCGCCCAGCTTCTGCAGCATGGGATCGACAGCCGCCGCAGTTAATAATTGCTTATTATTTGCCAGGAGTTTTTTGCGCGCCCCCTCCAGGTCATTGACCTCCAGGATTTGCATCTGGCCGATCATTTCAGGCGGGGTGCAGGTTGCCGTAAATCCGCCGCCGGCCTGTGCCAGCCTGGCCATGTAAGAGGCTGCTGCCACCACCGAGGGCTCTTCGATCACCATCGGCACCAGGACTTCACGTCCATTGACAATAAAATGCTGGGCGATCCCAAGAGGCAGGGCAAATGTACCGACCACATTTTCGATCATGTGGTCCGCCTGGGCTGCGGTCAAACCCGGACTGCCGCTCAGGGCAGCCAGTTCTTCTTCATTAAGGTAGCCGCCATCCGCCAATTGCTGAAGCCGTTCCGCAATGGAGAGTTTGTAAAATTTTCCCGCTATGGGTGGATTTGAATTTGCCATATTTCCCAATCGATGGTTTGGATGATAAACAGGAAAGACTGGCAAAAACTATCAACTGTTTTTCTTGGGTAAGTTCTCTTTTATAACAACGAAGAAGGGAAATCGAAGCGGGGTAAAACCCGGTGCGTTAAACAAAAGCAGATATCGTACTAAACAGGAGTGAGTCGATTATCCGCCTTTTTCCATTTTATTCTCCAGAGACCAATGAGACCCCAAAAACTGACCACAAAGTAATTGGAGATCTGTGCGATCAGGGCGTACGCTATCGCCTGGCTCTGAGTGAACCCAAAGGGCACCAGGATGGTGACTGCCACAAACTGGTAGACGCCTATATACCCGGGGGTGGATGGGATGGCGCTGGACAGCCCAAATCCGACTAAAAGCAATAAGGCTTGCGGCAGACTGAGCGTTTGCTGAATGATCATCGCTCCGATCATGGTGATCAAACCGTCCAGCATCCAAATTCCCGCGGTAAACACTAAAAAAAGGGCTATCCGGCGCAGGTCTCGCAGAACTGAGAACCCCTGGATAAAACGTTCCAGCAATTCCATGATTTTGACTTTCCAGGTCTTTTTTTTGATGAATCGCCGGGCGATTGATTGGAGAAATGGCTCCAGGGCGGGAAGCAGAAAAAGAAAAATTAGCCCGCCTACGGCCAGCGCCGCAAGCAGGATCATTCCATTTTGAAAGATGGGAGGTAAGGACTGGACCAGTCCCAGACAAATTGCGCCGATGAGGATCAGCGCAGCCACGTCGATGATCCGTTCAACCAGGGCAGTCGCCAGGATAAAACTCGCGCTGATCCCGGTCCGTTTTCCCAACGCCACCGAGCGCAGCAGCTCCCCGGCACGCGCCGGCAGGTAGGCATTTCCCAGGTAACCGATCATGGTGGCCCAAAACATGGTGAGCGCCCCGACTGCTTTTTCTTTTTGCAGAAGTACGCGCCAGCGCTGGGAGCGGATGAAATAATTAACGCTGCCCATCAGCGCCACGACTCCCAAAAAACCATACTGCCCGGAACTGATCACCCGCCCGAACTCGGCCCAGTCCAATCCTTTCAAGGACAGGTATAAGAGCAGCCCGGCCAGGGGGATCGCAATAATCAAAAACCAGCGGGAGGACTGGCTGGTTTTTGGCTGGCTGTCTGGGATTTCAGGAGGGGTGGAAGCCATTAAAAATTAATTCTTTCTTTCTCGATCACCAGGGGGCGGTTCAATTGATGGACATAAATTGCGCCAATGTATTCACCCACGATCCCCAGGAATAATAATTGGACCGATCCTAAAAAGAACAACCCCACAATAACCGGCGCCGAGCCCAGGGAAAAGTTCTGCCAGTCGATCAATTTGTAGATCAAATAGACCATGCCCACTAGGAAGCTGATGAAAGATGAAAAGAATCCGATCATGGCCGCCAGCCGCAGCGGCAGCCGTGAATGGTTGGTAAAGCCCAGCATGGCCATATCGTAGAGGGTATAAAAATTGTTTTTGGTGATGCCGTGCGCCCGCCTGGGCTGATCGTAGGCAATCGTGGTTCTTTCATAACCCAGTTCAGCCATCAAACCCCGGAAATAAGGGTAAGGATCCTGAAGGGTGCGCAGCGTCCGGACCACTTCCTGATCATAAAGCCCAAAACCGGTGGCCTGTTCCACGAGCTGGGTCTCCGCAAAAGCCTGCAAGGTTCGATAATACAGGGTACGCAATGCATAGATAATCGGATTCTCCTTGCTCTTGACCTTAACCCCCATCACCACCTTAAAGCCCTCCTCCCATTTTTTGATGAACTGCGGGATCAGCGCGGGGGGATCTTGAAAATCGGATGCCATAACGATCACTGCATCCGCAGTGCATTGAAGCAAGGCATGATACGGCGAACGGATGTGCCCGAAATTGCGCGTGTTGAGAATGACTTTGACGCGCTTATCTTCTTTGGCTAACTGCCGCAGGATGGGGATCGTTCCATCCGTGGAAGCATTGTCAATAAAGATATGCTCGTAATCATATTTGCCCTGTGCCTTCATAATCTTGCGGATTTGAAGATACAGCTCTTTGACATTTTCAACTTCGTTGTAGCAGGGGGTAACGATGCCAATGCGTTTCATTGTTTACTCGGTTGGTTATTGGTTTGATTCCATAGAATTGTTCGTCGGATTGCGGTATCAAGGTCAACTGATATCTTCAAATTAAGAGTATTTATTGAAAGGCTGACATCTGGAACAAATTTGGAACGGCGCAAATTTTGATCTGAAGATGCTCCCAAGACAATTTTTGGGCGAACAGTAAAATTATTAGCAATTATTTCAGCTAGTTGAGCCAGGGATATCTCATATGGGCTGCCTACATTGTAGCTTTTTCCAACAATTCCTCGAACCAATATATTGATCAGCCACCAAGCCATATCGCTTGCATACATGTAACTGCGGACCGTTTTTCCATCTCCTTGAATTCTAATTGGCCCCCCACGCAAACTATCATTAATAAAATTATTAATCGCCCAGGGACGATCTAAGTATTGGTAAGGGCCTAGAAAAGCAAAAGGACGTGCATTAACAATTGGTAACCGATGTTGATTGCGATAGGTCGCGCATAATGTTTCACCAAAACGCTTCCCCTCCGAATAACCCGCACTTACTAATGCACAATCCAAACCACTGAAACAATCCTCAGAAAGCCCTTTCAGATCCCATGGTTGTGGTCCGTAAACCAATCCAGAGCTAAGATTCAAGAATTTTTTTAAATCAGGTAAACGAGTTGCAGCTTCTAAGACTGCAGCGGTTCCCTTGGAGATCACCCCGATGACTTGCAAAGGGTCGGAAGCATGCTGGCGATTATCAGGGCTCCCTGCAGCATGGATTATCCAACTCACTTCTTTTGGGAGGTCGATAATGTTACGTACATCTTGCTGAATGATTGAAACATCAGGTCTTAGAGCTAAATGCGGTGCTTTTTTTCCAAAATCAGTTGCATGGCTTGATAGAAGGATTATTTTTATTTTCAACCCATGCCGGTCATTGATGAAAGTCAATAATTCCGTTATCCAGGTTCCAACGAAACCAGTTCCCCCGGTGATTAAAAGGTGTTCATTCCGAAGAACATCTAACCCTGAAATATCAACCGCGACTTGTTCGCAATCCGCGTGCACCAGGTTGGTTACATTTGAATGCATTATTTCCTCTTTTTTTCAGTCGCCAACTTGGCCGCAACTTCGAGTATTAAATCTTCCTGACCCGCAACAACTTTCCGGCGTCCAAGTTCAAAAAAAACATCCCGTGCATCTACGCCATATTCTTTCGAAATTCGTTCTACATGGTGAATGAAACCAGAAAATATTCCTGATAAACCACTGACCACACTAATGGATGTAATTCGAGGGAAATCACGCAATAGTTCTCGTTCTGCTAAATCACCAAGATCCAAAACCTTATAAAGGTCAATTCCGGTTGAGAATCCCATTTTTTCGAATACAGCAACAATGACTTCTAACTGCGCATTTCCAGATCCGGCACCAAAGCCGCGGGCTGTTCCATCAATGATTGTTGCGCCTGCTTGTACGGCAGCGACCGAGTTTGCAATTGCCATCCCCAAATTATTGTGAGCATGATATCCAACTGGTATGTTCAGATTTTTAGCTAATGCACTGACCTTTTCTTCAACATCCAAAGGTAATGAGTGTCCAGCAGAGTCCATAAGCACTACTGCTTCTGCCCCATAAGATTCCATCTTTAATGCCTCTTCAACCAAAACTTCTTTAGATGCCATGTGAATCATCATTAAAACCCCAAATACTTCTCTGCCTTTTTCGCGGATAAAGCCAATTTGCCTTTGGGTGATATCTGCTTCGGTGCAATGTGAGGCGACTCTGAAGACATCAACTCCAATTTCAATAGCTTTTTCTATATCCTTATGAATTGTCGCAAAACCAGGCATAACATGAATGCCTAATTTGGATTTGCTCAATACCTTCCGTGCTGTTGTGAGCATTTCCCTGTCATTAAGTAATCCTTCACCTACTTGTAATGAAGAAGCGCCCAGCCCGTTCCCATGCCCAACTTCAACGATTGGAACACAGGCAGCCTCCGCTGCAGCTGCATAGGCCGAAATCTGCTTAGTGTTTAACTGATGGTTTACAGCATGATTACCATCTCGTAAAGTGGGGTCACTGATTCTTATTTTTCGCATTTTCCCTCACCAATAATAATGCTTTGGTGTCATCAGGAGATTGCTCTTTTGCATATTCTTCTGCTACAGCTATTGCCGCACAATTGATAATATCTAAATTTCCTGAATATACGGGCAAGTAATCTCCCAAACCTTGAACTTTAATCATAACTGCAATCCGATTGTTTTCTAATATCGGGGGAACAAGTAATTGGTAACCCGGCACGTATTTTTGAATTTGTTTAACCATCTCCATGACCTTGAATTGAATTTTCTCTAGATCAGGTTGTGCAACTCGGGCAAATATCGTGGTTTGCATATTGACACAGGGTTGAGCTGGGTTAAGAATGAGGATGGTTTTTGTCCGTTTCGCATTGGTGAATTCTTTGATGGCTTTTTCTGTTGTCTCAATATATTCATCGATGTTAAGGCGGGTGGCAGGTCCGGCGCTTCTTGAAGAAATACTGGAGACTACCTCGATATATTCAATTTCCGGATGAATCAGCGAAATTGCATAGGCAATTGGTATGGATGCTTGCCCGCCGCATGTTATCATATTGATATTGTGATGTTTTATACAGTCTTTTAGATTGATGGCAGGGATGCACATTTTCCCCACGCGAGCTGGCGTCATATCAATTACCATCTTGCCCAATTTTTCTATAAGCGACCAATGTCGGATGTGGTCTACGGCTGAAGTAGCATCAAACATTAGATCCCATTGACCCGAATTATTCAAAATGGCATCAATACCCTGATCTGAGATTTTCACACCCAGACTATTAGCTTTTACTAAACCAGGAGATGATAGATTGCGCCCTGCAAAAAGAGTGCAATTCAAATAAGGTGATCTTAGTGATTTAATTAATAAATCTGTCCCAATGTTTCCACTTCCCAAAATAGCAACCTTCAGTTTTTCGGTTTCTTTATTTATCATATCTACTTAATTATATTCGCTAGCTATTGCTTAATGAAAACCAGTTAGGGTGTTATTTCCAAATTTTCAGATTTAGGATGCAAACCAATTAGCATATTCCTCCGCAATTCATCTCGTGGCAAAAGGGGAGATAAATCTTCAAGAGGGGGTGAAATCATTGAACCATCTTTTTGGACCACAGCAGAAAGTTTTGGGAAAAAATTTTGTTCCGGGTCCATAAATACCTCACAAATTAACGGTCCAGCGTGAGCCTGAACTTGTGGGATTACATTTATGAAATCAGCCCAAGTCCGGATTTGAAAAGCCGGCATATCAAAAGCACTGGCTAATGCGCTGAAACTTGGGCAGGAGATACCGGTATCTTTATTGGCTGCCACATAATGTCCTTTAAACAAATTCTTTTGGGTATGCTTGATCATTAAATATCCGTCATTATTAAAAATAATAATCTTGATAGGCAATTGATGGTGTTTTATTGTTTGGAGTTCTTGTAGATTCATCATCATTCCACCATCACAATTGAGACAAAGCACTTCTCCTTTATTGCGTGCAAAAGATGCTCCAATAGCGGCTGGCAAACCATACCCCATTTCTCCTAAACCAGTGGATGTCATTAACCGTTGGCCGGCTCGAAGCCGCAAGGCTTGATGCCCACTTAACAAGGCAGTACCCATATCTGTAACAACTACTTGATCAGGTTTTAAATAATCAGATAATTTATTCATAAAAATATAGGAGTTAATGTAACCATGCTGGTCTTGATGTTCAGGACCAATCCATGGGTATTGCAGTTTGAAATGATTGCATTGTTTTATCCAGTCAGTGTAAGTTGGCAGCGGAGATTGACAAGCAGCTGCAAGTAATATTTTCATAAAGTCGCCGGCATCGGCACAAATAGGTAGTGTGACTCGCTCTTTGTGTTTATGCACTTCAGTAGGATCAATATCCACTATTACCAGCCGAGCTGCCCGTACAAATTCGCTCAGGTCATAGCCCACTTGAGGAATGGCAAGCCGGGTTCCAATTGAGATCAGTAAATCGCAGTTTTGAAGAACGAAGTTAGCGCACCGTTGCCCGTACACGCCTGCCCTTCCGAAGATCATGAGATGATCAGACTCAATCATATCAATGCCCGCCCAAGACACCAGGGAAGGAATATTCAAAGTATCCAGAAGGGGTTTAATCAGGTCGATCGCACCCGCCAGTCGGATCCCATGCCCAAGCCAGAGGACTGGCCTCTGTGCTTCAGATAACATCTTCAATACCAAATCTACATTCTTTTTTAGTACAGCGTGAGTCTCTGTCAGCAAAGATTGGGGAGGAACAAATATGGCTAAATTCTCTTCTTCCACCCATGATGCTTGAATGTTCAAAGGGATATCAAGCCAACAAGGTCCTGGACGGCCAGACCGGCTTATGTAATAAGCTTTTTCCAATTCCAGGAGAATCTGAGTTGGATCAGTGACCCGTGTGGCATATTTAGTCACTTTCATGACCATTGAAACACTATCAAATCCTTGCACTCCCCAAATCCGCAAAGGATTATTCTCCGTTGTGTACTTGGTATTCTCATTACCTGAAATGATAAGACCCGGAATCGAATCCATCCATGCGCTGACCACACCAGTAATGGCATTGCTTGAACCTCCCCCTGCTGTTACTAAACAAGCTGTTGGTGTGCCACTTGTTCGAAAGTATGTTTGCATTGCCATGGTTCCAGCTTGTTCATGATGTACACAAACAATCTGGGTAAACCCCTGATTGGCAATGGAATCGAAAATATGGGCATTGGCTGCCCCGACAATTCCAAAAACATGGCGAATTCCTTTCTTTTCGAAAAAATCGGCGATGATATCGCTTACTTTTATTTTCATATTGTCAAATCTCCATTATTTAAGTTCTTTGCTTTTTTAGAGTAAACCGATGACAAGATTAGGTAACTTCATCACTTCTGTAATATATCTGCATATATCTTCATAGTAAAGGGTTGAGGCAATAACAATCGGATCGAGTTGGCCGATAATCTGCATGGGTGCAAGAATTGGAATACCGATTATTGACTGACCCTGAAGGATCGGATTGCTGTCCACAAAAGCCGTGATGGTGGCTTTAGCCAAGGCGGTATCGGATAGAAGTTTATACACCAATTGGCCCGTTCCCCAAACAATAATGTGCGGATTTTTCTTCAAAATATGCTGAAGATTATTATCGATTTTTGCCAACATATTCTGCGAGGCGTCAATATAATCTTGAATATGTTGCCGAAGCAATCCATCTCTTGGAATCAAAACCGATTCGAGCTGTTGAAAATCGGCTTTTTTCACAGCTGTTACAAAAATCGCAGAGCCTGGCATTTTGGGTCCAGACTCAACCAGTTTTTGCCCGTTTCCCGTTACGTTAAAACCGGTCCACGATAACAGTTGATCTAGAAAATGCTGTGAAAAATGGTTAATGTGCTCAAGATTAAATTCTTGGAAGGGGGAAAAAACAAAATCAACGTATCGGGATGCATCAGGCACTTCTATGTACGCACAACCAGAGGTAAGTAACAACTCATGGATCTGCCATATCGCTGGACGGAGATCCTTCATATGTTCCAACACATGCGATAAGACGATCAAGTCAAATTTGCCTAACCCGGGTGGAATGTTAAAAAGGCTACCGTTGAATGCTTCTATCCCATACTGCCGTTTGACATTCTGGATGCACACTGGGGAGGGGTCAATCCCACACAACTGGGTATAGCCCATCTTTTTGAGTATCCCAAGAAGCGCACCATTGGCGCATCCAATGTCTAGTATTCGCTTTTGTTTATCTGGCATTACCTTTGCGAGATAGGTTGCAGTTACTTGCAGTCTTTCAACATCAGCAGTATTTCCACCTCCCATGTATGTGTGTTGATCAGCATACTTAGAAAACTGAGCATAAAATTGGTCATACTGTTTCTGGGGGGACTCTACATCCGCGTAGACGAAGCCACATTGATCACAACAAACAATGGTCTGCTTCGAATCTAGTGGCAGTCCTACAGGGAGTACCAGGTTTTGAATTAACAGGATCTCCGCTGATTCATGTGCGCAGATAGGGCAGGCACGAAATGCGGTTTTCTTAGATAGCCTATTTTCCATTTGAAACCCATTCCCCTGTTTTTCGAATTGCATCAGAGAGACTCGTCCAACTTTTTAATCCAAGTTCCGATTCCGCCCGCTGGATCGATGGTACATAGTTGTTCACAGACTGACCAGGCACGGCAACCTGCGCAGTCCGGATTTCCCCTTCAGTCAAAAGCACGTTTCTTACCAACTGTGCTGCTTCACCAACTGAAAGATCCTGTGTGGATCCAATATTATATGGACGACAGGATTGGGCTTTAATAAAAATCGTCCACAGCCAAATTGCCAGGTCTGCAGAATAAAGATACGAGCGGCGCGGCGTTCCATCGCTTTTTACAATAATCGGTCCGCCATTAAGTGCATCCCTGATAAAATTGCCGATCGCAAAATGCGCGTCCAGGGGCAGGTGGGGGCCGACAAATGCAAAGCAGCGCGCAATTTTCATTTCAATTGATGATCTTTCTGCATAAAGCGCGCACAGGTGCTCGGCCAAGCGTTTGCCCTGCCCATAGGCGCTCTGGGGGTCGAGTGGGTCAGGTGCGCCGGGGTAGTCCTCGGGGATATGGGTCAAATCTGCAGGCTGCTTGCCATAAACCGCGCCGGAACTGGTCAGCAGGAACTTTTTTGCTCCGCATGCCAGGGAAAAATCGAGGACGCGGCGTGTGCCAGTCACGATGGTGTCCAGCATCAGCAGGGGATTCTTGGCGTTGAGTTTGGCGCTGGATTCGGTGGCGGCATGAATAATATGAGAAAACGTTCCGGCAGGGAAATCGAAGGTGCGGATGTCGCCGGTTAGAAGGCTGACTGCTTCAGCTGATGCCAGGTGCGGAACTTTTGCAATAAAAGCTTGCGGTGAGCGGGTGAGCACAGTCGCCCGGCTGTCAAGCTTGAGGCGCTTGTTGATCCACAAAAAGCTTTCCAAAAGCCAGCATCCGAAGAACCCGGTACCGCCGGTGATGAAGATTTGTTCACCCCGCAATTCCTCCCAGAGATCACGTGTGTGGTCAAGGATATGGTCAAGGTCAGCAGAGGCAATGGGTTGCATATCTAAATCCTATAGGTCACAGTAAAAAGTGAATGATCCATCAATTTTTATCTCCACTGGGATCAGCCTCCACCCCCGCCGGGGTTGTGGAATAGAACCCGTAGCTTTTCAACCCCAGCACCTTTTGCACCCAGCGCACCCGCCGTACGGTTTGAATCCCCGCTGGCGTGGCGATATAACCTCGTTCAACCTTTTGTGCCTGCCCGGTGGCTATTAAAAATTCTGCCCTCTCACGGAAGGATGCCAGAATGCACTGCTTATATATTTTACTCAATGGCGCCGTCTTGCCCGGTTGTCCGTAAAGGTAGTGAATGATCCCCAGGGAGACGGATACACTGTAGATGCTGCATATGAAGAAAAAGCAAAACCAGAGGAAGGCATATACGGATGCGCTATACCAGTAGGAAAATGACTTCAACCAGATAGTTCCTGCCACTGTGGATAGTAGATGCACCCCTAAACCGGTGATGATTATCAGGGCAAACCAGCCGATGGGCAGGCGTAACTGTTGCAGGGCAATGAACAGCAGGGCAAAAAATAAAAAGCCTGCCATTCCCACCAGAAAGGATTCGGCTGGCATAGCTATAACGTCCTCAGGTTTGGGAGCATTTTTTTAATGATGCTCATCAATCTGCCATAGAACATTCCCCAGCCCGGGAGTAGACGGACCTTTCCATTTTTCTCCTCCACGATCTTCCCGGGGATCAGGATCGAATTCAGCCGGTCCGTCAGGAAAACCTGCATGCCGCGTCCATTGAAGGCCGCCATCCACTTTTCCAGTGAGACGGGCTGGGTCTGGTCTGCCAGGGTGATCTGCATCTGCACCCTGAATCCCCCGCCCAGGTTGCCGATCCAATACTGGCACCACAGGACACACAGCAGGATCAGTATCCCGCATAAAAGATCCCAGCCTGCATTCTCATAAGAAGCTGTATTGGCAAGATAGAGGAACGTTAAACCGATCCACATACCGACTCCCAGAGTGGATGAGATAATGATCTGCGCCCAGCCCCCGCTGATCCGCAGCGGGCGGCGGGAAATGATCAGGCGGAAAACCAGGGTAAAAAAACCGGCCAGGATGGCCAAAGCAATAATGGCTGGGGGCATTTTAAAGCTTTCTCCGTAAAAACAAATCCATGGCTTACTCCCACGCGTCCGAGATGATCCGGCTGGGATCCACCCCGCGTCGTTCCAGGCCGGGGGATAATGCTTCCATCATTTCAGGTGGACCGGCCAGGTAATAAGAGGCGTCCAGCGGGTTGGGCACGGATGCCCACACCGATTCCAGATCAATCCGTCCCGGCAGGCATTCTTTCCCATCCGCATCCATCTCAACAAAATAATAGGCTCGAAAAGCTGGGCAGCGCTGTATGGCATTTTCCACCAACGAACGATAGATCAGGAGGCCGGGTTTGCGTGCTCCATAAAAAAGATGGACCTGCCAGGGATAGCCCTTTGAGAGATCCATAAGGAAGGCAGCGAAAGCCGTGATTCCTGTGCCGCCCGCTAATAAAATGATATCGTTTTCAGCATTAACGATGAACTCACCGTAAGGCAGCTTCACCCATACGCTGCTGTCCGGGTGCAGTTCCTTTTCCATGCGGGCAGTAAATTTGCCTTTAACCGAATAACTGATCTTAATCTGCCTGCGATCGGTAGGGCTGCTGGCGATCGAGAAGGCCCGTGAATCTGGCCAAAAGCCGCTGGGATCATAAGCATCCAGTGCCAGGTGGAGGAACTGCCCGGGGCGAAACGCCGGTATCTCTTTTTCGGGAACTAATTCCAGGCTGTAAACTTGGTCACCATGGTCATCAATTCGTTTAACCGAGCATCTCACTTTACGGATGAGCGGCACAACTAGCTCCTTTCACCGCTCATGAACCGCTGGAAGGTGTTTTGGATCCATTCCAGCTGCGGCGGGGTGATGCCGGGATAAACCCCGATGAAAAATGTCTGATTCATGATGGTATCCGTGTTTTTCAGATCGCCCGCGACACGGCATTGGATATTCTCAAATGCGGGGTGCCGCAGAAGGTTTCCGCTGAACAAATTGCGGGTCTCGATCCGGTTGGCTTCCAGAAATTGGGTCAGTTCGTTTCGCGTAAAACTCGCAGTGTCTTTCACGGTGATCACAAAAGCAAACCAGGATGGTTCGGAGTTTGCCAGTGCCTGGGGCAATAACAGGCGGTCTTCATAAGGCTTTAATATTTGCAGCAGCGACTGGAAATTTTCCTTGCGTTTTTGAATGAACGCCGGCAATTTCTTTAGCTGGGCAACACCGATGGCGGCTTGCATATCGGTCACTTTCAAGTTGTAGCCGATATGGCTGTACACATATTTATGGTCGTAACCCTGGGGGAGGCTGCCGAACTGCTGGCTGAACCGTTTGCCGCAGGTGTTGTTCTCGCCGCCGGCGCAGTAGCAATCCCTGCCCCAATCCCGGATGGAACGCGCGATCCTGCCCAACTGCTCATCATTGGTCGCCACGCACCCGCCTTCTCCCATGGTGATGTGGTGGGCCGGGTAGAAGGAATGCGTTGCGAGATGCCCAAAAGTACCGGTCAGGCGATCGCGATACTTGGAACCCAGCGCGTCGCAATTATCTTCCACCAGCCAGAGATCATGCTTTTTGACCAGCTCCAGGACAACATCCAGATTAAAAGGCGCTCCCAGGGTATGTGCCATCATGATGGCGCGCGTCTTCGGTCCAATCGCCTCCAGCAGCGCATCCGGTTTGGCGGTGTAATCGCCCAGGTTCACATCCACAAAAACAGGAACCAGCTGGTTTTGCACGATCGGTGCAACCGTCGTGGGAAATCCGGCAGCCACGGTAATGACTTCATCGCCAGGCTTGAGCCTTTTACTGCCCAGGCGGGGTGAGGTCAGCGCGGTCAGAGCCGCCAGGTTGGCGGAAGATCCGGAATTGACCAGCATGGCATCTGTGGTGCCCAAGAATTCAGCGAAGGAACTTTCAAATTCCTCGGCGTAACGGTTGGCGGTCAGGAAAAAATCCAGGCTGGCATCCACCAGATTGACCAATTCTTCGGCATCAAATACCCGCCCGGCGTAATGTACCCGGTCAGTTTCTGGGTTAAAAGGTTGACTGGAAAACTTATCGACATAATATCTGCTGACCAGTTCTAGAATTTCACTTCTTAGGTCAGCCATTATTTTGCAGGAATTCCTTGTACCATTTAATGGTGGCCATAAGGCCTTCATCGATGTTGAATAACGGATGCCAGTTCAGCAGCCTGCGCGCTTTTTCGGCATTCAGATATTGGTTCCGAATTTCGTTGGAAACCTCGTTACGGATTTCAGGCTTTAACTTTGAATCCATTAATTCCAGGATCTTCTGCACCAGTTCCAATACGGTGATTTGGAGCTCATTGGAAAAATTAAAGGCTTCGCCTTTCAGTTCGGGTTGCCCGGCAAGCTTTTCTGCCAGGGTCATATAGGCAGCTGCGCCATCTTCAACATAAAAATAATCGCGCACATATTTTCCGTCTGAGCGAATGACCGGTGCCTGGCCGCGGATCACTGAACGGATGGTGCCGGGAATGATCCGGTTCCAGTTCAAATCGCCGCCGCCATAAAAATTACCGCAGCGCGTGATCGTTACCGGAAGCCCGTAGGTAACGGCAAAAGTGTGGGCGATCAGGTCTGCGCATGATTTACTGACATCATAGGGATGCTGCCCCTGAAGGGGTGTGGTTTCGTCGTAAGGCAGAACGGGCTGGTCGCCGTAAGCTTTATCGGAAGAAGCCACCACGATCTGTTTGACCGCCGGGCTGCGCCGGCAGGCTTCCAGCAGGCGCCAGGTTCCGCCGATGTTCGTCTCAAAAGTTGAGCTTGGATTGCGGTTGGCGATGGTGACAATCGTCTGTGCCGCCAGGTGGATCACGGTATTGATCTCAAATTCACCCAGGGTGCGTTCCAGTAATTTCTCGTCGCAAATATCCCCCCGGATTACTTTCACATGCTCCAGGTTTCCCGATTGGACCAGTTCAGATTGGGGGATCCAATCCCGCACCAGGCAGACCACATCCGCCTTTGCAGCCAGCAAGCGTTTGACCAGCCAACCACCCACCAAGCCGGTAGCGCCGGTCACCAATGTAGGGCGGTCCCTCCAAAAAGTTTCATTCATAGATCACCATATTTTCCATGGAGCGTTTCCGCTGTTCCAATGGCTTTCCAGGGTACGCACATCCCGGATTGAATCCATGCACTGCCAGAAACCATCATGTTGATAAATCGCCAGCTGTTTTTCATTAACAAGTTTTTCCATGGGCTCAGCTTCCCACAAAGTATCATTATTTTCAATATATTGGGCAATTTGCGGCTCGAGCACAAAAAACCCTCCGTTGATCCAGCCATCTCCAAGCTGAGGCTTTTCTGCGAATGCGGAAACCAATTCCTGGTCAAAAAGGATTTCTCCAAATCGCGCCGGGGGATGAACGGCAGTCACCGTTGCCAATCTCTTTAAACGGCGATGGGTTTCCAACAAGCGGGGAATATTAATATTGGCCACCCCATCTCCATAGGTCAGCATAAAGGGTTCATTTCCGATAAATTGAGCGACTTGCTTCACTCTTCCGCCGGTATTCGTATCGGAACCGGTATCCAGCAGGTGAACGATCCATGGATCGTTATCACCGTTCAGTATACTGATCTGATTTGTTTTCAGGTCGATGGTCAGGCTATGCGTCTGATAATGATAATTAAGGAAATAATCTTTGATGATCTCGCCCTTGTAACCCAATGCGATTACAAACTCATTGAAACCAAAAGAGGAGTAGATCTTCATGATATGCCACAGGACAGGTTTTCCGCCAATCTCCACCATTGGTTTGGGTTTCAGGGTTGTTTCTTCTGATAAGCGTGTGCCCAACCCGCCTGCCAAAATGGCTACTTTCATCTTTTCAATCCTCCTGCAAATTGACTAAACGATCAGATTTAAAGATTATACCCTGAAGATTTTGGAGAATCTTGAACGTATTGCTCAAAAAAATGCCGGTGCAAAAATCATTTTCTTTGAAAATTAAGCTTGTGTGCGGACAACTCGGTAAATTTGAATAAAACGGGGACGATCATTCTTTCTTTTTAGGTGGTGTTATATTTTTACACCTGCCTCAATTTTGTTATCAGAGTAATAATCCTTGAGGATATTAAAAACCATCAGTACCTCTAAGGATAATGACCAAATATATTTGTTGCTAATAGCATATTGGGAAGGATCAAAAAACACATAGGATCTGCCTATGAAAAAAAGGATCACCATTACAGCAGCCAGTTGGAGAAAATCCATTAGATTGAACTTCTTGATAATATTTCGTATCAGAAGAGCAACCAACAGAACAGATGCGGAACTCAAGATCACCAATTTGTAATCAAAACTAATTGGTGGAATTATATCCATGAGTGGAATTGAAGCCATTAACAAATATAACGCATTCCGTTCCGAATACTTTAGCCTGAATAATAAAATTACAACGACACACCACAGAATAATTGGAATTAGGGTGAAAGCACCCGATAGAAATTCAAAGGAAGAAGGCGTGGTTAGATTGAAATTGGTTGCAATGATCGCGGCAAAAGTTTTAGCGGAGTGATTGCCAACCCAGCCATCCGGCCGTCCCAAAACAGTGTTTTTAAATACAACCTGGAGAAAACCCAGGGCATTCTGTGCACCCAGGATGAATAGAAAAACAATATTGACCAGGATGGTGGGAAAAATGATTTTTTTTCCATGTTTTAGAAATAAAAGCACAAACAAAATACCCGGGTAGATCTTTAGATGAGTGGCGATCGATAACAAAATGACCGGCAACCAGATATTGCGTGGAAATTTGAGCAAACAAAATACTGCTGCTAAAGCAAAAACCATGGCGAATATGTCATAGTTGCCCCTCTCTATGCTGAACATAAAGGGGTAACTTGAAAGCGTATAGAACAGTATCGCAAAAAAAATGAACAACGTAAGTGAACCAGCATTTATTCCCTCGAGACCCAAATCGGAAAATAAATGGTCTTTGGCCATATAAGCCACTAACAACAGACTGATAATATTACTCAAGAAAAGGAGCCCTATTTGAACTAGATAGGCTGAGTTTTCATCCATTAACAAAAAAGGGAAGCTGAGTAGGTGAACCAGAGGCGGGTAATTGCTTATATAGGGTTTTTCTGAATTAAATCCCGAATTCTGGTCGCCGAATAATATCATTCTGGGTTGACGGAATAAACCCTCTCTGAAGTCAATCCCGACCGGATACGCTGCTGCTGCTACTGGGTTTATTGTGCGATACATCCAGGCATGGGTGTCAATGGAAGTGAGAACGTTATTGACAAAGAAAATACCCCCAATACCTAAACTTAATATCAATAACACCAAATATATCCTTATTTTATAGTCCTCTTTGACCAATCTTGGCCACGAATCAAGCTTCTGTCGTAATTGCAGTGCAATTTTTGGGAAAAATAAGCAGAAGATCACGACCAGTAATAAAAAGAATAAAAAAAATGTCAGGATAAAAGCTCCAAGAATCCCTATTTGGATCCATATGTTCCTCCCCCCATAACTCTTTCCTGAAAATATACTCCGGGTTAAACCGTCTTTCATTAACCACGAAGTGAAAAGACTCAAGAAGAATGCCGTATAAGTAATAAAAGGGGTCCATGCAGTGATCAGCGCTGATTTAATAATTTTTAATAGTTTATGCATTCTTATCTCCATGCCCCAATTATCAGGTCAATAGAACCCAAAACAATATTTTTATTGAATAATATTGGATAACTTGCACATGATACTCCAACCCGGATGGGTAAAAATTACTTTGTAATTATAGGATATTTCCAATGGTTGTACACAGTGGATGCAAAAAATATCCCAATATCCCTTGACCTATCTATTAACTTGTTTTATAGTATTTACTTATGTCGGTCAGATATGCACTATTGGGGCTATTGGCTCAGCGGCCGTGTCACGGATATGAACTGCATTCCACGCTTTTATCCATCGTAGGCGGCCAGGAGAATTGGGACCTGAAACCCGCCCAGATCTACACCACCCTATCACGCCTGGAAAAAATCGGACTGGTCAGGCAGGCAGGGTTGGATAAGGAATCCGGACCGGAAAAACGGATCTACGCGATTACCCCAAAAGGTAAAGAAGAGGTATCTCGCTGGTTCCAGGAAGGGGTTGCTGAAGATCATGTGCGCGATGAGTTTTTTATTAAACTGATGATCGCACTTGCCCTGGAAGAAGTGAATGCCATCGAGATCATCCGCATTCAACGCAACACCCTCTACCAGCAGCTGCACAATGTCACCCACCAGCGCGAAGATACCAAGCCCGATCAGGATTTGGCCCGTGTGCTGATGCTGGATAAAACCGTCATGCACCTGGAAGCTGACCTGCGCTGGCTGGAAATGATAGAAGGCCGCCTGGATGAGGTGGCTCACCAGCCCATCCCGCCTCCTGCCAACCGTCCGCGTGGCCGGCCCGCCAAGACCAGTAAATAAATTAATTAATTGATCACTTTTTTTCATCTCATCAATTTCATTTCACGATCAGGAGTTTAAAATGACCGTTATCAAGATCGAGAACCTTACCAAGAAATTCGGCGATGGACTGACAGCTGTCATCGCTCTGGACCATATCTCCGTTTCAATCAATCCCGGGGAGTTCGTCGCTGTGATGGGTCCCAGTGGCTGCGGTAAATCTACCCTGCTTCACCTGGTGGGTGGATTGGATAAACCTACCAATGGCAGGATCATCCTGGAAGACCTTAATATCGCGGAAATCAGCGATGAACGTCTTACCGAACTGCGTCGGCGAAGGATCGGGTTTGTATTCCAATTCTTTAATTTGTTACCCACCCTGACCGCCATGGAAAACGTTGCCCTGCCGTTGGTGCTGGATGGAGTAAAAACTGCCAAAGCCAACAGTCAGGCAGCCGATTGGCTTAAAAAAGTTGGGCTTTCTGACCGCTTGAATTACCGCCCCGATCAACTATCCGGCGGACAGCAGCAGCGCGTGGCCATTGCCCGCGCCCTGGTTGCCGAACCGGCGCTCATTCTGGCGGATGAACCCACCGGTAACCTGGACTCACGCTCCTCGGACGAAGTTGCTTCCCTTCTGCGCACCGTTTCTGAAAAATGGGGGCGCACGGTATTAATGGTCACGCACGATCCGCGCATTGCCGCCTACGCCGACCGGATCATCTTCCTTAAGGATGGGCAAATCGTGGAGGAAACCAAATTAAGCGGTACATCCGCTCAAAAAACCAGGCGGGTGCGCCAGAAAGCGGAGGCGCTATGAGCATCCAATTTAAATTAGCCCTGCGTTATTTATGGGGTCACAAGCTGCGCTCCTCGCTCACCACCCTGGCCGTAGTGCTGGGGGTGATGATGTTGTTTTCTATGAGCGGAATACTGATCCCCATGACCAATGCCTGGCGGCAGAACATGATGATGAGCGCCGGGCAGGTGGATCTGGTAATTTCACGTGCCAATGGTGCCAGTTTTGATAATTCTGCATTTACCACTGTTAAAGGCACGCAAGGAGTTGCTAACGCATCCGGCCTGCTGCGTAAGAATGTGGTCATGCCAGCCAGCCTGGGTGGCAGCAACGATTCCATTAACGGCGTCAGCGCTTTCACCATCACCGGATTAAATCCCCAGGACGCACAGCAGGTGCGCCAGTACCCTATTAAATTTGGGCGTTTTTTGCTTCCTTCAGATGATCTAGCGGTGGTGATCCCTGAGACGGTTGCCACTCTCTTGAAAATAAACATTGGCGACACCCTCACCATCCCCTCTGCCCAGGGTAAGGCTGTACTGCGGGTGGTTGGATTACTGGGTGTCACTTTCTCTTCCGGTACCGAGGATATTTACGTTAACCTGCCCACGGCTCAGCGCCTGTTGAATATGGATGGGCAGATCAATACCATTGAGGCACTCTATCAAACGGGTGCCAACCAGACCAGCGTTCAAACCCAGGTGCTAACAAACCTGGATAAGGACTTCCAGGTCGGTCAGGCCGAGGTTGGCACAGACCTGCTGGCCAGCCTGAAAATTGGTGAGGTGGCTTTTTATATTTTCGGTGTTATGGCTCTGGGTATGGCCAGCTTCATTATTTACAACACCTTCCGTACTGTAGTGGCCGAACGCCGCCATGACCTGGGCATGCTGCGCGCCATCGGCGCATCCCGCAGCACAGTGGTGGGCATTTTTGTCTTCGAAAGCTTCATTCAAGGGGTGGTGGGCACTGCACTGGGAATGCTGCTGGGTTACTTGTTCGCTGCCTGGATTCTCAACCTGCTCGGTCCCATGCTGGCTACATTTATGCATTCCCTCTCATCCTGGCCCATCTACTCCACTGCTAATATTGTCTTTACCATCATAGTTGGGGTTGGCTTTACTTTATTAAGCGGATTCCTCCCGGCTCTGGCTGCCGCGCGGACCGCCCCTCTGGAAGCTCTGCGTCCAGTTCTGGGAAGCGCCTATGAAAAAGTAGCCCGCCGCAATGCAATAATAGGCATTGTGTTGGTGCTTGCCGCGCTGGTTGCTCTAATAAGTGGAAACTTTCAGGTCATTTCATTTGCCACATTGCTGGTATTGGTGGGCATCGTGCTGCTGACCCCCGTCCTGGTCCAGCCGGTGGCAAAAATATTTGGCGGTCTGTTGGGAGTATTCTTAGCTCGTGAAGGACGGGTTGCCCAGGGTAACCTCGTGCGCCAGCCCGGCCGGGCTGCAGTCACTGCCTCCACGATGATGATCGCCCTTGCAGTGATCATTGCCCTGGCAGGAATTATGTCCAGCATTACGATCGGTTTCACCGGTTATCTTGACCGCTCTCTGGGTGCGGACCTGCTGGTGATGCCGCAATCCCTGGTTTTAGGCGGCGGAAATCTGGGTGCTGCCCCCAAATTAAATCAAGATCTAAGTGCATTACCGGGTATTCAAATGGTCACTTCCCTGCGGTTGGCCAACACTCAAACCAAAGGCAGTTCCCTGCAGGTGATCGGTATCGATCCGGTCACTTACCCGCAAGTGTCCGGTCTGGTCTTCAGCAAGGGCAGCAATGCCGCTTATACCTCCCTTGGTGATGGGCGCTCCATCATCGTCAATGGGATCTTTTCTGTCCAAAATAAGGTTCAATTGGGCGACGCCCTCACCCTGCAAACCCCGGAAGGCGACCAACCCTATACCGTGGTCGGGGTGGGCATGGATTATCTCAATGCCAAGCTGGCCACCGCTTACATTTCACAGGCCAACCTGGAACGCGACTTTCATGAGATTAGCGATCTGCTGTTGATGGCAAATATTTCCAAAGGCTCAAATGCAGCCGAAGTGAAAGCCGCAGTCACTCAATTAGTCAGCGGTTACCCGGCTTTCACCGTATTGGATGCCTTCACATTCAAAGAAACATCGATGAAAGCTTTTAATGATGCCATGCTCATGCTGTACGCTTTCATGGCTGTACTGGCTGCCCCGGCGCTGGTGGCAATGGTAAATACCCTGGCAATCAACGTCATCGAACGCACCCGCGAAATTGGCATGCTGCGTGCCCTGGGTAGTTCGCGCGGAATGATCCGTGGAATGATCCTGATCGAAAGCCTGCTGCTGGCCATCCTGGGCACTGGCCTAGGGATCCTGATCGGCCTATGGATGGGTTATGTGCTGGTGGGCGCCATGAACGCTGGCGGTTTTGTGATGCAGTATGAATTCCCTTATGCAGGGATTTTGATTGGTGTTGCCGTAGGCCTCATCTTTGGAGTGCTGGCTGCCCTCATTCCGGCGCGCCAGGCTGCCAGGATGGATATCGTTACTGCTTTAAGATACGAATAGATTTTTAATAACAAAAGGGGCGGCTTGCAATGAACTGCACCCCAAAAGTTGGACACCAAAACCAACAGAAAG